>JABZFM010000030.1 GCA_014237465.1 Desulfobacteraceae bacterium | reverse complement strand
CGCAAAAGGACGACAGCAGCATCGTGCGGACGCACGGGGGCTTTTCTGCTTTTGGGCAGTTCGGGAATTGAACGTCTCATTAAGTGAACTTGCCCGCAGGCTGATGATGACACCTGCAGGGGTTGGGTACGCGGTCCAACGGGGGGAATCGATTGTCAGGCATTATGGCTACAGCCTGCTGAAATAAGTTATTGAGATATTTAAGGACGTCCCCCCTTCTGCCCTTCTGCTTTAAACTTCTAAGCGAGTCCTATTAATGATTTCTTGTTTCGCCGAATCATGTAAATCATCGAAATATGCGCAGTAACCGGCCACCCGGACTACCAATCCAGGATATTTTCCCGGCTCGGTTCTTGCCTCCTCTAACATCTCAGGGTCGAGTACGTTTACTTGCATCTCCATTCCCCCTGAATCAAAGTAGCCTTTTACAAGAGCGCCCATGATATCTATTCCACGATCACCTGCCAACGTATTGGAGTCGAAACGAAGATTTAGGGCATAACCGTTAGGTGCCAGTGTCGAGTCTACATGGGCTACCGAGTTAAGAACTGCTGTAGGTCCTAAACGGTCATTTCCGTTGCCCGGTCCTAAACTAGACGCCAAAGGTTCCCCTGCCTGTCTCCCACTAGGCAGTGCGCCTACATATTTTCCAAAGGCGACATGACTTGTTACTGAATAAAATCCCGGCACATAGGGCCCACCGCGCGTGTTGCGATGTCCGGCAAGGGCTGTATGGAATATGCGAACCGTCAGATCTGCGTAGCCATCGGGCATGGCATGGTCATTTCCATACTTTGGTGCATTGCGAAGTTCTGCCTGAATTTTTGGATTAGAAGAAAAGTTAGTAAACAGGACTTTAAGAACATCGCTCATGGTGTACTTCCGGCGTTTAAACACCACATCCTCTATGGCTGCGAGCGAATCTGCAACGTCGGCCACTCCGATCCCCTGTATTCCGCTTGAGTTATACATGGCTCCGCCTGCAGTGACATCTTTCCCTGACTCGATGCAACCGTCTACCAGCAAGGAGGACAGGGGTGTGGGATGGTAATCGCGGTTCCCTTTCTCTATCATCTGCTGATAACCTATCATCTGCGCCACCATGTGATCCACTTGCACCCTGAAGGCCTCTATCACCTGATCAATACTGTTAAAAGATTTGGGGTCAGGAGTAGCAACCCCGACTCTTCCACGGCCATTGAATCGTTTCCCGCTGTTTAGGGCCAGCTCAAGACAAATTGGAAGATTAAAAAGGCCTGCATCTGTAGAAAAAAAACTTTTGCCCGGCAGGGCCGGTTCAACACAACCTACTACTGCGTAATTCCGTGCTTCTTGTAGAGGGTAGCCATGATGGGTGAGGGCAGCTATTGTTGCCTTATCGTTAAAAAGAGCCGGTACACCCCCCTCTTTCCTTGCCATATCTACTACTCGCTTCAGATAGTCTTCAGGGGAATCAGGATGAATCCGCGCCTGATAATTGGGGTCACGGAGCCCTGATTCTTCCATAACATCAAGAAAGACATAGGTAAGGTCATTAACCGCATCTTTCCCGCTTTGATCCATCCCGCCCACTATCGCCGCCTGGACAACCAGGAACCCCCCATGGTATTGACTGGTTCTTTCCGAGAGTAGAAAAACATGCTCGGTGGCCTTGGCGGAAAAACAAAGCAGAAGTTCCCGGGCGCGCTCCGGGTTCATCCTACCTTCTTCCATGTCCCGCTTGTAATAAGGATAAAGATACTGATCCATCCTGCCAA
Source organism: Desulfobacteraceae bacterium (assembly GCA_014237465.1). Taxonomy (GTDB): domain Bacteria; phylum Desulfobacterota; class Desulfobacteria; order Desulfobacterales; family Desulfosalsimonadaceae; genus SURF-3. Next base: position 49,522 of record JABZFM010000030.1, on the reverse strand, counting down.
AGGAGATTGCAGAGTTGATTCCTTCCAGATTAACCCCCATGTGGGTCAGCCACAGAGACTGTAATGCCTCATGAAACGTATCCGCCGGCTCCAGGGGGACCTTGCGGCAGATACGCGCTATTTCCACAAGTTCTTTGACGCGAACTTCATCCTTCTCTTCTGCTGCTAATCGCTCGGCTTCCTGTGCCATGCGGGTGGCAAAAGCAACCAGCCCCTCGCAGGTAATGCGGGTGGCTTTATGCAGATCATCTTCTTTTTTTTCCATCGCCTTCATATAGCCCTTCACACCCAGCTTGAGCATCTTTTCGTAGTTGGGAAGAAAATGTCCGATACCCCCCGCCTCATGGATCAAATAATACTTTGCATTAAGCTGATCGGCTGCGTAGCGTATCAGCCGGAAAATATGAGGAAAGAATGATCTGAAAGCCAAATTGCGGGTAAACCAGTAGGGGTAAACTCTAAAGAGCAATTTTAAACGGTCAGACCATGGGCTTTGGAAAGGCGTGGTCTTTCTCTTATCTATCCATAGCAACTCTTCACTCATAAAAATTCCCGCCAACTCAGGCTGGATAAGGGCAGAAATACGCCGGCTGCCCATATTCCCTACGATCAGCTCATCAGGATAAATGGCCACTGATTTATGCGTAAAAATATGGCGTAATGCCTTGGCCTTGCGAATCACCATGGGATCAGTCGAAGCATCATGCTTTTTAAAATAGTCCGTGACAAGACATGCACGCTCAGGACACAAATAAGTTTGAAAGGAAAGGAGTTCTTTTTTTATGCGCTCAAAGCGGTGCGACCGTCTTTTCCCTTTGGCATTATTTTTAAATGTATTCGCAGATACCTCCATTTCTGTCCCCTTTTTTTCCATATTTATTTTTGATGATCTGTCAATAATTGGTATGTCCAATTTTCTAATTATTTGTCATAAAGATATATAGGTGTCAAGGTTTTTTACTCTATATTTATTGACATATTAATATTTATGAGGTAATTTTGGAGTTATTCTATGGACAGTCCAATAATCAGGATGCCAAAATATCAGGAGAAAAAATTGAGCGACCGTGATCATCGCAAGGAAAAGCTGTCCGGGAAGATCGCCAAGGCCCTGCAGATGGACATTCTTAGCGGAAAATACTCACCGGGGAGCCGACTTCCTTCGGAGCGGAATTTAGTCGATTTATTAAGCGCCAGCCGGATAACCGTCAGAGAGGCGATTGAGAAGCTGATCCAGCTCGGTATTGTCGAAAAAAGACCGAACAGTGGCACATATGTTAATGATGTTCCTGCCCACGCATCGATTATGCTGCTGATGGAAATCACGAACTACGGTGAGGCCGTTGACTCGGACATCCTGATTGCAATGATGGATTTCCGCCGTATTATAGAGGTCTACGGTGCAGCCCGGGTTGCCCAGCGAGCGTCAGCTGCAGATATTGCCGACATGAAAGAAATTGTAACCGACATGAAACGCCAAATGGACGACAAGCAGGCAATTGCACTGTTGAATTTCGATTTGCATGCCAGATTGAACCGTCTGGCCGGAAACATAGTAATTCGACTGCTTTTCAACTCCTTTAATCCGATATATCGATATTATATTGAATTTTTTCATCTTTTACCAAATGCCTCTACGGATATCATCGATTATTACGAACGTCTGATGGCCGCTATTGAAGCGGGTGACGACCAGTATACGGCCCATATAATGGAAGAACTCCTCCTCTACGGCGAAAACCGGGTCAAGGATGTCGTCGGCCTTGTCGAGAACGGAAAACAGATCAAATTAAGATAATTTTTAGAGTATAGTAAGGATGAGGCAAATCGCATGAAAAAGGAATATTATCGAATCATACAGGCGGCAATTTTTTATTGTTGTTCTGTCTTTGTTGGAGAAATAACGATCGGCAATCCTGATTTCCCCTTCACTGTTTATCATTTTGATAAAATTCCAGCTTGGCAGTGGAGTGTTCCTGTTCATTTTACAGGATTTTGCTGGCTGCTTTTCTGGAATAATATTTTTCGCAGACAGGTAATAATCCTTCCCATTGTGGTGTCAACTTTGTTTTTTCTTGTGGGAGAAACCGCAAACTGGTTTGTATTTCAATTTTTTAAATACGAGGAAAGCCCTTTGGGTGCTGCAGGATCGTTTTGGATAATCATTGTCCTATACATTGGTATGTGCACGGTATGTAGTTATATTATTCGTAAAACATAGGGCAACCTGTTTCACGGCAAATACAGTCATGTTCACTGTCATGCCGCTTGCAAAAAATCAGCAAGTGAGGCCAATGAAGAAAAAATGGAATGTGACTTTTCACAGAACCATCAGGACAATTTCGCAATAATTGATTCCGCCACCTTTTCCGCCGACTTCCCGAACAGGTCCGCCATATCCACCAGTTCCAAAAACTTGTCTTCCCAGACAATATTGTTTTCCTGAACCAGGTTCTTGATATGCTCGTGCTTGCCGCCTAACGCCTTGACCTTGGGCGCCAGTGAGACATCCGGGTTAAACCCGATGTCTAAAAGCATCAAAAACTCAATGGTATTGGGTTGTGACGGATTATTGGAAATCAGCGGGATCACCAGAATGCTCCGGTTGTCTTTTCGGCCTTTGCCGATATAGACATTTCCGCGGCGGACAATGATTTTTTTGGTCCCTTTCAGCCGCTTGTCCTGTTCGGCCCGGGAAATCATGGCCGAGGAACTGCCGGTTTTTTCAATCAGTTCAATGAAGGTGTCTTCCGTGGGTTCCCCCAGCAGGTTGATGCCGGATATTCGGTAAAGGGAGGAGCCTTTGATCTGGGTGATAATGTTCTGCAGGTTTTTGATGACCATGATGTTACTGATGGTTAACTGTGCCAGTGAAAAACTCTTTGATTTCAGGAAATCAAACAAAAGCCCCTCAGCTTTTTCTTCAATCCGGCTGGTCCCCACGGTCACGGTTTTCGCCTGGTGTTTGATGGCGTCCACGGGCCTTGCCAGGCAGTTAATGGCGTCTCCCAAAGATTCGAACAGCTTGTTGAATATATTGGTGGCAGTCCCCTTGATGCCGAAATCCAGTTCAAAATCAGTGAGCGGCAGCCGACCGCCGAGGTATTTTAACAAAAGAATCAGGTGGGTGGACGCATTGATTCCGATGGTGACAGATAACCGGTTTTCTTCCTGCCGTTTTCTGAATTCATGATAAAAACGGATGATTCTTTCCCTGAAGGTTTTTTCAAGCGCGATTTCATAAATGTCCAGGCCGTCATTTGTAAAACTCTCTATGGTATCCTGCAAGTCTTTCCTGAAGTTATATAAAAACCTGGAACCTTCATTAATGGTCAGGGCAGCGTAATACCCCCAGAGATGACCGACCAGTGTGTTCAGGATGGGTGCAAAATGCTCGCTGACCGACGGTACATGGATGATGTCATTTGAATAAGGAGAGAACCGGTCTTCGTGTTCATCGGCAATAACGATGGGCAGCGCCTTATGGGAGTGAAAGATGGCCGTATCTTTGATGATGTCGCCAATGACACTCCGTCGGGTGCCGGCGGCACAGACAAAAATCAAGGGCTCGGAAGACAGGTCTATGTGCTTTTTGTCCTCAACATAATCAGAAGATATGGTCTTGTAGCAGAGTTCACTGAGCTTGATCCGTATCTCATCGGCCGCGGCTTTGTTCGGGCCGCTGCCCACCGCCGCCCAGTAGGTACGGGAGATTGCGTTGCGTTGGGCAGATGCCTGTATCCGGTCTTTCATGGAAAGAATTTTTTCCATGTGTGATGGCAGCTCGATCATTTGTTTGATTTCGTTTGAGATAAAAGCATTGCTGCGGCGCCCGGTCATTTGGGCAAAATAAAGTCCGAGCAGGGCACCGGCAATAATTTGTGAATAAAATGCTTTAGTGGATGCCACGGACATTTCAATATCTCTGCCGCTGCTGGTATAAAGTACGCCGTCAACCTTGAAGGAAAGGTCAGAATCCCTGCGGTTGACAATGGCAATGGAGCAGGCCCCACGTTTTTTTACCATATCCACCGTCCGGTTGGTGTCAGCGGTGGTTCCGGATTGACTGATCGGAACCAGAAGTGTGTCATTGAACTGGTCGGTTTCATCATCGTTAAGCATAAATCCGCTGAGTTCAGAAGATTTTAATGCCTCCACCTGAATATCGAGTCCGGAAAGATAAAATCGCATGATGTCCGCACAGGCGAGAGCGGCCACACCGGCTGTTCCCTGGCCGATGAAAATAATTCGCTTGATTTTGTCGGTTTTAAACGCGGATGTAACCTTTTCCGGGACTGTCTGCTGATTCAGCGAGATAATAAATTTTCGGTCATCAGTTCCTTCTATTTTCCACCGGTTTTCAATGGTTTTTCTGACCGATGCCGGTGCTTCTGAAATTTCTTTTAAAAAGAAGTGATCAAAATCCTGCCGGTCGATATCCCTTGAGGTTAAAGGGGTTTTTCGGATGTGATCCGGGTTGATATCAATGGGAGACCCGTCATAGGACATGGCAGTGATGCCCTCAAGGCCGCCGTTTGACGCCTGGTCCAGAATAAAGATCTGACCGTTGACCGCCTGTCCGCCTGGATTCGGGTTCAGGGTTTCACCGTCCAGTTTAATAAAGTCCGATGTCTCTTCAACCAGGCCGTAAATTTCCGATGCAGTAATATAGTGGCCTTCCGCCAGACCGACAAAGATCGCCTGACCGCTTCCTTTTAATGACAGAAACAGTTTGCCGGGTGCCAGGTCCGTGTGCATGGATATGGCGTGGGACCCTTCAAAATCGCTTACCGCCAGCCGGAATGCTTCTGCGATGAGATGCCCTTTTTTCACATAGGCCTCAATATGAACGGGAATGATTTTGGTGTCACAGGTTATATCACCGGGCAGGTTGATGCCCTGGTGCTCATAGGTTTGTTTTAAATTCTGAAAATTGTCAATGTCCCCGTTTAAGCATACATGGATGATTCCACTGGGTTCTATGGTATCCGGTAAAACTTTATTGTCCACCGGGTGACAGTTTGCTTCATTGATAGCGCCTACGGATGCCCAGCGTGTATGAGCGGATACTGTATGATACAGATGGGGGAGGGCGATTAAGGTATGCAGCACGTCATCTCCCAGGATCTGTTGTCGGATAAATGAGATATTATCCCCCAGGCGTCCGACTTCAGCGGCAACCTTGTATGTGACGGCGATCGCCACTTTTTTCACGGAATCGGTATTAACAGACTCTTTAACGCTGATGCTGTTGTTCAGAAGAATTTCAGGGGTTAACCGGTCGTTAAAATCCTTTTGAAGACCCTGTTGGTCGATCAGTTTTTTAAAATGAGCATAGGTGTCGGAATTGATAGTGAACAGCAGTGAGATCCCTGCAGAGTCCCGGCCGCGGACTTCCAGCCGGTCGATACTGTTTAATACCGCATTGATATTTTTCAGGGCTGCCAGGGTTGACGGGTTTAATGTCAAATCCCGGTCACCGGTGAGCGATTCGATTTTAATGATATTCTGGGTCAGGTCAGCGTTAAGAATCCACGCGGCATCTTTAAGCGCCTCTATCCGATTGGAAATAATTTCAACGTCATCAGCAGAAAGATGGCCCATTGCCTGATACAGGTTTTCAGATTCTTCATCAATAGCTGTTTGAAGTGTTGTGTTCAGCGACTTCAGCCGGTTTTGAAGCTCTTTATTATTGTATATGGCAAAAAAGGCATCGATGCGTTTAAGGGCCTTAACGGATGTCAATAGCGCAGCAATTTGCTGTTCGCCGCCTAAATAATACCTTGCCAGGGAAAGGTCATTTTTAATGCATTGCACATAGTTGTTTTGACTGATTGTTGCTTCAATATGCTCAACGTCCGGAATCTGAAAACCGGAGCCGGGTTTTTTCTCATTCTTTACGCAGATGATTCCGACAAGCCCGCAGTTCAACACATTGCCAGGACATGGAAAAAAGATAACGGATTTGTCCGGGACTGAAGCCGGGTGTTTTCCGAAATAAAGCCGGGTGTTCAGGCAGGTTTGGATCGAGTTGAATAAGCGGCTAAAGAGCAGCGGATTTTTTTTCTTGTTGTTCATTGATGTTTGCATAATAGTTTTGGAAGTATTCCTTTATAGCCATTCGAGAATAACTTGCTGCCCGGGTGCCGATATAATCCTGGTGAACGACCAGAACGGAAACAACGATTTTATTTGAACCGTTTTTTTCTTCGGCAAACCCGGCAAACCAGTCGTATTTTAAATGCTGTGCATTGTTATTAATTGATCCGGTTTTCCCCCCGATGTTCAGTTTAGATAAAATTTTATCTTTTTTAAACCTGGAAAACGATTTTGAAGCCGTGCCGGATACAATCGTTGCATTCATCAGTTTTTTTAACGTGATTGCGGTGTTAGGGTTGATGATGTCTGATACATCACGGGAATTTCGATGGTAAACAACCTGGTTTTTTTTATTTATCTCGTCGATGATTGTCGGTGCAATCAATTTACCGTTATTTACGATGCTGGAAACAACAAGCGCCCCGTGCAGGGGAGAAATCAATGTCTCATTATTAAATCCACTGGCGATTTCCGCCCAGTTATAAGGGTCATCACTGACGGAAACTATGCTGGGTCTGAGCGGGATCTCAAAATCAAATGTTTGGTTAAAACCAAAAGCAGCTGCATAGGTCACCAGAGTGGATTTTCCCAGACGGTTCTTGCCGATTTTGCCGAAAACCGGGTTCACAGAGTCTGCAAAAGATTTCTCAAAGGTAGTCTGGTTGGTGTATTTGTTGATCCGGTCTTTGAGCTGTGTTTTATAAAGTGTATATTTGTTGTCGTTAAAAGTGACCGGTGTATTGCAGTTAAATCCGCATTTTTCAATAACTGCAGCAGCAGTTATAATTTTAAAGAGACTGGCTGCCGGATAATCAGGGATTATGCAGATATTGGCATCCTTGCTGTTTTTATCATAACTGACCATGGATAGAATTCTGCCGGTTGCCGGGTCCATGGCAACAAATCCGAAATGCATGGAGTTTTTTCGATCAATATGATCAATAATAAATTTTTGTAAAAAAGGGTCCAGGCTTGATATGATCTGGTAGGTCTTTCCACCGGTGGTTAATTCGAAATTTTTATCAGATGCACTGGCAAAGGGGATTTTATTGAAAATTTTTTGAAGCGTGTATTTATCTAAAGTTTCAACCTGTTCTGCGAAAATTATAGAATAGTCTTTATTCTGAGTAGCGAGTGTCTTATCTAATAAAATGAATATTCCATTTCCCACCAGGATGAGCACGCATAATACGGCCGCATATAATGGAATGCGCAGGTATGATCGACGCGTTGCATCTTTTTTTTTTAATTTAGATTGATAATCCCGCCATTTATTTGAATGGCCATAGTTTTTTGTTTTTGATCGGTTGAGCATAATTTTTTTCGTCGGTTGATAGAGTATTTTTGAAATTATATTGCTGTATCCTTAAATAAATGAGTCTGATATTTAGCGATTCTTATTAACTTTACCTTTAGTCCCATTTTGTGTCAAACCGTTTTTAAAGCAGAGGGATGCATGAACAGCACATTTCAATTACTGGGACAAAGACATGAGGTAGGACCTTAAGTTGATTTTTTTGTTCTTCAGCCCCAGTTTATTGCGGATGTTATTGCGGTGAAATTCAATGGCCCTGTCAGACAGGTTGAGAACTTCTGATATTTCCTTTGTCGTTTTACCGGCTTTAACAAGATCTGCAACCTGGATCTGCATGGGTGTGAAGTTTTGAAATTGCGTGGACAGCTTTTTCAGATAAGGGGATACAATTTCATTACTGTTTGAATCAAGGATTTCCAGATAGGTTTCCTGCTTTGAGTCCAAACGGGTATTTTTTAATTTTTCAATATATGGCAAAATAAGCTTTTTTACATTGTATAATACTTTATCTTCAAGATCTTCCTTGTCCTGTTCACGCCGTTTGAGCAAAATTTTCAAGGCGGTGTTTGTTTCTTGAAGATTTAAAGTTTGCTGGCGTAATTCTTCCTCTTTTCCTCTTAAAGAGGTTGCGACCAGTTTGCGTTCTTCAATTTCAGCAATGAGTCGTTCGTTTGCCCTAACCAGTTCCCGGGTTCTTTCCGCCACTCGTGTTTCCAGTTCTTCGTTTGCTGCTTCCAGCTTCACTTCCATTTTTTTTCGATCAGTAATGTCGATAAAGGAGTCCATGGTGCATATGGGCTCACCGTTTTCATTAAAGACGATGTTCACGGCCAGATATAAAGTGGCCGGTGTGCCGTCTTTTTTGAACCCTTCGATTTCCCCTTCCCAGCTTCCTTTTTCCAGCATTTCAAGCATGATTTGTTCCGCTTGTTCCTTGTCTCTGGCAAGCTCTAGGGAAGATCGGCCCAGGACTTCGGAAGGATCATCAGCCCCCCACATGCGCAGGGCCGCGTCGTTGACATAAGTGATATTTCCTTCCAGATCGCCGATGCCGATTCCGTAGATAGATGATGCGATGGCAAAATCCTTGATGCGCAGCTCTTCTTCCATTTTTTTTCGGTCAGTAATGTCCTGGCCCACGCCTACAACGCCAATTATATTTCCATCCGCATCCCGGCGGGTGGTGGCATTAAGGAGCACCAACACCCGCTGGCCACTCTTGGTATAGAGCGGGAATTCAAAGTTGGCTGCTTGTTTCCCTTTCAAGGCATTATCCAGTACCTCCTTGACCGATGCTTTGTAATCATCGGCGATGAAATCCTTCACCAGATTCCGGCCCAGTACCTTCTCCTTGCTGAAACCCGTGATTTTCACCGCCATCTGGTTCCATTCGTTTACTTTCCCAGTCTTGTCGATGCCAAAGATGGGGGCGTTGGCAGTGTCGATCAACTGGGTCAGGTCCTGCACCACACGTTCCAACTCCTTACGGTAGTCGATCAGATCGGTAATGTCGACAAAGGAGTCCATGGTGCATATGGGCTCACCTTTTTCGTTATAAACAATATTTGCGGCCAGGTAGAGAGTGGCCGGTGTGCCGTCTTTTTTAAACCCTTCGATTTCCCCTTCCCATCTCCCTTTTTCCAGCATTTCAAGCATGATTTTTTCCGCTACTTCCCTGTCCTTTGCAAGCTCTAAGGAGGATCGGCCCAGGACTTCCGAGGGATCATCAGCCCCCCACATGCGCAGGGCCGCATCATTGACATAAATGATATTTCCTTCCAGATCACCGATCCCGATTCCGTGAATAGCGGATGCGATAGCTCTGTCCTTGATCAGTAACTGCTCTTTGATATCCCTATCAATTAAAGAGCGAGTTGATTTTTTAGTATCTTTTATTGATGATTGCTTGTCTATCTTGTCCAGGGGGGTGTTCGTCATTGGGAATTCCTTAATATTGGGTTAGAGATGGGGTGGTGAAAATTACTCAAACAACCAGTCAGCCAATCTTTCCAGCCAGCGATCCTTATCATTATCCTCAAATTTTATTATCTCACCATGGCCGCGTCTAAGCAAGGTTTCGTGTGTCTCTTTTTCCGGAATCTCGTTTAACATATCAAGCGCTTTAAATAGAACAGCCTTTACCTCGGTTGTGCCGGTCTGCTTTTTCCATGATTCCACAGCCTTTATGAAATGTGGGGCAGGTTTACCCGGGGTTTCCTGCTTATTGGGACCCCCAAGATTATTAATGGCATTTATGACCATCTTTCTGCGGTCCGCATAATTTAATCCTTTGAGTGTTTCAGGCAAAATCGGTGTGCCGATATAATAGTCCTGTTTTCCGTAATCCACGGGAAAGTCCAGGGTCTTTTTAAGTTTTTTAACCGGAAGTCCGCCCGTAAACCTGACCGGCACGATTGGAAGATCAGATTCAAGGGCCATGTCTATAAAAACGGAACTTAATATCTTTACGGGTTTTTTACAGGTCAGGCCCAACCGGCCTTCCGTGTGCAGAAATACGGATATCCCTTCTTTTTTGATCTGTTGCTTAAAATTATCTATGATATTGAATAGGGATTTTCTGTCGTTTTGATCAAAGTATGCAATATTTTTTGGATAATTAATCCCCGGGTGGGAGTAAACAATATTGTTTAAAGATCCGATCCAACCGGTTCTGTGGGTTGCATCGGCTATGGTGACGATGCGGTGTTGGGTTAATACCTGGGCTAACAAAGGAAAAAGCATGGATTCCACCTGTATCTGGTGGTTGCCGAGGTAAAGGAGGCTGCGATTACGAACCTTTTCAAAGGCTGCGGGGTCCTCTATGATGACATATCTTATAAAGCGCTCGCAAAGGGAGCGGACTATGTTCTCAAATAACCAGGGTCCAAGGTTAAACAAACTCCGCCCGTATTCAAAAATTTTGTCAAAATCAAGCTCAGGTTCTCCCACCTTAATTAAAGGTTCATTGCTTTGTTTTTTTTCGATATTTATTGGAAAACGGGAAAGGGGCATTAAATCACAAAAAGCGGTTTTTTTGTCCCTGGAAAGGTGAATTAAGGAGGGATCAATATTGGCGATGTGGGTTGTATTCTCAATATCCTTCAGGACGTATTCTGTTATTGAATCTCCTGTTTTTAAATCTTCCGTTTTTGAATATTTTGGGACTTCCAGGTCGGCACTATCCCCTGCATCATTATTTTTTTCCTGTTGTTCATATGAGTCAGGGCTTGTCTGCACAATATATATGCATAAATTTTTAACATGAAAAATTCTTAAGTTATCGGCCCACAGCCATGCTTCGGCAACAGCAAAAGAACCTTTTTCATCCCGGCCCGAGTCAGTGATATTCATCTCTATGGAGATCCTTTTAATGGAAGGGGTCACCTGGCCCCTGTATTTCCAGGTTACCGGATTGTCCAGGGCGATGGGTACAAAACGTGGATGCTCAATGCCCTTTGCCATGTTTTCATGCAGCATGTAGAATTGAAGGGTCTGAACAATTGCTTCCACGCCAAGGGAGCCGGGTTGAACAGGGTCATGAAAGAAATGAGCCTTGAAAAACCACTCACTGATATCAACCGTTTTTTCAGACCTGAGACGCCCGAGGCTTTTATTGCCGCCTTTTTTGCCCCCTTCCGGCCAGAAACCGGTCACGCGGTCCACCATAAGCAGCATGGGCTTTGGAAGGCAAAGTTCGCTTTTGCAATATTTCGCCGGCCTGTTGGTAAGATCAACAAGAAAATCGCAGGGCTCATCAAGCCATTTCCGATCCTCGTCGGTTGCCGGAAGGCCCACCTGGTTGTCAAGGGCCTCTTTGTGGAAAAAACCAAATCCCGTTTCCATTTTATAAACACAAGTATCTTTAATAAAACATTCAACATCAAAATTGATGAGAATAATACCTGAAAAATTAATAATATTTGTGACGGTGGTGCGGGTGCGAATGGTTCCGGCATCAGGAAATATTTCATTTGTTATGGTGCCTGTTCCATCCATGTTGCGAAAATAAAGCGGCTTATCTGATGTGGCGGGCCCGCCCTCAAACACAGCCAACCAGCCGCATGGCTGCAATGCAACCTCCATGAGTACGCAGAAAGGCATGGTCCGGTTTCCATTATTATCAAAATACCATGCGTCCGCAGGAATATCGTATTCGACCTCTATGGTCTCATTGGTTTTCATGCCTCCCATAGTTGCATTGATAGATGTAACCCGTGACATGAAATGATAGGGAGGGCCGGGAAGGCGGGCAATATGCCGGGGTCCGTCAAACGGTTTCCCAAGATTACCAAATGCTTCAGATGGTTTGCCGAACGCGCAGGCCAGCAGGGATTTATATCCGAATTCCATACTTTTGATTTTGGCTACAGGTTTTTTCTCAACATGGCCTTCAAGTAAGTGGGGCCAGCAATCTAACGGATAATCCGGTACCAGACGCAAACCCATTCGGCGTATGTGGAGAATTTTGAGCCCGTCGCAAGTGCCTAAAATATCGGCATAGATAGTGGGGCAGGGTCCGTCAATTATCTCTTCAACAAAAACCTCATAAATAAATTTTTGGCTTTTGGGGGTTACCTGTCCCCGACATTTTATATGATAAACTTCATCAGGTACCGGATCAAATCGCCACCCATCTTTTTTCAGGGTATACCCCATCGCGGTCAGATAGAACGAAAGGGCCTGCAGACAGGCGTCGCTCATCAGGGTGCCGGGCATACAGGGATCGTTTTTAAAGTGACAGGTCAAATACCATGCATCCGAAGGTATATTGTTCTCTACCCTGAGGTAACCGCGACCCCATGGCCCTCCTTTTGGATCGAATTTGGTAATTTTGTCAAGGAGCAGCATCATTCCGGATTGAATCTTAGGTGTCTTGGAGTGGGTCTCAGTTAACTCAAAACCAGGACCAAAGCACTCGTAGACGTGTCCTTCGGAGAATGCTTTTACCTGATCGATGGAAAATTCCCTTCGGGTACACCCCGCAAAAGGCGGATCAAGGATAGCCTCGCCATCGGGTTTATGCTCGCCGGTCTCGGGCTTCCAGAGAATGCCGCCAGACGCCGCCAACTCATCATCAGAGAAAAACCCTGCCTGAGCATTTCGGACAGACAGCCGAAGCTTTCCATTTATTCTACAATCATAGCGAAAGAAAAAGATTCGGGTTTCACCTATATTTGCGTGTCCATCCACGTGAATCTGATAGCACAGAGTATCACCGACCCTGGGCGGCTCCCCATAGTACACGAGGTCGCAGCCGAGCAGGCGGTAAATTCGTTTGCCTTTGTTTTGAAAATCCGCGCCAAGGTACGAGACAAGAGTTAAGTCGCATTGGCCGGATTCCACTGTGATTCCAGCAGGCATGTAAATATCATTGAGGTACCAGGCGTCGGCCGTTACATCCGTTTCTGTCCAAATGATCCCCTTACCCATTAAGCCGGGTTCTGCATCCAGTCCGGTTATTCTGTCGGCAAGGAGAAGAGGATATTCGGGAAGGCGTACCTGCCTGGGATAGTCGTCTTGTATTTTGAACAGTTCGCCGAACACGTCCGATATCTTGCCTGACGCTAGAATTTCGAGCTGTTCCTTAGAAAATTTCGGGCCGGTGGGTTCGATATAGTTGTCGTTGGCAAACTGCCCCTTGGCTGGCTCGACCGGCTCGACTGGCTCGACTGGCTTAACGGGTTCAACCGGTTTAATAGGCTCAACAGGCTCAACAACAGGATCGACGGGCTTGCCGGAAGGATCAGGAGACGGCTTCTGACCGGCCGGTTCGATATGCTTGTCGTTGACAAGCTGTCCCTTACCCGGAACTGGAACGACGCCCTGGTCGGAAGGATCAGAAAATGCCTTCGCCTTCGTCGTCTCAATGGCTGGAGCAGAAATGTTCTGACCGGTGAGCCTGCCCAGCATGGTAAGTACGTTCATGCGGTGATCTAAATAGCTCCCGTGAATTTTCGCCTGCTGAGCAAGGAATTCCTGATGGATTTTTGACACATTGGCGTTTATATCCGCGATATTATTCAATATATTGCTCGTGGTAAGATCGATTTCAGTGGGGTCTTTCAAAGAATCCGTTATCTCCTCTATAAATGTCTCCGACCCTTCAGTCGAAGCATTGTTGCGGTTTCGTATGGGATCTGTTGTGTTTTTTGACCCGTCGACGACAACCTTTTTGTTGTCAATATAATCAGCTTGCCCTATCGGCACTTCGATTCCTCCCATTACAGGCGGCGCCATTACAGAGGGCGCCATTACAGACGGCAGCCGGGGAGCCGGCGCCATAACCTGTTTGTCTTTAGATGCTGCAAGATTCGCTCTGTTAGGCGTGTCGGCTGAACCAGTAGTTATAGATGCAAAATGAGTTTTTTCCTCTACGGTTTGAGAAATTTCAGGCAGCACTATTTGGGCTGGATGAACGTGGTAAACTCTGGTCGGTTTCTGCTTGGAATTATCCGGCCGGCTATCACTTATGTTATTGCCGGAAGACAAAAGCCTGTTTTCAAACTCCTTGTAATTTACCGGAACTCCGGCTGACTTGAGTTGTGCCATCGCATGAATAATATTTTCCAGAGAAGATCGGTCGCGATTATCCATCTTAGCCATGCTATCTATCTTATTCATACTATCCATTTTATTCATACTATCAAGGGAAACAGCCAGGTGCTCTTTGTCTCCGAGTATCTGGTTTATCCATTTGGTACACCTGTCGCGAGGGCCGTGTTCAAGAAAAATTCTGACTCCGTCATTCCATGCGTTTTCAACCATGAGGGGGAAATCGAGCACATGTGTGGCCATATCCAGAATGGCCTGCGCAGATTTCTCAGTTGTAGGATGATAGTGGCTACACGTCGAGCTTGAGTAAAACCTCACATCAGGTACGTCTGCCGTGGCACGGCTGTGCAGTTTGCGCCACTCATCAGCGTATGCTGATAGCTCAGGGCAGTGGTTTGCAATATTGTAAGTTAAAGGATATACGCTGTGTCGCCCAATCTTATCTATGACCCTTTCGCAGGCGCTGCTATCTCCTCCGATCACAACATTGCCCGGCGCATTTATTATAATAAGATGAGCGAGGGGTTCTGATTTAAGCGCCTTTTTTACCTTGTCTACTGGTGCGAGTACTCCCCAGTTTGCCCAGGCAACTTTCTTTTTAGCCTTGGATTTCCAAGCTTTTTTAACAACATTGAAGTCGCCGCCTATTTCGTGGGTATACACACCCTTGTTTTCGAAATCGGTGGACATTTGTCCCATATCCTGCCAGGCCCCCATGGCAAAGAGGGAGTTGGATTCTCCTGATGAAAAGCCTATGGCGGCCTGTGGCCTGAGACCGAGATATTTCTGAGAAACGACCGCATGGATTTGGGACAAGAAGGAACTTCTCCACAGCATGGTTTCCGGAGTCTGGGTCCCGCCTTCGTCTGGGCCGAGAATCCATTCGGCAGTCACTTCAGCGTTTAAGCCGAGATGAGAAATTACTTCTTCAACAAGCTCTGGCAGAGCAAGATACAGCTCTCTGCCCATTAGCGGGTATGCGCCTGCGGGGCCTGTAAATACAAACGCAAGTTCACCTTCATACGGTTGACTGCAGAAGTAGATGCCTTTTCCAAGAAAAACGTTTTTTATGTTTTGCTTTTTTTCAAGGAGGACCCTGGACTGTTTTTGTAAGTCTTCGAGCGAAGCCGTATCCTTGGCTACGAGAACCAGACGCGCAGGCCCGATGTCTGATTCGCGGCCTTTGTCGAGGTTCTCTAATATTTTTTTTTGATCTTTGCCGGAATAAATATGGAGCCTGGGGGCAGAGTCTAATGGCAGATGTCCGGGAGAGGTTTTTTTATCCTCTTTTACAATTACTGTTGAAGATTCTCCGCCAAGAGCATTTATCGTGACCTTCGCAGACCGTGAGTGAGACGACAGCCAGGGGATCGCCTTTTTTCCGACCCCTGCGGGTTGCGCTCTGTAGTGGCATGCCAGCGCTGCCGTTGCAACATGAAGCAACCCCGACGCGGTATGGGCGTGCCCTGTAAGCGGTGTAATACTTTGCCCGTTTTTGTCGAGTGATAGTTCAAGCGCGGGTTTTTTATCCTGATCCTGATATGGCTCATCTATCTTATCTATCTCATTTGGCTCATCCATCTCATTTGGGAGCAGCGCATATATCTTGTCACCGTCGGATCTCGCATCTTTAGCACGCTTCAAGATCAGGGAGATTGCGGCGTCTCCCGGAATTTGTCTTTCGTTATCCAGTATTTCTTTGACAGCCGCCATATGCACGGTTTCACACGATATGTCGACAGCGCCCACGACAGCCGCATCTATCTCATCTGCTTTGAGCGCACGGATAGCCAGTTCAAGGCATCTTACGCCCGAGAGTTCCTCCGACGAGACAGTAAAGCTCTGCCCTTCGACATCAAACTGGCTGTTGAGTCGGTTTGCAACTATATTCGGCATGGCGCCTAAAATCGCCGATGCCTCCCGCGCCGGATTGATCTGGTCATCTTTGACAAACTCAATCCAATCCTTCATCTTTGGGGTTATTTTCTTTGTCTCCAGCCAGTCGCAGACAAATTGCGGGAGACGCCAGCACATCCCGGAACGGGTGACCTCGCAATCACATCCCATCCCGACAAAGACGCCGGCACGTTTGTTGGGAAATTTGTTGACCTCATCAAGTGCTTCCATAGTCGCTTTTAGTATGAGGAGCTGTTGCGGGAGAGTTTGGTCGAGGGCAGCCGGGAAAAACCGGAGTCCCATTAGCGGCAGCTCACACGAAACTGCTGCTCCAGCTCTCGTACCGTCATCCTGTTTTAAAAGAGCGGGTCTCCCGGAGAAAACTGTCCTCGTAAAATCTTTCATTCCCGTACCGGAAGCGACCATAGCACCCATGCCGACGACGGCAATTTCTATTTTTGGGAGTGGCTTTGTTTCAGGCGGCTTTTTGTATGATCCCTTATCCCATTCTTCTAAGATAAGATGAGCGTTGTTGCCGCCAAAGCCGAAATTACTTATCCCGGCAATCCTCGGGGAGTCTGAAGGCCACGGCTCTGATTCTTTGATGAGACGGAACGGAGTACCTTTTAACGCTTCGCTCGGCTTATCTACGTGGAGTGTAGGCGGCCTGATGCCTGCCTTCATCGCTCCGGTTACTTTCAAGAGGCCTGCGATACCGGATGCAGTGATGGGATGCCCCATGTTGGATTTTATCGTGCCAATGGGAACCCCACTTAAGCCTTGGAAGATACGGCTGGAGCTTTCCAATTCAATATCATCTCCGACTTTTGTCCCGGTCGCATGGCACTCGAGCAACGAGATTTGTGACGGATTGATCCCGGACATTTGATAGGCCTTTTGCATGGCCCTGAACTGGCCGTCGGCCGAAGGGACAAGTAGTCCATGCCCCTTACCATCGTTTGAAAGACCAATCGCCCTTATTACCCCGTGGATCTTATCGCCTGCCCTGACAGCATCCACGAGTCGCTTTAGCACCAGGAACCCACCGCCCTCGGCGGGGACCAGACCGTCTGCATTTTTGTGAAAAGGACGGCTCCGGCTAGTTCGGCTCATGGCCTGCAATGTGCAAAAACCGATGTGGATAATCAGATCATCTGATCCTTGTACACCGCCTGCCAGCATCAGGTCTGCTTTTCTGTCGTGGAGCTTGTCACAGGCTATTTTCATGGCGAATAGGGATGACGCACACGCAGCGTCAATAGCGAATGCGCCTTTGTTCAACTCGAGCGCCCGAGCCACGACGTGTGCGGGAAAACCGGACATGAATCTGTTTATGGCGTGAGGCTTTATAACTTTTGCCAGCTGTCTTGCTCTGCCGCCCCAAAAGTCGCCGGCTTGTGCGTCAAGCCAGACAGATTCTGCAAATTCGGACATGGAGGGTGATGGATAGGACAAGTTACCAAAGGCTATCCCTGCGTTAAGTCCCCTGGCGTTTTGGTATCCGGCATCGTTTAAGGCTTCGCGGGCTGTGTGGAGGAGCCAGTGGACCATGGTTCCGTATTTCACGACTTCTTCTTCCGGAATCGCAAAACCGTGGGGACTAAACACCGATTCAAATCCGCTGACATACCCACCCTGGTCACACCAGGTGATATCTCTGGCGTTTTGCCCGGGAGCGGCCATGACCAGATTGGGGTCAGTCCTCCAATAACCTTCAGGTATTTTGGATAATAGATTCTTACCAGCGGCTATTTTGTCCCATAGCTCCTTAGGATTAAGCGCTCCCGGAAGGACGCATGACTGTCCAACTATGGCAATCGGTTCAAAGGACATCTTATAGCTGTTCTCCTATCTCTGGGTCGCTGTATCCGTCAGCATGTGCATCTCTACGTCGCACAGCTTTGCAGCAAGTATCCCATCTTTATCGAAGAACGATATGTCCGAGAGTGTACGTCCATTTTGAATTGATTTGCCACTCAGTACGCAATCAATAGGTCCGCTTATCGGGCCGTTTTGGTAGGAGTAACAGGCGCCTATTTTTGTTGGCAAGGATTTTTTGTTTGAATTGTGTATTCCCCACAAGATGGCGAGTTGCAAGCCGCCGTCAAGTGCGGCGACATCGTATTTCCAGAGTGCTTCAGGCCAGGACATTCCATCTATTCCCCCTAAAACTGCTGTTGCTGCATCGTCGGAAACACCTTCCAAGGATTTAATGACTTGAAATTTCGGTCCGTGAAAGAGCTTTTCTTTGTAAATCTCGGAAACGTCCCACTTCCATGAGGGAAGTCCATTTGCCTTAGATTTGGTCGCATTATTGTTTACAGGGTTTTTATGAGACATTTCTATCCTTGCGGTGTAATGCGCGCCGCTATCAGGCCCCAGCAAATCCAGAGCAAGAAAAGATCTGTCTCCGTTTTCCTGACGGCAGCATACCGTGAAAAGATCACTGCCTTTTATGAAGTTATCGAGCTTGATCCCGCGCAGGACCCTGAGGTCTCTGCATCCAACGTAATTCATATCCGGGTTGTAAAGTTCAGCTGTCCTAGAAAACCACTCAATAACCATCGCAACCGGGACTACTGGAGTATCCTGTATACGATGGCTGTCGATAAAGGGATACTTCTCTTTGTTCACCAGCAGGCTCAAGTTGAGCTCCCGGGTTATAGGACTTATGGCGAGGGAACCATCCGGGGGCTCGGGGCCGATGACAACCTCTACGTCTTTCGGTGCGTCCTCGGTTATTTCTTTCACAAAGCGCTTCACCCCGACATCAACAGGTATCAGGGGAATGCCGGCTTCCTTGAAATGGGCTTTGAGAAGCCCAGAGACCATGCCACTATCCCACGGACCCCAATTTAAGGATTTTACAAAACATTTGCCTTTGCGCTTTATCGCCTCTGCATCCGCGACCTTGTTAAGGATTTCGTTGGCCATGGAATAATCGCATTGTCCCATATTGCCGGTGCGCCCTGCAATGGATGAGAAGAGACATATGACGCTCAGCGAGTCTTTGGCAGTGACTTTAAGAAGCGATTCGAGTCCTTTCACCTTGGTGTTAAAGACCCGATCGAATTGTTCTACAGTCTTTTCGGCTATCAGCTTGTCTGCCAGGACACCAGCGCCGTGCACAATACCCGTGATGCCTCCCCATTCTTTGCGGATTGCGTTGAGCGCCTTTGAAATATCGGATTCATTCTGCACGTCGGCGACGATATACCTCGTATCAGAGCCGGCTTGCTTCATCGCCTCCAGGTTTGATTTTATTTCCCGGCCAGCAAGGATTTTATGGACCTGTTTTTTGAGATCCATCGGTGTCACGGTTTTTCCGTTTGCCTTAGCATCTTGCAAAAGCGCGACTTTTAATTCGGCATCGGTTGCGGCCCCACGGCAGCAGTCCGGTTCGTCCATTTCATCCATGGGCTGGGTTCTGCCGATCAGCGCAAGACGGGGACGTACATCGCGGGCCAGTTGGATGAGTGCCTTTGCGGTAATTCCCCTGGCTCCGCCGGAAGCAATAATGACCGAATTTTCATTCAGCGCGGTGCCGGAATCCCTGGCGGGCTCACTATAACTCTTGAGACGATAGCGGCTGCCGTCCGATTTGAGCCCGACCTCCAATTCCGGCCCGCCGGTCAGGAGCTCAAGGCAGATGGCCGATGCAAGTTTTTTAGTCGACAATCGGCCGCGATCAATGTCGATAGCTTTGACCGACGCTTTGGGCCATTCGATGGCAGCGGTCTTCACCAGGCCGGTAAGCCCGGAAAGCCAGACGCCATCGCCTGCCTGTCCTGAGAGTCCGAAGTCGCCTCCGGTGTTTTGTACTGTAACAAAAACGCCCCCTGACTCAGTAAACCGACCGGCTATTTTTTTAGCGGCGATAAAAGCTTCCCGATTGACATCAATGGCGTCCTGCTTTTTCGAAATTTTGCGCAAGCCGTCAAGGAAGATCAATCCGTCGCAGTCGTCGGGGATTTTTTTAATAACCGTGGCACTTATTCCGTTTTTTTCGAGCTCTTCGGCCAGGGCAGCCCCAATACTAATACCGGTACCGGTTTCATCATCGGTAATACATAGATGGTTCGCTTCGGCGAGCCCGGGCATTGAAAAACCGGAACGGGGCGCCAGGGTTTCCCGGAGCACATATCTACCAATCCCCGAACTTTTTTCCTTTGTTTCTGTTTCTACTGCCGGAGCTGAGGCACCTGCCGGGTCGGAAGCACTGTTCCTTACTTTACCAAGTGAACGTTCAATGAAATCAATGACATCACCAAGTGTTTTAATGTCGGCCATTACCGCAGGATCAACTTCCGGCATCCAGGGGTTTTCTTCATTGATTGCGGAAAAAATCTCGACGCGCTTGATAGAGTCTATTCCAAGATCAAGCTCAAGATCCATTTCGACAGTTAAAATTTCCTTTGGATAACCGGTTTTGTCAGCGACCACATCAAGAAGCATCTCTTTAAAATCGATATCACTTGGAACAGATGCCTGTTCAGCAGCCAAAGGAGATGCTTGCGACGCCGAAACCGGTGCGGCGACTGAAGCAACAGCGGCCTGGTGTGCCGGTGCATCAGGTATTGTAGGTGCATGTTGACCAATAAAATCAATGACATCACCAAGTGTTTTAATGTCGGCCATTACCGCAGGATCAACTTCCGGCAGCCATGGGTTTTCTTCATTGATTGCGGAAAAAATTTCAACGCGCTTAATAGAGTCTATTCCAAGATCAAGCTCAAGATCCATTTCGACAGTTAAAATTTCCTTTGGATAACCGGTTTTGTCAGCGACCACATCAAGAAGCATCTCTTTAAAATCGATGCCATTGGAATCAGGGGAATCAGGGGAATCAGGGGGAACAGGTGCCTGCTCGGCAGCCGAAAGAGATGATTGCGGTTCTGAAACCGGTGCGGCAACTGAAGCAGCAGCGGCCAGTTGTGCCGGTGCATCAGGTATTGAAGGTGCATGTTGACCAATAAAATCAATGACATCACCAAGTGTTTTAATGTCGGCCATTACCGCAGGATCAACTTCCGGCAGCCATGGGTTTTCTTCATTGATTGCGGAAAAAATTTCAACGCGCTTGATAGAGTCTATTCCAAGATCAAGTTCAAGATCCATTTCAACAGTTAAAATTTCCTTTGGATAACCGGTTTTGTCAGCAACCACATCTAAAAGCATCTCTTTGAAGTCGATATCATTGGAATCATAGGAATCAGGGGAAACAGGCGCCTGCTCGGCAGCCGAAGGGGGTACTTGTACTGGTGCAGCCGCCAAAGGTGCTGGCGCTGGGTGCGCTGTCTCGGGTTTTGGAGCAGGCGGCACAGCAGCTGGGATAGCATCCGGCGTATATTCAGGCGTTGACGGTACAAGCGGCACGGATTCAGGTGCTGCGATATCGGCACTCGTGCTCATGGCCGGAAGACCGGCCTCACCTGGAACAGCAGGTTGTCCGGTTAGGAGCGCGCTGAGGGCGATATTGGAAGACTCGGCGGCTCTTAGAAAGCCAAGGTGGCTTTCAGCCATAACCTTTAGATAAGCCGCGTGGGCCTCTGTTGTTTGCTGCTGAATATTTTGATAGGCTGCTACCCAGGAGCTATTTTCTCCCCTGATAACATTGCCGGATAGCGGAGCAGGCTTCGCCACCCCAAGTCCGGAGTGTGGCTGTTGGATCGGCAGGGCCGCGGGAGCAGCCGGAATTCCAGGTGATGCATTAGCATTACTTGATATTGCCGGCGCGGGCTTTTCCGGCTGAGCAGATTTTTGGTTTTCAGGCTCAGCGTTAACTGTATTGCCCGTATTATTATTGGATGCAGCTTTCAATTGTTCAGACTCCTTGTCAACTGTTTGAGGTCTCGGTGGATTTGGTTTTGGATAGGCATCTATTCCTCCGGGAGGGGGATATGGTTTTCCGTAGTTAGTGCCTGTTAAGGTTACTGAGAATTTGGGTTTTTCCTTTTTCCGGGGATCGCTTAAAGGTGCATGGTCTTTCCACAGATAGGAAAAGTCGGGTGTCACGCCGGCTATGATGAGCTTTGCCAGCGCTTTCCAAAGGCTGGTTATGCCATGCTCCTTTTTGGTGTCCATATTTATGGCGGCATGGGATTTGTTTTCTAATATTTTTGCGACACAATTGGTGAGTACACAACCTGAACCTACTTCTATAAACGTCCGAACGCCTGCCGCGTACATTTCTTCGATCTCTTTTACAAATAAAACAGGGTTGACGATCTGTTTTGTAAGTGTTTCACGAATTTTTTCGGGTTTGTTCTGATGCGGTTTTCCGCTAATATTTGAATAAACAGGAACCGTTGCCTTTTTAAAATCAAATCCCTTTATATAGTCCAGAAAAGGAGCGCACACTTCGGTCATGAGAGAGGAATGGAATGCGGCAGAGACCGGCAGGCGCCTGAATTTTATTTTTTCTTTTTTAAGGACCTGTTCGACCTCTTCCATGTCGGGGATAGGTCCGGAAAGAACAATCTGGCTTGGGCTGTTGTGATTGGCAATGATGATGTCGGTCCCGATCTTGTCGAGTATGTCCTGTGCTTTGTCAACGTCACAGAGAACAGCTGTCATCGTACCTGGATTTTTAGCGGCTCTGGCTGCCATCAGTTCGCCTCTTTTGAAGCAAACGCTGAGCAGGCTTTCGATATCCAGAACGCCGGCGTCGTGAAGCGCAGAAATCTCACCAAGACTGTGGCCACCCACGCAGTCGGGTTTGATACCGAGACCTTTGAGTATGCTTGACATGGACAGGCTCGTTACCATAACGGCAGGTTGGGCCCATTGGGTTTGGGCAAGTTTTTCGCTTTGTGCTTTTTTGTCTTCATCATTAAACACAGGCATGGGATAGACTACCTTGTGCAAAGGTTCCTTTGCCCCGCGTTTTTGGTCAAAAGAGGCCGAAAAGTTCCAAACATCCATTGCATCGGTGAACTGCATAGCGAGATCTGCTCCCATATCAAGGCATCCGCTGGTGCCCTGTCCCGGGAACAGAAAAGCGATGGCGCCCGGGTCCGCTTTTTCCACAGTGCAGAATAATCCGTTGGGCAATGAAAACCTGCTGTCGGGCTTCTCGGATAATGTCTTGGCCGCGTAATTAAGCTTGGCTTCGAGGTCCTTTTCGTTTGATGCAACGATCGCTAATCTTGCCGGGCACGACGCGTCAAAGCTTTCCTGTGAAGTCCTTGCAAGATATGCCAGGACGCCTTTTGTGTCTAAATCTTTGGCTGTGTCCCGGCACAGATTTTCAAGCCCTTTGGCGTTTTCTGCGCCCATCACCACGAGTTCACTCGGAACATTGCGCAGGCGACATGCTGATTTACCGGGTCCCTGATATTCTTCTACAGTTACATGGAAATTGGTCCCGCCAAAACCGAAAGAGCTGATCGAAGCCCTTCTGGGGTGCGAATCATCCCTCACCCATGGGCGGCACTCTGTATTCACATAAAATGGACTTTCTTTAATCTTCATCAAAGGACTGGGTTGTTCAACCTTGATCGTGGGCGGAAGGACCTTGTGATGAAGGCCCATAACAGCCTTGATGATTCCGGCTGTGGCAGCCGCGCTTTTTGTGTGACCGATTTGGGATTTTACCGATCCGAGTGCGCACCATTGTTTGTCTTTTCGTTCTGTCTCATCGCCAAAGACCGTGGTAAGTGCTTCAACTTCGGCTTTGTCTCCTGGCGGGGTTGCGGTCCCGTGGGCTTCGAGCAGCTCCACAGTCTCAGGACTGTAAGATGCGGCCTCATAACATCGCCTGAGAGCGACGGCCTGGCCCTTCGCAACCGGTGCATAAATACTCGATCCCTTGCCGTCTGATGACGTGCCAATTCCGCGTATTACAGCGTAGATTTGGTCGCCGTCGCGTTCTGCATCATCAAGCCGTTTGATAGCGATCATGCCGACACCTTCGCCTAAAACCATGCCGTCGGCTTTGTCGGAAAAAGGGCGACAATTGTGTGTGGGGGACAGGGCAGGCGTTTTGGAGAAACTGACAAATAAAAAAGTATCATTGTTTGTATCAACTCCCCCCACAAGAACAACATCAGACGTTCCCATGTAAATTTCATTGAGCCCCTGGGACAGGGCGGAAAAAGAGCTGGCACAAGCGGCATCACTCGTACAATTAATGCCGCCCAGATCGAAATAATTCGAAATCCGTCCGGAGACCACATTTCCAAGCAGGCCAGGGAATGTGCTTTCCTTCCACGGCGCATGGGTTGACATGATCCGTTCACAGATGTCTACAACCTCATCTTCAGGAAGACCTGCTTCTCGCATGCCCTTGACCCAATTGGGTTTCACAAGCCGATTCGCCATCTCGCCGAGTAACTCCAGGCCGGCGGCCACGCCCATTACAACGCCTATCCGGCTGCGGTCCACATTCTTGAGCTGTCCGGGAAAAGCATCCTTAAGAACCTGTTTGGCGACCACAAGGCTTAAAAGCTGCGATGTGTCTGTTGCGGCCAGATTTGTTGGCGGAATGCCGAATGCCATAGGATCAAATTCGATTGGAGAAAGAAAAGCGCCTTGCCTGCAATATGTTTTGTCGGCAACGGAAGGATCAGGGTCAAAGTAGTGGTCTATGAGAAAGTGGCTTGGCGGAACTTCTGTAACCATATCCCGCCCGGTCGTGATGTCCTGCCAATAGCCCTCTTTGTCATTAGAGCCTGGAAAGAGACAGCCCATACCGATGACTGCAACCGGCGTCACGTTGTCCTGTATTCTTTGCAAGGACGTTTTGCTCCTGGTCTGGTTTTTCGTCTTTTTCGTTTTAATTTGTGTGGTTTTTTTTATTGGGGACATTGTATTATCTCACTATGTATTATTTAACTACTATAAATTATACTATGCATTATACTATGCATTGTAATAAGAAAGCGGTCGAGGCCTGAAATTAAAGGCCTCGCCGGGCACCGGAACCCCATAACTTCGAACCTGCTGGGCTCTTGTTACAACTGCCGCACCTTCGAGAAGATTAAGGGCAATATCCGATACCGTTCGGTTTTCAGATTTTTCAAGGTACGAACCCTTGACCCATGCATTAAAAGCGCCCATGGAAGGGCCGCAACAAATTTGATAGTCAATCGTGTGCGCCGGATCACCGTGGATAGCCCAAATGGCTGAGTTTCCCAAATACCATTTGAAGATTAAGGCCATGAGGTGTTTTGGATTTTTTTCGGCCTTTTCGATCTCCGCCGGGTCACGCTCGGAAAAAAAATCGCGGGTATCCGCCCAGATCTTTTCCAGCGGAGCATGAAATACATCTTTTTCCAATCGGGTTTTAACGTCTTTGGGAATTGTATCGATAGAACTATTTTCCGAATAGATTGTATAGAGATTAGCCGCCCGGTTGGAGAACATAGTTCCGCGTTTTAATACCTGGACCTTGACACCCAACTCGAACATGTCTGCAGCAGGCGCCATTGTCACGTCGGCAACATCAGCCAGGGCCAGCATTTTTCTTCCTTCCCGGGACAAACCCGATTCCACTGCTGATTGATTAACGGAACCGGTGAGCACATATGCGGCACCCATGGAAAATGCGGCGGCAATTGACGATGGCGTACCTAATCCCCCTGCGGCGCCTATTCTGATTGGGCGGTCATACCCTTTTTCTGATGAAATTTCATCTCTTATTGCAAGAATAGTCGGAAAGAGGGCGGTAAGCGGCCGGTTATCCGTATGCCCGCCTGAGTCCGCTTCAACAGTGATATCCTCGGCAATGGGTATTTTGGATGCCAATATCGCTTCCGTTTTTGTTAATTTGCCCTGGGTCACTAGGAGATCAAGGATTTGTTTTGGCGCCGGCGACATAAACAACCGTGCCACCTCCGGGCGGGAAAGTTTTGCAAAAATAAAATTTTTTCTATGGATTCTTCCATTATTGTCTGCGGATAAACCCGTACAGGCATATCGCACGACATTTGGCGTGAGCGTCATAAACGCTGCGGCTGATACTCGCTTCACCCCTTTTTTGAGGTAAAGATCAACCACTTTTCCCTCCAGTTCAGGTTCGTTAGGCGAATGTATCAAATTACTGCCCCAGGATAGTCCTGATTCGCCAATGGCGGTTTTGATTTTATTTATGGCTTTCTCAACATCTTTTACGGCAAGTCCTGCTGCGCCGAAAAAACCGATCATTCCGGCTCTTGCCATTTCAATCACCATATCGGCGGATGCAATACCTCGAAACATGGCACCTGAAATATATGGGAACCGGACCGAGTGTACCTCCAGAAATGATCGGTCTCCCAACCATTCCGGGTAAAGCGCGGGAAGTGACGCCATGAGACGGAATTTATTATTTTCCGTGCCAGATGTAGGGCCGGATGCGGGGAAAACCTGGCCGGATAAAGATAGGCCCAGCCGTCCGTCTGATCCTTCTTGTACCACATGAACTGGTTCACGTACCAAAGGGATTACCGAAAGCAAGTCGCTTTGGGAAAATGCAGGGTAAGTTGTTGTCGATTCCCAGTAACCTATTGATGAGAGGGGCTGACTTTGCATTGGTTAAATTTCCTCACAGGCTGAACGATAAGTTGCCTCCCACAGCCGAACTTTCTCTGGGTTCATTACTTTTGGCAAATGATTAAACATATGAATTCCCCCCTCTTTTTAGTATGTTATTTTCAAAAACAAAAAACGGAGATAACAGCACTCCGCCACACAAAACCGCAATTTGAGGGAAAAAAGAAAAACGGTGTAATAAAATTATTAAACTGTTAAGACGATATTATTATGACAAATTTTAATAAATATTTATAACTGAAAGTATACTGGCTTTTTGCTAGTAAAAAACTAGTATTTTTTTGTTTTCGGTAACGCCGATTTTCCATATACCAATCCTTTGTTTTTCAGGCAATTGCTTGATGTCGTGCCTCCCTCGATGACAGAAAAAATATAATTCAGGCATTATCCTGAAAAATTCAAGATATATATGTCAAAAAAACGGTCGTGCTTCTTATCGGTTTCGGCCTAATTTTTCATGGGCCGACACCCATTCAAGGGAAGATACAGCTGCGCCGAGTGAAATTTCACCCGCCGCCGCAACAGCGGTAACGATCTCGGCAAATTTGAGGGCCTTCCCCTCCCCATAGCATCCGAGTATCTCAAGACATTCCCTCTGCGTGGGGAGTCCGGTGCCGCCTCCGTATGTTCCGACGATCAGCGAAGGAAGTGTCAGCGAAGCGTAAAGATCCCCTTCCGATGTTGTTTCCATATGAACCATACCGGTTGAGGATTCCACCACGTTGGCCACATCCTGTCCGGTGGCGATGAAAAGGGCGGCAAGGGCGTTTGCATTTTGAACTCCGTTGCTGCTTCCACCTGCCATGAAAGTGCCGAGGCTTGAGACTTGCATATAATATTCACAAGTTTCCGGATCAACTCTCAATTGCTCAATAAGCAGATCACGTTTGAGGATTACTTCGGCGGTAACACGCTTGCCCCGTGTGTGCAGTGTATTGATCACTGAAGTCTTCTTATCGGTTGTCATATTGCCATCCATGTAGTGGCGACGGATTCCCTTGAAATGGTCCAGTATCCAGTTGCAGGCTGCAAAAGTGGCTGCAGTTACCATGTTCTGACCCGCAGCATCTCCGGTGGTGTAGTTAAAACGCAGGTAAACAAGCTTGCTGGTAAGGAATTTCTGTATATCGATAAGTTTGGCAATGTTTGAAGTTGCCTCGGCCTGTTTACGGATATCTTCGATATTCTCATCTATCCACCTTGCAAAAGCACGCGCTTCCCTGGCAGAGTCAAAGATAAAACCAGGTGCGCGCTGCATAACGTCATCCAAAATTGTTGTTGTTATGCCACCGCACAGGTTTATCATCTTTATCCCCCGGTTATAGGAGGCTACAAGAGTTCCCTCGGTGGTGGCAAGCGGGATCAGGAACTCACCATCAGCATGTTCTCCGTTTATTTTCAAAGGACCTGCAAACCCGATGGGTACCTGCGCCACGCCGGTGAAATTTTCGATATTTCCCTGTGTCAACTTCGGGTCGAATGAATATTTATCAATATGCTCGAGCGTTACGCCGGAGTATGCTTCAATGAACGCCTGTCGCTTTTGGATGATTTCGGTTTCATAGTTGTGGGCTCTGTCGTGCGGAATACTTGTTTCCGCGCCATCTTTTTCGGTAATGGTATCCTGTTTCGTAATGGTATCCTGGACCTCAAAGTTTAAGGGGCCGAAGGGTTCGGTTTGAAAGGCAAAACTTAAGCAATGCTCTTTATCCTCTTCCAGCGCATCGGCCTGCACATGGATGTCTACCGTCTGACCGAGAAGAAACCGGATCGGGTTATTCGTATCTACTTCCGATGCCTTTACCGGCTGACCTTCTACAGTGGCAATGACTTTATCAAGCGGCATCTCATTGCCGTTTATTTCGACCTTTGAGATGCCTGTTAATGTGGCATCTCCCAGCGGGTTTGTGAGGCAGAAGTGTACTCCATCTTTGACATTTGAAAGACTTCCCGTTGCGTAGAGCTTTTTAAGGATCATAGATGGTATTTCCATAATTTCTCTCCTTAATTTTATAAAGAGTTCCAATAAATACCCGGCATATTAAAACCCCGGCAGATTTAAGAGTGATGTGAAATCCAACGCATCATGATTGTTTTACGCAGAACACTTAAAAGAAATTTGAAATTTTAAACAGGGTTATTATTTCCCTGAAAGGGAGTTTTCCCTTATGAGAACAGAATGTCCTATAAACCTGGCCTCTGAATCTCGATTTCGTAAAATGTATGCCTTTAAAACTGTATATCTTGTTGCCGTGTTGATAAAGAAAACGGACCAGCTTTTTGGGTATGCCCGCTTCATAGTGGCTGTTCGTATCGCTTACGGCAAAGGCGGAGAGACCGAGATGTATCTGTTCAATCCCTTCTTTTTTAAAGATGTCCATGGCGTAAATCATGATAGTGTAGAAAATACCCTGCCTGAATGACTGGCTGAATCGAGAGATATTGGGGACATAGCTTATAATTTTACCGTTTGAATAGACCGGATCGAAGAAAATAAATCCGATGAGTTCATCTCCCTGATAGGCAGAAAACTTTCTTGTTCCCTCCTCGAAATCCATATTCATTGGTCTGATTAAAAATCTGATTTCTCTGTTTTTGACCTTTCTTGTCTTTATCCATTTTTCTGAAAATTGATTGTATCTGTTTTCATTGTAATTTTCCTGAACGTATATCCCTTTTTTTGCGGCTTGATTTAGTGATGTCCGCAGGATCTGCTTTTTTTTACCCTTTAGATCCCAGTTTTTCAAATCGATAATCGATTCAATACCGAACTGTGTCGCATAAAATCCGAACTTCTCATACAGGAGCCTCGCGACGGGTTCAGAAATCTGGGCAAACCCTGTAGGCCCGCCCATTCGCAGAAATTCTCCGATTAGCGTTTCTTGATCTTTTTCATTACAAACAGGGTCCGATAATACGGCCCGGCGGCCCCATTTTTGCTCATATGCGATATATCCTATGCCGGGCATATCAAAGTATTGCATCCCCGGCTGAAGGGCTGAAAAAGACATGCAGTGACTGCCGTATTCTTTAAGATACGACATTCTCTCTTCAAAACTGAACCTGTGTGTAGATTCCGGCATAGGGGGTGTTCCCGATGTTTGAGGGGGGATATTGAAACCGTTAATGGTTATTTTTTTGTCCCAGGATTGAATAATAGCGTTCGTCAAAAAGCATTCTGAAATATTTTACCGTTTTTATTTCCAGGCCCAGTTCCCGCATGTGTTTCTGATAGTCATAAACCGGATGGATCGCGTTGTTTGCAACAGCCCAGAAAAACAGATCCGCCATACGCCAGTAGAGTATCTGAAAGAATTTTGCAATCAGATTCCCCGTGGGGAGTGAAAAGTCTCCCACCACTACGAATCCCTCATTTTTCGCAAGTTTTGTCAGGTGGCTGAGGACCTGTACAACCATTTCTTTTGAAAACACATTGAGGAAGAAGTTCCCAAATACCATGTCGTACGTTGAAAATTCGTCTACATGAAGTATGTTTTCATGGAGTTGTCTGATCGGGTGTTTGAATTCTTTTTTTCCGATTCCCTTATTAAATCTCTTCAGCATTGTTGCCGACAGATCGACGACCGTGACCTTTGCCCCCAGTTCGGCCGCTGCTATTGCGTCAATGCCGTGTCCGACGCCAGCGAACAGTACCTTGCTGTCGGGTTTGATCCTGTCATGCATCGCGGTCTTGCATTTGTCTATTTGATTGAAGCTGTAAATAACAGACATGAGATCGTAAAAAGGCCCAACGATTGAGTATTTATCTTTCATGATCAGCTCTCCGGAATAAGTATTATAGTGTCGTGTCAACTCTGAACTGACGCATCTTTCTTGCCATTTTCCGCGTCTGCGTCGTTACGACTTGAGTCTCGTAGCCCACTATGCTCCTCAAGTCGTGCCTCACAGACATAAAAAATGGCTGCGCAATCTTGCGACATTTCATCTTTGACGCGACACTATTGGTGAAATAAACATGAGTCATTTTTGATCGAATAAAGTTTTCCCTCAATCGAACCGTACTTTAGATACTTGACCGTTGAGTGTCAAGAAAATCCTTTACCACAAAGGTCCGAAGCACGGAATCTATTCAAATGGGAACTTTTAAGTTGTATGGAATAACGATCTTTTTTAATTCATTTTCTCCTCCGGTCATGATAAGAGAGGAGTTTCTGCAGGGCGCGTTATTTTACCGGAACTCCCAAAGGAACAGATTTTTCAATTGTCGCAATTGCGCATGCATCATCTGTAACAGATGCCAGTAGCATTCCCTGGGACTGAACTCCCATTAATTTTGCCGGCTTTAAATTGGCAACAACAATAACCTGTTTGCCGCAAATTTCTTCGGGGGAATAGCTTTTAGCAATTCCTGCAACAATGGTTCTTTTTTCCTCTCCAAGATCAACTTCCAGCTTAAGAAGCTTGTTTGCCTTAGGTATTTTTTCCGCATGGGTGACTGTGGCAACCCGCAGATCTAATTTCAACACGTCATCAAAAGAAATTTCAGGTTTTAAATCAGGCAGGGATTTTTTTTCAGGTTTTCCCTGTTTGACCGGTGTCTGGTTTATATTTTTCAGGTTTTTATTTTGCCGGTTTTTGTTTTTCACATCGATTCGGGGAAACAGGGTCACCGGTTTTGGAAGACCGGTGCCCGTTTTAATGGATCCCCATTGCTCTAAACGATCAAACGTTGACAACGCATTTTCCTCGTTTATTCCCAGATGTTTTTGCATGGTGGCAGAGGTCTGGGGCATGATCGGAAGAATCAGTCCGGCAATAACCCTTAAGCCTTCTATCAGGTTAAAAATGACATCAGCAAGCCGGTCTTTTTTATTTTCATCTTTTGCAAGTTCCCAGGGTGCGGTAGAAACCACATATTTATTCATTTTGGAAATAAAATTCCAGATGGAGGCAATGGCCTTGTGGAACTTGAGGGACTGCATCTCATCTTTAAATTTTTTGATCGTATGTTGTGCATCTGCAAATAAGTCTGCTTTTTCACCATTTCGGACCCGGGGCTCAATTTCAGGCACTGTCCCGTTGAAATATTTGTGAAACATTGCCAGCACCCGTGAAAACAGATTGCCCAGGTCATTGGCAAGATCGGTGTTGATTCGTTCGATCAGCGTGCTTTCAGAAAAATTCGAGTCAAGGCCGAAGACCATTTCCCGCATCAGAAAAAATCGGATGGCGTCGGCACCATAAGTCGATTGAAGGTAATGGGGATCAACAACATTGCCTAATGATTTTGACATTTTGCTTTCATCTATATTCCAGTAGCCGTGAACATAAAGGTGATTGTAAATATCGATGCCTGCTGCTTTCAGCATGATCGGCCAATAGATGCCGTGGGGTTTTAAAATATCCTTTGCCACAATATGACGGGCCTGGGGCCAGAATTTTTTAAAATTATCACCATCCGGAAATCCCAGGGCGGAAATATAGTTGATCAGTGCATCAAACCACACATAGGTGACGTAGTTTTCATCAAATGGCAGAGTAATACCCCACTCCAGTCGGGATTTGGGGCGGGAAATGCAAAGGTCTTCAAGGGGTTCGCGCAAAAACGCAAGGGTCTCATTCCGGTATCGTTCCGGTTGAATAAAATTTGGATTTTTTTTTATATGATTGATCAGCCATTCCTGGTAACGGCTCATTTTAAAAAAATAATTGGATTCCTTGATAATTTCCGGTTCGGTCTCATGGTCCGGACATTTACCGTTGACCAGCTCACGCTCCGTATAGAAACGTTCGCACCCGAAACAGTAGAGTCCTTCATATTCACTGAAGTAAATATCTCCGGAATCAAAAATTTTTTGCAGGATCTGATTTACAACCGCAATGTGATCCGGATCAGTTGTCCGGATAAAATAATTGTTGTCAATATTGAAATCCGGCCACAGATCTCTGAATAAGCTGCTAATCTGATCAGCATACGCTTTTGGCGTGATATTCTGCTGTTCGGCTGCTTTAACAATTTTATCGCCATGTTCATCGGTTCCGGTTAAAAAAAAAGTCTCTTCGCCCATCATGGCATGGAAGCGTTTAGCAACATCAGCGGCAATAGTTGTATATGTGTGCCCTATGTGGGGTTTTGCATTTACATAATAGATAGGGGTGGTTATATAAAAAGGAGTTGTCATTAATTCTTTGCTTCCTTCCGATTATTCTGTTTTTCTTTTTTTTCATATCCATCGTTTTCAAATGTCAGACAACACATAAGTCTTCCGCAGACACCGGATATTTTTGTCGGATTTAACGATAATCCCTGCTTTTTGGCCATCCGGA
This sequence comes from Desulfobacteraceae bacterium, assembly GCA_014237465.1. Lineage (GTDB taxonomy): Bacteria > Desulfobacterota > Desulfobacteria > Desulfobacterales > Desulfosalsimonadaceae > SURF-3. Next base: position 16,839 of record JABZFM010000030.1, on the reverse strand, counting down.
TAGAAACCGGGTCAAACTTTGTCATAAAAGCGGCGCAGCAGAGTTCCCGGCCGCACCTGCCGACTCCGCCGCACATTTTGGCCTGGTTGCGGATTCCCACCTGTCGCATTTCAATTTTGGTCCGAAATTCTTTTACCAGCATTTTTACCAGTTTTCGAAAATCAACACGCCCATCGGCTGTGAAAAAAAAAGTGATTTTGCTTGCGGCGAAATTGCTCTCTGTTTGAAACAGGTTCATTTCAAGTTTAAGTTCTTGAATGCACTGACGGCAGAATTCGTATGCTTTGTTTTCGGTTTCCGAATTTTTTATTATCTGATTGAAATCATTTTCGGTTGCCGGTCGATATACTTTTTTCAGGGGGCGGGAACATTTTTTATTTTCGATTTGGGTCGGCGGTGTCGCCACCTCTCCAAAGCCCAGGCCGTTTTCCGTTTCAACAATCACATGGTCTCCTGTTTTTAAAACAAAAGCGCCGCATCTGAAATCATAAATTTTGCCGGCCGGCTTAAACCGAATGCCTATAACTTTATCCATATATTTCAATATCCTTTAGAGAGCGTGATCATCAGTGAATCCAATGTCAGTCTCAAATTTGAATTGGATTTAATGTCTCGCTCTGCTTTTTCAATCGCCTTGATTTTTAATATCAAAGAGTTGACGGTTGCTTTTTTTGAAGAAGCTTTAATTTGTTCTGTTAAATCTTTATTGATTATTTTTTCAGGTATGTACTTATAAACAACAATATCCCTCAACCAGTTTTTTATTATTTCAAATGCTGTGAAAAGCCATTCTCTATTTTTTGATAATGCCTCTGAAAAGGCAAGGCATAAATTAATCGACCGTGATGGGAGGGCTTCCACTTCTTCAATAATCCAGTCCCGCTTATCTATCCAGTTTGATTTAGTCATTGATTCGGCGCATGTGATACTACCCCCGGCCATGGAAGCGATGGCGGATGCTTCTGCCGGATCCAGTCCATAGGCATTCTCAATGTATGTTTGAAGAGAATTAAGGGGAATCGGATTGAAACGAATCTGCTGGCATCTGGAAACAATGGTCGGCAATATATCCGACGCCTGCAGTGCCGTCAGGATAAAGACAGTATGTTCAGGAGGTTCCTCAAGTGTTTTTAAAAGCGTATTCCCAGCTTCAGGATTTAATTTCTGTGCACCGATTATGATCGCGAAGCGTTTGGACGCTTCGTAAGGCTTTAGCACCAGTTTACTGCACAATGCACGGATCTGATCAACTTTAATCATTGCCCCGGCGGGTGTCACCAAAATTATATCCGGATGATTTCCGGATATAATTTTTTTGCATGATCGACATCGCCCGCAGGGTTCAATTTGACTGAATTCAGCCGGAACAGAAGCCGGAATAGAATCAGATTGTTTAGCCTGAGGACCCTTTTGCAGGTTAAAACAATTGCATGCCATGGCAAACGCCATGGCAGCTGTTTTTTTTCCAATCCCTTCTATTCCTGTAAAAAGGAAGGCATGGGGGAGATTACCGCTGGAAAGGGCTGCGGTTAAAAGTCGGACAGGCCGTTTTTGATCAACAAGGGATACAAAGCCGGGCACAAATTTTTCCGTATGTTAAAACTGATGATCCTGTAAAAAGTCAGATTCAGATGGCAAAGTAAAAAGTTCCACCATTTTATAAAATTGGCAAGGCGCGCAAATCCTGAGTGATGATTCGTATTTTGCATACTATGAAGAACCGAAGGATGTAGCGCAACACAGAATTTGGATTTTTTACAAAGCCATCAAAGCTGGGTTTTATTTGTTTACACGTTCTCTAAGCTCTTTTCCGCATTTGAAAAACGGGAGCCTTTTAGGATTGATGAGAACTTTTTCTCCGGTTTTTGGATTTCGGCCCACATAGCTTTTATAATTTTTTACAAAAAAGCTGCAAAGGCCTCTTATTTCGATTCTCTCCTGATTGATCAGTGCCTCTGACATAGAATCAAAGAATATTTGGACAATTTTTGCCGCTTCAGATTTCGAAATATCAGCTTCTTTCTTTAATGCTGAAATGAGTTCCAGTTTGTTCATATCGCCTCCTAATTATTCTCTTGGAATCAAAATATATTAATAATCTTTTTATTTAAATACAAATTTATAAAAAGTCAAGTAGTTATGCAATATTTTTTTAACAGATTCTTTGCCATAAAACCTTATGTGCTGTCCCGGTTTATAACATAACGATTTGATATTGTTGAAAGAAGCATATGTTTATAACTCGCTTCCGACGTGGGCAAGACCTTTCAGGCTGATCATGAATCCGATTTTCTGGTCATCATCTTTTTCTTTATAAAATAATTCACAGGACCAGCACTGAGCCTGATAATGACAACCCAGTTTGGTTTCAATATCCACCGAATCCTTCAGGTTCCTTTCATAGTTTCCGAAAATGCTGATGGTGTCTGTAACGGCGCCATTAAAATCCAGATAAATGGACTGATTTTCGTTGCGGATATATCTGTGCTCGATTGTCAGATGATCCTTGCGACTATTTTTTATTTTGCAGTAGGTATTAAAAGTTGTGAAGTTGCCGCTGTCATGGTTCCATTCGGTTTCCGCATGGAGGGATAATCGGTTTACCGGTGTCAGGGTCAGTTCCGCATATAACGGATAAAACGGTTTTCCATCCGGTTCGTTTTTCATGATAAAATCATAGGACTGTTCGATCTTAAACCATAAAAACTGATTGTACGAATCTAAAGCAGATAATTCATCAGTTTTTTTAAAAGGCGTATCCGGGTTTTTAACAGGCATCTCCGCAATTAATTCATTTGAGCCTTGCGCTTTGGATATTAAAAGATTTGTTAAAGAAAATGTCATGAGGTTTTCCGGCGCAATCCGGTCCGTGTCATCAAATTCCGGGTATTTTGTCTGATCTACATCAGGAATATATGAATATTCCAGTCTTGGGATAAACGTGTGTTTGATCTTATTAATTGATTTTCCGTTCATCTGGTAAACATTAAACAGATCAGTCGACAACTCAGCCCCTAAATCATAAATCTCTCTGTGCTGGTAGTCATATTCATCAAGGCCTTGTAAATCCTCTTCCGTTCGATCTGAGTACCATGCAGTTTCCCGGAACCCTGCCGAAGGCTCAAACGTAAAATAATTTTTATAATGCATGGGAAGGTAGATTCTTGGGTAAACATCAATCCGCTGGCCGGTCATGCCGTCTTGCCGGTAAAAATTTGAAAATCCGGAATCCATGTCAACGAACAGCAGATTGTTTAAAACAGACTGCCTTAATGCATTAAACGTAATGACGGGCAGTTGCTGAAGGGTCGAATCGGTTTCGTTCTGCCGCCGGTTGATCACATTGTCATACCACAATAATTCGGCGTTGAAACTGTATTGGGTCCAGATTTTATTAATATTGAAACTGTTTGTTCGAACGGAATCATTTTGATCGTCAATGTCACGACCAAATTCAGATTCAAAATATTTTTTTGCGGCATCATATCCTGAATAGCCGGAATCAAATTCATTCAGATAGTCCTGATCACTGACAATGTCAAGGTCCAGTTTTGAGGTAAAATCTCGGGACAGTTTCTGGTTGAGTTTCGTTCTGAACCAGTACCGGTCCGTATTTTCTCTTAAAAATGGGTCATCAGAATATCCCCAATTTTGGCTTGAATCTCCGGTTCCGTCGTCAACTTTCCGGTCATCCAGAAAATCCATCATAAGGGTCCCTTTTGAGAAATTGCTGAGTGCATACCGATATTCCGCGCCGAATTTTTCACCTCTTTTCTGAATATGGTGGTAGTAAAAAGTTGCATCGGAACTTTTGTTAATTGCCCAGTAATAGGGTTGAATAAATTCGATTCCATTTCGGGATGAGTAACCCATTTGCGGGGGAAGCAGGCCGGATTGTCGTTCTATGTTGACCGGAAAAATCAGATAGGGAACATAAAAAACCGGAAATTTTTTGGTCCAAAGTGCGGCATGACGGACGGTGCCGTATTCTTCAATGGTAATATCGATTTTTTTTCCGGTAATCTGCCATGGCGGAAGATCTCCATCGCATGTGGTGATGCTGCCATTATTAATTGTATATGAATTCTCACCGGTTTTAAGAATCTTGTCTCCCTTGATGATAAAATGACTTTTTTCAATGAATATGCTTCCATTAATGATGGTGCCGATACCTGTTTTGAGGTTGATGATTATTTCATCGCCCCTTAAGGTGTCTTTGCCCACCGTCAGACGGACACCGCCCTTTGATTCCGCTTCCATGGTGTCCTGGTTATATTGAATCGATTCAGCATAAAGCGTTTTGTCATCTTTATAAATTTTCACATCACCAGTGGCTGTGTAAATATGAGTCTTTTGATTATAGGTGATTTTTTGTGCATTGATACGCCATGGCGTATCGGGCCGGATAATGTCTTGCGCGTTAATGGTGCCGGCGGTTGATATGACGGGTGTCTGGGAAATGAAAAAAATCATGAGGCAGATCAAAAAAAAACATAGCTTCCAAGTATTTGTCCATGGTTTTTTTTTAAAAGCGGTCATGGGGCTGCCACGCATTGATTTAAGAAAATTGTGATTCAGTTGGAATACGAATTATTAATATTAATTAAATAATATGTAAATCAAATCAGTTAATTTAATTATGGTACTAAAATGGGTTGAATGTCCATTCATTTAAAGTGATTCAAATATTAGAAGAATAATCCCTTGAAGACACACTGAAATTCAAGTATAAAAACCTGATCAAGCCAAAATGTCAAGTATTATAAGGTTATATAAAATCCGTTTCAAAGCTTGAATCAGGCTATATATTAAAGATGAAAAAAATCTATATCACCCAGATTAAAGTCGGCGCAATTGTTATTGATGTTTTTATATGTCGGCAACTTGTATAAAAGTTGAGTCGCCGTTTAATATTATTGATTTTACATATTTAAAATCATAAATAAATATATTCTATTATTCCGGTATTACGGTAACCGTTTACATCATTTGAACAATGGATTTTTTAGATGCTGATTACACTTGAGGGGATTGAAGGTTCTGGAAAAACAACCCAGATTGATTATATTGCGGCGTATCTTCAAAAGTTCGGCCTTGAATACATAATTACCAAAGAGCCCGGCGGCACCGTGCTTGGAGAGAAAATTCGATCTATTCTGCTGGATCCGGGAAATAATAATATACATCCATTAACGGAATTATTATTGTATGCAGCAGACCGGGTTCAGCATATTAAGGAACTCATCAGCCCCATGATTGAATCCGGCAAGATCGTGATATGTGACCGGTTTTGCGATTCAACAACCGTTTACCAGGGATTTACACGGGGCGTTGACATCCGCCTGATTCAGCAGTTGAACAGTCTGGTGCTCGAAGGTCTTAAACCGGATATTACATTTATACTTGATCTTGACCCTGAAATCGGGCTTAAACGTGCCTGGAAGCAGATCAAGGATGGTTCCAGGGCTGAATCGGAAACCCGGTTTGAAAATGAGAGACTTCAGTTCCATGAAAGTGTTCGAAACGGCTATCTGGAACTTGCCCGGCAAGAGCCGAATCGATTTGTGGTGGTGGATGCTTCTATGGACCCGTCAAAAGTAAGTGAACAAATGTTAAAACACCTGGAAAAATGTTTGATGGCTTTGTAAAAAGTCTAATTTTATATGTGCCTGAGGAAATTTGAATGCATCATTCGATTTTAAACGCCATCGGAAACACGCCGCTGGTTGAAATCAATCGCCTGAACCCGAACCCTAAGGTTAAAATTTTAGCAAAAATAGAATACGTGAATCCAGGCGGATCCATAAAGGACCGGCCGGCCCTGTCGATGATCGAAAATGGTGAAAAATCAGGTGCTTTGACACATGATAAAATCGTTATCGAGGCCACCAGCGGCAACACGGGAATCGGGCTGGCCATGGTGTGTGCGATTAAGGGGTATAAACTGCTGCTGGCCATGTCGGAAGCTGTCAGCGTTGAGCGCCGAAAAATATTAGCCGCCCGGGGCGCGGAAATTTTATTAACACCCGGCCATCTGGGAACCGACGGAGCGATTGAAGAGGTCTACCGGATTGTTCGTGAAGATCCGGACCGGTACTTTATGACGGATCAATATAATAATGACGCCAACTGGAAGGCCCATTATTCCGGCACTGCGGAAGAGATTATCCGGCAGACGGATGGCCGGATTTCCGCTTTTGTGGCAACTATTGGAACCACCGGAACCGTTATCGGGGTTGCCAAACGATTTCGTGAGTATGATTCCAATATTAAAATCATCGGTGTGGAACCTTACCTGGGTCATAAAATCCAGGGATTAAAGAACTTAAAAGAGGCCTACCGTCCGGAGATTTTCGATAAACGATTGATTGATGAAATTATTAACATAGATGATGACGAGGCGTTTGAAATGACCCGGCGTCTTGGCAAAGAAGAAGGCCTTTTTGTCGGTATGAGCAGTGGCGCGGCCATGGTTATTGCGGCAAAAAAGGCGGCGGAAATGACGGAAGGTACCATTGTGGTTATTTTCCCGGACAGCGGTGAAAGATATTTGAGCACACCCCTGTTTGCCGTAAAAAAGAAAGTGGATCTTCATTTGTTTAACACCATGAGCCGGTCCAAGGAACCGTTTGAACCGATTCAACCCGGAAAAGTGTCGGTATATTCCTGTGGCCCGACGGCAGATGCCCGGATGCACATCGAGGAGTGCCGGCGGTTTGTATTTTCTGATATTTTATGCCGTTACCTGGAGTTCCGTGGATATTCCGTCAATCATGTCATGAATATTACCGATTTTGACGACAAGACCATCCAGGGGTCGGAATCTGCAGGAGAACCGCTTTCCGAGTTTACGCAAAAATATATTGACCTGTTCAAGCAGGATCTGGAAAGACTGATGATCCAGCCGGCGGAAAAATATCCAAGAGCCAGTGAGCATATTGATGATATGGTCGATCTGGCAAAAAAGATGATGGACAAGGGCGTTGCTTATGAAAAGCTTCGGTCCCTGTATTTTAATATCGGCAGTTTCCCTGAATACGGAAAACTGTCCGGCGTTGACTTGAATAAAATTAAACTCGGTGCAACCGTTGACCTGGATGAGTATGAAAAGAATAATCCCCGGGATTTCACGTTAATGAAACGGGCCAGGCTTTCTGAATTGAAACGGGGCATTTACGTAAAAACCGAGTGGGGAAATGTTCGCCCGTCCTGGCACATCCAGTGCGCGGCCATGTCGATGAAATGTCTGGGCGAGTCTTATGATATTCATACCAGCAGCCGGGAGCTTGTTTTTCCGCACCATGAAAATGAACTGGCCATTGCCAAAGCCGTCACCGGAAAACCCCTGGCAAAGTTCTGGATTCATTGTGAACGTGTATTGATGGAAAATAAAGCCACGGATGATGAAAAACAATTGCTGCCGACCCTTGATGAATTGGTCAAAGAAGGCTTTAGCGCAAGGGAAATTCGTTTTTGGCTGATTTCCAATCATTATCGCAAGCCGCTCACATTTTCTAGAACCAGACTTCTCATTCAGACCAGAAGGTCTTTAAAGCGGATTGATTCCTGTGTCCATGGGTTAATGGGTATTAAGGACGGAAGCGAATATCCGGATATTGATCAGCTGGCCTATGATATTAAACAGGGATTTATTTCCGCCATGGACGATGATTTAAATTTTCCCCGTGCCCTGGTGGTGATTTTTAATATCATTAAAAAAATTAACATATTGATTAAAGACCGGCAGATAAATTCCGACAACGCGGCAGTGCTGTTAAGCGCATTCCAAAGTGTCGATGACGTTATAAAAATTTTTGATTTTAACCCCATCGAAGTGGACCCCGGCCTTCGAGACCTGATGGGAAAAAGAGAGGCTGCCAGAAACGCCGGTGATTTTGAAAAAGCGGACCAGATAAGAGAAGAGTTGCGGGCGCTGGGGATCAATATTCAGGACTTAAAAATATGATGAAACCAATTTATTTTCCGTTTACATATATTCCGGAATCCGTTGCAAAGCCCTTGAGTCAGTTTTTAGGCCGGATAATTGTTTTTCAGCCGGTTTCCAACAATCAGCCGGAAGCGCTTCACCAATTAGAGGAAAACGGCTCCATTGAAATCCGTGTTCCGTATTCTGAAGATGAAGACCGCCTGGTTGGCTGTTTAAAAGAATTTAAACAATGGGGGCGGCTCCACCACGGTGAAGAAGCTTCGTTAAAGGATATTTTTAAAAACGGTTTTTCCAATAAAACATTTACCTCACAGATTCGAACGGATATTTTAAAGAATCAAGAAGATGAAATTTTTGACCCGGATCCTGTGTTTTTGTCCAGGTTATTTCTTTTAATGGCCCAGGAACTGGATTTGCAGCAGAGTGTGATTGATCAGAAACTGGCATCGTCAATAGATGACGAACTGGATTTGTTTACCAGTATGACCGGTGAGGAAAAAATCCTTGATCCGCCAAAGGAAAGTCTGTTTAAAAATGATTATGGCGCATATATGACCGGTTCACGAATTGCGGCCTGGTTCCGGTTAATGAAAAATTCTGCTGAAGAATCTGCTTTTTTGGTAACAAACAGCCAGGCGGTGTCTGATGAGATTGCTGATCATAAAAAAGGTTTGGAAATGGTGTTTTCTTTTGAAGGAATTTGCTGCGATCAGCCGGAGGCAGTAATAAAGGAATTTGTTCAATATTTGACGCATCTGGCCACGACCCCGTGGTCCGGCCCGGATCAGATTAGCCTCCCTGATTTTAATTCCGAGGCCGGCAGAAAATTAAATTTTAAATTATATATTCTGCCTGAAGTTGATCCGGTTGACGTCTGCAACTTTTTTTTGAAAGATGAAATATTGTCTAAACGAAATGAAAATAGCTGGTTAAATACGTTGTTCGGTTTTTTTGAGGTGTAAGTCAAAAAAATACAAGAATTCTTGACTCGATTTTATAATTAAGGTAAGGAATTTTTTTCAGACATATCTCTATTAAATAACGAAGATGGTATATTGGTGACGTATAAAATATTTAAAAAAAGGAGAAAGGAAAAATGGCTTTTAATCCTATCGTAGATGCTGACAAATGTGAAGGTTGTGAAGAATGTGTTGATGTTTGTCCGGTTGAGGTTTTTGAAATGCAGGATGGCAAATCCGTTCCGGTCAACGCGGAAGAATGTCTTGGTTGCGACAGCTGTATTGAAGTTTGTGATCCGGGCGCCATCACCGTCGAAGAAACCTAATATCTCAAACGATTTCGGCTTCCCCGGGTGTTGCTTATTGATACATCGGGGAAGCCCACCATTTTCTCCCGCATCCCTTTGCGTATAATGGTTCCTGCTATAACGTTACATTTTTTTACTCCTCTTAAGTTTGACGGCTTCGTAAAAAGTCAGAAATCGGCTGTTTGCTGACTTTTGCTATCAATAAATTCAATATGTTAAAAAAATAAACCTCCCCAAATCCGACTTTTTACGGAGACATCAAGTTTATTATGAACAAACATTTTCCGTTTATATTTCCGGAAATGGCGATTGTCCGGCAAAAGTTTTTTAAGTCCGGGATTTCACATATCCCTGAGGACATCCGGACATCCTTTGATCGCATACCTGATCAGTTCCAATCAAACAACGGAAAAACCGTTGCGGTTGCGGTTGGCAGTCGCAATATTGACAACCTGCATATTGTGGTTGACCAATGCCTTCGGTTTCTTGAGCAAAAAGGCTTTAAACCGTTTATTGTGCCGGCCATGGGGAGTCATGGGGGCGCCACTGCCATCGGGCAGAAGGCAGTGCTTGAAAAATACCGGATTACTGAAGAAACGATGAAGGTTCCGATTGTAGCAGACATGGAGACCCAATGCATTGCCACGCATCCTTCCGGGTTAAATATATATGTTTCAAAGGCAGCCCTTTCAGCTGATCATCTGGTCATCATAAACCGCATCAAACCCCATACAAAATTTAAAGCCGACATTGAAAGCGGTCTTTGTAAAATGATGACCATCGGTCTTGGAAAAGACCAGGGGGCATCCGAGTTTCATCGTTATGCTGTTGATCATACATTCGGAATTATTGAAGAAGCGGCGGAAATTTTGTTGAAAAAATTGAATGTGCTTTTTGGAGTCGGCCTTTTAGAGGATGGCTATGGTAAGCTGGCTCATATTGAAGCGATTTTTCCGGATCAATTGATTGACCGGGAAAAAATTCTGTTAGAAAATGCGTTTAATATGATGGGAAGTATCCCATTTGATTTTCTTGACATACTCATTGTTGATCATTTTGGTAAGGACATTTCCGGCATCGGCATGGATTCGAACATCACCGGGCGTCACCGGGATATTGTCGGCGATATAAAAATTGCGCCAAACGTAAAGCGAATATTTGTCAGGGATTTATCGCCGGGATCGGACGGGAACGCAAACGGCATCGGCCTGGCTGATTTTACGACCAGTCGGCTGGTGGAGCGATTAGATATTGAAAAAACTTATGTGAATGCGATTACTGCTATTTCTCCGGAAAAAGCGGCGATTCCGATTTACTTTGATAGTGACAGAAAATGTCTTGATGCGTGTGCACGGACCACAGGGGTTGCAAATTATAATGATCTGCGGGTAGTCAGGATTAAAGATACAGCCTCATTAAAACATCTGCAGGTGTCACGGTCGCTTGAAAGTGAAGTTCTTGAAAATCCGGACATGTCTTTGGTCTCGCCCTGGCATAAGGTCACATTCAACGAATCGGGAAATCTACCGGAGTTTTTTTCCGATGAATAAAAATTCCCGGGACAGCGTTGCTTTTAAAACACCCATTGGGGATATGTCTATTATCTACAGGGAAAGTCCTTTTATAATTCGTCGTATATTGCTGCCGGGCAATAAAGTAAATGAATCTTCCGTACTGCTTTTTATGGACGCATCAAATGATTGCAGTGTTCATGAAAAAGTGAAGGAAACAGTGCAATTAATACGTGACTGTATCGGGGGGAGGGCGGTTGTCATTCCATGGGAATACATGTTGTGGGAAGGCGTCACGGAACTCCAAAAGGCGGTTTATTTTCAAACCGCTGAAATTCCTTATGGCAGTCTGTCAACATATAAGGAAATTGCCCGGTGTATCGGACGTCCCAAAGCCTGCCGATTTGTCGGAACCGCGTTATCAAAAAATCCATTTCCGGTTCTTATTCCTTGTCATCGTGTTATACGTAGTGATAATAAAATAGGCGGTTTTGGAGGAGGAACCAAACTGAAACAACTATTAATTAATGCAGAGGCATCAGACAGCCTCTTGCGAATCTGAAATGTGTATGGTAAATATTGATTTATGAAACAATATGTTATTGATGAATTAAGACCGCAGGATCATGAAAAGGTCAAAGGGTATCTGGATGAACATTTCGGTCCGGCGGATATGGGAAATATTTACTGGATACCGGTGGATCCGGTACTCTATGATCCAAAGCAGGCATCTCACGAAGAATGCCATCCATTGTATTTTACAGTTCAGTTGAGTTCAACGTCATTTGTTACGGAACTGTTGGTTCGGACAAAAAACAGGATCCGATGTGATTGTATTCAATATGCGACCGAAGACCAGTTTCTCTGGTTAATCCGTTTTATTGACGCAATTTTTGAGCGACTTGAGGTCATGACCTGATCCGTCATCAAATTTATGAAACACAATTTTAAATAAGCTAAAATTATGCTTAAAATTATTCCCATCGGGGGGCTCGGGGAAATCGGTCTGAATATGATGGTTTTTGAATATGAAGACACGATTGTCATCATCGATGCAGGCCTGATGTTTCCGGAAGATTACATGCTGGGGGTGGATTATGTTATCCCGGATATGGATTATATCCGGAAGAACAAGGACAAAGTCGCCGGTATTATTTTAACCCATGCCCATGAGGATCATATCGGCGCGTTACCGTACCTGCTCAAGGAAGTCAATATTCCGGTTTACGCAACCGGCTTTACGATTGGTATGCTCCGGCGAAAAATTGAAGAGCACGACCTCCTGTCCGTCACCTATTTACATGAAATATCGCCCAGGGAAAAATTGCAGATCCCCCCGTTTGATTTTGAGTTTATCAGGGTCAATCACAGCGTTGTGGACGGGGTCGGGATCGTTATCAGTACCCCGGTCGGACGTATTGTTCATACCGGCGACTTTAAACTGTCGGAGACAGAGATTCCGGGGATGATGACCGACATTGATACATTTGAACGACTCGGTGGAGAAGGGGTGCTTGCACTCCTGTCCGATTCGACAAATGTGGAGAAAGACGGACGAACAATCTCCGATGAAATTGTTGGAGAAACACTCCGAAAAATTATTTCAAACAGCAAGGGCCGGGTGATTGTCGCCCTTTTTGCGTCAAATATTGCCAGAATTCAGCAGGTCGTCAATATTATTAAATCCGGTAAACGCAAAATCGTTTTTAACGGCAGAAGCATCGAGTTGAGTGTAAAAACAGCAATGGGCCTTGATATGCTTCACATTCCGGACGGCATGGAGATTGATGTCGATCTGATTGATCAATATTCTCCGGATGAGATTCTGATTATGACAACCGGCAGCCAGGGAGAGCCCATGTCCGCGCTGACCCGGATGTCAACCGGAATGCACAAGCAGATAAAAGTTGAAAAAGGAGACACGGTTATTCTGTCTTCCAAATTCATACCGGGTAATGAAAAGGCGATTGCCAAAATCATCAATGATCTTTTCCGGAAAGGCGCAGATGTTATTTATGAGAAAATATCTGAAATTCATGTCTCCGGGCATGCATTTCGGGATGAACTGAAAGAAATGATCAACCTGACCATGCCGGATTATTTTATTCCCATTCATGGCGAGTACCGCCATTTGTTCCACCACGCCAAGCTGGCGGAAGAAGTCGGCATCCCCAAAGACCAGGTGTTGCTCGTGGAAAATGGCCAGATTATTGAATTTGATGAACACGGGGGCCGCATTAACGGGAATATTTCCACCAGCCGGATCCTTGTGGACGGCAAGGGTATTGGGGACGTGGGACGTCTGGTTTTAAAGGAAAGACGGCTTCTTTCCGAAGAAGGCCTGGTGGTGGTCACCATTGCTTTGGATGAAGAAACCGGTTTTATTGTTTATGGTCCGGAGATTGCCTCGAAGGGATTTGTGTTTGAACACGAAACCGGTCATATTATTGAGGATGCCAAATGCGTTATTTTGGAAATAATAGAAGATATCAGTATTTTTGATCCGACTGATCGGGTTGAAGTGCTTAGCAAAAGACTGCACCGGGCTTTAAGAGAATATTTTAATTTTACAATAAAGCGAAAACCGGTCATACTGCCGTTTATCATGGAGATATAAATTTTATGGGCGTCTATAGTTTTTTACAACTTAATATTATTAGATTGAAAGAATAAATGCGTAAAGAATTAGTCAGCATCATATTGATTTTTATTGTTATTTTTTCACTGGGCAGTCTTCTTTCATACAGCCCGGATGATCCGTCAATCCACCATGCCGGGCATATGGGAGAAATTGAAAATTTTTTCGGTTTTTTTGGCGCTCACCTGGCGGGTTTTCTGATCGGATTGTTCGGGCTGGGTGCTTTCTTGATACCGATTTTGTTTTTTATCGGATTTCTTGAGTTTTATAAAAATCGTTCAGGCCAGGCGCTATCCGCGATGGCATCCGGGGGGATTATTTTAACTGTTTCCTTCGGGAGTCTGCTGTCATTTTTTCAGGAAACCTATGTTCTTTTCGGCAATGACTATACTGCCGGCGGAATGCTTGGCCTTCCCATCAAGTCGTTTTTACTCAAGTATTCCAACTGGACCGGTGGAATGGTCATTTTATCTTTTTTTCTGCTGATTGGTTTTATATTGTCGACCGGTATTTCCGTGGTCGCCACTATCCGAAATTTTGGAAAATTAAGTCTTGTGGCCGGCGGGCGGGTAAAAAATACATATTCTCATGTTCTGGAAAAAAGAAAAAACAGGAAGGCCGAATTAAGGGCGTTTAAGAAAAAGAAAATAAATACACAAAATGGCAAAAGTAAAAATCAGGATAAAAAAATAGCGCTGCCTTTTAAAAAGAATAAAGAAGCGGGCGCAAAGAAAATAAATGAAGGCCGTGAGGAAAAGGAAATCCTCATTAAGGAGACGCTGCCCCCCAAGCCCCTTCGGTCGGTTCCGGTTCCCAAACAACAGGTCTTTGAATCCATGCGGTTTGATACCGGCACAAAACTCCCTTCAATAGATTTATTAAAAGATGCGGATGTGCAGATCAATGAGGTGGACCATGAGAATTTAAAGTTTCTTTCAAAACTCCTTGAAAAGAAGCTTGACGACTTCGGGGTTCTGGGAAAGGTGGAAACCGTCGTTCCCGGTCCGGTGATTACCCGTTTTGAGTTTAAACCCGCGCCGGGAATTAAGATTACCAAAGTGGTAAATCTAACGGATGATCTGGCCCTTGCGCTCCGTGCCATCAGTATTCGCATCATTGCTCCGATTCCCGGCAGGGCAGTCATCGGGATTGAAGTTCCGAATTTACAACGTGAAGTTGTCGTCTTTAAAGATATTGTTACTTCTAAGGTTTTTAATCAATCCAAATCCAAACTGACGCTGGGAATGGGTAAGGATATCGTCGGTAATCCGGTTGTTGCGAACTTGGAGGACATGCCGCATTTGTTGATTGCCGGTGCCACCGGAACCGGTAAAAGTGTCGGTTTAAATGCGATGATCTGCAGTCTGTTATACAAATCAATGCCCGAAGATGTTAAAATGATCATGATCGATCCCAAACGGATCGAACTGTCTGTTTATGACGGGATCCCGCATCTGATTTCTCCGGTTGTCACGGACATGAAAAAGGCAACCAATGCGCTATTCTGGGCAGTCCGGGAAATGGAGCGGCGGTATAAATTATTGTCTGAAAGCCGGGTGCGAAACATCCGGCAATATAACCGCAAAGTTGAGAAAGAAGCCGCTGAGCCGAGACCGGACGATGAAATCCTAAAAGAAAAACTGCCGTATATAGTGATTATCATTGATGAGCTGGCGGATTTGATGATGGTCGGTTCGCGGGATGTGGAAGTCGGGCTGACCCGCCTGGCGCAAATGGCCAGGGCTTCGGGCATTCACTTGATCATCGCAACCCAGCGGCCTTCGGTCGACGTTCTGACAGGTATTATTAAAGCCAATTTTCCGACTCGCCTGTCATTTCAGGTATCGTCAAAGACAGACTCCAGAACGATTATCGATTCCAACGGTGCTGAAGCACTCCTAGGCAACGGTGATATGTTGTTTCTGCCACCGGGCACCGCAAAGCTTCAGCGTATCCATGGCGCGTATATAACAGAAGATGAATTGATGAAGGTGATCGAGTTTTTAAAAGAACAAAAGCCGCCCGAATATGATCATGAAATTCTTGAAGCGCCGGAAAAGGAATCCGTCAATGGCGGTAATAAGGAGGATTATGACGAGCGGTATGATGAAGCCGTCGCACTGGTCACCAAGTCCGGTCAGGCATCGATTTCAATGATTCAGAGGCACTTGAGAATCGGTTACAACCGGGCGGCCCGCATTGTTGAAATTATGGAGGAGGAGGGGGTTGTCGGCCCGTCTGATGGTGTTAAGGCCCGGGAGGTATTGGTTAAGAATTATGATGGAATGGATTGATGTGGAAAAGCAATGTACAGGCCTTGATGAAAAGCTGATAGACCGGACAAAGGGGTTTTTGGATAAAGATGAAGGATTGCGGCTGTATCAGATAGGACTGGAGGCGAGCCGGCTGGGGCCCTGTCTGGAAATCGGGAGTTATTGCGGAAAGTCGACGCTTTATCTCGGGGCAGCTTGCCGAAAAAACAACAGTACCTTATTTGCAGTGGATCATCACACCGGATCTGAAGAACAACAGCCCGGGGAAGGGTATTTTGATCCGGAAACCTATGATATCCGGCAGGGGCGAATGGATACATTCCCGTTGTTTCGCAACACCATAATTGACGGTGGGCTTGAGAATACAGTGGTTCCGATTATTTCCCGATCGGAAGTTGCAGCCCGTCACTGGGCAACCCCGCTGGGCATGGTGTTTATTGACGGCGGTCATACATTTGCTGCTGCGTACACGGATTATAATTCCTGGATAGGGCATATTCTGCCGGGCGGTTATCTGCTGATTCATGATATATTCAAGAACCCGGATGAAGGCGGGCAGGCGCCGCATTATATTTTTAAACTGGCGGCGGCTTCCGGCCTGTTTCAAGTGCTGTCCATGACCAAAACCCTTGGTGTCCTGAGGCGAATAGAATGCGGGGAGTTGCCGGAAGATTTACCGGGGGTATAAATGTGATCACTGTATCGCCGTTAATTAGAAAAGTCATATTAAAATACGACTGGTATCATATTTTTTACGGCAATAATCAGGAGAATACATGTAGAACTGAAAAGACAATTCCAGGTCTTTTCTCTTATTACTCCGCGAGCCATATAGCCACCAAGCTACTATCGGTGGCGATCCCAAAAAAGAGGACTGAATTTTTTTCTGATATTTGGAGAATGAAAAAAATGAGATGAGGGGAAACGCTGTATCTTGTGGTTGTCTGATTTCTTATGGGGTGTCGAATAGCTATTGCATTATGCAGAGGAATGCAGATTTTAGCGGAGAGCAATATATCAAGCATGGTTGCATATTTCAGTAATCTGAAAAAATGAACAATACAATAATAAGCGTTTTATCTTTCGTTGCCAAACACGATGCCACTGATTTACGCACAAGCAGTCACTCCAACAAATGCCTCAGTTGTGATTAACTGATTGCAATGATAGATAAAATGTTGAACTGAACCAGCCTTTATAAC
>JABZFM010000029.1 GCA_014237465.1 Desulfobacteraceae bacterium | reverse complement strand
CCCTGCCAAAACAATATTTCTTTTCCCGAGGATTGTTCCTGCCCGGAAGTTAATTTCCTGATCAGCCGAACCGCCGAGGTACGCGATCCGTATGCCAGGTGGTGTGGGAGGGGCGCTCAGTGATGGGCGTCCCTATCCCTATAGCGATTTTCACTCATCTTCAGGTACAACTACCCAGATTCGTTTCATTGGTAATTCCGCCTGAATTTCATCAGGCAACTTCTCGTAACACGACAGCAGATTGCAAATTAATTTTTTATCATCCCATAGGCGAACTTTGAAAAAGCCGTCTCGCACATTGCCGATGGCAGTTTTATTGAAACCCTCCCATGAAACAAATAACCCCTGGTCTGCGCCCACTCTACTCATGACCCCTTCCAGTTCCCTTACTACAGAATCATTTTGAACGCCCCCAGATTTTACTTGAACACATATTCTCGGTTTATCAAAGCCCATGGGACCATATCCTGCTAGAATATCAACGCCACCATCTGGCCCTTCTGGTGCTCGGTAAGTTTGATATCCATGTGTATTCAATATTGCTTCGATAAGGCGTGTTAGATTGTGCCCTCTGAACTTTGCGCCGATAAGTCGCCGTATTTGGTCAAATGCTTGTTCTTCAAGGTCGACTAAGCTTTCTTCGGCACTGTCGATTTCATCTTGTATTTTGTTGATTGCAGGCTTAACCTTCTTGCCGCTTAAATGCGGGTCAGGTTTCCCATCCAAAATAGCCTTTACTCGCTCCTCAGCATTATTTCTCTTTATTTGACACACCGTCATGAAGGCACCGAACGAATACAGAAGATCTTGACCAAAAACACTTCTTGGTATGCCATCTTTTATCCACTGTACTTTTCTTGTGTGTCTTCCATCCTGATATTGATAATTTCCGACAACTTTACCAATAGCTATTAACGACCTGGTTTTGAGCGGCAAAACAACAAAATCGTCCTCTTGGATTCTTTTTAAGAATGCCCATAATTGTGCAGCCTTATTCATAACCGCCTTAGAAGATATATCCCGATAGACTTCTGAATACTTTTGTTTCATGTCCTCATAACATTGGATATTGAGACTCGCAGTCGGCTCCAATGCCCTTGATAGGCGGAGCGCGAAGCGCGGAGCCATCAAGGACATTGGAGCGAAGCGCAACCGCCGCGATAAGCTGATGAGCGAAGCGAGAGTGAGCGCAGCGAGCGGTCAGCTTATCAGTGTTGATAAGTGGAAAATTTTTCCATGATATTGGTCTATATATCTGGAAAATATTTCCACGTATCCGGATATTACATTCAACTCCGGCAAATATTTCGCTTGAATTTTTTAACTATTTTATATCATTAAATTTTCTCTTTAATTGTATAATAGAACGAAGGTATGGAAATCAAGCTAAAATTTAAACCGAATCCGGACTATCGTTTACCGGACATTCGTTTAATGGATCAAGTTCGTGACGTTTTACGATAATATTATTAGGCATAAAAGACAGAACGGTCTTGCTGTAAATATTATCGTATGTCAAATTTTACGGCGGTGACACACATCTCAAGCCCTTTCAACACCCGTTTATATTAATCCTTTTGTCTCTGCCTGAATTCCAGAACCCGAGGATCCATGATTTTGCGCCACAACGGAGGGATGAGCGCCAGCACAATCATTCCGGCATATCCGGTCGGCAGTTGGGGGACTTCATCATAATGACGCAGTAATTGATAGCGGCGGCCGGGTTTGTAATGATGGTCGGAGTGGCGCTGTATGTTAAACAGAAAATGGTTGGACATCCAGTTGCTGGAATTCCAGGAATGCCAGGGGCGGACCGGTTCATATTCTCCCGGTGCGATCTCTTTGCGCAGCAGCCCGTAATGCACCACGTAGTTGGCGTTTTCAACTAAAGTAATCGCGATAAAACTTTGTGCAAAAAGATAAAAAATACCCATTCCACCGAATACCACGGCAATGAGAACCATGAAGGCAGCCTGGGCCAGGAGTGCGACGGCTATTGGATTGCTCATGCTCCAAACCGGCTTGTTTTGGTTTTTCATTCGGCCGGCTTCAAACTCCCAGGCACTGTTAAACCCGCCAAAAACCGATCGCGGTAGAAACGCATAAAATGATTCCCCCAGACGTCCGGTTGCCGGGTCTTCAGGGGTGGCCACCCGCTTGTGATGCCCCACGACATGTTCCAGTCCGAAATGAATGTACAATACTGTACAGTACAAGATTTTAGAAAGCATCGGCTCGAATTTTCCATTTATTTGATGGGCCAGTTCATGGGCCGCGCTAAGCCCTAGAATATCGGATGATATGCCGATTGAAAGAATAAAACCAATCATTTCCAGGGCCGACAAATCACCATAGCTGACCACGTAAGCTCCCCAGAAAATAACCGCAAGCTGAATCGGCGCGCAAAAGATGGTCAGCAATTTATACCGATTGTCTGCTTCAAGTTTTTTTTCTGCTTCTTCAGATGGGTTGCGCGTATATTTTCCGATAATAGAATCCAGGACCGGTCCAACTCCAAAAACTAAAAAGGGTGTTGTAAAGGTATACATGCCACCCAGCCAGTAGCCCAGATACACGCTGATCGGGACCAGATATACCATTGAAAATAATAAAACATTCATCTGTTTTCCCTCTTTTTTCTGTCCATCTAAAATTGACTTTGTACCCGTTTGACAATGTGCAAAATTTTGAATTAGCAGCAGACCCGGTTGCGTCCGGTTTTTTTGGCTTTGTATAATGCTTTGTCCGCTGCTTTGATTACTTTTTCAGGGGTCGGGTGATGTTTGCCCGGTTCTGATACCCCGATGCTGATGGTTATCCGCACCTGTTTTTGTCTGGCAGCCGGCCCCGGCCCCCGCTTTACCGGCGTATTTTGTTTTCGTGTGCGCCTGCGGATGACAAACTGGCTGGTTTCAAGCGTTTTTCTGAAATTTTCAAGATGGGGTATGCTTTCTTTAACTGATTTCCCCTGGAAAACCGCGGTAAACTCTTCACCGCCATAACGGAACACTTTTGCCTGCCCGGAGATTTCCTTTAGCCGGGTGGCGACGACTTTGAGTACGTCATCACCGGTTTTGTGGCCGTATGTATCATTAAATTTTTTAAAATGATCAATATCCATCATGGCAATAGCATACTTTTTACCCAGGTTCACCATGCTTTCATTCAGGCTTCGTCGGTCGGGCAGCCCGGTGAGTTCATCATTATAGGCCATGAAAAATGAGGCTTCAATGTTGGTGATAATCAGAATCAGCCCCGCGGTTATGTGAAACACAACGGAAGCCGGTTCCGGACGGTTGGCGGCAGCTGATAGAAAAACTGCCGCAAGGCTGCCGATATATCCGGCAAGCAGTATGTCCCTGTTTTTTAAAAACCGGACGGATAGATAGGTTAGGGAGAGTAAAAACGAAATGATGGCAGGCGTTGGTATCTGTTTAAAAATAACCAAGTGTTCCATTTTGAGAAATGCCTTAAATCCATTTGAAAAATCATCTAAGCGGATCGATGCAAAAGGAATGAGGCTGTCAAATTTTGACACAACGGCAGATGATGAAAAATCAATCCGGCCGCATAGAATGGTTATTACAAGAGTTTGAAATAAAAGTAAAAAAAGGCTTAAGAAACTCTTGGGGGTAAAGATATACCGCCTGATGAGCAAAGAACACATGACCATATTCAGCGGAAGAAGAAAGATATAGGCTTCATAATATGTATTGGACCATTGGCCGGGACTGAAGCGCAGGGTTATCAAATAGGACAGGACAAGCACAACCGACCCCATGACCAGGCCCATATTGTTGTAGCGCCATCCCATCAGCACGCCGATGGAAAAAATTACATAAGGAAGCACCGGCAGAAGAACCAGAAATGCTTTTAATTCTTTGGAGTTTTTGAACTGCGCCTGGATTTGGGGCCATTTCCATACGATCATCAGTGAAACGAGGATCAGGACAACGGGAACAATCAGCTGGTAACAGATACGTTTAACCGAATACATTGAAATTGTAAACCTTTATCAATCAAGGTGCTGCCAGCAAATCATCATGGCAGGAAATCATCTGTACTGGAGTTTTCATACACGGTAAAATGGATATATTCAAGACTGGAATTGATAGTTCAATTAAAAATTTTCATCTGAGAAACGGGAATCGAAAAATTAACCCGGATATAACTATCAATCTTTTTATGGTTTTAATTCTATCAATTTTTGGTAAGCTTCTATACCATATTGTTATGATTTGTATTTCAAAAGGAGTGGTTGCATTATATGGCTGAATTAAAAAATACCATGGAAATCTTCAAGTTGCTCGATAAATCAAATTGCCGGGAGTGCAATGAAAAGACATGCCTGGCTTTTGCGGCCGCGGTATTTAAGGGCAAACGGCAGATCGGCGAATGTCCGCATCTGGACCGGGAGACCATTGAAAAATATTCGGGGAAAACAAAAAGGGCACAATCCATAGAAGAGGATATGGCAGATGCGGTGGCGCAACTGAAAGGCAAGATCCCCAATATTGATCTCACCGCAACTGCGGATAGGGTTGGGGGGCGCTTTTCAAACGATAAACTGACAATCAGAATCTTTGGTAGGAATTTCAGCGTGGATTCAAATGGCCGTCTTTTTTCCGACATTCATATCAACCCCTGGCTTGCCATCCCTGTGCTCAATTATATTTTAGAAGGCGGCGAAACCCCTGTTTCCGGAAAGTGGGTACCGTTTCGGGAACTTTCAAACGGAATGGTCAGAAATCCGCTTTTTCAACGCCGGTGTGAAGATCCTTTAAAGCGGGTTGCGGATGAATACACGGATTTTTTTGCGGATCTGCTGGATATTTTTGACGGGAAACAGGTGGACAACCTGTTTGATTCGGATATATCCATTGTCCTCTACCCGCTGCCGCTTGTTCCCATGCTGATATGCTACTGGAAGCCGGAAGAGGGGATGGAATCGAGTTTCCATCTTTTTTTTGATGCAACTGCCGAAGATAATCTCCACATAGATTCCATTTATACACTGACGGCCGGGTTTGTGCATATGTTTGAAAAAATTGCAATCCGTCATGCCGTCAAATAACCAGCCGGTTGTGTAAATAAGGCGGCACTGGCTTTTCCTGAAGCCTGTTTTTTCCGCACTTTAATGTTCAGTTTTTAATAATTCTTTTCCGGTATATCCGGGTTAGGTCTTGACATTTTAATCAAAAAAGACTATTTGAATAATTGATTCAAAAATTCAAATATTCAAAAAATGCGATTGAAATCGTTTATGAAAAAAATGGATAAAGCAGACAAAGAACAGAAGATCTTTCAGGCGGCGCTGTCATTATTCGCCCACTTCGGATACCGGAAGACAACGGTTGAGGACGTGGCCGTCAAAGTCGGGATGACCAAAAGCAATATTTATTTTTATGTGAAAAACAAGCAGGATCTGTATGAAAAATCCGTGAGCCATGCGCTTGAAAAGTGGCGGGACACGATTGCGGCAGAGATTGAAACGGTTGACAGTGCAAAAGAGAAATTCGCCATCGCAGCCGGCCGGTCATTCGAGTATCTGGAAGATCACGGGGAATTAAGAGCGCTTTTGATAAAAGATCCGGATATTTTTACATTATCACCCAGTGAAGACCGGTTCTATGAGGTGAATCGCGGAGCCATGATGATGCTTAAGGCTGTGATTCAGCAGGGCATTGATGAAGGGGTTTTTTATCCGGTGGATGTGGATCATGTGACGGAGTTTCTATTTTCCGTATATATCATGTTTTTGATTAAAACGTATGTAAAATCAGACGGCAGTTCGAGCGAACGAATGTATGAAGAAGGGCTGGCGCTAATATTTAGGGGATTGTGTAAAACATAAGTTTTTAGTGGAATCGGCCCGGGCATTAAAAAAGCCATCTAACAGCCTGGTAAAATAACATCAAAAAAGGGGAGGTAATTATGACCGAAGCAACCGTTCAGGCCCTTGACGGCCTCAGGGATCTTTCAATGGTAAAATGGTATATCATACCGCTACTTATGATTGTTCTCTATATTTATGCAAAAGAAATCAAGCTGGCCCGTTCAACCAGCAACTGGAATGCGGTTTTTGCAGGGCTCACACTCTTCGGCGTCGATTTTTTCAATGAGACCTGGAATGGATGGGTGATGGTTTTAACCCAGCGATCCGCCTTCTGGACAACGCCGGGAGACACCGCTCTTCGCACCATGGTCGGCTGGAACATTGAAATCATTTTCATGTTCCTGATTTCGGGTTTTGTCTATTATCATACGCTTTCTGAAAGCACCACGGAAAAAATAATGGGCATTCCTGAAAAATGGTTCTGGGCGATAGGCTTCTCTGTTTTTGCTGTTTTTGTTGAATGTCTTCTTAATATAGGAGGACATCTGGTCTGGGAATACCCGTTTTGGAACCTTTCTTTCAAAGGCATCTGGCTGATATTCTTTTTCGGCTACTTCCACTTTTTTTGTGCGATAATTCTTGTGATCAGCCTGAAAACCATCAAAAGCAAAATCATTACACTTTCCATCATCTATACGGTGCCGATCGTCATGAATGTGATTGCCTTCGGTTTTCTAGGCTGGAATTATTAGCACGGATATCCTGTAAAAAATTAGATGCCATGGATGATATAAAAAAGTCCCCCTTGAACCATAGAGATTGGTTTCAGAGGGGCTTTTTTTGTTCCCCACCCCCGCCTGTGACGGGGGGAGGGGGGCGAGGTAAGGATAATTAATATGACATTTGCTATAACTGTGACAGATTCACAAAATCCAGACCCAGCTTTTTTAAGGTCTTTTGCGTGGGGACGCCATTTTCATCCCATCCCCTGAGTTTATAATATTTAGGGAGCATTTGCTTTAAGGGGACTTTGGATTTTTCGTTTCCGGGTTCTAAAGGCACGTCCGTAAATCGTTTGGCTAAAGTATCCTGGTCTTTTTTAATCCCTTCTCTTAAATTAAACAGCCGTTCCAAGGTATAGCCCCGTTCTCCGGCCCTGAAAAATCGGCCCAGGCTCATTTTCATGCCCGTGGACAGTTTGATAAATTTGGAATGGGGCAGCATGGGCAGATGAATTGATAATAAAGCCGGCGGCGCTTTCAGCAGCAGGATGATGAGAAACCAGGTGTATGTCAGGATTTTTGAGACCATCCATGAGGTCAGTTTCATGCCGGGGAGTTTGTAAGCAATGCCGGGAACAAAAGTGAACGCGGTAAACAGGCAGCTTCCACCGGCGCTGATGGCGGCCATGAGGTTCTGGTCGAGAGTTGTCCAGCTCGGTTTTGACCGGTAGTGCTGGGGGTCAAGGGTCAAGGGTCCGTTGATTTCAAAGTAGACCACGTATCCCCCATCCAGATGGCACGCCCCCCGGCTGGCGGTTGCATACCCCAGGGCATGTCCGACAGCCGCCCGGGGTTCATAACCGGCAATCTCAAGACCTTTTGAATGAGCGGCAAATTCTTTGCCGCCGTATTTTTCCGACAGAAACCGCACACCTTCGGCCAGGTCTTCGCCGATGCCGTTTCGGTTGGCAATATCTTTTATTACATCAGAGATATTGTCTTTTTTGCCGAACTCAATGCCGGTATCCCACATGCCTTTTTCATTGAGTTCCGCGGCAAATCCGAGCACATTACCCACAGTGATCGTATCAATGCCCAGGAGGTCCAGCTCATAGTTCCATCGGATAATGGCATTTAAGTCATCAATTTCAAGGTTTGATCCCATGAGGCAGATAATTTCATATTCCGGTCCCTTGATCTGCTTGCCGTCAAGTTCGACCACCCGCCCGCATTTAATAGGGCATGAGGCACAGCCGGAGTTTTTGATCAGGTGGTCTTCGGCAAGTGTTTCACCACTGATTTTATGGGCCCCTTCAAAAGAGCCCCGTGAAAAATTTCGTGTGGGCATGGCATTTTTTTCATTTAAGATGTTGACAAATGCAGCAGTTCCGAATTTTGGGACAGTATCGCCCGTGGCCGGGTGCTTCTGCAGCATTTTTACCCATTTTTTTACCCCGGATCGGAATTTATCCGTTTTGTCCAACTCGATTTTCTTTTTGCCTTTGGCCACAATGCCTTTGAGGTTTTTAGACCCCATGACCGCGCCCATACCGGTTCTGCCGTGCACGCGTTCACCGGAAACAATCACGGCATATTTAACGAGATTTTCACCGCCCGGGCCGATGACCATTTTTCCGCCTTTGCCCAGGGCCTCCTGGGCCTCTTCGGTGTTCATTCCCCACATATGATCGGCGGGTTTGATTTGAATGTTGTCTTCTTCAATTTCAAGATAGACCGGTTTTTCCGCTTTACCGCGGATTACGATGCCGTCCCACCCGGCCCGTTTTAAGTAAATGCCAAAGTTGCCGCCGCTGTTGGAGTGACCAATGGCGCCGGTCAACGGGCTTTTGGCCGATACATCATAGCGGCTGGTCGACGGGGCGCCGGTGCCGGTTAACGGGGATGTCATGACAACCAGGATATTATCGGGAGACAATGGATCTATGCCGGGTTCCAGTTTATCCCATAGTATTTTGGTGCTGATAAACCGGCCGCCTAAAAATTTTTCGCGATCCGAATCTGATAGGGGATACTCACCAATGGAACCGGTGGTGAGATTGATAGCCAGAATTTTTCCCGCATATCCTTTGTATTTGCTTGCCATGACGTATAATTCCTCTGTTTTAGAGTTGATGGAGCTTATAATCTTTGATGCAACGCCTAAGGCGAAGAAAAAAGACAAGTAAGGCAGTTCACGTTAAATGATTTGCATTTTTTATGAGTAACTGAAAAATAATTTTTTTTCAATTATAATGTTAACCTTTTCGTGAAGTTTGTAAGAAGGAACTTTCAATTTCAAGGACGTATTTACCTTATTTTCCTGGATTCCTCGCAAGCTGATTTGAGCGTATTGTTAATTTTTTAGGCTGTTCATTTTTAGAATAGAGGTTGCCATGTCTTCACCCTTGTATTCTTCGATAAAGTGGCCAATGTCCGGGAAGGTATAAGTAAAATCAATCATTTGTGGCAGCGCCGTTTGCCATTGTTTAACCACGGAATCTTTTCCACACGCATCCCACTGGCCAAAATAACCGCATACCTTAATATTTCTGCCTTCAGGTCCCCAGACCGCCGGCACTTCTTTCTGCATATTCAAGTAGTAGGCACTATTATCTTGTTCTCCATGCGTTGCATCGACATATTGATAGCCATGCCCCCAATATGGTGTTTGCAGTACTTGGCGCTTGGAACTCTTTGCATTGTTAGCTGTGCGTAATGACTCTGCCCAAACATACTCGGGCGATCCGGGCGGGATTAGCCGGGCAGCATGAAGAAACATATATTTGGATGCATTTGTCAAAAACGTAAACGTGCCTTGTGGAGATGCGTGCGAAACCACATATCCAGCTATGCCCCCCCAAAACATATTGGGAACGATCTTCGGTGTTATGCTCCAGGAAAACCAGGTGATCGGGTAATTGGTGTAGGTAATCCCGTCACTGGGCATGGGAAATATGGTGGTATTCATTACCAGCAGGTTGCGAATCCGATCAGGTTCCTGAATAAAGGCACCGATACCGATTGGCCCACCCCAGTCATGCACAACCAGGGTCACCTCTGTCAGGTCCAGATGTCGTATCAATTGCAAGAGATTGGTCGAATGATGCATGTCGACCATCTCGAAGGTGGCTTGATCGGACAAGCCAAACCCGATGTGGTCCATGGCGATTAGTCGAATTGGTTCTCCAGAGGCAATTAAAGCATCGCGGATGTGGCGGTAGGTGTATGAGGTTTCGGGGTTGCCATGAACGAACACAACAGTCGCATTTGGTTCTTTCTCACCGACCGTGTGATCGGAAAAAAACATTTTCTTCCCGGCATCAAGCCCTTCAGGAATCGTAAACCATCGCTCGCTGTCTTGCGGGCAATAATCATTGGGGGGATCGTGCAGAGGCGTGTTCGACTCAAGAATCAGATTCATACCGGTTTTATCTGCTTCCGATGCACAACTTACACAAAAAAAGATAATCATGATGGATGCAAAAATTTTTTTAACCATTGTCTAAATTCCTCATTTTTTTTTAATTCTTTTCTCCTCGTACTGAAAAACTGTATCGCCGCTATTGACTTAGATAGCGCTTTGCTCTATTTGGCCGGCATCTGATCCATAATATATTCCGAAAGTGCGGTAATGGTCAGGCTGGGGTTCACCCCCAGGTTTGCCGGCACCACAGACCCGTCTGCCACATACAGATTCGGATATCCGAATAGTTCCCCTTTAAAATCAACAACGCCTTTTTCCGGGGATTCGCCCATGCAGCATCCGCCGAGAATATGGGCGGTTGTCATTGCGTTCATGGCGGCTTCCGGAAGCAGGCTTAACGGAATGCCGTCCATTTTTTCAGCCAGTCGCTTGGTGACTTCATTGGCAATGGGAATATATGAAGGCGCCCGCCGTAACCCTTTTGGGACCGTTGAATTCTGGCTTTTTGCTCCCAATCGCCACCATCTTGGTTTGTAATCCAGTTTCAGGTAATTCTCATCGGTCTGCATGACCAGTACGATCGATGTTGATGATGCCATGCCAAAGGGCCATAACAGGGACAGGAATCGGATGGGATGACGGAGAACATTTCCAAGGAACCTGAAGAAACGCGGTATTTTGCCACCGCCGCCGGTCATAACAGTTAAGAGATTCAGCAATACATCAGAGCCCTTGTTGTACCGTACCATTTCTATATGGGTGGAGTCATCCGGATGAATGCCGGAGGTGATGGCGATCTGGTCATTCCAGTCAACGCTTTTGTCCCGGGATTTAACCCCAAGAATGGCTTCAGAGTTGGTCCGCACATAATTGCCAAGCTGATCTGAGATGTTCGGCAACTGGCCATTCTGTTTGCACTGGTTCAGCAATTTAACCGTTCCCAGCACACTGGCGCTGACCACAACCCCTTTTGTGCGATAGGTCTTTTGGGGATGAAGAATGCCGGTTGATTTTTTGCTAAACACTTCATATCCGTTGTTTACCGGCTGGATTCCGGTGACCATGGTCTCCGGGATAATGTCAACGCCAAGACCTTCCGCAAGATACAGGTAATTCATGTCCAGCGTATTTTTCGCGCCCACCGGGCATCCCACCATGCATGATCCGCAAAAGGTGCACCCGGTCCGATCCGGGCCTTTGCCGTCAAAATAGGGGTCGGCAACGGTTTCATCGGGCGTGCCGAAAAAGATGCCCACATCATTTTTATGAAAGGTGTCCTTGCCGGTCAGTTCAATGCCCACTTCACGGAGGCATTTGTCCGCCTGGCCGAGCTGGGGACTTTCATTGGCACCCAGCATTTTTTTGGCTTTTTCATAAAACGGCATCATTTTTTCTTTCCAGTTACCCGGCCCCCATTCTGGTCTTTCAAACACTTTATCCGGCGGTGTCAGCAACTGGTTTGCGTAAACCAGGCTGCCGCCACCCACGCCGCCGCCGTGGAAGATTAATACATGCTTTAACTGGGTGAGCATCTGATACCCGTAACACCCGATGGCCGGAAGCCAGAGATTTTTTCGAATGTTCCAGTTGGTTTTGGGAAAGTCTTCGGCATTCCACCGTTTGCCTTTTTCCAGAACCGCCACTTTATACCCTTTTTCAGCAAGACGAAGTGCGGAAACGCTGCCGCCGAATCCTGAACCGATTACAATGTAGTCATAGTTATTTTGCGTGCTCATGGTGCCCCCGATGTTTTGAAGTTATCGTTTGATGGCTTCGTAAAAAGTCCAAATTCTGTGTTGCACTGCATTCTTCGTCACTGCGGAGTAGGCTAACTACGCCTCATTCCTCAGAATTTGTGCGCCTTGCCAATTTTTATTATACTGGTGGAACTTTTTTCTTTGCCATCCGAATCTGACTCTTTAACGATTTATCATTGTTTAGTGCATGTGTTGTTCATGTTCATTATAGCAAGTGGCGTGCCAGAATTGATGATACGTTTTAATGCATTGATTTTATAATATATATTTTAAGGGTCAGTTTGGTTATGCAAACACTGAGACAAGAAGAACTGCCATTTATGGCATAAAAAATGAATATTTTAATTTAAATACTTGAAATTATATGGAATAAATAATAATGACAAAATTGGCATTATTTCGGCCGGATAAGGCCGAATTTTTTCAGCTTACGATAAAATGTTCGGGAAGGAAGTCCCAGGCCTTCGGCTGTTTTCTCCCGGTGCCATCGGTTTTTATCCAGCGCGGTTGTGATCAGTTTTTTTTCAAAATTCGCCATCGCCAGCTGAAAGGACTGACTGCTGCTTATGCCGCCAACCGGTGAATTTGTTTCCAGATGATCTGAATCTGTTTGACCGGCTGACGCCACCAGGTCAAATTTGTTTAATGCAATATACTGGTACAATACATTCTGCAATTCCCGCACATTGCCCGGCCATCGGTGATTCAAGAGGGCATCTAACATTTTACCGGTCAAGGGCGGTATGGCTTTTTCCTGTCCATGTGTTCTAATGAAATGCTCAATGAGCAGGGGGATGTCTTCGCGCCGTTCCCTGAGCGGCGGTAGGTGGATGGGGATAATGTGAATCCGGTAAAAAAAGTCTTCACGGATCAGCCCTTTTTCAACGTCTTTCATCAGGTTCCGGTTGGT
The DNA here is from genome assembly GCA_014237465.1 of Desulfobacteraceae bacterium. GTDB lineage: Bacteria > Desulfobacterota > Desulfobacteria > Desulfobacterales > Desulfosalsimonadaceae > SURF-3. The sequence continues at coordinate 93,544 of JABZFM010000029.1, read as the reverse complement.
GGCCGCAACAATGCGGATATCCGTGTGTTTTGTTTCATTGCCCCCCACAGGGATAAAGCCTTTTCCTTCCAGCATCCGCAGCAGTTTTACCTGGACCGTCAGGCTGATTTCACCGAGCTCATCTAAAAAAAGTGTTCCCCTGTCCGCATGATCCAGATACCCGCTTTTATCCTTATCCGCACCGGTAAAGGCGCCCTTGGTATATCCGAAAAATTCACTTTCAAGAAGATTCTCAGCAATGGCCCCGCAATGGACAGGCACAAACCGTTGATTGCTCCGATCGCTCATTTCATGAATGGCGCCGGCCACCAGTTCTTTACCGGTACCGGATTCGCCGTAAATGATCACATTGGCGTCCGTGGCAGCTGCTTTTAGGATCAGTTCATACACTTCCTGCATGGCCGCGCTTTTTCCGATAATGTTTCCAAATCGATACCGGTCTTTGATATTGTGCCGCAGCCGTATATTCTCCTTACGAAGATATGCTTCTCTTTGGCGAAGCTCTTCGGTGGCCCGTTTTTGTTCTGTAATATCGGCAAGCAGGCCTTCAATCAATTTTAATTTACCTTTTTCATCAAAGACCGGGCGGGCATGAATGGAAGCCCACATGGTCGTGCCGTCTTTGCGATAAAATTGGACCTCAAACCCGGATACTGTTTTTTTTGAAATCACTTCATTGATAAAATCGTCTCTGTCCTCAAAAGATACATAGAGCTGATTTTTTAAATCTTTTATCTCTTCGATTAATTCTTCGGGTGAATCATATCCCAGAAGGCGGGCCATGGCAGGATTGGCGCTGACAACCTGGCCCCCGGGTGTGGTCTGGAATATTCCTTCCACGGCATTTTCATATATGGTGCGATACTCTTCTTCGCTTTTTCGCAGTGCGTCTTCAATTTTTTTTATTTCAGTCAGATCAACGCCCATGCCAATAAGATAGACTTTGTCTTCTACAACCATGCGGACCCCGGTAAAATAATAGGGGATCTCTCGTCCGTTTTTGACAATTAATCCAGCCTCAACCTCCCGTCGGTTTCCTGTTTCAAATAGTTCTTTTACTTCTGAGGCGATTTTTTCCTTATCTTTTTTGGAAAACCAGTCCAGCATTTTTCGTTTTGGGAGTTCTTCGGCCGTAAATCCGGTCAGGGTTTCATGGTTCTTGTTCCACCGAATCAGATTACCGTTTTCATCATAGAGGTAGAAAATACCGGGCAGGCTGTCTAAAACCTTTTCGGAAAACAACTGCTCCTGCTGAAGCGCTTCAAACGATTGTTTGTTTTGATCAACTTCTTTTTGTAATTCTTTTAAGCGGATGTGCAGTCGGGTTTTGGTGTCGGGCATGAAACGTCCTTTTTGTTAAAAGATGTAAGCATAGATACTTTAATATATATGATTTAACTAAAGATAGCAAATCTCGCTCACAAAAAGTTTTAACAGGATTTTTACCAGATTTAGTTCCATGCAGGAAAAACTCAGCTTAACAATCTGTTGCCTGATAGCCAATTTTAAAAAAACTTGACAATAAAAAAAATAAAGACAAAAATAAATAAAAACAGCAAGTACAACTTTATACTTACACTTTATACTTAAACAATAGACGGTCATATTTAAATTTTAAAAACAATCTTGAATGCGCGTGTGATGGTGGAGAAATTGCCCCCAAAAAAATCGAATATCAAGATGATGCGAATGAAAGAATTGACTGCCGCTGCAGGTGTTCCCAGGGGAACAATTCAATTCTATATTAAGGAAGGCCTTATTCCCAAACCGATCAAACAATCCGCCAACTCCGCATTTTATACCGAAGAGCATTTAAATGATATCCTGCTGATTAAAGAGTTACAGTCAAAGCGTTTCCTGCCCTTATCCGTCATTAAAGAGGTGATGATGGGGGGGGGCGGGAAACTGTCGGTAAATGAAATAAGTACCCTTGTAGAGCTTGACGGCAAGGTTTTTAGCAATATAGAGGAAATCCCTGAGCTTAAACCGCTTACGGCAAAGCAGCTCTCAAAGCAGACCGGCATTAGTTTAGAAGATATTAAGATTTTGGAAGATATGGGGATATTCACCCCGATAAAAAAGGGAACAAAAAAGCTCTATGGGGAAGATGACATCAGGTTTGCAGAATGCCGGGTCAAGGCGATACAGGTTGGATTAACACCGGGTTTAGGTTTCCATATTGGCTTTGCAAAAATTCACAAAGAATTCATCAGAAAATTAGTAGATGAGGAAAGCAAAGTTTTTTTACGGCTATTAACAGGGAAACTTGAAATTGAGAAAATCGCGGAAATTTTAGAAGCAGTCACACCGATTATTAATACCATGTTAGGTATTATGCACAAGAAAGAGATCGAAAACACAATAAAATGGTATGTTCTTAACTCAAAAGCCGAAGGAGAACTGCCTGACCGGGAAAAAGGGGAATAATGATGAAATTATGGTCAAGGGGGCTTGGAAAAACCGAGCTGAAAATGGATTTCAGATATTATCAGGTGAAAAGAGATCCTGCCGGGGATAATGTATATATTATCGGTAAAATAACTGATCCGGTGAACTGGGAATTTCGGATTACACTTGAGCCTGATGATATTCCGGGAATGATAAAAATGTTCATGAATTACTGTGTCGTCAAGCTTGCCTTAAAAAACATGTATAAGTACATCATCTATCTGTTTAACAGACGTAAATACGCCCAAGCCGCAGGTTACGATATCGAAAAGCAGGTCGACAAAGCCTATTCGCAGATGATGACTGAGCGCCAGCGGCCGTCACACCTGAGGGCCGCGCGTTAATAGCGGGTAGGCACGAAATACCTTAACCCTGTCTCTGTTCCTAAGTGAGATGGGGTCAAGTCCTTTTCTTGACTTTTTTATAACAGGCGATCGAAATCGTAAAGTGTCAAGAACAGACCCTTTTTTTTTGAATAATATGTAAACACTGTTTGTCTGTTTGATTGTTGTTTTGTGGAAGGTATATTAAAAAAAATTAGCTGAAGGAGGAATAAATGGAAGATTATGATGTCATTGTGATCGGAGGAGGGGTAAACGGCCTGGCCGCTGCCGCCTATCTCGGCAAATCAGGCCTTAAGACACTGGTTCTTGAAGCCAAAGGAGAATGCGGTACCCATTGCGATACAAGCGAACCGGGCATCCCTGGATTTCTTCACAACACCCATGCCACATGGATGATTACAGCAATGAGCCCGGCTATTGAAGATCTTAAGCTGCCGGAATACGGCCTGGAATTTCTTTCGACCGAGTTTGCATTCAGCAAAACATTTTTAGATGGTAAAAATGCGCTCATGGGGGTGAATCCTTTTGACACCATCGATAACTGGGCAAAATTTTCACAAAAGGACGCCGAGTATCTGATGAAGGCCGGAGAATTTTTATTTTCCAATCTTGATGAAATCAGACAGGTTCTTCATGAATTTATGCATTTCGCTCCCTCGGAAGCAATAAAGAAGAAAATGGGAGATTTTTATAACAAATTCAATGGGTTTTGTGGTATAGATCTTGTGTTTGACCAAATATGGGATATGAACGGATTTCAGGTGACGGATGCGATTTATGAATCCGAAAATATTAAAACACTTATCCAGGCGTTTAGCTGGATCGGCGGTCTGGCGCCAATTCATCCGACTGTGGGGTCGGTTGGCACCGCAATATTAGGCCCCCTTTCAGGGCCGGTATTTCCGGTTCATCAGTGTCGGGGCGGCTCCCATGCCCTGAGCCATTCACTGGTAAAAGCGGCAACAGATTATGGAGTTACCATCCTGCCCTGCTGCCCGGTTAAGGAGATCATTGTTGAAAATAACGAGGCCAAAGGCGTTGTTTTAAGTGACCAGGCCATTTTTGCAAACGAGAAAATTTACGCCAAGAAAATCATCAGCAACCTGACACTTGTTCCCACATTTGATATGGTCGGAGAAGATAAAATCGGATCTGATATGGCCAAAAGAATCAGTAAATTTGTATATGATGAACAAAATCTGTTTTGCATGAATTTTGCATTGGATGGCCCACCCCAGTTTGCGTCGGCTGATTTTGACGATGGGATTCAGCGCTGTTTTATGGGGTATTTTGGCGGGAATAATCCCAAGGAGTTTGAACGATTCAATCACGACCTGATAAACGGCGTTATTCATGAAACCCACATGGCGAACTGGTTTATTCCCACCCTGGCCGATCCCACCCAGGCGCCGGATGGCTGCCACACGGCCGTTATATGGCAGGATATTCCGCCTGCCCCAAAATCCTGGGCAAAAGGGCCGCTCAACGGAATGGACTCCTGGGATGATATCAAATACGAAATGGCGGATAACATCACCAATGAATTTGAAAAATATGCACCGGGATTTAAAAATCTGATCAAGGACAGGATTATCTATACGCCCCTTGATATAGAGCGAAACAATCCATCCGCGGTGACGGGAAACTGGGTCGGGGGAAGTGTCATTCCGGAACAGTTTTTTATGAACCGGCCGGTGAAAGGCGTTCTTAAAGGCGGTGGCTCGCGGACATTTTTGAAAAATCTGTATCTTTCCAATTCAATTCATCCCTTTGGTGCGTCATGGCTCTCTTCAGGATATATCGCTGCCTGTGAGGTGGCGGAAGACTTTGGTGTAAGAGGACAGGGCTGGTGGAAAAGCCAGGGCTTTGACTGGTATCATAATAATATCGACAAAATTCCCCAAAATCTCGGAGTGAGGTAATAGATATGAAAAATAAAGAATACGACGTGGCGATCATTGGTGCGGGCCCCAACGGGCTTATTTGCGGCGCATATCTTGCCAAAGCCGGTTTAAAAGTAATCGTTCTTGAAGCCAGGCATGAAACCGGGGGCGGGCTGGATACCCTGGAATTTGCCGGTTTTAAGTACAACCCCCATGCCATTTATCATATGATGGCTGAAGTCATGCCGGTTTATCATGATTTTAATTTAAAATCCCGAGGGGTTAAATATATTTATCCGGAAGTTCAGGCCGCTTATATCACAAAAAACCAAAAACCCCTTATTTTTTACCATGACCCCAAAAAAACAATTGATTTCATATCAAGTGAATTTTCAACCAAAGACGGCGAAGAATACGCCCGCATGTACGCAGATTTTGCCGAATACTCGGAAAAAATTCTCATCCCGTTAACCTATGCGCCACCCATGCCTCCCATTGAGCAGGTCCAGGTACTTGATAGCGCAAAAGATGATGTGGGAAAAAGGTTCAACGAAATAGCAGAACTGCCGCCGGTTGATATTCTTGACATGTATAGTTTTTCAGAACCGGTAAAGGCCGGCATCCTCAATCTGTTTTCCATGTGGGGATTATCATCCCATGAAGCCCTGGGGTATATTTTTCCGCTTTATGTTTACAGAATGACCAATACAGCCCTGTGCAGCGGCGGGTCACACCGGCTCTCTTCGGCCATCCACAAGGCGATTATTCAAAATGGCGGTGCCATATCAGATGAATCCACAGTTGTAAAAGTATTGAACCGTAATGGAAGAGTGGAAGGCGTATTGCTTGATGACGGGACTGAAATCAAAACCAAAGCAGTGGCCTCAACGGTTGATCCGCAACAAAATTTTCTTCAATTTTTTAAAGATGATGAACTGCCGGATAATCTGGTAGACAGTGCGAAAAAGTGGGAGTGGGAGAAAATAACATTGTTCGGCACTCATCTTGCTTTACGGGAAGCCCCAAAATATATCGGCACCGAGTCATTTGATGATGCCAACCGGGCAATGATTACGTTTCTTGGTGTAAAGGATACCGACACGCTGCTGGACCATCACCGGTCCCTGGAAAACGGACAGGTTCCCAAACAAGATCTTTTCGGCCATACCACATGCGCGTCTTTATTTGACCCCATCCAGGCGCCGGATGGAATGCATACCGGCCGGTGGGAGTGTCTGGTCCCCTATGACAATGACTGGGAAAGTAATAAATGGGATTATGCCAAATTATGTGTGGAACAATGGAAGGAATATGCGCCCAATCTGGATCCCGTTAATATGCTGGTTTATCCGCCCACATATATCGAAAAGAAACTGATCAATATGGTCAAAGGGTCGTTCAAGCACGGGGCCTATGTGCCTCTCCAGATGGGGTATTTCAGACCCAATGAGACGTGCTCCCAGGGATTTACGCCTATTGAAGGGTTTTATATATGTGGTGCCAGTGTATATCCGGGCGGCATGGTTATTGGCGGTCCCGGATATATCGGCGCCAACCTGATTGCCGATGATTTTGGAATTGAGAAACCATGGGAAGAACCTGATACTGTGAAGAAAGCCAGGGAAAATGGAATTATTCAGGATTGATGGCTTTATAAAAAGTAAAATTTACCACAGAGAACACAGAGAGCACAGAGGTAGATGATTAAAAATAAATAATTTTCTCCGTGTCCTCTGTGGCCTCAGTGGTGGGAAAAGTATTTTTTACGAGACTGTCAGAATTAATCAGGAGGGACAGGTATGGAAAGAAATATTTTTATCACCGGTTATCCCGGGTTTGTCGGTTCTAAGGTTGTCGATCTGTTTCTGGAAGAAAATAATCCTTTGACCAAAGACGACAATATCCTTCTTCATGCCCTGGTTCATGAAGATTTTTATCAGGCCGCGGTTTCCAAAGTATCGCAGCTAAGTAAATCGTCACAGGATCGAATCACGCTTATCAAGGGAGATCTGTGTGAAGATAATTTCGGTTTGCCTGAAACCAAAATACAGGAACTGTCTGAAGCTGTAAACGAAATCATTCATATTGCGGCGGTATACCGGCTGGATGTAGAAGAGACGCTGGCATATAAAACCAATGTCATCGGCACCCGCAATATCCTTTCATTTGCCCTGGGAATAAAATCCTTAAGAACACTGACGCACATCAGCTCGATTATTGTTTCCGGGAAACGCAAAGGTATCATTTTTGAAGATCAGCTTGCCCATGACGCTGGTTTTCACAATCATTACGAATCAACCAAACACTATTCGGAAGTATTGATGGAAGGATATAAAGACAAACTTCCCATCGTGATCTTAAGACCGGCTGTTATTGCAGGAGACTCAATGACCGGTGCGATAGGGAAATATGACGGACCCTACTATACGATTAAACTCTATCACAAAATGCGGTTTTTCCCCGGGTTTCTCGTGCCGCTGTTCGGTGCTCACAGCAGTTCATACCTTAATGTGGTCCCGGTGGACTACATTGCAAAATCCATCGTTTATATTTCAAAGCAACCTGAAGCCATTGGCCGGACGTTTCATCTGGCGGATAAACACCCACTGACCTATCATGAGTATTTTACCCTTGTGCATGAAAAAATATTCGGAAAAGGCAGAAAAATATCCATGCCGCTCTGGATTGAGAAAATTATGAAATGGATGCCATTATGGATGGCCAGAATAATGGGGGTTTCAAAAGCGGGGTCCATGTATCTCAATCATGTGTCGTTTTATGACACCAAGAATACGGACGAAATCCTGGAAGGTTCGGGAGTCACCTGTCCGTCGTTTCAAAGCTATCTCGATGCGATGGTGGCTTTTGTTAAAGAGAATCCTGACATACCGATGAGCATTTAGAGGAGGTATTTATGAAGACACGCTACAAAGGATATACCGGTAAGCTGCTCGATGTAAACCTGACATCCCAAACAACAGGTGAATACATCGTCAGTGATATGGATAGAGAACGTTTTCTCGGCGGAAGATATTTAAGCACAAAGATCCTCTGGGATGAATTAAAGCCGGGTATCGATCCGCTGTCTCCTGAAAATATATTCATTGTAATGACAGCCCCCCTGACCGGCACCCGGGCGCCGTCCACAAGCAGATATGACATATCCGCCAAGAGTCCAATAACCGGCGGAATCGGCCATTCAAACAGCGGCGGAAATTTTGGTATTCACCTTAAGAAAGCAGGATGGGACGGTATTGTAATCAGGGGCAGCGCCGACACGCCTGTTTATATAGAGATCAATGATGATGTGGTTCAAATAAAAAATGCGGATCACCTGTGGGGCAAAGATACGCATACCAGTCAGGAATTAATGAAAACCAATGATTTTAAAAAAGCCGCCACAATGGTTATTGGGCCGGCCGGGGAAAACCTTGTAAAATTTGCATGCGTGGTGTGCCAGGAAAGGGTTCATGGCAGAACCGGCATGGGATCGGTGATGGGTTCCAAAAACCTTAAGGGTCTGGTTGTTAAGGGAAGTAAAAAAATTGACGTTTTTCAGCCGGAAAAATTTAAAGAACATACTAAAAAATGGATAAAGAGCTTACAGGGCCATCCCGCAACAGGTGAAACCGTGCCAAAGCTGGGCACCAGTATGTTTGTTGCCTTGCTTCAACGGGCCAATGCCTTGCCGACAAAAAATTTCTCAAGGGGAACGTTTGAAAATTACAACCAAATAACCGGTGAGACACTTGCCAAAGATCATCTTATCCGAAATTACGGGTGTCAGTCCTGCCCCATACAATGCGGAAGGGTTGTCAAACTTGACGGACAGGAGATAAAGGGACCGGAGTATGAAATCATGTGTCTCTTTGGCGCAAATCTGCTTATCAATGATCTGGATGCGATTATCAGATGGAATCGTGAATTGGATCTTCTGGGGCTTGACGGGGTCTCCTGCGGAACAGTCCTCGGGTTTGCAATGGAATTAAATGAAAAAGGGATTTGGAAAAACAATTTGGAGTTTGGCAAAAAAGAAAACATTTTAGATATTCTTAAATTGATCGCTCATCGGGAAGGAATCGGCAACGATCTTGCCGAGGGCGTTAAATATCTTTCTGAGAAATACGGTGGGACAGATTTTGCACCGCATGTCAAAGGATTAGAGCTTCCCGCCTATCAACCCCAGGCCGCAGTGGGGCATGCCCTTGGATATGCGACCGCAAACAGGGGCGCATGTCACCTGGATGGCGGATACATGATATACTTTGAAGCAACTGGGCCGGTCACCCTTGAGCAGTTCCACCACCGTTCAAAACCTGCCTGGGTGGTATTAGACCAGAATCTGCTGGCTGCCATCAGCAGTGGCGGTAGCTGCTTGTTTACTTCGTGGACGTTTGTTCCGGCAATCGCGTTTAAAGCCCAGAAAAGCAAGATCATATCATTTATTATTAGAAAAATTTTAACCTATACGTGGCCCTCTATCACCGGACTGCTAAAATTGCCGCTTGTCTTTCTTAAATTTCATATACCGTTATTACCACATTCAAAGGCAATCGCTCTTGCAACCGGAATGGATATGAGTTTTGGAAAATTAATCCGAATCGGTGACCGGGGCTATACCATGGAAAAACTATTTAACCTGAGAGAAGGCATTCGGAAAAAAGATGACAAACTCGCAAAACGATTTACAGATGACTTGTTGGTGAAGGGTAACAAAAACTCCAGAGTTCAGCTGGATAAGATGCTTCCTCAGTATTATAAGATTAGAGGATGGGATGAGAACGGCGTTCCAAAAGAAAAAACACTAAAAAAGCTTGATCTTAATTTTGTAGATATCTCTCAATTAAATTAAATTTAAGGAGGAAAAATTATGGGCATACCAATGGGATCAGACGAATGGGCATTAGCGCTTAAAGATGAAGTGAACAAAAGCGAAGGATACCGCATGGCTTCCCTAACCTGGGAAGACGACTTTTACTTTATCGTTACAAAAGGTGGGCCGATCACCGAAGATCTGCTCGTATACGTTGATTTGTGGCATGGCGAATGCCGCGATGCGTTTAGAGTCAGCGATCCTGGTGTAAAGTCGCCTACTTTTGAAATCAGCGCGCCCCTGGATATATGGAAAAAGGTGTCGAATAGGGAGCTTAACCCCATCAGAGGCATAATGACCCGTAAGCTAAAGGTCAAGGGCAATATTCTGAAACTCATAAAAGCCCCAAAATCAGCCATTGAACTGGTCGAATGCGCGATTCGCCTTGATACCGAGTGGCCGTAAAATTATCTTGTTTAAGGAGGGTACTAATGCTGACAAAAGGAGATGAATATCCCATTCATCAAGTACCTGAACCGATTGCATATGCGGGGTCTGATCGAAATTTTTATGATCGGTATTTCTTTAATGGGTATTCAATGGCAGAAGAAGAGTTTTTCGCAATGGCGTTGGGGGTTTACCCCAATTTTAATATTATGGACGCCTCTTTTTCAGTAATCAAAAATGGAATTCAGCACAATCTGAGAGCTTCAAAGCACCTCGGGATGGAACGAATGGATACAAAAGTCGGCCCCATCAATATCGAGGTGTTGGAGCCTCTCAAATCACTCCGCATCATCATTGATGAAAACGAGCACGGAATCAGTGCGGATCTGACCTTTACATCTCGTACGGTAGCTCTTGAAGAGCCTCGTTATACCCATCGAATAGGCCCCAAAGTGTTGATGGATTATACAAGAATGACACAGAACGGGTCCTACAGCGGTTGGATTAATATTAATGGAGAAAAAATAGTTGTTTCTCCGGAGATATGGTTCGGAACAAGGGACCGTTCCTGGGGAATTCGCCCTGTTGGCATGCCTGATCCCCAGCCGCCTGCTCCAGGCTTTGTTCCCCAATTCTTCTGGGTGTGGGCACCTGTTAATTTTGATGATCATATTGCTTTATATGATATTAATGCAGACGCGGAAGGAAAAATCTGGCATTCACACGGGATCATTGTCTCGCTTGACGACAATGTGCCACAGGAGATGAAAAAAGTTGAAAGTCAAATACAGTTTAAATCCGGAACACGTCATGCCGAATCAGCCACAATTATTTTTTGGACACAAAAGGATGAAAAAATTGAGATAGTTGTAGAACCCTTATATCAGTTTTATATGTCAGGTATCGGGTATCTTCATCCTGAATGGGGGCATGGTATGAACAAGGGGGAATTGGCAGTCGGATATGATACAATCGATTTGCTTGCTGCAAACGCATCAGATCTACTTTGTTTACATATACAGGCCATCAGTCGTTTTACCATAGGAGACAAAGTCGGAAGGGGGGTTCTTGAACAACTGATCATCGGTCCTCATGCACCATCCGGCTTTAAGGATTTACTGGATATGGCTCCATAGACAATGATGTATTTCGACAATATTTAGAATTTTTATTTATTTATAATCGGGCTGGAGGAGTTAACGTGAATTATTCAAAATCGTTTTTATTATTTTCCGCGGTTTTTTTGGCAATTGTTTTTGCCTTGGGTGCTTGTACGTACATAGCGCCTCCAGAGCAGCTTGTCAGCCAGCCCGACGGTTACAGGGACTGGGGAAAAACACCACCCGGACCCAAAGACCGTGCCCGTCATCATATAGACGGGGAAAAGCCTTTTGAATGGTGGTATTTTGACGGTCACTTAGATAACGGTCAAACCTTTGTGGGCGTCTTCCATGTGCCAAACTTTGTAACCGGCAATATTGAAGCCATGTTTACTCTGTATACAAAAGATTGGGTCCGCGAAGAACATATAGCCACGTTAAATCCGGAAGAGGTAGACATTTCCTATGATGATATCTCTATTGAAACACCTGCGGGATTTGTGCGACGCATAGATGATAAGACCTATCATGTCAAATGGACCATTGATGATATTGACGCGGAATTTAAACTGACCACATTCTCGGAGGGCTGGATCCCCCATGAAGACGGCGGCAGGGTCAATCAGCCGGATATGGATTTTTTTTGGGCGGTCCACCAGGGCCGAAATACTGTAAATGGCACGATTACAAGAAACGGTAAAACCCAAACTGTTTCCGGGGTCGGATACGCAGACCATAACTGGGGTAAAAAACCGTTAAATGAAATCACCCGAAAATGGATATGGGGAAGGATCATTGCCAAAGATTATACCATCATTTATGCGGATGTGGATTATTACGAACCCGGCCTGGAAATTGATCTGCTTTATATTGCCAAAGGCAAAAAAGTTATTGTCGGGTCCGGCAGCCCGTATATCCGTCAATGGGACTTTGAAACCCACCCTGGCTTGAAGCGCCATTACCCCAACCAGGTTGACATTGAGTTTGATTCCAAAGACGTTTCCGGGAAAATATTCATTAAGAAAAAGCGGTTGGTCGAAGAATGTGATCTGCTTGAAATCGCCGGCTACAATTCTTTTTCGCAGTGGATTATCAAAACATTTTTTGCCCGGCCAATATATTTCAGGGTCATAGCGGATTTTGAAGGATCAATTACCACTGATGGTAAAACCGATACCATAAACGGTGAATGCCTGTACGAAGTGATGGGGTTTGAGTAACAATGGGATTGGTTCAGTTCATTTTAATTTGACACTGCCCCCGGCAAACACGCACTCATCATCATACAGTTTAAAAAGATAGGGCCTATGGTTAAGTCTGCGCTGGCACTTGTTAAAATTTTAAATGTGTCAAGAGCAGACCCCGTCTTTTAAATGGGTGAACCCATAACTTTTTTTAGATGATCTAAAGAGATGGGCAACATATTATTACAGGATCGATATATTTTTATTAACCTGCAATAAAGGTATCTATTATGGCTTATTCTAAAATTGAACCACAGGATGAGGAATTACACACGATCGGGGAGGGGGAAAACTGGCAGGAGAGCTTGTATTTTAACTGGGCGGATGAGCGGCACGATGTGTTTGGCCTGACGCGAATCGGCTACCGATTCAGACAAAAACAGATAGACGGGATTATTCTTACCATACGCAATGGAAAGCCGGAATATCTTTATCCTGCTGTTAAGCTGCCGTATCGCGGGGACTGGGCTGAGATTACAGCAAAAGACGGTCTCCGGGCAAAAAATCTTGTTTATAAAGCAATTGAGCCTTTGAAAAAGTGGCGACTCCTGCTTGAGGGGAAGGACGCAATGGACCTGACATGGGAGGCCTATACGCCTGTTTTTGATTTTCATGCGTTTGGGCAGGAGTTACCGGCTAACGTCACAGGCAGGCATTTTGAACAATGCGGAAGGGTTACAGGATGGACAAGGTTCAATGGCCGTGAACTGGAAATAAACGGTTTTGGCCAAAGAGACAAGTCCTGGGGCGTGCGTGACTGGGCAAACATAGAAGGGTGGAACTGGATAAGTGCCCAGTTTGGTGAAGATTTTGGCTTCAACGTATGGGAAGGATTTCTCAATGGGAAGATTTACCATAATGGTTTTGTCTTTATAGATGGAGAGAACTTCCCTGTTGAGAAAGCGGTCGTCAATTTTAAATGGGGGAAATATAAGCATCTTCCACTTGAGGCCGGCCTGGAGATATCTTATCGATCCGGTAATATCCTGAAAGTAAATGCCGCTGCCCTGGGACATTTCCCGCTTGCAAAAAAGGGGCTGTGGATCCAGGAATCACACGCACAGTTCACCGCAGAGCTAAAGGGAAAAATCCGGAAAGGTCTCGGTGTGATTGAACATGCATATCATGTCGGCATTCTTGGAACACTTATCCGTCTCCCGAGAGTGCCAAAGGCACTGATAAAAGCCATGGTGCCGTTTTAGGATCGCGAATTAAATAAATTGTATGCATTCAGGGGGTCTAATATCAGATTTTGGGCAGCCAGGAAAGGTCAGGCGATTGGTTTTTTAAAAAAGGAGATCCAAATGTATAACAAAGATTTATTTGAAAATATAACCAGCTATAACGAGTTTAAAAAGGGTGACCTGACCTGGACGTTGCCCCTGCGCTATAGGAAGGCTGGCGGATTCACTACCATGTACTCGGCAAGCTACGATGCCGTAAAATCCATAATGCCCTCGGAGCGCCTTAAGCCTTACCGCATAAGTCCGAATCGGACACTGGTTATGATATGCGCGTTTGATTATCAGGATACGGACGTAGGACCTTACGGCGAGGGCGGCACCTGTATCCCCACATGTATAGAGCATAATGGCAAGAAGCACCGGGGGTTGTATATTCACTATCTGCCCGTCACTACAGAGCTTGCAAGGGTTGCGGGGATAGAGAGTTACGGGTTCCCCAAGTTCGTGACTGACATGGAGCATGAGCACGGATCGAAGATCCGCTCAGTGAAGATCAAAGAAAACGACCGTCACATCATGGACATGAGTGTAGTCAAAGGTGGGTTTGCAAAGGTACTCTCGATGAAGCTGAAGATGTTTACGGTGAGGAACGACGAGATTATTCAATCAGAATTTATCTTACAGGTAGTGGGCAGGTTTAAGCTGTTCGGCAAATGCGACTTGACCCTCGGTGACCACCCCATGGCCGACGGTATCAGAGCGTACGATATCGGCAAAAGGCCTGTTATGACCGGAGAGCTGCTGGACGGGACATTGGTGCTCCAGGAGGGCGTCAGTCTGGGGCGGGTTTAACAACGTCGCCTGGCACTTCGTTGCTCAGTATATATCAATAAAAATACTGCTTCAAAGGAGGAAGACTAATGGGAAAATATGTAGCGTTTACTTCAGAGTTTGGGCTTGATTTAATTGCAGAGGTGGGAGGCAAAGGGGCGAATCTTGGAGAACTCACAAGAGCAGGTTTTCGGACGCCTCCCGCTTTTTCCGTCAAAATCCAAGGCTTTGACAGCTTTCTTGAAGCAAATAATTTGAATGACCCTATTTCTGAAATTGCTTTATCTATTGATTATAAGCAGATGAGCGATGTGGAGCAAAAAACAGCACAAATACGGAAAATGATCTCCAGTGCTGTATTGCCGGAGGATATTGCTGCTGAGATCAGGGATGCCTATATGCAACTTCAGGATGGTGGCGACCCTCCGCTTGTGGCTGTTCGTTCATCTGTCGGGACCCGGGATCTGTCGCAATCTTCATTTCCGGGCCAGATGGATACCTACCATAATATCATAAATGCCGAGGAAGTTCTTGCGCGTGTGAAGGAGTGCTGGGCTTCAATGTGGACATCCAGAGCCGCTTGCACCATTCATGCAAAGGGAATTGACTACCGCATGATCATTATTGCGCCTCTGGTACAGCTCATGGTTCCTTCAGAAACAGCAGGGGTTGCCTTTACAGTAAATCCATTAACCGGCAATAAAGAGGAACTATTGATAGATGCCGGCTATGGACTGGGAGAGGCCGTGGTCAGCGGAAAGATAACCCCTGATCATTATGTTATCGGTAAAGAAAAAAGAGAAATAAAAGCGGTAACATCCGGTTATAAAAAGTTCAAAATAGAATTGGACGGTAAAAAGGGACATGGCAATTGCAGGATTGAATTGTCTGAAGAAGAGGCGGTAAAAGAATGCCTTGCTCCTGAGCAGATCAAAGAAATTGCGGGGTTGGGGATTGAAGTTGAAAAGCATTACAGGTGTCCCCAGGACGTGGAGTGGGCCTATGCCGGCGGTAAGCTGTATATACTCCAGGCAAGGCGCATAACGGGTTTAGACGACCTTGAGGAAATGAGCACTGTGCAGGTGCCTGAAAAACCGGAGAATGTATGGTCACGTAAATTCGGGGATGAATACCTTGCCGAATATCAACTGCCTCTCTGTTATGCCATGCTGACAAAGTGGATCATAGAGGATTATCTCAAGGAGTGGATTCTCATAGTTGGACGAAGAGATCTCGCAGATCTTGAACCGTTACGCAACTATAATGGTTATGTTTATTTCAGTGGTCTATTCGCAGTCAAAACACTTAGCGCATTTCCCAAAACAGCCCGTGAGTCGGAAGTGATAAGCTGGTACCCATCATCATGGAATGAGCGTATAATGTCTGAACCATTCCGGCCAGGGAAATTACCGGAGATGATCATAGGCCCATATCTTAGAGACTTTAAGAGGTCGCCGATTACTAAGAATGAAGATGCTCTCATGCAGCATTGCGTTAACATAGAACGTTCAATACTGCCTTTATTAAATCAGGATTATATATCTTTGTCAAAAAAAGAGTGGAAACGCCAGTTCGATGAAGCCAATGAGTTCGGGAAGGAGCATTTTCGTATCATACGATGGGGGATGGCCCAGCATTCGCCGTTGCTGCACAGCCTTACGGAAAAGTACCTGAAGCGTTGGGCCGATGATGACGGTGAATTATATCAAGGGATTATCAGTGGCATACCCGGCACTAAAACAGCAGAAATCAACAGGGCTATATGGCGCATGGGACTCTCTGCCCGGAAGGATGATCTCATACGTAAACTTCTTTTAGCCCCGGAACATCTTTCTTATGAGGAAACACGCAATAAAAGTGCTGAGTCCGTTTTCTGGCAGGAGTTCGATCTCTTTATAAATCAGCATGGTCATCGCGCAGCAACACGGGATATATCGCAGCCTCGCTGGAAAGAGACTCCGGATGTCATTCTCGGTTTTGTACGTGCACAGCTCCATACAAAGGAAGCACCGGCAGACCCTGAAATAAAAACAAATGAATCAAGGCGTATAAGAAAAAATATGGAACAGGAGGCCATTGGGAGAACAGGCGGAGGTCTCTCCGGTTTTCTGTTTGGGTTTATGCGCCGCATCGTGCTGGAAAAACTTTTTAAACTTACACGAAGATACACCCGTTATAGAGAGAATCAGCGGTATCATCTTGATTATATCCTGACACACATCCGGGGATTGTTGTGTGAACAGGGCCGAAGGTTTACTGAAAAAAGAATCATCAAAGAAATTTCAGATATTTTTTTCCTGGAAGCTGAAGAGTTCTGGCATTTGTTTGACAACCCTGTTTTGTCTGATGAAATTGCGTTAAAGATAGAAACACGCCGCAAGCATTATATCGACTGGAAGGATCGATTGCCGGCAACATATCTTTATGATGACATTGAGACCGAAGGTGATGATGCCGATGAAGAATTATCCGGAGATGTTATTAAAGGCATTGGCGCATCAAGTGGCAACAAGAGCGGTGCTGCGCGGATTATTGATAATCTGTCACATCTTGACCATATTCAACCCGGGGAGATACTGATCACCGCCAACATTGATCCCGGCTGGACCAATGTCTTCCCCCTGTTGGGAGGGCTGATTACGGAGACCGGAGGACTCCTTGCCCATGGCGCTCTTCTGGCCAGGGAATACGGCATTCCCGCTGTCATGGGAGTTCCTCATGCAATGCAAAAATTTCAGAATGGCGATATGCTCGAACTTGACGGCAAGGCCGGCACCATAAGGCGCATGAAACTCTCTCATTCGGAGCACAACGCATGAAAAATTATGTTTCTTTTCTTTCCGAAGTTAATTTAGACAATATTTCAGAAACAGGTGGCAAGGCGGCCCATCTGGGCAAACTTCTTCAGGCCGGATTTCCGGTACCTTCGGGATTCTGCATAAAAATCAGTGCGTTTGACGCATTTTTTGATGCAACCAATCTTAATGGCCCTGTCAACGAAATTGCATCAACGATTGATTATTCTTCTATCCGGGAAGTGGAGACGAAGTCAGCAGAAATAAGAGAGTTAATCACTGCCGCCGAGATTCCCGGTGAAATAACAGACGTTATCAGCAAATCATATATGCAGCTGGAAAATGATAATAATTTTCCCCTGGTAGCTGTCCGCTCATCTGTTGGAACACGCGATCTTTCCCATTCTTCTTTTCCCGGTCAGATGGACACCTATCACAACGTACTCGGAGCCGATGAAGTACTACGGCTTGTCAGGGAATGCTGGGCATCATCCTGGACCGCCCGTGCAGCAAGTATCATGAATGCATTGGGTATTGATTATAAAATGCTTATTATTGCACCCCTGGTACAGGTTATGGTGCCTTCGGAAACTGCGGGCGTTCTTTTTACAGCTAATCCTGCAAACGGGCGTGATGATGAAATGATGATAAATGCCGGTTACGGACTTGGAGAGGCGGTTGTGTCCGGAAATATAACACCTGATGAGTATATTGTAAGTAAAAAAACTCTGGACATTTTGTCTGAAAATATTGGCAATAAATCATTTAAGCTGGTGCTTGACATCAAGGAGGGAAAAGGCAACCAAAAGATAGACCTTCCTGCAGAAGATGCTTCAAAGGCATGTCTTACCCGTTTTCAGGTCAATGAATTGTCAAAAATGGGTATGGAGATTGAGAAACATTACAGTATTAACCAGGATATTGAATGGGCATATGCCGGAGGCAAACTGCATCTTTTGCAATCCAGAAAAATCACAGGACTTGAAAGGATCCGGAAGGCCAGGTCAAGTGAAGAGTTAATTTCTGAATTTGATACAAAAATAAAAGATCCCCCCCACAGATTCACATCACGGAACATTGGTGAAGTTTTACCCGAAGTGGTGACTCCTTCATCACTGTCTATAGCGAAGATACTCGACTACGGCTTCTGGAAGATAAATTATGATTTGGGCCTTGTGAAAATGAAGTTTCCGAAAGGAGAATTTGATTATGTTTTTCTAGGCATTTTTTATGGGAAGGCGTTTTTAAATTTGACTGAATTTAAAAATATAACAGATAAGATTCCCGGTGGTTCTCTTGAAGAGATTGAAAGACCTGTATATGTGGATGGTGAATGCGATATTGAGACAACGCCATTTGCGGTGAAACTTCTGCCCGGGCTGCTGCGAACAATTTTCGGTATTATACGGTTAAGGCTTCGAATATTCAAAGCTCTGGATCAGGCTGTAAAGCTTTGCCGAGAAAGGATTGCAGATAACAGGAAGCTTGATTTTACGAAAATAGAGCCGAGTGAATTTGCTGATATTCTTGAAAGGAATACCAGGGAGAGCATGGATATTATGGCACTTCATATCGCAAATTCTCAGCTTGCTGTTGCATCTTATGATATTCTCAGAAAACTAACCAGAAAGTGGTTTGATGATGCCACAGGATCTTTTGCATCACGCCTTGTAACAGGTCTTTCCACACTTGAAAGCGCTAAACCGAGTTTTGAAATTTACAGATTATATAAATTTATTTCAAAATCCCCGGAACTTAAAGCATTAATCCTTACTACTGATTCAACAAAAATCATGGATATATTAAAAGGCGGAAGCGGTGTTATTCATGAGCTGAAAGTAATGATGGAATCATTCCTGGGACAATATGGTTACAGAGGCATTTCAGAGGGTGAAATGATCAACCCTTCATGGGAACAAGAGCCTTCTTTCGTATTTTTAATAATTAAAAATTATTTGCAGGCAGATTATGTTGATGATCCTGAGGAAATTGAAACGCATCAGCGAGAAGATCGTATTGCTGCTGAGAAGAATGCCTGGTCGCGTATTAACTCTTTTAAGCGTATGGTTTTTAATAAAGTTCTAAGTGACGCACGGAAATTTATATCGGCCCGTGAGACTAATAAAGCGTTGGTTATTAAAGAAATTAATGAAAATAAGAAAATTTATAACGAGCTGAATAAACGATTTTTGAAAAAGGAATTCTTCAAAGAAAAAGATGATATATATTTTATTACACTCCCGGAACTGCTTGTCTTATGCAGGGGGGAGCAACCGGACTTTAGTGCAAGGATAAAAAGAAGACGTGAAGAATATTTACGCAACCAGGATGTGATTTTGCCTGAATTTTTCACCGGACGCCCTGAACCGGTCAATAACGTTTCATGTGAAATCCCTTTATCAAGTATTCTTGTCGGGCTTCCGGTAAGTCCCGGCTGCGTTACAGGACCTGCCCGGGTTATTTTGAACCTCAAGAAAGATGCTCATATTGAATCAGGCGAAATACTGGTTGCTCCTGTAACTGATGCAAGCTGGACCCCGCTTTTTTTGATGGCAAAAGCCATAGTCGTTGATGTTGGCGGACTTCTTTCACATGGTTCTGTTGTGGCAAGGGAATTCGGTATCCCGGGTGTGTTAAATGTTATTGTCGGAACCAAGGTTATTAAGACCGGACAAATGATTACAGTGGATGGCGCAAAGGGAGAGGTTTATATTCATAAGGGGGATGTTTTATGAGCGTCATTGATTCATTAAAAACAACTGCATATACGGCATTTTTTAACATCGGTAAACGGTTACAGAGTGCTGATAAACCGATGAAATCCGATGTTGAAGGCGTGCATCCGCCAAAGACGGGTAATCCAAAGTATAATGAAAGCTTTTATTTTAATTTTTTTAATAACAAGAAAGATGACATAGGCTGCTTTACATGGATAGGTAAATTGCCTAACCAGAAGGCTATAAATGGCAAACATCTTTTCTTTGTCGGCAGGGAAGAGGGGTTGGTTAAATTTGATTATGATGGTTATCCGGAACATACGAATAAATTTCAATGCAGGGACACATATTATGAGGTTATTGAGCCGTTTAAGAAAATACACATCGTATCAAAGGGAAAGGCCCTTAGATTGACAAAACCTTCGGAGGTGTCTGACCTGGAAAGTATATACCGCGAAAAGATCTTTGGCTTGAAAAATCCATATGAGGTGTCGGCATCTGATCTTGAGAACCTTTATCGTGAATTTGAAAAAAATAACGAAGAGATTTTTGTTCCTATTGAGATGAACTGTATCTTTACTGCTTCAAGTCCTGCTCATAATTCAAAAAATCATTATGCACGCGGCCTTGCAAAGCAGGTGGTTGAGAATGGATTCGGGATCAGTGATTTGAAAAATCTTCGAAAGATTGCTGCAGAGCATTATGAGCAGGCCGGATCTTATAAGGGGACATTAAAAATTGGTAGTCGCACAATTGAGATAGATGCTATTGGCCACAGGGATCATTCATGGGGTGTTCGCGACTGGCATGCACCTGAGAAATGGACATGGCTTTCTGTTGAATTCGGGGATGGGGTGGGACTTAATCTTTGTCGCATAGTGATCGGCAGAGTAGATATGTTTCTGGGATATATTATACGTGAAGGGCGGAATTTCCCGTTAAAGGAATACATGCTTGATACTGAGTTCGAACTTGACGGGATGACTCAAAAGAAATTGCATTTTCGCATAGAAGATGTTGGCGGTTTTCGTATGAATGTAACAGGGCGGGTTTTTAATGTATTCCATCTTACTTTCAAAGAGGATGAAAAGCATACAATAATAAATGAAGGATTAACCGAATATAGCTGGGAAGGGAAAAAATCATTCGGAATTTCGGAATACCTGCATAGACTGTCATAAATAATGGGGAGATGTAGGTATCTGCACATATACTCGGCTTCCGGAAAAGCAATGAGAATAGTGTCAGAGCTTGAATTGTGAATTAAGGTAAAACAATATTAACGAACTAATTCACAATTCAAGCTTTGACACAAACATGTAAAAGACGAAAGGAAGAAATAAATGACAGACACTATTTATCAGAGGCTGCGTAAGCAGATAGATCAGTATTCCGTGGGATTTCCGGCAACAGAGTCAGGTATAGAGATCAAGATACTTAAAAGGCTTTATTCAGAGGAGGAAGCAGAGATTTACCTGGATCTTAGCATGCAACTGGAAACGCCGTCCTCTTTTGTCGGCCGGACCGATCGTGATCCGCAAAAGACTGCAGAAATGCTTGAGAACATGGCAAAAAAAGGCCTGCTTTTCAGGAAGCGAAAAGCCGATGCGGCTTATTATGCTGCAATTCCGTTTGTTATCGGTTCCTTTGAGTTTCAGCTAAATAGAATGGACAAGGAATTTGCTCAGATGGCGGAGGAGTATTTTAACGAAGCTTATCTGGGCAGCATTGCAGATGCCATTTCACCGCTTAGGACCATTCCTGTCAAACAGTCTGTTGATGTTTCGCATAATGTTGCACCCTATTCAGATGCACGTGAAATCATAAAATCAAAAGATAAAATAGCTATCGCTGACTGTATTTGCAGAACTCAGCAGAAACTGCTGGGTAAAGGCTGTGAAAAGCCCGTGGAGGTCTGTTTTACCTTTGGATCACATGCCGAGTATTATCTTGAAAACAAAATGGCGCGATCCATTACTCAGGAAGAGGCGCTCGCCATTCTCGATGAATGTGAAAAGGCAGGTCTTGTAAACCAGCCTGCCAATATGGTAAATCCCGGCGGTATGTGCAATTGCTGTGGAGACTGCTGCGGAGTGCTTCGGGCTTTGAACCTGCTCCCCCGGCCGGCTGAGCATGTGACGAACAATTACTGGGCTGACGTAGATCAGGATCTTTGTACAGGGTGTGAGCTATGTATTGATCGGTGTCAGATGGCGGCGATCAGTATGGATGATGAACAGCTATCAGTTATCAACACGGATCGATGCATTGGTTGTGGCCTCTGCGTGACAACCTGCCCGGAGGAGGCATTATCCCTGGTTCTTAAACCTGAAGATAAACAGTGCACGCCGCACGCAAGCGGTATGGAGCTGATGGTTAAAACTGCTGAAAAGCGGGGAACATCACTGATGCCGCTATCCATGGTTAGAGAGTGATTCATTTTTCTATATTACAGAACTGCATCTATAAGAATTGAAATCCAAGTCCAGGAGATTCTGTTTTAAAAGATACTGATTGGTACAGTATAGCACCGTTTGGTTAAAAGAGCCGGATTAGGAGAGATGAAATGGATGTTAAGACGTTTGAAGAGATTGTCTATGACAAGGATGAAAAGACCGGTATCGTCACGGTTGCCATTAACAACCCCAAAATCAAAAACGCCCTAACCCTGGGGGTGTGCCTCGAACTGTACTGGGCGGTGGATGCCATGCAGAAGGATGACACGGCCAGAGCCATGATCCTCACTGGAACTAAACCCGAAGATACCGATGATCCCACAAAAGAGGCCTTTTGCAGCGGCGGCTATTTCAACCCCTCCTATCTGCAGACCCTTGATGAGGAGAAAAAGAAACAGATCGATTTTTCCGATATCGCGCAGAAGAAATTGTGCCTGAAGATGTGGGAGTTTGACAAGCCAGTGATCGCCGCCATCAACGGGCTTGCCATCGGCGGCGGATTCACCATACCCCTTGCCTGTGCCGACCTTATTTTTATGTCCGAACATGCCTGGGTAAGGCTTCCCTTTGTCAGCCTGGGCATCATACCCGAACTGGCCTCGAGCTATCTTCTGCCAAGACTCATAGGGTTTCAGCGGGCAAAGGAGATCATGTTCTTCGGAGAAACCCTTCCAGCGCAGCAGTTGTTTGATCTGGGTATCGTCAACAAAGTCCTTCCCCACGACCAGCTGTTGCCTCATGCCAGGGAGACAGCCTTGAGGCTGATACCCCCGGCGGGTGCCGGCCTGTCGGTGAGGCTGACCAAACAGGCCCTGCACCGACCCCTGATCCGGGCTGTGACAGAGGCCCTGGACCGAGAGAATGAGTACCTGAACAAAGCCTTTTCCACAACTGATTTTTTCGAAGCATTGACGGCAAGAAGGGAGAAAAGGGCGCCGGTATTTAAGGGAGAATAGGGGGATTCGAATTTCTCTGCGATTGCAGGTGGGACCGGATGGACTTTATAACAAGCGGAGGTGGAATTGAAAACAGATGTATCGATTAATATGTTTTTTTGATAAGTTTATCAACCAGGTCCAGGGCGAATGCTGCCCGTTATTTGACTGAGTATGGATAATGGGTCGGCATTGTAAAGGGATTTAAAACCCGGCGCTTTATAAGTGATTCATTTTACATAAAGAGGTGTGTATTGATGAGAGAATCAACAAAAATCATGTTCAAGAAACACGGCTGGCGGATTGATCGTTTCATTCACAATTATATCTATTTTGTGTTTTATTACCCGTATGTGAAAATATCATATTGGATTGTGCTTTCATTTAAATATTTAAAATGGTTTAAGCCTATTGTGCCTATCGGAAAGATGATATTTAACCGGTATCACTCCAAGGTCTTGTCCCATGGGGATACCGATAAAATTTTTACGTTAGATGAAGATATCCGGATTATATCGGATGAAAATAAAAAGATCATACCGTATAAGTATGCCACGAAAATCATTTTTCAGGAACCTGGGTATATTGTGGTCATGGATTGCCCCTGTAAAATGGCAACCCATGCGCCGGAGGAAGACATCAACTCATGTATTGCCGTTGGGAAAAGTGTTGCATCTTTCTGGCTCGAGCACTGTCGGAAATACAATCCCCGCAAGATAACACAGCAAGAGGCGCTTGAGATTATTCACAGATTCAGAAAGAAGAATCATATTACTCAAGTTTTTTTAAAGGTCGCCACCGGGGGAAGTACCGGAGTGATCTGTAATTGCCATCCGGACACTTGCGTGAGTCTACAGGCAACCAAAATGTCCGGTAAAATTGACAAAAGTCTGTCCATGACAGCAGAATCCGGATATTCGGTCCTGCATGATGATGAAAAATGTATTAAATGCGGCACTTGTCAGGAGGTATGCCATTTCATGGCCATTAAATTTGTCGATGGCCGCTGGGATTATAATAAAGAAGAATGCATGGGGTGCGGGCTTTGCGTGGAGAATTGCCCTGAGGGTGCGCTCAAGTTATACGATGATCCGGACAAACCCCTGCCGCTTGATATAGATAAGATCAGTCATGGTATAACCAGGTTCACGAACAGCCCAGAAACAAAAAAGACTTCTCGCCTTCACTCTTGATCGCTGTTTCCCTGGTAGGAATATTTTGTCCGGAGTCATTAACAAAATTTTCGACACCCTGACCGCAAGCAAATTTAGGCTATATCTCTGGCGCCTAAGCTGATACTTGCGCCTCAAGAAACATGCTCATTTCAATTGCTGAAAAAAGATTCTTGCAACCTGATACGTTATACGTTACACTTTGAACATGATAACAAAATTTAAGCACAAAGGCTTAAGGAAATTGTTTGAAACCGGAATTGTTTCAGGTGTTCAGCCACAACATGAAGCAAGGCTTCGAAAAATTCTTGCGCTTCTTGAAACGGCTGAAACAATAGAGGACATGGATCTGCCAGGCCTTAAATTACATGAATTGAAGGGAAACAGAAAAGGAACATATGCCGTCAATGTAAGCGGAAACTGGCGTGTTACTGTCAAAATCATTGATGGAGATGTTGTTGACGTTAATTATGAAGATTATCATTAATGGGAGTTTATGATATGAGAATGTATAATCCGCCTCACCCTGGTGAAATTATAAAGGATTTTTGTATTGAAGCGCTGGATTTAACGGTCACTGATGCCGCGAAGTCTTTGGGGGTTACCAGAAAAACGTTTTCTGCTTTATTGAACGGCCGATCAGGGATTAGCCCTGAAATGGCTCTTAGGCTTTCGAAAGTATTTGGTCGCTCGCCGGAGGGCTGGTTAAAATTGCAGTTGCAATATGATTTGTGGAAAGCGCAGCAGGGTATTGATCTTAAGAGCCTCAAAAGGATTAAAGCGGCATAGAGCGGGTATGACACAGAGCAATGACAAGGCCGCCGCAATGGCGTCAAAGTTTGTAAACAGCACCAACCGTCATGTTTTTCTGACCGGCAAGGCCGGTACGGGAAAAACGACGTTTTTGCGTGATATCAGCCGTCTTACTCATAAAAACACAATTGTTGCGGCTCCGACGGGCATTGCCGCCATCAATGCTGAAGGAGTTACCCTGCATTCCCTGTTCCAGTTGCCATTTGGGGCCTTTATTCCTTCAGATCATTATCAGGGCGAGCAAGCGCCTGCTTTTCAGCTCAATACCCCCCGGTCATTGCATCAGCAGTTGAAAATGTATGCCTCAAAACGGAATCTGCTTAAAAAACTTGAATTATTGATTATTGACGAAGTGAGCATGGTGCGAGCCGACCTGTTGGATGCCGTCGATGCCGTGTTGCGTCGTGTCCGGCGCCGACAGGACATGCCTTTTGGCGGTGTGCAGGTTCTTTTTATCGGCGACTTGCAGCAATTGCCGCCTGTCGTGAAAGAAGCTGAGTGGCAGGTTTTGAAACAGTATTACCCGACAATGTTTTTCTTTGGAGCGCAGGTGCTCCAAGACCGGCAGCTGTTGTATATCGAGCTGGAAAAAATATACCGGCAAACCGATAAGGAGTTTATTGGCGTGTTGAATCACCTACGCGACAATCAAATGACACAGCAGGATGTTGATACCTTAAACCGCTATTATAAACCCGGATTTTCGCCGGCATCCGGGGATAGGTATGGGGATGGGGATGGGTATGTGTATTTGACCACACACAATTACAAGGCTGACCGGGTCAACAAAGACGAACTGCAAAAACTGCCGGCCGGGGAATTCAAATATAATGCCGAAGTTGAAGGCACCTTTGATGCGCATGTCTATCCGGTGGACCCGGTGTTAGTGCTGAAAAAAAAAGCACAGGTGATGTTTATCAAAAATGATCCGTCCGGGGAAGGGCAATTTTTCAACGGTAAAATCGGCAAAGTGGAAGCATTGAATGACAGCGGGATCAAAGTGGCGTTTTCCGACGGTGCCCCATCCGTATGGGTGGAGAAATATACCTGGGAAAACAAACGTTATACGCTCAATAAAAAAAACAATGAGATAGAAGAAAAAAAGGTCGGTGCCTTTGTACATTTTCCCATAAAGCTGGCCTGGGCCATAACGGTGCATAAAAGCCAGGGGCTGACGTTTGAAAAAGCCATTATCGATGTTTCCCAGGCGTTTGCCGCAGGCCAGGTATATGTGGCATTGTCACGGCTCACATCTTTAAAAGGGCTTGTTCTGACATCCCCTTTTCGATTAAAGGATATGCCGCAGGACGCGGCCTTACAGGAATTCGCCGGCCTGAAAAGAGATACCAGCAGTCTGGACGAACAGTTGCAAAGCGCATCGACAACCTATCTGTGCGAAGAAGTGATGCGGGCCTTTGATTTTAGTGGGTTGCGTACGGAATTCGATTATCATTTGCACACGTATACCAAAGACGCCGGCCGTTCGGAAAAACAAAAAAGTCTGGATTGGGCCAAAAGCATTTATTCCGATTTGAAACCGGTAAAACAAGTGGGTGACAAGTTTTTAAAACAGCTTAACCGGATTCTGCAAACAGTCTCCAGCAAAGATTATCAGCATCTGCAGGAGCGCGTTTGTGCCGCGAAAAACTATTTCGAGCCCATTTTAAACGAATTTTCAAAAAAGATTGCCAAGCATGTCGCGGAATTGACAACACAGAAAAAAGGCGTCAAACAATACATTCGGGAATTGCAGGACCTGGACCTGATGGTTTACGGACAGCTCCAGAAAATTTATAAATCCATTTCGCTGATTGATGCATTTATTCGCGATACGGAACTGACAAAGGTATCTGTAGATAAACCGCCGCGCAGGGATGTGGTTTTAACGGCCGGTGTTTCAAAAAAGAAAGCCAAAAAAAAGGACAAGCCTGATACTAAAGCAGTCACGCTGCAGATGTTTAACAACGGCAAAACCATAAAAGACATTGCCGTTGAACGGTCTTTGGCCGTTTCAACCATCGCCAGCCATCTGGCCTGGTGGATTGAACAGGGTGAGATAGACATAAAACAGCTGATGCCGCAATCCGTGATTGATGAAATCCTGGCGGCTTTCAAGAAACTGGATACCATCCATTTATCGCCGGTCAAAAAAATGCTGAATCATAAATACGATTACGGTCAGCTGAAACTTGTCGCCGCATTTTTAAACCACCGCCAATTGCTTGATAAATCAGAATTATGAATTTTCCGACTGTTCAAGGGGCTTTGACGGAACGTACGCCTGGCCCTTTCCCGAAACAGCTTTCATGGCAATCTCCTGAACCTTGCCGTAGGCGTTATCCATTTGCCCGGAGAGTGTTCCAATCTGTTTTTGCTGTTGCGTATATTGCTGTTTTTCTTTTTCCAATTTTTTATTCATGGAATCCGGGATAACAGATCCACGTTTTCACACCGGGCAAAAGATGGTTCCAACGCCTTTATTTCACGGTCAGAGCAGCCAACCGTCTCAAAGTGTTCTCGCCAGCCACGTGTTATTTCAACCAGGTGCTCAACTATTGCCCGGGCCGCTTTTAATGAAAAAGCAAACCGCGCCGCATGACTCAGAGCATTTTTTAAAGACGCTTCTCTTCCATTCTCGCCGACGGACATGGCAAGGTTGAAATCGGTGTCCACTCCCGGTTGCGTCAACGAGGGAACAATATCATAGGCGGGCGATAGTTCTAACCGATCTCCGCTAAAAAGGAAGCCATGATTCCGTGGATGGTCATCCGTGTTTCGCACGAGAATGTTGAAAACCATCCGGCAAAAGAGTTCCTGTATATTAACTGCCGTTGAGTAGCGCCGCATAATATCAGCGATGCCTCTATAGTCCCAGAGCAGGCGGTCATTTTCATCCCATTGCATGAGCGAAAGAGCGCTCAGGAATCCTTTTCTGGCCCATCCGTATCTGCCTTTCTTTTCCCGGTCAAAGCGCCGGACAAGAAGAATATTTTTTTCTCCTGCAGATTCCAGTAACAGCTCCGGGATCCGTATGCCGCAACTTTCGGCCAGAGACATTGTTGCATATTCTATGCGCGGAATATCTAAAGTGTCGCCCATGGATGGAAACTTGGCAATCCATAATGTATTTTTCCACTCAACCGTGCATTTCGGGCGAGCACCACCCACGCTGCTCCCCTGATATAGGAGTCTTAATAAATGATTACTGACTTCTTCCCCCGCTTCAATCCTGGCGGCAGAATCCAGCACCTGTTCCATCTGATTAAAATGAGGGGGTTTAAGTGTTGGCTCTGGATCGTTAAGGGATAGTCGAAAATCAAGATTACCGACACGCGTGGCATTCGTCTCCAGGAGGAAATCGGTTTCTGACAGGGCCTCCGGGGGCACCTTGCGTTCCGCCGCGATGACAAGCCGTCCCCAGAAATCAGGGGTTGCATCACGAAACGAGCCATATAGCCCTTTGTTAATCATCACTTCTTGGGGAGGCGGACCAATGGGCAGAGCAACCGGATCAACCGGAAGGGCATTTTTTCGTTCAATGTATCTGCGTCCATAAGCAAAACTCCCGACCTTCAGGTCGCTGTCGTAGGTCAGGATTCCAGCTGGTACTGCAACCGTCTCGCCGGGGAGATAGATGAACACCGTGATTTTTTTTTCAGCCATCGTCAAAAGTCCAGATTATCTGCAGTGCTGGCCGTGCGTACACGCTGGGGTAGCCGCTGACGTTCGCGATAAATCCCCACCTTGTCCTTTTCCGGATTGCAGACTGCGAGCAGGTCTTTTTCAAATCCCATTACCCAGAGTGCGGATATCAGGACAGTTAAGGAAACGCCAGGGTCGCCGTTTTCCAGTCGGGATAATGTTTTTCGGGTTACAAACATCCTGGAAGACATTTCAGTCATAGTTATTCCACGTCGTTTCCGGGCGATCCTGATATGATTTCCCAAACGTGCGAGGGTAGCCGCCATTTCCGGTGCAAGGCTCTTTTTTGCAATATTTTTTTGAGTCATGTATAACTCCTTATTCAATTTTAAGGATATTATATAGCTCAAAATTAGGTGTTGTCAAGAATTTTTGAGCGAGATTTTAGATGACCCGGGCAAGACTGGTTTTCTCGGGCAAGTCTGCTTTTACCTTTAAAGGAACTCAATGATTTTTTAAATCTATAAATTTACAGCGGATGTCCCGCTCTCTCATAGAGATTTTAAAGGATCGGAAAGCGACGTCTTTCTTTGCCATCACCTCTTGACCAAATTGGGATGAACAGGGAAAGAGGCTAAAGCGGGTGTGTAGAGGAAGGTGTGTTTGGATGACCGTTGAGGGAAGCCGAATCATCCGTGCTGAAGCGGAATGGATAGAAGAAACAAAAAAAGGCGGATTAATAATACGGATAAGCAATATTATCAATCTGCCTTATCGTGTGAATCATGGAATCTATTTTCCTTTAAAGTTTGGCTCCCGTTTTTCCTTAAACGCTTTTGGTCCTTCTTTGGCGTCTTCGCTCAAGAATACCGGAATGCCGATTTCCAGTTCTTTTGCCAGCCCTTCTTTGAGCGATAGTCCGATACCTTCAAGGGCAGACTGTTTGACCGCCTTTACCGCCAGCGGACCGTTTTTGACGATGATTTTTGCGTATCGCTCCGCCTCTGCCATGACCTGATCTTTGGGGACAATTTTATTTATAAATCCAAGAGCAAGTGCTTCTTCTGCGTCAATGAGTTCGCCGGTGAGCATGATCTCCATGGCTTTTGCATAGGGAATCTGGCGCGGGAGTTTCACGGTTGTACCCATCAAGGGAACAATTGACCATTTGACTTCCTGGAGACCGAATTTGGTACCTTCAGCCGCAACCCGAATGTCGGTTGCGTAGAGAATCTCCATGCCGCCGGCAATAGCGGTTCCATTGATGGCTGCCACAATGGGTTTGTAAAGCTTAAAATTCCGTAAAAATGCATTTTGTGTCATATAGGGATCTTTATGAATGAGTTTATCTGCTTCCGTTTCCGGCGGTCGAGCGCCGGTTATCAACGGAATGAGCCTTTTCAAATCCGCACCGGAAGAAAAAATCTTATCGCCGGCGCCGGTCAGGATGGCGCATCGCAGGCTGTCATCATCCCGGTAATCCTTCCATGCGTCAACAATTTCAACAACTGTTTCCGGATCAAAGGAATTCTGTGCTTCCGGGCGGTTTAAGGTGATGTAGGCAATGCCGTCTTTTTTTTCATAGATGAGGGGCATGATTTTTTCCTTTCCCCGGGGTTAAAACCACCGGGTTATGTTACGCCGCCCCTTCGGGGCTCCGTTTGTGTTTTCCGGTTTCTGGGGTTAAAACCCCAGGCTACGATACATATGCCCCTCCGGGGCTTGGTTTCCTTAGCCACTTCGGGGCTTGTTTCCCCGGAGTTACGAATTTTAGCCTGGGATACCGATGTGCCCCGAAGGGGCTTGGTAATTTAGCCTGGGGTTTTAACCCCAGGAAATAATAAAAATCCCAAGCCCCGGAGGGGCGATGTATTATTCCCAAACATATTCTTGATCGTATTGCATATTTTACCGTGTCATCAAACCGGTTCAAAATGATCAATATCGAGTATGGTATTGGTGGTCTGTTCGGCAAATACCGCTTTGACTTTCAAGCCGGATTGGACATTATCCATATCTACGCCTTCAAGAATATGCACCATGGGCGTGTCTGCATTGTCGAGTTGAATCATTGCCAGGACAAACGGTGCTTTTCTCGGCAGATGTTTATCATCGTATCTGACAACCGTATAATTTATCACTTCTCCGATATTGCCCAGTTCCACCCAGTTTTCCCGGATGTCTTCCATACAGCGTTCACAGGTCTGGCGGGGCGGTACGAACACTTTGTCGCAGGCGTTGCATTTAACACCCATGATTTTTTGTTTGTCGCGGATGGTGGTAATAAAGGTGCTGCCCACCCGCCCGGCGAAATATGTGTAGGGCAGGGCAAGTTTCCCGTCCACGGTATAACAATCAGACGTATCAAAATCTTTTTTCATGTCCTGCCTCCTTATTCGTCAATTTCAAAATATTTAATGTCTTCTATGTTGCCGGTTCTGTTTTCATTCCAGACCGGGCGCAAACGGGTTCCGTGTTCAACTTTGCCATTGAAAACCGAGCCCATTTTGACTTTGTCCAGCTGGTCCGGTTTCAGGAGATGCCAGAAGACTTCTTCATCTTTACATCCGTCCAAAAGAATACCAATGGCGCCATATGGGGTTTCCCGTGTTTCTCCGGTCAGCGGATCCGGGCTGGCATAATAACAGTATTCCATCAACCGCATTTTACCTTTGGGGCCGATTTCCACCCATTCAGTATTTTTAACCCTGCAGATGGCACATGCTTCTCTGGGGGGAGACTGGAGCCGGCCGCATTCCGGACATTTGAAGGCCAGAATTTTTTTGTCTTTTAAGCCTTTTAAAAATTTTCCAAATACCGGCCCGGTGGCAAACCGCTGATTAACGGAGATTGTTTTTTTAAGGGTAAGCAGTTCCTGTTCCTGTTTTGTGTCCTGGGTCGGTGTCATGTATTTTTGAAACATCCGGCTGGTCAGCCCGAAGGTGTTGAAATCGCCACTGACTTTCAATTTTCGTGAGGTAAATGCTTCCATTCCGTCTACTTTGCCGATATTGATGCCCACAAACGTTTCGCCGTCCATATCCATGACCACATCGCAATCCGACACATCATCTGCTGTGTCAAGTTGCATGGTGCTGTCTTTCACCGTCAGTTTCCACTTACCGATATCTTTGATGTCATAACCAAAGGTATTATTGATCCCCGCGGCACCCTCCGGCCGGAACCGGTCTTTCATGGAATTGAATATATCTTCAACTTTGATTCCAAAATGTTCGCTCATGATGTCCCCCTACCAGTTTAATTCTTTTTCAAGCATGGTTAATACGGTCCACATGGTTCCGCCGAATGAGGAAGCCAGGGCATGATTGACCGGCCTTGGGATCTGATGCGGACCGGCATTGCCCCTGACCTGTTTGGCGGCCTCAGCAGTCCGGATCATGGCGGTGGCACCGATGGGATTGGCGGCGATGACGCCACCGGATGGATTAATGGGCATTTTGCCGTCAATCATGATTTCTTTGTTTTCAACCAGTTTTAAATGCTCATCATCCTTGAGCAGAAAAAATTCCCTCAGCCAGTCCACTCCCCACCAGGCGGACGGATCATACATCTCGAACACGTCAAAATATTCCAGGGGGTTGTCAATGCCGTTTCTTTTGTAGAGCTCTTCCGCAGCAAATTTGTGGGTGGTTCTGTTGGGATAAAAATTATTATGTAAATCCAGGGTTTCTTCCCGATGGATGGTGATATGGTCCCGGACCCATACCGGGGCATCGGCAATCTGTTTGGCTTTTTCTTCGGATGCAAATATAATCACGCAGGCTCCGTCGGATTGCGAGCACATGTGGATCAGTCTTAAGTCCCCGATGAGTGGGGGTGAATTTTCAATCAGGTCATCCATCTGGTTCCAGTCCAGGCCGAATGCACGATGTGAATTCGGATTAAGACTCGCATGTTTGTCCATAATGATGCGATACGTCATGGCCGCTTTTCTGGCCCGTTCTTCGCCGAATTCGTCTATCAATTTCACGGCAGCCTGGGCGGTGAGGGCGCCGGACTGGAGTTTCCTTGCCCACAGCGGGTCCGCCATGTTGGTGATACCGCCAGTGGTGTGACCTTCCTGGAGTTTTTCAAATCCAATGGCCATGACAACGTCATACATACCCGATGCCACCAGGTTGTCTGCCGCGCAGACCAGAGTTCCGCCGGTGGTTCCGCCGGTGGTCAGCCGGAACGAATCGCGGCCAAACGCGCCGGAGCCCAGTGTGTGCCACATATCCGGTTGGTGTACCATTTCAAAGAGTTCCATATTTCCGTGAACAACACAATCAATATCATCAATTTTCAGGCCGGCATCATCAAGGGCCTGTCGAACGGCTTCATGGATCATTTCCGGCTGGTTCACGTCTTCCCTGTGGCTGGAAAATTTGGTTTCTCCGATTCCCACGATGCCGACATTTCTGTTTTTCTTTTTATGTCCCATAATATTTACCTCTTAATTTAGACTATTCAGAAATTGAACTTTTTACGAAGCCATTAATTTTCAAGAGTAATGACTGCATGGTGCTGTCCGGCCGCTCCGGTGGTGCCATGGGCAACCGCTTTTTTTGCACCTTGTTTCTGCCGGTCGCCGGCTTCTCCTTTGAGCTGGAGAACTGCTTCCGTTGCCCGGGCAAGCCCGCCCAGCATAATCGGATTGCCGTTTAACATGCCGCCGGAAAGGTTTACATTTTGTGAATCCATCGCTTTGGATTCAATCCATTTCCCGCCCTGGCCTTCATCCGCAAGCCCCAGCCCTTCCGCCCACATGGGGAGCTGATAGGCATATGCGTCATTGATCTCTGCAAGGTCAAAGGTGTCTTTCGGGTTTGAAATCCCAGCCATTTGATAAGCTTTTTGAGCAGCTTTTTTTAAGGCAAAATTTGAAGTCAGGTCTTTATCCCCCAGAAAATAACTGTCCATGCAGCTTCCGAATCCGGTCAGGTAAACAGGACTGTCGGTAAATTCATGGGCACGTTCTTCGCAGCAGAGAAGCATGCCGACCGCCCAGTCAGTGACCGGGTACTGATGGAGTTCCCGGATCGGGTCGGCCAGCATCGGAGAGTCTAAAACATCCTGCTCTGAAATTGGTTCATTTTTTCTGGCATAGGGATTCTTCGATGCCAGTTGACGGGACCGGGCAACGATTTTTGCCAGGTGCGCATCCGTCACGCCGGATTTTTCCATATATGCCCTTGCCTGAAATGCGCTGGCGTTTAAGAAATCCAGGCCCAGGGGGCGGCAGAAAAACGGGTCAAACGCCAGATTGGTGCACATGTTGCGGCTTTCAGGCTGGGATTCCTTGCAGTGACCGATCAACAGCACTACATCATCATGCCCTGAAAGTATAGACGCCATGGCATATCCCAGGCCGTTAATCCCGTCCTGGGCGGTTTTCTCCTCCCCTCTGAAATGAGCACCAACCACATCGGTCATGCCGTTATCGGATATGGTCCGGGCGTCGAACACATCATCAGAACAGGTGATCACGTTGCGGATACCTTTTTCCAGGTCAAAGGTCACGTCGGTCTGTTTGATAATGGATTCAAAACAGTCAAAGAGCATACCCTGAAACCGCTGATACCAGATATCCGGTTCGTTCTTGATCTGTGCAACAGCACAGACTGCGACTTTGTTGCTCATATTATGTTCCTTTCTTTATTTAATTCGTCATGCGTTGTTTATCCTAATACATCGTATCAATAAGATCCGTGTATTTGTCGTAAATAACATTGCGCTTCATTTTTAAAGACGGTGTCAGTTCGCCGCCTTCCTGGGAGAATTCATTTTTTATGATCCGGTATTTTTTAATGGTTTCATACCGGGCCAGCTGTTTGTTTTTCTCCGCCACATGTTCGTCCACGATTTTTAAAAAATCTTTATTGTCCAGCAGGTCTTCCGGTTTGGTAAATGTTATATTCTGCTGTTTTGCAATCCGTTCCGCCTGTTCCAGGTTGATATTGACCATGGCGCTTAAGAATTTTTTACGTTCACCCACCACAATAAACTGGGTAAACAGGGGGTCGAATTTGAATATCCCCTCGATTTTCTGGGGGGCGATATTTTTTCCGCCGGAGGTGATAATCAGGTCTTTTTTACGGTCCGTGATCATCAGGAAACCGTCTTCGTCAAATTGGCCGATATCCCCGCTCATTAAATAGCCGTCATCGGTAAATGCATTTTGGGTTTCTTTTTCCATTTTCCAGTATCCGGCAAACACGTTATCGCCTTTGATCAGGATTTCGCCGTCATCGGCAATTTTGATACCCACATTGGGAAGGGGTTTTCCCACGGTCCCGATTTTGTAGTCAGACAGGTTGCTCATGGTGGCCGGCGCGCAGCATTCTGTCATACCGTATCCTTCAATGACGGTGATGCCGGATGCATTGAAAAAGAGAACAATATCTCTTGAGGTCGGTGCACCGGAAGCGGTCATCCAGCGGACACGACCGCCGAGGGCGTCCGCGAGTTTCTTAAAGATAAGAGTATACGCCAGCTTGTATTTAAGCCCAAGGACCAGTGGAATCGGTTTTTTCTTTTCTCTTAATTCACTGATTTCAAGTCCGATTTTATATCCCCAGTGAAACATTTTCTGCTTCCATTCATCCTGTTCTTCGACTTGTCCAAGAATTCTCTGATACACTTTTTCACATACCCTGGGAACCGCCAGAACAACCGTCGGACATTTTTCTTTGACATCCACAACAAAGGTGTCGATGCTTTCCGCATAGGAGGCGGTCAACCCCACATACATACCGTAGAAATGGCCGGCAACGCGTTCGAATACATGGCTTAACGGGAGCAGCGGCACAGTCTGGTCCGTATCATAGGCAAATTTGGGCTCAATGCTGTCCAGCGAGTAAATGACCGCCATGATATTTTTATGGGTGATCATGGCGCCCTTGGGAACCCCGGTTGTTCCGGATGTGTAAACAATGGTGGCAAGGTCTTCAGGAATAACTTCAGAAGCAAGTGTTTCAAATAATGCCGGTTTTTCGATGTTTTCTTTTCCCATGGAAATGAGTTCGTCAAAACTGATGACTGCCGGATGGCTGTTTTTGGCATCATTTTTGTTAAAAACAACTATTTTCTCGAGGGATTCAATTTCATCGATGAAAGAGAGTGCCTTTTCCAGCTGCATGTTGTTTTCAACAAACAGGATTTTTGATTCGGAATTTTCAATAATGTATTTTACTTCTTCGGCTGTCAGGGTGGTATAGATCGGTACCACAACAGCGCCGAGGCCCAGAGTGCCCATATCGGTAAAAATCCATTCCAGGCGGTTTTCAGAAAGGATAGAAACCATGTCCCCTTTTTTGATTCCCAGTGAATAGAGGCCAAGGCCGACGGACCGGGCGTGCTCATAATATTTGCGCCAGGTCACCTTTTCCCATTTACCGTTTAATTTTTTCTCAACAGCCAGCCGGCCCTTATATTTTTCCGTGCGATTTTTAAAGACTTCATTAATTGTTTGTTCCATTATCGCCCCTTGTCACTATCATTTTGTTAAATGCAGTTCTTATGTCCAAATGATTTTTATGCGCAAGTGAAAATTCTTTTATTGAGCCAAAGTAGATCGATAATTCCTTGCTTTTCTCACTTCAGCCTTCTACCTTCAACCTGATAACTACATCATCGTTTTTGATATGATTTCTTTCATGATTTCAGTGGTGCCGCCGCCGATGGACAGGATGCGGTTGTCCCGATACAGTCGTTCCACAACGTATTCCCGCATGTAGCCATAGCCGCCGAAAAGCTGGACTGCGTCATAGGTCACCTTGTCACTCATACTGCAGGCAAAATTTTTCGCCATGGAGACTTCCTTGATTTGATCTACTCCGGCGCCGATTTTTGCCGCCACCCGGTACGTGAATTCCGTGCTGGCTTCCACGAGTGTTGCCATATCCGCCAGCTTGTGACGGGTCACCTGGAAACCGGTTAATGGTTTGCCGAAGGCTTCCCGCTGATTTGAATATTTGATGGCCTCTTCAAGCGCCATTTTTGCAGTCATATTGGCCATAACGGCAAGTGCCAGCCGTTCCTGCTGAAAATTGATCATAATGGCATAAAAGCCCTGGTTTTCTTCTCCAATGAGGTTTTCAGCCGGCACCCGGCAATTGTCGAAAAAGAGTTCCGCGGTGTCCGATGCCCACCAGCCGGTTTTCTTCAGTTTTTTGGAAACTGAAAAACCGGGCGTGTCTTTTTCAATAACGATCATGCTGATACCGTGGGCGCCTTCACCCCCGGTACGGACCGCGCAGGTGACCTGGTCGGCGCGGCATCCGCTGGTGATAAAGGTTTTACTCCCGTTGACGATATAATGATCTCCGTCTTTAACGGCTGTTGTCTTAAGGCTTGCCACATCAGACCCGCCACCCGGTTCGGTGATGGCAAGGGCCGCTATTTTATCACCGGCAAGTACCGGTGGGATAAATTTTTGTTTCAGTTCCTCAGAGCCCAGACTCAGGATCGGCGGGAGGGCAATATTTAATGACCCGATACCGGCGCAGAACCCGCCGGAAGTGGATCTCATTAATTCTTCACTGGCGGCAACCCCGAAAAACACATCGCCCGGCGTGCCGCCGTATTCTTCCGGGAATCCGATACCCAGGATACCGACATCCCCGGCTTTTTTATACATGTCTTTCGGAAATTCTCCGGCTTCCTCCCATTCGTCGATAAATGGAAGCACTTCTTTTTTAATAAATTCCCGAACAGACTTACGGACCATATCATGGGTTTTGGTGAAATATTCCTGATATGTGGACTCGGTTTTGAATTCAAAAGTCATAGTGTTGGCCCCACTGGCTTCCTAAAAGGCCCAACTTCTGTGTTGCACTCGTTCTTTGTCGATCAACGTACATAAAGTACGCCTCACTCCAAAGAACTCGTGCGCCTTGAACTTGAGACCTTTTATTTTGCCATTAAAATTGTTGTTACGAAAAAAATAGATATTGAAAATTTTGTCTTAAACGATCCATGGATTATAGCCACCGGCAAAGAAAAACGCTTTAAATTCGAGGCGCGTTTCATCTCAAGGATTGAGGCGTACAGGTCGTACGTTGATTGACTTGAGATGAAACGCAACAAAGAATTTGGACGTTTTACGAAGCCGGTTATTTGTTGAAGGGGGCGGGAGGTATCGCCAGGCAACTCCCCTTCGCCACCAGCTCATCATTCTGGTTGGTCCATCGCAGTTCCATGCGAACCCATCGCCGTTTTTCGATTTTTTCCACCACTTCACCGATTGCGGTGATGGTGTCACCAAAATATGTCGGTCTTCTGAACTGAACCGTTATTTCCGGAATAACCGTACCCAGGCCCGGGAGTTTCATTCCGAGCACCGGCGCAATCAGGCTCTGGGGCAGGGCACCATGGGCGATACGAGTACCGAAAGGCGTCATTTTTGCAAACTCTTCATTTAAGTGCATGGGATTGAAGTCCCCTGAAATTCCGGCGAACAGGTAGACATCGCTTTCAGAGATGGTCTTGGAAAATGATGCGGACATACCGATTTCCAGTTCATCATAGGAGTAGCCCATTTCAAACTTGACCTTTTCCACAAAACGGAAATGGTCGATATCCATAATGCTCCCGGTTGTTTTTTTGGCAAAAACCGCTTTAACTTTAATTCCGGTTTTCATTTTGCTCAAAGCGACACCTTTAACAATATGCGCAAGCGGTGTGTCCGCGCCGTCAAGTTTAATCAGTGCAAGAATATACGGCGGGTCAAACGGCTGATGCGGTTCTTTGTAGCGGATGATTGTAAAACCGGTAACGGTTCCGGTGTTTTTTACATCCACCCAGTTTTCAGATATATCTTCAAAGCAGCGTTCACAGGTGGACCGGGGCGGAACAAACACTTTGCCGCATTTTTCGCATTTCAAGCCCCTGATTTTTTTTTCATCACGAATGCTGATAATAAACCGGCTTCCGGTGTGTCCGGCAAAATACTGATAGGGCAGGGCCAGCTTTCCATCTACGATAAAACAATCATTTGTTGCTGTGCTCATAATTGTCTCCTAATAGTTACGATTTTCGTCATCATTGCGATCAATCGATAAGTTCAAAATATTTAATGTCTGTGACGGCGCCGATTCTGTTTTCATTCCAGACCGGCTTTACCCGATCCCCTTTTTTGGCGCGGTCTCGGTCCTCGGGGTTTAACTCGTGCCAGAGGGTTTCGTGGCCCTTGCATCCGTCCAGGAGAAAGTGCGCAGATATATAGGGGGTTTCCCGGCTTTCCCCGGTCAGCGGGTCCGGGCTGGCATAATAAGTGACATCCATGATGGTGATCACACCTTCGGGTCCGACTTCAACCCAGTCTGTTGCCCGTACCACACATTCGGCGCAAATTTCTCTCGGGGGAAGCTGGAGACGCCCGCATTCAGGGCATTTGTTTGCCATTATTTTTTTCTCTTTAAACGAGTTGAGAAATTTTCCCATCACCGGTCCGGTGGCGAATCTTTGAGGGATGGAAAGAATTTGTTTTTTTACAATTAACTCTTCTCCCTCTTCAACCTGATCATCTCCGGCCGGCGGCGTATATTTTTTGAAAAACTGGGTGGCTTTGGTGAGCAGGCCGAGGTCGCCTTCCACTTTGAGTTTTCCGGCTGTAAACGCGGTCATGCCGTCGAGCTTACCCAGGGTGATGGCGATCCAGTCTTTGGCGGAACAGGTGGTGGTGACATTGGGATCATGGATGCCTTCCTTGACTTTCACGGTCCGGCTGTAAACGCGGTCATGCCGTCTAGTTTGCCCAGGGTGATGGCGATCCAGTCTTTGGCGGAACAGGTGGTGGTGACATTGGGATCATGGATGCCTTCTTTGACCTGGACCGTATCATTTGCAACACAGACGGTGTACTCGCCGCCCCCGGTCCCGGTGATAATATATCCGTAATTGGCCGTAATCCCCGCAACCCCTTCCGGTATTACCCGGGATTCCATGGTGCCGAAAATATCGGCCACGGTGACTTCCGTGCTTTTGCTTTTGGGACCGCCTTTTAATCCCCATTCACGAAGGGTTTTTTTCAATACTTTGCCGATGGGGCTTCTGGGGAAATCTTCTTCCAGAAGTTCAACGTATTTTGGGACTTTGAATCCGGCAAGATGTTCTTTGCAGTATTCAATGACTTCCTCTTCCGTCAGGGAATCGTCTTCAGCCACCACAAAAACTTTAATCTCTTCGCCCATGGTCTTGTCGGGAACGCCCACCGTGGCGGCTTCGCTGATTTTGGGATGTCCGGCAAGCAGGTTGTCGATTTCCTTGGGATAGATATTTTCGCCGCCGCGGATAATCATGTCTTTCATCCGGTCGACAATGAAGATATAGCCGTCTTCATCTTTAATGCCTATATCCCCGGTATGCAGGTAACCGTTGATGATTGTTTTTGCGGTTTCCTCGGGTTTGTTGAAGTAGCCGACCATGACATTGTCGCCCTTGATTACAATTTCTCCGCGTTCATTGGGTGGCTGTTCGTTGCCCTGTTCATCAAAGATTTTTACTTCCTGGCCGGGCAGTGCAAGACCGATGGACCCGATCTTGCGGACACCGTCTCTGGGGTTGATGGTGCTCACACAGGTTCCTTCGGTCAGGCCATATCCTTCCACAATGGGTATGCCGAATGTATCCTGGAAACTGTTCATGGTTTCTTTGGTTAGAGGGGCCGCCCCGCAAATCCCGAATTCAAGGGAGCTTAAGTCGTATTTCTGGCTGGAGGGATCTGACAGAAGGATCTGGTAAACGGCCGGTACCGCGGACCAGAAATTGATTTTGAATTTTTCCACCACTTCCCAGAATTCGCCGGCGGAAAATGCTTTTCGAAGAACGATCTGGTGTCCTTTTTCCATGGATGACGTGCATGTCAGCATGGCATTTACATGAAACAGCGGCAGGAAGCAGAGGAAATTTTTATTGTTTTCATCTTTACCGAGCGCTGCATTGATTCCATTGGCATCGGCAACAACATTTTTGTTGGACAACAATACGCCTTTTGGATTTCCGGTGGTGCCGGAAGTATAAAAGATAAAGGCAATATCTTCAGGGGCAGCATCACTCACAACCGGCGTGTCATCGCCTTCTGCCAAAAGATCGGCCAGAGAAATATGTCCGTCTGAGGGTTTTTCACTGACTTCGATTATTTTTTTCAGGTTCGGGCATTTGTCTTTTATTTCATTAAAAATGGGCAGGTACTGGTCTTCCACAATCAGACCGCACCCTTTGGAATCGTTTAACAGGTACTCCACTTCCGATGCTTTCCACCAGCCGTTGATGGGACCCGCCACCGCGCCGATTTTAATGATGGCATAATAGGTGATCAGTGTTTCCGGACTGTTCTGAACCCATACGTGGATGAAATCACCTTTTTTAAAGCCTTGTTTTTTTAACGCATTGGCAAGGATGTTGATTTGTTTGTCAATGTCTCCATATGTATATGTTTTGTCGTAAAACTGCATATACGGTAGATCTTTGAATTTTTTGACGGCATCATCAATGTATTTGCCTAAATTCATTTCAGCCTCCTCATTTTTTATATCTTTAATCAGTAAATTTAGATTATTAAATACCTTATCAGGGAACTTCGTAACTTCTCAAAAAG
Organism: Desulfobacteraceae bacterium; assembly: GCA_014237465.1. Classification (GTDB taxonomy): domain Bacteria; phylum Desulfobacterota; class Desulfobacteria; order Desulfobacterales; family Desulfosalsimonadaceae; genus SURF-3. Next base: position 52,119 of record JABZFM010000029.1, on the reverse strand, counting down.
TCCGGGATATATATGAGTTTACATATAACCATGTAGTGGAAGGCTTTAGCCTTCCATAAATCAGTTACAAATGGAGGTCTAAAGACCTCCGCTACATCGTTTGCCCAGATTTATTGAGAGCATACGGAACTTCTCTTGTGAGCAGAAAGAGAACCGTCCAGAGGGTCCCGCCGAATCCGGAAGCCAGGGCCTGATTCACTTTTTTCTTCACCTGATGATCCCCGGCTTCACCCATAATCTGGAGGGCGGCTTCAGCAACACGTACCATGGCCGTTGCGCCGATGGGGTTGGATGCCGTGACGCCGCCTGATGGATTAATGGGGAAGTCGCCGTCGATGGTAATTTCATCATTTTCAATCATTTTAAGGTGCTCATCGCCCTCGAAAAGCAGAAACTCTCTGAGCCAGTCAAGGCCCCACCAGGAGGAGGGATCATACATTTCAAACATATCGATTTCTTTGCGCGGATTTTTGATTCCATTTCGTTCAAACAGTTTTTCCGCCGCATACCGGTGTGACAGGACAACCGGCGCATCACCGAACGCGCAGAAGCACTCTTCACGATGAACGGTAATATGGTCTTTGATCCAGGCAGGTTGCTTGCAGTATTGCTTGGCTTTTTCTTCGGATGCAAAAATCATGGCACAGGCACCGTCACTTTGCGAACACATATGGATCATTCGCAGTTCGCCGACCAGCGCCGGGGAGCTTTCCATCAGGTCATCCCCCTGATCAAACTCAAGGCCGAGCCGGCGGTGGGCTTTTTTATTTTTCATGGCATGCTTGTCCATCTGAATTCGGTATTTCATTGAGGCTTTTTTAGCGCGTTCTTCTCCGAATTCGCTGATTACCTGTTCAGCCGTCATTCCGGTCAAAGCTCCAGTTTGAAGCTGCCGTGCCCAGAGCGGGTCCGCCATATTCGTAATGCCGCCGGTGGTGTGCCCTTCCTGGAGCTTTTCAAAGCCAATGGCGATCACAACATCATGGAGGCCCGAGGCAACCAGGTAATCGGCCGTGCAGCAGAGGGTGGTGCCGGTTGTGCCGCCGGTTGTTACACGCATGGTTTCCTTGCCAAAGGCGCCGGAGCCTAAGGTATGCCAGAGATCCGGTTGGTGGACCATTTCAAACAGCTCCATGTTGCCGTGAACGATGCAGTCAATATCATCAATTGTCATTCCTGCATGATTTAATGCTTCAACAACCGCTTCATGAATCATTTCCGGTTGGTTGACATCTTCCCTGTGGCTTGAATAAACGGATTGTCCTACTCCGATGATGCCGACATTTCTATTTTTTTTCATTTTTTGCCTCCTAATCCCGTGCCATTGTGATTATAGAATGAAATTGGCCTGCCGGCCCCATGACCCCATGGGCAATGGCTGTTTTTGCATTATCTACCTGTCGATCCCCGGCTTCACCGCGAAGTTGAAACGCAGCTTCTGCAGCGCGAACAAATCCGCCGAGAATCAGTGGATTGCCGGCCAGCATGCCGCCGGAAGTGTTTACATTTTGTTTTTCAGGGCCATTCGCATCCACCCATTTACCGCCCTTGCCTTCTTCACATATACCGATGCCTTCAGCCCACATGGGAAGCTGGTATGCATACTGGTCCGATAATTCAATCACGTCAAAGGCGGATTTCGGATCTGAGATACCGGCCCGTTTGTAAGCGCGTTCCGCTGCTTTTATCAGGGAAAAGTTGGACGTCAGGTCACGGTCCCCTAAAAAGAAACTGTCCATACAGTTTCCGACTCCGGTAATCCAGATCGGTTTGTCACATATTTTTTTTGCAACGTCCTCTGTCGCGAGAATCATACCAACCGCACCGTCCGATACCGGATATGCGTGGAGTTCCCGGATGGGATCTGCCAGCATTTCAGAAGCCATAACATCTTCAACGGAAACTTTGCCGATGTCCTGAGTGTAGGGATTTTTTGACGCATTTTCTCTTGTGCGCACAACAATTTTTGCCAGTTGCTCATCTGTTATTCCGGATTTGGCAGCATATGCCTGGGCCTGAAAACCGGCTGATGCACAAAAATCGAGCCCCACAGGGCGGGTAAAAAACGGGTCAAACGCAACGTGGGTCACCATATTTCGACTTTGCGCTTGAGATTCCTTGCAATGGCCTATCAGAAAAACCATATCGTTGTGCCCTGACTGAATCGCGGCCAGGCCGTAATACAATGCCTGAATTCCTTCCTGGGCGACTTTTTCTTCACACCCGAAGTGGGCGCCGCAAACGTCCGTCATCCCATTGTCTGAAATGGTCCGGGCATCAAATATGTCATCTGATACACTGATAGTCATATCAACGCCGGTTGCGCCTTTGACATGACGTGAAAATGTGACATCCACCTGTTCCCGGAGTGCTTCTAGCACGTCTAATGCCATGCCTTGAAAGCGTATGTCGTCTTTGCTGCGCTCAAATGTTGTCTGCGCAACTGCACAAATACCAACTTTTTTTGCCATTATAGTGTCCCTCCTTTATTTTAAAAATAAATGATTTGTTTCCGTATAACAATTCCAGAAATCTCCGTTTTTTATCGCCCTTATGATTTTGTCTTTGTCCCGCATGCAATCCATTTCAATCCATGCCCTTCCGCATCCCAGGCGGGTATGTGAGTCATCGGTTGCGACTTTCGGAAATGGAATGTCATCAATTTCGTATTCCGGGGTCCGAAATCCTTTGGATGTCACTTCCACCGCATCAATGGGGAGTCTTTCCGCAACAGAAGATATGCGATCAATCACTTTATTCATGGGGAGATCCAGTTCCGACGGATGATTGAAAATATGAAGCACCTCATTGTCGCCGTCGATCTTGTTGACATGAACATATCCTTTTTCAAAAACAGTCAGTTCCACCCCTTTAAAAATAATCAAATCCGTGTTTATTTTAGTTATCGATTTATAACAGTCGGGCTGCAACAGGAAGTCATGGTCCGTCAGTGCGATAAAATCAAATCCCAGGCCCGAATAAACGCGAATTACTTCTTCTATGGACAGCTCTCCATCCGAACAGGTTGTATGAATATGCAGGCTGCCCTTTAAGTGCATGATGTCTCGTTTAGCAGATTGTTGACCCCTCCGAGAAGGAATGCTACCGCGTCCCGGCCGATGGTTTTTAAATCCCTGGACTGATCCTCCCAGAACAGATACTGGTAGGCGACCCGTTCGTAAATCCCCATGATGCTGACGGCAATAACCTCGGCTGAATATTTACCTTTAAATGTAACCCCCTGGTTTTTGCAGACGGCCATTAATGCACCTAGAACATCACTGGTGCATTTGTCAAAAAGCGCTTTTCGGTGTTTTTCCACCAGCGGACTCTGCCCCACGGATTCCCGAAAAACAATGGCGCATTTTTCAGGATAATTGATACAGAAATCTTCAAAAAACGCATGGCCCGCCAGTTTAAAGCTTTCCATGGTGGCGCCGTTTTCTAAAAATACCGTGCCGAGGGTTTTTCGCAAGAGGTAGCCGATTTCGTCCATCAACTGGATAATGAGGTCTTCTTTATTTTTAAAATAGAAATAAACAGCACCAACGGAAACTTCAGAGGCATTGGCGAGCTGTTCCATGCTGGACTTATGATACCCTTCCTCGGCAAAGAGTTTTTCAGCCGCCGCCAGAATCGTTTGATAGCGATGCTCTCGTTCCCGCTGACGCCGCAGCGCTGATGGCGAAAAATTTTCATTTTTTGATTTTTTTGCGGGCATAATTCTCCTTTCTATTCAGGCACTATTTATTCATACCCAAAGCGGTGTCGCCGATTTTAACCCGTGAGATTTCCGTAGAAGTGCCGGCAATCTGTCCATACTTTGAACAGCGGAATGCTTCTTCCACCGGATGGCCGGATAAAAATCCTGAACCGCCGAGAATTTTCATTGCCTCACTGGCCACCTGCTCGGCGGATTCTGTGCAGAAAACCTTGGCGCAGAGAGTTAATGATTCAACGTTCTTTGGATCGGTATCAGCGGTCCATGCCGCCCTGTAAGCGAATAGCTGTGAAGTCTGGAACAGGGTCAGCATTTCAGACAGTTTAAACCCGACTTCCTGGTATGCGATAATCGGCTTGCCGCCGGTTTTGTGTTTTTTTGAATGATCCTTTGCTGATTCAAACGCGGTTTTCATCAGGCCTAAGCCGGCACCGATAAGAATCTGGTTTTCCCAGAGCTTGAGCGTGTTTAACATATCCTTATCGTTTTTCGGGGTGATTACCTGACTTGAGGCAATGGTGCAGTCGTTTAGTATAATTTTGGAAATGGCAACGCCTTCATAGCCCAGGGTCGCTGTTTTTTCCCCGATGGTTAATCCAGGCGTGCCTTTTTCAACCAGGCATATAACGTTTTTTCCATTCATCATACCGACGACGGCGATCCAGTCTGCCGTGGGGCCATTGATCACATATTGTTTGTGTCCGGAAATTTTAACACTGTCACCATCAGCGACAGCCGTGGTCGTTAACGGATCATTGTCCACATTCAGGGCGTCTTCTGATAATCCGACAGCGCCGATTATTTGACCATTAAGCAGGGGATTCAGCAGTTTTTCTTTCTGAGAGTCGCTGCCCCAGGTACTTAAAATTCTACCGAAAATTCGGGTGCTGGTTTCGATGGATAAAAACAGGGATGGTGAAGTTCCTGCAATCACTTCCATGGCGCCCATGAGCGTGAGCAGCCCATTATAATTCTCTGCTTTTTCAACGCCCAGTTTTAAATACGGCGTTTGGGAAAGCAGGGCCAGGGCCTGACGGATGTTTTCAGCAGATGTATTAATGTCACTGCTTTCCAGGTTTTTATCTTTTACAAATTCGCTGATCAGTGTATGGATTTCGACAAAAAGGTTAAATTCTTTATCGCTAAAATCATAGTTCATTTGTTTTCTCCTCAGTTTTTCCCTCTGTTTTCTGCTCCGGGCGTCCGTAGGTTTACATCAGTTTGGAAATAATCATTTTCTGAATGTCAGATGTTCCGCCGCCGATGGGCGCCAGTCGACTGTCTCTAAAAATCCGCTCCATATCATACTCATGGCAGTATCCGTAGCCGCCGAAAAGAACGACCGCGTCATTGGCCGGCCCTAAGCTCCAGTCGCCAACAAAAAGTTTAGCGACAGCCGCCTCCAGGTGATTCATGGGCCTTCCCTGATCTTTACACCATGCGATTCGGTATACCAGGTTTCGGGCGGCTTCACCGAAAATGCGGATGTTGGCGATTTTTTGCTTAATAGCCTGGAATTTTCCGATTTTTCTGCCAAACTGTTCGCGGCTTTTTGCGTAATCCACGCATCGCGTCATCATATACGTTGCCGCACCGACAAAAGGGGCGAGCAGAGCGCTTCGGTCCCATTCGACCGTCTGGAGAGACATATTGAACCCTTCGCCTTCATCTCCAAGCAGGTTTTCTGCCGGGATTTCACAGTTGTTGAAAAACAATTCAGACGTCTGAGAGGTGCTGACGCCCATTTTAATCAGGTTGGGGCCTGATGAGAATCCTTTGGTTCCTTTTTCAACGATAAATGCCGAGATCCCGGTATGTTTCTGCTCCGGGTCTGTTTTTGCATAAATAACGGATACATCGGCAAGCGGGCCGTTGGTGATAAAGATTTTGCTGCCGTTTAAGACGTATTTGTCTCCTTTTTTTTCGGCAGTGGTTGCCAGGGAGGCTACATCGGAGCCCGCATTGGGTTCGGTCAGCCCCATGCAGCCGATCCATTCGCCGCTGGCCAGTTTGGGGATATATTTTTTCCGCTGTTCTTCGGTTCCATGTGAAAAAATGGTATCCGCACACAGGAATGTATGCGCACCGTAAGCAAGGGTCAAACCACCGTCCACGCCTGCTTCGCCCAATGCTTCGCCGGCCATGACGGTGGTGATAACATCCGCACCGCTTCCGCCGTATTCTTCCGGAAAATGCAAGCCCAGGATACCGAATTCCCCAAGTTTTTTGAACGCCTCAAAATCAAACTGTTTTTTTAAATCATGTTCCTGAACCCGGGGAACAATCTCTTTTTTGGCAAACCGGATAATCTCTTTTTTGAACATTAGTTGCTCTTTGGTGAATGCAAAATCCATCGCTGTCTCCTGTAAAATAGATTATTTATGGATGAAAGGAACTGAATTCCTGTTTTTAAAATTATTTGCCTCGAATTGAAGTTTTAATGCAATTCATAAACAAAATCTGATTCAACTTTAGAATTGAGTTCAGGAGTTGTCAAGTGATTTTTTAAGCAGATGTCAAAAACTCGTAGATTTTTCACTTGTCGCCCTTTTATAAAGGGCGAATAAAAAGTGAGACTGATGGTGGCCCAAAAATGGAATGACACCTGGAGCGGTAGAAAACATCAATATGACAAAAAAAGTGATCCTGAGGAGATATTTCTTGCCGTGAAAATGATTCTTTTGCTATGTTAATTTAAATTATTTAATTTTATACCTATATTAACATCCATTCAACAGCAACTTGGGCCTTCGCTTCTGTTGATCAGAGTTAGAGTAAGGTCGAACCTATACAGATTCAATGAGCCGAATCCCAGTCAGTTGATATGAATAAGAAGCCGCCCATGTTCGTTAAGGGCTATTTTGTGAGAGATTCAGGTCATCAATTTGCTAATTCGTTAAGCTTTGAAGGGGGGGGGGCGAACATGATAAAATTTATTTTTGTTTGTATAATCCTATGCTTGACAGCAATTGCCAACATGGCTTTTGCGGAGAATACCGAACCTCAGGAACTGCTGATCATCCTTCGGGATAACGGCACTATTACACAGGAACAGTATGACAAGCTGAAGCAAACCACTGAACATAAGGCACAGGAGGAGCAAAGCAGCAGGGTTGACGTAAAGGTAATCTCAAAAGGCGGGGTTGAGGTCCAGACGTATGACGGAAATTTTTCGTTTAAATTAGGTGGACGTGTATTTGTTGATGCAGCTTATTACGATGAGGACAAAAATGCTTTGGGCGACGGCACCGAGCTTCGCAAAGCCCGCATAGACACCAAAGGCATAATATTTGGGGATTGGGACTACCAATTCGAAATTGACTTTGCTGATGGTGACGCGGATATTTCGGATGCTTATATCAGATATAATGCCTTTTTCCCGACGAGAATTACTGTTGGTCAATTCAAGGAGCCGTTCAGTCTTGAAGAACTGACGAGTTCAAAATTTATCACTTTCATGGAGCGCGCCCTGCCCAATGAATTCGCTCCTGATCGAAACATCGGTATCGGGATACATACTCATGGTGAGGTATGGACCGCCGCCGCCGGTGTCTTTGGCGAGGAATTTGACGACGACGCGGATGATGAAGGTGATGAGGGATGGGGTGTCACCGGTCGCCTGACTTACTCACCTGTCCATTTGGATACAAGAGCGCTCCATTTGGGTGCAGCCGCTTCATACCGGATACCGGACGACGAGAAGAAGGTCAAATTCGACGCGCGTCCCGAATCTCATGTGACGGACATTAAATATGTCGATACCGACAAGATAAAAAACATGGACAGCCTGATCAAGTATGGCCTGGAAGCCTCAGGGGTGCTTGGTCCCTTCTCCTTGCAAGGGGAGTACATTTACACCAATATAGGCCGGGATAACGGATCCGAGGATGTTGATTTCGATGGATGGTATGTTTACGGGAGCTGGTTTCTCACCGGTGAATCCCGACACTACAAATTCAAAAAGGGCGCCTTCGGTCGTGTCACACCCATGAGCAAATTAGGCGCCCTGGAACTGGCGACACGTTACAGCACGATTGACTTGAACGACGGCCCAATTACCGGCGGTGAGGGAAAAAATATCACCTTTGGTTTCAATTATTACTTTAACCCTTACATACGTCTCATGCTCAACTACATTATCGTAGACAATGATGAAGATGCAGATGCGGACGGCGACGTAATGGGTAACGACGACCCGAGAATCGTCCAGGCACGTCTTCAGGTGGATTTTTAAATACATACAAAAGGCGGCAAATCATGACCATTTCAGCAAGAAGGCGATCAGGAAGTGTGCTTGCTGTCCTGCTTTTTGGGATTCTTCTTTGTGGAGGCACTTGTGTACTTGCCAAGACAAATCTATGGGCCCAAGATAAATCTGAGGCGCTTTTAGAAAAACATACTCTGGTAATCGGCAAGATAACTCAAAACCCGAAGAAACTCTTCAGATACCTCAAACCCATGGTTAATTATGCAGCAGAGCATATGAAAGACCTTGGCATTACCGATACTGAAGTTCTGATGGCAAAAGACAATCAGCGGATGGTTAGTTACCTCAAGCAAGGGAAGGTGGACTGGGTGACGGAGACGCCTTTTTCTGCAATCATCTTGCAGGAAAAAGCCGGTGCAGAGATCCTGCTCAAAAAATGGAAAAAAGGTGTGCCCGATTATCACACCATTTTTTTTGCTCGCAAGGATAGCGGCATCAACTCGTTGTCGGATCTTAAAGGCAAAACAATCGCTTTGGAGGATCCCGGGTCAACCTCTGCTTACTCTGTGCCTGCTTCGATACTGATAAATGAGGGGCTGGAGTTGGTCCGGCTCGCATCGCCAAGAGAAAAACCGCTGGCGGACAAGGTGGGGTATGTTTTTGCCGAACAAGAGATAACTATTTCCACATATGTGCATAAAGGCTTTGTGTCCGCAGGTGCATTTAACAATCAGGACTGGAATAAAGATGATCATTTGCCCAAGGCGTTTAGGAAGAATATGATAATATTCCATAAAAGCAGGCCTTTTCCCAGGGCAATCGAACTGGTAAGAAAAGGGCTCGATCCCGGCATAAAGCAGCGGCTGAAGGAAATTCTCCTGAATGCGCACAACGATCCAAAAGCAAAGAAAGCACTGCGGGCCTATCAAAAGACGGAAAAATTTGAAGAATTGAGCGAGAAGGACCGGGATAGTTTGGATGAGGTGCGCGGAATCCTAAAGAGTGTACGTTCGGAGTTGGAATAGATGAGACTGAGATTACAGGCTAAGTATTCAATCGTCATTATTTCGCTGATCCTGGCCATTGTGTTTATCATGTCGGGAACGCTATTGTACCAGTTCACATCGTCGCTGAATAACCTCATAAAGACAAGCTCCGAGACGATGTCTGCCGACTTGTTGACGCAAATGAAAAAACGAGGCGAGATCATAACACGCCTTCTCGCGAAAAACCTCCCTAATCCGTTATACTACTATGATATGCAGAAAATTTATGAACTGCTCACCGCAACCAAACAACAGAAGGACGTTTTGTATACTTATGTATATGACTCAGCCGGAAAGATCGTACACCAAGGAACTGAATATCTCCCACAGTTTGGCGAGTTATTAGACGACAAGGCGAGCAAGGAAGCAATACCAATAAAAGGGAAGTTACTGACACAAATTCACGACGATATCCTCGATGTTTCGATGCCCATATGGCTCGGAGACAAGCCGCTGGGGGGAGTAAAAATCGGTTTGTCCTTAGAAAGCATTAATAGCGATATTGCCGGGATGAAAAGCCGCTTAAATGGTGTCGGCCAGACTGGATTGCGTAGAAATATCATTGCCCTAGCCATTACGACAGGGATGCTGATCCTTTTGGGCACAATAATGTCAATCTTCGTGGCCAGGCGCTTCATTCGTCCCATAAGAGAAGTCACCCGGTATGCCGTGCAAGTTGGGCGCGGAAATTATGATGCTCAAATTTCATCCACACACCATGACGAAATTGGGGACCTGATTACGGCATTCAATCAAATGAAATCTGATCTGCAGCAGACGACTGTCTCGATAGATGATCTTGAAAAGCGGATTGATGATCGGACGAAGGAGCTGTCAAAAGCCTACAATAAATTGCAAATCGACATCACCAAACGCAAGCAAGCTGAAGAGGAATTAAGGAAACACCGAGATCACCTTGAGGAACTAATAGAAGAGCGCACTGCAGAGCTGATGAAATCAAACGAACAGCTAAAGCATGAAATTGAGGATCGCAAGCGGGCCGAAGAAGAAAAGCTAAAGCTTCAAACTAAACTCCAGCAAGCCAAGAAGATGGAAGCCATCGGGACCCTTGCAGGAGGAGTGGCTCACGATCTTAACAATGTTCTATCCGGTATTGTAGGTTATCCTGACTTGTTATTGATGCAGCTTCCTGAAGACAGTTCATTAAGAAAGCCCATTTTAACTATTCAGGAGTCAGGATTCAAGGCTGCTGCCATTGTGCAGGATTTATTGACCCTGGCAAGAAGAGGCGTTGCGACTTATGAAGTGCTGAACTTAAATGATATTATTTCTGGTTATTTGGAAAGCCCTGAATATGAAAAGCTGAAATCATTCTATCCTGATGTTGAAGTAGAGGTCAATCTTGAAGCAGGCTTGCTGAATATATTAGGTTCTCCTATTCATATTTTGAAGGTTGTTATGAATTTAGTTTCAAATTCAGTAGAGGCCATCGGCGAAGAGGGGAAAATTTCCATATCAACAACAAACCGATATATTGACAGGCCGATTGTCGGTTATGAAAATGTTGAGCAAGGTGATTATGTTGCCCTTGTAGTTTCTGATTCCGGGACTGGTATCTTTCCGGAGGATATGGAGAGAATATTTGAGCCATTCTATACAAAAAAGAAGATGGGGAAAAGCGGAACGGGATTAGGCATGGCTGTGGTATGGGGAACGGTAAAGGACCATAAAGGTTATATTGATGTGCAAAGCACCGAAGGCAAAGGAACCACATTCACGCTTTATTTCCCTGTAACAAGGCAAGAACCAGCCCAAGATCAAGTCGATTTATCTATTGAAGATTATACGGGCAGGGGACAGACTATATTGGTTGTTGATGATGTGAAAGAACAGCGAGAGTTAGTATCTGCAATGTTAAAAACATTGGGCTATTCTGTGGCCGTAGCCTCAAGCGGAGAAGAAGCAGTCGGATATCTGCAAAATAACTCGATGGATTTATTGATTTTGGACATGATTATGGTGCCGGGTATGGACGGTCTTGATACATACAAGCAAATTCTTGAATTACACCCAGGGCAAAAAGCAATTATTGCGAGTGGATATTCTGAAACAGACCGTGTCAAAGAGGCCCAAAGATTGGGGGCAGAAAAATATATAAAGAAGCCTTATACTTTGGAAAAGATCGGGCTTGCCGTTAAGGAAGAATTGGAGAAATAACAGTTTCGGAGCATTAGGTTGGTTAAAGAATATAATATCAATACTCAAGCCCAGACGATACTTTAAAAATCAAAGCAACAATCCCATACGAAGGTTCCATAAAGATTTGCTTGTTTAAGCCGAACATAGTGGCAAGTATGGTTGAACACTTACCCAATCTACAGCCGAGCGGCAGCGAAGCAATGATCAGTGACCAACGCCATGTTGGGCGCTGGAATTATTTGTATCAAGTTGGTGCAGAGGCAGCGGTTTAATATCATTCAGTGCATCCGATTCAGATTTCTTTGCAAAATAGAGGTCCCATCTCAGCTGAATATTCATCCAAAAGTCCGCCGAAACCCCAAAAACCTTTGCAAGTCTTAAAGCCGTACTGGGGGTAATGCCTCGCCTACCGTTGATTATTTCATTTATCCGTTGATAGGGAACGTTGATGGCATTAGCCAAATCTCGCTGGGTAATGCCCATTGGCTTTAAAAATTCCTCCAACAGCATTTCCCCGGGGTGGGTTGGTGTTCTATGTGTAGGTATTCGTATCATTGTAATCCCTTATGATTGTTTTTATTAATGATAATCTGTAATTTCAACATCCATTGGACCATTCTCGGCCCATATGAAACAAATGCGATATTGATTGTTTATGCGGATGCTGTGTTGCTCTTTTCTGTCTCCCGATAGCAATTCTAATCTATTGCCAGGGGGAACTCTGGGTTCATCAAGTGTTAAAACAGAATCCAATTGATCAAGTTTTCTAGCCGCAATGTTCCAGAGATTTTGTGGGCAAATTTTTCTTGCAGCTTTTGTTGATTTGCCGTTAAAAATATCCTCCGTTGCTTTAGTCTTAAATGATTGTATCATGAGTATAGAGTAGCACGGCTACCATGCTATTTCAAGACGTTTTTTTAATTTATTGCCGGCCAATTTTAATTTTTTGTTAGAATTTTTTTTGTCCCAATTCTGACAAATTTTCCGATATTCCACTTTCCCCTAAAAAATAAAATCATTGAAATTGTGAAAAACCGATGATTGTCAGTTAAAAGGTGCGGAATTTATGAGAGGCCGCAATACTGTAATGCGTGGCAAGCTGATGCACTGGTTGTGATGTGCCTTTTCAACAACTTTATCTTATACCACAATGTAGTAGATTAAAGGGCTGTCTTTAAACCATAACAAAAAGATATTCTTGACAAATCCGATTGTTACATCCTAAACTATTTAGTAAATCTACCCATGCAGGGCAGGATAAACTCATTTCCTCTACTTTTTAAGTTCTTTTAATTTGCAAATCTAATTCGACCAGTGATTCCGCCCGGGTTCTATTTTTGTTCATATTTTCCTTTTTGGAATAATTATATAGAACATTTTCAGCCCCGGTGAATAAAAATGAAATGCCCGAAATGCAAGCATGATAATCGTGAAGAAGCCAGGTTTTGTGATTGGTGCGGCCACAATTTTCAGGAAACCGAACAAGCCACTTCCATAGACTTCACCCAACCCCACTCCTACACCCCAAAATTCCTGGCTGATAAAATCCTCACCACCCGCAGCGCTATGGAGGGGGAGCGGAAACGGGTGACGGTACTTTTTGCGGATGTGGCTGGATTTACCTCTATGTCGGAAAAACTTGATCCGGAACAGGTTCATCAAATCATGGATGGTTGTTTCAAGATACTGATGGATGAAATTCATAACCATAAGGGAACCATCAATCAGTTTACCGGGGATGGGATCATGGCGCTTTTCGGAGCGCCTGTTGCCATTGAAAACCATGCTCAAAATGCCTGCCAGGCAGCGCTATCCATACAAAGCGCCATTAAGAAATACAGTCAAGAATTAAAAAGTAAATCCGGGATAGTTTTCAAGATGAGGATTGGTCTGAACTCAGGTCCTGTTATCGTGGGTTCCATCGGAGATGATTTGCGAATGGACTATACTGCTATCGGCGATACGACAAATCTTGCAGCCCGAATGGAAAGCATGGCAGAGCCTGGCACGGTATTGGTTTCTCCAATCACTTACAAACGGGTAAGCCAGCAATTCGATTTTAAACCTTTGGGTGAGGCAAAGGTTAAAGGTAAAGAAAAACCTTTAGATGTATATGAGCTGATTAAAGCCAAGGTTGACAGACCACGTCTGGGTCTGGAGCGGCAGATCTTTTCCGAAATGATAGGTAGGGACGATGACCTCAATAAATTGGAACTTCAGGTAACTAAAGCCGCAAGTGGTGAAGGATCAATTGTCAATGTGATTGGAGAGGCGGGCATCGGAAAATCAAGACTTATCGCCGAGCTGAGAAACAGCAGTGTAATGAAACGAGTCACCCTTCTTGAAGGAAGGGCCATCTCCATCGGCCGGAATTTAAGCTTTCATCCTATTATCAACCTCCTAAAGCACTGGGCCAATATTAAAGAAGAAGATACTTCATTAACAGCTATCAGCAAACTGGAAACAGCAATCAGATCTGTATGCCCTGAAGATACAGATGAAATTTTCCCTTTTGTGGCGACTCTTATGGGCATGAAGCTGTCAGGCAGATATGCAGAAAGGGTGAAAGGCATTGAGGGGGAAGCCCTTGAAAAGCTGATTTTTAAAAATGTACGAGATCTTTTACTCAAATCAACCGAGCTTACACCGCTGATAATTGTGATAGAAGACCTGCACTGGGCGGACACCAGCACCATAGAACTTCTTGAAGCCCTTTTCCGGCTTGCTGAAACCCGACGGATTCTTTTTATCAACGTCTTTAGACCCAATCACCCGGAAACCGGCGACAGAATCAAAGAAACCATCAAAGAAAAACTTCCTGTCTATTATGTTGAAATCCATCTTCAGCCGCTAAACGAACAAATGGGTGAATTGCTTATTAACAATATGCTCAATATTATAGGTCTCCAGCATGTTGTAGTTGACCAGATTATTCAACGTGCTGGCGGGAATCCATTTTTCATCGAAGAAGTGATGCGGTCGTTTATTGATGAAGGGGCGGTGGTTAAGGCGAACGGCGAGTTTAAGGTCACTGAAAAAATAGATAAAATGGTGATTCCGCACACCATCAACGATGTACTCATGGCTCGTATTGACCGGCTTGATGAAAATACCCGTAACCTTGTCAAAGTCGCCTCGGTGATCGGGCGAAGTTTCTTTTACCGGATCCTTACTGAAGTCACAAAGACGGTTGATGGTATAGACAGCCGACTGTCTTACTTAAAACAGATTGAACTCATTCGTGAGCGGCAGCGGATGGAAGAACTGGAATATCTCTTCAAGCACGCCCTAGCCCAGGAAGCCGCCTATGAATCTATTTTGCACCAGAAACGAAAAGACCTTCATCTTGAGGTTGCCCAGTCGATTGAGAAGATTTTTGATAAACGTCTGCATGAATTTTACGGGATGTTGGCACTGCATTATATAAAAGGCGAAGATTATGAGAAAGCTGAGAACTACCTCGTGAAAGCCGGTGAGGAAGCCATTCGTTCTTCGGCATCCAGTGAGGCACTGAATTACTATCAAGAAGGGTTAAAGCTATATCTTCAGGTCAATAAAGATGCCGCAGATTCCGAAAAACTCGCCATGTTTGAAAAAAACATCGCCACTGCCTTATACAACAAATGCCGCTGGGAAGAAGCCGTTGAACACATTGACAAAGTACTAGAATATTGGAATATACCTGCCTCCCCGAACCGGTTTTTCGTTTTTATCAAATTTATAAAAAATATCATTCTTATTTTGGCCGGTCTCGATCGTGTATTCAAAAGGGCAAGGAAAATACCCAGTCAAAGGGATAACGAAGTTTTTGAATTATTATTTATACGTGGCACAGCATTGGCATTTTTCGACAATGTCGAATTTGTTTTTAATAATATAAGTGGATTTAATAAACTTTGCTCGGTTGATTGGAGCAAATCGCCTGCTGCAACCCGCATTTTTTTAGGTACAGCTGGTATGATTACTTTTGCTGGATTATCTTTTAAGCTGGCTTACAAACTTCTGGATATTTGCAACAATAAAATGGATCGAGAAAATATTCAAATTCTCATGGCATATACATTGATGTATGATTTTACGAACACTTCTTCGGGAGATTGGGGAAAGATTGCACCTTTTAAAGAAACGCTTCTAAATGAAGCTATAAAAAAAGGAGATTTATGGAATGCAGTTTGTTATCTTCTATTTATACCCCGAGTGAAAATTTGTCAGGGTTATTTTGATAACAACACGGAACTTCTGATTGATAAAATGTCTGAAATCGCAGTTACCTACGATTATAGTCTTGCGACTGGTTATTTCGATATGATAACAACATACTTTTTAT
This sequence comes from Desulfobacteraceae bacterium, assembly GCA_014237465.1. GTDB lineage: Bacteria > Desulfobacterota > Desulfobacteria > Desulfobacterales > Desulfosalsimonadaceae > SURF-3. Next base: position 36,658 of record JABZFM010000029.1, on the reverse strand, counting down.
TAAAGAAAGGCCAGTTATCTGAAGCACAGAAGAAAGCTGAACAGACTATTATTTTTTCAGACCGTGACGGCGATGAACTTATCCAACAAATTCACTTCAGCTGGAGAGCTCAAGCACAAATCCTGTTAAATGATGTTGATGGCGCCAAAGAATCCTTGCTTAAAGCTAAGAAAACAATTGATCGGCATAAATTTTTTTCTCCATGTCAAATTACACCCTTTTTGATAGCTCAATTCATGATAGATATTTACTTATTAAAAGAAGCCATCGTTATTAATGATAGAAAGAATCTATCAAAGCTTAAAAAAAAGGCTCATCACAGTGGAAAAAAGGCTTTGAATAAATCAAAAAAATATGCGGTTGATTGGGTCGAAGTCCTCCGATTAATAGGCGAGTATTACTGGATCATCGGCAAACAGAATAAAGCGCTCAAATGGTGGAAGAAAGCAATCAAAAAAGGCGAAGAGTTGGGTGCTCGTCCGGATTTGTCCCGCACCTATTTTGAAATCGGCAAACGCCTGCTTGATCCTGACAGCAACTATAAAGACCTAAACGGAATCACCGCAGAAGAACACCTTGAGAGAGCCCGGACCATGTTTGAAGAGATGGACCTTCAGTGGGATCTGGATGAATTGGATAAGGTGATGGCGGCGAGGTGATAAAACTTATTTGAATTGTAAAAGCTCAGGTACAAAAAGCGTGCACAGTGTCTATGGGAATACAGTAATCCTGATTTTACGTATCTGAGGATTGATTTAGGATTTTTTAGCACCCTTTGGTTTTTTTCTTTCCACAATCAAATCCTCATAGCCTAATTCTATTAATGCCTGAGGGAAGAACTGAAACATGGGGCGGACCAGCGGCAGGAGTTTGAGCATAGCGGTGATTTTGCCGCCCTGTTTGATTTTTCCGCGTGTCACGGATGCTACGGGGTTTTCAAGTCCGTGCCAGAAACGGTGGGAATGATCTGCGCTCTGTTTGGACCATACATCTTCCTTGATGCCGCACGGCCCCAGATAGACGGTGCCGTAATACCCTTCCTGTTGAGGCGGGTTTTTCAGGTCAATGGTGATTTCTCCGTCCGGATCCGTGTACATCCACTTTATGATGATGTTGGCCTTTGCCAGTTTCGGGCCGACTTTCGGATCGGTCAGGATTTTTTCCATGAAATAACCATAGATTTCATACAGATGGTCTGCGTTTTTGTAGTATTCGCCCATAATTCATCTCCATAATATTGAATGTTCGTTTTTTATTTTCGTTGATCGAACCTCCGTCCAAATATCACACTTGCCATGGTAATTCTCAGCATCTGGAGTGTTCCGCCGGCAACTCCCCAGGCTCTTGCATCCCGCAACATGCGTTCAATGGGATATTCTTTGCTGTATCCGTATCCGCCGAAGATCTGCATGGCTTTGTCCGTAACTTCTCTTACCATCTCATTGGCATAGCATTTACCCATGGATGCTTCATAAATAGACGGCAGTCCCTGGCCCGCGCCGGAAGCGGCCCGGTATACGAGTAGCTTGGCGGCATCAAGTTTCATGGCCATGTCCGCGATGGTGAATTGAACATCCTGGAATTCGCAGATGGGCCTGCCAAAAGCTTTTCTTTGCAGGGCATATGCTTTAGCCGCCTCCAGAGCCCCCCCGGCAGTCCCCAGGCACATGGCCGCATTGCCGCACCGTTCTATGTCAAAAGTGAGCATGAGATTGCCGAAATCTCCGGGTTGAATCACCACATCTTCTTTGGGTACTTCAATATTATCAAAATACAGATCGCATGATGGCATGCCGCGAAGCCCCATGAATTCTTCCTGTTTGCCGAATGTAAAACCCGGGGTTCCTTTTTTCAGGATGATACCGCCGATGCCTTTATATCCTTTGATGTCCCCGAAGCGCGTATACACCAGATAGTGGCTGGCGTAGCCACCGCCGGTAATAAAGCATTTTTTGCCGTTTAAAAGATAAAAATCCCCTTTGTCTTCAGCCACCGTGTTTAATGACGTCAAATCAGAGCCGGCTTCCGGTTCCGTCATGCAGACAGATACACTGTATTCTCCGTTACAGACGCCGGGAATAATACTTTTTTTTTGTTCTTCGGTTCCGAACATGTCAATGACACGAACCGGACCGACGTTTGATTCAAATACCGGCGCGGCAATCATTGGAGAAAATTTTGCCAGTTCTTCGATGGCCAGGATAGCGGTTAACGAAGGTTCGCCTTCGCCGCCGTATTCCGGTGAAAGGGTCATCCCGATCAGACCCAGTTTCGCGAATTTTGGTATCAGGTGATGGGGAAATTCGCCTGTGGCATCGATTTCCGCCGCCAGCGCCGCAAAGTTTTCACGTTTTCCCATATCTTTGAGGGAATTGATCAGCATGATCTGTTCTTTTGAAAAATTAAAATCCACTATTACTCCTCTTAAATTTATTTTTTAGATCAAAAATGTTGATCCCATAAAAAGTCCTAATTTTTTCATTTCTATCACGATGGGGCAAGTCACGGTCCATGGATAAACATGGCCGACGGCTTTGTAAAAAGCTTCGTATGCAAGGCGCGCAAGCTGGGAAAGGGCGAGGCGTACTTTTCGTACGTTGAGCCCTTTTCCGGTGAAGCGCAACGCAGCAGACGGACTTTTTACGAAGTCGTCAAAAATGGTTCAGATAAGACGCGTCAGCTCAGTTATATCGCTGACATTTTCGAGGTTGAGCACCTTTGATATGACAGTTTCAATTCTATCGGCATCTCTTTTGCCGGCATATTGTTTTACTTTTTGAATAATATCTGTTTCCGTCATTGGATCTCTGGGGTCTCCTTTTGGGATGTCAATCTGCCTTTTAATGATTTGATTGTCTTTTAATCGGATTTCCACACGACTGGCGGTTTTGTCAGGATATAGCTGATTTAACGTTTCATCGGTGCTCACCGTGATTTTTTCCGAAAGCCGGATCAGCGATTTGTCAGATATTCTTTTTTCCGTTAATTGAAGGGGACTGAGCTCGCCATCGGTCAGGCATGCGGCCACCACATAAGGGATGGAGAACTGGGCGGAAACAAATGAATCTTTTTCTTTAACACCTTTACCCACGGCCAGCTCGGCAATACCGTATGTATGAACGTTAATTTCTGAAATATTTTCTATAGAAAAATTTTTTTCTCCGGCCAGCTCAAGTGCGGCCTGGGCAGCCCCGTGGGTGTGGCGGCATGCGGTATAGGGTTTAAAGTAGATATCCATGATCGAGTAAGTGTCGCCAAGTCTGTCTGAAAGCTTTTCCAGTTTCGGGTCTGACGCCGATGTGATTTTTGTAAACCCCCCGTTTAAATGGGACCCTTCCAACACCTGGGGTGTTCCGGTCAGGCCAGTGCCGGCAAGTCCTGCGGCCAGGATGCCGGCGCTGGCTGCTTGGCCCCCCTGAACAATTTTAATCGTAAATCCGCCCATCAGGTGTTCGGCCATGGAGATTGGCAGGATGTACCCGGCATTTCCAATGGCGTTTAACATGGTGATTTCATCATAGTCGTATATTTTTGCTGCCGCGGCTGCCGCGCCGAAAGCGCCGCAGGTTCCTGTGGGAAGAAACCCGTTAAGGGTATGCCATGGATGCATGGCGGCAGCCGGCCGGTTCGCCGTCTCATATCCGGCGACCACGGCTTCGATGACTTTTTTGCCGCCGATCCGCCGTTCTTCGGCTGTTCCTAAAGCTGCCGGAATAACCGCAGCTCCGGGATGGTTGCCGCCAAAGCGGTATCCGTCCTGTGCTTCAATGGCTTCAGCGGTGGTTCCGTTGATAAATGCCGCATAATGGAGATTTGTTTTAAAACCGCATCCCAGGGCCGTTGATGCCCCACTTGTGTCCTGAGATTGAAAATAAGTAATCACATCACTGACCGCTTTTAATTCCAGTGACCCGTAAATATTTGCAATATAGTCCAGAATGCATAATTTGGCTTTTTGAATGACATCATCCGGAAGTGTTTCAAACCGCAGGTCGGTGCAGAAGGACGCAAGTTTTCGGCTATGGTTCATAAGTTTCTCCATAAACACCTTGTAATGAAATATTCTCGACTAAACATAACCCCGTTTTTCGTAAATCGCGATCATGCGGTGGGGATCCAGTATTTCCCGCATGACCTTTAATTCTGTTTCTTTCGGCGGTTCTGTTTCATGAACATTATCGGTTATCTGTAAATCCCAGGGCGTATGTTCTCTGATTTCATCAATGGAGTTGCCCGGGTGAAATGATTCCAGGCAGGCTTCACCGGTTTTTTTGTCAAATCTGAGTAATGCCTTGTTGGTGATAATACATTCCGGACCGGTGTTTTCGGAAAGCCCCCAGTGCTCCCGGGAGCCCGCGCCATCGATATATCCCGGGGTGGTAATAAAATCGACTTTTTCAGCCAGGCGCCGTTTATCATGGAGTGCAATAATAAGGGTTTTTTTTGCCAGGGATCCGATGGGGTTTGCCCCGCCGCTTCCAGGGAGCCGGCTTTTCGGTTTTTCATAGTCCCCGATACTGGTTGTGTTGATATTCCCGTATTTGTCCACCTGGCTGCCGGATAGAAAACCGATATCCACCCATCCGGCCTGAAGGAACATACCCATAATATCTAAAAGATTGCCGACCATGGCAGCTCCCGGATTCAGGCAGGGGTCTCCTACGGACAGGGCCGGACGTTTGGGCCGGGCATCGACAACCCCGGATTCCTGCATTAAAACAGCATTTGGGGCATGGGTATGTTTGGCGATATTGGCAGACATCGCGGGAAAGCCGGTACCAACAATCACCACGTCATTATCTCTGATTTCCCTGGCACCGCAGCATGCCATGAGTTCCGGTTTGATATAGTCGTCCGGATGTGTTGTCATATGTTTCTCCTACGATATTAAAATTTAGCCACTACGATATTTATCGTAAAACTGTGTAGCGGAGGTCTTTAGACCTCCATTTGTAACTGACTTATGGAAGGCTAAAGCCTTCCGCTACATTGAGTTATATGTGAAATGACATATTATAGCCCAGACTTATTGAGAAGTTACCAGCCTGCTACCTAACCTCCTGCCATCAATACGAATAACTGACCGGGTAGCTGTAATCAAATTCGGCCTGGAGTTTTCTAAAGGTTTCATATCCGAATCGATTGATGTAGTGCTGGATATATGCGCTGCGGTCTTCAACGTCATACACCCATTCCTTGAGAAATGCTTCAAATCCTTCGACGCTATTGGATGCCTGCTGGTACTGGTATCCAAAACCAAAATCCACATCATAAAAGCCGGGTGTATATCCGGGATGGGCACCGAAGGGTTCTTCAATGACGGCCACAACTTTAAAGGAAGGGACGATTGTGCGAGACGGGTCTTTTCCGATGATTTCACGATCCACAATCCGTTCACAGCTCACGATCACTTTTTTTGCAGCATTTGCGCCGGCTTTACAGTCTCCGCCAATCCCCCAGGTTTGTGCGTTTCCCAACTCATCCGCCTGTTGAACATGAATAATGGCAATGTCCGGGTTTAATGCCGGCACAAGCAACGTCGGTTTTCCGTCAAACGGAGAATCGATCATTTTGAATTTATCTTCGCCCATAAAAGATTTCACATTCATCAGGTCCGTACCCACCATATCTGAGACCGGAATAAATGGCATTCCATAGGAACCGGCCATGAGCATCATGGGGAGTGACAGGTTGGTGTACTCTTCTACTTCAATTTTGTGCGGGATGCCTTTTTCAATGGACCGCCGGTAACATCGTCCCAGACCGTAAACACCCAGAGAAAGAAACGTACCGATAAACCGGCGCACCAGACCCGCGCCGATGAGCATGTCAAAGTCATCCGCCGCATTGCTGCGCGTGATGGTCAGGTCTTTTTTTTGCTGACGAATAATTTCATGAATGGCTGCAAACGGCGGCCTGCAGATATATCCCCCGATAAACAGAAAATCTCCGTTATTAACGAATTTTGAAATCGCTTCTTTTGTGGTCATCACCTTGGTCATACGTGGTTTCTCCGCCTGCTCTCAACCCGGCTTTCTCGTGAGAAATTCGGATTAATTGATTTCATATTCCATCCGTTCAATGATTTCTTCCTGTGCCATATCGCTCAGGTTGACAAATATGCCGGAATAACCGCTGATCCGAACGATCAGGTCGCGATATTGATTCGGGTTCTGCCGGGCATCTTTTAACGTGTCCGAATCGACCATATTGAACTGAACCTGGAATCCGCCGTTTTTAAAATAGGTCTGAATCAAATACATCAGGTTGCTGCTTTTGATCCGTTTGCCGGGAAGTCGCATGTTGAGATTCAGCCCGTTATATATCCGTTTTAGCGGTAGTTTTGTAATTGAGTTTAGAATTGCTGTAGGTCCGTTTATTGCCAGACCGTTGCTTGGCGTAATCCCATTTCCCAGGGTGGACCCTGCTGCCCTCCCATCCGGAGTGGCGCCGGTGAATGCGCCCATGGAAATATGGAATCCCACGGAAAAAATGCCCGGCCAGAATGCGCCACCGCGATAGTTTCGGTGCTGTTCTAACGTATCGCAGAAATGATTTATTACCCGGATTGCCATTTCATCGACTTCCTGGTGGTCGTTTCCGTATTTTTCGATTTTGTTTAAAAAATATTGCTGCTTGTCTTCATGGTCGATCCAGTCTTCTTCCAGCCATTCAACAAGATCCTCAATGGCATATGTCCGATCCTCAAAAATAACTTTTTTGACTGTATAGAGGCTGTCTGCAATATTAGAAAATCCCATTAATTGAACACCGGTGGAATTATAAACAGCCCCGCCCCTGGTGACATCACATCCTTTTTCCATGGGGCCCTCGATCATGGCGGAAGCAAACGGGGAGGGGACATTTTCGGCAATCGCCTGATCAAGGCATGCCATCCCTTTTACCATCTGGCTGGTGAAGTGAGAAAACTGGGCATCATAGGCGTTCCAGAGATCGTCAAAAGACTTGAAATCGCTGGGATCACCGGATTCAATGCCGTTTTCCTGGCCGAATATAGTGTCTATACCATTGCTCAATGCCAGTTCCACACATTTGATCCCGTTAAACTGGGCGGCAAACGTTGACCCGAATGTTTTTCCCTGGGCATTGGGTTCAAGGCACCCAACAATACCATAGTCCCGGGCGTCAGTTTCGGTCAGGCCGCCGTCAATTAATGACGGTATAATGGCATCATCATTGAAAAAATGAAGCAGAACGCCGTCTTTTGCGTATTCAATGGCACGTATGAAAAAAAACTCGGGAGATTTTTTGCTTAAGCGCACCCCGAAGTTGGGTTGCACAGTCCTGATATCCGCGTAAGCGTCCAAAATAAGATAGCTCAGCTCAGTTGTGGCATCATTGCCTTCCTCGTCTATGCCGCCCACCACCACATTCTGGGTTGTTTTTCCTTCAGTCCCTTCTCCGCCCGGAATATACGCTTCTTCAAGAATATTCCAGATTTCATTGGTTTTGAGAAACAGCAGGGAAACCAGCTCGCGGGCCTGTTGGGGCGTGATGGTGCCGTTTTCAATATCCTTTTTATAATAGGGATACAGGATCCGGTCGATGCGGCCCAGGGAAACGGAGTTTCCGCCGGACTCAATTTGGGCGATTAAATGAATAAAGTAAAAGCTCTGGACCGCCTCATGAAATGTACGCACCGGATGTGCCGGCACCCGGCGACAGATATCTGCGATGGTTTTTAATTCCTGTCGCCGATCCGGATCTGAGGTCTTTTTCGCCATTTGTTCGGCCAGATCTGCATACCGGTTTGCAAAAGAAACGGCAGCATTTAAAGACCTGATGACCGTCTGGTAAAATAGACCTTTTGCACCCTTACGGTCTTCGGCTGAAAGGGTTACAAGTTTACTTTCCGCCTCATGAATGATGCCTGAGAGTCCCATGGATAAGACTTTTGGATGGTTCATGGTGAAATGCCCGATACCGTAAGTGATTTCAAGCATGATGGTGAAAATAAACTTATCAATATCGTTAAATACCTCCTCTGGCATCAGTTCTTCAAACCGGTCTTCAGCGGTTTTCCCCTGCCAGAAGGGGATGATATCGGTGATCAGTTCCTTTTTTTCATCTTCAGTGATCAGGGCGCGTTGGACTTCCCGCTTGTCAAAGCTTTCAACATTGATTTCAATCCACCGGATTTTGTTTTCCGGATACAGGGGGGCGCCTTTTAATTTGCTGGTGCGGCAGCCGACAATCAGTTCGTCATCCCGGATGGTCATACTGATATTGTTGAGAATGTTTTCCGTGGCAAGGCTTATGCGTGTCAATGGGTCTTTGCCCCAATGCTGTTTCATGGATTGGGTCAGGTACCGGGCACGCTCCACACAGATTTCCTGGGGGGCGTTGATGATTTTTTCCCTGAGTCTGCCGACACGGGTTTCGGCAATTTTCTTTGGTGTGGCGAGGGCTTGTTGTTCCATAATTTTTTTTCCCTGAAAAAAAATATTTTATGATGGCGAAGCCATCATTTAATGTTCATATGATTTAATAATATCATATCCCGAATAAATTTGGGCAGAACTTTGTTCAGGAAAAGGAAAAAGCTGCTCATAAAGTCAACCTGATTATGCAGTTTCAGCTTGGGAGAATTAATCACATCAACTATTCTTTTCGCCGCCTGAATGGGGGTAGTTGCTGTTTTGATGAGTTCATTGTCCCGGTCGATGAACCGTCCGGCCCGTTCCCGGTAAGGCGATTCTTCCGGAGGTAGCACATGAATTTTTGCCGCAAAATTGGTGGAAACCTGTGCCGGTTCGATGATTGCCACCTGGATATTAAAAGGTGAAAGTTCGTACTGAAAGGATTCCACCATTCCGCTGATGGCAAACTTAGATGCGCTGTAAATGGATTCAAATGGAAAAGGTAGCTGACCTACAAGGGAGGACATGGCGATCAGCTTTCCGCCCCCGGCTTTTCTCAAGGAGGGAATGAATGCCTGGAAAATGGCTGCCGCCCCAATAACATTAATTTCAAAGCATTTTAACGCTTTTTCAAGATCAGTTTCCTCAAATGGTCCGAAAAATCCGATCCCCACATTGGAGACCACCGTATCGACCCGGTTAAATTTTTCCAGAACCCGGTCCCGAAATTTTAAAATCCCTTTCCGGTCAGTGATATCTAAGGTTTCAAGAAAGTGACGCGCGCCCATGGCATCCAATTCTTTTTGCAGAGATGAAATGCCGTCTGCATCAACGTCAAATCCGGCAATAGTGTCTCCGGATTGTGCCAACATCCTGACCACTTCAAGGCCCATTCCCTGGGCCAAACCGGTAATAACGACTGTCTGGCTCATTTTTCCACCTCATATTCTTTCAAGAATTAATGTTGATGGCTTAGTATATTAATTACTTTCAGGCTGACTCCAATACCACTTTTCAATCTGTTTCATTGATTTTGTAAAATCCGGATATTTAAACTGAAAGCCGGTGGATTTTAGCCGGCTGTTATCAACAAGATAGTCATTATATAAGTATTTTGTCGCATCATATTCGAGATCAGGGATTTTGCCTTTCATGCCGGATATCCATCCATCCATGCGGGCGACGATTTTGACGATAGCCAAAGGGAGATGTAGTTTCGGCGATTTTGAGCGGAAGGTTTCGGCGGCAAGGGTCAGCGCTTCTTTGAGTGAGGGATTGGAATTGTCGGACATATTAAATGTCTTTCCCGCGGCATCATCTATCGTTGATAGATACAGGATGGCATCTGCCACATCTTCCGCACGGATGTTGGACAGTTTCTGAGTCCCGTTTCCCGGGATTGCCGTGATGGCTGTAGGTCGTGAGAATACTTTCCCGGCGCCGTCGTTGCAGCGTGGGCCGTAAACCGTGCATGGCCGAACAATTATGGCCGGAAGACCTTTGCTCATTTTCTTAAAAACAATATTTTCACCGTCTCTTTTGCTTCTGCCGTAATTGTCCATGGGGTCCCGGTCGTCATCTTCAGAAAACGGAGATCCTTTGTAATATCCGTAAACACTGGTGGAAGTCACATGGACGAAACATTTGACATTATTTTCCATGGCAGCTCGGGTGATATGATCAACGCCCAGGACATTTGTCGGATGAAGTTTTTCATATGGGGTCGAAAAATTACAGATGGCGCCAAGATGAAAGACCCGGTCGACATCTCTTTCAAAAAGAGGCGGGAGGGTTTCCGGTTTTGTGAGATCTGCCGCGACATATTCAACGCCAAGATTTTTAAAAAAAGAGATATCCGCTCTGGGCCGGGAAGTTGCGCGGACTTTTATACCTTCACGAACCAGTGTTTCAACCACATGGCTTCCCATGAATCCAGCAGCGCCGGTGACGAGTGAAATGCCTGAAAAATTCATCCCGCAGCCCTCCTGATTTCGGGGTTTGTTTTTTCCTGTTCGTTTTTGGAAATATTTTCTAAAATTTCTTTTTTGGAATGTTTCAGCCAGGAGAGGAACATTTCATTCAGGTTGACACCGAGATCTGCGATCAGTTGAACGTAAATGCCACTGTTATCCCTTTTTTTAAGATTTTTTTTACGCCGTTTCAGGTCTTTTTCATACCGTTTAATCTGGTCATCAATCACCTCAACGGATCGTGACATGTCGCCGAAACCGTAAAACACAAATCGCATTAAAAACGGATCTCTGAGCAGCATGGGTTTTTCCGGCGAATTGTCCAGCCATCCGGCAAATTCGTTTTTTCCTTTTTCCGTGATGGAATAGAGCTTTCGCGGGGGGCCCTTTTCACCGTTTTGGGTAATTTCAGTCATGCTGATCAAGCCGTCATCATATAATTTTTTCAAGTTGGGATATATCTGTCCGTAATTAATGGACCACATATTTCCGAAATTCTGTTCAATATGTTCTTTGATGCGATAGCCGTGCATGTCCGTGTAATGGAGCAGACCGAGGATTGCGTATTTTATCAATGTGGGCTCCTTTTATAAGGCAGGTTTAATATATACTTTGTATATATATAAAGTATATATTAAACGTCAAGTTATTTTTTTTCAGGTTTGAAAACCGTTGAAACAAAAAAAGGGCGCCGGAGAATGACACCCTTTATAAGTTTCTAATAATGATAAAAAAATTATGACGCGCCGGATTTTCTTCCGACGGTTTAATGAATTAAGCTGATAATTTCTTTATGCCGGCTGGAGAGCCAGATAGAACAGTATGCCGAAAAAGTGCGTGATGCTGCCGCCCAGGACAAATAAATGCCAGATGGCATGGTTATAGGGTATTCTTTTCCAGGCATAGAAGATAATGCCGGCTGTATAAAACAGCCCGCCGATTAAAAACCATTGAAACATCCCGGGCGGGAGCGCTTCAAGCATGGGTTTGATGGCAACAATGGCCAGCCACCCCATAGCCATGTATATAGCAACGGAAATAAATTTATATTTTCCGATATTGATGGTCTCAAAAATTAAGCCGCCCACCGCCATGGCCCATATGAGCGTAAAGAGCGTCCATCCCCAGGACCCCCGCATGGCAATCAGCGTTGGTGGGGTATAGGTGCCCGCAATCAATAAAAAAATACATGAATGATCCATGAGCCTGAAAAAGTGTTTTGCTTTTTCATTGGTAAACGCATGATACAGGGTGGAAGAAAGATAAAGCGTAATCAGCGATACGCCATAGATACTGAAACTGACAATCCGCCAGGCATCCCTATGCTGACTGGCGAATACGACCAGAAGCACGAGTGCGGCGATGCTGAGTGCGGCACCAATCCCGTGGGTGATGCTGTTGGCGATCTCTTCGCCCAAGGTGTAGCGATGGATTACAGCGCTGTGTAAGCGGGTATTTGAGTCGGGTCTTTCCATGAACAAATATATCTCTCCATTATGAATTTTAATTGCCTAACAAGATGCGAATCCATCAGCCATTTGTCAACTGAAAAACGGTTCAATATGATGGATAAATCAGTGTATAATTATCCGGATTTCGTTAAGAATACAATCTAAAAAAAAATTTTATGCGAATAAAAACCGGCAGGATTGACGATTCAGCTTTGACCGTCGGATAAGAAATCCGGCCTGCAGTGCCATTGTTATATTCGATCAATATTTGGATTTGCAGGTCGGGATTCTTTCCCGACAAAAGACCGGGGCATATTCCAAAAAACAATCGGGATTGGAACTGATTTGCATTGCAGTGCACAGCTTTCTTTATCGTGCCCCTATGGTATCTCATGTCCGAACACCGAGTTTATTGGAAAGTACACTGGGTTTTTCTTGACAGCCGGCTTGTTCTATTCACATATTTTGTATACATATTATTTGTTAACAAGGAATGAAAACAGGAGAGACTCATGGATAAAAAATCATTTTTTTGCTGTCAACTTTGATGGATTGGCAAAAGGGGAAACGAAATGAAAAAGGAAATACCAAATCCTTTCCTGGATGGTAAATGTTTCTTCTGTGGGAGCAAAAATCCAGAAGGCTTGAAACTGAAATTCTACGTTGACGATGAAACCGAGGAGATCTCTACTGAATATCTTCCGACAGCACCATTTATTGGTCAGGGAAATATCTTTCACGGTGGCATTCAGATGGGCCTTCTTGACGAAATCATGGGATGGACGAGCTATGTTGCTACAGGAGAGAATGCCGTTTCATCAGAGATCAATGTTAAGTTTCTTAAGCCTGTATATCTGGGGAAACAAGTAAGGATCGTCTGTCGGAGGACTTCCAGGGAAGGGTCTAAATTTTTTATGCATGCAAGGATAGAGACTCTCGACAGTACTGTGTGCGCTGTCGCTACAGGGACCTATCATGTTTTATCTAAGGATAGATATGAGCGTCTGATCCAAGGTCAATGAGGTGGTAATCCGAATCATTTCAAAAAGCCTGTATTGGAAAAATTTTCCAAGCTGAGGTTTTTTGCCCAAACCCCCGAAAAGTCCGGTAGGCCCAATGCCATCATCTTTTATAACGCTTTTATTCTATCGTATGCATGAGGGGCTGAAAATACGCAGCGAGGAACAAGCGCAGCTTTTTCAGTCCCTCTTAATGCAATTATTAGCCCTTGATATATCAGATTGTAAAATTGTGTTTTTTAATATTTTTCCACAAAAATTATTTAAACTTTCATTTGCTTGCATTGCCCGAATAGTAAGTGCTTTATGCAATTCACTATCAATTCGTAATTGAAATTTTCCAGAAAACTTTTTCGAAGTAATACTTGAAGGTAAAGGGATTTTATCTTCTTCATAAAGTTCAATCCATTCTTCAAGTATTTGACATAATTCATGATAAACTTTTTCTTCATCATCACCATGACAACATTTACCAATCCAGCCAGGAATTGAACCAACATAGCATTGATCCTCATCCGACCATTCAACAATTTTTAGAAAATGGTCTTTTTTATTCATTTTTTAGACCTCTTTATTTTAATTTCAACTTCTCTTTCTTGATAATGTTTTTCATCCTCCCCAAGTTTACCTGAAACTGTAATGACTATTCCTTTGGGATGAATAAAATTACCATGGCTACCCTTGCCACCTCGATTAATAAAACCTGCTTTTTCAAGATTTTTAATAAGGTGTTTGATTTTTCGTGCCATATAAATATAGTATCAATGTGATACCAAAATGTCAATGTGCGTTTTTTTAAAGGAGGGGTAACGAAGTTTTTAGCGCATTTGATAGAAAGACAATAGGATGATTTATCCCGGCTAACGCCCTCTTGCTACGCTTCGGTTGTTTGGAGACAGAGCGCTATGATATTTTGTGAAACAAAAATCAAGCACTCTTGTATCTCTGAGGCGGGTTTTTGTTTTTTTAAGCGGTAATTTGTGGTGCCATTTCAAGTTTTGCAGAGACGCTTTTGCTAATATTTTCTCATCTATGTTTAATGTTGTTCTCATATGTATATATATGCATCATTCGTATGCGTATGTCAATGGGTTTACTCTGAATTGATTTTAAAGATAACGCTATTTATTTATGTTCCGGATTTAAGGGACACTGCGCGTTAATGCAGTTGGGACATCCGGTAATCCTTAAATGGATAATCCAGAACACGGTTAAAAGCGAAAAATAGATAATCCCCCAGCCCGTCATGGTGTATCTGAAAATAAATATTACCGGGAGAATAACGCGGAACCCATAGGTCACGGTTGCCCAGAAAAGCTGCAGATAACCGAAGGAATTCTCTTTTTTTACAAAAAATTGGTGGACGCAGCTGCCTTCAAGGGGAATCGGGCATTTTTTGCCGTAATAAATGCAGTAACGGCATGTGCCGGCATATATGATAATATAGGAAAAAGCCCACAGTCCCAGATATGCGGCAACAGCCAAAAGGCTGTGAGGCCATACGATGAAAAGTCCGCACATAAACACCATCCCCAGCAGGATGACACTCATGTAATTATCGGACAATGAAAATTGGCTGATATGTTGTTTCCGTTTAGGTCTTAGCAAATCATCGGTTCCTTATGGTATCGAGCAGCGTCTCGGTTGATGAATATTGGGGGGTGAAATTCAATTCCTGTTTGGCTTTTTCATTTGATGAGACAAACGGGTAGCGGATATAGTCAAGGTATCCCCGGTTCACCTCAATCATTGGAAAATGAAGTCTCCACAAACATTCCAGCATGGGATAAATAAACCACGCCGGCAAGGGGAATACCTTTGTCCCTAAAATATCCGCAATTTCCCGGACTGTCAGGGTTCCGTCTCCGGAGAGATTAAATGCACCGGGAGACTTTTTCTCAAGGGCTGCCAGGCAAGCGTTGACAAAATCTTTTTCATGCACGAACTGGACGGCCGGATCATATCCTTTAATACTTACGGTTACGGGCAGAAAAAGCATCCGTGAAACATAATTGTCGATGTTGGGGCCGAAAACCGTGCAGGGTCGGAGAATGGTGACCGTCATTCCCGGATGTTTGTCCGCAAACGCCTGAATCATTCGGTCTGTTTCTGCTTTGTAAAATCCGTAAGGAAAGGTTTTGTTTCCGCGCAGCGGATCAATTTCGGTAAGGACTTCGGGGTTGTCCGCATGGGCTCCGTAGGCAAGTGTGCTGCTGATGGCGATTAGGTGGTTTACGCCTGCAGCCAGAGATTGTTCCAGAATATTTAAGGTGCCGTTTGAATCAATATCATGCATTCGTTTTAAATCATGGATCGGTTTGACCACAAATGCCAGATGAAGCACGGTATCAATTTGATGCCGGACAAGCAGTTCCCCGACTTCCGGATCACGGATGTCTTTTTTATAAAATGATATATTTTCAGCAATGTCATTACCCGGCGGGGAAATATCAATTCCAACAATTTTGCCGGTATGATTCCGCTGTTTCAGTTCCTGGGTCAGGCGGGTGCCCAGGTAGCCGGATATGCCGGTTATCAGTATGTTTTTCATATCAAGCGCTTTAGTCTTAAAGACTAATTTTTTTGCATTTTATGGCAAAATATTTCAAAACTCAAGTGTGAGGTGACTAAAGTGAGCTAAATTGCCTAAAGTTATGGACTGCGCTAAACGCGCGATCATTTTTAATATAAAAATTGATCACGCGCTCCGCGTGACCGAAGGCATTAACCGTAATCACGCCCCGGCGTGACTCACTTCAAACTTTAGCTCACTTAAGGCTCTTTCCCGGTTTGTCCGGGTTAGGTTACGTCCACCACATTTTCGAGCCGTTTTATCGATCGGCGGATATATGCAGGGTCTTCAACAGTAATTTCAATTGCCTCGTTCGGGCATATGCTGACACAGCGGCCGCAGCCCCGGCACGAATCCTGATCAATCACTGCCTGTTCGTTTTCCAGGGTGATTGCGTTAACAAAGCAAATGTCTTCTGTGCACATTCCGCATCCAATGCACTGATCGGTCACTGTTACAGTCAGTCCCGGCAGCCGGTTGATCTTGGCGCTGATTTCGGGGGAAATTACCGGCAGAATTTTCCACAAGCAGCAGCAGGGGCAGCAGTTGCAGATCGTCATCAGTTTTTCACTCGGGCCGGCATTTAACCAGACACTATCGAGTTTGTTTTTGCCGACCATGTGAACCAGGCCTGCTTCCCTGCATTTTTGAGCATGAATCAGCGCTTCTTCGGCAGTGACGATGCGTCCGAATTTGGGGTTGATTTCCTTGACCGCCTCACCCAGAAAAATACAGCCCAGATCGATGGGATAATCTTTGCAATGGGTGGACTCCCGGCAGATGCAGGAATCCATGATCCAGTGGTAATTGGCCTGTCTGATGAAATGTTCAACAATCTGAGACGGGGCCACCATACCTTCCGGCTGATCTACTGCCTCGTTGATGGGGATGGTTTTGTCTTTTGGCAGGTAAAAAATATCATCATCGTTAAAAAGGGCATAATCAATTATTCTGCCGATAACGGGATAATTTGTTAATTTTGCCCAGAAGAATCGCTGGTAGAATGTTTTGTTGATTAAATACTTAATCCAGTAGGGATTGGCCATATTTGAGTATTTTCCTCGCAATGTGTAACTTTTTTTGGGTTTTGCTTTTCATTTTCCTGTAAATCTTTTTCTGCGTTGTTTGTCCTCCTTCAGTCTTCAGTCTTCAGCCTTAAACCTATCTTCCTTGTTTTTATACCGTCGGTCCGGCATTGGTGATGTCTTCTGAAACAAATTTTTCATATTGTTTAAAATTTTCGTTAAACAACCCGGCCAGCGATCTGGCCTTTTCATCATAGGCGGTCTTATCCTGCCACGTATTTTTGGTCATCAATATTTCAGAAGGAACTCCCGGGCAGGTTGTCGGAACGCTTAATCCGAAAAACGGATCCTGTACATATTCCACACCATCTAACGGACCATCTAAGGCGGCATTTAACAATGCGCGGGTATACTTGATGGATATGCGCTCACCGACGCCGTAAGGCCCCCCGGTCCACCCGGTATTAAGCAGCCAACACTTGGTGTTGTGCTGATTCATTTTTTTGCCGAGAAGTTTGGCATATTCGCTGGGATGGAGTGGCATAAACGGCGCCCCGAAGCAGGTGCTGAAGGTCGCCTTTGGTTCCGTGACGCCTTCTTCGGTCCCGGCAACCTTTGCCGTATACCCGAGCAGGAAATGATACGTTGCCTGCTCTAAGGTCAGTTTTGAAATCGGGGGCAGGACACCGAATGCATCAGCGGTTAAAAAGATAATATTTTTGGGATGTCCTCCTGTGCCTTCTCTTGCGATATTGTCTAAATGAGTAAGGGGATACGCGGCCCGTGTATTTTCCGTGATCGAGTCATCATTTAAATCAACATACCGGGTTTCATCGTCACACACGACATTTTCTAGAATCGTGCCGAATTTACGGGTTGTTTCATATATTTCGGGTTCCGCCTCCTTTGAAAGGCGGATCACCTTGGCATAACACCCGCCTTCGAAATTAAAAATACCGTCGTCACTCCATCCATGTTCGTCATCCCCGATCAATGCGCGTTTTGAATCCGCCGACAGGGTGGTTTTCCCGGTTCCGGAAAGACCGAACAATAATGCGGTGTCTCCTTCGGGTCCGATATTGGCACTGCAGTGCATGGACAATACATTTTTCTGGGGCAGAATATAATTTAAGGCGGTAAATACCGACTTTTTAATTTCTCCCCCATAGTAAGTCCCCCCGATGAGGATGAGTTTTTTTGTAAAATCGACCAGAATAAAGGTTTCCGAATGGATGCCGTCCAGCTTCGGATTTGCTAAAAATTTCGGCATGACAATCACCGTAAATTCGGGTGTAAAGCCGGGCAGCAGGCTGCGGTCCCGGATACGCAGGAAAAGGTTTCGTGCAAAAAGGGCCTGCCATGCATATTCGGTAATCACGCGGACTGCCACGCGGTATTTTTTATCAGCCCCCGCATGCACATCCTGAACATATACTTCCCGGTCCTGCATATAAGCTTTGACCCGCTCAAACATATAATCGAATTTTTCCGGATCATAGGGAATGTTAATATCTCCCCAGTTGATTTTATCTTCCGTGGTTTCATCTCTGACAAAAAATTTGTCATTGGGGGCACGCCCGGTGCTTATTGGCGATGAAGTCGGTCTGACAACAATCAGGGGGCCCAGATGAGACATGAATCCTTCACCTCTTTTTGTCGCCTGTTCATATAATTTGGGTGAGCATAAATTCCAGTGTACTTTTTTTATATTCCTGATTTCCAGGTATTCAAGTCCGGGCTCCAGTTTTTTTAACTCATGGAATGGTTTCATATCGCCCCCTTAAAATAATCTGATCTTTTGAGCACATTAATGACGGCAATGCTTAATCCAACCTGCATGCCACGATTGATTCACAGGCTTTCCATTGCGCGCAAAAGGAATCCCTTTTTACCCGTTTTTTTGCAATCCTCTTTTAATAAAGTGACCCATATCCTGAAGATATCGGAGGCTGATTATTTTGCGTGATGAAGCAATTAAGGCATTATAAATCAGCGGCAAAATTTCTGAAGGCGCCTGAATCGGTGCCTGCATCCCAAGCCTTCCCCTGATCGTCTGTGCCATATCCACCGCAGTGGTAAAACAGTTGTCGTTTTTATTTGTTTTCATGGGCACACTTTCAAGCGGTTTTTAAGAATCAGGGCCAACCCAGGGTTTTGGCGGACCGATCAGTGCAAACGGTGCTGGGTTTATCGGACCGCCTCCCAGTCCCATATATCCTGCCCCAATAAACAGATTGTCATTGATCTGACGGATTTCATCCCGCATGGAATGAATTGTTCCGGTATTGTCGGAACTGTAATCGACCAGAAATGACAGTTTGCCGTCTTTTCCCAGTTTTGAAACTCCCATCGAGGTTTTCATTGGCCGGATGCGGAGGGTTGAGGCGTTTCCGCCAGAATTATTTTCAGTGAAAATATTGTATCCCCGGCCGGCGTCTGCCTTGTTTCCGCTAAATGCTTTTCCGACCCATTGGGTGTTCAGTGTCAGTAAGCCTGTTGGAAAAACATAATGCGTAAATAAGGCCGATGATTTGCCAAGGATGCCGCCGCTGAGCAGCCTGGCTTCATATTCACCATTTAAAGTTTTAAAATCGGGTGTTTTGGCGGCATAAAACAGCTGCATTTTTTCTTTACGGGAAAGTTTTTCCATATCATCATAGGTCGCTGTCTGCGGATCAACGCCTAAAATTTGAGCCATGGTCCTGCCATCAGGCTCTTTACTACCGGCCTGCAGAATGTTTATACCATTAAGTGTAACCA
Organism: Desulfobacteraceae bacterium; assembly: GCA_014237465.1. Taxonomy (GTDB): domain Bacteria; phylum Desulfobacterota; class Desulfobacteria; order Desulfobacterales; family Desulfosalsimonadaceae; genus SURF-3. The sequence goes on along the minus strand of JABZFM010000029.1, from coordinate 17,480 downwards.
TGATGATAATCAAAATACCCAAAAAGATTAAGATGATTTTAAATGTTTTCATTAAAAGCTCCTTTTAGTCTGATTGTCTTGATAGATAAAGGTTATCTGGTTCAAGTCCGGCTCCTGAAAATGATATGAAAGAATTTGAGATTTATAAGTGCCTTTCTGCAGCCTGATACTGAAATTTTTCAAAATCAGGCGGCATTGGGTTTTTGCACTTATTTTTAGGATATTTTTTGGCTTTTTGTGGAATCATGGACTGATGAAAAGCTCTCTGAATCCCGGCGTTTCGGCCGATTTTTAATTGTCTGCAAGATTTCCCGGACATAGGCGCATTCACATTGAGCGGGGCAGGGACGTAATTCATCCTGGTGTAAACAGTACTCAGGACATTCTTTTTGCCCGGTGGCCCGTTTTGTAAAAATGGGGCCATGGTAGAGGTCTTTAAACTCGACGGCCTGAACCGAAAAGGTCCCTTTGCAGGAATGATTAAACAGGAAATACCCGGCTGAAAGCCGAATAAAATTAACCTGATATCCTACGATCTCCACATCCGGGTCTTTGAGAAAGCTTTCACGATCATTCCACTCAAAGCCGCAATTCGGACATTTTTTAAACACAGGTTGTGTTTCAGCGCGTTGTTTTTCCATATTAATACTTTCAAATTGATCGGTGATACAGATGGTTCACTAAACCATGCCCTCAGGGATTAATCCAAAGCCGGGCTTTTCGTTCCCTTTTTTTTCTTGCCGGTTTTATTTTTTTTCCGTGCTTCTAGCGCAAGGTCCCTGACCTTTTCGATATCCTTATCCGAGAATACGCCGTTGACGCCGGAGATGGCCGCCAGTTTCATACCGTGTTTTAAGCCCATTTTATAAATGGTTTTCACTTTTTCCCATTCAATGTCACGGCCGATGGTAAATACTTCAAAGCGGCGATCCAAAGCCAGCACAATGGTTTCCGCCAGGCAGGCATACGCAACTTTTGGCGGCAGTCCGATATCTTTCATTTTCGGATTGCCGGGTAGCAGGATCTCACCGGATTCAATCACCAGAACATCCGGCCGTTTGGCCACATCTTTCGGAGACAGATCCAGCGGTCTGGCGACATCGGTAATGACACACCCGGGTTTTACTTTTGTGATATCCAGTATTTTTTTCCCCATACCGGATGTTGCGGTGACGATGACATCCATGTCGTGCAGATGTTTATCCGGGTTAACGATGGTGTGGAGTTTGACATCCGGGGTCTCTGCTAAAATTGATTCTTTTAAAGCCATGAGTTTAATAATATTGCGTCCGCACAAATAAACTTCATCAAACGCCATTGCCAGCAGGCGGCAGCAAACCGAACCGATGGCGCCGGTGGCGCCGAATACCATGGTTTTCCCTTTGATCTTCTTTCCCTCTTCAATTTGGATCAGTCCCATTCGACGAACGGCATCTGCCGCCGCCCAGAGCGCGCCCGAAGCACTGTAGCTGTTTCCCGTGGTAATGGGAATGTCCGCTTTATTAGCTACCGTAACACCGGCATCACCCACAACCTTGGTAAACGCACCCAGTCCCATGATCTGGGCGCCCAGCCGTTTTGCCATCCGTGCGGCCATGAGCAGCCGTTTATACGTAAATTCCGGTGAATGGGACAACATCTGTTTCGGGGTTCCGCCCACTGTAATCAGCCATCCCTCCGCTTCTACGCCGGCAGGGGATTTAATTCCGGTCACTTTGGAATAGACCCAGGGCGGGGCGTAGGCAACAACCTTTTCCACCGCGTCAATCGCCCCCGGGATTTTTACAAACGGTTTGACGGTTTTTTCCAGTTTAAACTGTTCCTGGGACAGCGGATGAATAACAAATGCAAACCGGCTGATTTGTTTGGGTTTTCCGGATGGATACACCAGTCTGGGCCGTAGCCCGGTTTTTGTACTGCTCATAAGTTCCAGCATTTCTTCATCTTTTATCTGGTGCTGCTTTTTGCCCAGGGCGGCGATCACCAGTGCTTCCAGCACATTGACGCCAACAACGCGTTTTAACAGTTTCGGTGTGGTGTCGATGATCACGTCAACACCATGGTTTTTGAGGAATTCAATACGGTCATCATAAGCAGTGCTGGTGATAATGGTTTTGCCGGCCAGATCTTCAGGGGTGCAGTCTCCCACGTAATCATAAAAATTATGATAAGGCACAACAATAATATGGGCCTTTTGCACGGCCTTGCGCAAAATATAGGTGTTCCATTTTTTAAGCGGTATCGCGGAAGACGTCAGCCGCTTGCTCGGTATCCATTTTAAAATATCATGCAGTCCTTTGCCGTAAAGGTCTAGATCTTTGAATGAGTGTAAAAATTTAGAAATTCCGTTATCGATGACCGGATCCGCAAAAGTAAGGTTTTCAGTAAATTCCGACATGACTTTTGCCATGCGGTAATTTGTCATTCCGGAAAGGAACAACACACGGGCATTGCTGAAATAGCCGTTGTGTTCAAACTGAAGCGAGCGGATCGCCCATTCCTGTGCAACGCTGATCAGATGGTCACCGGTAGTTACCGGCGTCTTGAGGCGTGATCTTAATTTTGTAATTTTAGCTGAATCATCCCGGACATAATCAAGAAGGCTTGAAGCTAAATTAATCAACGTATTATGCTTGTTGGGGGTTGGTAATTTTACACTCCCCAACCCAAATGCATCTGCTTCGGTATCCAACTGGACCAGTAAATCGACTACCTTATCATAGTCCCCGTTTGTACCGATACGCCTGATTTTAAATTTCTGTCCTAAAAAAGTTGTTTGAAATTCATAGTTATTAGCACTTGATCCAAGACTGATACTGATAACCTGCTTCATTATAGCCTCCTAAAAGATGAATAGAGTCGCTTGAAGTAGAAAGAGATCGTCTTTAATTGATTTTTTTAAGTTCAATAACATTATTTATTATCAAAAATTTCAAAACACACAAGAAATTAATTTTAACCGGTTAAAATAAGAGAAGTGTTTTTAATATGATGGGTCGTGAAATACGTTCCTTGATAATTTTATATTGTTTTATTGCGGCATATAATTTAATAATGCGTAAAATCCATGGACCATCTGATTCCTGAACAGGAAATGACCGGTGGATAATTTTTAAAGGAACTTTAAATGCCAGACCTCAAAGTCGCTCTTGTAGAAGCCATCTCAAAATCAACTCATGTTTACAGTCGGACCTACCTTCCGCGCGCCGGCGTTGCCACATTGGGCGCTGTATTGAAAAAGCTTGGATACTCATGTGATATATTTATTCATCTGATGTCCGGCGAAGAAGAAAAACAATTGGAAAAATACGATGTCGTCGGCATCGGTTCATTATCCAGTACCATCGAAGAAGCCTATCTGCTGGCGGATCACCTGAAAAGTAAAAATATAACGGTTGTCATGGGCGGTCCCCATGTGACGTTTATGCCGGAAGAAGCCATAGAGCATTGTGATTTTGCTGTGCTGGGTGAGGGGGAACTCTCATTGCCGGAACTTTTAGCTGCGATTGAAAACAAAATGTCACCGGAAAGTGTGAAGGGACTCGTTTTTAAACGGCCTGACGGGACCATTCATTATACAGGCCCGTCTGATTCTGTTGATTATAAATCCATGCCGTCGCCTGATTTTACGCTTTCTTCCCATGTTACACCTGAAAAGATTCCGCCGATCATAACCACGTCGCGCGGATGCCCCCATGATTGTTCTTTTTGCAGTGTTACGTCGGTTTTTGGGAGAAAGTATCGTTTTAAGAGCAAGGAACAGGTCATTTCTGAATTACATGCTGTAAAGCATCGGAGTGTCTGTTTTGGTGATGATAATTTTTGCGCAAATTCTGTTCGGACAAAAAAGCTGTTGCGTGAGATGATCGTCGCTGACGCCGTGCCCTTAAGATGGTCCGGCCAGATGTGTGTCGAAGCGGCTTCAGACAAAGAACTGCTTGACCTGATGCAGGCAACCCGCTGTCGAATCGTATATGTGGGGATTGAATCCGTAGATCCTGAGACATTAAAAAAATACGGTAAGGCCCACCAGGTCGATGCCATTAAACAATGCGTGGATAATCTTCATCAGTATAATATCGGCATTCATGGGATGTTTGTGGTCGACAGTAGCGATAAACCGGAGGCTGCCGAAAATATTGTTGATTATGCCATAGAAACGGATATCGACACGATTCAGATTTTTTCGCTAACACCCTTTCCCGGAACTCGATCATTTACGGAAAATAAAAAGAATATCATCCATCAGCAATGGAGCAAATATGACGGCATGCATGTGATTGTAAAGCCTGAAAATTGTTCTGCCTATGATATGCAGATGGCCATCGTCAATCAAATGAACCGGTTTTACAGCCTCAAACGGGTGCTTACCGCTTACAGAAAAAATCGGGGCTGGCGGGTAAAATACCGACTGGGCGGACACATTTTAATGCGCCGCTGGGTGAAGGAAAATAAAATTTATATTGAAAATCTGCGATCCGGTTTGCAGATAAACGACTCTGACATCAAAGGGGATCAGGCCGCCGCGTATGCGCCATTGGGGGCAGCCACGAAATAGCCTCAGGCCGGATTTCTCACAAGCTTGTGCGCAGCCATCAGCGTTTGAAATCATCCATCATTGAAAATATCCACGGCCGAAAAGCAATCATCAGGCCGGTATTATGGCTTTTTTCCTGGGGGAGTGCCTTATCGATTTCCGTTAATTCATAATATTCTTTAAAAAGGCGGTCAATTTTTTTCAGCATCACGGATTGCGAGCCGTCTGACAGTTTTCCGGTTTCAAAGCGAAGCCGTTGGTCGGCCAGGTCAAAGGGAGCCCGTAAAAATTCGTCAATAATCTGTTTTTCGTATCTTTTCAGAATCGGCCCGTCTTTACGCCAGGTAATATTTTTTTGTGTCAGCAGCCGGACTTTATTATCCGGGTACAGTTCAATGAGTTTCAGCCGATCCAGTTCCAGGAGGTACTGCAAGGATTCTTTTTCAGAAACGTTATAATCTTTTACAATGCTGCCAGGTTCTCGCCCGTTTAACAGCAGGTAAAAATAAACCAGTAATTTGGGCTTTTCCGATAGAACGGTTTCCTGCTCAAGCGTCAGTATACTGGGGCCGGTTTCTGCGTCCACACTGATTTTTGTCAGGTCATAAAAGTTTAAATCCAGTATGTTGCAGATTTCTTCCAGGCGTTTTAAGGAAAAGGTCTGCTCGGAAAAAAGACGCTTAATGCTGGCCTCGCTTAAGTCTAATTCTTCCGCAAGCTGCCGGTAGGTGATCCCTTTGGCTTTCAGACATTTCTTTAAGGTGTTCAGCAGTTGGGTTGTCTGGCTCATGAGCTTTTCCCGGCTTTTAAGATCAACTTCATTATTGCATGGGATCTGATTTTTTAAAATTTTAATAACATGATGTTAGTGGATTATCAATCCAGGTGTTTATCGGCATGTCCGCTTTTGTATAGAAAATGAAATTACACACAGAGTTGAGCAAGCGTACACTGGGAGCAGGTACGTATTTCGTGATATTTTTTTTCCACGATTTTTTTTCGTAGATGATTCATCGCTTGCCCGTTCCATATCTGATCAACTGATTCATTGTTGACATTGCCGACAACAGCATCCCGGTGCCAATCATTACAGCACAATATAACATCTCCGTTAAATAAAATACTCATTCTGATAAAAGGAAGAAAACAGGCCTGAAAAAAATATTTATATATCAGTCGGAGTTTTAAATATTTCCATGTTAATCGGGGTGAGCGAAATGTGTTATAGTTTTTCACGTTATTGGCCCGGTTTAATACCTGAATTACTCGATATCCCATACAATTTTTTCGGGTAAACTTTATAAAATCAGATAGTTCATCACGATTTTGGCGGGTGTTAACAAAACTCAATCTTGCCGATAAACGATCATCTTTTTTCCGGGCAAGCATATGAATTGAATCCAATATTTTTTCAAATTTAAATCCGGGATGCAGGCTTTCATAAGTGTCTTTGGAAAATGCATCAAGACTGATTGTCAGTTCATCCAGGCTGCTGTGAACGATTTGGTTAATGAGAAAAGGAGTTAAAAAGGTCCCGTTTGTAACTGTTGCAAGTTCGATTTTAGGATTAAGAGATTTAAAATGGTTGATGATTTTAATAAAATCTTTATCCATTAATGGTTCATTCTGGAGCATGAATGTAACTCGTCCCGTCATGTCCCACTTTGTGAGATCATCAGCTATTTTATTAATCATATCTTTTCCCATCTTACCCTGTTTGAGTTTCTGGCTCATCGCGGGGTATGGGCAGTACAGACAGCGTCCATTGCAGAAGGAATGGGTTTGGATTTGAATGGACTCGGGTTTGAACGGAAAAATCTGGACCGTGCGTTTGAAATGACGGATCGCATGATATGCCCGCAATTCTGAGGTTTTGTCTTTAAATAGTAATTGCCGAACTTCATTAAGAAATTGTTGAGGGACATCGTTCATTGATTCGTCTGTTTTATCCTCTTAAATAAGTTTTGAAATCTAATAATTTTTCGGATTTTTCCCGTTGCATATGATCGACCATCTGAATTTGGACGGTTGCATAAGGAAAATCTTTATGCATGAATTTTTCAATTTCCTCTGTCTAAAAGCTCAAAAAACATTTTTGCCGCAATAACTTTCCAGTCATGCCACTCCATGTTATTGGAGACTTTTTTTCCTTTGATTTCGGTGCGTATTTTACTGAAGAATTTTTTTTTGCTTTTATTTTTCTGCCATTCCGAATATACGGCTTTCAGATAAGCAGGCCAGTGAATATACTGTATGCCGGAAGGATATTTTACCGTTTCCGGTTTTTCTCCGTTTACCAGCTGACACATATACCATGGGAAGTTGACCCCGCAGGCAATGGGAAAGCCGATATATCCGCAGAATCTTGGGTTGATTTCAATCAGTTTGGGTTTTTCGTCTCTTGCGTCAATTTTAATTTCAGCTTCCGCAAACCCCTGCCATCGGTATTTTTTGAAAAAAGGGAGTATAAAATCGACCAGATCCGGTTCGTGCGTGCTGACAGTTAAAGCGCTGATTCCTCCGGAATTCGGCCATTGGCGGATTTTCCGTGTGGTGAAATAAGCCACCAGTTCACTGTTTGTGTCAAACAGTAAATTCACGGTCCTCATATTCTCCGTCGCCCCGGGAATGTATTCGGAAATAAACGGTTTTCCGTATTTTTTGCCTGTCTTTTTAAAGTGCTGCAGGGATTTTTCATCATGGAAGATGCCCAGGCCTCTTGCCCCGCCAATATCTGACCTGGGCTTTAAAACAAAGTGAACCGGATTTTTGCGGTTTCTGTTTTTCCCGAGTTCATGAAGCACATCATTCTCATGCCATATGTCCGGGCATCCGATATTTAATTTTTTGCATGCTTTAATGGTCAGTTGGTTGTCAAATGCTTTCACATAACTCTTAAAGTCAGGCAAAAGAACGTTTGTATATTTCTCAATCGTTTGTTTGTGCATTGATATTTGCTTTGATCCGGCAACCGGCAGAAACACATCCGGTTTTTCCTTTTGAATGATTTTAATAATGGCGTCCATAAAATCATCATCATACCCGGGGGGGTAAGAATAATACGGCTTGGTGTATCGGGAGTGCATTTTAAAGGGAAGACTTCTTTCATCCGCCCCGATGATTTCACATCCTTTTTGTGAAAGTCCGCGGATGACCGCCATGCATGAATTTTTCGTTGCACCGGTTACCATTACTTTTGTTGGAGATTTTTCAGAAATTTTCATTTTTGAAAATCTTTTAGAACAAAATGAAACGGCCATTTATTGAAAAGCACGATGTAGAGATTCAGTTTTTCTTTTTCGGCATTGAGTTTGAGCTTAAATTTCCCAGCCGGTGTATTAAAGTAATCCGTATAGCTGTAAAGATTTGACATGCCGAGTTTTTCCAGTTCTTTGTAGCAGTGGTATCGTAAAAAAGGCGCGATCCCTTTTCCCCGGTAATCCACAAGGGTATAAGCATCAAACATAAATACTTCATTTTTGTTAAGAGGAGTCCGATGCCATTTAAACGTCAGTTCCTTGAAGTTGCACCAGGTAAACGCAATAATTTCACTTCCTTTTTTCAATCCCAGACATTTTTGCCCTTTATTTAGTCTTTTGAGAAGATCTTCTTCAGAGAATTTCCGGCCGCGAATTAAAGCCATTGCTTTTATTTCTTCCGGTCCCCAGAAACTGATTTTGAAATTTTCAAATTCTTCAGGCTGGGCGGGCTGATTTTCCGAAGAGATCGTTTCCCGGAAAGTATAATAGGGTGTGATGCGGATTCCGAACTTGGCCAATACGTCAAAAAATAGACGCAGGAAATGGCTGTAGCGAAATTTTATCCAGAGTTCTTTAAGATAAATCATTGTCTGTTTCAGCATCCTTCACCTTCCGCAAAGAATTTTACGGGCGACTTTATGGGAATAGGGTTCTCGACCCAGGGCTTTGGCCACAATCAGGATTCGTTCGACCAATTCCCGGTTTGTAGCCAGGTGCGTGCTTTTCCGATTATAGTAAATGTTATCCTCAAGTCCCACACGGACGCCTCCGCCGGAGACAATCGCCATGGCGTTCATCTGTAACTGCCAGTCGCCGATGCCGCCGACCGACCATATGGAATGTTCCGGCAACTCGTTGACCATTAATCCCAGATTCAGCATATTTGGCTGGGCACATGCGATGTTTCCCAAAATCAGGTTAAAATAATACGGTGCTTTAATCAGCCCCTTGCGGATTAAATATTTTGCATAGTTGATCATTCCCAGGTCAAACGCTTCCAGTTCCGGCTGAATGCCTGATTCCAGCATTTTTCCCGCAAGCTTTTGGATCATTTCCGGTGAATTGATACTTGCCTGGTTGTTGAAATTTAATGAACTCAACGTCAGGCTTCCAAAATCCGGTTTCGCGTTTCCTTTCAGTTCCAGGCATTCGGATCTTTTTTGAAAGTCATTAAAATTTCTTCCGCTTGTTGATACACCGATCACCAGGTTTTTGTGATGTTTTCGAATGCCGTTGATAATATCACCATAAATTTCTTTTTTATACGTTGGTTCTTCCGTTACGGGATCCCGGGCGTGAAGGTGCACCATGTTGACCCCGAGTTCAGCAACTTCTGCGACCTGCTGAATGATTTCTTCAGGCTGAAGCGGGACATGCGGCGTCATTTTTTTTGTCGGAATCATCCCCGTCGGGGTGAAATTTAAGATAAATTTTTTATTCGGTACTTGGGTCATAAATTAGCCTGCTGATATTTTCAGTTTTATTTTAACTTAAAAAACCGGGCCCTTTGGTCAGGATCTTTACTCTTATGGCGAATGCTTTTTCTGGATCATATTTTTAACGACTTTGAATTTGCCGTTTTCTTCCGGCAAAATTTTGTCTGTTTTCCGGACATGAATCTGCATCCGTCCCCTGGTAATATTTTTTATGGTTTTTTTAATATTCATGCAGGTCTCATTGCCGGTGTTTTCGTCTAAAATTACTTTGATGAGAATGTCTGTTTCCGATTTTTGAATCAATTGATATTGCAGGAGCCCTTTGAATTTTTCAATGGAAGTCGTGAAGTGAAATGGCGAAATTTTTTCACCGTCCGGCAGTCGGATATATTCCGAAGCCCTTCCGACCACTGGCAGCATTCGCGAAAAAGTTCGCCCGCAGAGGCAACTTTCGGCAAGCATTCTGCCACGGTCTTGAATACGATACCGGATTAACGGCATGGCAAGGTTTCTCAAATCAGTCAGGACAATATCCCCTATTTCCCCGGGGTTGGCCGGGGTATTGCCGTTTAAGATTTCACACAGAACATCATCTTCGTTAATGTGGTACCCCTGATGGTGCTCACACTCCCACGCCACTTCTTTGAACTCTGTTGATCCATATATATCATATACTTCGACGTGCAGAATATTTCTAATAAATTGAGTGACATGACTCTGCCCGTATTCCGAGCTTGTATAAATTCTTTTTAAAAAAGGAAGCGATTGATTGGTTTTTTTTATTTTCCGGGCAAGGTGAAAGAAGTAGCTCTGAGGGCCATAGGCGTTTTGCGGTTTAAATGCGATAAGCCGTTTTAACATTGCTTCCATATCGTCAAATAATGAGAAATAAGTCACTTTGAGGAAAAGATTCCGAAGAAAATGATGCCGGTTCAGTATTTCCAGTTTTTCAGCGGGTTCGGATTCAAAAATAGCCACCCGCTCGCCCGGGCGCATCCCGCAAGCAAAGCGTGCGCGTAATTTGGATAAATATTTTTTACGCATCCAGCATCGCTTGTCAAAAAAACTCATAAATGGCTGACCCGTCGATCCACTGGTAAAGCTGTGAAAACATTTCTCCAAATTCATTTTCTCGTTTAAAAATTTTTTCCCATTATTCCGTATATCTTCTTTCATGATAATTGGAAGTTCTCTCAGGTCATTCATCGTTTTAAAATCTTTTGGCGCGATTTTTAATTTATTAAATACCTCCCGGTAAAAAGGAACGTTTTCAAATATGTTGAGGATTTGTTTTTGTAGTAGATTTAAACGCAAACGATCCAGATCTTTTCTTGGAGATCGGATGTTTCTTTTCATTTGATATATTTCAGGTAACAGGTAGAGCATGATTGTTAAATGTCATTTTCCCCTTGATAGATTGTGATGTACTGATTCGCAACACGTTTCCAGCTATATTGTTCAATTATTTTTTTCCTGTTCGCGAGCTGCATCTGCGTCCGCAACATTTCTGATTTTTTCAATCTTACGATCGCATGCTTTATTTGATCAATATCACCCGGCCTTGTTAAAATACCGTTTTCTTTGCCGACTAAGTCAGGAATCCCTCCGATATTGGTTCCGATAACCGGCAGACCACAAGCCATTGCTTCAGCGAAAACATTGCCAAATGCCTCGGCCAGTGATGGAAGAATAAAGACATCATATTTGGCATAGAGTTCGGGTAGAACCTGAGGGTTGCAAAATCCATAAAAAGTAACAACGCCTTCTAATGATAAGTCTTTGCATATTTTTTTAAGTTGTGTCTCAAAATTTCCTGTCCCAACGATCAGAAGGGAAATATCGGGATCTTGTAAATCTGCTAACGCATTCAAAATATAATGAATTCCCTTTCTTTCAATCAGTCTGGCCACGGAAATTAATTTCAGACCATTGCTTTTTTTGTTTGTAGAAGGCAAAACCTTTAAAAATTTTGATTCCACACCATTTGGAATCACATGGAATTTTTGCGAAGGGGCTGTCAGGAGGGCTGTTTGTTTCAGACTATTTGTTACTACGATAATTTGTTCGGCATTTCTCCAGATTTTTCTGGTTAATGGTGCAAGTATTCTGTGAACTTTTTCAAGGCTTTTGTTGTATTTATCATAACCGGGAACATCCGATCCTCTAAGAGATATAAAATACGGTGTTTTATTTTGGGGGCCGGGCAACAGGGATAAAAAACCGGTGGGTAATCCGAAAAAATAATGAGTCACGTCGTATTGGTTTTTCCGAGTTAATTGCAAAAATTTAAAAATTGCAAAAAGCACATATGTCAATGCTCCCCGAAAGCCGCAATCATGAATGCCTTTACGCCAGCTCATCACTCGGTATACGGTAAATCCGTCCAGATTTTCCTGATCCAGCTGACTTTTTAGCTTAGAGGTCAACACATCCACTTTATGGCCCAGTCTGGCCAGTTCTCTGGCTAAATTATACGTCGCTTTTCCGGCACCCCCGCCGATCGGCGGGAATTCATAATTTAAAAGTAAAATGTTCATTTTCATCTCGTACCAGCTATGGCGATATCAGAGAAGGGGAATCTTAGATTGTGAAGAAACACCAAATGACTTTCCTGATTAATGCCGATTGCCTGCAAAAATGGTGGACGCATAATCAGAATTCCTTGTGCAAGAGTATTTTCTATGTGTCAGGCGCCGTTTGTTGATTTAATGCCGACTCAAAACAAATGAATTTTCCGTTCGGCCCCGGCGCAATATATTCGACTTGTTGAATTTCGGTCGTTATTCCCGGCAACACATCATCAATTTCAGCAATCGCCTCCGACATTAAATCTTTTGAAATTTCTCGGGAATCGACAAGAAGCACACAGAGACGATCCCGGCTTTTTTGAATAAATTTGAACTGGCTGACGGTTGAAAACTTAGATATAATGGCGTTCAGATAGAGGGATGACACCTTGTTCCCGTCTGGTAAATGTACGATATCACTCCCCCTTGCGTCCAACATGTTGATCCGTCTGAAGTTCCTGTTACAGTCGCACGGTTCATCTATCAGCCGTACAATATCACCCACCTGATATCTGATAAAGGGCATTGTGTAATTATGGAGATTTGTCAGCACAAGCCAGTAGGCTTTTTCACCGTATTGTTGGTCTGCGGGAATAAATTCCGGGATAATGACGTCTTCGTTAAGGTGTAAACCGTTATTGTGCCGGCAGGTGTTGCCGATTCTGCCCATTTCCCATGCGCCATAGAACTGAAACGGCCGTGAACCGAATATGTCTTTGGCATCCATAGATGTCTTGTCGTCAAGAAATTCTCCGGAAATGATGACCATGCGCGGTTGATGCACAGAATATCCATTCGTTTGGATATAGTGATGAAGGCTTTTTAAAACCGAAGGGTAACATAATAAAATATCGGGTTTGTAATCATTAATCTTTTCCACCTGTGCGCTTAAGCTGTTGAAAGGGGAAAAAATTTCTATTCGGCAGATGCCCAGTTTCTGGATCATGGTGCCTGATGGATAATACGTCGGGCCAATGCTGAGTATGGTATCTAAAATGGATGTGCTGAGCATTTGATGCGCCCGCGCGCTGGTACTGTAGAATGTGTTGATGGCGTGATTGTCCCAGTATATTTTTAAGGGGATACCGCTTGATCCTGACGTTGTTTGCGTATGACAGTTATTCAGGTTGGCGTGATGGGATATAATTTGTTCAGACGTCAACTCCCTGATGTCTGCTTTTGTTGATACAGGAATTTTCGGTAAATCATCGACCGTTAGGATGTCTTTTGGCGTGATGCCTTCACGCTGGAAAATATTCCGGTAATACGGCACATTTTCGTAAGTGTGACAGATAAGCTGCTGAATCTTGGCATTTTGCAATGCCTTTAAATCATGCTGTGAAAGCCATTGATCGTGCAGTCTTTTTTTGAAATTCCATAAAAGACCGGCGTAATTGGACAGCGTTTCGTGCTTGTTTTTTCTTTTTATGATTTTCAAGCGGCGCGTCTCTGTTTTTACCCTGGTCTTTACAGGGTTTTTATTGTATTTGGATAAAACAATAATGGATTTTTTGAAATTTGGATATCTATATCATAAATTCAGATAATTGTGGAGAATTAAAAGAACTGCGTTTCGGATTTACTTTGCGGCCTTTCTGGCCCAATACCGTTATGCCATGGACTTTATCGACATTAGTGACCAGAACCCGGATTTTCATGTGGTACTCAATGAATCGGTTCCGGAGATTGGTCTGCCGGGTTTCTATACCTATGCGGCACTGTATGCCGGCACGGATGTTGTTGCGTCCCGGTGGAACGGTACGGATTGTCAGCCTGCAGGTAACTGATTTTCTATATATTTATTCTTCAGGTCGGCCAGGCCTGTTTTGATTCTCACAATATCAATGTCTTCTGACGCTTCGGCCAAAAACCGTTTGGCTTCCACAAAACGATTGTTTTTTACCAGGACGATCAGCGTGTATTCCGCTTCTTCCAGATAATATTTAATGGTCCACTCCAGATGCGCTTCATCCGCCCATTGATTGGTTTTATAGATGCTGATGTTTTGATCCAGGATTTTTCTCATGTCCCGGATAATGAACATGGGCACATCCATAAGCCGATTGCAGAGTTCAAATTCCTGGTGGGCGATTAAATCATCTTTTGCCAGGCGATAGCATTTTTTTGCCAGTTCAAAGTCACAATCTATCATGTTTCTGTATAAAGCAACCGTTCGCCGGCTTTCGTTTAAATATTTGTTGATTGATTTGACATCATGAAACAGCTCCAGTGAACCGCGTTTGTTTTTTATTAGCTCTGTTTTCTGCATCCGGATGTTTATTAATTCATTGTGGGCTTTTGGATACTTTTTTCCCAGTTCTATCCAGTCCAGTAAAGCAAACGACAGCCGGATGCCGTAAAGCGATGGCTTGTACTTGAGTGCATTGTTATGAAACCAGATATGGTCTTGCAGCGCTTTTTCGTAATTGCCCTGCCGGTGGTATTTCCGGGCCCGGGCCAGCACTTTTTCCGGATCACCGGGATTGGTGCAGGACAATACGAAAATGATCACAACAATGATAAAAAATGGCGCTTTTTTCATCCTGCTTATCCTGCCGGGGTTCAATGATTAGACGGGAGCAAAGTGTTTAATGACTCAAACAGTTCTGCTTCAATGTCCCTGATTTCAATCACTTTTCCGGATACCCGCTGCCATATGTCTGATGAACCGGTATTTTCAGATGCTGTTTGAAGCAGGGCCGCCAGGGCCGTCCAGTTCCGGGCAGAATCGGCCGAAAGTTTAACATGGTTTGTGTTTACGATATCAGGTACTATGTGGGTCGCCCAGTTCAGGAATCCGGTGTAGAGTTTTCTGAAATTTCCCCCGCCGGTTCCGAATTTTTCAATGCACTGGGAATTGTAGGACGCCAGTCTGGCGGCATCTTCCCGCTCATGCCAGTTGATCATGTCTTTGGCAAATTCGGACAACCCGTCAATACCGGTAATAATGACCGCACCATCCCCAGTCACGGACTTTAATAAATCCGCCTGGGATGTATCGGTTCCCATCATTCGCGCCACGCAGGTTTTAAGTGCGCGTACTGCGGCCTGTTCCAGGGAATTTTTAACGGTTGTATCAAAAAATTTACCCCACAGATTAAACGTGGTAATACCGGTGGCCGGATTCCGGCTTTCAGCCAGCGCCCGGTAGGAGCAGGTCTGGGGGGCCGGATTCACCCGGTCTGCCACATATGCAATTTTCTGTTCATCATCAAAACCCAGTAAAATGAACCGGTGGCCCGGAAAACGTACCTTGTAGTCCCGGTAATCCAGAAAAAAAATATCGCCGGTGATCATGGTGGGGCGGCCGGCGATAACTTCATTTTTGACATCTTCCCAGGCCTTGTGGTTATCAAACTCCGGCTGCTCCCGGTAATCAATCCCCAGCGCGCCCAGCGCGTCAGCCTCCATGGATATGCTGCGCCCGAATATGCTGATTGCCGGATCAAGCGCATTGACCTTGATGAACATGGATTCAATGCCTGCACCCAGGCCGAAAATTACAGATTCACTGAGTTCAAGGCCGCAGTAGTGATAAAGGAGGTTTCGTGTTGCCGCGCTGCCGCAGTGTTCACCGGGCAGATTACGATAATTTGTAATCAGGGTTTTCATACAACCTCTTTTTTAAATCATGACAGGGCAGATTCGTTCCTGAAACTGAAATTTTTATCATGGTATCATTTTCAGGAAATGAATCAAGCAGCAAAATTTTTGCAAAGACAACAGCCTCCGGCATTCTGGGTTCCGGCTTCATGGAGAGGAGGGCCTTCTAAGGGATATATTCATATAACCTTTTGTAATAATAATTGATTTATAAAATAAAAGCAGTTATGGATGTAAGGCTGGGACAGCTGCCCCGGCGGTAAGTGTATTTTGCTTTTTTTTGCGAACCTGTGATAACTTCGCAGACATATATCGTCACGCGGGATAATAGGGGACCAATAAATATGGATTTTTATGATTTTGTGATTGTCGGCGCAGGTCCTGCAGGTTTGACCGCAGGGATAACAGCCGCCCGAAAAGGGTTTAAGGCCATCATCCTGGAAAAAGGGAAAACCGCCGGTCCCAAGCCCCGTGGGGAAAGCTTTCGGGAGAATCCTTTTTTGCGAAACCTGTTAGGGGATTATTTTTTTGATAATGACTGCTTTCAAATGGCTGGTGGGTTGGTATTTCACAGCCCGGGTGCGTTAAAAGGAGCCGTCAAACCCGGCAAAAAAACCCTGTATTTTTTTGAGTGGCACACGTTTATTCGTCGTCTTGTGGACCTGGCCGAAGACGCGGGGGTAGAAATCAAGCATAATGCCAACGTATTAAACCCGGTTTTAAAAAATGGTGTCTGTACCGGTGTTAAGTATAAAGCGGGGAATGGAAGGGTTGTTCAGGTAAATGGCAACGCGGTAATGGCCTGTGACGGGTATAAAAGTATCCTGGGCAGTTATTTTGATGTGCCTTATGATAAACTCAATTGTCCTATGATTAAATGTCTGGCGGATAATGCCAATATTGATGTGGCACAGACACCGGATTTGCAGTTTTATTTTGTCGGCAACGGCGATCTGCCGGATTTTCATGATTTTCCCCCGTGCGTGGTGTACGGGTTTCCCATTGGCGAACAAAATGGCTGAGCTGGCCGGGGAAAAAGGCCCGGATGAACCGGTACAAGGACTCTGGACAGATGAAAATATTACGGCTTTTAAACAGGGGTTTGAAGAAACGTCCGTGTTTAAGCAGATCAAGGGGTCGTATTTTTTAATCGGCAATTTTGAGTGGTATATTTTCCAACATCTGCGGACGGCTGATCGGATCAACCGGAGGTGGCCGGTGATTAAACTGCTGCTCAAAGTGGCGTGAAATCAAAAGAGATTGTATCTTGCCGGGTAACCGGTGGTTCCATAATTGTCGGGGAAAATCCCTTCACAAGGAGGGCGCCATATTAAATTATAATAAGAGTCAAACGTAGACTTGACCCCATTTTACTTTCCGGCTTTTGGGATTTTGTTAATACAATGGCTGAATAAAGAATCAAAAATTTCATTCAGACAATTTATGCTTATCGTCTTTTGATCGACTGAATCATCCGGTCAAGTGACTGGAGAAAGCGGGAGCGGTCTTTTCTCTGAAACGGGGCCGGGACGCCGGTCATGGTGCCGAGATCCCGGAGGTGGGACATGATCTCCCGGGTGGCCATGATATCGCCGATATTGTCTTTTGTGAACGCACGGCCCTTGGGACCGAGCACCCAGGCGCCTTTTTCCAGACACCGGGAGGCCAGGGGAATGTCTGCGGATATCACAATATCATCTGTTTCCGCATGGTCCACTATCCAGTCATCCGCCGCGTCAAAATTGCCGTCAACCACCTGCAGTTGGATACGACTGGATTTGGGCGTGTTCATCCATGTGTTGGACACCAGGATCACGTCCAGTTCATACCGTTGGGCCACCCGGAAAACTTCATTCTTTACTGGACAGGCGTCTGCGTCGATATAGATTTTCAGCAATTTTGGGCCTTTGGAAAAAGAGGGGACGGAAAAAGAGGGGACGTCCTTAAATATCTCAATAACTTATTTCAGCAGACTGTAGCCATAATGCCTGACAATCGATTCACCCCGTTGGACCGCGTACCCAACCCCTGCAGGTGTCATCATCAGCCTGCGGGCAAGTTCACTTAACGAGACGTT
>JABZFM010000028.1 GCA_014237465.1 Desulfobacteraceae bacterium | reverse complement strand
ATAAAATGGTTCGAGGATATTGGTCTTATAAGTCTGACCAACAGGTATATGACGTTAACCAACTAAGGAAACCGCCTGGTACGTAGCACGTACGCCCGGTGGTGTGAGAGGGGGAGGCCGTGAGGCCCCCCTCTACTCGATTTTTTCCACCCTTCTTACTTTACCAGGGAAACATTCCCTGCCTTGCTGAACGGAAATCGTTTTTCCCCGATACCCGGTACGTTAAATATCATCTCGCCGTTTACTTCATAACCGGTTGATTCGCCGGACAGCACATCATAGGCGGATTTTCCCAGCCATATAAAATTGACATCAAACGGGATGTCTACCGTTATTTTTCCGTTTTCAGGGATAGAAGTGCTGGTTTGAGACGTGCCGGTTATAAACGGCTTGCCCCCCATGGAAATGTCGTATTTAAGTCCGTTTAAGGTAACGGCAAAGGGATTGTTGTTTTCCAGTTCCAGCACAAAGTCGAGTGCGGCGCCTGCCCATGAGAAATCAGTTACACTCACTTTTTTTACTGTGATACCGGGCAGTTTTGGCACCGGTAACTTGCCGCTGGTGTGATAGGGCAGGTTGAATCCCATCAGGTGAAATGTGCCGGAAAGATCATAGGCCATTTCGTTTTTTGTGACCAGTTCGGTCAGTGATTCGATGATGTCAAAATCAGACAAGGCAAAATTCGGCGAAAAAGCGGAGTTTATATTTATAAATGAGTATTTTGAGCCGAATTTTAACGCTGTATGGCCAAGCGCAATAGTTTTTCAATAGATAGCTAAAGGCCGGTATATCCACACATCCGGTCCACTTTATCGGTGAGTCGATTTAATTTTATTTCAAGGTCCTGTCGGATTCCTTCAAGTTCCTCATCCGTCACATTTTTTGGAATAAAAACAGGTTCGTCAAAATCGACAACCACCCGGCTGAATGGTTTCGGGAGAATTGTTTTATCCCAGGCTTTTTTTAATGTAATGACCCGGTTGCCGGAACAGGCCATGGGGATAAACACGGCACCGGTTTCCTTGGCCAGCGCAAGCATCCCTTTTTTCATTTTACGGTGAGGGCCTTTGGGGCCATCGACCGGCGTTCCGCAAAGCCGTTTTTCACTGCTGCTGTTTAGAAAATTCATCATTGCATGCAGGGCTTTTCCGCCGCCTTTCGAAGAAGATCCACGGATCGGCGTATAGCCCAGCCGTTTTGCGATTTTCGCAGTCAATTCGCCATCCAAACTCCGGCTGATCATAATAGCCCGTGATCCCAGGTTTCGAAAAAAATAAAATAAAAAGATCGAATGCCGGTGCCAGGAACCGGCAACAACATGTCCTGACCGCGATCCTTTAAAATATTTTTCATATACTTCCAGATTTAAAACTTTGACGCGAACAGTACCAAACCAGATCCTTGCTAAAAAGGTGATTAAAGACGCGCTGATTTCTATTTTGAATTTTTCTTTCCATGTTAGTGTACGGATTGACATTATTGGTTATCCCATCGTGTTCGTTGTCATTACCGAAAAAAAGACCCGAAAATTACGAATAAAATTCTGTGCTATGCTAGTTTGTGCAACTATGCAACGCAGAATTTGAACTTTTTACGAAGCCATCGATTCTGACGACACAGATGTTTTCAAAATACAGATACATACTGGTGATTTAATAAGATATCAGGGAAGTGGAATTCAGGTTAATGATTCTTTCGAAGTTTCATAGCGATCTTATGGGCTTGGGTATGTTCCGGGATATTTTGAAGTTTGGGAAGGTCCGGGTAGCTGGTTAAATAAGACAGGGAGATCCGGTTAAATTCTTCGGGCTTTTCAATGTTGCAGACATGACCGCATTTTTCAATAATATGAATGGATGCCAGGGGGTCGCGCAGGTAGCTTTGAATAACAAACGGCAGGAACAGGTGGTCTTCATCGCCTGAAATATACAACCGGGGAATGGTATTTTGGGTGCGGTCAGGCAGTGAGGCATAAAAAGGCTCCAAAGATTCCATTAGTTTATACCATTTTCGGAATTCCCGGCCGCCCAGTTTCTTGGCTTCACGGGCAAAAATCCGGCGGGATGTGGAGTGGCTTTTTTTGGGCATCATGATAAAGGAAAATAATTTATACAGCCACATATATGGGATCACCCACTGCAGTATGGATCCTGATTTCAGCAAAAAACGCGCCCTGAAATCAGGAGAAGAAAAACGCGGAAAGATAATTTTCCTTTAAACAGGACCTCGGGCAATGTCTTGTATTTAATTGTTTTTATTGTATTTATAGGTGTTTGGCTGTTTCCGGTATTGTGTTTTTCAAAGTTTCGGGTATGATAAAAAATATTGTGAAGCAGGAAAATATTTTTTTGACATGTTCACTCCGAAAATAATTGAACCCATAAACAATTAAGGAGGAAAATCATGATCTGCAGCCTTTCAAAACTATCTGAAAACCATCTTAAAGAAATCAATCAACTGGAAACCGAAATCAAAACGCCCCTGCTGGCATTTTCGTGTTATGAAGTCAAGTCGGCGATTCTGACAGATGATGCCCTGGCCAAGGTGGAGAGTCTTGAGAAAAAGCTGGGAATCAGTCTGGTGGCAGTGAATACCTGATAGTTTATCAGAAACTCAAACTTCAGCGTTACGCTGCATTCTTCATTTAAAAATGATATCCAGATAACAACATAGAAAACAGATCGTGATGAAGAAAAAGAAAGTACTTATTTCCGGTATCGGTGAAGTCCTGCTGGAACAGAGCATCCGGGCAAAGCATATGAACCTTTCGATTCGGCCGTTTCGAGGGGTCCGGGTGGCCGTGCCGAAAGGTGTTTCTTTTGAATCCGCGGAAGCA
Organism: Desulfobacteraceae bacterium; assembly: GCA_014237465.1. Taxonomy (GTDB): domain Bacteria; phylum Desulfobacterota; class Desulfobacteria; order Desulfobacterales; family Desulfosalsimonadaceae; genus SURF-3. The sequence goes on along the minus strand of JABZFM010000028.1, from coordinate 49,365 downwards.
TTTGCCCGGTCAAAGTCACAGTGGATCATAAAACACCTCCCGAAGCTGAAAGCCATTGAACATGAGGCTGCCCGGTGTCAGAATGATTCGTCTGCCGGCAGAATTGATCGGAAAACCGCAAAATCAAAATTAACTCAACGGCTTGATTCTCTCTCGGCAAAGAGTGGATTGCCATACAATCGGGTGTTTGTTAAAAATCAGAAAACCCGATGGGGGAGTTGCTCGGAAAAGAAGAACATCAATTTAAACATTAATCTCGTCCGCCTGCCGGAAAAACTGATGGATTATGCCATTATGCATGAACTGGTGCATACGAAAATTTTAAATCACAGCTCTCAATTCTGGGACCTTTTGGAAAAATTCGTGAAAGACGCAAAGGGTCTGGACCGGGAACTTCAGCAATACAGTTTGTTTCTGGTCAGATAGCACTTTGAAAGAATAACTCGTTAAAATAATAATATAGAATTATACAGGAATTAGTTTAGGCGCCCGCTATCAGCTTCCCGGATTCGGGGTATCACGGCAATTCATACATGATCTGCCTTTTGTGGCAGCCTTTGGTTTTGTCTTGATGGTTGCTTCCTATGTGTTTTTTGATCGGTATTTTTATCTAATATCTCCGGTTTCCTATCCTTCAGAGATCCTGGTTATTGCGGCTATTCCGCTTAAAGGGGCGTTTGCCGTGAAATTTATCATTGGCTTGAAATACCTGCTGATCGTGGTGGCGATATAATGCGCCTGAACAGACTGTTTTTTAACAAGTCTCATCTTTAAATTTAATCAATTGAAATAATTATTTTTTGAATTTTATTTAATTTTCGTCTTGAGAAATGCGGGTTAGGGGTTGCAAAAAACGTGTATTTCAGAAATATTGGTGCAGGTTTAGTATTCTTTTATTGAATTCAAAGCGTTATTTTACGGCTATTTATACAATTAAGGAGGATGAATATGGCAGCACAGGCTGATAAAGTGCCGGGCAAGGCGTGGGTGGTTGTATTCGCGGGAACTGCGGTTAATTTATGTCTGGGGATTCTTTATGCCTGGAGTGTGTGGGCCAAAGAGCTGGTTAATGTGGATCTGGCCGGTCAGCCGATGGAAGAAATCAACGCGGGTTGGACATACCTGACAAACGCCCAGGCGGCCACACCGTTTTCCCTGGCAGTCATAATATTCGCCTTGTTCATGATTCCCGGGGGGCGGATTCATGATAAGTTTGGGCCTAAATTCGGCGCAATGGTCGGCGGTCTCTGTCTGGCTGCCGGGTGCATCATCGCTGGTCTGATGAAAAGTTACACCGGCCTGATCATCGGGTTCGGTATTTTCGGCGGAATCGGCATGGGTATCGGGTATGCGGCTCCGACTCCGGCGGCACTCAAATGGTTCGGTCCGCATAAACGTGGGTTGATCGCGGGTCTTGTCGTGGGTGGCTACGGCGGCGCTGCTATTTATATCAGTCCTTTGGGCAAGTGGCTGATTGGCAGTTACGGCATCACCGGCAGTTTTGTCGGACTGGGAATCTTTTTTGCCGCCGTGATTTGCGTAGCCGCTCAGTTCCTTTCATGGCCGCCCGAAGGGTATGTTCCACCCGGAGCAGTAGCGACTTCAGCGAAAAAAGCCGCGGCAACCATGGGGAAAGACTGGACACCGGGTGAGATGGTGAAAACCTGGCAGTTTTATGCCCTGGTCGTTCTGTTCATTGGTTCCACCCAGTCCGGTCTGCTGATTATTGCCAACGCGGCCGGGATTTTAAAATCTGCGGCTACAGGGATTCCGTTTTTTGCGGCCAATGCATGGATCCTGGTCTCTTACGGCGGTCTTGTAAATGCCTCGGGCCGTGTGGGGACTGGAATGTATAGCGATAAAATTGGCAGGGATAAAGCGTATACTATAAACTGTATGGTTTCCGCCTTGTGCTTGGCGGCCATGCCGACAGTCATTGCATCTCAGAATCTTATTTTACTTTTTATCGTGGTTGGTATCGCTTACTGGCAGTATGGCGGCGGACTTTCCCTGCTCCCATCCTATACAGCTGATTTTTTTGGCGCAAAACATCTGGGCGTCAATTATGGTCTGGTTTTCCTCGGGTGGGGGTTTGGTTTTTTCATGGCAAGAGTCGCCGGCACCATTAAAGACATCACCGGCAGTCTTGACCTGGCGTTTTATATTTCCGCAGGAATTCTTGTCGCCATGGTGGTACTTTGCCGTCTGACTAAAAAACCAGAACCCAAAGTCTGATTTGATTTTCAAGCAATACGCGTTTTGGAGAAATCAATTTGATCGACACCATTCAGGGCCTTGTCTTGGGTAATCGAATCTTCATGTTGTTTGCGATTGTCCCTGGCAGGCCTTGTTCTTTTTTGATGCATTATGTCTGCGACGACGAATGTACGAAAATCAGTTCTTGCCGCCTGTTCATCGGTCTTCAACAAGCCCATCACATCAGGATAAAATCATGAGATTTCACAAAACGTCCGGCGCTGCCCCGGGATTATTGGACAAAGCCATTAACGGCATCGGGGGGCTGGTGGATGATGCGTTTTTGACTTTGCCTAAATTTTTAAAACCGTTTAAGCCTCAAAGGGAGATCGATCGCAAGACTTACGAACAGCAGGTTGATTTTTATTTTGATCATCACTATGTTGATCAACCAGAAACTTTTTTCCAGCTTCCCGAAACCCTGCCGGAGTATTCCATCGCGTCTGAAACGCTTTTTCTGGGAGGGGTTCGTCGGGAAATTATTTTTCCCAGTCAGTACGCGCCCCGAAACTCCTTGATCACCGAACGATTTTTTTCATTTCCGGAAAATAAAACCGCCCGCCTGATCCAGTGGGCGCATGGTGATCCGGGCCGAAAAACTCTGGTTTGTTTGCACGGGTATATGCTGGGAGACCCGGACCAGGCGGAGAAAATGTTTAAAGTCAAAACCCTGTTTCAGATGGGCCTTGATGTGGTGCTGTTTATCACCCCGTTTCACTGGAAGCGGGCGCCGGAAGAAAAAATGCGCCGTGGGATGTTTTTACAGCCGGATGATGTGGTCATGACCTGTGAATGTTTTGGCCAGGCCATGCATGATCTGTCACAGTCGATCCTTGTGTTAAAGGATATGGGCGCCGGGGAAACCGGGCTGATCGGTGCCAGTCTGGGGGGATATAATGCCGCCCTTTTTGCGAGTTTATCTGACCGGATCGCGTTTGCCGCACTTATGGTGCCGGCGGTTAAGTTTACCGGGGATTTCAGCCCCAAGGCTGCCAAATTGCCGTTTCAGGTGGATAAAGCTTTTCTCAACCGGTTAAATCGTTTGTGGACCCTGCATTCGCCGCTCAATTTTTATCCGAAAATTTCCCAAAACCGAATCCTCGTGATCGCGTCCCGGGGGGATAAGCTGTGCCCGTTTGTTTATGTGCATGAACTGTGCGAGCAATGGGGATGGCCGAAACATGTGTTTATGACCGGCGGCCACTGGTTGGTGGCCAATGCCAGGGAACGGGGGAGGGCATGGTACCGGTTTCTGTCGGAAATGGGTTTTATTGAGGGGAAGTAAAGAGTTTAAAAAGAATAAATGACAACTGGTAAAAAAGTTTGTTTATTTGGTTCGATGTCGAACTATCTTTTTTTATGTATCATTAAAGTATTACGGTACCGGGAATACGCTTCGTCCCAAAAAGAACAAATCCGTATGGAGATAAGATTAAACACAAATTAATTTAATCAGCATAGGGAGGAAAGTATGAGATTAATCGATCAAATATCCAAACATGATTTAAAAGAACTGATCGGAAAGTGCTGGATGACCCATGATGGGATGTGGTTTGCACATACCCTTTTTGAGCTGGGCATTGAAAGTGCCAACCGGATAAACAAAGCGGCAATCAGGGCGCTTGCCCCCATTGAGATTAAACGATTTATGTCAGCGCTGAATGTGCCTGAAGAGCAGCTTAAGTCTTTTGATGGGTTTAAATTTTTTTTTATGAATGTGTCTGATTTGTTAATTCCTGCTTGCCCAGGTTTCCTTTATTGGCATCCTGTATGGCTTTGAACATCGTCTTTAACAGGTCCCATCTGAAAGTAAAAATATAGGTAAAAAAAATCAGTGTAAATCGGAATCTGCTTCTAAGGGATAGGGGCCTGTTATGCCGTTGACACATCCATATCGAATTTCTCAACCCGTAATATATAACCATCTTATTAAAAGATGATTTGCAAAGACCGATAAGCGAAAAAGTCCTGTTCGGGTGAAGCAGGAGCGCATCACTTATCAGAACAAGCTTGCCGCCATTATCCTCAACTCTAAATATGTACTCAAAATCATCTTTATAAATAAAAAAATCCTTATTGGGAAAACCAATATTTTTTATATTTTTTCTGCTGATAAAAAAACCGTTAAAAGGACCTTCTTTCAACACATGAGACCCTGAATTTATGCTGATATTAGAAAAGAGAGAATATTTTTTTTGTAATCCATATCAGTATGAAAAATATGAGGTCCGTATTTATGTATTAAAACGCCATGAGAATCGTATTCATCATAGCAGTTGCCACCAATATGATTCCGCTTTTCAATTATCAATACAGTTCTGTTCATTAAGGTGGCAATACGTTCGGCAATTACAGCGCCTGACAGGCCTGCGCCGATTACAATATAATCATAATTCATTGTGTAATCTTAATAAAAGAGGCAGAATCATTTCTGGCCCTGCCTCTTTCATTGCTTAACTTTTTACCATAGTTTTAATATGAAAAAAATTATGAGTTCTCTTATGGAAGACAGTCTTCGCACTCCAGACTTTTCCATTTCCTGGGGTTCCTGGGGGTTTTAATCATTCTATCGACCCATTCGACAAAAGAAACGCCTTCTGCTGAGTCTTCTGTATAAAATTTGGGAGACCTCAAGATCGTATGATCTGTTCCGGCCGCGATGTAATAACGGTAGTTGGGTGATGCCGCTGCTGTATTATAGGCAAAATCTTTCATCGTATAATGCCACGCACCGATCACTGGCGCCGTAATATTCTCCCATTCATACGGATTGTCTATATTTAACATTACATTGTAGAAAAAAATCTGTATTCCATCAAAAGCTGTTGTATATTGGGCCAGTTGGTTGCATGGATATTCGGCAGCAATTTTTGTGTATATCTCTTCCATTGTCATGGTCGGATTGAAGCCATCCGGGAAAATCCAGTCCGGCATCTGAACATTCCAATTATCAATGCCTTCGGTTGGAAAAGTCCCTCCCATGACACCATTGCCGGCGTCACCCAGAAGATATGCATTTGACCAGGGGAAAGATTGCTTTATATACGGAAAAGCCATGGTCGCCCCGTAACTTCCGGCGCTGGCACCGGTGACGAAAATTTTCCCTGGGAAGTTAGTGTGATCTTCTATATATTTTAATACTGCTTGAAAATTGACAAAACCGCGATGCTTAATTTCAGTACCATAGTAGTTCGCATCGTTGGCCCCCCAGAACAGGTCGCCGGTGCAGTATGGAATATACACGAACCCCCAGTCTTTAAACGGGTTATCCTTCCTTGTTTGATCAAATATTCCCTGTCCTTCCATGTCATCGGAAAACATCCATAATTCTTCAAACTGATACTGATTATATGTGGGGGCAGCCACACAGTTCATATAGTCCCAACACCCTCCGCCGCCTTGAAAAAATATGACCAGATTTTTCTTTTTGCCGCCTTTTACAAAAAAAGTAAATTCATCATCCGGGGTTCCTGGAGCGCATGAGCATGCCGGTGTAAGGCCGTTGTATTCAAATCCTGCGGGATTGATCTCCGTCCATTCATCGGGCAGGCTACCGGCAAGGGCGATAGAGACGATTAACAAAGAAGATAAGATAAAAATACCGATCTTTAAAAATTTGAAGCGTTTCATTTTGTCCTCCCCTCAATAAATAAAAGTTTAGCGAACAAAAAACCGGGCTACCTTCTGCAGGCAGCCCGGCTATCTTTTGAAGACCCGTAGCTTTCCGTCTCCTGATCACTCAGGATTTGGCTTTTTCGTTTATGCGAACCGCATAGTTTTTTATATAAACATTGTTTATTCTAAAAATACATGTTTGTCAATAAAAAATATTAAAATATCAATATGTTGTAGCGGTGTGACATGCTGCCGGTTAATGCCTCCTGACTTATTTGTCCTGTCCTCAGTTAATTTTTTATTCTTGGGGGAATGGTTTTGCTCGCCGTTCTCCTGGCGATCCGGGCCAGGTCCCGGACCCGGACAAAATCATCATGCTTCAGAACCCCTTCAAGCCCGGAGATGGCAGAGAGTTTCATCCCGTGTTTTAAACCCAGTTTATAGATCTCACTGACTTTTTCCCATTGAATATCCTTGCCGACACTGAAGTTTTCAAACCGGCCTTCCAGTGCCAGGGTAATGGCTTCAGCAAGACTGGCATAGGCGACACCCGGTGGAAGACCGATATCTTTCATTTCCGGTTCTCCGGGCAACGCAATTTCACCGGATGCGATGATCAGTACATCCGGACGCCTTTTGGCATCCTTTATGGTGAAATTAAGCGGCCGGTTGACATCGGTAATCACACATCCCGGTTTGACTTTTTCGATATCCAGAATTTGTTCGTCAGGGCCCGCAGATGATGCGGTCACGATGACATCCATATCGTCAAGATATTTATCGGATCTCGTTGTGATATGGACTTTTACATTTTTTATTTCATTTAATATGGATTCTCTCAAAGAAAGCAGTTTGGCATCATGGCTGTCAACCATGTAAACTTCCTTAAATGCGGTTGCAAGCAGTTTGGAACAGACCGATCCGATAGCGCCGGTAGCGCCGATGACCATGGTTTTGCCTTTCAGCTTTTTCCCTCTGGTCATTTCAAGCAGACCCATTTCTCTTACTGCCTCGGCGGTGGCCCACAGGGCTGCGGATGCACTGTAGCTGTTTCCGGTGGTAATCGGCAGATCGGAAAATTTTGCCACCGTCACACCGGCATCACCCATGGCCTTGGTTAATGCTCCCAGCCCGATAATCTGGGCGCCCAGTCCCTTGGCAATTTTTGCGGCTTTCAGGAGTCGGGAATTTATAAATTCCGGGCTGTGTGCCAGCATCTGCTTGGGCGTTGCCCCGATCGCAATCAGCCAGCCTTCGGCTTCAACGCCGGTCGGCGATTTAATTCCTGTGACCTTGGAGTAAACAAAAGGCGGCGAATATGCCATCAGTTTTTCAATGGTATCCAGTTTTGCCGTTGGCCGTAATTTGGCGATCCAGCCCACCGGCTTGATTTTTTTCAGGTAATCCCGGGTCAGGGGGTGGATGACAAAGGCAAATCGGTTGACGCGTTTTTTTTCTCCTGCAGGATAAATAACGCGCGGATCCATCCGTCGTTCGGATATGACCTCAAGAAGATCGTCCCGTGAAAGTGTTTCCGGTGTTTTATCAAGGGCCACCATGATCATCGCCTCTAAAACACTGACACCCACCACGTTTTCCATAATTTTAGGGGTTGAATCAATGATGATGTCGACACCGCGTTCCTTTAAGAATTTCACCCGGTCATCATAGGCGGTCGCGGTGATGACTGTTTTTCCGGAAAGTTCTTTAAGGCCGCAGTTTTTAAGGTACTGATGAAAATTGAAATAGGGGACGACAATGATATTGGCCTGCTGGACGGCTTTTTGAATGATAAATTCGTTATACGCCCTCAAGGGCATGGCAAAATCGGAAAACTGTCGGCTCGGCACCCATTTGAGGATATTGTGGAGTTCGTTTGCATATAATTTCAGGTCGTCAATGGATTTCAGAAACTTGGGAATACCGTGTTCCAGAATCGGATCACAGAATTTAATGTTGGCGGTATATTCGGATATGGCGCCTGCGGTGCTGGAATTAATCATTCCGGAGAAGAACACTACCCGGCTGTTATTGAAAAAATTATTGCCGAACGTATATTGAAGGTGTCGGATGGTCCATTCATGCCCGACACTGCGCAGTGAATCTCCGGTCGTAAACGGTGTGTTTAACTTGCTCCCCAGCTGATAAAGGGTTTTTGTCTGAGCTTCAGCCTTGTTTTTTTTGCCGATGGTGAAAGGGAACTGGATGGACCCCAGTCCGATAACATCTGCCTTGGAATCCCATTCCTGGAGCAAATCCGCTGCGATATCGATACTTCCGTCTGTACCGAGACGTATTACCCGAAAATTCATTCCCATGAACGGGGGGTTGAAATCATAGTCGTCTTTGCTGGGTCCCAGGCTGATGTTAACAATGGTCTTCATTGATGCAGTCCTTTCTTATAGCAAAAACAATCAGTTATAAACTGATCGTGTATCGTGTCCTGTAGTAATACTTGGATAACAGTTTCGTAAAAAGGTTTCCATATATATAATTGAGATGATATATCTTCATCAATTTTATGAATTTTGTCAAACACAAAGCACCACCGCCGTGTTGTGTTTTATTTTACAGAGTGGGAAATATATTTTATTTTTTAAAATCTGTTTTAGGAATCTTTATTGATGGGGGGTATCTTTAACAAAAAAACCGGTTCATAAAAGAATTGACTATATGTCTTTTTGTGTGAGAATTATTAAACGTTAAAACATGATATTCATTGTCCAGAGGTATATATGTCAAAAGGAGATAATGACATGAAACGAATTCTTAGTTTAATTACATTGTTAATTTTCGGGCTGCTTTCTGTGCCCGGACCTTCACATGCAGATATATATATGAAGCGGAAACGGCATACCGATGCAGTGAAAATCATGGGCATGGATCAACCGGCCGAAAATGTGGTTGAGGAAATCTGGATCACGAAAAAGGGATTCCGGAGTGATGACCCCAAAAGTTCTGTTATCATGCTGCCCTATGAGCAAAAAGTCATCATGATTGACCACCGGAAAAAGACATACATGATAAGAGATCTGACTGTGGATGCGATGCAGGTCAGGATAAAGGAAGGAAAAGATCCGGAAAAAACGGCAGCCATGAAAGGCATGATGAAAAATATAATGAAAATAGAAGCCGTTGTCCGGGCAACCGATGAAAAGAAAAAAATCAGTTCGTGGAACTGCAAGAAATATTTTCTTACCCTGAAAACCTTTATGGGAGAAATTGAAAATGAGGTCTGGGCCACCGAGGATTTGAAAGTGGATTCGGCTTTATATGATCAGTTGACGTCATCGATGATATCCGTAATGCCGGGCATGGAAAATAGCATGAAGGATGTGACGTCTGAGATAAAGAAAATAAAGGGTATTCAGGTAAAAACCATTTCAACCCAGAACATTATGAATCAGTCCCGAAAAACAGTAACCGATCTGATGGAGTTTAAAGACAAAAAAGCGCCGAAAAATGTTTTTGAAATCCCAAAAGGATATACAAAAGAAACGTTACCGTAAAGCCGGTCTTTGGGGGTATTGATTTTAACATATTAAATATGTATTTTAACACTCCCGTAAAAAGTCAGATTCCGATGGACAAAGCCATCAATTTTACCCAGACAATCACTTCACAAATCGCCTGAAAGGAACTGCTTATGAAAAAACTATTCGTCCTGGTTCTGGCTGTATTTATTCATTTTTTTCTTGTTTTCATTCATGTGCCAAATAGTGTTGCGGAAAGTTTTCCTGAAGTGATGTTTGTTCTTGATGCTTCCGGAAGCATGTGGGGCCAAGTCGATGGGCAGGCAAAAATTTCAATCGTCCGACAGGTCATGCATGAAATAGTTCCGGCGCTGCCGCATGAGGTCCGTGTCGGATTAACAGCCTATGGTCATAACCGTAAAGGGGATTGCGCCGATATTGAGATTCTTGTCCCGCCCGGCAGTGATGACAGAAACGGGATTTTAAGTTATATCGATCAAATCAATCCAAAAGGAATGACACCGATTGCCGGGTCCGTTGAGCGGGTTACGGAGGCATTAAAAAATCGGGAAAATGAGACCACCGTAATTTTATTAAGCGATGGCGAAGAAACATGTCACGATAGTCCGTGTCAGGCAATCCGTGAGCTCAAGGCCCTGGGAATAAAATTTATCCTTCATGTAGTGGGGTTTGATATTAATGACCAGCAGAAAGCCCAGTTGGCCTGCATGGCCGAAGCCGGGGGCGGGCAGTATTTTGAAGCTGATAACGCGCAAGCACTTCTGGCAGCATTTCAGTCTCTTCAAAATGAGGTGGCGCAAAAAGTGGAAAAAGCAAAAACAATCGGTAAAAAGGCGGTTTCACGGCTCGGAAAATTGCGGATCACCATGCCGGCTTCCGCAACGATCAGTTTAAATACCTTTAAGATTATCCGGAAAGCAGATGGAAAACTTGTAAAAACCGTAAAGGACCCGGGTGCGGACAGCATCCATCCCTTGTTAAGCGGTGATTATGAAGTTGTTGCAGGGTTTGCCAACTCCAACTATAAACCGGATTCAGACGTTTCGCTGGGGGTGTTTACAGTGACCGGCGGGGAAACCTTGGCCATTGATCTGGGTGTTCTGGTATTCAATATTGCGGACACATTAAAAAAGATCCCTGCCGGCGCAGTGATCGTCACCCGCGCGGACAACCCGGAGTTCTCACTGACACTTCCTTATACCGGCAATGATTATTATTTTTACAAGCCCAAGCCTTTGCCGGCCGGAACGTATCACTTTGCCGTCCACTATCAGCGGGGGTATTTGTATAAGACAGATACGACACCGGTTGTGCTTGCGAAAAATATACAGATCCAAAAAGGATTGGAAACAGTTGTTACCATTGATTCGGGAATATCCATTAAAGAGCCGGCGGATTCTGAACTGGTCAGTTGGGAACTGGTTCCTCAGGGATCAGATGCGCCGGCAATTAAAATTAACCGCGCCTCAAATGGTTCCTATCCGCTGTGGAAAACCTATGCGGTCATGCCGGGGACATATAATCTGCTGGGATATATTGAAGGGATGGACGAACCCCTGCCGCTGGGCGAAGGGTTGACAATTTCAAACGGTGATTTAATTGAGTTTGATACCGGTCTGTAGGGTTATGGTGGACACTTAAAGTATTTTATTTGATTTTAGAAAACCTGGTCCTTTGGGTCAGGATCTTTGCTAAGGAGAAAAATGATGAAATTCGCTTTGTTTGTATTTAACGGGGACCCCATGTGTTTTATTCATGTGTTGTTAAATGCTTTGGATATGAAGGCAAAAGGGCACGCACCGTCTGTTATCATAGAAGGCGCTGCCGTTAAACTTATCCCTGATCTGGTTAAAGAAGATCATCCGCTGAATAAATTGTGGGGAAAAGTTAAAGACGCCGGGCTGGTTGACGGGGTGTGCCGGGCCTGCTCCAACAAGCTGGGAACATTACAGGCAGCAAAGGACCAGGGACTGACGCTTTTAGATGATATGTCAGGCCATCCGTCCTTGAGCGGATATCAGGAGCAGGGGTATGAAATTATCACTTTTTAATGTTGATGGCTTTGTAAAAAGCCTAATGTCCATTGCTGTCCAAAATAATCTGATTTTTTCTTTTCGTATTAATAATATCAGTTGGTTATGATCGAAAATTATAATTTTCAGTTTCAGGTTATACTTTTTTAGTTTAAATGCTGACCAAATCCTTTTAGCGGTAGTTAATATCGGACAAGTGTGGTTCAAACTAAAAAAAAATCTTTTAATCCGTAGTTGTTATGGGCTACAGTCCCCACACCACATTGTCCTTACCAATAACCTCGACAAGAGCATTTTGCGTCGAATTTTATTTTGTCATGATAAACCATAAGTGCCTGTTTAAGGGTGACATATATTTTTGTTTATGTAGAATTTATAAGTGAAAATTTATATTCATTAGATGAATGGGGCATGATTCTTTTATCTGTTTTGTTGATAACCCTCGGATGGTCAGCAATTCGTCGACGTAAATTAAAATTGAGAAAGGGGTGGTCAATGATCTCAAAATCATATGCCCCCCCCTTTTACCAAGGTGTCTTGCGCGTCTTCCAGTCGCGAAAACTAACTGCCTGAAGGCCCGCTGCCGACAACCGCTGTTGCCCGGACTTCAAGCATCAGCTGGGGGAGGACGAGTTCTGTCACACCCACCGCAGTCCAGGCCGGATAATTATCCGTGATAAATTCCGACTTTACTTTTCCGAATATTTTCATGTCTTTCATTTCGGTGTGATAGGTTACTAATTCCACGATGTCATCAAGGCCGGCACCGGCATCATTCAGCACTTTTTTCAGGTTTTGAAACGCTATGCGAGCCTGTTCTTCGATGTTTTCACCCACAGTCCCTTTTTCATCCATCCCCACCTGGCCGGATACCCAGACGGAATTACCAACACGAACCGCCTGGGAAAATTTTAATGTGTTATAAATAAATTCCGTGCCTTCCGGGTTGATCAGTGTTTGTTTGGGTTGTTTTTTGTTTGATTCCATGTGTTTTTCCTTTATAAGTATTTGTTTGTTCAAAGAAGAGGGGCTTTTTACGAAGTCATCAAAACAGGCGGGCAATGATAAATATGCCGACCATGGAAAAACCGATCGCTATTTTGGCGGCAGCGCCAACCATCATTCCCAGCCAGGCCCCGATGCCGGCAAGCCCGGCTGACTGAAAGTTTCTTTGCACGGTTAGTTCGCCGACAATAGCACCGATAAACGGTCCGGTCAGGATACCGATAAACCCGAAAAAAATGCCGAATATAGCGCCGATGGCCGCGCCAATTACCGCTTTCCGGCTGGCCCCGAACCGTTTGACCCCCATGGCGCCGGCCAGAAAATCCAGCGCATGGGCCAGTACCGCTAATAGCGTTAAAATGGTGATGACCACCGGGCCGACAAATACGAAATTTTCAGCCCAGGCGGCCATTACAAGCCCGGCCAGCAGCAGAACCGGGCCGGGGATCACGGGAATAATGAGCCCGGCCAGGCCGGTGATGGTAAACAGCGCTGAAAGTATCCAGAGAATTAAAGTTCCGGCATCCATATTTTTTAAATAGCCTGTTTTTGGTTATTTTTTGTTAAAAATCGCATCAACGCCTTTTTTCAGTAAGGGAAAAGATATTCTATATAATACAAGACCCATGGCATCGGCTGCCACATCAAACAATGAGAACATCCGGTACGGGAGAAAATACTGAATACCCTCAATCATTAAACCATAAGCCATTAACGGGAGAATGATATATAAATTAAATTTTTTATCAGGAAAGGAAAAATCTGCGAGCAGGGATAAAACAAAAAAAGCAAAAATATGACTCAGTTTGTCGTTGATGCCGGACACCACCGGATACGAGAGAGGGGTTGTCGCGAGGATCAGGATTCCTGATACGGCGACAGCCAGTGATATCCTGAAAATCATAATGTTTGATCGTGAACCGTTCATATATAACCCATCCAGAAACAGTCAATGCCGTCTAAGGCCATATGAATGAGCAGGCCGACACCGATAATCCGGGTCTTTGGGATTATTGTCAAAACCATATACAAACATATTGCCGGGACACTGTGCAAGGGATGACACCCGATACTGCAACGGTTTGGATCAAAGACCGGGGAAGCGAGAAGATGATCCAGATCGACAATCATGGTTGCCAGCATGATGGCCCAGGCCTTTTTCCACTGTTCTTTAAATCCCCACCTGGCGGCAATGCCGGGTACGATAAAGTGAAGCAGCAGATGGGTGAGTGTCCGGAACATAGTCTATCCTTGAAAATTCGGTTTTCCATAACCGGGCTAAATCCTTCAGCCTTCAGCCTTCAGCCTTCAGTCTTCAGCCTTTAGCCTTTCTATCTATCGATGCAGATTCAGCAGTTTACAACTCAAGAAATGATATACTGCCGCATTCAGCCACCACATGGGAATTGCGATAAAATCGATATATGTAAACCGTGAGTGTTCCCATATAAACAAATAGTTGCCGGTGACATGGTGGTACATAAAACCATTGGCATATTCCAGGATAACGCCCATGATCCCTATGATGCCAATACGCAACAGGGTGTTCATCCGTTTGGGCATAAACCAGGTCCTGTAAACAATGTAAATAACCGCCACGGAAAGTCCCCAGTTGCTTAATGTCTCAAAGCTGAACCAGTGATAGGGCGATCCCGGATAAACCCATCCCCATTTTCCGGTGGCCAGAAAATAGAGTTTGTTCTGGAACAGTTCAAGCAGCCAGAGAATGGGTGCGATGACTATGACCTGCCGGATGATTCGGATGAAATGATTCATGTTTTCTCCCTGTTATTGTTCGTGTTCGTCCATAAAGGTTGTTTATGATAATTGATGCACAGCCTCAGGTTTTCCATATTTGTTTCAAGTCATTCGCATTATCAATGAGCAGTTTTATATAAATCATTTCCAAATCAATCATTTCATGGTCTTTATGCCGGAGCCATTCGGACAGCCAGGCAAAGCGAATGGCAATAATAAATTCAACCAGCACTGTCCAGCTGATGTCGGATATCATTGCTGATTTTTTCAGCCTGCCGATAAAGTCGGTGACCAGGGGCCCGGCTAACGCTTCCGGGTTTTCAATCCCGATACAGCCGATCATGTTGGCCATGTCATAGATTTCCGGTTTGATGCCTGAAAATTCCCAGTCGATTACGGCATTGATGCCGGTATCCGACCATATCATATTTAACGCATGAAAATCTCCATGGCAAAAGCAGGCCGGTATATTGTCGTGTGTCCTGATAAAGTTTTTTTCCAAAAAATCGACGACCGGTTGAATCTTTTTGTACAGATCCTGTTCAAAGGTTTTTATCTGGTCGTTTAGCGTGTTGATGTAATTGATGATGGAAAACGGCGGTTTGCCGTCAATACCGGGCATGGTTTCAGATTTGTGCCGCAAATCAATTAAAAAATCCGCCAGGATGTTTCCCCGCCACTGGTCAAATACGTATTCCGGCCGTTTCAGACAAACTCCGTCGATAAACCGGGAGATCTGCCAGAATCGGCTGTCAATTTTTTCGATATAGGCGCCGTCTTTTGATGGAATATACGGATTGATCCCTTTAAGACCGCGTTTGAAGAGACAGTTCAGACTGGAAATAATTTTGCGTTTATGATTGATCTCATCTTCAATCAGGCTCTTCATCACATACAGATCATTATCACTGCATTCAATGACAAACCGGAATTCGCACCGTTCCGGGCTGCCGCAGATTTCAATGTCCTTTCGGATGGATTGGACATCAAGGCTCCACCGGGCGGCTGCGTCTATGATTGAATCATCCAGTCGGGTCTGCATATGCCATTGGTTACAGAGGTTGAGATTTCAAGGGGTTCGGGTTATTGTTAATAGAGAGTCTGTTTGTAAAAGATGTAAATGTTATTCAGCCTATCTACCTGATTTTTTATCTTCCCGGAACAATTATCCGTGACTCATCTTTTTGTTGCGCTTGCTGCTGCCGCTGCATCTCCTGCATTTTTTCAATCATCTCCGTCAAGGCCTGTTTCATGGTCGCAGGGAACACGTCGATTGCTTCTTCCAGGGTTTTTGCAGTCAGTTCAGACTGGATGGGCAAAGGGCCTTCCGGGGACATGAGCTGGGTATGGCCGATAAATACTTCTGCTCGGGCATCATCTGAGGAGCCGTCCGGTTTTACAGGGATTAATCTTCTGATGGAACCGACTTTAAGGTCTGTGATTGATTCTTCACGAAAAAGAGTGTTCTTGTCTATTGAAAAATTGATATTATTGATTTGTTCCTGTCCGTTCATTAAATGCCTCCACGCATTAAGGGTGATTATTTTCATCTACCTACACTAACCGGCAGGGTTAGGCAATGGAAGTTTTTGACTTGCCTGAATCCATTTTTTCACTTCCGGGAACGGATATTGTTCAAGCGCACCGAAAATAGGCATTGCCTTTACTTTAAATTTTGAGAAAACTGGGGTGTAGATGCCGCAAAGGAATTTGGTTAAATTCATTTCAGTGGCATGTTCTCCGGCCACCGTTATAAATTCTCCGGTCAAATCATTAAAGTCCATATTTGAGAGCGGTTTTAACCGGGCGGTCGTCTTGAGCTCGATGCTTTCATTTTTGCAGAATGAACAGTGACCGCAATGCTCTTTTTCCAAGGTTTCCCCAAAATATCCGGCAAGCTGGCGGCTGATGCATGAACGGCTTTCAAAAAAGTCGACCATTTGGTGGATTCTTTCAATGCCGTGGGATTCTTTTTGCACAAACAGCGTATGCATCTTTTCCGTCACTGTATCCATATCAAATGCCTGGGTCATGATGTCATATACTTCAACCGCCTGGCGGGTCTGGAGTTCAATCCAGCCTTTTTCATTAAAATATTCCAGGGCGGTAATTATCCTTTGCCGGTTCGTGGCATAGGTGTTGAGAATCCCTTCCATATCAACAGATGTCCAGATCTTTTTAGTTTGGCAGTGGGAAAAGACAGCGGAGACAAACTGTTTCCGTTCTTCTGCAAATTGTTCAATAATTTTTTCCGGCCCGGAAAAGAATTTAAACGCATACTCATCAAAGTAAGTCGTTTTCGGACGAATAATGCCTTCCATGGACAGGTAAACCAGCAGGGTTTTTAACGGCAGCGCCCGGATGTTTATTTCGTTTGAAAGCCTTGTTAATTTAAACTCCCAGGTAAAGCCGTTGTTGTTTTTGATCTCCTGAAGCAGTCGATAAATGGACCGCTTGTCCGGGGTGTCGCCGTAAATGAAATTTTCCAGGACATTGATACCATCCCGATTGGCAAGGATCTGGCATAAGGATAATTCGCCGTCTCGTCCGGACCGCCCGATTTCCTGGCTGTAGTTTTCAATGGATTTGGGCAGATCAAAGTGGATGATTCTCCGGATGTCTTTTTTATCAATCCCCATGCCAAAGGCGATGGTCGCCACAATGCATGCAAGGGAGCCTTCCATGAACCGGTTCTGGATATTTTCCCGTTCCCTGCTTTGCATGCCGGCATGATACGCATGCGCATTGATATTGTTTTCATATAAAAACGCGGCAACCGTTTCAGCGGTTTTTTGTAGGGTCACATAAACAATGGTCGGGGCGGCGGGTGTCCTTTGGATCCTTTTCAGCAGAATGGTTTTTTTATCTGCTTCCGCGGCCGGCGTGACTTTTAAAAAGAGATTTTTGCGGTAGAATCCAGTCACCACAACATTTTCCCGGCAGATGTCAAGCTTGCCGCACATGTCGTCAATAACCGCCGCCGTCGCGGTTGCAGTCAGCAGCAATGTTTGCGGAATGTTGAATTCTTTCTGATAATGGGGCAGTTTTAAGTATTCCGGCCGGAAATTGTGTCCCCACTCGGAAATACAGTGGGCCTCGTCAATAACCAGCAGGGAAATCCGCATGTTCTGCAGGTGATACCGGAATCGCTCATTTTTGAACCGTTCAACAGAAATCATCAGGATTTTTAATTCCCTGTTTTTGGCCTGTTCAAAAATTTTATTGGTTTCATCTCTGTCCAGGGTTGAATCCAGTCGGGCGGCGGGAATATGGTGCGCGGTCAGAAAGTCCAGCTGATCTTTCATCAAAGACAGCAGCGGGGATACCACCAGGGTCATCTCCGGCAGCAGCATGGCCGGTAGCTGGTAACACATGGATTTTCCAGCGCCCGTGGGAAAGATGGCGGCAGCGGAGTTCCCGTCCAGTATTTTTGAAATAACGTCTTTCTGCCCGTTTTTAAAGGTGCTGAACCCGAAATGTTTTTGCAGTTCTTTTTCTGGTATCATGGTGATTCCATTATTTATAATCACACTTAAAATATAAATCTGATGGTTTTGTTAAAAGCCTCAAATTCAAGGCCGGTGATGGTTAGTGCCATTTGAAGAATCGCAGCCCCGCTGAAAAAAAGAAAATACCGATGGATAATAGAATGGCGGTGGGAAGAAACACTTCAGAATACCCGGCGCCTTCAATAAAAATGCTTCTTAATCCGTCCGCGAGCAGCGTCAGGGGTAGTTTTTGAATAAAGGGGATACTCCAGTCCGGAAAATTATGATAGCTGAAAAAGACTCCGGAAAGGACCATCATCGGCATGACCACAGCATTGACCAGGCCGTTGCCGATTTCCGTGTTTGCCGTTCGGCAGGAAATAAAAATAGCGATTCCGCCAAAGGCAATATTGCCGGCAATAAAAATAGCAAATAAACCGGCAATGCTTCCTTCGATGGTGATATGAAAGACCAGCCAGGCAAAGATGAAAAGCAGGGTGGATTCAATCAGGTTCATGGTGATTCTGACCGTCATCAGGGAAATCAAAAAATAAGATTTTTTCATCGGTGTGGCAACCATTCGTCTCAGCAGTTTTTTGGACCGTTTGTCGATCATGCCGTAACTCATGCCCCACATGCAGGACATCATGATCCCCATTGCCATCAGTCCCGGCACCAGAAAGTCAATGTACCGGGTGCCGTGAATAGTTAATGGATGAACGCTTTCAAGGTTTTCTTCAACCGGCACACCGTTTTGGCCGAAAATTTTCGACAGCTTCAGGTAGGAAAAATGGGCGTCCGTGTTTAAGGGATCAAAATGGTATTCAATCCGGTCTTTTTTTTCATTCATTATAATGCCCAGGTTCCCTCGTTTTAACAGAACCATGGCATGGCGCCAGGTTGTTTTTTCAAAAAGAAACGTGGTATTTCCCAGTTTTTCATCCACCAGTGTGATTTTATATTGATGCGGTTTATCGCCGGAAGGTTCAATTTTATCCGCATGTTTTTCAAGAAACGCATGGATCAATAATTCGTTATTTGCGTTTTCCGTAAACGCCGGGTTGTTTTCAATCACCGCCACATGACGGATAATGTCGGTCTGCCTGGTAAATGCAATGCCCAGTCCCAGCGCCATGAGAATGGGAAAAATAATGCCCCAGAAAATAACGGCCGGATGGCGGATAATTTCCTTAAAATGAGCCGAGATCAGCTGGGCCAGCTGTTTTTGTTGAATCAGTTTATTCATGCAAACGTCTGCCTGTCATGGTCGTAAACAGATCATCCAGTGTTTTCCGCCGGCATTCCAGGTGTCGGAGCCGAAGATTATTCTGGTTCAGAAAATTCAAAAATTCAGGCAATTGTCTCTCTATCTGGTTTAAAACAATGACGCCTTTGTCCCTGTTGGCATCCCACTGGATCTGAAATCCCGCTTGAACGCTTACCCCGTCAATGGACCGGTTTGATTCATCCAATGCAAATTCAATAATCTTATCGCCGTTATCTTCTTCCAGCAACTGCTCTAAAGTGCCCTGTTTCAGGATCCGGCCTTTGTCGATAATGATAATTCGTTCACACAGCTGTTCAGCTTCTTCCATATAATGGGTGGTCAGCACAAGAGACGTCTGGGAATGTTTTTTTAAATCCATCAGGATCGACCAGATTTCCCGCCTTGCATTGGGGTCCAGGCCGGTGGTGGGCTCATCCAGAAGTAAAATTTTTGGATCGTTGAGCAAGGCAATGCCCAATGCCAGTCTTTGCCGCTGACCACCGGAAAGATTTACGACATAGGATCGGATTTTTTCCTGCAGCCCGATGATGCGGATAATCTCATCCACGCGCTGTTGTCCCAGTTCATAAAAGCTGGCAAAAAGCTTTAAGGTTTCAAAAACAGTCAGGCGTTCGAGAAAATGGGTTTCCTGCAGTGAAAGGCCGATTTCACGGTGAAGTGTACTTTCATTGCCTTTCCATTTTTTGCCACTGATGAAAATTTCGCCTTTATCGGGTTTCTGAATCCCTTCGATCATTTCCATCAGGGTTGTTTTTCCGGCGCCGTTGGGGCCGAGCAATGCCACGGACTGGCCTTTGAATATCTTAAAATCAACGCCTTTGACTGCCTGGACACTTTTAAAAGATTTGGTGACGTTTTTAACTTCAATGACCGGATTTTTTTTCATATCAGGGTGATGTAGTGCTTTTGAATTATTCGTGCCCATGACCAGGGCCGGACACACGATACGGTTAAATTAATATAAAACATTCATCCGCTTAATTGGAATAATTTCGAAGAGGGATTAAACCCGATTTTGTTATATCAATTTGTTATGAGCAGCCTGATGAACAGTCGCAGCCACAGCCTGATCCGCAGTCATCGGGTGTCTGCGTCGGTGTTTCGCTGATGCCCACGACCTCAATATCAAACGTTAATGCTTTACCGGCCATGGGATGATTTAAGTCCACCGTCACATGCTCATCATTCATATCAACGATAGTTGCCGGAATCTGCTGGCCGTTCTCGTCATGAAGCCCGACTGTCTGGCCAACCTCGGGATTCATCTCCGGCGGCACATCCGCCCGGGGAAAGGCGCGTGTGAGGCTTTCGTCTATTTGACCGTATGCTTCATCCGGTTCCAATGTGAAGGTTTTTTTCTCGTTTACGGCCATGCCTTCAAGAGCCTGTTCAAACCCTTTTATTAATTGACCGGCGCCTATCTGAATTTCCAGAGGCTGGCGTCCGTTACTTGTATCAAATACTTCTCCGTTTGTCAGTGTGCCTGTATATTCCACACTGACAAACATGTCTTTTTCAACTTTTACCATGAGATTTTCCTTTTATTTAAATTAATTGTTGCGTTAAAATATGCATAAATCAGAATAAGTCAAGCCAGGCGGCTTTGAAAATTAGGACTTTAGCGTTGGATTGAAGGAAAGAGAAATGGTTTTATTCGCTTTGCGTCAGCTTTTTTCGGGCCGAAACGTCAGAACTTCAGGATTCCGCATGCCCCTTGCCGTAATGTTCGAATATTGAAAAAAAGGCAAACCATTCCATTTTCGTTTGTTTTTATTTGTTACCATTTTTGTGTTCAAAATAGGTTACTGATTTATCAAAAAAATGAGATGAATTTTAAAAAAATAAAAATCTGCATCATGGTACCATTAAATTAATCATTATAGAGATCCATATCCGGGTACAATTTTTCGGCACAATCCGGGCAGATACTGTGACTGAAACCAGATCTTTGGGGAAAGCGTGGCCTCTTTTTGAGATTTATATTGGCGGTGAATGAAAAAACGGGTCAAAAGGACAAATATCATGGCAAAAAACCATGATGTCAGAAGTAAGGGCTGGATCTGTTGCCGGAACAAAAGACCACAACACAAACTGCGACCAGCAGATTCCCCGGCAATGACACATTGTGTTGCCGGTATAAAGTCTTTAATCGTTTTTTTCAAATTTTGATTCAGGTAGGTTTACCATGGATTGCCTTTCAATATCGCATCATTCATCTGTCTTTATTCTGTCGCATTTTGAGCCGGATTTTAACGCCGCATGGCCAAGCGCAATAGTTTTTCAACTTCCTGTTAGAAGACGAGGTCTTCTATAAAGTATATCAGCTGATTCAAATTCCGGCAGGGCCGCACTTCGTGACAATATGCCTTATAAGTGCTCATCTCACTGTCACCGGTTCCCCAGAACTGTTCCGGTTCCGGGTTCAGCCAGATGACCCGGCGGCATTTGGACCGCATTTCATCCAGGAGCTGTTCGCAGGGGTTGTGATAGTTGGTGCGGGCATCGCCCACAATAATCAGGGTGGTTTTTTTGCTCAGCAGGTTGAGGTGGTCCCGGTGAAACTGGGTCAGCATTTCCCCGTAATCCGTATGCGCGTCAAAATTGATGTCTGTGTCCGTGATGACTTTTTCAATGGCCTTGTTGACTTCATGTTTTTCAAAAATGTCCGTGATATTGGTCGGCCCGCTCACAAACGCAAAGCTTTTCACATCGGAAAAACAGTCCTGCATGGAATAAATCATGTTGAGCATGAAGCGGGCGGCAGACCACACAGACCCGGACACATCGCACAGGGTGACGATTTTTGATTTCCGAAGGGGTTTCTGACGGTATCTGATTTCAATGGGAATCCCCAGATAGCGCTGGGCAGTTCGCAGTGTTTTTTTGACATCTAGTTTTCCCTTGTTGCGTGACGCGTAACGGCGGCTCATGATGTCTTTCATTTTGCGAACCAGCTGATCAATGACAGTCCGCATTTGTTCGATTTCAATTTCCGTCAGGTTCGAAAAAGGCCGTTCCCCCAGTCCGGAGTACTGCTTGTCATAGGTGTTTATCTGTTTGAGGCCGTCATTATGAGGTCGTGTGTCCTGGGTGAGCATGCGGTTGGCCACTTCCAGACGTTCCAGCATGTGGGATGCCATCCCTTGATTTTTCCCGGGCAGGCCTTCTGATTGATTATCCCCCTGGAACTGGAGCAGTCGGTTCCGGGTCTGGTTGATGCGGAGCATGACCTCCAGCCGGCTGGACAACTGGCTGAGGTTGGATTTTAATGCTTTGGACGCTTCTTCCGCCTGGGTTTCCAGGCGCTGGATCTCTTTTAAGTAGGGGATCGGGTCTCCGGCCAGAAAATCAAATATGGCCTGGCTGATTTCATCATCACTGGTTTCCTGCCGCATCTGCTCTAAAGCTTCCCGCATTTCATTTTTGCGGGTGTTGTCCGGGTCCAGTTCTGCATCCGGCCGCATGTCATGAAAGAAAAGATCGTACATCCGGTCAAAATCCCTTTGTTCTCTCCTGCTTTTGGCAAAGTTGGCGCGCAAGGTGGAGCGGAACTGGTCTTCATCCAGCACATTAACCAGTTCCAGCTGTCGGACGCTGTCAATCACCTCGGCCGTGGATACCCGAAGATCGGATGTCCGGCAGGCAGACACAAAATTTAAAATCAGGTTTAACAAAAAAATTCAGGCCTTGCTGTTTTATGGATTATATAATTGTTCTAACATTTGGTGCTTTAAATTTTAAAAATGCAAAACAGATGAATTTTTTATTCCAATACCTTATCCATGGATTCTCTCACCATCTTCGTATCCACCTGGTATTTGCAGATGACATTGATGGTGTCAGAGAGCACTTCCGGCGACAGATCGTTTATCTGGAGCACCATCAGGGCTTTGGCCCAGTCGATGGTTTCAGAGATGCAGGGGCGTTTTTTCAGGTCCAGGTCCCGGATTTTATTAATCGTTTCCACCAGCTGGTCGGCCAGCCGTGCCTCAATCCCGGGGATTTTTAACTTAACAATTCGTTTTTCCAGTTCTTTTTCCGGGTAATCAATATAAAGATGGATGCACCGGCGCTTGAGCGCGTCGCTCATGTCCCGGTAGTTGTTGGATGTGAGCAGCACGATGGGAATATGGTTGGCTTTCCAGATGCCCAGTTCAGGAATCGACACCTGAAAGTCACCCAGCAGTTCAAGTAAAAACGCTTCAAACTCCGGATCGGATTTGTCAATTTCATCGATTAAAAGAACTACCGGTTCATCCGATGTAATGGCCTGCAGCAGGGGGCGGGCCAGCAGAAACCGTTCGGAAAAAAAAGCATTTTCCTGTTCAGCAATTTTGTCCACCGCTTCGGATATGGATGATGAAGCGGAAATCAGGTCATTGATTTTTTCCTTGATCATCTGGGTGTAAAGCAGCTGCTTGGCGTATTCCCATTCATACAGGGCTTTTGCTTCATCCAGACCTTCATAGCACTGTAGTCTGATTTTTCGAAGGTCCAGGGATCGGGCGATGGCCCGGGCCAGTTCGGTTTTTCCGGAACCGGCCGGCCCTTCCACCAGGATCGGCTTTTGGGTGGCGGCTGCCAGATATACAACCGTGGCGATTTCCCGGGACGGGATGTAATCAACACTTTCAAGTTTTTGCTGGACATCTTCAACACTTTCAAACCCTATCATTGACTATCCTTTCAGATCAGATGATTTCTTAAAAATTTGATCCTCATTCATTCGGCGTGATGATAACTTTTATTGACGTATTGGCATCCATCACAAGTTGAAAGCCCTTTGAAATGTTATTTAGAGGCAATTTATGCGTAATCATATCATCAATTATTATAGTTCCCGTTTCTATCAGGTTTATGGCCTCAGCTATGTCAGGCGGCCCACAATAATAAGAAGTGAGTATTCTGATTTCATTTGTCCAGAACTCATTAATAGGGA
This sequence comes from Desulfobacteraceae bacterium, assembly GCA_014237465.1. GTDB lineage: Bacteria > Desulfobacterota > Desulfobacteria > Desulfobacterales > Desulfosalsimonadaceae > SURF-3. The sequence goes on along the minus strand of JABZFM010000028.1, from coordinate 25,489 downwards.
TAAAAACTTTTTCATCTGGTCCGGGAACTGCAAAGAAGACGACTGCGCCACCTTTATCCACGCACGTCCAGGCCTGTTTTATTGCTGAAAGTGCAGAGGTGCATAAAACAACGACATCAGCTTTTTTTGTGTTTTCTGCAATCAAGCGTTCATGGATATTTTCTGCTGCATCAATTAAAATATCTGCGCCGATCCGTTTCGCAAATTCGAGTCTTTTTTTATTGATATCCACCGCTATTATTTTGCATTTTTTTTTTGCAAGTTTTACATGAATCAGTCCGGACATACCGCAACCCATTACCAGTATCGTTTGGTTTCTCTGTAATTCGGCTAATTGCTGGGCCCTGACGGCGCATGCGATAGGCTCAATAAATGTGCTTTGATCATAGGATATCTTGTCAGGCAATAGATACGTGCCATGTTCTACCAGTGATTCCGGAACAATAATAAATTCTGAAAATCCGCCGGGCATTCTGTCTTTAATATTTGAGCAGATCGGGTAATGCCCGTTTTTACAATAGGAACATTTCATGCAAGGAACTTTTGGGGCAACAAAGACCCGGTCTCCCGGTTTATATTTTTTTATTAATTCTCCTGTTTCAACGACTTCTCCGCCGATTTCATGACCAGGGACCAGGGGGGCTCTGGGGAGCCTGTACCATTCAACAATATCACTCCCACATATTCCACATGAAATAACTTTGACAAGCATCTCTCGCGGGCCAGGTTTTGGCTTGGGTACATCTTCTATTCTAATATCTTTGTTGTTATACCAGACAGCAACTTTCAATTGGACCATCCCATGATAATATAATGTATACCGACGCGAGGATTGGACAAAAGCGGGCTTGTTTTAAGGCCTAACTTTGACAATCTCGTAAAAAGTCGATTTGGGATGGCAAAGTAAAAAGCTCCACCAATTATATAAAATTGGCAAGGCGCGCAAATCTCGAGGAATGAGGCGTACTTTTAGTACGTTGAATGACGAGAGATGAAGCGCAACGCAGAAGTTGGACTTTTTACGAAGCCATCAACTTTGATTTTTAATTGTGTTGTACAAGTCGTATGCTTTTTCCGGCGTCTCATTATTGTGGACAACCGCCCTGATGGCTTGAATCATGGCAACAGGTTCATCGGCCTGAAAGATGTTACGTCCCATATCAACACCGGCAGCCCCCTGCTGTATCGCATTGTACGCCATGGTTAACGCGTCTAATTCCGGAATTTTTTTACCGCCGGCCATTACAATCGGCACAGGGCAGGAAGCAGTAACGGTTTCAAAGCCCTCGTCAATATAATATGACTTAACATAATGCGCACCCAATTCAGCACAAATTCTGGTGGCAAGTCTGAAATAACGGGCATCTCGAGCCATATCTTTGCCAACAGCCGTAACCGCCAGAGTTGGAATACCATAACGATTTCCGAGGTCTACCATTTTCGTCATGTTGATAATGGATTCCTTTTCATATTCGCCGCCAATAAAGACCTGCACAGCCATGGCACAAACGTTGAGACGTATGGACTCCTCGATATCAACGGCAATCGCTTCATTGGAGAGTTCCTTGAGTATGCTGGTTCCTCCGGAAACTCTGAGTACGATGGGTTGTGTAAGGGAAGGTGGGACAACACTCCTGAGTATTCCCCGCGTCAACATAAGCGTATCAGCGTAAGGTGCCAATGGAAGGATATTGATATCCACACGTTCCAGACCGGTGGTGGGACCCTGAAAATATCCATGATCAATGGCCAGCATAACCGTTCGTCCAGATTCAGGATTAAAAATTCGTGCTAACCTGTTTTTCATCCCCCAATCCAGAGAATTTGATCCTTTAAGAAAAAACCCTTCTGTTTTTTGCGGGATATCAGTATAATATATTTTTCCATCCTTCATTCCATCCATGTCTGGCATTGGTTTTCCTCCTAAAATTGATTCAATATTTAGTTTCCACCTATATATCTCTAAATGGTTTAAATATCAATATATTGATATTATACTTAATTTGTTGGTTTTTCCATGAGAAATGCTGGTCAGAAAAGATTAGGCTGAATATGATTCAAAAACGGCTTACATTTTCCTTTTCAGCGGCATTCATGACAGACTTTTATATGTTTTTTCGGGCGTCCTTTTTTAAACGGGCAGACGATGTATGGTCCGTCATTATTTTTTTTTATTGCCGCATTGGACATTGGAATTTTGTTTACGCCACCTGAGATTAATCATTTTGGAGCACAATAATTTTTCGGCAAAGGATGTTGCGATAAATAAGTCTGTCATTTTTACCAGAGCATTTGATTATAACGTCTACCACTGGTTGAACAGCCATGCAAGGGGTAAAAACGGTCAGGGGGAATATATTTTGTTTGAATGAAAATTTCTGGTTCAGAGTTGTCATCTAGTTGATTATGGTCTACTATCACATAGATAATATTTGGATTTTTTAGGCAATATTCGTGATTAAATGTAAATTCCGACGCCAATTTCATATCATCAGGACTACAAGAACCAGGTGGCTAAAATGAAAACAAGAGATCTGCAGGATGCAAATTCGAACCACTCTAAAATAAAAACATATTATCGTCCATGCACTTTGGGCGAATCAATGTGCGGCCTTGAGATCAGGGTTGAACAAGGCAAAATCCTGTCAATCACCGGGGATAAAGATGATCCCTTCAGCCAGGGGCATATGTGTCCCAAGGCCATGGCATTAAAAGAAATCCATGAAGATCCCGACCGTCTCAGGCATCCGGTCAAACGGGTGGGAAACAGGTGGGAGCCCATGGGATGGAAAAAAGCCCTGGATGAAACCGCAGCAAGGATTTCAGGGATTCAAAAAAAATTTGGCAATAACGCGGCTGCCGTATATATGGGGACCCCTATTGCATTCAACTATGGCTTTCTCCTTTATATGCTGCCATTTGTAAAAGCACTTCATACGAAAAACCGGTTTTCAACAACGTCTGTCGACCAGCTACCCCTGATGGTCAGCGCATATCTCATGTTCGGCCACCAGGCGCTTTTGCCCGTTCCCGACCTGGACAGGACCGATTTTTTTCTTATTATCGGCAGCAATCCGCTTGTTTCCATGGGTAGCATGATGTCTGCCGGCAATATCAGAAAGAGACTCAAGGCTGTTTTACATCGAGGCGGGAAAATTGTCGTGGTTGATCCGCGTCAAAGCCGCACCGCGCAACTGGCCGACCGTCATCATTTCATCCGCCCCGGAACGGATGCACTGCTTTTACTGGCCATGATCAACACGATTTTTAAAGAAAACAGGGACGCCATGGACCGGATGAAGGCGCTTTGTAATGGTGATAATATCCTGAGAGATATAGCCGGCAGGTTTCCACCGGAACGGGTGGAAGGGCTCACAGGAATTACGGCAGATGAAATTCGTGGACTGGCCCGGGAATTTTCAGGGGCAACATCTGCCGCGTGTTACGGAAGAATGGGTACCTGCGGCCAGGAATTCGGGACCGTCACTTCCTGGCTGATTTACGCCATCAACATTATCACCGGAAATATCGACCGGCCCGGTTCCCTTATGTTCTCCTGTCCGGCAGTGGACCTTGTAGCCTATACAGGAAAGACCGGGCAAGGCGGGCATCTGGCCAAGTGGCACAGCCGGGTTCGCGGATTGCCGGAATTTTCCGGAGAACTTCCGGCCGTTGCGCTTGCCGATGAAATTTTAACACAAGGAGAAGGCCAGGTCCGAACACTCCTCACTATAGCGGGGAATCCGGCGCTTTCCTCGCCAAACAGTGTACGCACGGAAAAAGCCCTTAAAGCCTTAGATTTCATGGTGTCCATGGATTTTTATATTAATGAAACCACACGGCATGCCGACATTATTCTTCCACCTGTCAGTCACCTTGAATCGTCCCAATATCATCTTGCATGCCTGTCCATGGCCATCAGGAATACTGTAAAGTATGGACATCCTGTTTTTCGCAAAAAAAGAGGGGCCATGGCGGACTGGGAAATTCTGCGGGAGCTTACACGTCGCCTGGAGAGAAACCCCTTCAAACGGCTGGGCTCAGGCTTAACCAACCCGGACCTGCTCCTGGGTCTCTTGATTCGATTGGGGCCGTATGGCGCAAAATTTAACCCGCTAAGTCGTGGACTCACCCTTGGCAGGGTGAAAAAAAAGCCCCACGGCATCGATTTGGGACCCCTTGAGCCCTGCCTGCCCCAGCGGTTTTATACCCCTGACAAAAAGATTCAACTTACCCCAAAACCGGTGGTGGACGATCTTAAGCGGCTGGAAGAAAAATTTTTTACAGCCCCCAAAATTAAAACAGACATTAAATCAGATATTAAATCCGAAGCGTATGACATGCTGCTTATCGGCCGGCGGCAGCTTAAGACGATGAACTGGTGGACGCACAATTATCCCGGCCTGATGAAGGGAAAAAACCGTTGCATAGCCCTTATGAATCCATTGGATGCCAAAAAGCGGAACATTAAGGAAAACGATTTCATCGCCGTTGTTTCTTCCGTGGGTGGACTTGAAATCCCGGTCAAACTAACGGAGAACATCATGCCCGGCGTTATCAGTATTCCCCACGGATGGGGGCATAACCGCCCGGGGACCCGGTTATCTATCGCACAGCAACATGCCGGCGTTTGTGTTAATGATATTACTGATCATGAATCAATTGACAAGGTCTGCGGTATGGCTGCGTTAAATGGTGTTCACGTAAAGGTCTGTTTGCGCGGTGATTTGCCCGTAGGAATACAGCCCGGTCGTTAAGTGGAAAAAGGAACTTTTTGTAAAGATTGAAAAATACCTTTTATTTTTTCTTGTTATCCGGTGTTTAATATGCCAATCATAGAATGACTGACATATCAGTCATTGACATGTTCTGTGCTAACAGTGATAGTCCCGTAAAAAGTAGCAGGATGGCTAAGGTAAAAGTTTCATATACAAGGCGTAGTGGTTTTTCAGGCTCGAAATTATACAAGTCGTATCTTGAGTGTCTGAAAAACCGCTACAACGCAGTAGATGGGACTTTTTACGACGCCATCAACAGTAACTGAATGTAAAAGGGTATCAGGATGAAAACGGTTCCTATGAAAATTAGAGACGGTATTGTCTTATTTGCGGGAAAAATGTCCCGGAACCTCATGCTGGAGCCTGTCGTCAGCAATACCTATTTTCTTGAGGACGGGGATGAGATGATAATCTTTGATCCCTCCTGCGGTAAAAAGATAGCAGAAAGCGTCGAATCCCATATGCAAAACAGGTGCAAGGCCGGGGCAAAATGGAAAAAGGCTGTTCTCATTGCAGGTCACTCTCACATAGACCATGCCAATAATTTTTATTTGAGCGACCTGACAGGGGCTGGAGAGACCCATATTTATGTCCATGAAGCCGGATTTAAGAGCGGCAGGGTCAGCAACGAACCGGTAGCCTTTATCAGAAACATGATTGAAGAAACAAAAAAATCCTACAACCCGTATCTGGCGTTTTCTTTTCCATACAACCTGCTCATGTATCCCTTTGCGGCACTTGACGTATTTTTCCCGGATTTGGCAGTCAAACTGTTCAGCCGTATAGGCGCCCTCCCCTGGCCGGGTCCGGTAGATGGAGAGGTCCGGCCTGAGCCCCTCATTCAGGATGATGCAGAGGTGATAAATTTTGGAAATATAAGCATAAATGGCTGGAGAGTAGGCAAAAAAATCATTTTATCCACGCCAGGGCACAGCCCCTGTTCCGTATCATTATTCTGGCCCGAGAAGAAAGCCTTGTTTGTAAGTGATGCCGACTGGATCGGGAATCCCGTTTTCATGTCTAGTTCCATAAGAGATTGTATCGATAGTCTGGAAAGGATAAAAAAGCTCACCTGTGCGGGTGAGGTGGTGCTGTTCCTCCCGGCCCATGGTCAGGTAAAGGAGGGGCGCGAGAGGATTATGGAACACCTGGAGTTTCTAATTAGTCGCCTGAAATTGATGCGGAGCGAGGTCATGTCTGCCTATCAATCCTGCGGCAAGGTAAAAGATGTGCGCAGACTGACAAAGGTTTTGGTGCAGGGTTCTCCTCTTTTTAAAACACTTAAACTGATCAATTATCCCAGATTTGTGCTCTTTATTCATAACGTTGTTGCTGTGTGTCTCAAGGAGGAAGGGGTATTGGATTAGAACATGCAGAGGCCTCTTGGCAAAATGTCTCATTTTATCATAGATGTCATAGATATAACGGATATCACGGGGATCACAGCCGGTCCCGTTTTTTGACATACGACAGGGAGGATCCACATTGCTGGATAATGATAGAAAAAAAATTACCATCAATGACCTGAGGCAGGAGGTGGCGGATTGGCGAAAACAAAAGCCGGAAAACGAAAACATTTTTACTTTTTTAAAAACCCCTGCTGACGCCGCAGGAAGTTTAATCTTTTTCATTATATTGATTTTAACGATTCTATTCGTGCCGTTGATTGAATTGTTGAGATTGCTGATTCTCAGACCCGCATTAACATTCTTTCATACCACAGTGGTAATCATCGCAGCCGTATTTTTACGCATCACGGCAAGGCCACTTATCCGCTTGGGAAATAGAGCAATTCTAAATAAAGAACAGGGGGTTAATAAGTTTATCTACAAGAATTTCCCCAGGCTGCTGCGATTTTTTGTCTTATGTTTTGGCCCTTCCCTGAAATATTATCTTAAAATCGACACAAAAGACGTCCGGTCCATCGGAAAATTTCAGGAGTGGATCGATGATACCGTCGGCGTGGAAGGCATCTGGATTGAAAGCGATGTAAACCGCGCGGTAAGAAGGGAAACATGGTGTCCGTTTGTGGGGCGTGAAATTCCGTATGCACCGCTTGCAGTGCAGGAGAATTTGCGGCCGGATTCCAAAAGCGCCGGACAAGGCGATTGCACGGAATTTTGCAGTAATTTCATGGCAGGCTGGGTAAACGATTTTCTGCAATATTGCAACCCGGAATTTGAGATAGCGCCGGTAAAGTATATGATTCCAAAAGGAGACGCGTTCTGTGAGTTTGTCTGGAAAAGAAAAACAGCCTGGAGAGGAGGAGAAAGATAATGAATATTTTGATCGCTTATTACTCCAGGTCTGGACATACCGCTGAATTAACCCTTTTAATTGCCGAAGCATTGGTATCTGAAGGGCATACGGTTGATTTTGAAAAGATTGAACCGGTTGAAGTGGATAAAAGATGGCCGATTCTATGGCGGACCCAGTGGTATTGGGGCGCCTTGGCGTTAGGGATTGTCTCAAATAAATATCAGCAATATTTTTTAGAAAACTACAAGATTCCCGAGGTTGATATCAAACCCCTGGTGCATCCGGATGTTTCAAAATACGACCGCATCTGTATCGGTTCCCCAAAGCAGACCATTGTTCCATGTGTCATTGAAAGATACTTAAGGCAGTTGGAAGGCCTCAAGGACAAAAAGGTCGGTTACTTTGCAACATGGGCCGGGCCGCCGCTGAAGCATTTTGAGGTGGAGCACCTGTTTCGACCGGCTGCCGATAGGCTGGAAAGGAGGGGGGCGAAGCTGGTCTCAATTCTGGGCCTGTCAAGCATTTATCATGAATATTGTATCATGTTTATCTTCCGGTTTTTTTCACGGCTCCGGTTCAGCCTGCCCATTGAAGAGTTCAGCGTGTATAGCGAATATGGAAAGAAAAACAAAAAGCTGTTTTGCGATGAATTGATCCGGGGGGAATTGGACATAAAGGAATCAAAAGGGTGGAAACGGTCGTTTGACGGACCCGGAATTCCCGGTGTCGCAACCGCAAGCGCCATGACCACGCTTCAATTTGTCCGCCGTTTGTTTGTCAGATATGGAAAGAATAAAACATGAAGGAGAAAACATCATGGCAGTTTTTACTGAAACGAAAAAAAGCATCAGAAAAATGATCATGGATCAGGTCCTTGCCGAAGGGACATGCCCGACAAATGCGCAACTGGCTCAAGCGCATTCCTTATCGGCAGATGAACTTGCCATTGTGCACAGAAATCTTGAGGCGGGGATCTGCGTGGCGGTACAAAATAAACAACATGAAAATATGAAGTATTTTCAAGGTGAAAAGTTGAGTGTGCCCCCTCCGGAGCTGGGGGAAATATTTTATGCGCGCCCCTTTGCAACCTTTAAAAATCATTATCCCGTATGGGTGGACGGGGATCAAAAATGGTACGGAGAATGCGCTGTTGAAGTATGTGGTATCTCCATGATGTTTCCGGGAAAGGAGGTTGCTGTCCGCTCCGTATGCCGCCAGACTAAAGAGCCGGTGGAGATAGTGGCGCGAGATGGGAAACTGCTGCATTATTCACCAAAAACACTACGGGTTCATATCGGGTTTCCTATTCGATACTTTCCCGATGATGCAGTGGGCTGGTGTGACTACAACAGCTTCTTCAGCTCGGAAGAAGCCGTGAATGAATGGAAAAAAAAGCATCCCAGGATTAAAGGTATTACCCGGTCACCCGAAACCACAGCGGAGTTTATCGTAAATCTGGTTGGAAAAGGACGGTTGGATTATGATTATCAGCCCAGGCTCCCGGTTCTCAGCGTTTTATTCAGAGCGCACCGGTACGGGTTTACCAGGCAAAAGCCAATATTAAAGTATTTTTGGCCGGACCCATTCTGGCTTCCCACACCTTACATGCTTTCATCGATGAAACGCATGGGGTACAAGAATTATATTCGTTTTTCCATTTTTTAATATTGGGTTTTAATATGCAACCAACCCACGCCTGTTTCAGGCGCGGTAAATGTAATACAGGGGCATAGAAATGAAAATAGTGGATACCATCAAAAAGTTAAAGCAAGGCGAAGTGCCGCCGCTTGGAACGATTCCTGACTCTGTTTTGGATTTTGCCGCCGGTGCCTCCAGTCTCAGGGGCCGTTTTCAATCCCTAACCAGTCTGGAACGGGTCTTGACCGCCGTCCGCCATAAGGAACCGGATCGGGTGCCGGTAACCGCCATACTCGGGGGTGGGGCGAGGCAGGTATCCGGAATTTCATTCCCGGATCATTCCTTAAACGCAGATAAAACCGCACAGGCGTTTCTTGACGGATGGCGGTTTGTCGGGGGCGACCTGGTCATTTTAATGCTGGACCTTTCCCTTGAGGCGGCTGATTTCGGGCAAAAAATAGAATATCCGGACAACTCCACACCCTATCCGGATTACGATCATCCGTTGATTAAAGATGTGGACGACTATGATCGAATTTCGTCATTTGACCCGTTAAAATCTCCCCGGATGAGTGAATTTGTGCGTTTGTGCCGGATTGTTGTAAAGGAAGTCGGGCTGAAGAGTATTATCACCGGGTTTGTTTTCGGGCCGCTGGGGGTTCTGTCAATGATGCGGGGCGCGGAACGGCTTTTTAAGGATTGTGTGCTTTATCCTAAAAAGGTTATAAAGGCCTGCGAGGTTATCACCGGGGTTTTGATCGAGTATGTCCAGGCGCAGTGTGACACCGGGGTCCCGGCGGTGGCGATTGATACCCTGTTCGCATCCAAAAACGGTTTGCCGAAAAAACTTTGGGAAGAGATCGAGGGCCCATTTGCCGGCGAAATCAGCCGTGCGATCAAGGATAAGGGTCTGATTGTGGGGGTCCATAACTGCGGGCATGATCTTTATTTTGACTCACAGATCCGTTTCATGGAACCGGAGCTTATTAGTTTCGCCCATCTTCCGGATGACTGCAAAAATCGCAAAGAACTTAAACAAAAATACGGAGAGCAGGTCTCTCTTTTGGGATATGTCGCGACTCCGCTTCTGGTTCACGGGACGCCCACCGAAGTGATGGATGAGTGCCGGCGCCAGATTGATGACCTGGCCCCGGGCGGGGGATATATCCTTGGGCCCGGATGTGAATATCCGCCCAATATTCCCTTAACCAATGCCATTGCAATGATTAAGGCTGCTGAAAAATATGGTTGATATTTAACGGCTCCGTAAAAAGTCCGTCTGCGGCGTTGCACTCGTCGTGAAAGAGCTCAACGTACAAAAAAGTACGCCTTCGCACTTTCCCAACTCGTACGCCTTGCATACGGAGCTTTTTACGAAGCCGTTGGCTGTATTTTTTGTGGGTAGTGATCTATTAATCACTACAAAATTTTGATTTTTTACGAGATCATTAAAATTTGTTGTAAGCACAATATCAGGTAAGGAGACAATCATGAACATGACGGATATTCTCGCAGGCCTTGAACAAAGTGTGTTGTCTAACAATCCCGAAGAAACGGCCCGCGCGCTACAGGCGGTGAAAAGCAAGGAGTATTCGGGGGATGATATTTTAAATGCATTGACAAGGGGCATTGAAAAAGCCCGTCAGGGATTTAAACAGGACAAATATTCGATTCCGGATTTACTTCTTGCCATAGATGCCTATCGGATGGGGGTGAATTTTTTGAAAAATTATCCCCCATTCTCTGATGCGCAAAAAGAAAAAAAGAGTCGGTTTCAAATTGTTATCGGCGTCGCGGAAGGGGATGTGCATGATCTGGGAAAAAATATTGTGGCCGCGGTATTGGAAGCTTCCGGATATTGCGTGCATGATATGGGCAGGAACATACCCAATGAGGTTTTTTTAGAGAAACTGGAATCGACAAAAGCTGACGTTCTGGCGTTATCCACCATGATGTCGACCCCCTTAGACAACATGGCGGAACTGATCCGGATGGTACGGAAAATGTTTCCCCAAACAGCCATTATTGTCGGCGGGGCTCCATTTGATGTCACGCTCGCTCATCAGATCGGTGCTGACGGATATGCGGAAAATGCTATTGCCGTACCTGAAGAGACAAAGCGGGCTTTGTCATGCATTACCGCCGGGGAACAGGCAGTTGCCTCTAAAGGGCTGACTTAAAATTTACCTTCAAACCGATCCCCTGCTAATGATTCATATCAGTCCCGAAGATATTAAACTTTATGATGATGTGGAAACACTGAGCTCCTTGATATGTGAACAGATCGGATATTCACCAGATTCCGTTTCCGAACAGATACACTCAAGAATCACGGATATTATTCAAAAAGGGCTCAATGCCGTAGAACTTGAGTTTCTGGTTCGCACAACAGCTATCACCGGGTGGGAAAAGGCAAATATTGATGGTACATGCGTGAACATTGAGAGCAAAAAGTGGGCAAACCTTCTCAATACAATGGAATCCCCGGAAGTTCTATGCTGTTTTATTATCACCCTGGGCAAACAGATTGATATTATCAATAAAGAGTTGAGGAAAAAAAATCTTTTTGATCCGTTTGTCCTGGATGCCTTTGGCTCGGTCCTGGTGGAAAAAGCAGCGGATCACCTGGAAGCAAGCATAGGGATACAGCTTAAAAAAAATAATTATGAATGCAGTCGCCGTTTCAGCCCCGGGTACTGTGACTGGGGCCTCAAATCCGGTCAGGAAGCCATTTGCCGGTTTTTGGCTCCCGGAAAAATCAGGGTGCGCTGTCTTACCACCGGAACAATGGTCCCGGCTAAATCCGTCTCTGCCGTTATGGTCGGGGCAAAGTGCGTGCCGTGGAAAACCCCCTGCCGTTTTTGCAGGGAAATAAAATGTCCGTACCGTCGGGAAAAGAATGAATAACATAAAACAGGGATTTCACGAGTAGAATCGAAATCCCTGTTTTATGTTAATTTATTGATAAATAGTTTAATATTCATCAACGGAGGAAGCGTGGAAAAACTGAAAGGGTCTCAGAAAAAATATCTCAGGGGGCTTGCGCATAGTAAAAAACCGCTGGTTTTTGTCGGGCAGAAGGGAATTACCCCCACTTTAATCAAGGCGGTTAACGAGGCCCTGGAAACGCATGAACTGATTAAGGTAAAATTCATTGAGTTCAAGGAAAAAGATCAGAAGGATGAAGTATCCGGTATTATAGAACAAGAGACCGGATCTGAAATGGTGGGAATGATTGGTCATATGGCCATTTTTTACCGCCGGCAAAAAGATCCTGAAAAAAGAAAAATTACCATTCCATAGCAGTGAAAGGGCAATTGAAAATTTAAAGTTGAATACGGTCCTTACTGTCCTGCCCGGGGCACTGCTTCCGCTTACTTCATGGATTCATTCAAGCGTTTCCGCTTTATCCGGCTTTTTCCCCGTCTTTCTTCATACGTGACATCTTTAACATTTATTATTTCTTTGCAATGCGCGCAACACATGACCGGTTTAAGGGAGTGGTCGCAAGGGGTGTGATGGAGTAACAGGGGTGGACCGTTTTCATCAGCCAACCATCTGTCTCCCCATTGCATAAATGAAAGAATAACGGGATACAAGTCCCGCCCTTGATCAGTTAATCGATACTTCATCCGCCTTGAATCATTCGAATCCTTGTGCTTTTCCATGATGTTGTTTTCAACCAGCCGCTTGAGGCGGTCGGATAATATATTGGTGGCAATTCCGAGATTGGACAGGAATTGATCATAGTAGCGCACGCCGAAAAACGCTTCACGCAATATCAAAAAAATCCAGCGATCACCAAGTATATCAAGCGCCCGGGCCACAGAGCAGGTGCGGTGGTCAGATGGCAGGTTTGATTTTTTCATTTGGTTTGTTTCCTTTCACAGTTTTAATGTCTACGTAAAAAGTCGGATTTTGGGAGCGTTGTTCTTTTAACATGCTGAATTTGTTGATGGCAAAAGTCAATCAACAGCCATTCTATGACTTTTTTGCGAATCCATCAGTTCCAGTGTGATAAAAAAATAAAAAAAAAGCTTGCAAAAAGCAAGTTGTTTCTTGTATGAGTAATTTAGCTTGCAAATAACAAGTTAAATGTCAGGCGAGCAAGTATTAATTTATCTATCATTAATAATAAATAAAACAGGAGGGTGTTATGAGTTCAAAACCGGTGGAATTATCAATGGAAGGCGATGTGGCCAGGATTTTGTTGAACCGGCCGGAGGTGCACAATGCGTTGAGTATCGAATTATCCGATATGCTGGTGGATGCCATCCAGACTATCAAAAGATCGACCACCATCAAATTTGTGGTGATCAAAGGGGCGGGCAGGTCATTTTGTGTGGGCGATGATATCACGGAAATGCTGCGATGGGGAGATGATGAATATGGAAAAAGCACCCAGGGTGCCAATGGGGTGATGCGTCGGGTCCGTATCTACCAGGATATGGCAAATTCGCTGGAAGAGTTGGACAAAATGACCATCAGCGCCGTGGATGGATATGCCGTGGGTGGCGGGCTTGAAATTACCATGGCCTGTGACTTTGTGATTGCCACCCAAAGAGCGCAATGGGGCATGCCGGAAGTTGACAGCGGCATCACCCCGGGGTGGGGCGGCACCACCCGGATGGCCCGCTATATCGGTAAACGACGGACCAAGGAAATCAATATTATCGGGGCGCTGATGTCTGCTGAACGGGCGGTGGATTGGGGGCTCTGGAACCAGGTTGTACCGGACGATAAACTGGACGAAGAAGTTGATGCGTTGCTCGAAGTGCTTCGTGTGAAAAATCAGCAGGCATGCCGCCAGTTGAAGTTTATCATTAACCGCGGATGTGAGACGGACCTGTATACGGCACAGGGGTTTGAAATGTTGTCCGGCGGTTTAAGCGGTGCGGTGAACGGATTCTGGGAAGTGGCGGATGCAGACCAGGGCAAAGGCGTGGTTGATTTTGAAAAAAAAGGAGAACTGTGGAAAAAACGCCGGACATTGTCCAAGAATTTCTGGGCCGGATAGTTGGGTTCGGATATTTATTTAATTTATTTTGATTATCAAAAGTGAATCCGCTGTTACTGCTGTATTGAAACCTGTCCCCACAGTACCTGGATACGGTTGATACACCGCTTGGAAAGGTAAAAAAAAGTTTGTGAGAAATCCGGGTTTGTTTGTGATACAATATCAATCAAATGTTTGACCATTGTTTTTCTTTTTGGTAAAGTTGTCCTTAACGTAAAGATTGCTGGCGTCGTAAAAAGTCTCATCTACTGCGTTGTAGCGGTTTTTCAGACTTTCAATATACGACTTGTATTATTTCAATCCTGAAAAACCACTACGCCTTGCCAATTTCATGGGATTGGTGGAACTTTTAACTTAGCCATTCAGCTACTTTTACGAGACCATCAAGGGTGATATAATTAATAAACACAGGAGACAGACATGAAAATTAAAGATCAGACATCAGGGGCCAAAGCGGATCGCTATGAGATGCTCACAGGTGATATTGCAGCAGCAGAACCGATCAGTGTTGAGGCCATTGGGGATCGTATCAGGGGTTTAAGAGAGGCCAAGGGACTCTCTTTTGAGGAATTGTCCAATATGACCGGATTTGATGTGGATCTTTTGAAAAAAATCGAAAGCAATGAAATCCAGCCGCAGCTCGGAACGCTGGTAAAATTGTCCAAGGCGCTTGAAAGCGCCTTTAGCCGGCTGGTGTCCGGTGTTGGAGATAAATTGTATTCAGTTACCCGAAAAGATGCGCGTAAAGTGGTCTCACGGTCTTCATCAACAAAAGGAAAACAGCTTTATACCTATTACAGCATGGCGCCTGAAGTGAAGGGGCGGCATATGGAGGCCCTGATGGTCACCCTTGAGGAGAATCCCGATCAAGAAATGTCTATTCATGAGGGTGAGGAATTTATTTATGTGATTGAAGGGACGGTTTATGTAAAGATCGATGAAGATGAGTTTGAGCTGGAACCAGGTGACAGCGTGTATTATCTTTCCACAACACCGCATATTGTAGCCGCAAAAGAGGGGAGGGCCACTATCCTCGCGGTCCTCCACGAATAGAACACAGCGCCCTGATTCGTCCCCTGGCTGCGTTATTCAGGACTCGCGGTAGCGGAGCTACAGCGTCGTCCTGAATGCCTTGCCAGAGAACGAATCAGAACGCTGTTAACGATAGAATCTTATAACTAAAAAACCGGTCCAGTCGGCCGGTTTTTTTTGTAATAAATGAAGTGGATCACTTCCCACGGTACATCAAGCCACAGCGCTCTTCGCTAAAACTCAATTAGCCGATAAAAAGATTTTTATGGTTTCTCCGGGCTTTTTTTATGCCCTATTCTGCTCCCTATCTTGTATGTTCCTGAAACAAGAAAAAGTAAAATTATCCTTATGATTCACTGATAAATTTTGCAATAGTGTCGAAACATAGACATTATTTTCAGGATGCTATATGCATTTGAACTGACTCATTCTGGTTATTTACCCGCCCAACTCCCCCCGTAACCACTTACAATACCAAGTATTTTTTATATTTTGACACACAAGTCGATTCATGCCATACATTTTGGTACCAAAAGCAAATCCTTATTGCAATTCCTCGATTACCCTTTTGATTTTTCGGAAGTATTACGTCTTAAACACTGATAGTTCTGGTTTTGCCGGGCATCACCGTAATATTTTTTCCCACTATTGTTAAGGGGACCTTGTTTTTACCTTTTCCCTCAATTTTAACTTTTATGGTCTTTGGGGTAAATTCAAAATGGTACCCTATTTTTCGGTGGCGGATCCGGAAGGCAAGACCGCTCCAGTGTTTCGGCAGATGCGGGTTTACCTCAATAACCTCGCCGGAAAGATCGATTCCGGCAAAATACCTGTAGATAACATCAAGTGTGCTTGCCATTACCCCGCAGTGTATCCCCTCTAAAGTCGTGCCGCCCTGTGTGTCAAAAATATCGCTTTTCATGGCCTCCAAAAACCAGTCCCATGCCGTATTGCCCGCATATATATATCCTGAGATAACTGCATGCACGACCTTGCTTAGCGTGGAGCCATGACTGGTTCTCGCTTCGTAATATTCATAGTTGTTCTTTAGAAGTTTAATTGCATCCTCCACCTTGTATCCTAGGCTTTTAAGGATCGTTTTCACTGCCTCAGGACCCAGCACATAGAACATCATGAGAACGTCAGCCTGCTTTGCAAGCTTGTATTTGTCCGGAGACTCTCCTTCGGCTTTTATAATGCGGTCCAGGCGGTGGATATCGCCATATTTTTCACGATAGTAATTCCAGTCAAGTTCCATCAGGTCCATGTATCCGTCAAACTGGCTGATGATCGCTTGTTTTGTGATTATGACATTTAAATTGCCGGTAATATCTTTCCATCTGTCGATTTCGTAGGTATTGAATCCGATCTTTTGGCTAAGACCGGCCAACGCTTTGGGTCCGAGGCTTTCAACAAGTTTTAGCGCCTTTTTAAGAAGCCATACCACCATTACATTTGTATAGGCGTTATCCTTTAGCCCGTGTGATTTCGAACCGGGAAGTTTTTCGTGAAATTCATCCGGCCCCATGACCCCCTCAATGTGATATTTCCCTGTATCCGCATCAAAGCATGCGATGCTTGACCAAAACCTGGCGATTTCAAACATAACCTCGGCGCCAAAATCTATCAGAAATTTTCTATCGCCGGTATCAGCAACATATTTCCAGATGTTGTAGAAAACCGCAATTGATACGTGTCTCTGCCTGCGACTTAAGTCCGGACCCCATGTGTGGTTTGCCGGGTTGTAATGAACCTCCTGGGTTTCCTCGCTTCCGTCATCAGCGGTTTGCCACGGATACATCGCGCCGTTGTATCCGTTCTGTTTGGCATATTTTTTAGCAGCGCCAAGACGTCTGTGTCTGTATTTCAGTAAGGCACGGGTGATTTCCGGAAAATGAAGATTTAAAAAAGGCAGGATAAAGAGCTCATCCCAGAATATATGCCCCCGGTATGCCTCACCGTGAAGTCCGCGGGCTGTGAAACCGGCGTCGATGTTCACATTATTGGGTGATCCGGATACAAGAAGGTGATAGATGTGCAGTCGTGCTGCCATTTGAACAAACCTGTCGCCGCTGATTTTAATGTCTGCGTTATTCCAGATAGCCTTCCATGCTTTTTTATGCGGTCTGAAAACATCATTAAAGTTTTTGACCTTTTTCAGCGCATCCGTTGATGCCTTTCTGGGATTTGAAACACCCGGGTCAAGGGAAGTATAGATGCTTACGATTTTTTCAATCGTGTATGTTGCGTTCTCCCTGGCAGCCACGGTTATCTCTTCGGCGATTTCCGGAATCGATTTTTTTCGGTCTATTGTCTTTGTAAGACCCAGCGGCTTTCCGTTTTCATAAACCTGTGTCGCGGCGCTCATGACAATCTGGTACTTCGAGCGGTTTGTCCGGACGTGGAGGAATATTCCATCCCCGGTCTTCCCATGGGCAACTCCAGCCAGGTGTTTTGATTTCAAATCGCGGTAACGGGCAACACCGTCATTTATTACGGTTCCGTCAAGGGATGACCGAATTGTTATTGATTCAGAATAATTGACAGGGATGAATTCATATTTTATTGCGCAGATGTGCGGGGTTGCCATACTTGCTATCCTGCTGCTGCGGATCCTTGTAATCCTTCCAAGGCTATCCTTGCACACCAGTGATCTTTCCATCACACCCTCGAGCATGTTCAGGTTCTGGGTATAACTTAAAAGCCCCATACTCACCGGACTGATAAACGGCCCGGAGCCGATTTTCATTTCAATAAGAAGCCAGTTCGGACAGTTGACAAAATCGTTGTTGTAAATGTTCTTGCCCTGTATTTTTGTGGCAATTTTGTTATAGATTCCGGCAATATAAGTGCCGGGGTAATGTATATCTGATGCCCGTTCCCCCTCGAAACATCCCCTTGTTCCCAGGTATCCGTTTCCTACGGTGCAGAGTGTTTCTCTCAACTTTTCATCTTTCGGGTCAAAGCGGCTGTATGTCAGGTTCCAGCCATCATGCGCAATACCTTTATCAAACCAGTCCACTATGTCCCGGTATGTAATTTCGCTGAGATCGCCCACAACAATGTCTGCGCCGTTTTGCCTGAGTGTTTCACCGTTAACGCCTCTGGCTATACCGAGCGTCAGGCCGAAATTGCCGTTTCGTCCGGCCTGAACCCCGGAAATGGCATCCTCGACAACCACGCATTCGCCGGGGAGAAGGCCGAGGTTTTCAGCAGCTGTCACAAAAATATCCGGATCAGGCTTTCCTTTGAGTTTGAGTTTGTACGATACAACGCCGTCAACATTTGTTTCAAACAGGTTTTCAATTTTTGCAAGCTTAAGGATCAGGCCACAGTTCTTGCTGGAAGAGGCCACGCCTATTTTAATGCCTTTTTTCTGAAGACTTTTAATGAATTTTATGGAGGTCTCGAAAACGTCAGGTCCTTCCCGGCGAAGCACCTTCTGGAAATCCAGGTTTTTCCTGTTCCCCAGTCCGCAGACGGTTTTTTTGTCAGGCGGGTCGTTATGGTCGCCAAAAGGCAATTTTATGTTTCTGGATTCAAGGAAGCTTTTTACGCCTTCCATTCTGGGTTTGCCGTCAACGTATTGCAGGTAATCGACATCAGGATCAAACGGCACAAAAGGCCTGTTTTCGCTCTTTGCAGTCTTCTTAAGAAAAACATTGAACATGCTTTCCCATGCAAGGCCATGCACACGTGCCGTACCCGTAATAACTCCGTCCAGATCAAAAATTATACCCTTAAACTGTGTTGACGCCATGTCTTTCTCCTTTGTCCAACGGTAAAAAGATTATACGGATAACAAATTTAAAATTGTAACCAACATGTCGGGTTCAGGTACGATAACAGCGTTCGGGCATACCGCCGTGACCCTGCCGGCAAGTTCTTTATCCCCTGTAACAAAAATGGACCATGTGTCGTTAGTTTTGTTTAAAGAGGCTTCTATCATTGGTATATCTGATGATGTATCCCCGCAGATAAGATGCGGCCCTTCTGACATATTAAGCCCTAATTCTGAATTAAGAAATTTTACCGAATCCGCTTTGTCAAAATCCTTGGGCCCGGATTCCGAGTCTTGGATTGTGAGAATTATTTCAATATCAAGGCCGGTATCCTCAATTCTGAAATTTCTGTTTTCCGGATCAATATCTGACACCAGACTTTTAATCCTTTTAAGCAATGCCTCTGATTCATCTTCAGAAACAGATCTGCTGATATCCTGGCGTGCTATAGTTGTCTGGCCAAACTTAAACTGCAGCCCGGAACCGATCAGGGTGAACTGCTCAAAAGACGGTTTTTGCAGAAGAGCGCTGAGCTTTTGGTTAAGCCCGTCAATAAGCTCCTGCTTTTTATTGTCTATGGGATAGGTTCTCCGGTTTCCGGAAAGGTCGATAAATTCTCTGCCTTTTGAAGCCGCATAAATAATAGTCTTTTCAGGATTAACACTGACATCAACGATACCCGGATCTTTCAGAGGGGCGGAGGTTATTATAATCGGATTTTTCGCTCTTTTTTTTGCGAATCTGGTAAGAAAAACGGCATTGTAAATTGACTGAACCGAAGATCGATATCTGCCGCAGTAATTGTTTATTGTTCCGTCCCGGTCAGTAATAAAACAATTGAATCTTAGACCGGCAAGTTTATTCAAACCGTTGTCCACATGCTTTTGGAACCCGGCATGAAGACTGGAAAGATAGTCAATGAATGCTTGTTCACCATTTTCAAGGTAAAAGATGTCCTTTTCCAGTTCTGTGATCTCATAAGCCAGGTCCACTTCAATCTTTTTTGAAATATTCCCCATAGAATCGTCGAGGTAGAGGATTTTTTTTTTGTTTTCAGAACCGATACCGTCAAGTGATGCAAGGAAGTCTTTCAGGGATTTTATCCAGTCAGGCGAAATTTGACGGTTCATGATAATATTTTCAACAACTTTAAACCGAATGCCTCTTGATCGGTCCATAAGATTGTAAAATTGCTTTAATGTGGGCTTTTTTTGATTATTGATAAGCTCTCCTTCTTTTATAACGTTAAAATATCTTTGAAAAACTGATTCTTAAATTCTCAAAAAAACGCATGGGTAAATAGTCTTTTTATTTAATACTTTGAAAAAATTACGACTTAAGATTTAAAACAATTCCCTTGCCCGGTATAAAAAAAATGTGAATAAAATAAAACCCAAGCGGAATGACAGGTTGAATGAGATGCAAATTAGAGGATAAAAAGCTGAAGAAATGAATTTATCCTGTCCCTGCTTGGGTAGATTGCATGTAGTTTAAGATGTAACAATCGGATTTGTCAAGGATATCTTTTTGTTACGGTTTAAGGATAGGACTGTCTTCTACTGTATTGTTGCATCTGAGTGTCCATGACTCATGAATAAGGATTCGCTAATATTAAATGACATGGTAGGTGACGCTACTTGTCGCCCTTCAAGAACCAGAACGCTGTTAAGCACAGAATTTCAAACAAAAAAATCCGGACCAGCGGTCCGGATTTTTTGTTGAATTTAGGAAAGATGACAGAACCAAAGTGATTCAGCCACTTTAGCTCACTTTAAACTTTAGTCACTTTTTATTATTTTTTATTATACTCCGCCCACTTGGCATCGATTTCGTTCTGGATATTTTCTATCTGTTCTTTGGACAATGCCCTGAACCGGGACTGTGTTTTAAAGTATTCATCAACCGTTTTCCGTTTTTTCCCGATCAGTTTTTCCGAAGCACCGGTCAGCGAAAATTCGCTGTTTTCAATTTCATACAAATCAAACAGTCCGGTCTCCACGGCCAGTTTGCCGAGTTTTACCGTATATCTTGGATTAAATCCCCATCCGGCCGGGCACGGGGTATGCACATGAATGTATTTGGGACCTTTGATGGCTTTGGCTTTTACGATTTTATCGTAAAGGTCCAGAGGATAGGATGCGGAAGCCGTGGCCACATAGTCAATGCCATGGGCGGCAATAATTGACGGCACATCTTTTTTCTTCTGTGCCTTTCCGGAAAACGGGGTGGTGGTGGTGATCACTCCCTGCGGGGTTGTGCCGGACCGCTGTACACCGGTATTCATGTAAGCTTCATTGTCATAGCAGATAAAAATAAAGTCTTCACCGCGTTCACAGGCGCCGGATAAGGCCTGGATGCCGATATCGCTGGTCCCGCCGTCTCCTGCCCATGCCGCGACAATGGTGGATTCATTTTTCTGTGCCCGCAGTGCGCCCAGTACTCCGGTGGCTGCTGCTGCTGTTGAGGCAAACGTGACATTTAAGCACGGCAGCTGGGTGGCTGCAATGGGGTATAGGCCCTGCAGAACAGTCAGGCAGCTTGGGGGCACAACAAGAATGGTGTCTCTTCCCAGCGCTTTGAGCCCGATCCGGTAGATTATGCTGAGTCCGCATCCAGCACAGGCCCTGTTCCCCGGGTGAACCAGTTCATCTTCTGGAAGATTCAGTATGGTTGTTTTTTCAGTCATTATTTTTCTCGTAATATCTAAAGTTTCAGTCCAATCCACTGTGGCGTATCACCAATGGTCTTCGGCTGTTTGCAGGAATTTCGCAAACACTCAACCAGGTGATCGGTTTTAATCTCCCTGCCGCCAAGACCCAGGATGTAATTATGCACTGCCGGTTTATTTTCCGCGCAGTAAAGGGCGGACTTGATATCCGCGTACAGCGCGCCCTGGTTTCCGTAACTGAGCGCTTTTTCAAAAACAATAATGCCTTTTCGGGCCGACAGTGCGTCCCTGACCGCCTGGTCCGGGAATGGTCGGTAAAGCCGGAGGCCCATAACGCCCACCGGGATGCCTTCTTTCCTTAAAATATCCACTACATCCCGGAGGTGGTAGGAAAGGGACCCCATGCAGATAGCAACAAATTCGGCATCATCACACTTGTATTCTTCAATATAGGGATTGCCGTTGCGTCCGAATACTTCCGCAAACTTTTTGTCAATGTCCGCCACAACCGCAATGGCATCTCTCATATCCGTATGCAGATTATGCCGGATTTCCATATAGCCGGGTGCCATGTTGCCGCGTACATCCGGCCGGATGTCCGGCAGTGTGACGGTATTCAGGTTGGCCGGCTGTCCGGGATTTAATGCATAATCCGGTTTAAACGGGGGAAGGAACTTATCAACATCCGCCTGGGCCGGTATTTCAAACGGCATGTAGGTATGGGACAGAATATATCCGTCATAGCATACCATAACCGGGACATTGACGGTTTCCGCCAGGTAAAACGCCTTGAGCACGGTATCAATAATCTGTTGATGATCACAGCAGTATATCTGGATCCATCCGGTATCCCGCTGGGAAACGGCATCCTGGTGATCATTCCATACGGTCCAGGGAGCGCCGATGCCGCGATTAACCACGCACATGACGATAGGTAATCTTGCTCCGGCCGCCCAGTGGAGCTGTTCATTCATATATAATAAGCCGTTGGCACTTGTTGCCGTAAACACCCTGGAACCTGTACTGGAGGCCGCAATACATACGGAAAGCGCGCTGTGTTCACTTTCAACAGGGATATACTGCGCATCCATTTCGCCGGCATCAACAAATTCGGATAGTTTTTCCGTCAGCGGGGTCTGCGGCGTAATGGGATATGCGGCAATTACCTGAACTTTTGCCAGCTTTACGCCGTTTGCAGCAGCAACATTGCCGGATTCAATAATATGCATACGACTATTTCTCCTCTTTAATGAAGACGGTCTCATCAACCATTGTTATTGCCCCCACAGGACATTCTTCAGCGCATATTTCACAACCCTTGCAATATTCATAATCAATGATCGGCGGTATGGTTCGTGTAATGACGCTATCCGGACAGAAAAGCCAGCAGGTAAAACAGGCCGGTTTGTTTGTTTTTACCGGTATACATTTATCCAAATCAATCACCGGTCGCTTGACCCGCCATGAACCGGTCCTGCCGCCATCTCCCGGTCCGGGTTCACTGTGGGATTTATAGCAACCGAATTTTTCTCTTTTCATATATTAATACTCCCGTAAAAATCAGATTTCATGGCAAAGAAAAAAGTTCCAAATTCAAGGCGCGCAAATCCTGAGTGATGATTCGTACTTTTCGTACTATGAAGAAACGAAGGATGCCGCGCAACGCAGAAGTTGGACTTTTTACGAAGCCATCATTTATTAGCCTCCAACAATCGTATTATCAAAGGTAATCCTGGCTGCCTCGGCATTTCTTTGAGGGTGTTTCCCTTTAAATTCATTTTCAATGGCCCGGGCAAGTGTATCGATGTCGATCAAATCACTGGCTTTTGCAAATGCGCCGATGATGCCGGTATTTACGACACCGGGGGGGAGTCCTGATTCACTTGCAATACTTGTGATGTCAGCGGTCGCAACTTTCATGCCTTCAAAATTATAGTCATCCGGGTGTTTGGGTGAATTGATAACGATCAGTCCGCCGGGCTTTAAACCGCTTGCCACATCAACTTCTTTCACAATCAGGTGATCCAGAACAACCACCATATCCGGTTCCGTGATCGGGGACAGGTCATAGATTTTTTGCTTTGAGATTTTCAGCGATGTTAAAACCGGCGCGCCCCTTCTCTCCGTGCCGAAAGTGGGGGCCATCACAACGCCGCCGTATCCGGAGACAAATGCCGCATTTGCCACAATTTTTGCCGCAGTAATCGCGCCCTGCCCGCCACGGCCATGCCATCTTATTTCAATAATGTCTTTATTCATGATATTTTCACTTTTTTTAATTTAATTATTATGATCCTATAAAGAGTCATATTTGGATGGCAAAGAAAAAAGCTCCACCATTCTTATAAAAATGGCAAGGCGCGCAAATTCTGAGGAATGAGTCACGCCTGTGGCGTGATGTTCCAGCAGTAGCTTGCCTACTCCGCAGCGACGAAGAATGCAGCGCAACACAGAATTTGGACTTTTTAAGAAGCCATCAATCATGATTCGGAAATCGTCAAGATATGCCGATAACGAAAAAAACGATTCATACACCAATGCCCGTAGCGTATCCGGATTCAATTATATGCTGTTATTGCAGTATGGTAGCCTTGATACGTTTAACAGAACATTATTGATAATAACAGGTTTGTCAACCTTTTTGACGGATTAAATCAAGGGGTTCCGGCGGGGAAATTGAGACGTAAATTGATGGAAGGATGGAACTTTCCAATTACACTGCATAAAATTAACGTTAAGGTTAATTTTTCTTGATCATATACAATAAAATGATTAAAAAAAAAATTGTGGGAAAAATTTTTGCTTTACAAAGGGTGACATTAACAAATGAATTTGTACGCCTTGATTTTTGATATGGTTTGTGATTTTATCTGTGGTTAATTTTTTAACATATCGTTATGGTATATAAAAAAACAATTTACGGAGAGAGCTATGGAGTTGACAATACGCAAAGCTGATACGCTGAAGCCGTTGCCGGATGATGCGGACCTGACATTCGGGACCATTTTCACGGATCACATGTTTAACATGGATTATGATCAGGAGAACGGATGGCATAATCCGAGAATCGAGCCGTATCAGCCGATTGTGATGGAACCGTCGACCATGGTGCTGCATTATGGCCAGTCAATTTTTGAAGGCTTAAAAGCGTTTAAGACTCTGTCTGGTGATATTCAGGTGTTCCGGCCGGAGGAGAATTTTAAGCGGTTTAACCGGTCCGGGCATCAGCTGTGCATGCCGCCGTTGGATGAGGCGTTTGCGCTCAAAGCAATGATGGAACTGCTGAAAGTCGATCAACGCTGGGTCCCCTCAACACCCGGGACATCATTGTATATCCGTCCGACAATTATCGCCATGGATCCTTACATTGGCGTGCGCGCGTCCTATACGTATCGGTTTTTTATCATCATGTCCCCGGTAGGGGCCTACTATAAAGAAGGTTTTAATCCGGTAAAGATCTGGGTAACGGATAAATATGTCCGGGCGGTGCGCGGGGGAATGGGTGAAGTGAAGACGGCCGGTAACTATGCTGCCAGTCTTTATGCCGGTGAAGAGGCCCATCGTATCGGGTACACCCAGGTCTTGTGGCTCGACGGCGTTGAGTTAAAATATATTGAAGAGGTCGGGTCCATGAATATCTTTTTTGTTATTGATGACGAGATCATTACCCCGGCCCTGAGCGGAAGCATTCTGTCCGGAATTACCCGGGACACGGTCAAGCAACTGGCGGAAAAGTGGGATTCCCCGGTGACTGAGCGGCGCATCAGTATTGATGAATTGATTGCCGCTCATGAGGCGGAAAAACTCCAGGAAATTTTCGGATCCGGCACGGCGGCCGTTATCTCTCCGGTAGGGGAAGTCATGTACAAGGATAAAGTCATGAAGGTCGGTGACGGTAAAGTGGGCAAATGGTCCAGTAAGTTTTTTAAAGCAATAACCGACATCCAGTACGGGATTGCGGAAGATTCGGATGGATGGATTTTGCCGCTGGAATAACCATTTTCGGATTCGTCAGATCAAAAACGAAGATCTGCCATCTCCGGTTGGCGGGTTACAGGCAGGCAGATTATTCTTGACGAATCTGTCTGACACGTTAAAGTAAAAAATAACAGGCGAGTGTTTTTTTGTGTTCTCTCCATTTTTTAGGCAGGGTCGGTATATTCCGTCCCTGCCTTTTTTTAGTGCGCCAGGCATGGCGTGAATCTTGGAGGTGGAAGTCCTCTACGGGCCGAAGTGGTCGGAACCGTTAGCCGATGGCAAGGGCGTTGTCGCGAGGCAAGGTCTGGAGGAAGCCTTAGGCAAAACCCGGACGCGA
>JABZFM010000061.1 GCA_014237465.1 Desulfobacteraceae bacterium | reverse complement strand
TATTGTGAATGATTTTCACGAATATCCATATCGTTGATATATTTCTAATGTGTAATGTTGATCCTTAAACATCGAGGCTGGAAGCCTCTCCCACAGAATTAAAACCTTAATGAAACTGATTTCCAAATGCGGTTACCCTGATAACGGGAAATTACAATATTGACTTATTAAATAGATATTAATATAATTAACAAATTTTTTTGTTCATGAAGGGATCGAAAATGGTCAGACAAATTATTTTGACGTTGATGGTTACCATTGCCTTGAGTACCATGGTATGGGTGAATGCTTTTGCAGCTGCCAATGAGATTTCCGGGGAAGCATTTATAGATGCTGTTTTTGAGAATAACAACCTTGATATGGCTGCTAAAATTCTGGTGGATGACAATGTGCCTACTTCTGCTATTATCAAAAAAGCCAAGTCGTTGGGGTATGCTAACATTAAAATTGTTGACGCTTTAGCTGACACAAAATTATCCCACGAACAGGTGATTATTTCTGCACTGCGAAACAGAATTCCTGCGGATGCCATCTTCAACTCCACAAAAATTTGCGGCCCTGGTGGTTATACCCCGGATTCAATATTAAGATTTCTGGTGGAAAAGGAACTCAGCCTGGTTATCATTATTGCAACATGTAAAAGTATGATCAATCAAGGTTCGACAAAGTATAATGTAATTTACAACTTATGCATGACTGACGCTGATACACTGACAATTGAAGAAGTATCAACACAGCTTGATGTGCCTCCGGCAACGACATTAAAAGCCTGCCCAAGACATGCTGAATACGGGCATGCGTATATCAGTCATGACCTTCCCCAAGAAGCGCATATTATCACTGGCGTCAGCCATCTTACATTAGATGATAATACAGTAAGAGGCTTCATATCTGATGACGATGCGGGGGGAGTAGGTGCGGAGGGAGATATAATAAGCCCCAAAAGGCCCTGATTCGGTTTTAATTCAATTTATGTTTTAATTTTTCCGGCTATCACATGATAACGACAAAAATTTTTTATCGTATAAATATAAAAATACATTTTTTTACCTAGGTTGAATGATTTTTTGTGAATTCAGATCGAGCAAAAAATCATTCAGGTTAGGTTTTTATTTGCAGTCAATACCATATGAAAAAAACGATTAACAAAGTAAGAATTAATGCTGCCATTTTTTTCCTGGCAATGTTTTTCAGTGCCTATATTTCAATGATCACCATGGCCGCATCCGTTGAAAATTCAATCAAGGATGCTAAAATCAATCAAGGAGTGACAGATTCCGATTTTGGACCGCAGGGTGCAAGCAGGGATACCGATGAATCGGGCACTGTCACACCGGCTGTTTCCATTGATGCTACTGAAACAGGGCAAGAAAAAACTGATACCGAAACACCGGAACCGCATGATACAGACCAGGACACCAGCAAGTCAAGGGTTGCTGTTCCTGCTGCCGCTGCCGCAGGCGCAGCTGTTGCCGCGGAAAATGCTGATAAAAAAGAGGAAGCCGGGCAAGAAAAGACAGACTCCGGCTCTAAGCAAGAATCCTCCAGCCAGTCCTCTGAAGAGCCTGGTAACAACGACATTGATGAATCCATGATTGAAACGGAAAAAGTTGGTGAAGCTGTTGGTGCTGCGGCGGCGACAGCGGTAGCGGTGGGAAGAATAGAAGACACAACCCAGGATGAGGGGTCAATCAGCGGAGATATTTTTGAAAAAAACCGAAGTTATCTGCATGGTTTTTTTTCCGTTGCCGAGTCCTATACCACCAACCTCTATAAAACCGACAAAGACCCGGAGTCGTGTTGGGCGACGTTTCTGACACCCGGCATATGGGCAGCGGTTCCTTCAACAACAAAACGCAGTGTTGAAATTATTACCGCCAACGCATCACCGGGCGGGCTTGCCATCAACCCTTTTAACCCGTCAGACAAAAGGCCGTTTCAGGCTTACTTGCTCTACAGCCCGCAATTTGAATTTTATCATAATAAGGACAACTCCGGTATATTTGAAGATCAGGACGTAAAAAAATATTACAATCAGGACTCTCTGGACAGAACAACCCACCGCATGGATGCATATTTGAGTTATCATTCTGGCAACATGCTGTTTTTGCGTGCCATGGACCAATATAAAATATCGTATGACGCGTTTTCAGAACGTGCTTATTTTATTGAGGACAAATACAAATCCAACCTGTTCAATATTGCCGGCACCCTTGATGCCACACATAAATTACGACTGCGGCTGGATTATTCCAATTTTGATCTTAATTATACAGACAAAATCAATAGTAATGCCGACAGAACGGATAATTCCATTGCCGCGTATTTATTTTTCCGCCTGACAGCAAAGACCTCGGCATTTGTTGAATATGAATTTGCAGACATCAACTACGATACAAGCGATAAGGATAGTCAGGAACATCGTTATTTTGCCGGGCTGAGATGGGAAATGACCGGAAAATCAAGCGGACAGATCAAGGGGGGATTCGGGGAAAAAACATTCGATACAACAACTTCCATTTTACCGGATACTGATCTCAAAAAATCAGATATTTCTGAAAGCAACTGGATGGCGGAAATTCAGATTGACCATAACTTTAACTCACGCACAAATTTAACGCTCAACGCCTATCGCCGATATGATGAAGTGCTTGAGCATAGATATGATTATGGTGACTTTCAAAATTTTTATGCTGATTATACCCTGGCGCATTTTTTTGGTTTCAGGATAAACCGAGATATAAGCAGTAAAATTCATCTGTTCTTAGATACATCTTTTTTTCTTGATGAATTTAAGGGCAGCCACGTGGATTACCGCCCGGGTTATGATGAAGAGCGAAAAGATACGGAGTTCGCTGTTTCGCCGTCCATTAATTTTGACATTTATAAATGGATGACATTAAATGCGGCGTATATCTATACAGATCACGATTCCAATTATCCAGGGCATGACTACATTGATCATACGTTCTTCGTTCGCGCAAGCCTGTTCCTGTAAATATCATTTATGCCCGATTATGACCCCGATTATGATTTGACATTTCTCTCCGATTGAGTTTTCGTATCAACCAGACAGCCAGTGTCATCTTCAACGCCTATTCATCACGGATAAACTTGAATTGTTCGGGTTGATGTTTTAAATTAATTACTGTAACAGCACCACAATGGATTAAAGCTATTTTACCCATTAGATGTTAAAAATGAAAAAAGCGCTATATCTGACATTTATTATCAATTTTCTGGTGAATTTTACACCGATTCTATTTGCACAGGATTATGTTCTAGGCGAAGGCGATGTATTAACCATTTCCGTATATGACCACCCTGACCTGCGTACAACTGTTCGAATCAGCGGAGATGGCATGATTACACTGCCCCTGATCGGTCAACTGTCTGCTGCGGGCGAGAGCATCGAAAAAATAGGCGAAAAAATCGAATCCCTTCTGGCTGACGGATATATTATCAATCCGAATGTCAACATATTTATCGAAGAATTCAGAAACCGGAAAGCCACTATTCTCGGGGGGGTGAACAACCCGGGATTGTATGAACTAAAAGGGCACACAACCCTTTTGGAACTCATCTCAAAGGCCGGCGGCCTTAAGGAGAAAGCCGCCAGCGAGGCTATCATCCAGCGGGATCAGCCGGACAGCAAGCAAAAAAAAATAATTATCGTCAACCTGTTTCAGCTCATGGAACAGGGGCAGGAGTCCCTGAATCTGTCTATCGTCAATGGCGACAATATATATATTCCAAAAAAAAAGGTTTTCTATGTGACCGGGGAAGTAAACAGACCGGATGTCTATGATTATGAAGAAGGTCTTACCGTCATTCAGGCGCTCACAAAAGCAGGAGGGGTAAACGATAAGGCAGCGCCCACCCGCATTCATATTATCCGTTCCACAGACGGTAAAGAACATGTGCGTGAAAAAGTCAAAATGGATCTGCCGATACAGCCCAACGATGTCATTGTTGTGCCTGAAAGTTATTTTTAAATGATTAATTCTTAAACAACCACGAGATAAGTGATAATTTATGCATAGAGAAGACATACCCATTAAAGATTATTTATATGTAATGCTTCGCCGAAAAAATATCATTCTGCTTGTCTTTCTTATTTGCCTTCCGTTTATTTTAATCAAGGCCTTTTCCGCCACCCCGGTTTACCAGGCCACTACAAAACTGTTAATACAGAAAAATTACGACCCGTCTTTTGCATCAAATTATCGCTTTGCCTATGATCCATATTTTCTATCCACACAGGCCCAGTTGATCAAAAGCAGCAAGGTTGCGAAAAAGGTCATGGAATCATTAAAACTTGATGAAACTTACAACCGGTATTTTGATGATAAAAACCAGGATTCATCCATTGCCAAAGATTTAATCCACTGGTTTAAAAATCTTTATTCGATTGTGCTGAAACTGGCCGGAACCGTTAACAATAATCCTTCCTCCACTCAAGCCGTTAAAAACGAATCGACTGCAGAAGAACCCAAAAACCAAAAAATTAAATCTATTGCAAAAATGGTACGAAACGGCATCACCATTGATAGCGATCTGGAAAAAGGCGATATCGTTAATGTGAGTTTTTCTTCCACAAACCCGATCTTTGCAGCCGATGTGGTCAATACCGTCGCCTCAGCTTATCAACATCTGCTCCTGGAAATGAAACTGGAATCCACCTCTCAATCCCTTGAATGGATGAAAACCAATGCAGATGCCGAAAGGGTTAAGCTTGAATGCAGCGAAAAAAAACTCCGGGAATATAAAAAGGAACATGATATTTATACAATAGATGACCAGGAAGCGATTTTCCCAAAAAAAATAACACAGATCAGCAGCAACCTGACCCAGGCACAGGCGGAAGTCAATGAACTGGAATCGCTCTACCAGGAGATTAACCGGATAGCACCCGAAGAAGCCCAGAACCTGCCGGTTGTTGCCGACACTGAAACCATAAGAGAGCTGCGGCGACAGATAATTAATAAAGAACAGGAAATCGCCGGACTATCCAAAAGTATCGGGTACAAACATCCGAAAATGATCCGGGCGAATAAAGACTTAAACGCACTGAATGACAAGCTCAACAATGAAATCCAGAATGTGATTCAATCTGTCAAAAACAGGTATGAACTGGCACTGCAAAAGGCCAAAAGTCTTCAATCGCTTCTGGACAAAACAAAACAAAACGCTGCATTTATGAGCGACAAGTTAATTCAATATGAGATTTTAAACCGTGATGTGGAAGTCCACCGCCTTTTATATGACCGGCTGCTCAGCCGGATCAAGGAATTTAATGTCACTGAACAACAACAGGCAGTCGATGTCTGGGTGGTTGAAAACGCAGATATCCCGAGTTCACCGATTACCAAAGGGCCGAAACGAACTATTTTGCTGGGCATTATTGTCAGCTTGATCGCCGGAATCGGCCTGGCCTTTTTTCTGGAGTATATGGACAACACGGTAAAGACTTCAGAGGATGCGGAAGAACGCCTCGGTCTGCCGGTTCTGGGTATGATCCCGCTTTTAAAAGAAAATGAGCAGGATATTGAAAAAATTGTTTTTCAGGCCCCCAGTTCAATTATATCCGAAGCATATAAGGCCATCCGGACTTCAGTGCTTTTGTCTTCACCGGACGGTGCCCCCAAAAGCATTCTGATTTCAAGCATGAACCAGGGGGTGGGTAAAACCGTAACGTCCGTCAACCTGGCAATTTCATTCGCCTTTTCTGACAAAAAAGTGCTTTTGATCGATGGGGACATGCGGCGGGCCAGAATTCATAAAATTTTCAACCTGGATAACACGTCCGGGCTGAGCACTTACCTGGCGGACCAATCAGGCTTAACCATTTTAAAAAATAAAGGTTTGGACTATCTGGATATTGCACCTGCGGGACCGGTTCCGCCGAATCCATCCGAACTGTTAAGCTCATCAAGACTCAACAAACTGATCACGGATGTATCAGACAGTTATGATTTTATTATCTTTGATTCTCCCCCGATGTTTAATGTCAGTGACGCACATTTAATCAGCCAAGTTGCAGAGCAAACCATACTGGTCACCCGCTCCGGGGTAACCACTTATGATGCCGTGGCCAGGGCGTATAAAATGTTAGCCGACATCAATTCCGAAATGCTCGGTTTGATCATCAATGCGGTGGATTTAAAGAAACAACACCAATACTATTCCAAGTATGATGGCCAATACGGTTACTATAAAAATGACTATACCTCTTCATAATGCCCGGCAACATGATTGATGTTCACTGCCATATTTTGCCGGATATCGATGACGGCCCGTCTGATTTTGAGGAATCCCTTGAAATGGCAAAGATCGCATCAAGAGACGGGGTTTGTAAAATCATCGCGACTCCCCATATCAACGACAACAAATATACCATCCAGGATATCATCAAACGGGTTGATCAGCTGAACCGGCTCTTAAAAGAAAACAGCATTCCGGTTATCGTTTATCCTGGCGCGGAAGTATCTATCGGTCTGGATCCTGCCATAATTCCGAAATATACGCTCAACCATACGAATTATACGCTGATTGAATTCCCCCATAACCATCTGCCGTCTTTTGCCGGAAAAATCCTTTCCTGGCTCATATCAAAGGGGCTAAAACCAATAATTGCCCATCCTGAGCGGAATTATTCCATCATCCGTTCTCCTGACTTGTTATTAAAACTCTTAAACAAAGATATCTATGTCCAAATTACCGCCGGAAGCCTCACCGGAGATTTCGGCGTTGACATTCAATACTGTGCGGACTTTCTGCTGGATTCCGGAAAAATCGATATGATCGCCTCGGATGCGCATTCCAAAAAATTTCGCACCCCGGTCCTGTCCGAGGCGGCAGAAGTTGCCTCAACCCTTGTCGGCAGGGAGGCTTCACAGCGTCTTGTAAGCACAAATCCGGCGGCAATTTTGGCCGGAGAGGAAATTCACTAAATTGAAACAAATCATACCTGCTCAAAAATGAAAAAAACCGCTTATTATCTTTTTTTGACCGCACTATTATTCGCGCCCATGGCATTTGGAACGGTAGAGATCTGGTCTTACCTGATAATGGAAGTGCTTATATGTGCAAGCGCCCTGCTTCTTTATTTTTCTTCAGGCCCAAAAACGTTTTATAAGGTGCCTGGAATCATACCGTTATTACTGGTTATTGTATTCATATTATTACAGATCATTCCTTTGCCGGGACATTTTGTTAAATTTCTATCTTCTGCAACCTTTGACATATATCACAACTCTTCCAGACTAACCGGGCCCGCCCGTTGGCTTCCGCTTTCCATTTATCCGCGCGCCACTTTGATGGAATTTCTCAGACTCTCCTCATATATGCTTTTTTACATCATCGCCGTTCAGTTTTTGGCGGACCGGGTTTTCTTAAAAAAAACAGTAGCGGTCATTGCCGCTTTTGCCGCATTGCTGTCAATTATTGTGATCATTGAGTTTATAACCCAAAGCCTGTATAATCCCATGCCGGATAACAAAATCCTCTGGATCAGGCAATTAAGTCATGGCGGAACGCCGGCAGGCCCTTATGTAAACCGAAATCATTATGCCGGACTCATGGAAATGATTTTCCCCCTGGTTTTAAGCCTGTTTCTGACATACCGCCCGACCGTGGCCAACGTACCTTTTAAAAAAAAATTTGCTGATTTTTTAAATCAAAAACAAATCAATCAGCATTTTTTATACGGTACAGCCGCCATTCTCATTGCAACGTCTGTATTTTTAAGCCTTTCCCGTGGCGGAATCATTTCGCTGACTCTGTCGATGGGTATTTTTTCATTATTTCTGTTCTTGAAAACAAAACAAAAGAAACCAGGGTTTTTGATTGCGCTTATTATCGTAATCGTTTTGTTTTTAACCGGAACAAAGGGCTGGGATGCCATTTTCAAGAGATTTGAAAATATTCGGAATCAATCCGGTGAAATTGTATTACAAAGCGGCCGCTTTATCATGTGGGAGGACAGTGCGGAGATCATTAAGGCTTTCCCTTTATTCGGGACCGGTGCGGGTACGTATGAGCATATTTATCCCTCTTACCGGACACTCCCGGGAAATGATATTTTAGAACACGCCCATAACGACTATATTGAATTTTTATGTACCGGCGGAATCGTGATGGCGGCACTCATACTCTTTTGTCTTTTTTCTATTTTCCTTTTTGCTGCCCGAACATACAACATACGCAGAGAAAGGTTTTCGATTTATCTGTTTATCGGATGTATAACGTCTGTCAGTGCTATATTAATCCATTCATTTGTTGATTTTAATATGCAGATCGGTGCTAACGGACTTTATTTTTTCTTTGTCATTGCGCTTGCTGTGTCCGCGTCAAATACACGCCTGCGAAACGGGTTATCGGCAACCTATTTAAAAAAATCAAAAATAAACCCTTATATTTTCGGAATATCGGCCCTGTTTTTATGTATCAGCGTATTTTATACACATGGCGGTGCGCTGATTGCCAATTACCTTTTTTCAGATTACCAGAAAATTAACCTGACGCCTGATATTTCAGAAAAAGATCTTGACCAAATATCACGGACAGCACAAAGGGCTGCGGCATTTGATCCTTTAAACCCCAAATACCATCAATCTGCCGCTCATACTGCTGCCATGATGAGAAAAACCACAACCGCCTTTAAATATTATGCAAAATCTATCCGCCGGGCTCCGACAAACAGTCAAAACCTTCAAGATGCTGGAAATTTTGTCTATCAGCAAGGGAATATTGAGTTGGCAGAAGAGCTTTTTCGCAACAGCATTCAATACGATAAAAAAAATATGGCGGCATACATAAAGTACGCCGCCATGTCATTTGAGCAACACCGGTTTGAAAAAGGTCTGGAAATATTAAAATCAGCGATGTCAGTTGATACGCAAGTAACCGATACCTGCCTTTCCCTGATGGTATTGCTTGAAATCAATGAGGATCAAATGCATCATGCACTGCCGGACAGGGTGAAACCGCACCTGATACTGGGCGATTTCTTTGATTCTTTAGGAAAAAAACAAAAAGCGGAAACATCTTATTTAAAAGCGCTGGAATACCTGCCCAATGAAAAAAAAATTAATAAAAACTATTTTATACATGTTTCTCAATTCTACCAAAAAAATCAATCGCATGAAAAAGCATTATACATAATTCAGCAGGCAATCCCATACTTTCCTGATGATTATAACCTGCACCGCATTGCCGGCAATCTTTATAAAAATCTGGGTATTGATTACCGGGCTGAAGAAGAATATCGTAAAGCCCAAATATTGAAATTGAAATAACTTTTTACTATTATCCCGTTCACTCGAGTCAGAGGAGTATCTTATGAAAAACCGGAGGGCAATTTTTTTAATAAAAATATGCCCATTCAGCCTACTACAATGTAAAATTTAAACCTTCGCATTTAATTTGATCTGTGGTATAGTCGTTCTCAAAAAAGGAGGACGACATGGTGCCACGATACAGAGTAACATTAACGAAAGAAGAGCGGGACGAATTGAACATTATTTCCACCA
>JABZFM010000027.1 GCA_014237465.1 Desulfobacteraceae bacterium | reverse complement strand
AAAATGACACTTCCTGAAAACGCACTTCATCCCCCCTGATCAAAAAAAGATATTTGCTTATATATAGAGTCATCAAGACCGGGCTTGTTCAACCTTCGGATAAGATTGTGGTTCGTTCCTCACATCAATCTATCCTTGTTCGTTGTGTGTCTTTATCTTGTTTTCTATAAAATTCAAGAAATTCAGAGGGAGAAAAAATATTTATCCCCTTAAAAACCAAAGAAGGGTAATGTTTTCTATTTCCTGTGACTAAAGATTTTACCATTCCGGCGATGGCAACTTCGAGAAATGGCTCATCGTCGGGATCCAGCAAACGATTCTTAAGTGGCGAGCTTGAAGTAACCTGGCCGTATTGCTTTATAAAATCAAGCAATATGCCAATATGGTCCTTATTGAATTTAAACTTTGGACGGTGAAGAACATCCTTATATTCTGCTAAAATCCTGGCATCTATACACACTGTTAGTTCGCCTGAGAATACCATCCGAACAATTTCACCGCTTGGACCGAAAGGGGTGAGCAGGCCAGAGACAAGAACATTTGTGTCCAATACGATTTTCATTTTTTACGTTTAGACCTTATTACTCCAATTTCAGCATTTATCTCATCCATGGATATCATATCAGTCCCCTTTTGAATGGAATCGTATTGGATTGACGCCAAGGCATTCGTTGCTCGAGCACGTCTAAAGGCAGTTAAAACTTGTTCAAGATTGTTTTCATTAATTGATGAAAGAAGGGCGATTGGCCGACCGTTGCTTGTCACGACCATTTCTTTTTGCTCCGGTAAATCCTTCCAAATTTGTGATGATTTTGTCTTTAAATCTCTGATACTTAAGAATTTCATGGTTTCACCTCCTATTGAGTCTCAATAATACACCTAATTGAGACTCAATGCAAGTGATTATTTTCACACAGAACACTTGCATCACCCGCTTTACCTAGGCGCCGCAGGCGGTGCGAACGCAACCAACAAGCGGATTGGAAAGGTTAGCGACAGCACTTTGTGGCCCTGAGGCCTTCACAGACTCAAGTAATTCCAATAAAAACCTTGCTTTCCAATTCCGCTTGATTGGCATTGTTGGGATTTTCGTGTTTTTTATTTAGAAGGGAAGGGAATGAGATCGTCACATCATCACACAACCATCCTTTTTCCGCAGGATTGCGGGACATTTTCACATAAAACATGGTCAGTTATAACCATTTGCATTTTATAGTTTTATTTGCTATATCAATTAAAACTTATGGATATATCAGGCAATATACTCATACTTAGAGGAGGGAAGGGTGATGAAAGGGTTTTTGCGGTTTTTTGCTGTCATGATTTTGGTCCTGGGTTTTTTAAGTGAAGCGCATGCCGCCAGGGTCCTGCTGATGGGTGATGGAGGTTCTGAAACAGAAGTTCAACAGGCGCTTGTCAATGCGGGACATGATGTTACCTACGGGGGCCTTTACTGGGAGTGGGCCGGGTCGAATCCGAATCCGGACAATTTTGGCCTGATTATTTATCTGGACGGAGTGGAATATGGTAATACGCTCCAGGAGTCGGCAGCCATGGCTGTCAACCAGTTTGTGGCGCGTGGGTGCGGCCTGGTGCTGACGGAGTGGACCACTTATGAGGTTTATGACGGTGATGAACATCCGATCATCGAAAATTTGATGCCGGTATATACCCCGGATCAGGCGTATGCTTATGGGGATACCTGGACGGTTCAGGACACCGGTCATCCTCTCACACAGGGTGTTCCAAGCACCTGGGAAGATACAGTAGCAGGGTGGAGCTGGGTGACGGCAAAAATCGGTACGGTCGTTCTGATTACCGGGACTGATGGCAATCCACTGATTTCATACAGCAACGTCAACGGCGGCACTGTCGTGCATATTAATCACGATATGGCATACACCGAAAATCCGATCAATGCCAATGCCCTGCAGCTCATTGTCAATGCGGCAGACTATGCCAGCTGCAGCGTCCATTCCGACGATGAACGAATGGGGGGGCATTATTCTGGTGACGCTCATATCCATCTCAGCAGTTTATTATAGCAGAAAAATGAAGATCGAATCAGTTCAATAAAATGACCTTAAAACTATCTTTTTAATACCCCAAAAACGGTTTTAAGGAGTATCATCACCCAAAAAATTTTCAAATTTAATCGACTTTAGAAAAAGCCATTTTCTTTGATTTGCAGACCGGGCAATCGTCCGGCGCTTCATTTTCGCAGGTATACCCGCAAACAGCACATACATAGTAATCCGCATCTTCAGCTGCGTCCATATTATCTAAGGCTTTCTGGTATAGTTGGGCATGAATTTTTTCCACTTCATTGGCAAATGAGAATGTCCGGACGGCCTGGGCGTTGCCTTCTTCTTCCGCGGCTTTGATCATATCAGGATACATTGATTTGAATTCGTGGGTTTCGCCGGCAATGGCTTCCTTTAAATTCTCTGCCGTAGCGTTGATGCCGCCGGCCACTCTTAAATGGCTGTGAGCGTGAACGGTTTCCGCTGCTGCCGCTGCCCGAAAGAGTTTTGCCGCCTGGGGATATCCATCCTGGTCGGCCTGTTTGGCAAACGCAAGATATTTTCGGTTCGCCTGGGATTCTCCGGCAAAGGCTTCCATTAGATTTTTCTGGGTTTCGCTCATTGTTTAATCCTTTCATATTTTTTATTATCGTATGGGTTGAAAACATTTACTCAACAGGTTTTAAATATTAAACCGGAAGTTGATGATATCGCCGTCCTGGACTTCATAAGATTTTCCTTCCAGCCGGAGAGTCCCCTTTTTTTTGGCGTTTGTCATGGAACCGGCGTCCATGAAGTCATCATAGGAGATAACTTCCGCCCGGATAAATCCTTTTTTGATATCCGAGTGAATGACTTCTGCGGCATCCACCGCAGCGGTGCCTTTTTTAATAGTCCAGGCCCGGACTTCATCTTCGCCCACCGTGAAAAACGATATCAGACCGAGGAGCTTGTATGACGCCTTGACCACCCGGTCGGTGGCGGACGCTGAAATCCCAAATTCTTCCAGCAGTTCGGCTGCTTCTTCCTGGGTCATCTGGGCCAGTTCGTGCTCGAGTTTTCCCCGGATAATCATGCAGTCTTCTTCAGTAAATATCGGGGCAGATCCCGGCAGGGTGTCGTCTTCATCGGTATTGTTAAATAACACGAGCATGGGTTTGCCTGAAAAAAAGGCATATCCTTTTAATTTGTGCGCAAAGGCCAGATGGGGCTGGCGCCGCAAGGGGGTTTCCGTTTCAAGGACTTTATTGCATTTCCCCAGCAGTTCGCGTTCTTCCGGATCTGGTTTTTTGGCTTTTTGAGCTTCCGCATCCATTCGTTCAATACGCTTTTCCGTCTGCGCCATATCCATGAGTATCAGTTCCTGGTCAAGAGCGGAAAAATCCGCCGCCGGATTCGGTTCTTCAAGGCCAAACATATTGAAATTCCGTACCACATGGATCAGGGCATCAGCATCCCGAACTGCCGTCCATGAGGCGTCTTCTTTTCCGGAATCTTTTGCCCGACCGGATTTTCCGGGCAGGAAATATTCCACCTGGGCGTAAATGGTTTTTCTGGGATTATAGATTTCACTGAGCCGGTCGATGCGCGCGTCCGGTACCCGGATGGTCCCCAGCCGGTTTTCCATTTTATTGCCCGCCTCTGAAAATTCTCCGGTCAGAGCTTCAAAAACCGTAGTTTTTCCGGACCCGGCCAGGCCGGTAATGCCTAACTTCATGATATGTAACTCCTGTCGATTTTGATGTCTCCGAAAAAGTCGGATTTTGGGCGGATTGTTTTTATAACATATTGAATTTATTTATGACAAAAGTCAACCAACAGCCGTTTTTGCCATCGAAACCCGACTTTTTACATGGGTGCCAATGTTTAATTATCTGATTTTATGTTAAATAAGCGGCATGTCGAGTGCCATATGGTGTCTGCCAGTTGCTCAGGATCCGCTTCTAAAACGTCGGCGACTTTCATTAAAACAGATCGGACAAAGGCCGGTTCATTCCTCCGGGTTTTGTTTTTTTCCGGCGCCGGGGTGAGGTAAGGGGCATCGGTTTCCACCAGGATTCGGTTGGTTGGGATCTGCGGTACCAGTTTTCGTAAGCCCTTTCCCCGTGAGTGAATAGTGATAATGCCGGTGATGCCGATATGCAGTCCCAGTTTGATGTATTCGTCCAGTTCATGTCGGTCGCCGCTGAAACAGTGTACCACACCTTTGCACCCGTTGTCTGCATAATGTGCTTTTAATATGTCAAGAAATCGTCTGTTAGAATCCCGCTCATGAAAAATCAGGGGCAGGTTTAATTCATTTGCGGTTTCAAGCTGGCGGATAAACCATTTTTCCTGTGCCTCTTTCGGAGAATACATCCGGTTAAAGTCAAGGCCGGTTTCCCCCCAGGCTTTTACCCGCGGATTCTTTGCCAGTTGTTTGAATTTTGTTAATACGTTTTCATTACAGGATGTTGCATCATGGGGGTGAACCCCCACAGAGGCGTAACATCCGGGGTATGACGAAGCTATTTCAACGGCCTGGGCGCTGGTCCGTTCGGTAATGCCGACGATCATCATGGCGTCAATGGATGCTGCGTTTGCGCGGCCGATGACCTGGTCCATATCCCTGGCATAGGATTTATCGTTTAAGTGGCAGTGGCTGTCAAAAATTTTCATGAATCGCATGGTTTGGTTTTAATATATATTTTATTTTCAGTTGTTTGCGCAAGCAGCGCGAGCCTGTTATGCAAATGGAAGTTTTTAATATCATTACATGTTTTAAAAAGCAAATGGTAAGTAGGGAGGAAAAAGGTAGAAGGTAGAAGGTAGAAGACTGATTGAATGTTGGAGTGAAAGGACATTCGTCTCCGACGTTAAATGTTCAGTGTTTTGTTTTTCCAGTTTATCCGGGTTGGGATGGCGCAGTCTTAACAGGAAACATCATTTTGGTGATGCAGCAGGGGGCCGTTTCCTTTGCCTATGGACGTATCTTTGGAGATATCAATCAGGTGGCTGGTAAAAGCGACGGCCTTTGAAAAGGCGGCTGGAGGGGGCAGTTTTCTGGCTAAAAATGCGGCAAACGCGGATGCAAAGGTGCATCCCGTGCCGTGAGTGTTTTTCGTGTGATAACGGGGGTTATTTTCGACGGTTTCCCGGATGCTGCTGCCGTCTTTTAACAACAGGATGTCCGTGACGGTCTGACTGTCCGTGTCAATATGCCCGCCTTTTAAAACGATTCCAGCCAGTTTATCAAACCGTTTAAGCAAATCAAGGCCTGCGGATTTGATGTTTTTGATTTCTTTTCCATACAGTATTTTGAGTTCATCATAGTTGGGGGTAATGTAGGTGGAGCGGGGAATGATATGCGCAGTGAGGGCGGCGACCGCCGGGTCATCAATCAGGCTGCATCCGCTGGTGGAAATTATGACCGGGTCGCAGACAACCGGATAATCCTTTAAATACGGCGCGATGGTTTCGCAGATGTCAGCGTTGGGCAGCATGCCGAGTTTGATAATGTCTACGCGGATGTCCGATAAAACCGCATCCAGTTGCTGTTTTACAAAGTCTGCCGGGATAGACATGGCGGCAGTCACGGTCTGAGTGTTTTGCGCGGTTAACGCGGTAATAATCGATGCGCCGTAAACCCCGACAGCGGTAAATGTTTTAAGGTCTGCCTGGATACCGGCCCCTCCGGACGGGTCGGAACCGGCTATGGTCAGAACCGTCGGGACGAAGTTATTTGACGGCTTTTTTAACGTGCTCATATAGCTTCTGATTGGTACACACTTCATAATACGTGTTTTCAGTTTGTCCGATAATACTCAGGTCTTTCAAGGACACTTCAGGAATAGTGGCTTTCCTGATGATCAGGCGCTGAAAGTTTCCGGCAGTTGTCGGGAATTTACCGGTATAAAGCGTCAGCGGTGCTTGCTCGATTTCCGGGATTTCACATTCGAGCCGTTTCAAGTGGATCTCTTTTGACAGTTTTTTAAATCCTTTGTGCGACAGCTGGATGCCTTTTACATTGTATCGAAGTGTTTTATGATTAAACAAAATGGATGTTTCCGGGTTCAGTGCCGGCTGCAGTTCATAGACATTAAAGGGGAGTTTTTCCTTGGACAAATACTGGCGCAGGGTCTTGTCGCACCGGGACAACTGATCCGCGTCGGTGATTGCCGGAGAAATCATGATCTGATTTTCTTCATCGTAAAAAAATGTCGGCGGGGCATTGGAAAACCCGATCCCCACCCCAAGCTCTAGTCTCGGAAGTCCTTTTTTTCTGTTTCTCTTATTGTATTTTTTCACAATCATAAGGATGTTGATCGCCAGGCCGCAGGCTCTGGAAACGCTGTACCATCGTCCCGGCGTGTCCTGGTGTTCAAATATTGACAGAATAATGGCATCCCCTTCAATAAAAATTTTGACCGCGCCATACAGGGACAGGATTTTGCTGATCGGTTCAAAAAAATTGAGGCTGAAATTGGATGCCGGGTTCAGTTTTTTTGATTTCATCTGCTCAATGATCGCGGATGAGCCTCTGACATCCGCTTTGAGAACAACATGATTAATAATTGGTTTTTTATCAAAAACATCTTCATAAGGTAATTTAAACTCATAAAGACAGTGGTTACTCCGGGACAGATTGATTATTTTTTCGTCGGTGGTGATGTTGATACTGTCTGAGGTTTCCTTGATCAGTAGATTGTTTCTCAAGTCCCTGTGATACTTTGAAAAATCTTTTAAAAACCTGACCAGGTATTTTTTCTGGTCCTGCCGGGAAGTTGTCCGGACCCTGCGTATGGTCCGTTTTAAGGGTGATAATGGGAATGACTTTCCGAAATATTTTTTAAAGCGCTTTAATTTTCTGATGGTGTTTTTTCTGGCTTTTGGAACAACAAGGTACTGGAGACATTCCTGTGGTGATAAGGGGGGACAGTAATGCTCAAACGCCGGCCGCATCTGGTAAGCGGCGACAATTCCGCTGATCATTTTTTCTTTTGATATGAGTTTAAATATT
Organism: Desulfobacteraceae bacterium; assembly: GCA_014237465.1. Classification (GTDB taxonomy): domain Bacteria; phylum Desulfobacterota; class Desulfobacteria; order Desulfobacterales; family Desulfosalsimonadaceae; genus SURF-3. The sequence goes on along the minus strand of JABZFM010000027.1, from coordinate 46,233 downwards.
TGATTTAATAATCTTTTTTGTAGTATGAGGGTGTCCTTGCAGATTTGAATTTTTTGAGGAGGCGCATTGCGTTGTTTTAGTTTTTTTAGAACTGCCTGAGAATGGAAATAATTAAATAATTTATCAATATTATCGATATGTTTAATCCATTCGTCAGCCCGGGTGTCATATGACGTGGTGTAGTTTTTCAATGATTTCTGATGGGTGTCTTCTGTCAATTTTTCGTGTTTTTCTGAGGGCTTGTCCATACGGTTTAAAAATGCGGTTAACAGATTGATCAATGTATTGTAGTTGACCGGGTCTTCCAAGCGGTGTCCCATTAATACATAATTTTCAATCATAAAAAAGCCGTCTGAATGGGTGGCCATCTGCAGAATCGGGTTAGAAAAAAGCTCTTCCGGAAGCCTGGCATTATCTCCGAAGTTTGCAGTTCGGAGCTTATTAACGTCATTTTGAACCTCAACGAAGTACTCGAAGAGTTCCGCGCCGACATTTCTGACAATTTGATTTTTTCGCTGAATAATGGAAGCGACTTCTTCCCGGAGCTTTAACGTCGTTTCCACCTGATGAGAAAATTCCTGTTTGCGGATCACATTTTTACAATGCTGAATAGCCTCTTCATACTGGTGCTGAATTTCTTCCGTCAGCATTTTGACCAAAGCGGTCTGGGCCAGAAAGTCAATTTGAATTTCACTTTGAGACTTTGCCTTGTTGATGCTGTCAGTCAGAACTTCGGCGCAAAGTCTTTGGAATTCGGATGTTTCTTTAAACCAGTTAATCTCCGGGTTAATAATAAAAGGTTCTGATGCGTCTGCGGTTTTAATAATCAGTTCAAAGATAAAACGTTCGGTAACTTTACGGAATTCGGAACTGATATAAACATCATAGCGGACGTTATCGACGCCGAGTTTGAGTAGGGCAAACGGTAGTTCGATGGAATAGGCTTTAAGCTGGAATTTATTTAGATCAATATTATTTAACATTAAATAAAATCATATCATAATGGATGGTCATTGAACTAATTTTTTCGAAATGCAGCGATATGACAGGTCCATTTATTTATGGAAAATCAATGACATCTCTTCGGCTAATAGGAGTGGTCTTTTAGCGGAAATGTTTTGTTCTGCACATCCGCGATATATTCTTTTATTCCATCGGACGCCTGCTGCCTTAACGAAGTGTACTGTTTAACAAACTTGGGAATACGCCTGTCCGTCATCCCGAGAAGGTCATGGATGACGAGAATCTGGCCGTCACAATCCGGACCTGCGCCAATGCCGATCGTCGGGATAGATATTGTCTGGGTGATTTCAGCAGCGATGTCAGCCGGGATCCCCTCGATCACCACGGAAAAAGCGCCGGCTTCTTCCACGGTTCGGGCATCTGACAACAATTGTGCTTCATCCCGCTGGACGCGGTAACCGCCCATCTGGTGAATCGACTGGGGGAGAAGACCGATATGGGCCTGGACCGGTATGCCGCATTCGGTAATGGCTTTAATGGTTTTGCTCACCGTAGCGCCCCCTTCGAGTTTGACGGCGGAAGCATTGGATTCTTTTAAAAATCGTCCGGCATTGGTGATGGCCTGCTCGACAGACGTCTGGTATGACATAAAGGGCATATCCGCAATAACCATGGCATGGTTGACTGCCTTTGAGACGATTTTCGTATGATATATCATCTGGTCCATGGTGACCCCCAGGGTATTGTCCTCTCCGGCAACGACCATGCCGACTGAGTCTCCCACCAGAATAATGTGGATGCCCGCTTCATCAGATATTTTGGCAAAGGGGTAATCATAGGCGGTGATTGACGTGATTTTTTCCCCTTTTTGTTTCATGCTGTAAAGCGTGTTAATGGTTATATGGGACGGCATGCGGTATCTCCTTTTTACCTGAAGTTCAGAATCGCTAACCCAGGCAAAAACAGTTTGAAAAGATGGGTTTATTGACTTTTAACCATCTGTAATAGCAAACTTTTTTTGCTGTTTTATCAATGCTGCTGAAAAGAACATTAATATTGACTAAGTGAAACGTTTTACATATAAATTATAAATTGTACTTTTAATTTACACATACAATCTATCATGTTGAACTTATTATAGTATAGAAAAAATTAACGGGCAATGCAAACGTAAAAAATTATACTGCATCGCCTGATGGAAGAGCGATTTAATATGATACAATTAATCAGAGGATTTAAAGATATCCTGCCGGATGAAACCCAGACCTGGAGGCATATTGAAGACACGGCCATTGCGCTTTTTCAGTCTTTCGGGTTCAAGGAAATCCGGCTGCCGATTGTTGAAAAAACGGAACTATTTCAACGGAGTATCGGAGAACATACCGATATTGTTGAAAAAGAAATGTATACATTTGCGGGCAGCAAAGGGGAGCTGATTACGCTGCGGCCGGAAGCCACGGCTTCTGTAGTGCGGTCATACATTCAGCAGAAACTTTACGCAAAAGAGCCGATTCAGAAATTATATACCATCGGTCCCATGTTCCGGCGGGAACGACCTCAAAAAGGAAGGTATCGCCAGTTTTACCAGATAAATGCCGAGGTTTTCGGGATTGAGTCGCCGTATATTGACGCCCAGCTGATTTTCATGCTCTGGACGGTTTTTATGCGGCTGGAAATCACCGGGTTGTCCGTTCAGCTCAATTCCCTGGGATGTCCGGCGTGCCGCCCGTCATTTAAAGAAGCATTGGCATCACATCTGGCATCAAAAACCGGAAGTCTTTGCAGTGACTGTGTCCGCCGGCAGGACAAAAACCCGTTAAGGGTGCTGGACTGTAAGGTCCCATCCTGCCAGGAAGTGATCGATGATGCTCCATCCATGGTGGATTATCTTTGTGATGATTGCGCTCGGCATTTTAATGCGGTTCAGTCAGGCTTAGCGTCGCAGGGGATTCCATTTGAGCTGAATCCCCGTCTGGTCAGGGGGCTTGATTATTATACCCGGACGGCTTTTGAAATTCAGACGGATGCACTGGGTGCCCAGAATGCCATTGCCGGCGGCGGTAGATATGACATGCTGGTTAAAATGCTCGGCGGCCCGGAGCAGCCGGCCATCGGCTTTGCCATTGGTCTGGATCGGCTGGTGGCCCTGGTGATGCAGGGATTGGCCCAAAAAGAATTAACCCCGGATATTTTTATTGCGGCTCTGGGTGAGAAAGTCCGGGAAAAAACATTTGAGTGGTCCTGTGCGCTCGGACAGGAAGGAATCCGGACGGAAATTGATTTTTCCGATAAAAGTCTAAAGGCGTTGATGAAACGGGCGAACCGGATCGGTGCCGCCAATGTCCTGATCGTGGGCACCCAGGAAATTGAAGAGGGTGCGGTACTTTTAAGAAACATGCAGACCAAGGAGCAGGTAACCATCCCCATTGAAGGGATGGTCAATCATATTAAAAAACATCTGACATAGCGGGGTTTGCGAAACAATAAGTTCATATTTTTGAGTGAGCCCCTTGAGTTGCTTGAAAGGAGTTGTTCAGTGATAGAACCATTGGGAGATATGCGACGAACTCACCATTGCTGTGAGCTGGGTTCAGAAAATATCGGGAATGAAGTGGTGTTGATGGGATGGGTACAGCGCCGTCGGGATCATGGCGGTGTTATTTTTATTGATTTAAGGGACCGTAACGGCATCACCCAGGTGGTGTTTAATCCCGAACACAACCGGGCAGTTCATGAAAAAGCCCATGAGATCCGGAGCGAGTTTGTTTTAGCCGTCAAAGGCCAAGTGGAAAAACGACCGGAAGGAATGACCAATCCGGACCTGTTGACCGGTGAAATCGAGGTTATGGCTGATGAACTCAAGATTTTGAATAGGGCCCAGACACCACCGTTCATGATCGAAGATGATATTGATGTGTCTGAAAGTATTCGTCTGCAGAACCGTCATATTGATTTGCGGCGGCCCAAAATACAGAAAAATATTATTACCCGGCACAAGGCATCGGCAGCGATTCGAAATTATATGAACAAAAACGGATTTTTAGATATTGAAACCCCGATTTTAACCAAAAGCACACCGGAAGGCGCGAGGGATTACCTGGTGCCCAGCCGGATCAGCCAGGGAATGTTTTACGCGCTTCCCCAGTCTCCCCAGCTTTTCAAGCAACTTTTGATGATATCCGGTTTTGACCGCTATTACCAGATTGTCCGGTGTTTCCGGGATGAAGATCTCCGGGCGGACCGTCAGCCGGAATTTACCCAGGTGGATATGGAGATGTCCTTTGTGGGCGAAGAAGATGTCATGGATATTGCCGAGGGCCTGGTGTCGGCGGTGTTCAAGGAAGTCCTTGATATCAATTTGGATACGCCGTTTAAGCGAATGACTTACAAGGAAGCCATGGACCGGTTCGGACTGGATCGGCCGGACCTTCGGTTCGGGCTGGAATTAAAGGATATTTCAGACATTGTCGGCATTTCCGGGTTTAAAGTGTTTGCCAATGTGGTGAAAAAAGGTGGTATGGTTAAAGCGCTGAATGCCAAAGGATGTGAAAATTTCAGCCGAAAAGAGATTGATGATTTAACCGACTTTGTCGGCGTGTACCGGGCCAAGGGTCTGGCCTGGATCAAGGTCCGGGAAAATGAATGGCAGTCGCCGATTGCCAAGTTTTTTTCAGATGATGAGAAACAGCAGATGGCGGATCGTTTGAACATGGAACCAGGAGATTTGGTGTTTTTTGTGGCCGATCAGCCGAAAATCACCAATGACGCCCTGGGTAATCTCAGGAACTATCTGGGAGCAAAGCTGGGTCTGATGGATCCGAATGAATATAATTTTGTTTGGGTCACCCATTTTCCGATGTTTGAATATGATGAAACGGAAAAACGTTATCAGGCCCTGCATCACCCGTTCACATCGCCACAGGAATCCGATTACGAACTTTTGGAAACAGATCCTCTGGCGATGAATTCAAGGGCCTATGACATGGTCTTGAATGGATCTGAAATCGGCGGCGGCAGTATCCGTATTCATCAGAAGGACTTGCAGATCAAGGTACTTAAAGCACTGGGTATGGGAAAAGAGGAATATGAGGGAAAATTCGGATTCTTGATTTCCGCTTTAGATTCCGGTGCACCGCCACATGGCGGGTTGGCCTTTGGCCTGGATCGCCTGATGATGATCCTTTGCGGCGGCGATTCTATCCGGGAAGTCATACCGTTTCCGAAAACACAGAAAGGTGCCTGTCTGCTGACCGACGCACCGTCTTCAGCAGCAACTGAGCAGTTGATGGAGCTTGCGATAAAAGTTGATCTGGAATAAGGAGACGATATTTACATGCCGCACATGATCGAACAAAAGCTGAAAGATCTTGAAGCAGAGGGTGTCAATCGTGTCAAGATTGCCTTAACAGACATTGACGGGGTTTTAAGGGGAAAATATTTTTCCCTGAAAAAATTCAAATCCATGGCCAGGACCACCGGCAGGTTTTGTGATTGTGTGCTGGGGTGGGACTGTGAGGATCAGCTTTATGACAATGCGACGTTTACCGGGTGGCATACTGCGTTTCCGGATGCATTGTTTAAAATTGATCTGTCCACGGAAAGACGAATGCCTGAAGAAGCGGATGTCCCGTTTTTTCTGGGGGAGTTTGTGCATCAAAACGATGAACTGCATCCCATTTGTCCCCGGTCACTGCTGCAGCGGGTGTTAAAGCGGGCCGAGGATATGGGATTTGGGGTGAGGTATTCATTTGAATATGAGTTTTTTGTTTTTAAGGAAACCCCCCATAGTGTCCGGGAAAAAAACTATCAGGACCTGACGCCCCTGTCCCCGGGGATGTTCGGGTATTCAATTTTAAGGAGTGGATGGCTGTCCGAGTTGTTCAATGAGTATATTGAATATTTCAGAAAACTGGATATTGAAATCGAAGGCCTTCATTGTGAGACCGGGCCGGGGGTCTGGGAAGCGGCACTCCATTATGACACCGGGATTATTCCGGCAGATAAAGCCAACCTGTTCAAGACCATTTCAAAAGCTTTTTTTCAAAAAAGAGACATGATCGCAACCTTTATGGCCAAATGGTCTATGGATTATCCCGGACAGAGCGGTCATATGCACCTGTCCCTGTATGACCTGAAAACAGGAGCGTCTGTTTTTCATGATGCGGATCAGCCGGATTGTATGAGTGAACTCATGCGTCATTATATCGCGGGCGTTGTGAAATATTTAAAATCGTTTTTGGTGATGTCCGCTCCGACGATTAACAGCTACACCCGATTGACCAAAGGCGCCTGGGCGCCCACATCGGCAACATGGGGCATTGATAACCGGACCACGGCTTTGCGGGCCATTTTGGGGGGCATTAATTCCCAGAGGATGGAATTCCGTGTCGGTGCGGCGGACGGTAATCCCTACCTGACCGCAGCCGCAGTCATCGGGGCCGGGCTCAAGGGAATCGAGGAAAAACTAACCCTGGGTGATCCGATTGCCGGAAATGCTTATGAAATCCAGGAATCTTTGCCGGAGGAACTGCAGTTTCCTACAAACCTGAGGGATGCCACCGCGCTTTTCAATCAGTCCAAAGAAGCAAGAGACCTGTTTGGCGATGAATTCGTGGATCACTTTGTCAGTTCCCGGGAGTGGGAAGTCCGGGAATATGAAAAGTTTGTGACGAACTGGCAGCTTAACAGGTACTTCGAAATCATATAATTTCTGAACTAATGCTTCAATTGCAGAAACATACAAAAATACAATTTTCATGTATTCAGCATTATGTTAATGATTTAAATAAATTGAAGCATTAGTTCAGAAATTATTATTATATTAAACAGCGATTGCTGTTTGAGAGAATGAAAAATGAACCAGTATAATTTCCCGACCATTATATTGAGCGGGCAGGGGGCGCTTGCGGAGTTTGTTCATCGTCTGACGGTAAAAAATTACCAGCGGGTTTTCGTGGTTACGGATGCAATATTAAAGGCCTGCGGGGTGCTGGGCAAACTCACGTCACTGCTTGATGCACATCAGGTTGCGTTTTCCGTATTTGCGGAAACCCACCCGAACCCCATTGAAGAAGATGTGACAAAAGGAACGGCGGCTTTTAAAGCCACCCGATGCGACAGTATTATCGCCCTTGGCGGGGGCAGTCCCATGGATGCGGCAAAGGCCATTAAAATAATGGCAGCGAACGAACCGCCCCTGGCACAGTATGATGATGCCATAGGCGGGGACCGGCTGATTAAGGAACCCATGCCGCCATTATATGCCATCCCGACAACCGCGGGCACCGGAAGCGAGGTGGGACGATCCGCCGTAATTATTTCAAGCACAACCGGTAAAAAAGCGATTTATTTTCATCCCGACTTATTGCCGGATATGGCGGTTCTGGAACCTGAACTGACCGTTGGTTTGCCGCCGCATATTACGGCCGCTACCGGCGTTGATGCGTTTGTCCATTGCCTGGAGGCCTATTTTGCTCCCGGTTTTCACCCGATTGCCGACGGCATTGCCTTGCAGGGACTTGAACTGGTTCTTGACTGGCTGCCCAGAGCAGTGGAAGACGGTCGGAATCTGGATGCGCGGGAACGCATGCTCATTGCCGCGACCATGGGAGCTGCGGCATTTCAGAAAGGGCTCGGCATGATCCATTCCCTGGCACATCCCCTGTCCAGCCGTTGTAACATGCATCATGGCTTGGCAAACGCCCTGCTCATGCCGGCTGCGATTTCATTTATTGAAAATGCAAACCTGGATACGGACCAGCGGAATCGGGTCAAAAGAGTGCAGGCATTGTTCTCAGACCGTGGGTATCCATCCGGCGGCCTGGCGGAAATGTGTCGGCAGTTTATAGAGAATCTGGGCATTGCGCCGGGGCTTTTAAATCATAGTGTTTTGGGAAAAGACCTTGAATCGTTGGCCCAAGAAGCATTGGAGGACCCCTGTCACCAGGCCAATATGATCCCGGTGGAACTTGCGGACCTGTTATCCGTTTATAAGGCGGCGTTGTGAAGATTGCACTGCTCCAATGTGATCATGTGGTAAAAGAGCTTCAGCCGGCGCATGGTGATATCCCGGATCTGTTTAAAAACCTGTTTGACCGGGTAGCGCCGGAAGTGTCTTTGGAAGTGTTTAATGTCACCAGAGGGGAATATCCGGATCCGGTAAATCATTATGACGGGTTTATCAGCAGCGGGGCGCGGTATTCGGTATATGATAAGGATCCATGGATTATCCGGTTCAAAGAGTATGTCCGTGAGCTCTATGATCACGGCAGGAAATTTGTCGGTATCTGTTTTGGTCACCAGATGATTGCCGAGGCCTTAGGGGGAAAATGTGAAAAATCAGATCAAGGCTGGGGGATTGGCATTAAAGAGGTGAAGATACATAAAAAAATGCCCTGGATGCAGCCGGAACTGGACAGCTATCGGATGATTGTCAGCCATGCGGACCAGGTCGCTGAGATCCCTGAAAATGGTGAAGTGCTGGGCGGAAATTCGCATTGCCCCTGTTCCATATATACGGTGGGGAAAAATTTTCTGGGTATCCAGGCCCATCCGGAATTTACGCCTGCTTTTGAGAAAGATATCATGAGGGTCCGGCGGGATCGTATCGGGCAAAAGGCCATTGATGAGGCAATCCCGACATTGAATGAAAAAACTGACGAAGTTGTTGTCACACGCTGGATAATTCAATTTATTCAGGAGATATAATAATGTACGGGTTTAAGGGAAAAATACTGGTTGTTGATCTGCATCGAAAAAATTTCAAAATTCTTGAAAAAGACGCTCAGTTTTACCGGAAATATATGGGCGGCGCCCTGCTGGGGGCCGCCCTTTATGAAGAAATGATTGACGGGTTAGAAACAGTGGATTCGCTGGGGTCGGAAAATCCCATCATTTTCGCCACCGGACCCATGGCCGGCGGACACGTCTGCGGCGCCACCCGGGTGAATATTCTGTCAATGGCTCCCGAGTCCACAGGAATTTATCTGTCCCAGGCCGGCGGTGAATTTGGGCCGGCGATCAAACGCGCGGGTTTTGATGCGCTGGTAATCACCGGAAAATCCGATATTCCGGTTGTGGTGGACATTAAAAATGACCGGGTGGGATTTGTTGAAGCCGGTGACCTTTGGGGAATGGATCGGGTGGATGCCCGGAATCAGATGCTGGCAGACATGGGAGATGATTACTGTATCGCGTCCATCGGACCGGCTGGTGAGAATTGCGTCCGGTATGCCAATATCATGTTTGAACCGGAACATTATGCGGGCCGGGGAGGGCTTGGGGCGGTCCTGGGGGCAAAACTGGTCAAGGCGGTGGTGGTTCGCGGAGACCAGGAAATCATGTTTAAGGATTCCGGGACAGTCAAATTCGTCAATCGCAAAGGCGGGATCGGGTTTTCCGAATCCATAAAAAAGAATCCCCGTTCTTTTCTCGGGGTTTTAAGGCATCTCGGAACCTATGGGCTGCTTGATATGAACCGGAAAACCGGTAATCTGCCCACCCGTAACTTTAATTTCGGGTGTCCGGAAGACACAGTGGATTTAAAGCATTATCATCATGAAACAGCAAAAGCGGAAATCGTTGGACGCATTACCCCCTGTAAAAACTGTTTTGTTGCGTGTAAAAAAAGCTCAAAGATAAACCCCGGTCACAGCAGTCTGGCGGAATATGAAAGTATCGCCATACTCGGGGCCAACATCGGTCTTGAAGGCGATCTTGAAACATGTCTTGAGGCATGTGAGCTCTGTAACCGCCTGGGCCTGGATACCATTTCAACCGGAAATATGATTGCCTGGTTGATGAACTGCTTTGAAAGCGGTGCATTGGATAAAGAAAAAACAGGATATTCCATCAGTTTCGGAGACGGTCAAAAAGTAATTGAGCTTATTGAGAACATCGCGTTTCGTAAAAATGATCTGGGAAACCTTCTGGCAGATGGTATCGCTAAGGCGGTGAAAAAACTTGGCCCGCAAACTGCCTCATATTCCCGGTTTGTGAATGGGGTCGGTATGCCGGCCCATATGCCGAGAAAAAAACCGGGCATCGGATTTGCCTATCTCCATGGTCCCAACCCGAATGATCATATGAAGCAGGAGCATGACTGGATTGCGTCTCATCCCGGAAGTTTAAAAGCGTTTAATCTTGAGGTGACATCGGCGCCGGATGCCCTTGATGAGGCTAAAATAGATGTCGTAAAAGCAACGCAAACTTACTATGCGGCCATTGATTCATTGAGCCTGTGTATGTTTATCTTCGGTCCCGGCAATATTTATTCTTTTGATGAAATTATTGACATGATTAATGCAGCCACCGGGTTTCAGCTTAGCTTTGAGGATTTGATGGGAATCGGTGAAAGGGCCATTCAGCTGCAGCGCAAGCTTTACCTGCGGTTCGGAGGCAAAGATGCTGAATTTTTGCCATTTATGGGGGAAGCAATTTCTGAAGGCCCGTCAAAGGGAGCCAAAATAAGCAAAGCTGATTTTGATCATGCCAGAGTATACTATTATAAGGTAATGGGATGGGATGAAAAAGGATGCCCCAGAGAAGAAACCCTCGAACGATTGGGGATTTGACCATTGTAATGGGCAATCGAAATGATCGTATAATTTTTCCTTGACAATAATATAATTTATCATTAATTAAGTAAATCTTGATGATCCCCGGCAGCTCAGTCGTCAGAGTCCCGCAGGGCGGGATTAACCACCGTAGCAATGGGATCAAAGAAGTAAGGATATAACAGTAAAGTTTTTATATTCCCCAGTAGCTCAGTCGGCAGAGCAGGTGGCTGTTAACCACCGTGTCCGTGGTTCGAGTCCGCGCTGGGGAGCCAGTTTCAATCCTGTCGTAAAGGCGGGTTTATATATAAGAAAGCCCCGAGTGTGAAAACGCGCGGGGCTTTTTTCATTGAGGGGATCAAATGGAAACTGAATACCAGGTATATATTTTTCTGAGCCGGAGTATCGGGCGCTATTATTGCTTCGCAAAGTAACCTGCTCTTGCCATTGATGCTGTTTTTTTATATATTGGAATTTAATGGATTCTGATTCAGGGGAGTGCCAGGCAAGTTCAGGGTTTTAAATAAGATGAACCGGTAAAAAGTCAGCTAAACATAGGGAAAGGAGACAACTGTGTGGAACAAGGTATTCGGTCAAGTTCGCGCCATTGAAACTTTATTCTTGATTCTATTGAATACGCTGTTGTGGATGATGCCCTTGTTTATTGCCGGGATATTTAAATTTTTAATTCCTGTGCCGGTATTGCGTAAAATTTTTAACAAAGCCATAACTTTTGTCTGTAATACATGGAACAGCTGGAATAACTCAATTATTGATCTGACCCAGAATATCCGATGGAACGTTAAAGGTCATGAAAATCTGAAAAAAAATGATTCTTACCTGATTCTTTCCAATCATCAGACATGGACCGATATTCTGGTTCTTGAAAAGATTTTTATCAATAAAATTCCTTTTTTAAAATTTTTTATCAAGCAGGAGCTGATCTGGATTCCGGTGCTGGGGTTTTCATGGTGGGCACTGGATTTTCCGTTTATGAAACGGTATTCAAAAGAATTTTTGGAAAAAAATCCAGACCTCAAAGGAAAGGATTTGGAAGCCACGCGCAAGGCCTGTGAAAAATTTAAAAACATGCCGGTATCTGTGATGAATTTTGTGGAAGGGACCCGGTATACTTCTCAAAAACATAAAAAACAAAATTCTCCTTACAAAAATCTTTTGCGCCCCAAGTCTGGAGGGACCGCCCTGGTCCTGGACGCTCTGGGAAAACAGCTGCAAACGATTTTAAATGTAACCATTCATTATCCTCAGGGTGCTAAAACCATCTGGCCGTTTTTTTGTGGGGAAGTGGGTGAAGTGGTTGTCAGAATCGAGAAAATACCGATTACAGAAGAGATGCTGGGGGACTATTTCAGGGACTCAGAATTCAAGTCCCGGTTTCAGAAATGGTTAAACGGGCTCTGGGGAAAAAAGGACATCTGCCTGACAAAGTTGGCGCAAAATGATCGTACGGCTGGAATGGCAAACTGATATTTTTTTATATTAATCCCGGCCTGGATACACTTTTTTCTGCTTTCCTCCAAACAATGGGCGGTCATGGCATGGATTTTCCTTTAAAATTTTATAGGATCATTGCCAGGGTATTTTGATACTTTTCCAGACTGTACGCCTTGACAATATAGTCGGATTTAAACATCCGCATTATTTCATACTCCTGCCTGAAGCGGGCCAGTTCTCCGGGGACGTATTTAATATCATAATAACAGGAAATAGTAAATATAATAATAAGATAGTAATCGTCGTATATTTATTCTACAAATATATATCATCACGTTTTGCGGTGGTTTACAGTAATAGTTAGCTAAATTTACGTTTATTTCTGTCTGTGTTGTATGACTTAATCCCTTTCAGTCGGATCAATGGCAAAGGGATTTTTTAATTAAATTTAGTTTTAAATTTTATACTAACTTTTTTCTAAAATTATTTATCGAATCCAGTAAAAAAGCTTAAGGTGTATAATTTAAATATTTTCGTCGAATATTTTGATAAAACTATTTGGTTTTCTTTACTCATTTTTAAAAAAATATATAAATAAAACAGTATATTATTTTAATTATAACGATAAGGGTCTGTTAATAAAAAAAGATTTATAAGTTAAATAAAAATGTCAATTAGTAAACACTTGAGTTTATTGTATTTATGTTGTCAATTGGTTTGTTATATTATTTCATTGACTTATAGGTTTATGCTTGGTATAAATAGAAGTTAAAAATAAAAGATAAAAAATTAATTAGGTTCTACTTGTTGTTTAATTGTAGTTGATGCCGTTTGAGGGGCAGTGTTTTAAGATCTGCGTCCTTTAAAATTTGGGCTGAGGAAATCGTGGAGCCGGTAAACAAGTAGAGGTAGGAGAAAAAAGATGCAAACATTTTTTGAAAGTCCGCTTAGTTCTGTATTATCAAGAGATTACCTAACACCGAAGTCATTTGCCCATTATAAGTCTTTTACGCTTCGAAATTTTCGGCAAATCCCCCAGGTAAACCGGTTGTCATCGGGACAAATAGAAGCAATAGAAGTTGTTGGAAGAGTTTTTCCTTTTAAAACAAATAGTTATGTTGTAAATGAGTTGATCGATTGGGAAAATGTACCGGATGATCCGATTTTTATTCTCAATTTTCCCCAAAAAGACATGCTTAAGCCCGATCAATACGAAGCGATTGCGAATTTGTTGAAGCGCAAAGCCGACAAAGAAGAGATTGACCAGGCCGCAATGAAAATTCGGTGGGAACTGAATCCCCATCCGGCCGGGCAGGAGAATAATATCCCGTCTCATAACGGTTTAAAATTAAAAGGAAGTCAGCATAAATACAGAGAAACCATTTTGTTTTTTCCCAGTCATGGACAGACCTGTCATGCCTACTGCACGTTTTGTTTTCGGTGGCCGCAGTTTGTCGGGATGAATGATATCAAGTTTGCCATGCGCGAGACCCGTCTGCTGGTCAGCTATATTCAGGATCATCCGGAAATAACAGATCTGATATTTACCGGCGGTGATCCCATGGTGATGAGCACAAAATTATTTGCAACTTATATTAACCCCATACTAAAGGCAAATATCCGGCATCTGAAGACGATCCGGATCGGCACCAAGGCTTTGGGCTATTGGCCGTACCGATTTTTAACCGACGATGATTCGGAAGAACTGCTTGATCTGTTAAATAAAATAACCCGGTCAGGAAAGCATTTATCCATTATGGCGCATTTTAATCATCCCCGGGAAATGGAACCGGAAGCTGTCAAAAATGCGATTCGGCGAATACGGGAAATCGGCGCTGAGATTCGAACCCAGTCACCGCTGTTAAAGCATATTAACGATCAGCCGGAATTGTGGTCGAAAATGTGGCAGGCGCAGGTGGAATTGGGGTGTATTCCATATTATATGTTTGTCGTCAGAGATACCGGTACGCATCATTATTTTGGGGTGACCCTGGAAGAGGCCTGGAACATATTCCGGAAATCGTATCAGAAAGTCAGCGGACTGGCGCGAACCGTCAGGGGGCCGAGCATGTCGGCGCACCCGGGAAAAATCCAGGTGCTGGGCATCAGTGAAATAAACGGAGAAAAAGTTTTTGTTCTGCAATTTCTGCAGGGAAGGAACCCGGATTGGGTGGGAAAACCCTTTTTTGCCCGATATGATAAAAATGCCAAGTGGGTGAGTGATTTACAGCCGGCATTTAAGGATGATCATTTTTTTTATGAAGAGAACCATTAGTCAACTGGCAACTGTTGTATCGGGTATGATGACGTGCCGATTTTTTTCTGGCTCCTGACCTCTATTATCTTCTGAATTCTCTGCTCCATCAGCTATCGAGAGGTGTTCAGCCCCTTCCAAGGGTACCACAAAGCCGAGCCCTCTGGACCCGGATCTTTACTCTTTTTTGAAAACCTGTTGGTTTGTCATCCCTCAATGCCTGAAAAATAATATTTTGAGAGATTTGCAGATACTGGTATGCATCTTGTTCGCTCAGTTGATTCCATAAAGTGCTGGCCGTGTATCAATCCCTGATTTTGTTTTACCTCCCCAATAAAAGTAAGCTGTTTCGTATCATTTTTTTGCAAAAATGTTGTCACTGGTAATTTTTTTGATAAACACAACAAAAATGAGATACATGGATGCAATTAAGATAATAATATCTCGGAAAATCGTTCCCATATCTATGAGATCCCCGGAGTCTGTTGAGAAGCATCCGCAGCTGATATCAAGTCCCCTTGCGATATTGAAAACAAGGGCGCCAATAAAAGCAATCATTAATAAATTGTATAATATAACCGTCCCCGGCATCCAGAAACCGATGACCAGCATACAGCCGATAATGACTTCAAGCCAGGGCAGGGCAATCGCAAATATATTGATGAGCATATCTGGAAGTAGATGATAATTATATATAACACCGGCAAATGATGCGGTATCCAGAATTTTGGGAATTCCGGCGGTGATAAATATCGCACCAAGGATAAAACGAACGATAATGGATATTATATGATGAATTTTTAAAGAGTTTGGTGTATTCATAATTTCTTGCTTATTCGGGCGGTTAGGTTAGATTGTTGTAACTTTTCAATAAGTCCGGGCGATAAATGTGCGTTCACATATGATCCATGTAGCGGAAGGCTTTAGCCTTCCATAAGCCAATTATAGATGGAGGCCTAAAGGCCTCCGCTACAACGCCCTGATTTATTGAGAACATACAGATTGTTTTCTGTTCCGAATTGGAGATCTCGCAAAGTATATTCCCGTTTCCGCATAAAGCGGTTTCCAACTGAAGTACCGGATGGCTGCTTTTTGAATCCGGGTGTTTTGAAGTGATGTTTATTCGTTTGGGCATCATGGCTTGGTCATTATCAGCTGCGTTTCAGGCAAGTCAACCGGCAGCTTGTTCTGATTCCAGACCGTCCAGCCGTTGATCAGCGCCTGGACCTGATCAAAACCAAGATCACACAGAAATACAGCCAGCTTGTCACACAGATCGCAAGTCGCCCCATCACAGTAAGTAATGATGTTTTTATCCGGGGGGATATTTTCTATGATTTGAAAACACTTTTCTTCAGCCTGCTGCCAGGGAAGGCAGAGCGCGCCCCGGATATGTCCTTCATCATAGTGAGATTCCGGACGCGCATCGATAAAGACAACGTCGTTGTTGCTGAAAAGCGCGGCGGCTTCATCAATTGAAACAATTGATACATATTCGGAAAAGGAGCTTCCGGAAATGCTTTCACTCCAAGGGCAGACCAGGGGAAGGGTTTTGGCGCGGATCTGGTTGTAGCCAAGCGAGATGAAGGCCGTGATCGCTAAAATTGCCGGAATTTGCCAGAGTGCTTTCATAAAAATTATTTTCAAATCAAAAATGGTTATAAATTTGCTTATATAACCTTATAATAAAATAATAAAAAAACATTGATGTCAAGTACCACACAATGTATTTTCGGACCATTTAATAGCATATTATAAAAGTAAAAACACTAAAATCGTAAAAATTAAAAATAAACACAGAAAAAATTTAGTCAACTGGAGAACCAAATGAACAAAGCGTGCGAACGGTTCCGACCGATATGGATAGATCACCAGTCAGATGTGGTGAAAGTCATTGACCAGCGGGCGTTGCCCCATGAACAGATTGATATGGAGTTAAATTCTGTTGAACAGGTGATTTTTGCAATTAAGGAGATGGTTGTGCGGGGAGCCCCTCTTATCGGCGTGACCGGCGCATATGGAATTTTTGTCGCTTTAAAAAATGACAAATATAATGGTGACGAAACGTATATTAAAAATGAGGCTAAAAAAATTATAAATGCACGGCCCACAGCGGTTAATTTGTCCTGGGGGGTAAATCGGATGCTGACCGCCGTGCTGTCGGAAAAGAATTCGTTCCAAAGGGTTGACATCGCCCGGCAGGTCGCCGGCGAAATTGCTGAAGAAGAGGTTGAAAATTCAAAGAATATCGGACAGCATGGCGTGAAGTTGATCGAAGAAATCGCCCGTGAAAAACCCGGGAAACCGGTAAATATCCTGACCCATTGTAATGCCGGGAGCTTGGCCTGTATTGAGTATGGAACCGCAACCGCCCCTATTTATGCGGCCTGGGAAATGGGAATTAATGTGCATGTATGGGTGGATGAAACACGACCGCTGAATCAGGGTGCTCGGCTGACGGCATGGGAGTTGGGGAAGTCCGGTGTGCCGCATACGGTTATTACGGATAATGCCGGCGGGCACCTTATGCAGCACAACATGGTGGATATGGTGATTGTGGGAACGGACCGGTCCACTTATACCGGGGATGTGGCAAACAAGATCGGTACGTATTTAAAGGCCCTTGCGGCAAAAGACAACAATATTCCTTTTTATGTAGCGCTTCCCTCATCCACCTTTGACTGGACTATTCGAGACGGCGTGGCGGATATCCCCATCGAGGTAAGGGATCCGGATGAGGTCCGCTACATTCCGGGGGCGCCCAAAAGCCATGATCATCTCCTGATGCCGGAAAACAGCCCGGCAGCCAATTATGCGTTTGACGTGACCCCGGCAAGGCTGGTCACCGCTTTTATCACCGAGCGGGGGGTTTGCCGGGCCAATGAAGCGGATGTGAAACAGTTGTTTCCGGAAAAAAAGTGAAATCAGATCCGCTGAAATCCGTTTATATTGAAATCACTTGACTTTTACCGGTTGCAGTATATAAAAAATCCTACATTTGAGCGATTTCTAAGTTTGCCCCAGATACGAGGAATAGACACAAGGAAAACGTCATGTTTAGTGATCTGGAAAGAAAAATTATTGCGTTGATTCAGGGAGACATGCCGGTTGAAAAACACCCCTATCAGGTGATTGCAGAAAAAATCGGTGTTGCTGAAGAAACGGTTCTATCTGTTTTAAAAGATCTTTGTGACAGTGGAATCATTCGTCGCTTTGGCGCCACCCTTCGTCATCAGAAATCCGGTTTTAACGCCAATGCCATGATTGCGTGGAAAGTTGATGAGGGCCGGGTGGAAGAAGTGGGAAAACTGATGGCTGCATTTGATCAGGTTTCCCATTGTTACCGAAGAAATCCGGGAAAAGACTGGCCGTATAATTTATATACCATGGTCCATGCCGTTGATGAAGCATCCTGCCGGAAAATTGCTGGAAATATTTCTGAAAAAACCAAGGTCGATAATTATGAGATTCTTTTCAGCCGAAAAGAACTTAAAAAAACGTCCATGCAGTATTTTGATGATGACCCTGATTTTTAACTGCTCAGGTAGATAGACTGAAGACCGAAGGCTGAAAGTTAAAAAAAACTGTGGTGCAGGCATTTATATCTTTCCGAGAGGAAAACATATAGCTATTTTTTTGGGGAAGTGACCTGTTTTTCCTTCAGCCTTTCACTTTCAACCTAACATATATCCAATATAAATTGTTTGAAACTTCAAAAACCACATATCCTTTGCGTTAATCCCTGGATCCATGATTTTGCCGCCTATGATGTCTGGGCAAAACCCATCGGTCTGCTGTCCATTGCATCGATTCTCCGTCTGCACGGGTTTTCTGTTTCATATATGGATTGTCAGGACCGGTTTCATCCGAATGCAGTAACATCTCAAGACCCCACGGCCAGAAATGGGCGGGGCCCCTATGTGAAAACAACAATCCCGCCGCCCGTTGGATTGGCATCCATTCAAAGAAAATATTCCCGCTACGGTATTTTGCCGGAGTGGTTTGAAAAAGATTTGAACGCTTTGCCAAAGCCGGATATCGTGCTGGTGACCTGCGTGATGACCTACTGGTATCCGGGGCTTTTTGAAACCATCCATGCCGTTCGATCGATCTATCCGGACGTGCCCATTGTTCTTGGCGGTATTTATGCGACCCTGTGCCGTGACCATGCGGTTTTAAATTCCGGGGCCGACTATTTGCTGTCCGGGCCGGGGGAGACACAAATCCTTGATTTGGTCGGTGATATCACGGGTGTCCGGCATTCTTTGAAGTTCGATCCGGGAAATTTAAACGCCTATCCATACCCGGCATTTGACCTGCAGCGGAAAATCGGGTATGTCCCGCTGCTGACATCCAGGGGGTGTCCGTTTTCCTGCGCTTATTGCGCATCAAATATTCTGCAGCCCAGGCGCATGCTCAGGGAGCCGGATCGGGTGGTGGAAGAGATTGTTTTCTGGCAGGATACATACGGTGTAACGGATTTTGCGTTTTATGATGATGCCTTGCTGGTCAATGCGGGAAAACATGCGGTGCCGATGTTCAAACGGATTATTGAATCCGGTCGGTCTTTTAAGTTTCACACGCCCAATGCGGTTCATATCCGGGAAATAACGCCTGAAATTGCCGAACTGATGTTTGCCGCAGGGGTTCAAACCCTTCGCCTGGGTCTTGAAACATTAGAGTTTGAGGAAAGAGAAATAGACCGGAAAGTAAAAGAAGAGGAATTTGTCCAGGCGGTTTCCTGCTTGCTGGCAGCCGGTTTTCAAAAAGAGCAGGTGGGGGCGTACCTGCTGGTAGGGCTTCCCGGTCAAAATACGGCATCTGTGGAGTTGTCAATTAAAACCGTCAAGCGCAGCGGCATAACGCCGATCCTTGCGTATTACACGCCGATTCCGCATACCAAAATGTGGGCGGCGGCTGTTGCGGCCTCCCGGTATGACCTGGCTGCTGATCCGATCTTTACCAATAATGCGATCATGCCCTGCCGCCAATCCGGGTTTGAATGGGATGAGCTGGCAAGGCTGAAACAGCTGGTTAAAGAGGTGATTAGGTAGAAGATTGAAGGCTGAAGGGGAAAAGATCAATTAAAGACATCTGCCGTGTTCCTTATACCTTTGCATCTTGATCACAGTGCCATTTTAAAGATTTTTTCAAAATGAACCGCAGAATGTCGAACAAGGAATATCGAATTTCGATGTATTATCTCTTACTTCTTCGGTTGGAAATTCCTTGTTCGATATTCGACATTCTTTTAAAAAAAGACCAACGCCATTAAGTTAATGGCGTTGGTCTTCTACCCTTCTACCTTCCATCTTCTATCTATTCCCCTTATTTACAAAAGCTTCAACGCAGTCTCAACGATATTGTCGACAGTGAATCCGAAGTTTTTCAAAACCGTGCCGCCGGGAGCCGATGCGCCGAACGTTGAGATGCCGATGGTTACGCCCGCGTCACTGGTATACTTTTCCCATCCTAAGGGCAAACCGGCTTCCACAGCCACACGGGATTTGACGGTCGGCGGCAGGACACTGTCTTTGTAATCTTCAGGCATTTTGTCAAACAGCTCCCAGCTGGGCATGCTCACAACTCTTACGGCCACCCCTTTTCCCGCCAGTTTTTTGCCTGCCTCAATGCTGATGCTGACTTCCGATCCGGAAGCTATGAGAATCACGTCCGGTGTGCCGTCTGAATCAGCCAGCACATAGGCGCCGTTTTCCAGCAGGTCGGATGACGGATATTTGCTTCGGTCAATGACCGGAAGTTTCTGTCGGCTCAAAATCAGGGCAGTCGGCGTATCGTTGGACTTGATGGCATGACGCCACGCGGCAGCGGTTTCCGTGGCATCTGCCGGACGGATCACCGTCAGGTTGGGGATCATCCGGAGGGAGGTGAGATGCTCCACCGGCTGATGGGTCGGGCCGTCTTCGCCGACCGCCACACTGTCATGGGTAAAAACATAGATGACCGGCTGGTTCATCAGGGCCGCCAGCCGGATGGACGGCCGCATGTAGTCGGCAAAGACCAGAAATGTGCCGCCAAAAGGCCGCAGTCCTTTATGCAGGGACATTCCGTTTAATATGCCGCCCATGGCATGTTCCCGAACGCCGAAACGGATATTCCGTCCGCTGTAATTGTCTTTCTGGAAGTCTGACGAGCCGTTAATAATGGTTTTATTGGACGGCGCAAGATCCGCGGAACCGCCGATTAAAGCCGGGATTTTGCTTGCCGCCGCATTTAAAACCGTCCCGGATGCGCTTCGGGTGGCAATCGGGCCCTCACTGTCGGAAAAGTCTGGGAGCGCAACTTCCCATTGGCCTTCGGTTGATCCATTCATCATTGCCGCCCATTGTGTTGCCAGTTCCGGGAATTGATTCTTATACGCATCAAGCACTGCGTTCCATTTTTCTTCGGCATCAGCGCCTTTTTGGGTTAAACCCCGGCAATGGGCCAGCACCCCGTCCGGAACGCAGAACTGTTCGTCCGGCAGGCAGCCCAGGCACTGTTTTGTCAGTTTAACTTCTTCTTCCCCCAAAGGCGCGCCGTGGGCGTCAGCCGTGTCCTGTTTGTTGGGACTGCCGAATGCGATATGGGTCCGGAGTTGGATCAAAGACGGTTTATCTGTTTCTTTAATTGCCGCATCAATGGCATTGCTGATTTCATCCAGATTGTTCCCATCTTCAACTGTGATGACCTGCCAGTTGTATGCCTGGAACCGTAACGCAACATCCTCCGTAAATGCGATGTCCGTGCTTCCTTCAATGGAAATGCGGTTGTCATCATAAAGACAGATGAGTTTTGAAAGACCCAGATGCCCCGCAATGGAGGCGGCTTCTGAAGTGATGCCTTCCATCATGTCCCCGTCCCCGCACATCACAAATGTGTTATGGTTGACAATGTCATGTCCGGACTGGTTGAACAGGCCGGACAGATGACGTTCGGCCATGGCCATGCCCACGGCATTGGTAACCCCCTGGCCCAACGGGCCGGTTGTCGTCTCAACGCCTGTTGTGTGGCCGAATTCCGGATGGCCGGGTGTTTTGCTGCCCCATTGTCTGAAATTTTTAATATCATCAAGGGTCAGTCCATAACCGGTAAGAAAAAGCAGGCTGTAAAGCAGCATGGAGGCGTGGCCCCCTGACAGGACAAACCGGTCCCGGTCATACCAGTCCGGGTTTTGGGGATTGTGCTTTAAAAAGCGGGTCCAGAGGATATAGGCAGCCGGTGCAAGTCCCATGGGAGCGCCGGGATGGCCGGAGTTTGCTTTCTGGATCGCATCCATGGAAAGGGTGCGAATGGTATTCACGCACAGGGTGTCAATTTCTAATCCGGCCGTCCATTCTTTCATTTCCTGTTTCTCCTTTTAATTTTAATAATATTTTTAAATTTTTTGTAAAATCAAATAAATATATGTTTTCTAAAAGCAAGAATTTGGTTTCAAGACAAGGCGCATGGTTTTCGTAAAACGGAGCAACCGTTTTGGTTGTGAGTATTTACGAAAATCATGCAACGCTGTATTGAGGCCAAAGGCGCAGCTTTTCGGAAACATATTAGAGTGCTCTCAAAAACTCAGGCTTCAATGCCACCCGTCCGCCAAGGGCTTCGTCGATTAGATGGAGTGTTTTTTTCTTGTCCTCTGGAAATTTTGCCCGGATGGGAAGATAATTTGACGCATGATTGGCATGAAACAGACCGTTCGACATTTCTGTATGGCGGATCATGGTCTGGATTTCCTGAAGCATTTCAATCGGTTCAATTAATTGAAATTTTTCTGATTCATAATCATCATAAAGCGGAGTGCCCGGAATCAGCATCAGGCTGAGTGCCCCGACATACTCCGGATCAATGGCGGACAAGACCTCTCCGGTTGCTTCCGCATGGGCCTGAGATCGTTCACGGCCGGCAATGCCGAGAAGCACCGTTATGGAAAGTTTGATGCCGGCGGCGCGGATTTTTTTTCCCACCGCGATCATGGTGTCGGCAGTGGCCCCCTTGCAAATATTTTTCAAGGTCACGTCATCCCCGGTTTCAAGGCCCAGATAGGCAATGTCGAGCCCCAGTTCGTGGAGTTCCTTTAACTGTTCTTCGGTTTTCATCTTAATTCCTTTGGAATTCGCATAAAGCCCGACACGTTTTACCCAGGGAAGCTGTTTTTTGATTTCAGATAAAATCATCACCAGTCTTTTCTGAGGGATGATCAGTGCGTCACCGTCACAGATAAACAGCCGGTCCTGATTTTTGCAGTATTTTGCCGCAAATGCGATATCCGCCATAATGATGTCATCTGATTTTATTTTAAACCGTTCACCCTTATAGGCACCACAAAAGGTGCATTTATTATGAGAACATCCCACGGTGGCCTGAAGCAGAATACTGTTTGCTTCGCTGGGCGGACGGATCATATTTCCTTCATAGTGCATGGTTTTATTTCTCCTGTTAAACTGCCTGATTTTTTTTATGATAAATTGTATTAGATGTATCAGCAAACAAATAAAAATTTCAATACTGAAAGCAAAAAAAAAGGGATGCCTGTTGGGCATCCCTTTTTTAACTGATGAATAATTATTATTAAACGAAGGTATTAGTATCCTCTGTTTTTCAGGTCGCTGGCCAGGTCGACATAAAATTCATTTTCATCAAAGCCCGGGGTAATGCCGAACAGCTGACCGACAATGTTTAAATGGTCACAGCCGACACTGTACCAGGCAGCATCTTCCACACCGCGAAAGTTGCCCCATTTGGCACTGTCAACGCTGACTAAACCGTCGTTGGCGCCTTCAAGACCCAGCATGATCAGCCAGGGGATTTCTAAAATAACGCTTGGGCAGGAAGTTTTGGCTTTGGCCGCCCAGCTTTGATAATAAATGCCGGAAACATTCGGAGTGTTGGGATTAAATGTTTCAATCATGTAATCCGTACAAACGTCGTATCCGTTCGCTACGCTCTCAGGGTCTGAGTCTCCGAAAATAAACGCATAAATGAAATCAAGGGAGCCGCCGAGCATATCCACAACATCATCAGAAAAACTGTACATGATCAGGTCGGCCAGTGCGCTACCCCGGTGAGGTCCGGCAATACTGGTATAGCTTGCTACATAACCGCTGATGCCTAAATTAGAGATGGCATCCCGAGTGTAAATTGTCCCGTGGGAATGCCCGATAACATTTAATTTTGCAGCGCCGGTGACGGCTTTAATCTGGAGAAACTGGTTTTTGAAATCAACGGCTTTGTTTCTTGTGCTGTCCATACCGTTAACTGAAGTGATGTATACATCAGCGCCTTCATCTTCCATGGCTTCCGGAATTCCCCACCAGTAATCAATAATACCAAGGATTTCAGCAGACGCGCCCATGCCATGAGCCATTACAATGGGGTATTTTGTATCACATGTATAGCTATCTCCACCGGCAAGAACACTTCCAGGTAGTAAAAAAATGGCAGTTAATAAAATTGTTAAACCGATTAAAGATAGCTTTTTCATGGTTTCCCCCTGAATTCCAATTATTAAAAAAATGCTTGCTTGTTTTTGTAAATTAAGATTTTTGAGGCGATTTTCATTTTTTTATGTAAACAATGTTTACATATATCTTGACGTAAAGGTAAAGAAAAAACAATCGGGGAAACCCTGAAATGTAGCTTCGAAAAACCTGATTTTGAATTAGGGGAAGGGGGAAGGTGGAAAGGTATAAGGTTTAAGGTCTAAGGTGGAAGCTAAAAACTCAACGTTGAACGTTCGATGGGACGTTTTTTTAAAATGCGTAGACCGGATTAGCGCGTAGAGCGTAATCCGGCATTTGTGAAAAGGTGAAAAGGGGGTGCTTTTAAGCCGATCGTTGGTTCCCTTCAGCCTTCAGCCTTCTACCTTCAGCCTTCTACCTTCCACCTTATACCTTTCACCTATTTCCCTATGTATCTAAAGAGGTGAGACCTTCCCTGAGTGCGATTTTGGTCAGTTCCGCAACACTTTTTGCATTTAATTTTCGCATAATCTGCTGTCGATGGGTTTCAACCGTCTTGACGCTGACATGAATTTGGGTGGCAATATCCTTTGTTTTCAGCCCTTCTGCGATTAACTGCAATACTTCTCTTTCTCTGGCGGTTAGTTGGGAGGCCGGGGAGGCGTCGCTGCTTTCCAGAATATTTGCATAATCCTTCATGACCGTGTCGGCGATTTTCTGACTCATGTAGTTCTGGTTGGCGATAACAGCGGAAATGGCGGAAACCAGCTCATCAAATGCACAGTTTTTCAGCAGGTACCCTGAGACACCGGCCTTTAACATTCCCACCACATACCGTTTGTCAGAATACATGGAAAGCGCAATGATTTTTGTATCCGGTAACTCGGAGATGATTTGACGGGTCGCCTCTATGCCGTTTAATTCCGGCATATTGATGTCCATTACAATCACGTCGGGTGCAAGATCTAAAGCCAGGCGGACGGCTTGCCGCCCGTTTTCCGCTTCACCGATAACGATCATATTTTTCTGGCTTTCAAGCAGCGCTTTTAAACCGTCTCGTGTGATTTTGTGATCATCCGCAAGCAGAATTTTTATATCCATCCGTCTATTCCTATTCTGATTGTTTGATTTCTTGATTTGCGTTTCTTGCAGTCATGGGTGATATAATGGTAACGCCGGACCCGGTATGCGGGTCGGATTTGATTTCCAGGCGCCCTCCCCGGTGCTTCAGTCGCTCCTGGATTGAAAAAATTCCAAAACCCCCTTTTTTTACGCCGGGCTTCTTTTTGGTTGCTTCGAAACCGACACCGTTGTCATGAATCACAATGCGGACAAAATCGTCTTCTTTTGATATGGAAACACTGACCTGTGTCGCGCGGGCATGCTTGGCCACATTGTGCAGCAATTCCCGGGTGGCTTGAAACAACAGTATACGCAGGCTTTCATCAATTGTTTTTTGAGTGAAGTCGTCAATAAAATCAACTTTGATGTCATGCTGCTTTTGCGTCTGCTCGGTTAACCAGTCAAGGGCTGCTTCCAATCCCAAGTCATATAGTATGGGGGGACTCAATTCAAAAGTCAAGGTCTGGGTGTCCTGGATTGACTGATCGATAAGCAAATGAATTTCATCAATATGTTTTGAAGCATTTGAAGTGGACACTACGTCTTTGACCAGTCGGAGTTTCATGGACGCATTTGCCAGTGCATGCCCTATTCGGTCGTGCAGGTCACTCGCGATTCTCCGGCGTTCACGTTCTTCAGTCAGCGACAACTCGGATGACAGCGACCTCAGTTGCGCCTGGTAGCGCAGTGATTCTTTTTCTCGTTTTTCAGAAATTTCACGCAGCTCTTTTTCATTTTGAATGACATTTTCATAAAGGCGGGAATTTTCCAGTGAAATGGCTGCCTGGGAAGCCAGTAAACTCAGTATCTTAATTCGTTCCGGGGTAAACACCGCCGGGGTGATATTATTTTCAAGATATAATAGGGCCACCATCTGTGAATACCTGATAACCGGCAGGCATAATACGGATTTCGGCTGATATTTCAGCACATAGGGGTGCCGGGTAAAATCTCCTTCGCTGCCGGCATCATCCAGCACCATATATGTCTGGGTGCGTTTTACATAATTCAAAACCGGGTTAAAGATTTCGAGCCGGCGGTCCGCGGGCAGGGATTTGTATACAATGGTTTCTTCATAATCGATGTTGTTCTGTGCTTCCAGATACATCCGGTCGGATTTGATTGTCAGAAACTGCACTTTTCGCGCACCGGCATTTTCCAGAACAATTTTCATGAGGCTCTTTAGCAGATCTTCTAAAACTATTTCAGTGGAGATAGCCTGCAGGGCATTTACAATGGCGTTATAATCAAGATGCTGGCCTCCCGGAAAGGTCTTGAGCCGGGGATCAACGGTCAGCAGAGATGAAAAGTTTTTTTCAAGAAGGTCTACTTTGGTTTTGGCTCCCCAGTAATGGTAACTTTGTCTGGCTTTATCCATAAATGTTTTTGCAATATCATCAAAGCCTTTTGAAATATAAAATTTTGCCGCCGCTTCATTGGCAATGGCATGGTTTTGGGTAAAACCGGTGGTATTGGCGGAGGCAATGGCGCGGTGGTAAAAAGTAATCGCCTGTCGGTCCTGCCCGGTGATTCTGGCATGCTCCGCCGCGACCAGTAGATATTTGTCTTCAAAATTTTCCGGGCATTGATATGACAGATGTTTTAATCGATTGCAGAAGATTATTATCTGCCGGCGATACAGGCTCTGTTTCAGGGTGGACGCTGAATTATAAAGCGCTGTCAGAACTAGGCAATGGTAGAAATAATATTCCGGAATAATGACGGTTCCCAAATGGTAGTGGCGCAGCGTCGCACAATTTTTAGCTTCTTTCAGGGCCCCTTCATAATCCTCCATTATATAAAGGAGGCGTAGTTTGATCAGGTGATGCCGGCATAAAATAATTTTGATGTTATCGCTCTGCATATTCTTAATATGCTGAGTTTCGGAAAAATGTTCATCGTTTAAACTGTGAATATGAAATGTTTCCCCTCTCACGCATTTGATGAACTGAATTGCGGATATCAGATAGTTTAAGGCGCCGATATCATGGCTTTGTTCCACGAATTCATAAAAGCGGTCACATTCTTCCAAAATTTCATCCAGGGGCTTACCACCGGCAAACATGGAAAATATCAGTGACTGAATATGGTAAACCGAATAATTTAAATCCCCTGTATCACGGGCGGATTCCAGTCCCTCTCGGTTTAGCGCAATGACTTGATTGATATGATGGGTCCATATGGTAATGCCATTGCCGAAATATAATAAAACTTTGGCGGTCATTTGCGTGCCGCCGAATTTATTTTTTGCCTTCAGGGCCAGCTCTCCGAATTGATAGCCGACGGTATAACCCTTGAATATGGCGCACAGGGCAGCGCCATAGATTACATAAGCAAATGGCGAAACACTGGAATTGCCGTGTTTGAGGGTCATTTTGAAGATATCCAGCGCCAGGTAAGAGGCTAAGTAAGGCTGGCAGAAATAAGCGGATAAACTCAGGTTCATCATCATTTTCAGGATCAATAAAAGACGAGGATCAGTTATTTCAGGAAGCCCAAGCAGTGAATCAATCTCTTTATGATGCAACCTGATTTTTAAAGCCAGCAGGTTGTGAAACACATCCATTCTCCCTGCTCTTTTCGGGAGTCTGACACCGAGAAGCCGCAGGCCGGTTGCGCCGATTTTTAATGCGTCTTCATGCTTGGCAAGGCTTGCCAGCATGATCATCTTCTGATTGTACATTGCGGCCTTGTCTTCGTTGGAATCGGCCCGGTCCAGCAGGATTTGAAACAGTTTCTCCGCGTTATCGAAATTATGCAGAAGATATTCACATTCCATCCGGTGTTTTTTGATGTCGAAAATCAGGTTATAGTTTTCAATCCAGGCATTGTCGGTTAAAAATTTTTCTCCTGTTTTCAAATAGTTGAGGGCTTGGCCGTAGGCGGCCGCGTCTTTTGCCCTTTTTCCGGCAATGAGGTTGAGGCGGGCCATCTGCTGAAGATCGGCATTTTTTTCCAGCTGATTTTTTCCGTGATTAAAGTGATGCACAATTGAGAAAATCCGGCCGGGCAGATCATTTGGATCCGTATTTTGTAAAATCAGTTTTCCGATCTGAAGATGGAATTTATTTTTCAGGGCATCGGGCACTTGGGCGTAAACAGCCAGCCTGACCTTGTCGTGTAAAAACTCGAATATAACATCATCGGCCGGGTTTATTGGCGTTTTTGGATTGTCCGTCTTTAGACTGTTTTGGGCTTGAATTTTAATTAATGATTTATCCATATGTCGGTAGGCATCACCCTTTGGCATAATCAATCCAAGGGCGACCGCTTCCCGCAAGTCCGTTACAACCGCACCGACCGGTTTGGCAGAAGCCATAGACAGCAGTGCCAGAGAAAAAGAATCGCCGATGCAGGATGCCAGCTGAAGGGACTGCTGTGAAGGATCACCCAGTTTCGATACCTTGGCGGCCATAAAATCAACCACATTATCGGTGATGCTTTGAGCGGTTATCTGTTCGATACGCCACTGCCATCGGCCGTTTTCGTAATCATACGCAAGAAATCCCTCTTTATTTAAAGTTTCGAGGAATTGTTTAATAAAAAACGGGTTGCCCCGGGTTTTATCGTGGACAATTTGTGCCAGTAACTTTACCTGGTTCATGCCTTCGTGCAGGGCATCTGAAAGCAAATGGCAAACATTGGTTTCACTGATCGGCTTTAACGTAATTGTCTGAACCGGCAGCCCTTTGTCTTTAATCAAATTCAGGGAGTCGAACAAGGGATGGTTATTGCTGATTTCGTTGTTGCGATAGGCGCCAATGAAATAGAAATTTTGTGTTCTGGTGCCGGTAAAGAAAGACTCTATTAGTTTCAAACCGGCAGTATCAGCCCATTGCATGTTATCGATAAACAGTGTCAGCGGATGCTCTTTTGAGGCAAGCACCTGGAGAAATTTTTCAAAAATCATATGAAACCGGTTTTGAGCGTCTCCAGGGGATAATTCCGGCGGCGGCGGGTGTTTGCCAATGATAAATTCAATTTCCGGGATAACATCGATGATGACCTGAGCATTTGAGCCAAGGGCGGTAAGCAGTTTATAACGCCATTCGTTAATCTGATCGACCGGTTCCGTCAGAATCTGTTTAACGATCTCCTGAAACGCCTGAATCAAAGCGCTGTAGGGAATATCCTGCTGAAGCAGCTCATAGTGACCGGAAATAAAATATCCCCCTTTTTTGAAGACATACTTCTGGATTTCTTCAACGACACGTGATTTTCCAATCCCGGAATAACCGGCGATCATGGATATGCCGATATTGTTTTCCTTCACCCGGTTGAATTCATCAATCAGCATGGC
The DNA here is from genome assembly GCA_014237465.1 of Desulfobacteraceae bacterium. Classification (GTDB taxonomy): domain Bacteria; phylum Desulfobacterota; class Desulfobacteria; order Desulfobacterales; family Desulfosalsimonadaceae; genus SURF-3. Next base: position 17,130 of record JABZFM010000027.1, on the reverse strand, counting down.
CACTTCGATTTCACGGCCGTAAATTTTTCCCGGAAATCGAAATCGTTCGGAGATGTCATGCCGTGCGACCTGAAACGGGGTTAAGGGTTTTTCGACGCTGTTTTGTTTCAGGCAATGGAGCAGATCCGATTTTATTCCATAGGTGCTTTGATATCGGTGATCAGGGGATTTTGACAGCAGCTTCATGATGATGTTTGACAGTGGTTCGCCGATTTCTTTTCGGGTTTTTCGCGGTATTGTCGGGTTTTTGGCCATATGGGCGTGTATCAATTCCATGGGGTTGCTGCCGGTAAACGGCGGGGTTCCGGTGAGCAGTTCATAGAATATGATACCCAGGGAATAAAAATCGGTTCGATAATCGATTTCGCAATTCATCCGGCCGGTCTGCTCCGGCGAAATATACGGTAGATGTTCATTCGCTATGGTGATACGGCCGTGGTTTTCCTGGTTTAACGCATCCGTCGAAAGGACTGAATACAGACCAAATGCAAAATCATTAATGAAGATATGATTTTGATCCGGGGCAATCGCAATGTTTGAACTCGTCAGCCCGTTGTGGAATAATCCGACTTTATGCAGGTCATTGATGGCCGTAACAATCTGAACAGCGATATTCATAAATTGATCTGAATTTAAGGGACCATTTTTTGATAAATATTCCTTTAAAGAACTCCCATCGGATTCTCCAAGAGTAAAGGCAATTCCAGAGGTGGATGCTTCTGAAATTTTTTCAATCGCATACACGCGGGCGATATGATGCGAAATTAATTTTTTTAAGGGCAGGAAATATTGGTAAATTTTTTCAAAAAGGTCTTTGGATTGTTTATTAATAGGTACAAAATGGATTTTTACCTTACTGTCAGACTGGATATGCCGGGCGGAATAAATTTTTACGCCGTTTTTCGGAGGGCGTTCAAGGATGATTTCATAACCGTTCAGGTTAAACATTCATATATGAATCCGGTTAAAAATGATTTATCTGGTTATCCACTTCGCTCAAGTAGGGTGCGTTTTACGCACCGGGGGAAAGCTTAAACTTCACTGAATATGGTACATAGAATGCACCCTACCTTTCAGCGATGTGCAATTTTTCTAACCAACTTAACCGAACCGGATATGCAAAATGATTTATTTTAACTTACAAAACCCGGTCTTCAGGGTCAGGTCAGAGATGTTCGGCTATGCCTTGAAAAATTCGTAATCGTAATCACAATCTTGCTTTTATTTAGTGCCTGAACGGAATACGTTCATTTTTGTTAGTCGTTCAGAGAAGAAACAAAACAGCCGCCGCCGCCCCCGCCGCCACCGGTATTGTTTTCATGTTCAAATTCAACGGAAATGATGTGGTTAGAAGATATATTGCTGAATGTATACTGGCCAACCGTCCCCTGCGATGCACCGTCGACGGTTACGTCTAAAATGTGATATCCTGAATTTGGTGTAATGGTAAAGGTCTCATTTGAATTTTCAAACGCGGGAATGTCGCCGGCCGGCGCAATGGTTCCGCCGGTTCCAACAGATGCGGCAATCTCATAAACCGTGACCATATCGGCCGGATTCCGGTGAATGGCCAGCGTTGTTGCCGGGTCGCCGATCAGATTCAAAGAGGTTAAAACCTTGTCTGATGCACCGGAATAATAGGCATCGATTTTTGACTGGGTCGTAATGACGCCCAGCCGGTTTTCATTTTCAAAAAAGATTTTTTCAAAAATAAACCGGCTTAAAAATTCATGCTCCCACTGATGGGACAGCCCGCTGGGCGCAAAACAGGCAATGGCACCGGTTTCCGGTGTCATCACCCATTCTTCAGCCAAACTGTAGTCAAAAGATTGAGAAAAATAACCGTTTAAGCAGTCCAGAGCGATGATAAAGGTCAGGTTGCCCGGATTTGTCAGATCGTCAACATCACCCGGTTCAATGATAAAGTCCCCGCCGCCATAGGGCTCCGCGCCCCAGCGGATGACATCGCCATGGCCCACAAAATTGGTAATAAGCATGCCGAGATCGATAAACGACAGGATATTTTCTGTCACATCTTCTAATGCATCATACAGCCGGGCATAGATTTTAATGGCAGTATAGTCAGATGTCAGATAAGATGCCAGGTCATCATTTAAGTCTTCAAACTGTCGTTCCTCATCATCTGCAACAAACAGAACCTGATCCGGCGCATAGTTTTTTGCGGTCTCATATCGGATGATTTTATTGGCAATTTTTGAAATGACATCACTGGTATTTCCCGATATTCTGCCGATATACATGTTCGGTACCGGACTGTTGTCATTGAAACTGACAAATCCGTTATCAGATGGTGTCAACCCCAGTTCAGAAGTCGCACTTAACTGAACCGGGACAATATTTTCCTTTCCTTTTCCAAAATAGTCCCGGTAATCCAGATTCGAATCCCCGGCAAGCAGAACATACTGCGGAGCAGGCGACGTCCAGTTTTCGTAAGCGTATTTTAAAAAATCATGAACCGCCGACGGATCGAAAAATCCAAATGAAAACACATCATAAATGTCTTCGACGTCCACCATTTTGACGCGAAATCCCTGGCGTTGCCGAAGTTCACAGAGTTTTTCAAGCCCCGGCATCAGGTCTTTTCCGGTGATCAGGATGTAGTCGGCCTGATTGGATAAGCTTTTTAAATCATAGGGCTTTTTATATTTTATTAGGTCAGCGCGATTTACAGCATCAGATGTTACGGCCAGATATGTTTTTTCTCCGCCCGGGTGTTCAAACCGGGCGGTATAGCTGTTTGTATCTGCCTGAACATCAATTCCGGAAATTCTTTTGACGTTATCCGGATCACTGATGTCAAACACCCGGATGGTGTTTTTTGTAAACCCGGTAACAGTTACCGGAACCGGATCATCCGGGTTCAGCGTAAATGTCAGTTGATCATCTAACGCAGCTAAACGCCGGGTGTATTTGACTTCTATTTTGTTTAAATAGAGCACACTGCCCCAAGCTCCGATAGATTCGCCGGCGGATTCAATCGTCAGCTGATTTCGGCTGCTTTTTAACAGATCATTTGTAATCGATATTTCCTGTGTGGTCTGACTGGTGTCAGACCATATATCCTCGCCAATGGTTTGCCCGTTTAGCGTGATGATGGTGCGGTGGTCTGTGCTGCTGACCCCCTGAAAATAAACTGAGACTGTCGCTTGCCCCGCATTGTTGACCGGAGACGGAAGATCAAAGGTATAGGTGGCAGACTGGGGTGCGGTGAATTTTTCCCAGAACCAGTAGTCAGCCTCAGGCGCATTCGGGGTTTGGGTCCACAGGAGGTGATTTTCTTCAATCATCCGGATTTCAGTAAACGTCCGGAGATCCTGTGATGTTTCATTGACTGCCCCGTTTTTCCAGGACATTCGTTTGCCCGTGTTCCCGTTCCAGTAGAGCCAGTAGACATCTGTTCCGGTAAACCGGTTGTCAATGCCAGCCGCATAAAACTCAACAAAGTCACTGTCATCTAAAACCGTATCAGCAGAAGACACAAAAACGGGAATTTCCATGTCCCGATGAAACATCTTTAATGTATCGGGGTTGATATTGGCTGTATTGATGCCCGCACTGGAAAAGTCGCTGCCCGAAACCCGGTAAATCCCCGGTGTGGAAACTTCAATTTTCAGGCTCCCGCGATTGGGGCGGGGATCGGTTGAGGCCATTGCGGTATCCAGTATTGCTCCGGTTCCCAGCATCATTCCGGTTCCAATGATCAGGCAGATGCTTGAAATCCATATGCGCAAACGTGTTTTAAGCACTGAAATATATATCTCCATTAAGGGTTAGCGTATAAGAGGTGCTCCGATTTTCTAAAAATTTTCTCATTGAAGATGCTCAATATTATTATCAATATTAATAGAACCGTCAAGTTAAGAAATAGTTAGTCACTGAACGTAAAGCCCATTTATTGGTTGGGTTAAGCTCTCCCGGTTTGTCAGTCTCAGCAAAAAATGTCGCCAGAACAAGATGTCGTTGGTTTGGCAATATGTCATAGTGCGGATTATTCCGATAAAAATTCAATATAATTTTCGGGTGTTATAACGCACGTTTCACTGCCTGGATATGCGTTTAAAAATGTTTTGGAAAACCGGGCGGTTGATTTCGGGTTCCATTTAAATTCCACCGCTAGTATTTTCCCATTTTTTTCCTCTATGTAATCAATCTCCTGTTGCTGCCGTGTCCTCCAGAAGCGGGTATTTGCATTGATGCCATTGTAAATGAGATGTTTTTTTCGTTCGCTGATCATAAAATTTTCCCACAGCGTACCGGCATCCGGTCTCAGGGAAACTGGATTGAAATTTTTAATCAGGGCATTTCGAATGCCGTTGTCATAAAAATAAATTTTTCGGCTTTTTTTGAGTTCGTTTCGCAGGTTACGGGTAAATGCCGTGAGACGGAAAATGACAAATGTTTTTTCCAGGAGTTCGATATATCGCTGGACGGTTGCCGAATTCACACCCAGCGTCCCGGCCAGTTCGTGAAACGAGACTTCCGAGCAAAGCTGCAGTGCAAGTGCCTGGAGGAGTTTTTCGATCAATTCCGGTTTACGGATATCCTGAAAGGTAAAAATGTCCTTGTATAAATAACTGTCTGCCAGGTTATGAAGAATATCCTGTCCATCGCCTGCCTGGGTAATGATATCCGGATACATGCCAAAAGTCAGACGGTTTTCCAGTAGACGCCTTTCTTCCAGTGCCGAAGTGTACGCTGTCATTTCTCGGGTGGATATGGGTAGCAGCAGAAACTCGAATTTTCGACCGGTCAAGGGCTCATTGATGGAATTGGAAAGTTCAAGGGAAGAAGACCCGGTTACGATGAGTTGCACGTCCTTGATTTGATCCGTGATGAGCTTTAAGGTAACGCCGATGTTTCGGACGCGCTGGGCTTCATCAATCAGGACCAGATCCACACCGCCTATCAGTCTTTTGAGCTGTGAAGATGTCTGATCGCTGAGAATTTGACGAATATCCGGCTCGTCACAGTTGAGCATTAAAGCTGTTTTTTGGTGATTCTTTGCCAGATGTTGAATAAGCGTTGTTTTGCCGGATTGCCGGGGGCCGGTGATAATCACCGCCTTGCCTTTAAACAGTTTTTTATTTATTCGTTCGTATAGAAGTCGGGGGATCATTTTTTTACTTTCATGATTATAATTTAAAAATATCATAACATTTTTCGATTATAATCTCAAAATATTATATAAAAGGCAAGGGTATTTTAAATTAATTGGATATATCCTTGAATCAACAAGGCAGGTAGAGTGCTCTGCCCGACGGGGAGTGAACAATAATCAATGTTTGGGTAAGCACAGTGTTTTTTCTAAGCTTGATGGATTTACTCTCAAGCCAATACCGTTAATTTAAGGGCACGGGTCATTTTAATGGTGAATGTCGGATATAGAACAAGGAGTTTCGAACCGCTGAAGTAAAAAAAAATACATCGAAATTTGATATTCCCTGTTCAATATACTGCGGTTTATTTTGAAAAATTTTCCTTGTTCCCACGGTCCGTGGGAACAAGGAAAATCGTCATTCCCGCGAAGGCGGGAATCCAGAGGTTATTGCCCGGACTTATTGTTAAGTTACAACCATCAATATTTATATAATGCATCAATAAAGCAACCACCGCTGCTTTGGGTTTTGCTTGTGCTCCTGCTGAACTGTGACGCACCGACAGTTTCCGTAACCGGGCCGATGGGGCCGTAAACCGGATTTTTTCTGGTATTGTCCAGGTCAATTTCTTCGAGTTTGTAATAACAGGTCATATAGGTCTCTAAATCCGCATTACAGTCTAAATAAGAATATTCCGCACCGGTGGTTTCAGATACTGCCTGGGACGGCATGAAACTATCTGATATTAAGGTGTAAGGACCATCTTCCGTATCACTGCGCCAGAGCTGGAAACCGATTGTTTCAATTTCTGTCGCCGTCTTCCAGGTAATCCGGATGCAGTCGCTGGATTGATCGAATTCCGCATAAAATGATATCAAAGCAATGGCCAGGGGAGCATCCTTTCCGCCCAATACATATTCGGTGGTTTCACCGGACTTTGTCAGGGTGTTGGTGGTGGTATTTAAGGTAGCCGCTGCATCCGCCCATGTCCGGTCGCAGTACTGATCCCTCTTGGCCAGGCCCAGCACAGTTTCATCGACGGGCACACTCGGGTTTCCGCTATAATTATACACCACTTGATAGGTTGGTGTTACTGTCCAGTCTGTGACAAAGACACCCCAGTACCGGTAGTAGTCAATGGATGACCACCCGGGCGGCGGTGTCAACCCCACTGACGCAAAGGCGTAGGGGGCTGTGGCGATATCCGGCGGGTACACCGGGGCTTCATCCAGCCGATACATCTGAATTCCGGAAAAGGGATTGTTCCAGGTACCGGTGTTTTCCGTGGCAAACAGATAATCCCCGTCGGAATGCCACAAAGTGGCGGAAGAGATGGCGGTTGAGGTGCCGTATCCATAGGCACTGTCGTCACCGATGGGGGCCGGAGAACAGATTCGAGCGGTAATGACAGCGCCGGCGGTGCCAAAATTATACATGGTGCCATTGTTCTTGGTCCCGAAATTATAATCCGGGCAACTGGTATTGGTGCTCTCCTTGTCAAACCGCCAGTAGCCCTTTAACCCGGTTTCAGAACCAATCAGTTTTTGGCACATATTGTCCCGAATCTGGGCCTGGACCCTTTCCGTATTCCAGACCCGAACCTCATCAATTGCTCCTTGAAACGGGCTTTCGGAACCGGCCGTGGTATACTGGGCGCCAATGTTTAGACCGCCTGAAGAATTTTGGGGTGTTGTGGCGCTCGCGCCGGTTTGATCAAGGACGCCGTTAATATACAGATTCATGACAGGCGTTCCGGAATTCCAGACACCGGCGATGTGGTACCATGTGCTTGTGCTTAAAGTGCTCGCGCTGGTAATGGAAGTGGTCGTGCCCGAGCCATTGTCAAGTCCCAGCACGATCGTATTGCTTGCCGGCCCCAGGCGGAGATAATATGCCTCGTCCGCCGTTGTCGACAGGACTCCTTTGTGTATGATCCCGCCATTGGCGTTGTGAGCGGCAATATTGATCCAGGCTTCAAGGGTCCCGGTGGCGCCCAGATCAAGTGTGTTGTTATCACTAACCCCCACATAATCATTGTTCCCGTCATAATTAATCGCATTTCTAGGGTCTATATAAGATCCAAGGATAAATTCAGTGCCGTACAGGCCGGTCCGGGTCAGAGTGTTCGTGCCGGTATCAAGGGTTGCGCTCGTGCCTTTCCAGAATTCGCAGTTGTTGTTCCGGTATGCCAGCTCAAGGGTGTTTTCATCAACAAGTTCCGGATAACTGCCATAATTATACACAGCGGTGTATGTGGGGCCGGTGCCGCCGGTGACAAAGACGCCCCAGTACCGTAGAATTGTGTCAAACGATTTCCATAGGATTGGCGCACTTGTGATAGTCGGTGTTTCGTCTACCAGGTACACATGAAGGCCGGAATTAGTGCCGGCACTCCAGGTTCCGCCGTCACCGGTTGCGGTCATATCATCCCCGTCGCTGTGAGCCAGGTTTGCGGAAAAATCCGAAGGAGAGCTCCCGGTGTAATCATAGGCGCTGTTGTCTCCAAGGGAAGCCGAGGAACATATCCGGTCATCCGGCCAATACATGTTGTGCATATAGCCAATATTCGAGACAGCTGTGGTGGCGAAATCATAGCAGAAGGTCCCGGAAAGTTCGTCAAATCGCCAGTTGCTTGTTAGGTTGGGTTCTGTTCCTGCCAGTTTTTTACACATGTTCGCACGGATTTCCGTGGCAGTTCTTACATCGCTCCACATTCTAACCTCATCAATCCGGCCGGATAACGGATTGGTTCCGAAATCATACAGGGCTCCCAAAAAAAGTTTATCGCTGGCGTCTCGTGCGGTTCTGGTACAGCTCCCGGATGTGTCTTGTATGCCGTTAATATAAAGGGCCATGGTTTGATCACTGGCATCCCCGTCAGTATTACCGTCCCATACACCGGCCACATGATACCAGATTTTGGGGGTGAGGCTGGTATTTCCGGTGATCGTATCTGCGCCGGCAGCATCTCTTACGACCAGTTGTACTTGATCGTTTTGTGTGCCAAAGCCGAATCGAAGGGAGTACGCTTCATTTCCAGCCCCGAACCCGTTTCCCTTGTGTATGATCCCCGCGCGATCCAAAGTCGCAAACATATATACCCAGGCCTCTAAGGTTCCCTCAGAGCCAAATTCAAAAACAGGGTCGTCGCTAAATTCCACATGATCATTTATGCCATCAAAATCCAGACACAAAAAAGGACCGGGAGTGGCATAATATGGCGCAAAGGTTGAATTATTGTTTCCTGGTGTCCCAGTGACGGGGTTGCCTTTTCTATCTGATCCGCCGCTGAGACCTCTGTTTGTTATCCAGTTGGCGTCGGTATCGCTTGCCAGAGGGTCGATCCGTTCCATGGAAGCTCTTGAGCTTGGGGATGAATCGCCGGCCGGCCACGCGTCGCCAGGAGGATAGCCTACGATATTTGCTGTATCGATGGTGATGTTTAAGTTGTCTTTCAGGTCAAGCGTTTCCCCGTTATCCTGCATTAAGTTGCCAGCTGTGGGATAAATAAAATCAGCGGGAATGTCACTGATGGTACTATCGTCAGTAATTTCGAGAAGATAAAATCCGTAAGCCGGGATAGATGCGCCCGCAGGCAGCGGCCCGATGCTCGGATTTCCATCCTTGGCGACGATGGTCCATCCCACCAGACTGATAGAACTTGATGTGGTATTGAGCAGTTCAATCCATTCATCATTTGCAACAGCTCCTGTCCCCATCCATGCCACTTCGTTGATGACTACAGTGGCCGCAAGGGCAGGCGTGAATAAAGAGAAAAGAATAATGGGTATTATTCCGATCAACAGTATGGTGCTACGGTGATTCATCAGTGAATTCCTTTTTTTCACAGATAATTGCAATATAATTGATGCAAATACAATAAATTATATATGAAAAATAAAAATTGTCAAAATAAATGATTTCCTGTGATATCAATGTTCATGTTGTCAGTTAGAGTTGCGGGAGCGTAATTTTTTCATAGATTATACCTTCGCTGATTGTGCGAGGGGTCTGCTCCGTTTGACTGAATACAATTGAGCGGCATCCAGGGATTTGTATTTATCTTCGAGGTGTTTGAAGTTATCTGAAAAATGATCGCGAATGGAATCTATTGACGGGGCGCTGGAACTCAGCCAGTTCCTTTAAGGCATCTTCCAGGCCGGCGGCGACAAAATAATTCCGATTCCATGAAAAATTCCTGATAAATAAAGAAAAAATGCGTTTCCGGTGACCTGGTGATCAACATACGCAGCCGTCATGGTCAGTTCATACAGGTCCGTAAACATCGGTCCGGGTTTGGATAAAATCTCCATGAATCACTCCGTATTTGACAGAAATTTTAATATCAACTAATAGATGATTGTGGTTGATTTGCCTTCAGTCTTCAGCCTTCTACCTAAACACCTACATAATTAATAAATGAAAAAGATTTGCTAAACAAACATCATTAAATTGCAGGAAATATAATCATGACGGAATCATATGAAAAAACGGTAGCAGAAGCATCAAAATCTCCGGATACAATTAAAACGGACGTTCTGGAGGCCATGGAATATGCGTATCGATCCAAAAGAGACATTCACATCACCATTGAACAGCCGGAATATACGTCCGTATGCCCGATGACCGGGTTGCCGGATATGGGGTGCATTACCATTGAATATGTTCCGGCCGAGACAATTGTCGAGTTAAAATCATTGAAGTATTATTTGCTGCAATACCGGAATGTGGGGATTTTTTATGAAAATATCGTGAACCGGATCTTAGATGACCTGGTCAGCGTACTTTCACCCCAAAAAATGACCATCATGGGTGATTTTACGCCAAGAGGCGGAATTACGACGACGGTGACTGCCAGTTATGAAGAAGGAGCGTAGGCCGGATTAGCGCGTAGAGCGTAATCCGGCATTTGTTGTTTTTCCCTTCAGTCTTCTACCTTCCACCTAAACCCCTAAAAAACGTTCCCCCGTGGGAATGCATATCAATTAAAAGTAAAGATCTCCGTCATGCCGAATTTGATCAGGCATCCGGCTTTTTCAGACAGACGCCCTCTCAAGAATCTGTTCAATGTGGGTATTCATCGCCTTTGTAATTTTCATCAACGTTTCTCGGGGAGGGGTCTCTCTTTTCCAGCCTTGCCTGGCCGACTGCTTTATTTCCGCCGGTCCGGTTTTTTGTCCGGCGATTGACTAAGAAGCTCTAAAGCCTCGATATCCGCCAGGTCTTTTGTTCGTCCTGTCGCTCGCTTATTTCGGATGAGATCATCAACAGATGGGATGTGAACCTGAATGCCTTCGATGACGACTTCAATGGAGTGAGCAAATGTTTTGTCAAACTCAAGCCCGGATGCGCTGGTCATAATGTCAATGCGCCTTGGCGCGACACCGATCTGGAAAATGGTATCGTCTTTTTGGAGATCGGCAACAGTGAGATTGTCCAATGGAGCGCCAAACCGACGTAAGGCACAAATTACAGCGGCTGAATTAGCCGGAGATGGCATTACCCAGATATCAATATCCATTGTCGAACGGGGGTAACCGTGGGCAGCCAGGGCATATGCGCCCACAAGTATGAACTTAACGTTTTCGTCGGCTAAGAACTGCAACATCTCTCTGTAATCTTCGTTCAACATCATGATACCTGCTGAGTGAGGTCACTTCAAGTGTGAGAGGCCATACCATGCTGATGCGGCTGGCGATGGAGCCTGGGACAAAATCATCGTTCCGCTGGTCAGTCGTGCATCTGACACGCGTGTGGGTTCTATTCATCCGTTGCTTGAAAGTCGTTTCCATTATTTCCATACTCGATTCGGGAACGCATTCCGTCATAATATAGATTTAATTTCAATTGTTTGGTCCTATAGCGGAATCCCTGGGGCATCATAACGATTTATTTTAAAAAATATCACGTTCATCGAAATAACTAATTTGAATCCGCTAAGGATCGGGAACGAAATAAATTGGACAAAGATTGCGAAAAATTTTGGTTTGTATTCAAGGCGCGTTGAAGGTTACATACTTGCTGTATGTGGGCTTTAACGCAACGCAGAAGACAGGCCAAAAGACGAGCAATATTGTTCAAGTTATTAAGTTCGCGATCCCAAACATTTGATGACATCACGGTAACGGAATTCCGCCAAACGCCTAATTCGAATTATACCGGCAAATATTTCAATTTTCAATTGATTTGTTTTTCATACGAAAAGATAGAAGTGCTGCCGCTACTGTTTTCCCCTTCAGCCTTCCACCTTCAACCTTCCACCTAAAAACCTTCTTCTAAACCAGCGCTTTTTCCTTTAATATGCGCAACAGCGCTTCCGCCTTTTCATCCGGGGTGCCCTCCAGAATCAGTCCGTCCCGTTTTTTTTCAGGATATGAATATCCTGCTGTTCGGCAGGAGGATTCCGGTTGTTGCAATGCTTCTACAGAAATGACGTTGATCCGGGATTTATTGGCCCGCAGTAAATTTGAAAGCGATGGATACCTGGGCTCATTAATGCCGCTTTGAATGGTTAAAAGTGCCGGCAGATTGATATCAAGCATCGCTGTAATCCCCCCCTCAAGTTCGCGTTCAACATATATTTTTTGAACATCCGACTTCATTGTTTCGTGAATTACCGATGTCGCCCAGGGGAGAGACAAGTGGTGCGCCAGCATGGGGCCGACCGTAAACTGCATCATATCTTCAGACATGATGCCGCAAAGGATCAGGTCATAGTTTTTTTCGTTCGCAACTTCAGCGATGCATGAAGAAACCGTAACCGCATCGCACGAGGTATGATAATCGGAAAGTATGTGTATGCCGTTATCGGCTCCCATTCCAATGGCCCGTTTGATCGTTTTTTGGGCGTTTTCCGGTCCCATGGTGATCACATCCACAACGGTTTCCGGAAAATATTCTTTAATTAAAACAGCCTCTTCCACTGCAAATTCATCAAACCGGTTCATTCGCATGTCAGTGTCGTCATCAACAGTCACTTCTGGAATATCTTTGCCGGAATATATGGCATCCTCAGGCTCCGGCACGGCTTTTATGCAAACGAGAATTTTCATATATTTTTTTAACCAGTTAAAATGTTATGATATAAATATTCATGCCGTATCCCTGTTGCTTGCAGAATAAACAGTCACGGTCACTCTGTGTATTCTAACTCATTGGCATTATAGGTCAAGCAAAAATAGAACGATCGTTCGTTATTTTGTTGACTTCACCGGTCGACACCGGTAGGTATTAAATGGAAATCGACCATTTGCTCGGTTTTCGGTAAAAGAATAAAAAATGTTTAAAGTGATTGACGGATCGCAAGATCATTGTGGTTGTCATGTTCTCTTTTATCTTTGAACGGCAAAGGGCTCAGCAGGACTTTATTATTTTCAAAAGTCAATTGAGAGGAGATCATTATGGATTTTACCATATCCGATAAAATGAAGACTATTCTGGAAATGGTCAATGAATTTGTCGATCGGGAACTGATTCCCCTTGAGCCGGAATTTGCCAGTCTTGGTTTTAAAGAGATGCTCCCCCTGATCCGAGAAAAGCAGAAAAAAGTCAAGCAGATGGAACTCTGGGCGCCGAATTTCCCGAAAGATTGCGGGGGCATGGGAATGTCTTTAGTGGAACATGGACTGCTGTCCGAGGCGCTCGGAAGAACGCCGCTGGGCCATTATGTGTTCTGGTGCCAGGCGCCGGATGCCGGCAATGTAGAAATTCTGCACTTACACGGAACCGAAGCGCAGAAAGAAAAATATCTCAAGCCGCTGGTAGCCGGCGATATCCGGAGCTGCTTTTCCATGACCGAGGTGGATATGCCCGGGTCAAACCCGGTGCTGCTTGAAACAACCGCTGTCAAGGATGGGGATGAGTATGTAATCAACGGGCATAAATGGTATACATCGTCAGCCGATGGTGCAAACTTCGCCATTGTCATGGCAGTGACCAATCCGGAAGCCCCGGATTATCTGCAGGCCAGCATGATTATCGTCCCCACGGATACCCCGGGGTTTAACCTGGTTCGAAATATACCGGTGATGGGGCATGCGGGAGATGATTATTTCAGCCATGCGGAGATTTTGTATCAGTCCTGCCGGGTCCCCCAATCCAATATTCTGGGGCCGGAGGGCCATGGGTTTGTTATTGCTCAGGAACGCCTGGGACCGGGACGGATTCATCACTGCATGAGATGGCTGGGGATTTGCCAGCGGTCTTTTGAACTGATGTGTCGGCGGGCCAACAGCCGGAAGATCACCCGGGATGGAAAACCCCTTGCTTCACGACAAATCATCCAGGCATGGGTGTCCGAATCTGCGGCGGAAATTCAGGCGGCCCGGCTGATGACGCTCCATGCGGCATGGCGGATCGATAATGAGGGGGCAAAATCCGCAAGAGATGAGATTTCCATGATTAAATTTGTGGTGGCCAATACCATGCAAAGAGTAGTAGATCGGGCACTTCAGGTGCATGGCGGCCTGGGGATGACCGATGATACAATCCTTGCGTTTTTTTTCCGTCACGAACGGGCGGCCCGGATTTATGACGGCGCAGACGAGGTTCACAAAGTATCCCTTGCGCGACGGATATTGCGAAATTATTTGTAGGCAGGTGTTTAGGCTGAAGGTAGAAGGCTTTTAGGCTTTTTTTATGCACTGAGAAACAAAGGTTATTGTAAAGAGGCAGTTTATCTGAACCTTGTGATACGATTAAGATACTTCAGCCTTCAGTCTTCAACCTATCCACTTGAACGATTAAAAAATTTAATGATTTAATCAAAATTAAAGTATTTGCATATCCGGTTCGGTTAAGTTGGTTAGAAAAATTGCACATCGCTGAAAGGTAGGGTGCATTCTATGCACCATATTCAGTGAAGTTTAAGCTTTTCCCCGGTGCGTAAAACGCACCCTACTTGAGCGAAGTGGATAACCAGATTAAAGTATTTACTCTCAATTAACGATACATGGACACTAAAAAATGATTTTTGAAGAATTCAAGCACTTGGCCATGATTTCAATGGAAGAGATCTGCCATGAAATTTTTATGGAAAACCAGGCTTCCATTAAAATCAAAAAAGAAGCAGTGGCAGTTAAAAATCTGGCCAATATATTCAATACAGCGTTGAATCTGAGCAATGAAAAAGGGTTTCAGTCCATGAGCTTAAGGGACCTGAGCCGGACTTCCGGTCTGAGCATGGGCGCACTGTATTCTTATTTTACCAGTAAAGAAGAACTCCTTGAGATGATTCAGAATCAGGGTCGGCGGTTGACGCGAAAAGTACTGACCCGACAGATTGATGTGAATGCCGAACCGGATGAAATGCTGCGCACCGCGATCCGGACCCATCTCTATCTGACGGAGATCATGCAGAAATGGTTTTATTTTTCATATATGGAAACCAAGAACCTGGATAAAGCGCAGCAGGAAAAATCCATTGAAAGTGAGCTGGAAACAGAACAGGTATTTATTGATATCCTTGATGCCGGAATCCGGAAAAGACTGTTTCATGTTGAAAATCCGATACTCACGGCATCGGTGATTAAATCCATGCTGCAGGACTGGTATGTGAAACGATGGAAATATGCCCGCAGGCAGATAACCGTCGATGAGTATGCTGAATTTGTTATTGGTTTTATTGAATCTGCTGTAACAGATAAATCTAATTAAGGGAAATGATGGAGGCAAAAATGGCCATTATGGATGAACCGGCAGAAATCAGGGAAGGGGAAGAACTGGATAATTCTGCGGTGGAAATGTTTTTAAAAGATTCGATAAAGGGGTTGGATGGCCCTTTTTCCATCAAACAATTTCCCAGCGGGTTTTCAAATTTGACTTATTTTATCCGGGTGGGGGACCGGGAGATGGTTTTGCGGCGCCCGCCATTAGGGAAAAAAGCCAAAACCGCCCATGATATGAATCGGGAATATCGGATTTTAAATGCACTGCATCCGGTATTTCCTTATTGCCCGAAGCCACTCATCTACACGGAAGACAAACGAGTCATGGGGTGTTCATTTTATGTGATGGAACGGATTCCCGGAATTATTTTCAGAAAAGATCTTCCGCAGGGGATGGACTTTTCCGTCAATCAGGCGCGGACGCTTTGTGAAAATATGATTGATCTTCACTTTCGGCTGCACACATTGGATTATCAAGCAATCGGTTTGGGTGATTTTGGAAAGCCGGCAGGATATGTGAGACGCCAGGTGGAGGGATGGAGCAGGCGGTATCGGGCCGCCCGGACGCCGGATGTCCCGGATTTTGAACTGGTGATGAAATGGCTGGACGAAAACCAGCCGCCGGATTCAGAATTTCCCGGAATTATTCATAATGATTATAAGTTTGACAACCTGGTGCTGAACCCGGAAAATCCGCTTGAGATTACCGGTGTTCTGGACTGGGAGATGTCCACAATCGGAGACCCGCTAATGGATTTCGGGTGTTCCATGGCATACTGGATTGACCGGGATGATCCGGAGGAAGCCCAGATGATGCGGATGATGCCCACAACCGTGGAGGGCATGATGACCCGGAAAGAACTGGTGGATTTTTACCAGGAAAAATCAGGCCGGAAAATGGATAATTTTGATTTTTATTACTGTTTTGGATTGTTCCGCTTGGCCGTGATTGCTCAGCAGATATATTATCGATTTTACCATGGACAGACAAAGGACAAACGATTTGCCAAGCTTGCTTTTGGCGTGGCGCTTCTTGAAATCGGCGCCAAGCGGGTTGTCGAGGGTGGTGGAGTTTAATTATATATTAAAAAAGGAAAATGATAGTGGAAAATCTGATTTATCGAGTGGAAAATTATGTCGGCTATCTCACGCTCAACCGGTGGGATAAATATAATTCATTTGATGGGCAGATGATTGATGAATTTGAGCAGTTCTGGCGGGAGCGCCGCTGTGATGACAGTGTAAGGGTGATCATTTTAGACGGCGGAGAGGCCAAGGGGTTCTGCGCCGGTTTGGATATTGAAAGCCTCGGACCGAAATTGTTTGAGGCTGATCCGACCACCGCCTACAACGGCCAGGCGCGCATGGGCAGGATACTTCTTGCCATGCGCCAGGCTCCCCAGCCGATTGTCTGCTGTATACATGGTTCAGCTGCCGGGATTGGGTTTTCCCTGGCAATGGCGTCTGACATCCGGATTATGGCCCAAAAGTCCCGCTGCAATGCCGCGTATATTAATATCGGTCTGGGTGGCGCAGACATGGGGTCAAGTTATTTTCTTCCCCGGTTGATCGGATCGGGTCGTGCCAATGAGTTTCTGCTGACCGGCAACTGGATGAGCGCGGAAGAGGCCATGCAGCTGGGGTTTGCCAGCCGCCTGGTGGCCAGAGACAAAATGATGGAAACCGCAGAAGAACTGGCCAAAATCATGGTCGGGAAAACACCCCTTGGGCTTCGCATGACCAAAGAAGCGATCAATGTCAATGTCGATTGCGCAGGGCTGGAAGCCGCGCTGCAGATGGAAAACCGGAACCAGATGATGGTGATGTATTCATTGAAGTTGAAGCCTTCGTAAAAAACGGGTTTTTGCGGTAAACTTTTTTGTTCTGTTAGGTTTAAAACTGAATGCAGGTGGCTTCATATTTTTTACGAAGCCATCAACTTCAATATGTTAAGAGTCCTGATGGGTTTTCTGGTTCCTACGATCCTTCGTGGGAACTCATACCCAGGACTTAAAGACAATCCGAGCTTTTTCATCACAATTCACAATGAGGAATATAGTCAGGTTTTAAAATAGAAATTAATTTTAAACCCCTTGATCCGACAGGTACATCACAGCATCCCTAACCTTACGATACATTAAAAACTAGCATTCTTTTTCCCTCATAAAAAAAGCCGGAATCAAAATGATGCCGGTTTTTATTTGTAGTGCGCCAGGCATGGCGTGAATCTTGGAGGTGGAAGTCCTCTACGGGCCGAAGTGGTCGGAACCGTTAGCCGATGGCAAGGGCGTTGTCGCGAGGCAAGGTCTGGAGGAAGCCTTAGGCAAAACCCGGACGCGACGAACAGA
>JABZFM010000060.1 GCA_014237465.1 Desulfobacteraceae bacterium | reverse complement strand
AGCTTCTCTAAGTGTGCCGTCATCAAGTGTTCGGTATTCTGTCTGATCGGACTCCAGTTCACGCGCCAGTGTGGTTTTACCGCTTTGCCTTGGGCCACTCAACAACAGCACGCGTCTTTCAGACATCATCTTTTTGATCGTCGTCTTTTGCCACCTTGGATAAAGTTCTGTCATGCCGAATATTCCTCCCGAGATGTGCTTATGATTTATATCGCTATTTTTATATTCTAAGCGCCGCGATTTTTCAAGTTTTATTTCCGCTATTTTTATATTTTAAGAGCCGTTTGCCATTTAGAAAGAGGAACGCTCAATATGTTCTCTAAAAGATCACGTGGATTCAGGAGCAAATCAACAAATACGGTAAAAACAGTAACATTAAGCTTTCCAAACACCTATCGCATTCTCTAAGGACCAACCAATAAAAAAGGGGCTTCGCATTTTGCAATAACCCCTTGATTTTATTGTGGTACCGGAGGCAAGACTTGAACTCGCACACCATCGCTGATGGAGGATTTTGAGGCCGGAAAAGAAAATTTGAGATTATTTAACAATTTTAACACATTGAATTAATAGCTTTAATTTTTATACTTTTGGTTTTGTTTGTTTTTATTTTGAAAATTTTGACCTTGACAGGCACAATTTAGGCACAGTTTCGGGCATATGAAATAGTTGTTCGGTGGAATTCCTTTTAACCTTTCACTATCATATCAACTAAATTTTAAAGTATTGACAACTTGAAATCAAAGCATTAGACTAGTCTTAAACTGGTCTAAAAAGGAGATATTATGGAAACAATAGGCGCATATGAAGCAAAAACCCATCTCCCCCGGTTACTTGAACGCGTGAAAAAAGGGGAAAGAATTATTATTACTAAACATGGCACTCCTATAGCGGTTTTACAACCTCCTGCATCTTCAAGAAAAGAAGAACCTAAGAAAGTTATTGCTGAATTACGTAAATTCCGTGAAAAAAACCTTCTAAAAGGACTTTCTCTAAGGGATATGATTGAAGAAGGAAGGCGATAAATGAGTGAAAATTTTGTTTTGGACAATTCAGTTGTGATGTCATGGTGTTTCAAAGACGAAATAAACCATTATGCAGATGCCGTTTTAGAACGATTAGAATTTTCTGAAGCTATTGTTCCTTCAATTTGGCCATTAGAGGTTGGAAATGTATTGTTAGTTGCCGAAAGAAAAAAGTGCCTTAATGAAGCTGATAGTATTCGTTTTATCACTTTATTATCTGAACTTCCGATTACTGTTGAACAAGAATCTCCGGATAGAATGATAAAAGAAGTTTTTGCATTAGCAAGAGAACATAAGCTATCGACTTATGATGCTTCATATTTAGACTTAGCAATGAGAAAAGGAATTCCAATAGCGACATTAGATAATAATTTGATGTCTGCAACAAAGAATAGCCACGTCGAATTGTTAAAAATCGATTAGTTAATAGTCTTTCTCTAAAGACCTCCGCTACATCGTTAAACCCGTGGGCTGGGTTTCTTACCCGGCACGTTTACCCCAACAAATTCCGAACCACGTTTCGCCCCGGTTTATTGGGATATTACGAATTTTTCTTTAATTGCTTAAACCACAAGACATTGATATTGCCCTATCGTATCAAGAGGAGGACTTTCTGTTACATGCTTGGGTGATTTGCTGACTTTCGAGCACGAGCACATATCGTTTATTTGAGAAGTCCGCATTCCCTGCTCGTCTAAGATAGTGGGCTTTCGGGTCCTGAATAACATTATTTGCATATCCGGTTCGGTTAAGTTGGTTAAAAAAATTGCACATCGCTGAAAGGTAGGGTGCATTCTATGCACCATATTCAGTGTGAAGTTTAAGCTTTCCCCCGGTGCGTAAAACGCACCCTACTTGAGCGAAGTGGATAACCAGATAACATTATCTTGACAAACCAAAACTAAACACGTACAATTGTACCCATGAAAATAATTGCTGATACAAATACATTCATAGCCGTTGCCTTAAACGAACCAGAAAAAGACAAAATCATTCAACTTACCGAGGGCCATGATTTAATTGCTCCGGATGTTTTGCCATTCGAAATTGGTAATGCATTAACGGCAATGATGAAAAAAAACGCCTTGAAAAAGGAGGAAGTGGAATCAGCGTGGGAAATTGTTCAACAAATACCGGTTGATTTGAGGCATACTACCATAAAATCAGCGTTACGCATCGCGATTAAATTTAATCTTTATGCCTACGATGCATATTTTTTAGAATGCGCTGAAAACCTCCGTAGCCCGTTGCTTACGCTTGACCTTGGAATGCAAAGGGTGGCACGGGAGATGGGAATCACGATTTTGGAGTAAACGATCATGAAGGTATATACATATTCTGAAGCCAGACAACGTCTTGCGGATGTTCTTAATATCGCAAGAAATGAAGAGGTTATCATTAAAAGGAGAGGCGGTGAATCCTTTTCAATAATTTTTATGAAAAGTAAAAAATCACCGTTTGACGTTCCAGGGATTCAAACCAAAGCAACTACAAAAGATATTCTTGAGGCGGTTAGAGAATCCAGAGAACGATTTTCCGAATAAAACTTTGCAGTTTGACGGGCAGGGTCAGGCATATCCGGTTCGGTTAAGTTGGTTAGAAAAATTGCACATCGCTGAAAGGTAGGGTGCATTCTATGCACCATATTCAGTGAAGTTTAAGCTTTCCCCCGGTGCGTAAAACGCACCCTACTTGAGCGAAGTGGATAACCAGATAACGGTCATTTTTAAAACCCCTTTTTAACGCATAACGCAAAGGAGGTCGCTATAAATCTCGGTACCGGGTCTTGAATAGTGAATGCAAAACTGTCACTATAGCGGCGTTAAGCGTTCTCTCTTATTGATAAGCGTGTTGATTCAATTGCAGTTCTTTATTAATAATCCATTAATTTCTGTGCGAAACGATGGAGTTCCGGGTTGGCAAGAGCCGACACCTTTTTTTTACAGTACGGGAAGAATACTCCCTTTCGGTTTTTGTTAAAAGCTCACCGTTTAATTTCCCGACAATACGATTTTCTGAAATATCATACTTCGCTAATCCTTTGCAGTTCCCAAGCCCGCCGGCGCTTCAATGAATCAATCGGTCACAGGAGGATATGGCATTTTCGCCAGTGCTTCCTGCGCCTGTTGTATTGCTTCCTGGTTGCGTGTCGGAATCCCTTCATCCCATGCCTGCACCCTGGTATCCCCTTTCAGCTCGGAAACAGAACTCTCCACACCACCTCCGACAGCGCTGCCTGCACCCTTTACAGAATCAAAGGTTAAACCGACAGTGCCCCTGGTAGAGCCCACCAGCCCTTCACTCAATTCCTGCCTGTCTAGCGTAGCCACGCCTTTACCGACTTCAAAAAGACTTACTCCTAAATTTTTGCCAATGTCTAACGCACCTGAGCCCACTTCTTTGACTACATCGACACCCCCTTCGACAATATCAACCCCGGCACCCAGGCCGCCTTTGCCGATATTGAGCAGGCCATCAGATACACGGCTGTAAACCCCGGCCAGAATCGCCCCTACTTTTACGACAGGAGCATCCAGAGGCCCCCGCACTGTTATGGCATCATAATGGATATTATGGTCAGTCAGCACTGCGGCATACAGGTTGATTGTGTCTGTATCCAATGCAAGCGCCAGGCCGACATCAAGACCGGTGGCACCCAATGAGGTACGGGTGGCAGGAGGAACCAGCGCCCCCAATGTATCCAACTTAAAGCCAGTCAACCGAACCTGAGAATTGACCGGCGGCACGCCGCTGCCCACCGGACCAATCGCAGCCACACAAACTAAATAGGCAGTCGGCAAATCTCCGGGTTGCCCCAGTTCGAATGACACTGAAGCAGACGCGGGATCAGCCGCTGCATTGTCGTCAAGCAGACGTAATTGTGTCACCTCCAGCTGAATGTTGTCCATTGGTAAAACCAGTGCCTCTTCTGTCAATGTTTCATCCCGAAAATTAAATGATCCGCCTTGAATTCGGATCTGTTCAAAAAGAACCACGGGCAACCTGTTTTCAGAGGTTGACACCGCTGCTTCAACTTCTGGTTGTGAATTGTTATCGCTTGTTTCTTCCGTTGCAGGGAGCAGCGCATCATTCAATTGCTGCAGATTGGATAAACCGTCAGCCGGCATGATCACAGATGAGATCAGTCCCTGGACAAGCACTTCCGTTATAACAAGCTCTGATGAGGCCAGGTCCAACCCACCGGTAGTGACTGAAAACCGCTCCAGGCCGGCCAGGTTTTCAGTATCAAAACCAGGCGGTTGATCCACTGCGACCCCTCTCAAATCCAATGCGAATGAATCCAGCGAAAGTGCCTGCTGCGCAAAATCACCCACCTCCAGCCCCCTGACGTTGATATCCAGTCCGTCAAATCCAGCACGCCACGGCTCACCGTCTACATGATCCAGCAGCTGCAGCGCAATGGCTTTAAGCTGGATATCTTCAAATACCAGCGTTGGCATCCCAGCCTTTGTTGCCGGCTTGTCGCCGGCAGATGACTGCGCAGCTGCAATTTCTTCCGGTTGCGCCGTGTCTGGAGTATCCGGTGAAGTGTCTGGCATCCAGGAATCAAGCAACAGCTGCAGATTGATCACACCGTTTGGGTTACGTTCCACAGACGCCACCAGATGATCCAGCAGTACTTTACTGACAGGTAGACGGGAAGCACTCAGATCAAACCCCGGCGAGGTCAGTTCTATTTGATCGACAGCGAGCAACGGCGTCTGGCTGAAACCCGCCGGTTGGTCCACCTTAATCCCGCTTAATGCAAGATTCACCTGGCCCACCAGTATATCCTGATTCAGCAGATCCCTGAATTGCAGATCATCAACGGCCAGGTCAAAATGCAGGCCGGCAGACCAATGATCATCCGCCAGCTGATCAATCAAGCGAACGGAAAGATTCTCAAAACGGATCGAATTAACACGAATAGCAGGGATCGACAGCGGTGCCTGTTCCTCGCTGTCGTCATTGGATTCATTGGATTCAGGGGCTTCAGATTTAGACATTTCCTCAGCCGGCACCACCAGTTTCATCGGGCTTAACTGCCCCTGTTTATCACGAACCAGGACTATCGACACCCCTTTTAAGACCAGTTGATCCACAACAATCTCATCACCAAACAATGAAGTTAGATCAACATCCAGTTCCAGCGTTTTCAATGAAAGCAGTGGATCTGTTCCATATCCCTGTGGCGGGTTGATCGTAAGGCCGGCAAGTTCGATGCGCCCGGCCTTCAACTGGATATCGACAGTGTCTAACCCACCGCCTCCTGAGAGGAAGCGCTCCAGCGCCTGATTAACCTGATAATGTGCAATCGAATTGATGTTCAGGATCACTACGGCCAGGCTGACAGACAGTAGCAGCATTATTCCCACCGGGATTTTCCACCACCAGCCCCGCTGCTTTTTTTCCCCCTCATTCGACTCTTTATTCATTGACTCAACCTTTGGAATTAAAATTATATTGTTAATTTCATGAAACGCCTTTTTATATACTAATTCAGATATAACCGGGACCTTTCCGATTGCACCTCTTCAGGAGAAAAATACCGTACCAGCATTTCATCGCCATCATATACCGAGACGCCGCCCTCCGCGTCTTTTATGGAAGTGTAAAGCACTAACCCGATTTTGTCTTTGGCAACAACACCCTTAGCGCTGCGTTCTAAGATAACATCCTCATCCGACGAATCGTTCATTGAAACGGTAATCGGATTTTCTCCTGACCAGAATTCAACTGTATTGAAAATAACTCCGTCGGCCAGCATTCCTATGCCGTAAACCGGAACAATTACAAACGCCAGGAAGACAACCTCATCCACCCATTGGTTTTCCTGGGATCGGTGTATCTGATAAATATTTTTGGTAACATTAAATGATCCGGTACATCCGGAAATAACAAATCCCATAATCACTAAACAAACCATCATTTTTTTCATTTTTCGCTCCTTTTATTATTTACCTAAAAATTCGCCCGGCCGGTGGTGAATTTATCCATCACCAGGCCAAAGCACCATAACAGACTGATCAACAATTATAGCATTAAATTAGTTTGCACCGAAACAATTTAAACACCGCCTTTCATCAAAATTTAAAAAAACGCACATTGACATTTTGGTATCACATTGATACTATATTTATATACGAAAAATCAAACCCCTTATTAAAGACCTTGAAAAACACAATTTTACCACCTGATATATCAAGGGCTAAAGGAGATATTATGAAACTGCGAAAAATAAAAGACCGCATTTACTGGATGGGTTCAGTGGATTGGGACTGTCGTCTGTTTGACTCTCTTATTCCCCTTCCGGACGGAACCAGCTATAACGCTTATCTCATTGAAGGAAGTGAGAAAACTGTTTTGCTGGACACGGTTGATCCACCCATGGCCGATGAACTCATGGCCCAGCTTGAGGGCGTCGCTAAGATCGATTACGTCGTTTCGCAGCATGCGGAACAGGACCATTCCGGAACAATCCCCCGGGTTCTTGAAAAATACCCTGACGCAAAGCTCATTTCCACCCCCAAAGCAAAGGGAATGCTGATTGATTTACTTAAAATACCCGATGAAATCTTTATAACCGTCGATGATGGCGAAACCCTGTCTCTCGGGGAAAGACCGTGGAAACACTCGCGGGTATGATTCCCAACCTCAAGGTAGAGATTATAGAGCCCGTACTTTGCAAAGGGGTGCCGTCGGATAAGGATTTTAAAGCATTGGATGATTTGGCTGCCACTATTGCTCAAAAACATAAAGAACACGATTTTACTTAAAGGCCCAATATTTAAATTTTGTGATTGGTATCCAGGGATGCATAACACAGAAGGGGAAACCTCACCTTTAAATTTTTCTCAATCTGATCAACATTCAGATGTGCGTGAGCGATAATCATTAAATCAAGGTGACCCTATTCACGCTCTTTACGCTCATTGGAAATTACGGATGCTCAGGGGGGTCTCCCTGCAGGACAAGGGTCTGCTGGGCGGGCAGTTCAACAGAGACGGAATCGACATTTCTGAGGCCACGGGGCAATTTCTTGCCGCGCTGGGCCCGGTTGCCGATAAATTTGCTGAAGTTGCCGGTGGTCAGTTTAAAATGGCGCCGCCCGGAGAATAGCGTCAGCAGGCCTTCTTCGGGGAGCAGGAGCAGGTGCTTTATAAAATCACTGCCGGCCTTAAAATCCCTGGCCAGCACATTGATGATTTTATTCCCCTTGCCTTTGGACAGTTCGGGCAGGTCTTTTAAAGGGAACGCCAGCATGCGGCCTTCGTTTGTAATGGATACCACATAGAGGCTGGCCATATTGCCTGCAATATGAATGGGCACCAGGGGCGAGGCCCCGGCCAGCAGGCTGATGAGGGCCTTTCCCTTCTGGTTCCGGGTGTACAGGTTCTGCAGTTCGGTTACAAACCCGTACCCGGCAGTACTGGCGACCAACAGCCTTTGATCTGGCTCGCCCATAAGCGCTGCGATAAACTGGGACTGGGCGGGATTCTTGAAATACCCGGTCAGCGGCGTGCCATGACTGCGGGCAGACGGCATGCCGTTTACCGGCGTTGCATAGGCCCTGCCGGTGGTGTCCAGGAACATGGCCGACTGGTTGCTCCGTCCTTGGGCGGCGGCAAGGAAACCGTCGCCGGATTTATAGTTCAACTCCTCGGGTATGACATCATAGCCTTTGGCCATTCGGACCCAGCCCTGGCGGGACAGGATGACGGTGACCGGCTCCACCGGCCCCATATCGATGGCGGCGATGACCTTGGCCTCCTCGCGCACTACGATCTTTGTCCGGCGCAGATTGCCAAAGGCTTTGGCATCGGCCTGCAGCTCTTTTTTGACGAGTGTTTTGAGCCGGGTGTCTGAATTTAAAATCTTCTCAATCGCAATACGCTCTTCTTCCAGCGCGTCGTGCTCGACCCTGATTTTAGCCTCTTCCAGCTTTGCCAGATTCCGTAATCTTAAGGCCAGAATGGCTTCGGCCTGGATATCGGTGAGGTTGAATTCCGCCATCAGTATGGGCTTTGGCTCATCGTTTTGACGGATGATCTGAATCACCCGGTCCAGGTTCAGATAGGCGATCAACAGGCCATCTAAGATATGCAACCGGTCCATCACCTGCGCCAGGCGGTGGGAAAGCCGCAGCCTGACCGTTTCGGTGCGGAAGCGCAGCCATTCGGAGAGCAGCTCAACGAGCCCCTTGACACTGGGTTTGCGGTCCAGGCCGATCATATTGAGGTTCACGCGGCAGGTGCGCTCAAGATCCGTTGTGGCAAACAGGTGTAGCATCAGCGCCTCGCGGTCCACACGGTTGGAAGTGAGCGTGATGACAATCCGCACCGGGTCCTCGTGATCCGATTCATCCCGGATATCAGTCACCATGGGCAGTTTTTTGCCTTCCATCTGGGCGGCAATCTGCTCAATGATCTTTGCCGGTGACACCTGGTGGGGCATTTCCGATATGACAATGTCCCCGTTTTCCGAGTTCCACAAGGCGCGCAGCCGGATCGTTCCGTGGCCGGTGCGGTAGATCTCCACTATGTCCTCGCGTGAAGAAATAATCTCCGCACCTCCCGGATAATCCGGGCTTTGGATGTATTCACACAGCTCCTCCACTGTGGCTTTTGGTTTATTTAGCAGGTGGATACAGGCATCCACCACCTCGTGGATATTATGCGGCGGGATGTCTGTGGCCATGCCCACGGCAATTCCCATGGTTCCGTTTAAGAGGATATTGGGCAGCCTTGCCGGCAAAGTGCCCGGTTCCCTGAGTGTACCGTCAAAATTAGGCTCCCATTCTACCGTGCCCATGCTCACCTCAGAGAGGAATATCTCGGCAAAGGCGGACAGCTTGGCTTCGGTATAGCGCATGGCGGCAAAGGATTTTGGGTCATCGACGCATCCCCAGTTTCCCTGCCCGTCAACTAAAGGATACCGGTAGGAAAACGGCTGAGCCATAAGCACCATGGCCTCATAGCAGGCCGAATCCCCGTGGGGATGGAATTTGCCCAGTACATCACCAACTGTGCGGGCCGATTTTTTATATTTGGATGTGCTTTTAAGACCCAGTTCGGACATGGCATACAGCACCCGGCGCTGAACAGGTTTCAGTCCGTCACCAATAAACGGCAGGGCCCGGTTCATAATCACGGTCATGGCATAATTGAGGTAGGCCTTTTCAGAGTATTCATGGATCAGGATCGTTTCAGCTCCGTTTTGTTCGATTGCACTCATATGTCCACCAGGTTTCCTTTTTCTTCCAGCCACTCTTTGCGGGCGCCGGCATTCTTTTTGCCCAGCATCATATTCATCACGGCGTACAGGGCCTCCGTGTTCTCCTCATCGATGGTCAGCTTAACCAGCCTTCGGGTATCCGGGTCCATGGTAGTCTCACGCAACTGGCCCGGATTCATTTCCCCCAGCCCCTTGAATCGCTGAACATTAAATTTCTGTTTCTTTTTTTCAGCCTTTTTCACAATGCCGTCTTTTTCGATTTCATCTAAGGCATAATAGACCTGTTTGCCGATATCGATGCGATAGAGCGGCGGCAGGGCTACATACACGTGCCCGGCCGTTACCAGCGGTTTGAAGTGTTTGAGGAAAAGTGCGCATAACAGTGTGGCGATGTGCAGCCCGTCGGAGTCGGCATCGGTCATGATGATGTTTTTTCCGTACCGGAGCCCGCTGATATTGAATGAGCCTGGATCGACCCCCAGAGCAACGGCGATGTCGTGGACCTCTTTTGAGGATAAAATCGATTCGGATTCCAGCTCCCAGGTGTTTAAGATTTTTCCGCGCAGCGGCAGGATGGCCTGGGTTTGCCGGTTTCTGGCCTGCTTGGCCGATCCGCCGGCGGAATCGCCCTCCACCAGAAAGAGTTCGCACAGCTCAAATTCCTGGCTGATGCAGTCGGACAGTTTGCCCGGCAGCGTGGGGCCGCTGGTGGCCTTCTTGCGCACCACCTTTTTGCCGGCCTTGATACGCCGGCGGGCCGAGTCAATGGCGATCTCGGCAATCTGCTCTCCGATTTCCGGATGGTGGTTCAGCCAGAAGGTGAATGCGTCCTTAACCGTTGACGAGACAAACGCCGCGCACTGCCGCGATGAGAGCCGTTCCTTGGTCTGGCCGGAGAATCGGGGTTCCGTCATTTTCACCGACAGGACGTAAGCGCATTTTTCCCATACGTCATCCGGGGACAACTTGATCCCCCTTGGCAAAAGCTTGCGCAGGTCACAGAAATCCCGCAGGGCGGTCAAAAGCCCTTGTCTGAAACCATTGACATGGGTGCCGCCCAGCGTCGTGGGGATCAGGTTGACATAGCTTTCACAGACCGCCTCTCCCCCGTTGGACAACCAGACCGCGGACCATGAGACATATTCATCCGGACCTTCAACTTCGCCCCCAAATGGGATTTCCGGTACCATTTCGTATCCGTCAAGGCTGGTGACGAGGTATTCGTCCAGCCCGGTCTCAAAATGCCAGGTCTCGGTTTCATTGGATATTTTATCGTCAAATTTCACCGTCAGCCCCGGGCAGAGAACTGCCTTGGCCTTTAAGTTGTGTTTCAGCTTGGGAATTGAATAGGTTGTTGTATCAAAATACTTAGGATCCGGCCAGAATCTGAGTTTGCTGCCGGTGCGCCGCTGGCCCACAGTACCGGTCACCTCCAGATCCCGCACCTTGTATCCGCCCTCAAAGGCGATTTCATATTGTTGGCCATCCCGATAAATTTCGACTTCAAGCCGTTTGGAAAGCGCGTTGACCACCGATACACCCACGCCGTGAAGGCCGCCGGAAAAATGATAGTCCTTGTTGGAAAATTTGGCACCGGCATGCAGCCGGGTCATGATGACCTCGACCCCTGAAATCTTTTCCGTGGGGTGCAGGTCCACCGGCATTCCGCGCCCGTTGTCCGAGACCTGGATTGAGCCGTCTTCAAACAGCACCACATCAATGCGGCTGGCATAACCGGAAATGGCCTCATCGGCGCTGTTATCAATGACTTCCTGTGCCAGATGGTTCGGCCGCTGGATGTCCGTGTACATGCCCGGCCGGCGTCTTACCGGGTCCAGGCCTTCCAGAACTTCGACGGATGCGGCGGTATATTGTGACGATCTTACCCGACCGTCCTTGAATAATTGTCCGTTATTTTTCAATTTTTTCACCAATTTTAGAGGTCAGGTATTCAGTACTGAGGCGAAAATACTTTTCCACATAATCAATTTATTTCCAAAGGTTTTTCAGGGGCTTGTCGCACAATCAGATTCCGGCTGATCTATATTGATCTGATCAGCCGAGTTCAGCTGAAGTGATAGGATCGTATCTAAGCAATGCATATAAACCATGTCAATCTGAAACTCAATCTCAACTTTGATATAACCGAAAATTTTCCGGCTCACCATCCGGCCAATCACTTCAACCTGGCTGGCAGGTCTTTGGTTCCTGTAAAGATCTCGATCAATTTTAACACTTTGAAATATTGGAACAATTTTTTGAACTTTTGATTTTGTTAGGTTTTATTTGGAAATTTTTGACCTGGACGGGCACAATTTTAAGTTTGAAGAAATAGTCGTTAATAAAATATTTATGTTCTCATATGCGATGACAAATCAGAATATTAGCTTACAACAATATCACTGCTCTCACACGCAACGTTTACTATTTGGCAAACCGTGAACATATATATACAATATGTACAAAATGAACATATTATACATCTGAGGTGATTTTATGCTAAACAAAATAACAACCGCCGACGCCAGAAAAAAATTTGCAAATTTAATCAACAGGGTTGCCTTCGGAAACGAGTCTTTTGTCCTTACTCGCAGAGGTGAACCAATTGCTGCGCTGGTTTCAATGAAAGAACTTCAGCTCCTGCAGGAGTTAGAAGATCAAATAGATATTGAGGATGCATGGAAGGCTAAAAATGAACCTGGCGAACCGATCCCCTGGGAAGAGTTGAAAAAGGAACTTGAACTTTGAGTTATCGAATAGAGATTATACGTTCTGCTGTAAAAGCGCTCAAGAAGCTATCGTATGATTTGAACCGTATCTCATGCCTTCTGTTCATGGAAACCTGTTGTTTTCTTCCGTCAATCGATTATTGACGCTTAATAAAACATTGTACTTTTCAAGCAACTCTTTGTATTGCATATTCATGTTTCCGCTACTATGACCAAAGAAGGTCGAAGGGAACGGCCCAAAAATTATTGCCGAAAGAGGCGGGGAATTCGCCTGTATAAAGAATGACGCCAATAAATGTCCGGCTTTTTGTCAAATTATTCCGGAACCATTGCATATGCTTGAAATCATTTTTATTAATTGCTGATCCAGCTTTGATCTCAATGCCAAGCAATACATTATCTTCCCGCTCAATTAAAAAATCGATTTCACGCTTTTCCCGGTCACGATAGTGGAATAGTTCGTAGCGGCCATCTCCGGCGTCGACCTGTGCCATAATTTCATTAAAAGCAAAA
>JABZFM010000026.1 GCA_014237465.1 Desulfobacteraceae bacterium | reverse complement strand
CTCCCGACGCCGCCGGAGGCCCCGGTCACCAGGATTTCACCCCGGTCCGGCGCGATCGTGCGGGTCAGCTGGTACACGGACAGCCCGGCGGTCAGTCCGGCCGTGCCGTAGATCATGCTTTCTCTTAAAGTCAGGTTATCCGGCCGTTTCACCACCCAGTCCGTGGGTACCCGGATGTATTCGCCAAACCCGCCGTCCGTGTTCATGCCCAGATCATAACTCGTCACAATGACCTCGTCCCCGGGTTTAAACGCATCGGTTTTGCTGTCTGCCACAATACCGGCCGCGTCAATGCCCGGGGTGTGGGGATAATTTCTTGTAACCCCCTTATTGCCTGAAGCGGATAGCGCATCCTTGTAATTTAAAGAAGAATACATCACATTGACCAGCACATCACCCGCCGGCAGCTCATTGACGGATTTTTCCGTAATTTGTTTTTCAAATTTCCTGTCCGATGTTTCCGTGACCACCATTGCCTTAAAAACTGATTTTTCCATGAAATTGCTCCTTGTTGAAGATTTATTTGTTTTTCATAATATTTGGGTTATCAAATCTTAACTCACAATTCAAGAGGTGACCTCGAGATTTCCCGAGATCTGGGCGTCCTCTCCGACTGAAGTTGGACTTTTTACGAAGCCATACTTGAAATTTTTTAAAGCGTATTGTTAGAATATGCAAATTTTGTTATCAAAGTTTAAATTTATAAATGCGCATATTTCAGTCGAATTTTAACGCCGTATGGCCGGACTGGGCGCAATAATTTTTCATCAGTCTGTTAGCCAATGAATGGAAGCTACCTATGCATATAACCAAAATCCGAATCAATCAAAATCGATTCCCGACAAAAGATGCCTATCCCTTTAATCTGTCCATTTTACAAAAAACCAGAACAGTGGACCTGACGACCCCGGTCACTGTTTTTATCGGTGAGAACGGTACCGGCAAATCGACGCTTCTCAAGGCAATCTGCAGCAGATGCCATATTCATATGTGGGAAGGTGTATATCGAAGGCGATTTGATGAAAACGAGTATGAGGACAAACTTCAGCATACCATCGATATTCAATGGGTCAACGGCATGGTGCCGGGCTCTTTTTTTTCTCCTGAGTTGTTCCGAAATTTTTCTCAGCTTGTTGACGAATGGGCCGTCAGCAGCCCCGGCATCCTGGAATATTACGGCGGAAAATCATTGCTGTCGCTGTCTCATGGACAATCGACCATGGCTTATTTCAGATCAATGTATAACAGAAAAGGGCTTTTCTTTCTGGATGAACCCGAAGCCGCCCTGTCACCGACAACCCAACTTGATTTACTTGAATTATTAAATGAAAAAAGCAGCAACGGGGACACACAGTTCATTATTTCAACCCACTCACCTATACTCATGTCCTGCCATGAGGCTGAACTTTACAGCTTTGACAATCGTTCAATTGCGCGCATTGATTTTAAAGAAACGTCGCATTACAAAGTATATAAACAGTTTTTCAACATGGGAGTGTCTGCTCCTGATGCTTAATAATTTTTTTCACATGCTGTAATTCTATATTTTCAGGCCGGTCAATTCTTCAAAAATCAATGCTGCGGTAAATATTCCGGAAGCGATTCCCGGACTGTATTTGGTTTGGCCGTCTATATCAATTCTCATCATCATTTTTCGCTTAATACAAAAATGCGATAATGGTAAAAATCGGTTGAGAGTGAAAAAAACTGTTTGGCTGTAAAAAAACTTGATAAAGTGAAACCCAAGGGAATTTCCAAAAATTAATATACCAAACTTGCTTGCCTTTTTGATCGTCTTCTTCGTTGCGTCAACAGTTACATAACCCGTTATGCGCCTGTTGACGCGCCTTGAATACGACCAAAAATTCCGCGCAATTCCAGTATATTAATTTCTTCCAGTTCCCTATCTTAGACCTTGTTATATCCTTAAAATCGCTTTTGGGTATCAAAAAGGCAGGTTTAAGCCGTTTCAAGAGGGCTTTTTAAGAATTTATTTGATTTATTTTCAATAAGTTAATTTGGTCCGACAAGAATTCAAAGAATTCACTCACTTCTCATTAAGTTATTGAGTTATTTAAAGACGTCCCGGTTTTCCTTGTTTAAAGACGTCCCGGTTTTCCCCAAAAAATTGTGGCGCAATCTTGCGTCATTTCATCCTTGACGAGACACTAGAGCAACTCGTATCCGATTTTTGTGGTTATTCAACAGCTTTCCTCCTGGCAAGTTTAGCGGTATGTACAAGGCGAGCAAGTGATCTCGGTCGTTGGATCAGTAAATTATAAGTAGTCAAATATCTTTGAGAGGCTTTGCTTTACGTATTTTTGATCAGTTTTTGATAAATGGCCAATTTTTCTGAGGATGAATCTATTGTCGAGTGTGAACAATTTCATTCTCACAACGGAGGAAGCTGTTAATCCGGATTGTTTTTTGTTTTTAATTTCTACGTCCAGAGGCCATGGGTCGTTTTTTTGACTCGTTATCATAGCCAGGACTGAGTGCTCGATTTTAACTCCAAAATCAGATTTTTGCGACAGAACAAGAGCAGGTCTTCGTTTGGTCATAGACGAGTCAGCAAACGGAAATGGTACAACTATTACATCAAATGGTTCATAAGTCATAATAAGCTTCCTCGTCATTTTGTGATTCCCACTCACTCAAGGTGGGGACAAGCGCTGAACTAAACTCAATATCGATTGGTCTTGCTTTTCTCAGTTTGATAATATCGTTATCAATTTCAAAAGCAATTACATCACCGGCACTGAGTCCCAGTTTTTTTCTTACAACTTCAGGTACAGTAGCCTGATATTTCTTTGTAAGTTTGCTAATAGCTGTTTGCATGACATTCTCCTGATTTAAGTGTTGCGTATTACGGTAATACTGTCATGACTGGTAATATTTGTCAATCAATAATCCAATCGGATTTTTCAATCATATCTTAGAAATCATAACATCAATTTTAGCTGCCAGTTCATTAAACACCCTGTCTTCATTATCTACCATGGATGCGGAGGTGATCGCGTCCAGATCATTATATTGGTATTCCCATTCCGGATCATTGGCAGTGAAAAGCAGCACAACGTTATTGCAGTTTTCGGTTTTTTTAAGAAACGACTTTAAGGAAAAATTAAAGAGCGACCAGGCCTGGACCGAATCCATGACAAGGATCACATCATAATCGCTACACTGCACCTGGTTTAATTTGTCGAAATTAACAAGATCGACATTTCCCTGATCTTTGTATCGTTCGACCAGACGTGAAACAATGCCTTCCTTGAACTCGCTGGTCAGCCCGCCGATGAGCAGATCAAACTTTGCATTGTCATTTACAAACCGCTGCTCCGGGATGTGCTTTGCGCAGGACAGGGGAAACATTAAAACAAAGATGATACTTGCAATGGTCCATTTGTTGGTTTGGTGCATTTTGTTATGTCCTTTCGTGGTTTAGGATCGCGTTTGATTAATTTTATATGGTTATCTGCTTCGATTAAATTAAGTCAATATACGATCGGTCGGCACGGTGGCCGACCCTACGGAGCTTATTGCAAAACCTCTTAGGGCAGGCCACCGTGCCTGCCGGTGATTGTCTGAATTTTGG
The DNA here is from genome assembly GCA_014237465.1 of Desulfobacteraceae bacterium. Lineage (GTDB taxonomy): Bacteria > Desulfobacterota > Desulfobacteria > Desulfobacterales > Desulfosalsimonadaceae > SURF-3. The sequence continues at coordinate 112,618 of JABZFM010000026.1, read as the reverse complement.
GACATTAAAATCAACTTAACTAAAGTGGATAAGCAATTTATTTTATTCTTACCAGCAAAGTTCCCTGAAATTGCAGTAATCACAGAATACTTTTACGGTTGTTTTTTCAAACAGGTCTTTTTTTTTCGGGATGTTTTCTTCTATGCGGGTGCAGAATTCATACATTTCATGGGTTTCTTTTTTTACAGTGCCGGCAAAATTGTCTATATCCGGCCGGGTGATACGTAGTGTGTCCTCCGCATATTCCGGTTTCAGGTAGGCGATGATGGGCTGGATTTTCTCAGGATCATGGCCAAAGTGGAACGCGGCCCAGGCAGTGTACCCGAGCATCTGTTTGTGATGCTTAGTGGTGTCAGCTTTCCCGGTTTTCCAGTCCATGATGTAAAGCACATTGTCTACAGGAAACAGGAAATCGACTTTGCAGTATGATTTTAATCCGTTAATTACGGTCTGGCCGAAGCCGGGTGGTTCGATGATCCACTGGTCCTTATTTTTTATTGCGTTTTGGATCAGCCACATGAATCGTTGACTGTTTAATAGATTGCTTAAAATCAGCCGGACCTTTTCATAGATGTCGTCGATGTTCAGCTGGTCAATCTCTTTGTAATAAATTTCGGCAAAGGTTTTTTGGCAGTATTGTTCGCTGATTTTGCGGGCGTAATCATAGAATCTTGCCGAATTAATCTGCTGTTCGGTTTTTTGAAGCCTTTCCAAAAGGACTTTGATAATGTCATGGACAATGTTCCCGATTTCAAGGGGAATGGAAGTCATTTGTTTGAGCCGGTTGATTTTATTCGCCGGATATTCCAGGTCAAATTTTGCGTAGTAGGTATAATAATACCTTCTCCGGCATGTTTTAAAGGTGTCGTAACGGGATGCGGACCAGCCCAGGATCGGGGTGAATTCGAATTGTTTGATTGGGTTCATTATTTATCATTTCCGTTAAAAAGTTTGAGCTGCCTGAAGTTTTATCCACCGGTTTTGTCCGGTGTTGTCGGGGGCTATGTCTATTGAATAATTTTAAAAAATACATCATCTTTTTGGATTCCATCAACAAACATTGCCGCTTGAAATGTTCCGGTTTGTGAAAGTTGCCATTTCCACATTTTGTGCTTATTTGCGGGAATATAATCTTTTAATTCAAAAACCACTTTTCCGGAAGACGGGGCAAAAATTCTTACGGTAACCATATTTCCGCCATATCCTTTGACAATGATTGCCATTTCTTCTTTTAATGTAAATAGATCGGTTGCTTGAAAACGGTTGCTTTTTAAGCTAATAATCCGGTATGTGCAAATTCCGTCATCATCAGGAGATTTAAATTTATTTTCATGGGAATAACCTGCCGTGATATTCCTGTTCGGTTTAGCGATTTTTTTGACTGCCGGGGGGGTCGCACTATAATGGATTGTGAAATTATCAGACGCCGTTTTAAGTCCGACAATATCTGTTGATCTTGCTTTAATGATATATGCGGTATCAGGAGTCGTCGGCGTAAATGAATATTTCCATTGCCCATTTCTTAAAGAATCTACATTGCAGTATGTCAAACCGCCATCAATGCTGATTTCTACAGAAGCAACACCGGATAGATCATCATAGGCTGTTCCATGAATCATAATCGGTACTGTTTTGAAATATGAGTGATTAACCGGTTCAATGATCTGGACCTCCGGATAGCTATTATCTACAAAAAGAGTGTTGGATGTTCCTTTTACAGACTGGTTGCCTGTCGGGTCCTGAACAATAACATTGAGCTGAACGTAGACAGCTCCCCGAAAAGAACCCACGAAGGTAGAACCGCTGATATCACCGGTGTTTAGTTCAATCTCCAGCCTTCTTGAAACATCTCGAATCACGCGGTCCTGATCGTCCTCAAGGCGGGCTGAAACCAGGGTGGCGTGGGAGGGAATGGATCCCTTGAACGTCAGGATATTTCCATTGTGAACAAATGGTCCCTGGCCGGCCGGTGCCGTCAGATAAAGATTCGTAAGAGTGAGCGGGGGCTGTTTATTAAATACATAAGCATCTGCCACAGGATAATAATAATTGTTTTCTGCAAGCGGCTCAGGGGATTCACAGTCAGCTGAGCAAACAAACAAAAAAAATAATATAACGGCAAGTAAGGATTTTTTTATCATTTTCAAAGTTATAAGTACTGTCCGGTTTGAGTTTCGTATGACTTATAATAAAAAATGTATAGCTGTATTTGCTTTAAATAATATCAGGAGACGTGCTGGTAGATAGAGAATTATCAAGATGCGGATCGGAAAGATTTTAAAAAAAACACAAATGTTTTATATCCGACAGATAAACTCCAAATTATATAAACGCATATTATCATGAGGTAATATGGAACAATTCATATATGCCGTCAAGAAAATTTGGTTTTTATCAGGATTATGTTTTGCGGCGGGTTAGAGACGACATGTTCTGATATTGGTCACGATAATTCCTTTTGCCCCCAATTCAGTCAGCTCATCCATTTTTTTATTGGCATGTTTTTGTTTTACCATGGCCTTAACAGCCACCCACCCGGATTTGCTTAAAGGAGCGATGGTCGGTGATTCAATTCCCGGTGTGACGGAACAGAACTTTTCAAGCAAATTTTTCGGTGCATCATATTCAACCATGACGTATTCCCGCGCCACGACTATTCCGCGCAAACGTTCAAGACATATTTTGATGGTGGGGATGTCAATCGATGTATTTGGGCTTGCGATAACCAATGCTTCGGATTCAAGAATGGGTGATCCGACAATTTTTAAACCAGCCTCTGTGAGTGTTCTTCCTGATTGAACAACATCTGCGATAACGTCCGCTACACCTAATGTGACGCTGATCTCTACAGCGCCATCCAATTTAACGACATTCGCCTGAATCTGTCGTTTGGCCAAATCTTTTTTGACAAGATGGGGATAAGAGGTGGCGATCCTCAAGCCGTTGAAATTATCCGGTGTTAATGAACTCTGTCGGGGAACAGCATAACAGAATTTAGACTGGCCGAATCCCAGGGACAGCACCTCATCGAGTACGACGTCGGCTTCATGCGCCAGATCTCTTCCGGTAATTCCGATGTCTATGATACCCTTGCTCACATAAACAGCAATATCCCGGGGCCGAAGAAAAACAAAATCGATTTCGTTTTTTTTGTCATGTACGAATAACTCGCGGTTATAACGCCTGCATGCATAATCAGCTTCGGTCATCAGGCATACTGAGTCTTCAGAGAGTGTTCCTTTATTGGGTAATGCGATTTTTATCATTTCATCCACATCCTTTGCCGGGCATCTATAAATACTTGTAAATATTTTCTAAAGTTAAATCACAGGCAAGCATCATTACCTGAATATGGTAAATCAGCTGAGAAATTTCTTCCGCGGTTTTTTCCTCCCCCTCGTATTCCGATGCCATCCATACTTCAGCAGCTTCTTCAACAAGCTTTTTTCCGATGGTATGTTTTCCGGCTGCCAGGGCCTTCACCGTTCTGGAACCCTCATCACCCCTGGCGGCTTTTTCACTCAGTTCTGTAAAAAGATTTTCAAAAGATTTCATGCCGTGAATTTTACTCCCTCTATACTGTTTTCGATGTTGGCAAAAAAATGTTCAATATGCCGTGTAATGAACGAATCAAAAGTGTGAGTTATTCCGATAAAAGTCAAATAATTTTTTATCGTTATAGAATGAAAAGCAGTTAAAAATGTTATATTTTGAATGGGATTTGTATCGGATTGATTTAATGAAACCAATTGACAAAGAGTTGAATTATCTGGTTTGATACGTTTTTAAATTTATTAGAGGTTTCTCCGGCTAACTTTCTCCGGCTAACTTTCTCCGGGAAAAGTCAGTTGCCGGCTGATCACTTTTTTTGCAACTGTCGTTATGTTTGACATATTATGAACGAAAGATTTAAAGATCACAAACCAGAAAACATAAGAGGAACATGTGATGGACCCGATATCCCGAAAAGTTAAACAATGGATTGACGAAGGTAAAGATCCCAGGAGCGCGCACTGGCAGGGCGGGCTTGAGGCCATGCTTAATGTTTTCATGCCGTATCTGGAACCCGGCAGACTGATACCTGTTCAGCCTTTGGAGGAAGAAGAATTGTTTGTATTTCAGGCTGTTATGGAGATTATAGACCTTAGTCCTAATCTTCCGGCTGCTTTTTTACCGCCGTCCATTGCTGAAAAAGTGATTCCCCCGGAATCTGCGGAAGAACTGCAGCATATTGAAAAGGGACAGCCGTCTTTTAAAATTTTAATCGCCAGGCCCGGTAAAGAGCAGCGGATTTTATGTGCTGAAATATCAGAGCATGCGAAAAAACCCGGTGTGGATATTTTCCAGTCCGGCGCTTTATTGGGAACCTATAATTTTCAGAACCAGCAGGATTGTTTCACGGAATTGAATAAGATTATTCGGGTGCATATCTGGGAAAAGGAAAAATGGAGCCAGGACGATTATAAACGTTACACGATCAACTGGTTTGAGAAAGTAATCGATCTACACAAAGGCACGGTTAGCGTTGAAAAAGATTTTTCGTTTTTTCATAGTCCGACGTTGATCAAAAGTAACAAAATCGATGTTATTTTTATCCTGATGTCTGAAATAATGCTAAAACGCCTTCATAATTCCGGTGATCCCTTGAAAGAAGCTGTTTCAGCGATTCGGGCAATTGATGATACCGATGTCAAAAAGGCTCAACTTAACGATTTGGCTGATAAGGTTGTTTTTGAACTGCTGACGGTGATGAAGGACTGTAATGTTGTCAAATTTGATGATTTTACAGACAAAGAAAGCAAACAGTTCAACCGTGAATCCGCCACAATGATTCAGAAGATTGTCAAATATATGGGGAAGGTAGAAGGTAGAAGGTAGAAGGTAGAAGGTGGAAGGTGCTGGGCATTAGTTAAAAATTGATGGATTTGTAGAAAGTCAAAAAACAGCTATTTCTGGACTTTTCCCATTCATAAATTCAATAAGATAGAACGGCTATTTTTCAAACTCCGGATTTTGACGGAGACATCAAGAATTAATCACTTTTTTCCATCTCATTGTCATCTTCGTGCCAGACGTTCCACTGGTCGCTCAAAATTCGGTATCCATCGCCGACATTATTCATTGTATCATACCCGTAACAATGATGGGCCTGGCAGGCATAGGGGCGGTTATCATAAATTTTGCACTTTCCGGCGGTATTCAACTGAGGGCATGCGAAAAGCAATCTGTTTTTACCAATCGTAAACGGCGCAACTGCACCTGTTTCCGGGTGTCTTCCGCAGCATTCATATATTTTGTCATCGATTGGGCAATCATCACAAGGGTTCATAGGGGCAAATTAATCATACGGCCTATCGAAGTCAACAGGTAAAAAAGGTATAAGATGTAAGGCATAAGGTTTAAGTTGGAACTTAATTAAGGACTATCCCGAATTTCTCGTAAAGAAAATTTAACAAATCTCTTCGTAGTTTTTTTATCCCTGTGAGATGGTAACAATCAAGCGATTATTTTCAACACTTGTTTTATAAGTTGTGATCGGGTGCGGAGCCGGGCCATAAATTTGATTCCCGTCAAGATCATAGGTGGATTTGTTAATGCTGCAGCATTGAACGGTTTGCGTGCCTGGAACCGGATCAAGGCGCCGATGACCGATGTGGGTACACCTGTTTTGATACGCCCGGTAGGTTTTGTTTTCGCCAAAAACCACCAATACCCTTACCGGCAGATTCCTGTCCTCAAATCTTAGCGCATGGCCCGGAGTTTTCAGTTCTGGGGTTTTTTCAAGATCGATTCTCAGTTTTCCGTTTGCAAAATCCCATGAATTTAAATTTTTTGTTTCAGGTGTTACCGGTTTTCCAAATAAGCGTTGAAAAAAACTGCGATTTAAAAATTTGATGTTCACTGGTTTGCCCCCTTTAATAATTGTGTCGGCATTCGCTGTTGTAACAAATTGTTTCAGCCCGGATCGGTTGAGCATGAATAATTTGTCAAATGCCAGAACAGCAGTGACGGCTGCTGCCACTTTGATAAAGATTCTCCTGGAAATATTTTTCATGATTTCTCCGTTAGAGTGTGCGTGACCAGAATTGACGGATCAATGTGTTTTTCGGCCAGGTTTACAAGATGGCGGTGGTGGGTGAAAAATATGATCTGGGTTTTTTCAGATAACCCGGCAAGTGCCATCAGTGTCGCTTTTGCCCGGATGTCGTCGAATTTGATTAAAATATCATCAACGATAAAAGGGATGGGGTCATTTTTGTCAAGATATTCCTCCAGACCCGCCAGGCGAAGAGAAAGAAAAAGCTGGTCCGCGGTTCCTTCGCTCATGCAGTCAACATTGACGATCTCTTTACCGTTCTTACGGATGCCGGCTATCACCGGGTTTCCGGAATCATCAAATTCAGCCCGGATGCCTTCAAAAGATCCGCCGGTAAGCCGGGAAAAAAAGGAACTGGCTTTTTGGAGAACCGGGGACTGGTTTTTATCCCGAAACCGTTCAATCGCCTGATTTAAGATTGTGGCGGCAATACGAAAGCGGGCATAGTTTTCAATATTTTCTTCAAGGCCGCCTAAGATGGTCTGGGTTTCTTCAGCCAGCGCCGCCGCACGGGCGCTGCCGTCCATTTTACTGAGTTCGGTCCGCTCGCTGCCGATGGTCTGGTCCAGATGAGATTTTTCTTTTATTAAAAGATCGATATTTTCAGAAAGGCTCTTGATGTTTGATTGAATACTGTCCGATTCCACTGTCAGTGATTCTTTAACAAAATCTTCAATAGAAGCGCCGGCGCTAAGTTTTAAAAGCTGCGCTTCTAAAGCTTTCAGGTCGGATTCCAGTTCCCGGCGTTTTGCGGACCGGTTTTCCGCTTCAGACAGGTCTTTATAGTCTTTGCACCCGGCTTCTTCGCACATGGTTTTTAAGAACGCTTCGATTTCCATGATGGTCTTAGCGGACTGCCTGATGCGGAGTTTTTCTTTGTTAATCTGTTTTTCAAGGGTTTGTATTTTTGAATAAGCCGTTCGCGTTTCTTTTAAACGATGGTTAATTTCCTTTGCTGCTTTTTCAGCAGGATGGCCGGTAAGATCCCGGGCCATATCGTTAACCAGGTTACTGACCATAGAAGAGAACACGGATGCATCACGGTCGATCCCGTCGATACGCTTTTGTAGTATATTGGCCTCCTTGAGCTTATCAAACAGGCTTTTAAGGTCTTCCATCAGGGCGTTGGCATGAGCAGGCACTGAATTGACATCAAGACCCAGGGGGGCAACTGCCTGTTCCCAGCTATTCTGCCATACTGAAAGTTCTTTTTCATTCACCTGAACCCGGATTCTTGATTCGGAAAGCGCGGTTTCATTCTGTGATTTATCGTTTAACAGCCGATCCTGTATAACAGCCAGCTCCTTTTCCTTGTCAATAATCTGTCTGCCCCGTTTAATGAGATCAATCAGTGTTTCATCAGGTTCAGGAGCAGGTTCGGATATTGATTCAAAAACATGTTCCAGTTTATGCCGGAGGGTGTCTATCGTCTTTTTCAAGGATTCAGTGCGATTTTTCTGATTACGTAGTTCGGCAAACCGGACAGCCATGTCATTGAGCCGGGTGGCCCAAAGACGCATTTCTTTGGGCGATGCCGGGGAAATTTCTGCAGGGGTCCATTGTTTGATCCAGTTTAAAGCAATGACTTCCTGATTTTTTTCAGCTGTTTTGTGTTCAGTTTTTGAGTGCGCCAGTTTTTTTTCAAGGTCAGTTTCGTCTGAAATCAGTTTTGCCAGAGTCGCTACACGATCAGCTTCGCGTCTGAGTCTGTCGGCTATTTCATCTGCGTGTCCCACACTGTTTTCAAAGGCCGTGAAGAGATCAGTCAGATCAGTCGATCCTGTAACCTGAGCAATGAAATCATTAATTTCCTGGCCTGGAGCAGGTTCCTCATTCAGTGAAGCGGCAACAAGATGCCACCCGGAGTCGCGCAGCTCCCTAGCTGAACGGAGATTTCCTTCCGTGGGTACTGAAAGGTTCCGGCTCAGCTCTTCTTTCTTTTTTAATGTGTCTGAAAGACGATCCTGAATATTTTTAATGTCAGTTTTGATAGTTTGAATGATTCGTTTGGTTGCTTCGAAATCATTTTCAAACACTTCGATGGCCTCTGTTGAAGGGATCAGCAGTTTTTCCAGGTCTTCCAGACTGCCGGACCAAAGGGTTTGTTTACCCAGAGCTATTTCAAGAGACTGCACTGCGTTTTGGAATTCAGATAAATCTTCAAGGCACTGTTTTTCAATTGAAGCATATTCAGCTGCCCGGTCAATGGCAAGGCTAAGCCTGTCTGTTTGGCGGGGCGTATTCAGCGCTGCCAGTTTGTCGTCTAAGACGTTTATGTCATGTTCGAGTCTGGGTATTTCTTCCCGGGTGCTTTCCAGCAGGGTGACAATGCGTTCATACCGGCTGCCCAGTTCCTGAATATGCAGGGTGTCTTTTTTGCTCAAGCGCAGCCTGTCCGCATCATCTATCGTCAGGTCGTCTCGAAGGTCACGCAGGGTCTGTTTTGCTTCGCTGCGTAAAATATCCATGCGGGTCTGGAGGTGAATACGGTCTCTGATTGCCTTAACAAAGCCGCCGAGTTCCTGATAAACGCTTTCGATGGTGTCGGCATTCTGCAAAAGCTGGTTTGAAAACCCCAGCTGATCAATATCGTTTTGAACCTGACGGATGTTGGTACGTGCCTGTTCCTGATCATTGCGGGCGATCTGAAGTTCTGAAATATATTCACGGCGCTGTTTCCCAAAATTATCCGGCAGCAGTACGGCGGAAGCAAATCGCATGGGATCTTCCAGAAGTTCTCTGCGCTGTGCGATAATCGGTAATGCCTGCCCGATCCGTTCGAGGCGATTTTTCCCCGTCCGGGCGTCGGTTAACTTCCGTTCAATGTGTTTCTTGTTTTCAACCGCCCCCTGTAGTGCCTGATCATGTTTCACCCAGTCACCGGATGCCAGCTGTGCATCCCGAAGTTTTTTTCTGTTTTCTTTGACCCTGAGGATTGATTCATTAATCCGGGGGATTTTCCCGGTCGGTTTAAAAAGCGCATCAGCATTGTTCTGGAGTTCCGCCTGGACGTTTCTGAGACTGGTGATACCGGATCCGGCGGCAAAAATTATTTGACCGAGATTTCCGCCGCCTTTGATAATTTCCTTTCCGCCCTTAACCAGGTCACTATGATCAATGCCGAACATTGTTGAAAAAAGGTCAGCGTCAATTCCTTTTAAAAAGCGGTTGAGAATCGTATCTTCCAGTATCGTTTCATCATCATCACCCCGCAGCGTATTATTTTTTCCTTTTCTCCGGATAAATTCAAGAATATCCCCGTTATTGTGACGGATGGACGCCCCGATTCTCATTTTATTGTGCGGGTGGCGGAAATTATCAGCAGAACGCACCGGAATACCGTAAAAAACCTGCCTCAGAGCCCTGAGAGCGGAACTTTTGCCCGCTTCATTCGGCCCATAGATGATATGCAGCCCCTGGTTTCCCTGGCTCAGGTTAATGGTGACGCCATCAAAAGGGCCAAACGCCGTGAGATGGAGTTCAAGTATTTTCATTCAGACACTCCTTTTTGCATCAGTCGCTGCATCAGCATGGGCTTGACCTGCTCAAGGAGAGCGGATAACCATTCAGGATCTGAAATCAATAAAGGGTCATCACCTTCTATGAGTTCCGGGGGGAGTTTTGCTTCAAGGGCTGAAAGTTCTTCTGCTGCCAGCAAACTCAGGCTTTCAGGATGATCGCGAAATTCATCAAAAACAGCTGTCAGTTCCCTGATCGGGCCGTCGGCTGTTTCAAGTGCGGTTTTTGAAACCGGTAATCTGGTATGAATTTTTATTTTTTCAACCCATACGTTTTCCTGGCTGATGTCTGCCGCTGTTGCCCGGATTTCATTTTTCCAGCGTTCCATGCTGAAAACAAGGTCTTTGTGCGCCACGGTATCGCCGGAGAGGATTACCCGGACAACCAGCGGCATTCCCGGATTTAGATTTATCAGATCATCGAGACCTGTTTTGAATCGTTCAATCACCTCATAACCGCTGTCTGCACCGGAAGCATCCACGGGCAATCCAAACCAGCGGATCACATCCAGCGGTATAAATTCAGTTTTCGGTTTTCCATTTTCCGGTACGGTCACCAGCAGGCAGCCTTTTGCACCGGTTTCCCGGATATGGCGTCCCTGGATATTGCCGGGAAATATGATAACGGGGTCCTTGTTAAGTGTTTCGCGCTTATGAACGTGGCCCAGGGCCCAGTAGTCATACCCTTTTGATTTCAAACCGTCAGGAGAGCACGGAGCGTATGGCGCGTGTCCTTCCTTTCCGGTGGCGCAGGTATGCAGCATACCGATATTAAAACAGCCCGGTTGTGCCGGCGGGTAGTCCGCAGAAAGGTCTTTTTTAATAGAAGGAGATGCAAAGCTCTGACCGTGAACAGCGACACCCATATGACTTAACTGAACGGTTTCAGGCGTATTTGATGAAAAAATCGTAACACCTTTAGGAAGTTTCAGATTTTTTGTGATTTTACTGGCGGCGTCATGGTTACCGGCAATAATCAAAACAGGAATCTGCGCATCTCGCAGTCTGCGCATCTGCGACACAAAATAAAGGCCGGTATTGTAATCTTTCCAGTCGCCGTCATAAAGATCCCCGGAAAGCAGAACAAAAGAAACCTGCTGATCTATGGCAAGGCGGACGAGATTTTCAAATGCCGCCCGGGTTGCCTGGCGGATCTGATCTACCGGCGCTCCTTCATAAACGTCTAATTTATGCAGCGGGCTGTCAAGGTGGATGTCTGCGGCATGGATAAATTTGAACATCGTTTCAGGTCCCTGTTTTTAAAAAGTTGGCCATAGTGTCTCGTCAACTCTGAACTGACGCATATTGCTTGTCCTTTTTCGCGCCTGCATCGTTACGACTTGAGTCGCGTAGCCCACTATGCTCCCCAAGTCGCGCCTTGCAGGCATAAAAAATTACGGCGCAATCTTGCGACATTTCATCCTTGACGCGACACTATCCTCTGCCCCCTTCCGGAAAGACAATAACGAGTTCCTCAACCTGTTCTTCCAGTTCAGAAGAAACCATCAGTTTTTTCAGGATTGATCGAATGCGCATAAGGTGCCTTTCTTTTATGTTAAAATGGAATTTTACATTTATTCATTATTTGATTTTATTTGCAATAGAGACATCAGTATTCATCGCTTCCACAGTCCCAAGTCCGATTCAGCAACAGTTTCGAGATATTTTAAATTCTCCGGTGAATTGAAAAGTTTTTCACACAGCTCGCATTTTCTGTATCTTACGATTTCACTGGCATTGAGTCCAATAAATGACGCAATGTTTGACAGGCCCATGGTTTTAATCAGGCCGAATAAAGGGTATTGTTCATATTTCTCAAATAATTCATTGATCGTATAATCTTTTAAGTTGCCCAGAAACCATTGGAAACAACTCTTGAATAGATTCCGTGTTTTTTGCACAGGCGGACAAGGCTCAGGATATCACTTAAAAATATAAGCGGTTCCCCGGCTGTAAAACTGATGGCTTTGACATTGGCGGCTGCCATTTCGTCAATAATGTCTCTGGCACGGGGCAATTCCATTTTAATATGCCCATAGCCGTCTTCTGCAGCAACACAATGTTCACATTTTATATTGCATTGCGTTGAATATCCAAATGCTGTTTTGCGAATATGATTCATAATCATTCTTGTTTTGATATCCGGAAAATTACATGGTAAATCAGATTATCTTAAAAAAAATGACACCAAAGGGAGTGGCATGACCGGAAAAAAAAAGTTTTGAAAATCATATTTATAATAGCCGTTTTTTCAGAAACGCGCAATTAAAAGCTGAGAAAATCGCACAGAATGGGAAGAGGATGGAGTTATATAATGGAAATAGAATTAAACGCTGCCGAGCTTCGCATTTTAGGCGTTCTCATTGAAAAGCAGATGGCGACACCGGATTATTACCCGCTGACTTTAAATGCATTGACCAATGCCTGTAATCAAAAAAATAACCGTGAACCGTTGATGCATCTGGACCAGGCAGAAGTCGAGCAGGCGCTCAAATCCTTGAGAAACCAGCACCTGGTCTGGCAAATTATGACCCATGGCAGTCGAACGGCTAAATATGAACATAATATGGTGGAGAAAACCGGTTGTTCGGAACGTGAGTTGTCGGTTTTGTGTGAACTGTTTTTAAGGGGACCCCAGACACCCGGGGAGTTGAATACGAGAACCGCCCGATTAATTGAACCCCACGGACTGATTGCCATTGAACAGACATTAAAAAAATTGATGGAACATGAGAACGGGCCGTTTGCCGTTATGCTTCCACGCCTTCCCGGGCATAAAGAGAACCGATATATTCATTTATTCTGTACACCGGAACAATCTGAAGAAATTTATCAGCCGACGGTAAAAGCGCCGGTCAGCCGGGGAGTGAGGGTAAGTAATGAACGGGTTGAACATCTTGAGAAAAAGGTCAATGACCTTGAAGAAGCACTTAATGATCTGAAGAATCAGTTTTTATCATTTAAACAGCAGTTTGAATAAAATAGGGGCGTACTCAATGAGCGTGGGAATCGCAGGACAGTATGTCTATTTCGTCAAGAAATAAGTATACTGTCCTGCGATTCGATGGCGTGCCGCTGATTTAAGCTGTTCAATTTTGCTTGCCATGAATACATTATTCCTGTGCCTTTTCATTTTGTACACGTGAAAGTTCTTTTCCCTAAAATATTCATTTATTGCACAACACAAAAGCGATTCAAAGGTTTTTTCAAAAATTGACACCCCCCACATCTTGTATGTCTATAAAGCAGAAAATGTTACGATATCGATATGCTGCACTGCTAAAAAATTTTGCATTATTGTCGGTTAGCCAGGTATCCTGCACATAGCCGAAACTCCTCTTGACACCCGACACGTATCTGGTTACATTAGTAAAGCATGATTCAAAAATTCAAACATAAAGGGCTTAAGCGATTATTCGAATCTGGCGTCATGAGTGGGGTGGACCCCCAACATGTAACTCGAATCAGGAAGATTCTCGCACTCCTTGAGACAGCTGAAACTCTTGAAGATATGGACTTGCCCGGTTTGGGATTGCATCCGCTTAAGGGTAATCGCAAAGGAACGTGGTCGGTCAGTGTCAGTGGGAACTGGCGCATTACGTTCAAAATTCAAAACGGCGATACCTTTGATATCAACTATGAAGATTATCATTAGGGGGGAAAATGGCTATGCACAATCCGCCTCATCCAGGCGAAATTATAAGAGAATTCTGCGTTGAGCCGTTACATATTAACGTAACGGAAGCGGCAAGAGCGCTTGGTGTTACAAGAAAAACTTTCTCTGCGCTATTAAATGGGCGATCAGGTATTAGTCCCGAAATGGCATTGAGGTTGTCAAAAGTCTTTGGTCGCACTCCTGAGGGGTGGTTGCGGCTTCAGCTCCAATACGATCTTTGGAAAACAAGACAGTCCATTGATACTGGTGATTTGAAACGAATTGAAGCTGCTTGAATCCAAATTTTTTAGATACCTGTCGTTTGAGAGGGACCGGGAAAAGCGGGGGGTCTTTACACAAATTCAATATTGATGCGAACGTTTTTTCAAAATTAGGTACCACCACTGACTCCTCAACATATCGTATGCCTTCAAAGCAGAAAATGTTACGTAAAGTTATCGACATGCTTCATTACTGAAAAATTCAGGAATACTGTCGTTTTCATTTTCCATTTCAAAATTCACGGACAAATAAAAACCTGCAAACCGGCATTACTTCAATTACGTCTTGTTGTATAGGGGAAGAGAATTCCAGTTTTTAATGCTTGGCAAGACTATGGATGCTGTGATGTACTCGTCTGATCAAGTGGTTTAAAATTAATTTCAATTTTAAAGCCTGCGACTTTAGCATATTCTTCAATAGTTGACAGCTTTGGAGAACTTTTCGAATTTACATTTTCAAGCCTGGAAATATTGCTTTTTTTTGTGTTTAAGCGATCTGCTATTTCTTCTTGAGTCAAACCGGCATCCTTACGGATTCTGATCAATTGTTTTCTTAATTTATAAGAAGGAGACAGCAGTTCATACTCTTTTTTTACTTCCGGACTCTGTAGTGCCTTTTTTTTAAATTCTTTAAATGGCGGTCTCATGACTTTACCTCTTTTAATCTATGCCGGGCGGTTTTAATTTCTTTTTTTGGAATTTTTTGTGATTTTTTTACAAATGAATGTAAAATAATCACCTCTTTTCCTTTGACCGTACAGAAAAATGATCGGCCAATTCCTTCCTTTCCTTTTGCCCTTATTTCAAATAATCCGTCTTTTAACGCCTTGGTATATGGGGTTCCAAGTGCAGGGCCAAACTCTTCTATCATTTCTGCAATATGTAAGAAGTTTGCCAAAATACCAGGCGGAAATGACATTGTTTCTGCCTCTACCTTGTTATTGAAAAATGTAATATGCCATTCCATGTCTTATGGTTATCATTTTTGATAACTTTGTCAACAATAAAAGACCACTCGATATCTTGTATATCTCCAAAAAGTAGAATGTTAAACACCGTTATCGATAGTGCTCGTTTTTGTAAGTTTCTGCACTAATGCCGAAACATAGACACATGCTCCAATTCATTTGCTGAAACTTAGAAAAGGTATTGTTGAGCTTTTCAGGGCAGCCAAGATGCATGAATAGGATAACATCATTCTATGCACACCTACCATAAAATAGCATTTTTATAAAACAATTCAACCGATCTGGTTTTGGCCTTATTTTTTTATACGCGCCTTGTCGCGAATTTTTTTAAAATCCTTTCTTGTGAGATTCAGCAGCATGGTTGGTTTAATCCGGCTAAACCACCATAGAACCCAAGCCAGACCGGTTATGGGGATAATCACTTTGTTTTTAGCCACACCTTTAAGAATACGTTTCGCGCACTTTTCCGGCGATATGGAAAATTTTTCCAATGGTGCCAAAGACTTCAGCATTTCCTGGCGATCCGTATTGACCACTTCGCTCACTTCAAAAATAGGTGTCTTGATAAACCCCGGGCTCACAGCGCTCACCTTCACACCCAGGTCAGCGCCTTCTACCCACATCCCCTGGGAAAGGCCCATGACGGCAAATTTACTGACCACATATGGCACGGTTGCCGGGAATGCGGTTATGCCTTCTACGGAAGACAGATTCACAATGTGCCCAAAACCCTGTTTTGCCATATATTTATAAGCCAGCACGGATCCGTAGATAACGCCGTTAAGGTTGACATCCAACAGTTTTTTCCAGTGTTCAATTTTTTGATCACGTACCTCCCCGGCAATGGCAATGCCAGCATTATTAAACAGATAATCTAATCTCCCCTCTTTGGAAACCGTTTCATCAATCAACTTTTTAAACGCATTATAATCGGTTACATCAAGCGCGACAGCCTTAATTTTATGGTTTGATGTTTTGATCGATTCAATTGATAATTTTAAAAGTCTAAGGTTAATGTCCGTGGCAATTACGTTTGCTCCTCTTTTCGCTAGTTCCTGGATCAATGCCTTGCCGATCCCGGATGCCGCCCCGGTGACGATTGAAACCTTATCTTCAAAAATATTCATAACAACAACCTCCTATGTATGATTCACCGAAGAGATATCTTCATCTGAAGGATTACCCGTCCGCGTGTTCCATCCAAACTGGCGCCAGTAATCTTCGATCATTTTATCAACATTGACGGTTCGTTTCTTATTCGCCCCTTTTGCCTGAGGGGGTTGCCCGAGTGCCCGGGGATTTGGTTTGGTTGATTTCGGATCAACACCATGTTTGATATTAAAGGCTTGCTTCATGGTCTGCAGACGTTTGCCGATTTCCATATATTCTTCAGGAGTTTTATCCCAGCCGGTGGCCGCATTAAGCCACTCAAAAAACGGCACCCGGTCCACCCCGATTTGCGCACCAAACACGCAGCCGCCGGCACCGTTTAACACATTAACAAACTTGCTGCAGGCAGCTGCATGAATTGCTTTTTTTTCAGTGACTTTATATTTACTCTTTTTACGGTACATGAGCCATATCCCCGGCAGGGACTTGTCTTTTTTCCAGAGCCGGAACATTTCATAATATGACTGTGATCCGACGGTATGCCTTCCAGGTGTGGCCTCCACTGCATAGTGAACAGCAAATCCCGGGTCAAACCGGCTGTCATGCATGGGCAGTTCCTGGCCGCCGGCGTGAATGGCATATTGATCCGACCCTTTTCCGATTTTTTCTGATGCGACTTTAACGCCGTCTGCCAGAACATCGCCGATGCCTTCTCTTGCAATCATTTTCTCCATCAGTGCCATCATGGCGACCGAATTCCCCCATGTCAGTTCCAGGCCGTCCGTGTCTTTTTTTGTCAAAATCCCCCGTTCATAACACTCAATGGCAAAGGCAATGGTGCCGCCGGCTGAAATGGTATCCATCCCGGCCCGGTTCAACCGGTCATTCATTTGAAAAACACTTTCAAGATCATTGTTTAATGCAAGACCGGAAAGAGCCAAAACCGATTCATATTCCGGTTTATGGGATTCCCCTTTGGGAAAATTACCTTTGCAGATCCCACCGCATCCAAGGGGGCATGAATAGCAGTGGTATTTTTTTGTCTCGGTTTCAAGAATCGTATCCGGGCTGATGGCATTTGATTTGTCTTTTGAAAAATCCCGGTTGGAGCCGGCCCAGTTTTTTATCGGTGCATCGCCAAGTTCGGAAGAATACTGGTTTAAAGCAATGGTTCCCCATTTACGAAGCATAATTTTCCAGAGCATGCCGTCCATGGCTGTCTGGGTTGGCATAAACCGCATAATTACGGCAAGAATTCGCAACCCGTTTCCGGAAAGAAACCAGGGCTGAAAGTTGACCCACTTGACACATTTTTGGGACAGGATTTTAATTTTATTCCGGTTTTGCGGCTCAATTTTATTTTTGCCGTCTAAAACAAGGGCTTTTAAATTTTTCGACCCCATGACAGCCCCGAGTCCGGACCGAGCAGCCATACGTCCTAAATCATTGCTGATACCGGATATACAGGACATTTTTTCACCTGCCGGTCCGATGCAGGCTACTTTCGGTTTTCGGGTTTTTGTCAGGTCGGCAATTAATACTTCTTCAGTTTCAATGGCATCTTTTCCCCGCAAATGCCTGGCATCTTTTAATTCCGCCTTGCCGTTTTCAATGTGTAAATAGACTGGTTTTTCACTGATGCCTTTAAAAAAGATACCGTCATACCCGCAGCGTTTGATCGCCGGAGAAAGATTCCCTCCGCAATTTGCTTCGCCATAACCACCTGTCAAGGGGGATTTGCCCACAGCCATCCAGCGGCCGGTAAACATGCTGCCGGACCCGGTTAAAAGTCCGGAAACAAACCCGAGGATATTATCCGGACCCAGTGGATCGGCTTCTGCAGGAATATTATTATACAGGACAAAACCACCAAGGCCTGATCCGGACAGGAATTTTTCATACACGGCATCCGGAATCTTCTGTTCTTCAAAAGTACCGTCTGACAAATTGACCATTAAAATTTTGCCCATATAGACATTCGACATAAATAACTCCTTTCTTAATACTTATAAGACGTTCCTCTTTTCCTATGAAAGAATAGACATTTTTATTTCCCGTCACTCTGATTTTGGATACATCTGAAGGCGGTGGGAGAGTCGAGTGTTTAATTTTTTTTATTTTCTTTTGCTGCTTTTTGCTGGTCTGATTTCATACGCTTTTCCACTTTTTTTATATTTGTTCTTGTTATTCCAAGCCATCTAAAAATTGTATCAACCAGGCGTGGAAATATCACACTGACTATTATGAACGGTTTAATCGGCAGGCTGTTTATAAATACCCGGGATTTGTATTTTGAAGTACATTTAATGACCGCGTCAGCGACACCCTGGGTAGTGCAGGCCCCAAGAAGAACCGGATATTTCACGCCGATATTGTAAATCATGCCGGCGTCACTTACGGCCCCCGGATTAATCGAAGTGATTTTAACGCCGGTTTTGTATAACTCCTGTCGTAACGCATCGGTCCATAACTCCATTCCCCCTTTTGATGTGTCATAAAGAGTGTTATATATTTCACCGAGTTTACCGGCCACTGAGCTGATATTAATAACGTGTCCTTTTCTCCGATTCAGCATGCCGGGAAGCAGCAGTCGTGTCAGTTCCATGGGCGCGATCAGATTAACATTAAGAACTGATGTGATGTCTTCGCGCTTATACTTCGTAAAAAAACAATATTTTTCCAAACCCGCATTATTAACCAGTACATCTATATGTGGCGCCAGCTTATTGATCTTTTCAGCCAGGCTTTCTATTTGTGAAATTTTTTCAAGATCAAAAGCAATGGCATGCGCCTTGCCACCCAAATTTTCAACCTGATCGCATGTTTTTTTCAGCCCGTCCATTGATCGCGCGATTAGAATAAGATTTGCCTTTTTTTTTGCAAATTCTTCGGCAATGGTTACACCGATGCCCCTGCTCGCACCTGTAATGACGACCCAAGCATTATTTAGATTCATTTTACCTTCCTCGTCAGACTTTATAGTAATTGTTAATTCCTGTTTTTTGCATATCCCCCTAAGAACATGACACTCAGGCTGCTTTATCCTGCCCTAAGAGATGCTTGGACAGTCGCTTTCCCAGCGTGAGAATAGTAAGAGAAGGCGGAAGTCCCATTTCATGTGGTATTACCGACGCATCGCAAACATAAAGGTTGTCATATTCAGTTTTCAGGTCAGTATCGAGAAATTCCCCGATCTTGACGGTGCCACCGGGATGCGCAGCCAGGAGAGGGCTTTTGTAGATTTTTTCCGCACCCGCATTATCTAGGATCTTTTTCGCATGATCAAATCCGGCATTTAATTTTTTCTTATCTTCATCCATCAAGCCCTTCCAGACCCAGCCGCTCTTGCCTATATGTCCGCTAAGCCCGTCCCTGACCTTGGCCTGTAACGGCACCATGTGGGAAAAAGAGAATGCTTTTCCCGGTTTAAATCCCTGAAAATCAAAGATCGCCTTTACTAAGTGCGGCATATTATGATCTGTCAGCACGATCCCCTCGTCCTCCAGAATGATTCTTGAACACATGGGAACACCCTTTCCTGATGTGACACGATCCACTTTTCCCCAAATAAACCACAACGGATCAAAGAAAAAATTGTGACCAACACCTTCTATTCCACTTTCACGTAGTATCACCGGGGAACCAATACCGCCGGCAGCAAGAATAACCTTTGACGCATATGCTTTTATTGTTTTCTTTTTATGTCGATACTCAACACCGATGGCTTTATTGTTTTCAACTATAATTTTGGTAACTTTTGCCTTGTTAATCATTTCAGCACCGTATTCCAGGGCATCATCAACAAAATTAACAGCGCTCCATTTTGCGTCATGGGGACATCCATACAGGCACAAATCACAATCTTTGTGGCATTTATCCTGAAAGATGTATTTATTGGCTTTTTGGCAGTCATAGCCCAGGTCCAGCGCACTATCCATAAAGACTTTTGCAGCCTGACTCATTAAATCATCCCGAAGGGGCTCGCAAGGCACGATATTTTTAATTTCTTCAATTTCCGGTGTGATATCCACACCATACTTTTTAAGCCGCTCCACTGGTGGATCGCAAGCCAGGGCACAATAATATCGTGAACTACCGCCGGTGGTTATTCCACGAACCATGGCCAGAAAATTTTTCGTCATAAACATGCTTTTGCCGAGAATAAAACAATCCTGAAACATCTGCAAAAAGCTTCCTTTCAACGGTTTATTTGGGCCCCATTCCAAAATAAGCACCTTTTTCCCATGCTGAGATAATTCCCTGGCTACGGTTGCGCCTCCCGGGCCACTTCCGATCACAATGGCATCAAATTCATTTTTTAAGGTTTCCATTTTTTTCACTCCTTCTTAAATAAATATTTTAATAAACATTATTTTTCATATTAAACGTTGTTTAATAACAAAAGAAGTGGCATAAAGGACATATTGCGGGTCGATAAGGCAATGCTTATATAAGGAGATGATCTTTATGAAAAAAATAACGGTTTTCGGAGCAAAAAATGCGTTAGCAACAACCATTACAGGCCCATTGGATTTTTTCAGTCTGGTGGGTAGTCAATGGAATTATCAATGCGGGATTAACCCCAGTCCGTATTTTAATGTGGAGTTAACTACAGTGGATGGGAAACCGATCCATTTTTTCAATAACCTGGTTGTACAGCCGCATAATAAAATCGAAGACATAGAATCCACCGATCTTATCATTTTACCCTGCATTGCCGGCTTTATTGAGGAATCGCTTGAGGAACTTCACCCTGTTTACCCCTGGCTGTGGCATCACTTTAAAAAAGGAACATATATACTGGGTATTTGCAGTGGCGCTTTTTTGATGGCAGAAGCAGGATTGCTTGATGAGAAACTGGCAACAACGCACTGGAGTTATCATGAACAATTTGTAAATCGCTATCCGGATGTAAAACTGGATACAAATCAGTTATTAACAAGAGACGGAAACCTGTTCTGTGCCGGCGGAACCACGGCCTGGATGAATTTATGCCTTTACCTGATCAAAATATTTTATGGCCGCGAAGTGGCGATCGAATGTTCAAAGGTTCTTGTGCTAAGGATGTCCATTACAGCGCAAACCCCATTTTCTCCGCTTATGAGACCTTCCAACCATAACGATCCTGAGATTCAATCAATTCAAGACTGGCTTGAAGCGCACTTTTATGAGCCTTTTACAATCGAACATCTTTCCAACCGAGTCAATATGTGTGCCAGGAATTTCAAACGCCGGTTTAAAGAGGCAACCGGCTTTCCCCCGATCACGTATTTACAGATGATCAGAGTTGAGGAAGCTAAAAAATTGCTGGAGCAGAAAAATTATAATGTAGACGAGATTGCGGTAAATATCGGCTATGAAGATTCCAGCTTTTTTAGAAAAATATTCAAACGCTATACGGGACTCTCCCCAAAATCATACCAAAAGCTTTTTACAATTGAGGAAATATAAGGATCAGTCAAACAGGATTATTAAAGACAATCTTCAAAAATTGATGTGTTTGAAAATCAAACTTATCAGCAGTGCTCACCTCCAAGCTTCACTCTTCCAGTGCAGCATTCAATAGCTTTTCGGCACCCCAGGGAAAAAATAGACAACCACCATATATAGTGTTTTTCTTCAGAATTGGGGGCAGTATACTTATTTTTTGGCGAAATAAGTATACTCCCCCCCCGATTGAAAAGTTTGTGAGATATCCTGGTTATGCCGGTACGGAAAATTTCATGTTGACGTCCTCCCGATGTTCGGGATCAATCTGCCACAATTCCCTTTCGTCAAGGCGCATCATCGACGCAATAATGACATCCGGAAACTGTTCAATACGTATATTAAAAAGATTAACACTTTCATTGTAAAGTTCTCTGCGGTCTGCGATTTGATCTTCAAGCTGGGATACCCTTGCCTGGAGTTGGCGAAATGCGCGATCCGCCTTGAGATCCGGATAATTTTCAACAACTGCAAATAAAGAGCGCAGTGCCGAGGTGATGGCATTATTGGCATTGACAATTTCTTTTTCGGAACCAGCCGAGTCCAGCTGTGAGCGGGCTTTGGTTACATTCTCAAGAACAGCACGTTCATGCTGCATATATCCTTCACACACACTGACAAGTTTTGGCAGTTCATCATATCGTTGCTTTAAAAGTACATCGATATTGCTCCATGCTTTTGATATGTTATGTTTTAAACTGATCAATCCATTGTAAATAATGATGCAGAATGTGATCAGCGCAACAATAATGCCGAGAAGTGTGAGCAGAATAATAAGCGTCATGTTTTTTCCCTTTCTGTACTTTAATTGAAATTTTTTTGGAACTGAATACCGTTTAATTACTTAAAGTATTATGTTTGGTTTTGATTATATCTATCTAAAAAAATTGACTAAAAAGTTTAGACTAAAACCCATTGTGGATAGGCCGCCAAAAAGAAATATCCAAGTCCGGAACATTAGTTTTCTGATCAGATTTTTTTCCGAATCCGCAATGATAAACGGCAGCAGTCCGAAACGGGGTTTTTCAATAACAACGGATTCAGAATCCCCTGGTCCGTTTGCCAGTGATTCGGCATAAACCATTCGTTCCACATCACTACGGGCGGCTTCCCATTCTTCCACATCAATCTGACCGTCGCTGTTGATGTCATACTCGGACATGATTTTCGGGCTTTGTTTTAACATTCTCAGTTTATCAATGATAATTTCCCGTGTTTTTTTTCCGTGCTTTTCAACCTGCGCTGAACCGAGAACATATAACCTTGCCCTTTCGGGTATCAGCTCTTCCACCACTTTTGTATTCGGATCATGCAGCTGTATTGAGAGGGTGGGGATGTAGCTTCCCTGAAATGACTGGGTGGCCATAGGAATATTAAAGATCGCACCTTTTGGTTTGATCAGTACCCGGCCGGTGTCATCTTCAATATAAAACGGGATTTTGCCTGAAGAAACGGACCGGGTAAGCGCCCAGCGGGAACCGTCATTTGTCTGCTGATATTTATAGTATCGGCACCTGTAATAAACACATTGTGTTTTTGTCGCAGATGTTCTCAGATCATAGTAAAGCCGGGATTTACCGGACAGTTCCACCATTCCCATGGATAAAGAGCGGATTTTCGATGTGGGGGTATTTTCCACCATCCGCCGGTAATAAAGAAGCAGCAGCGAATAACAGAACATCAGGACACCAGCCAGTACAATCGCTGAACCGGCTGCCATTTTCCAGAAAACCTGGTGTGCGGAGATGCTTTTTACACCGGACATGAAAAAAGAAAAAGGCGACACAATAACGATCAGACCGACAATCAGTTCTGGGAGAGATGTCTGGAAAAAAGATGTGATTTTCGAGTAATTTATATTCGGTGGCGGTTGAAGGCCTTTTGACGAATTCATGCCGGCCAAATTTTTGTTGGACGGATATGTGCCGGGTTTATCCCCGGATAAGGAAGGGGAAGTCTCTTCATCTGACGCTTCATTTGATTCCGCTTCGAATGGTAACAGTTTTTTTTCAACTGCGGTAAGGATGTACCGGGTGTATCTTCCCAGTTCCTTTTCCACCGGTGATTTGCCCCTGGACCATTCCGGATTGGCACCGGGCAAAAGCGAAATACCGAAATTTTCATCTGTAATGCTGGATTTCGACATGGCCATGGCTTCCTTCACCATCACCCGAAAATTTGATCCTTTACTGTGGGTCAGTTTGTCGTTGAGTCCCATGTATGAGAATATGTCTGAATCGACATAAACCCCGTTTTCAGAGTCTCCGTTTAACGAGTAAAAAATCGCCGCAGGTTTTGCGATAGAAAATTTTTTAAGGATTTCATCAAATGTTTTATTTATGGCGTTTCCGGTATACGCCATGGCAGTCATCAAGTGTTTGACTGTTTTCCCGGACAGGTCTGTTATGATGATCAGTAGTTCGCTCTCTTTGGTTATTTTAAAAAGAGTATTCTCATTAGCATCTAGAAACTTAATGGTAGAATCGGTCAAATTAATGTGTCTGGCAGCAGGGGGGAGTTTCCCGTTTTTGACATATTCTTTTGTAACAGCCGTCGTGTTTAAACCAATGAATCTCAGGTCGGCTGCGCAATCTTCCAGCTCGTTTAAGCAACGATTAATATTCAAGGCACCGATTCCCAACCCCATCAGTCTCATCCGGAGTTCGCTCTGATTAATGCCGGTGATTGCTTCAGCTTCTTTTAATGACTCTAAAACATGTTCCGAAAGGGCAGGGCGCCGGTTATAAAGGAGGAATCCCCTGGACTGGTCCTGGTTAGTTGCAGGTGTTTGATTGGTCGTTTTGGCCATGGATGTTAAAGCGTACCTGTCTGTTTTAGTAATATTAAGGAGAATCCAGTCTAAACTTTTAAATCAATATCATAAATAAGCTTCTCAGAAAATCGAATAATTATGGATTTCGTGAACCCTAAGCGTGATTTTAGAGTTTTAAAGAAATCAGATGCTGCATATCCGGTTCGCTCAAGTGAATCATAGAAATTGCATCTTGCGACAACGTAGGGTGCATTCCATGCACCATTTCAGAGCCGGTCAGCTTTCAAGTGGTGCGTGAAACGCACCCTACTTAAGCGAAATGGATAACCAGGTTTAATTATTTGATAATATGTAAATTTTATAAAAATACGAGCTTTAGCACAAACTTTACGTTGACGTTAACGATAATTTCCTTTACTTTAATATTTTTTCAAGTAAAATATTGATAAAAAATATTAGGTTCATAATCAAAATCAGATTATGTAAAAGTTTAAAATCCAATTTATTATTTTATTTATGGCTGAAAATATTTTATACTTATCATCATTTTCAAACAATCCTTCTCTTCACATGTCTTACCATTATGATGCGAGTATGGAGCCATCACCGCAAAGGGGGTTTTAAGTGGACTTTGATTTAGCCAAACAGCAGGAAATGATTCGAAAAGAGGTTCGAAAATTTGCGGAAAAGGAAATCGCGCCCATTGCCGCAGAGCTCGATGAGACGGAAACGTTTTCAAATGACCTGACAAAAAAAATGGGTGAAATCGGTCTTTTCGGCATGTTTGTTTCTGAAAAATATGGGGGACAGGAACTTGACTATATTTCATACATTATTGCGGTGGAAGAAGTTGCCCGCGTTGACGGGTCTCAGGCTGCCACAGTCGCGGCCGCCAATTCACTCGGCATTGGTCCGATTTATTATTTCGGATCCGAAGCCCAAAAAAAGAAATATCTTCCAAAACTTTCAACCGGTGATGCCTTGTGGGGGTTTGGGCTCACTGAACCCACCGCCGGATCTGATGCCGGCGGCAGTAAAACAAATGCCGTACTGGACGGTAATGAATGGGTGATTAATGGGTCTAAGATTTTTATCACCAACGCGGCCTGTGATTTATCGCTGGGAGTCACTGTCCAGGCGGTAACCGGCAAAAAACCGGATGGAAAAAATGAATTCAGCTGCTTTCTGGTGGAACGCGGAACCCCCGGCTTAAAAGCCGTTCCAATGCACAAAAAGATGATGTGGCGGGCATCCAATACCGCTGAACTTTATTTTGATGATGTCCGTATCCCCAAAGAAAACATTCTTGGCGAACAGGGCAGCGGATTTCATCAGATGCTCCAGACACTTGACGGTGGTCGGTTATCAATTGGCGCCATGGGATTAGGCGGTGCGCAGGGTGCTTATGAAATGGCGTTAAAGTATGCCAAAAGCCGTGAACAGTTTGGAAAACCGATATCCAAGTATCAGGCCATTGCGTTCAAGCTCGCTGACGCGGCCATTGAGCTGGAATGCGCTCGGAATTTGCTTTATAAAGCCTGCTGGTTAAAAGATAATAAACGTTCATTTCAAAAAGAGGCTGCCATGGCAAAAGTATACTGTTCGGAACTGATGGGACGGGTAGCCAATAACGCGGTCCAGATCCATGGCGGATATGGCCTGATGAAAGAATACAATGTGGAAAGATTTTATCGGGATCAGAAACTTTTGGATATCGGTGAAGGCACGTCGGAAGTTCAGCGGCTTGTTATTTCAAGGTATATTGGCTGCTGATATAATATCAAATTTTTAAGTTTTTTGTCTGTTTACCCTTAAACTGGTGCGGAGGGAGTCATGACTGAAAAAGTTTTACAAGTCGAAATTGAAAATCAGGTGGCGGTTCTGACCTTGAATCGCCCTGCAATTATGAATTCCGTGAATTTTGAACTTTTGTACGCATTACGTGATACAGTTGAAGATATTCGATTTAATCCGGATGTCCGGGTGGTCATTATTACAGGGGCCGGAGAAAAAGCATTCTGTGCCGGGGCTGATTTAAAGGAAAGGATCACGTTAACGCCGCCGGAGGTTAAAAAATTTATTTATACGATCCGCACGTTGTTTACCAGTATTGAATCGTTGAATAAACCGGTGATTGCCGCTGTTAACGGCGTTGCACTGGGTGGGGGGACCGAGCTTTTGCTTGCCGCTGATATCCGGATTGCTGCTATGAACGCGACCATGGGGCTTACCGAAGCACGTCTTGCAATTATTCCCGGGGCTGGCGGAACTCAGCGCCTGCCAAGACTTATTGGCCGGGGCAAGGCAAAAGAATTAATTTTTACCGGCCGCCGGGTGGATGCAAAGGAAGCGCTGCAGATTAGCCTGGTGAATAAAATCTGCGAAAAGGATCTTTTGATGGATGAAGCAAAAAATATGGCGGCAATGATCTGCGAATGCGGTCCGATTGCCATAGAGCAGGCCAAGTATGCCATCAACGCGGGCCTTGAAACTGACCTGCATACCGGTCTTACCATTGAGTCAAACGCCTACTGGATCACCATTCCCACAGAAGATCGCTTAGAGGGGCTTGCCGCTTTTCGGGAGAAGAGGAAACCGGTCTACCAAGGCAAATAACAGCTGCGTAAAAAGTTCAACTTCTGTGTTGCGCAGCATTCTTCATCCATTCAACGTACTCAAGTACGCCTCATGGATGAAGAATTTGCGCGCCTTGAATTTGAAACTTTTTTCCTTGCTGTTACGGTTTTTCATAAAAGCCATAAAAATTTGAAAAGGAACGACGATGACAGATACAGCCAACCAAAGCCGGGAACACTGGGTAAATGAAGAAAAGAAATTGGATGAGCGGGTCTATCAGGCCATGTTCCCGGGGGGGGATAAAGCCATTGAGAAACTCCGAAAACAGGGGAAAAAACCGGTTCGTGAACTGATTGATCAGCTGACAGATCCGGACACCCGCTTTTATGAACTCAGCAGTATTGCCGGATTTGGCATGGATTATCCCGGTGTGCCCGATGTGCCATGTGGCGGGGTTGTTACCGGCATTGGAAAGATCCAGGGCAACTGGACCATGATTTTTGCCAATGACAGCCGGGTCAAGGCCGGTACTTATTTTCCCATTACTTTAAAAAAACATATTCGGGCACAATCCATTGCTGAGAAAAACGGTTTAAACTGTGTATATATTGCTGATTCAGGAGGGGCGTTTCTTCCCATGCAGGCGGACGTTTTCCCGGATGATCAGCATTTTGGGTCCATGTTTTACAATATGGCGCGGATGTCTGCCAATGGATTAAAACAGATTACCTTAAGTACCGGCGGCAACACTGCCGGCGGTGCGTATATTGTTTTTATGGCATGCCAGTCCGTGATGATTGATCAGATGTCATATTCCTTTCTTGGCGGACCGCCCCTGGTCAAAATGGCCACCGGTGAAGTGATATCCGCGGAAGACCTGGGGGGTGCTCGGGTGCACACCCATATTTCCGGCGGGGCCGATCACTTTTGTCAGAGCCAGGATGATGCCATTGAAAGGGTACGGGAAATCCTTTCTCTGGAACCGCCTCAGAAAATGCACCTGCATCGATACGAAGAACGGCCGCCCCTGGTAGACCCGAACAGCATCTATGATCTGCTCCCTTCATCCACTAACCAGACAATGGACGGGCGGGCTGTATTAAAGACCATTGCTGATGACAGTTATTTTGTCGAATATAAAGAACATTACGCACCGGGAAGAGGGGACAACATTCTGGCCGGAAAGATACGGATCAAGGGAATACCAACAGGCGTGATCGCGTCCAACAAAATCGGTGTTATTTTTGAAGAAGCGGCCCGCAAGGCAGCGGAGTGGATTGTCCGGTGCAGTCATGAAAAGCTTCCCATTATTTTTTTACAAGGATCCCCCGGGTATATGGTCGGATCGGATTCAGAACATAACGGTATCGGCAAGTACGGATCCGATATGGTCCGTTCCGTTTCCTGTGCCCAGGTACCGAGAATCCAGATGGTCATCGGCCCGGATAACGGGGCCGCCAACTACGGCATGTGCGGCAGGGCCTATCGCCCCAATTTCCTGTTTACAACCATGCGTGGCCGAACATCGGTCATGAGCGGAAGGAGTGCCGGCGGTGTGTTGCTGTCAATTGAAGAACGAAAGCGTGCGGTGACTGGAAAGCCTATGACGGATGAGGAAAAACAGGCGTTTTTTCAAAAGATGATGGACAAATATGACGGCGAAGCCCATCCGTTCTTCTGCGGGGCTCGAATTTTAAATGACAGGGTATTAAAATTTTCCGAAATCCGGGATTGGCTCGCCATGGCTCTTGAAGTGAGCTTGCTCAAACCCATTGGGGAACCAAAGTTTGGTAACGTTAGGTTTTAATTACGAATTAGGAATTAAGAATTAGGAATATTAATGAAGGATCTTAATTTCTACAAAATGGATAAATTGTGAAAAAAGATAATATCATTACTCAGCATTGCATACAAAGAGGCAAGAGAAACACATTATTGGATTCGTCTTTTGCGAGACAGCAATTATTTAAATAGTCAAAAGGCAGATTCACTGCTTAATCATTGTATCGAGTTACAAAAGATTATTGGAAGCATTCTAAAAACAATGAAAAATCAAAATACATGAGTTATAATTTTTTTTAAATTCGTAATTTTTAATTATTAATTTCTAATTTTTTAATGGGGGTATTATGTCCGAATTAAAGTATCCAAAAAATGTTGTATTGGGTGATATTACTGTAAGAGATGGTTTTCAGCATGAAGAGCAGTTTGTTTCAACGGACGCAAAGCTCTGGACGCTTGAGGAGTTGATTCTTTCCGGGTTTAAACGGATTGAAGTTTCCAATTTCGGCAATCCGAAAGGCATGCCGCAATTCAAAGACGCAGATGAATTATATGAGAAACTGTATAAAAGCAGAAAAGTCAAGCATCTGTTAGATGAGGTGGAAACAACGTCTATAACCATCCGTGAACGGGCGGTTGATCGAGCCATTGAAGCAAAAAAACGCGGCGCAGGACCGGATCGTATACTGTTTATGGTATCCACCAGTGAATCCCATCATAAAGTAAATTCAGGGGTGTCTCTGGAAGAATACTGGAAAATGTGTGAAGCCTATATTCCCAAAGCCCATGATGCCGGCATGAAGGTCTGTGGCACCGTGAGTACGATTTGGGGATGTCCTATTGAAGGACCCACCGAGCTGAAAAAGGCGGTAGAATTTACCCAGCGGTGGCTGGATATCGGTGCGGATGATATCGAACACGCGGACCATGACGGCTCAGCGCCGCCCAATAAAGTTTATGAATATTTTTCCATGATATTAGATGCCATTCCGAATCCTGCGCTGCATATCGCTCATTTTCATGTGACCCGCGGATGGGGGCTTGCCAATGTACTGGCATCGCTTCAGGCCGGCATCACGCATTTTGAATCTACATTGGGCGGTACCGGCGGCCAGCCTGCAAACTTTGTTGATGGGGTGCCGGTTGCCGGGACAGGTTCATACTATTATAAAGATCCGACCATCGCCGGGCTGGTGTCTACCGAGGATATGGTGGTCATGATGGATGAAATGGGGATAGATACCGCACTTGATGTGGATCGTGTGTTAAAAACCGGCTGTATGTTAGAAAAGATTTTGGGCAGGCGTTTGCGTTCCGAGAGCGCTCATACCGGTCGTATTCCGAAAGAGTTGACGGGACGACGATCATAGTAACTTATCCTATTTTTTAAGCAGTACTGTTGAGTACTGCTTAAAAAAATTTGATTATTGAAATTTGCAAGTTACCTCTTTTGATCAATTCTTCTTCTGGACTTCTTCTGAAGAAACAAGATCAATAGAGGCAGTTCTTGATGATCCCGGAAAAAGTAGCAGGATGGCTAAGTTAACAGTTCCATATACAAGGCGTAGTGGTTTTTCAGACTCGAAATTATACATGTAGTATCTTGAGTGCCTGAAGAACTGCTATAACGCAGTAGATGGGACTTTTAACGACGCCATCAGTTCTTTTCACACACAAATGAGAAGGATTAAAATCATGTCCAAGATGCTCTGGCAACCGTCTGAGGAAAGAATCAAGCGATCCAACCTGTTTAGGTTTATTTGGTTTGTTAATGATCGTTACGGCTTGAATTTAAATAATTATGCTGAACTGTATCAATGGTCGGTCACAAATATTTCCGATTTCTGGGCTTCCATGTGGGATTTTGCTGAAATTAGATCTTCAAAATTTTACGATCGGGTGGTGGATCATACAGATAAAATGCCCGGAAACAAATGGTTTGAAGGCGCACGTCTTAATTTTGCCGAAAATTTATTGCGTTATCGTGATGATCGGATTGCAATTGTTTTCAAAGGTGAAACCCAGGCAACAGTTCGCATTACGTACGCAGAACTTTATGATGAGGTTGCCCGTGTTGCAGCATCATTGAAAAAAATGGGAGTTCAGACGGGTGACCGCGTGGTCGGTTTTATGCCGAATATGCCGCACTCGATCATTTCCATGCTGGCTGCCACCAGTCTGGGCGCGACATGGTCTTCCTGTTCACCGGATTTCGGTATTAAAGGGGTCATGGACCGATTCGGTCAAATCGCCCCCAAAGTATTGTTTACCGCAGACGGGTATTGGTTCAAAGGCAAGGCCCTGGATTGTCTGCAACGGATCAGCGAAATCGTCAAACAGCTTCCGTCTGTGGAAAAAATGGTGGTAGTGCCGTATACTCAGGATCAACCGGATATATCAGGAATAGATAAAGCGGTCTTGTTTGATGATTTTAAGTCTTCTGAATCCGGACTTTCCATTGAATTTGAACAGCTTCCAGCAGATCATCCCCTGTATGTTATGTATTCGTCAGGAACCACGGGACTGCCTAAGTGCATGGTTCAGAGCAGTTCCGGCATACTCATCAATCACATGAAGGAACTGCTGCTGCACACGGACTTAAAACGCGATGATGTGATATTTTATTTTACCACCTGCGGCTGGATGATGTGGAATTGGCTGACCAGTGCTTTGTCAGTGGGGGCATCAATTGTCTTGTTTGACGGTAACCCCTTTCACCCGGATCC
Organism: Desulfobacteraceae bacterium; assembly: GCA_014237465.1. Classification (GTDB taxonomy): domain Bacteria; phylum Desulfobacterota; class Desulfobacteria; order Desulfobacterales; family Desulfosalsimonadaceae; genus SURF-3. The sequence continues at coordinate 81,644 of JABZFM010000026.1, read as the reverse complement.
GGGCGTTTTATGGCAAATGGCGGAAGATGAAAAAATTACTGTTTTCGGCACCAGCGCCGGTTATATTTCCGCTTTGAGAAATACCGGTTTTCGGCCAAAGGATAAATATGATTTAAGCGCTTTAAGGGCCGTTCTGTCAACCGGTTCGCCGTTGTCGGAAGAAGGGTTTGAATATGTTTATGATGCCATCAAGTCGGACCTGCAGCTGTCGTCCATTTCCGGCGGAACGGATTTAAACGGCTGTTTCGCACTGGGAAATCCCATGGCCCCGGTTTATATCGGCGAACTGCAATGCCGCGGCCTTGGCATGAAGGTCGAAGCGTTTGATGATAACGCTAAGCCGGTGATCGGTTACCAGGGAGAACTGGTCTGTACCACGCCGTTTCCTTCCATGCCCATTTATTTTTGGGATGATCCGGATGGGAAAAAATATAATAACGCCTATTTTGACGTATACCCCAATATCTGGCGTCATGGGGATTATATTGAAATCAATGAACGCGGGAGCGTAAAGATCTACGGACGTTCGGATACCACATTAAATCCCGGCGGCGTCCGGATCGGAACGGCTGAAATCTATCGGCAGGTCGAACAGATGGATGAAATTGAAGACAGTATCGTTATCGGGCAGAACTGGAAAAACGATGTCCGGGTGATCTTGTTTGTGATGATGTCGGACGGGATTGAATTAACCGACGCAATAAAACATAAGATAAAGACCCTGATTCGTTCCAATGCGTCCCCCCGGCATGTGCCGGCAAAGATTATCGCGGTTCCGGATATTCCCTATACGTTGAATATGAAAAAAGTCGAACTGGCGGTCAAAAAAATGGTTGAGAACAAGCCGGTATTAAATAAAGATGCTTTGAAGAACCCGGAGGCGCTTGATTTTTACGCTGGGATTGTAGAACTGCAAACTGATTAACAGGAAGTTGAAAAACTATTGCGTTTGGCCATACGGCGTTAAAATTGACGCTCAAAATGCTCATTTATAGGCATAAACTCCGCTTTTTCGCGTCAATTTTGCCGTGCCAGATTTTAGCTTTGGCCGACGCTCATAACGTTTTTCAACAACTTGTTAAGTCATGAATTAATGGAATTGACCGGTAATAAAATTTTTATCGTAAATATGAAAAGGAAATTAAATCGTGTCAGACCGGCCTGAGACCCCTAATGACCTGAACAACAAAGAACTCGCACAATATATTGTCAACCTGTTTCAACGGATTGTTATCCATTATTCCCTGTGGTTTACGGAAGTCAAACATCAGATGGGAATGGAAAAAGCGCTGGCTGTTTTAGATGAAGCCACCGCCCGGGGGCTGAAAATCCAGATGAGCCGGTTGTCGAAAACACTGGGTTTTGAAATGAAAAATGGTCTGCCCGCAGTCTTAACGAACTTGTCCCGTGAATCTCTGCTGGAGTTGATGGACAGTGTGTCTGCCAACTGGCTGGTCAACGACGGTGTCTGGTTTCAGGCGGTAGAGTTTGCGCATGGCATGAACGATGCCAAGCGCTGTAATGACTCCGCATGGGCACAGTTTTCACCGTTTGAGGCATGGTCTATTAAGAAATTTTTAAACATGCCCACGCATCCCGGACTCGAGGGCCTGAAAAAAGCTTTGGGATTCCGGGTTTACGCAAATATCAATGTACAGTCGATTGTTGATGAAGGCCCGGACAGTTTTGTGTTTCAGATGAATGACTGCCGGGTTCAGTCGGCACGCAAGCGAAAGGGCTTAGACGATTATCCCTGTAAATCGGGCGGTATGGTTGAATACACCTATTTTGCAAGATCCATTGATGACTGTATCAGCACTGAATGTATCGGATGTCCCCCGGATAAACACCCGGAGGAATGGTACTGTGCATGGCGGTTTAAGATTAATTCATGATGGCGTCGTAAAAAGTCCCATCTACTGCGTTATAATTATTTTTCAGTCATTCAAGATACTACATGTATGATTTCTTGTCTGAAAAATAATTACGCCTTGTATATGAAACTTTTAACTTAGCCATCAGTTAATTTCAAATATCTTCATAATTAACGGTATAATAAATTGCAGGTCGGGATTCTTTCCCGATAAATTAAACATGACAATTGAAGGTGATTGAATGGACTTTAATGAAATTCTGTTTGAAAAGAAAAATCGTATTGCTACCCTGACGTTAAATCGGCCGGAAAATCGAAATGCGATTTCAAGCCTTCAAATTATCGAAGAGATAGAAACAGCCTGCCAACTCGTCAACAACGACATGTCAATCAATGTGCTTATTATTACCGCAAAAGACCCCGCGTTTTCAGCCGGCGGTAATGTAAAAGATATGGTGGGCAAAAAAAGCATGTTCAGCGGTACGCCAGCCCAGTTGATGGAAAATTACCGGAAGAATATTCAGCGTATTCCTTTGGCTGTTCATGAAGTTGCCGTACCCACCATTGCCGCAGTCAACGGTCCTGCCATTGGGGCAGGGTGTGACCTGGCCTTAATGTGTGACATGCGAATTGCGTCTGAGAAAGCAAAGTTCGGAGAAACTTTTCTTTCCGTGGGGCTGATTCCCGGCGACGGCGGAGCCTATTTTCTGCCCCGTGCTGTGGGCATGGCCCGGGCCTGTGAAATGACGTTTACCGGGGAAGTCATTGACGCGGCAAAAGCATCTGACATCGGTCTGGTTAATGATATGGTCGCTCATGATCAATTACTGGAAGCCGCCTTTGAGCTGGGGGAAAAGATAGCTGCCAAGCCGCCGGAAGCACTCCGTATGGCCAAACGTCTGCTTTATGCGGGTCAGTCATCCACACTTCGCCAATTACTTGATCAGTCGGCCGCGTATCAAGCCTTGTGCCACAATACCGAAGACCACATGGAAGCATTGACTGCCATGTTTGAAAAACGAGAGCCAATATTTAAAGGAAAATAACCGGAAGTAAACACAAAATTATATCTTGTCTTCAATTATGCAGTTTTCCCTTCAGAAAAAATTTTTATTTTTTCATTGCCATACCATTCTTTTTTTAATTCTCGTCAAAATTGACACATATTTTGAAATTAACTGTTATGGTTTTTAATAATAGCTTTTATTCCCTGTTTGATAAATCCATGAAAATTAAAAACGATTATATTTTGCGGATTTAAGAGAAATGCTTTTATGTTGCGAGTTTCTTGACACGGTAATGCTTATTTGAGATATTTTCTGTATAATAATTCCTGTCTATGAATCTTTTCTATAACTTACCTTTCAAAGGAGGTTTCAGATGGATAAAATTCTTCGAGTGAACATGTGTGTGAATGGTAAACCTGAGGTCAAAGTAGAGTCCGTGGGTGATTATGCAGGGCTTGGCGGTCGGGGACTGACTTCAGCCATTGTCTCAAAAGAGGTCCCGCCGCTCTGTCATCCCCTGGGGGCAGATAATAAACTAGTGATCGCACCCGGGTCATTGAGCGGAAGTGCTGCCGCCATGTCCGGCAGAATTTCAGTGGGCTGCAAGAGCCCTTTGACAGGCGGTATCAAGGAGGCAAATTCCGGCGGACAAGGCGCACAGGTTTTGGCGCGGCTTGGATTTGCGGCAATCATTCTTGAAGGAAAACCGGAGAACAAAAACCTTTATAAAATTCTTATCAATAAAGACGGTGTTCAGATTCTCGAAGACAATTCTTTAAGGATGCAGGGAAACTACGATACGGTTGACCGTATGAAATCAGAGTACGGTGATAAAATTTCCTGCATTTCTATTGGCCAGGCCGGAGAAATGATGCTCGGTTCCGCTTCGGTCGCATTCACCGATATGGAACTTCGCCCGACACGTCATGCCGGCCGGGGAGGTGTTGGTGCGGTTATGGGGGCAAAAGGGGTAAAGGTGATTGTTTTAGATGATTCCGGAATGAAAATGCGGACGCCAAGGGATCCTGAAAAATTTAAAGAAGCAAATAAGCGGTTTGTCAGCGGATTGAAGAAACACCCGGTAACCGGTGAAGGTCTGCCGGCTTATGGCACCAATGTTTTAACAAATGTGGTGAATGAAGCCGGCGGGTTCCCGACGAATAATTTTAAAGAAGGGCGATTTGAGGGTGCTCCGAAAATCAGCGGTGAAGCGCTTGCGGAAATGGAAAAGGAACGGGGAGGAAATCCGACACATGGCTGTCACCGAGGCTGTGTTATTCGATGTTCCGGCACATTTATTGATAAACAGGGGAATTTTCTGACCAAACAGCCGGAATATGAAACCGTCTGGGCGCACGGCGCAAACTGCGGAATTGATGATCTGGACGCTATCGCCATGCTGGATCGCCTGGATGATGACTATGGTTTGGACACGATAGAAATGGGCGCAACCATTGGTGTTGCCATGGATGCCGGGCTGGCTGATTTCGGTGATGCGGAAGCGGCAATAAATCTGGTTAAGGAAGTAGGACAAGGATCTGCGCTCGGCCGCATTTTAGGCAGTGGAGCGGGAATCACCGGCAAAGTTTTTGGTGTGGAGCGGGTTCCGGTGGTTAAAAACCAGTCAATGCCGGCCTATGATCCCCGTGCGGTTCAGGGAATCGGGGTGACTTATGCAACCAGTACAATGGGCGCGGATCACACAGCCGGATATTCTGTAACAGCCAATCTGCTTGGCGTGGGAGGAACCGTCGATCCGTTAAGTCCCCAGGGACAGGTTGAACTTTCCCGAAATCTCCAGATTGCGACAGCCGCCATTGATTCCACCGGAATGTGCCTGTTTATCGCATTTGCCATTTTAGACCAGGAAGACACATTCAATGCCATGGTAGAAATGATTAATGCATTTTCCGGCCTGAGTTTAACCGGAGAGGATGTGGCAGAACTGGGCAAAAAGATTTTAAAGATAGAAAGAGAATTTAACCGCCAGGCCGGATTTACCGAAAAAGACGACCGGCTTCCGGAATATTTTTTAAAAGAAAGCCTGCCACCCCATGGCGTGACGTTTAACGTTTCTGACGCTGAACTTGACAGTGTGTTTAATTTTTAAATGATTTCTTTGACCCGAAAGGTTCAGCTCTCCATTGAAGGGGATAATTTTTCCGCTTTTGGTGGGTTGTTCGCCTATGGATTCAAGTTAGAAGTCGAAATCGGATGCAGTCTTTTCGACCTGCTTTGCCGGCAGATCGGTATCAGTGAAACCTATCTGAACGACAGGGTCCAGACGATTTTTTTAAACGGAAAAGTTATCGATGATATTTCCAGTGAAATTTTAAACGACAACTCCGTTATAGCGTTATCAGCCGCAATGCCCGGGTTGGTGGGAGCAGTTTTTCGTAAAGGCGGAATCTTGTCATCCATGCGTTCCAGTTATGCGTCTCAAGCGACAGACGTTACGATGACGAATCACAGGGGGCCTGTGATTTTAAAATTATTTAACCTGATCGCATCAGACCTGGGGTCTGATTTCCTCAAAAAGGGAATTCAAATAAAAGGTGATTATTTTATCAGATACATTAACTGGAAACGATCACTGCTGGAATCTGTTTGCAGGGAATTGGTAATCGACGGAAAAAAATATGAAATTGATGACGCTTTGTCCGTCTGCCGGCAGGATGGCGATGTTTTTCTTTCCATAAATTCTGTCTGAGAAATTATTCGAAATCGGGACACCTTGTCATCACAAGATCAGCTGAAGCTTGCAGAATCCAGTGCCGCTGTCATCGGATGCGGTGGGCTGGGGGGCTATGTTGTGCTCATGCTGTCGCGAATCGGAATTGGTTCACTGGTGGTCGTCGATCCGGACATCTTTGACGAAACCAATTTAAACCGTCAGGCGTTTGCAGTTTCTGAAACCATTGGTATGCATAAATCAGACACGGCTGTCACAATTATTAAATCGGTGAATCCGTCGGTGGTCGTCAAAGGATTTCAAACTGCCATGAACTATTCCAATGCCTCAGACATCCTTGATGGGTCCAGGTAGTTGTTGATGCCCTGGATAACCTAGCCGGGTCGTAAAATGCTAAAAGATGTGTCACAACAGTTGAAAATTTCCCTGGTTCATGGTGCAATCGCCGGTTTTGAAGGTCAGGTCATGACCATTTATCCGGAATCAGCCGGCTGCGATAATTTATTTTTAAAACCAGAGGATCAACTTAACCTGCATGAAAAGAGTTCAGAATCCATATTGGGCGTGCCATCGATCACACCTGTTTTTATTGCTTCTCTCCAGGCCATGGAAGTCGTTAAAATTATCCTAAGGCGCGGGAATCTGTTAAACGGACGAATTTTGTATTCGGACATTGAGCTGAGTGAATTTAATCATTTTGATTTTAAAACTAAAATTTGAAATATATAAAAAAGGATGAATTTGATGTTTAATAAAAATAATATCAATGGCTATAAATCTTCTCTTACGGGTGTTAAGCAAAAAACACTCGTTTATGGGGAAAAAACTTTGATGACGGAATTTCTGCTTGAGGCAGGCAGCCAGCTTCCACTACATCAGCATCCGCATGAGCAGACAGGTTACCTGGTTAAAGGCAGGCTCCATATGGTTATCGGTGAAAATGAATTTATTGCTGAGCCGGGAGATTCCTGGTGTATCGGTTCAAACGAATATCACGGCGCTGAAGCTCTGGACAATTCAGTTGCCGTTGAAATTTTTTCACCGGTCAGAGAAGAGTATCTGCCATAAAATTAAACGACAGCAAGTCAGAAATAATATTGTTTCATGGGAAATTAAACAGGAGGCGCTTTAATGCCGAACCTGTTTTGAAATTACGGTAATTATGGAAAAATAAAATTATAGGCAGGGAGTGATGCCACCGATGTGTAACACTCCCTATATGGGAATTTTATACAAATGACATCAAAATTTTTTTTTATATGTTTCTTCCTTTCATTGATTTTAATAGCAAGTTTTGAAATTTGCTGTCCGAAGGTGGCAGTTGCATCGAACGTTCAGGAAAATTTTCAAACCGTAGCTAAGAGGTCGAAAATGATCTATGAACAGCTTGAAAAGCGTGGGATTAAAAGTCAGCAGGTACTGGATGCGTTTCGAAAGGTTAAGCGGCATCAGTTTGTGCCGGAAGAATATCGTTCAATGGCTTATGCCGACCAAGCGCTTCCCATTGGAAAAGGTCAGACAATATCCCAGCCGTATATTGTGGCCTATATGACTGAAGCGCTGGATTTAAAATCTACGGATTGTGTACTGGAAGTGGGGACCGGTTCCGGATATCAGGCGGCCATACTCGCAGAGCTATGTGATACGGTTTATTCCATTGAAATCATAGAATCATTGGGAAACAATGCAAAAAAGCTATTAAAAAAAATCGGATACTCAAATATTGTGACAAAAATCGGTGATGGGTATCAAGGCTGGAAAACCCATGCCCCCTATGACGCAATTATTGTCACCTGTGCGCCGACTCAAATTCCTGAGCCCTTGAAGGATCAATTAGCTGAAGGCGGGCGAATGATTATTCCAGTGGGCGAACAATATGTTCAGGAACTTATATTGTTGGAAAAAAAGAATGGCCAGCTGAGAAAAAAAAAGGTTTTGCCTGTCATGTTTGTCCCAATGGTGAATGAAACCGGTAGAATTTATTGATGTGTACTGATCATTTTTCCCCCAGATTATTAGTACCTTTGACCGGATGCGAGGCAGGGCGGCTTTTGTTTGTTTCCAGTTGATGTTTCTGGAATAGCTTAATTGTGCGTTGATAATTTTTTTGTTTAAGAACGGGGTATAAATGTTTTTAACCATTTCCCGGGTTACAAGGGTTTTATTATAAAACATCTGTAGCCAGCCGGAAAAGAGCCAAAGGGCAGAATACTAAGGAAGCACCTGCCCTTTTTAGAAGAAATTTCAGTTCCTTTAATATGAAACAGAAAAATTAATACTCCCGAATTTCTGGGCCTTTTTCTGGGTTTCATATTCTTTGGATCTGAAAACAAAGGCAAAACTGAGTTGCGCACGACCCCTGCAAAGGTTCATCCCAGTAGCAAAGTCGCCGACAATTGGTTTTTTATCTACGCTGTGGCTGTCTGTGAACGTATTGCCGTCTAAGAAAATATTACGAAGCACAGCCCTTCCTTCAGCAGAGAAAAACAGCTGGATGCCGAATTTTTTTTGTTGTGAATTTCGGGGGTCTTTATCATCCAAAGAACCGTTAAACGAACTGACCGTGCGGATTGGAAAGATTCCAAAATCGTTCGGAATGTTCCACCCGAAGCGATAGGCAAGGCCAAGGTTGTAATATATTAACGCATTGCCAAAGCCGCCGCCTGTGTTTAAAATCAGGTCATACCCGAAACCGGATCCGATACCCGACTGGGTAATCTTTTTTTTGTGTTCATAAATTATTTCAAGCAGGGGCTCATTACTTAGCTGATTGTCCCATCCCTGGGGTTCGATATCATCAAAAAATTTGTGTACGGCTTTTTGAATTTGTTCAGCATATGAACTTGGACCGACAAGTCCTAACGAAACTTCAATCGTATCCATCTGACGTTCCAGACTGCTGTGAAAGCCGACGGAAAGATAGGAAACCCCGGCATATGGCCGTTCATCTATGACAACCTCTTCGGATTCAATATCTTCCGGGGTGAAAATATTTTGACCAAAGGCGATCGTAATGTTTTTTTTTCTGTCTGGATATTTTTCAAAAGGGACATGTTTAATAAGGGGATAAAACCAGCGGTGCGGCCATACTTTTTGGGGGTATTGGTCTTTAATCGCTGAACTCCAGGTCAGTTTTAAACCGCTGCTGTATTCACCGTCTTTACCGGCAAAATAATCATTTTCAAGATAGATACTAAATGTATTTAAATTTTCGCCGGACATAGTTTCCGCATTTGAAAGCTCAGGGCATGCCAACATGAAAAAAGTAAAAACAACGAAGTATGTAAGTGATAAAAATTTGTAGTTAATTGAATATAGAGAGGCAGTTGAAAAATATGAGATCATGGTGTGTCCTGAGGTTGTGTCATTGCTTCAGATTCAGAATTTTTTGTAAATATCACTTTTTTAATAAACCAGGTTTTAATCACAGCATGAACAAGTGTTGCCAGCGGAATAGCAAAAAATAATCCCCAGATACCCCATAAACCGCCAAAAACCAGTACCGCGACAATAATGGCAACCGGATGAAGATTAACAACCCCGGACAGAAGCAGGGGGACCAGTATGTTGCCGTCAATCAACTGAATAACAGCATATGCGAAAATGGTTTTTGTAAAATCCGGACTTATCCCCCATTGGAAAAAAGCGATCAGCCCAACAGGCAGAAACATGACAGTGGCGCCGATATAAGGAACCAGAACTGATAAGCCGATAAACAGAGAAAGCAGCATGGCATAGTTCAGATCAAGAACGGAGAATGTCAAATAACTTGCTGACCACACGATCAGAATTTCCCATATTTTGCCGCGGACATAATTGCTTATCTGCTGATTGACTTCATTCCATACTGCAATGGCCAGATCACGATTTTTAGGTAAAAATCCTTTAATCCAATCTAAAATTAGTTCCTTGTCTTTTAAAAAAAACAATACAAGGAACGGAACCAGTACAAAATATACAAGTACTGTGATTAAACTTCTAACAGACGCGACTGAAAAGAAGAGGGCGGCCTGACCGAGTCTTGTCAGTTCGGATTTTAAAAAACTGATCATGTTATTGATCTGGAATTCTGAAATAAACTCGGGATATCGTTCCGGGAGCAGTATTAATTGTTTCTGGGCATTGGATATCATGGTGGGCAGGTCGGAAATCAACTGACCGATTTGCTGTGAGATTATCGGCAGAAGTCCAACCACCAAGAGCAGGAAGCAAATGATGAAAAATAAAAAAGATAAAAAAACGGAAATATTTCTGGGGATTTTAAATTTCTGAAGTGTACCCACGACCCCTTCAAGCAGATAGGCGATAATAAGCCCGGCAAAAACAGGTGTCAGCATCTTCCCCAGAAGGAAAATAAAAAGAAATCCTGAAACAAGAAAGAACCAGAGAATAATAATTTGAGGATCAGAAAAGCGCTGGCTAAACCAGTCGCGAAACATATTAATCATTATTAGCGCCTATAGCGAATTTTCACTGTCCTGTATCAAAATAAAATGGATCAAAAAAAAGGATTTGTTAAATATGGTCACTCAGCCAGTTTACAAGATCGTTTAACACCTTTTTTCTGTCACCGGTCTGTTCATTGTATATTTCATGATACAGACTGTCGTAAAAGAAAAGGGTTTTATCTTTTAATGTCAGTGATTCAAAGAATTGTCTGGATGTCTCCGCATCGACAAGCCGGTCGTCACCAGCCACCTGCATGAGAACCGGTATATTGATATTTGAAGCTGATAATTTAGTATTTTCCATTGCATTAAAAAATTCCGTAAACCATCGGGCAGTGATATTTCTGTGAACCAGCGGGTCATTGTCATATGCTTTAACCACATGTTTATCGTGACTCAAGGCGGATGAATCCAGTTCATTGTCGAAAGTCAGTGACGGCCAGATACGGGACAGAATTTTTGCAACTGCTCCTTTGATCACCGGAACTTTCATTCCTGGGTTTAATCCCGGAGACGAGGCAATCACTCCATCAGCAATATTTGTATCCCTCTCAACAAAATTCAGAACAATCAACCCCCCCATGCTGTGGCCGAGTAAAAAAAATTTCGTCCCGCCCGGCATATCGGTTTTTGCAATATCAATCATTTTTTTTAAATCATTGATGTATTGATCAATCGAATCAATATGGCCGCGTTTGCCTCCGCTTTGGCCGTGTCCCCGGTGGTCCAGAGCCCATACGGATATTCCCATGCTGACGAGTCTGTCAATGATGTGAGAATATCTTCCGGAATGTTCACCCAGGCCATGGGCAATAACCATGCGCGCTGTTTCATTATCCGCCGGTCTGTGCCTGTAAAAAATCGATAAACCGTCATCCACACTAAAATTATCGGTGATTTCGGAAGTATTGGTCATTTGAAGTATCCTTTATCTGAAAGCCGGTGTATTTTAAATTCCAATTTTAGATAGAAACGAACAAATTGAATTTACCGTGTTTACCAGCTTGGGATAAGATGCGTGCAGTTCTTTCACCGACGATGATAAACCCTCTAAAGAAATTCTGACAAGGTTCGGGTCGATTTGATCACGGGTCGCTTCATGTGCGGAAATTTTTGTGAACCCTTTAATACTTTCTGCTGTTTCTTTTTGAGTTTTACTTAGTTCATTTATGTCGGCATTTAATTCATTAAGTAGTTCAAAATATTCTTTTTTCTTGTCTTTCGGAATATTCGGTGAATATTTGATTTTGGTTTCGATTTTTTCCAGCGTATGTTTTAACATTTTGACCCCTTCTATGGTTAAATTTATAATAATTCATTAGCAAATTATCAAATAAAGATCAATTGTTTGTAGGATCTAATCATAATTACAAACAGTCGTTAATGTAAAATTACTAATAAATTCAGTTGAACTTTTGGTTAACGGACATGCATGCGGGGATAGCAGATGATCGGAGTAAATTGCTGTAAAGGTAATATTCAGGAGAGGATGATAGAAACGAATAGTTTTTATTTAACATCCAGATGGCTGACAAATTCATCCCCGGTAATAGTATCCAGTTCGAGTAAGGACTGAATCAAAAAGCCATCAAGTGCCGCAATGATTAGAGATGAAAGTATGCTATGATTTATAATTTTGGGTTCAAGCTTTGCAAAACCTTCTGTGATCATACTTTTCCATTCCTTGTAATTTTTCCGGAATCGTTGCTTTAAATCTTCATTGTCATTTAATGCCTGCTGGACGAGGTATAAATGAAGGCGTCCCCGGGTGTCCGCGTCAAGGATCCGTTCAAACAGAATTTTTAGCAATTCTTCCCAGGTGGCGTTCCCTTTACTTTCTTCAATAATCTTAAAAAGATTTTCGGAAATCTGGTTAATGTGGGCTTCTGCGATATCAAATATTAATTCATTTTTTGAAGCATAGTAATAATAAAGGCTTCCTTTACTGATTCCGGCTTCGTCAGCAATATCTGCCAAACTGGTTTTGTCAATTCCTTTTTGAACAATCAGTCGTGTTCCTGCTTCGATAATGTGTTGTTTCTTTTTTTTGTAGGTTGGGTTGAGCCCGCTCTGACATGTTGGGTTTCGTGCCTCTACCCAACCTACGGGAATCAAGCATTTAACAAAATAGGATTCCAAAGGGCGAAACCCAACAAATCCTTTGTATGGGTTTTCGGTCAACCACTAATTATATTAATGAAAAGACCACGCCTCACTTCTAATAAGGCGTGGTCAAAAGACACGATCAAATTAAGGTTTAAACGTTATTCAGCAATGCTGCCAGGTCTTGAAGACCAACATCTTCCAGGACTTTTTTTGTCGGGATGCCGTTTTCATTAAAGCTGCGCAATTCATAAAATTCGGATAACATTTTATCCATGTCGGGCACACTGCCTTCCGTCGGGCCGTCATCCATTTCCGTCATTAATCGTTTTGGGAGCCTGTCGTCCTTGGCTCTAGCACCGAAAAGATTTGTAAGACCGCGTTTTAAATACCATACGCGTTTTCCGATGTTGATGATTTCATCAAGCGTATAATCAAATCCGGTTACATAATTGACCATGGAAATCGCATGGGTTGCAGTTAGAGGCGTGGAACCGAGATTGCAGAAAACAGCGCAGCTTGAAAAGAACATACCGTAATCCTGACAGGCTACATTTAGCTGCGCCCTCTCATCACTGCTGAATTCTTCATAATCCTTAGATAATGTTTCAATTTCCGGTATATACTGGGCTCCGCCTTCCACGTTGAAATTTAAGCTGGCTTCGTGGCAGGCGCCCCGCGGAGATATGCCATATGCCAATCCATAACCATGTGCACCACGGGGATCATGCATGGGCGCTTCAAGACCTTTGACGGTGGTCAAAAAATCTGATGCGTTCTTTCCGATTTTTAAAGCTGCTTTTGCGCTTCCTTCGGCAAGTAAGGCGCCAAACCCTTCTTTTTTAGCGATTTTTTCTGTCATTTTGACAATCGCTTCAGCGTTGCCCCAGGTTAATTTGATTCCTTCCGTATCAGTTTCAGTGATCAAGCCGTTTTCAAAACATTCAATGGCAAATGCGATGGTCGCACCGCAGGTGATGGTATCTATTCCATACCGGTTGCAGATATCATTTGCTTTGGCAATGGATTCAATGTTTGTATTTAGACACATGGGCCCGAACGTACCCACGGTCTCGTATTCCGGAGAGGGTCCTTTTTCCATTTTATACGGTCCGTCTTTCACTTCAGCGTCTTTTTTACAGGCAATACTGCATCCATAGCAGGTTTTATGTCCGGCAAATAGTTTTTCTTCAATAGCACCCGGACCGATTTCATCAATGTCATCCCAGTCAGTCATCTGCCAGTTTTTGATGGGAATGTCACCGCTGATAATGCCGACATCAATATGCGCAGGTGTGCCACTGGATCGAAGGGCATCGATAACGATGCTTTCTTCGTATACAGTTTTTAATTCTTCTTTTAATTCTTTGAGTTTGTCGGGATTTGAAACCTCCAGACTTCCTGAGCCGCTGACATAGATGGCTTTCAAGTTTTTGGAACCCCAGACTGTTCCCATACCGGTTCGCCCGGCAACATGCCGTTTATTATTGATGATCGAAGCGAATTTAATGAGTTGTTCGCCTGCAGGGCCGATACAGACCACCTGTCCGGGCTTTTTTGATTCTGTTTTGAGATCGGCAGACAATTCATCTGTGGTTTCATAAATATCCTTGCCCCAGTATTTTTGCGCATCCCTGATCTCAACATCATCATCATTAATGAAAATATAGGAAGGCTTTTCGGCTTTGCCGGTGATAACGATTCCGTCATATCCGGCAAATTTCAGGCGCGCGCCAAAATAACCGCCCACATTGGCATCGCCCCAAAAACCGGTCAGGGGTGATTTGGTACCAACTGTCCAACGGGCGACCCCGTTTATTTTTAAACCGGTCAGCGGACCGGTCATCAGCACAAACGGATTGGCTTCAGATAATGCATCAAAATCCGGATGGTTCTTTATCAAATCCAGATATATCTGTGTGCCGAAACCCAGGCCGCCAATATGCTTTCTGGCATAATCCATGTCCAGCGGTTTTTTTTCAATACTGCCGGTGGACAGGTCGATATACAGGATTTGTCCAGCATAACCGCCCATAATCATATCTCCTAAAAAATTTAAATGGTTTTTATGGTGGCTTTAATTCCTTAAATAAATTCTACATAAGCAATGCGCCTATGCTGAGGGTGGTGTATACGCTTTTGTAATATTATATTCTCCAAATCCGTTTGCTTCCAGATATTGCGGATACATGGCATATGACGGTTTAATCGCCGGCAGGAGCTTCAATACTTTGGGGATCGGGCCTTTTGCAACCATTTCTTTACGGGTCAGGGCTTTTGTCAAATTCACCATGCCAAACCAGAATCTGTGGGCAATATCAGCAGACATGGACATTTCAACAATGGCTTTTGTGTCCGTATCATGGGGCCTCACATCGAGTTTATCTCCTGAGGCATCGACTACAACAACAAGATCCGGATCTGCATAGTTAAACCGGATAATCAGGTTTGATTTGAGCAGCTTGTCGGCAATAACCGGCGTATCTGCCATTAACTTAAAAAAACCTACCAGCACTTCTTCTAATTTTTCTGCAGTTTTAAACATTCCCATGGTTGTTATCCTCCTTATTTAATAGTTAATTTTATGAGTTTAATATGCTTTTTGTATATAAGGTAATAATTCTTCTTCATCCATTTCACGGGGGTTATAAAAAGATGTTCCGTCATTGATAGCGCCTTCGGCAATTGCTTCAAGTCCGTCTTCCGGAACACCTACATCCCTTAATCTTAAAGGTAAAGCATCCAGTTCGTTTAATTGTTTTGATAGTTTCCGTACTGCTGCAATGGCGAGTTTTGCTGCTTCATCTTCAGACAATCCGGATATATCCTCTCCCATGACAGGAGCAAGCCGAGCCAGTTTCTCCTTAATCTCTTCAAAATTATATTCCATTCCAAAAGGAAGGAAAATTCCGTTCGCTACACCATGGGGAACCCGGTAAAGCCCGCCGGTGGCATGGGCCATGCCATGAACGCAGCCGCACATGGAATGTGTAAAAGAGATCCCGGCCATCGAGGAAGCGATCAGCATGGCGCCCCGGGCATTAACATCCTCACCGTTTCTGGTTGCATTAACGAGATTTTTCATGATCAGCTCGATGGCACCAATGGCAAAAGCATCTGAAATCGGGGAAGCTTGTGGGCCGACATATGCCTCAACAGCATGTGTTAAAGCATCCATCCCGGTGGCCGCAGTCATTTTAGGGGGGAGAGAAATCGTCATTTGCGGGTCAAGTACAGCTAAATTCGGTAAGAGAAATTTATCCGGAAATGCCAGTTTTTCTTTGTTTTCTTCATCATAAATGACCGCGATCATCGTGACTTCGCTGCCGGTTCCGGCGGTTGTGGGTATCACTACATGAGGCTTGAGGGGGCGTGTCAGAGTATGGGCACCGGAATAGTCATCAACAAGATCTCCGCCTTCTGAAAACAGGATGTTTGCTGCTTTCGCAGTATCGATCACACTTCCGCCGCCGATCGACAAAATGCCTTCGGCACCGGAGGTTTTTGCCAGATCAGCGCAGGTTTTAACATCGTTAAGTCTGGCGTCCTGTTTAACGTCCAGATATTGACCTGTAACCTCACATCCGGCTTCCACAAGCCCGTCTGCAACTTTTTTGATCATACCCAGATCATTGATGATCTGATCCGATACAATAAAGTATTTTTTGATTCCGATGATATCGAGTTCGGGTTTTAAATCGGTTGCAACACCGTCCTCATAAACGACTTTGGTGGGGTTATAAAATTCAAAAAATTCGGGCAACATGACAAACTCCTTGATTTGGGGGTTAAAAATTAAGTCGGCCAGCCAGATTAGTTTTTCTTAGCACATGTTTTCGACATCGTCAATCAAATAAATTTAGGTGGTTATAGGTATTTATATTTATTGATAATATGTTAAATAATTTTTGCAGATCTAATAAACACGGTTTATTACTACAAGTGATGTTTATAAAGCCCATTAAAAAGCTTGAAAAAGAGATCATCTTAATTTAAATACTGATAACTTGGCTCTTTTTTGAGCAAAGACAGTTAGCAGAAAATTTACAATTGAAAGGAATGCATTTTGAAACTTCGATTGAGCATTGCCAGTGTTTTGATTTTTTTGATAATTTCATTTTCCATAAACAGTTGGGCGGCCGGTTGAGGATGTTCAGCTCCGTCACGGAGTACTTCCCCGGTGGGGAAGGGCGGTATTGAAAATCGTGTTGAACAACAGTTGGAAGCGGATAATAAACCTTTTTATGCAAATTTACGGTTGGGCGGATTATATGACTCCCGGGTCGGATCTGCATCCGGCGGAGGCGATGAAGATAGTGATACTGCCTTTGCGGCAACACTTTTTGCCGGATGGCAGGCCCCGTTAGAAGGTAATTTCGGGCTCAGTTTGGATTACGGTGGGTATGCGGACTTTCATCAGGATTTCGATGAATACGATGTGATTGATCAAAGTGTATCTTTTGAACCCCAGTATATAAGCGGCCAGTCGATATACAGCATGCCGTTTGCATTTAATTATGCAATGGAAGACGGTGAAACGGATTACAGCAAGTATACGGTTTCACCGACATGGACCTATTTAATTCCAAAAACAAGCCAGGCGATCGCTGTTTACGGAATCGGTTCCATTATTGATGATCGGGATAATAGCATTCTGGATGAAGACGGTGAGGCCATTGGTGCCGGATGTGCGTATCTCCTGTTTTTCGATAATTTGAGCAGAATACGGTTATCCCTGGATTATCAGCATACAAAATATGATGCGCGGGTGATTGATTACGATACCCCTTCCGTATCAACCGATAAAAGGGAAGATGACAGCATTGTTGCCGGGGTCGACGTTCAATATCAGTTCAATAAATTTTTCGGTATTTTTACCAATTATTCATTTATTCATTCAAATTCCAATGTCGATATTTATGAATATAACAGACATATTGTTGAAGCTGGTATTGCATTCAAATATTAAAAAACAATCATGAAAAATAAAAAAGGCACTGTAAAACATTTTACGGTGCCTTTTTCATTCTTTACGGATTGATTTATTATTAGTGCTTACCGATAATGGAAACACTGCATATATTCTGAAACGGAAAGCCGCCCAGATTATGTGTCAGTCCCAGCTTCGGATTTTCAAGCTGTCGCTGATCAGCCCTGCCGTGAAGTTGCAGATACATCTCATACAGCATTCTTAAACCGGATGCGCCGATGGGGTGCCCGAAGCATTTTAACCCGCCGTCCACCTGGCAGGGAAGGCCGCCATCCAGGTCATAGAAGCCATCCATGACATCCTGCATGGCTTTTCCCCGTTCAGAGATATGCAGGTCTTCATAGGTGACAAATTCTGTGATTGAAAAACAGTCATGGACCTCCATCATACTGATTTCTTCTCTCGGGTTTTCAATGCCTGCTTCTTTATAAGCCATGGTGCTGCATTTAGAGGTGGTCATAAAATGATCACAATCCCAATCATTATAAGCAATTTCTTCACCGCTGCTCACCGCAATCTGGAGCGCCTTGACGGATATAAAATCCTTTTTACCCATTTTTTTAGCGATTTCCGGTGTGGTGATGATGGCACATGCCGATCCGTCACTGACACCGCAGCAGTCAAACAAACCCAGCGGGTGAGCAATAATCGGCGAGGCCATTATCTGATCTTCAGTGATTTTCTTTTGAAGATGGGCTTTGGGGTTCAATACGCCGTTCGCATGGCTTTTTGCCGAGATGTGCGCGATGGCCCGCTTCAAATCTTCGTCTTTTACTTTATATTTTGCGGCATATGCGCTTGCAAGCTGTGCAAAAGAGCCCGGTGCGGTCAGGTTCGGCCACCATTGCCAGAGAAGGGTACCGGCGTTTGAGCCTGCCCCGGGCAATCCGCCATAACCGGTATCTTTCAATTTCTCCACGCCCAGTGCCAGGCAAATATCGTAAGCGCCGGATGCAACCGCATAACAGGCGCCTCTAAATGCTTCAGTCCCGCTGGCGCAATAGTTTTCCACACGGGTTACCGGAATCATGGGGAGCCGAAGTGTCGTGGAAAGGGGCATGGCGGTTTTACCCACATTAACCTCATCCATACAGGTGCCAAACCATGCGGCATCAATATCATTTTGTTCAATTCCGGCGTCCGCCAGGCATTCTTCATAACCCTCGAGCATCAGTTCTTCAGCGCCCACATCCCAGCGTTCGCCGAATTTGGTGCATCCCATACCGATGATTGCAACCTTATCCTTTATTCCTGTAGCCATGATTAATCCTCCTATTTATAATGGCAATCAATTTTGATGGCTTCGTAAAAAGTTCAACTTCTGCGTTGCGCTGCATCCTTCGTTTCTTCAAAGTACGAAAAGTACAAATCATCACTCAGGATTTGTGCGCCTTGCCAATTTTATAAGATTGGTGAACTTTTATACTTTGCCATCGAAATCTGACTTTTTACGAGTGTATAAATTTTATTACATCTTAAACAGTTTTCCAATAAGCTGGGATTTCATTACATCACCATCAATGGTCAGCTTGCCGGATGTAAACGCTTTCATTGGATCCAGTTTTCCGGAAATCATATCGATAAAGTCTGCATCACCTATGTTTAACGCACAGGTGGGTTTGTCTGCTTTTCCGGGTTCAATTTTGCATGTACCGTCCTTAACTGTTACAATCCATTCACCGCCTGCTTTTCCGGATATATTATACTGGAATGTGACATCAACGCCTTTTGCTGCATCCGGATTGAATGCATCCGGCATTTTATCAAAAACATCAGAAACATTTAAATCGCCGGAAGGTCCGTCACCATTGTCGTCCTTTGTCGCATCCGAGGCGGGCGGAGACATTAAGTCAAACATGGCGGAATTTAAGTCATTATATTCTTTAGCGCCTTCCATATCATTGATCTTATCGATGTTTTCAATGATCTGTTCCGGTGTGGGCGGATTGTCCGCGTCACCCAGTTGAACGCCTGAATTTGTCACTACTGCGGCTCGGTTAAAATATCCCATGCCGGCATTGAAAATTTTACCGGTTTCAGCACACTCTTCGCTGCAAAGATATAATACGATAGGAGAAACAAATTCGGGTTTCAATTTTTCAAACAAATCCGGCGGCATGATGTCTTCGGTCAGCCGTGATCCGGCCAGCGGGGCGATGGTGTTAACTTTAATATTATATTTTGCGCCTTCCAGCTTTAATGTGTTCATCAGGCCAACAAGCGCCATTTTGGCGGATGAATAGTTGGTTTGTCCAAAATTTCCATACAAACCGGCGGCAGATGTGGTCATAATAATACGGCCGAACCCGTTTTCTCTCATAACCTTGAATGCAGGTTTGGTGACATGATACGCACCATTTAAATGAACGGCCTGAACTGCGGCCCAGTTTTCCGGTTCCATCTTGATAAAACTCTTGTCCCGTAAAATACCGGCGTTATTGATGACGATATCCACCCGGCCGAAGGCATCCAATGCTGTTTTTACGATGTTTTCACCGCCTTCTGCTGTGGCAACATTATCATAATTAGCCACTGCTTTACCGCCGAATTCCTGTATCTCTTTAACGACAATGTCTGCCGGAGAACTGGAGCCTTCACCAGACCCGTCCCTGGCGCCTCCGAGATCATTAATCACCACGCTTGCTCCTCGCCGGGCAAGTTCCAGAGCGTAAACCCGCCCCAAACCGCCACCTGCACCGGTCACGATGGCAACGCGGTCGTTGTAATTAATTTTATTCATTTCTTCTAAGGCGCCTGGAACCGGCACTGCTTTCCAGAAATAGTTGACAAATCCGCGTTCTTCTTCATCATCATTCCGTTTTCGAAAAACCATTTGCACCGGCAGTCCGACCTTTAACTCTTCCAGGGTGCAGTCTGTATAATCAGCCATGAACCGGCCACCGCCTTCAAACTGAACCATTCCGTATTTGTGGGGCGGATCAACGGAAACTGCCAGCAGGTCTCCGGTAAATGTTTTGACTTTGGCCGGAATATCGGCAAATTCATATTCCTCCTGGCTGTGTTTGGCCACGCATTCCGGATTAACACAGACCTCGTTTTTTGGAAATTGCGCGGTCCCGCATTCTTTGCATTTACCGCCAACAAGGCCAAGAAGCATTTTTCGTCTTCGCCACAGGGTCGTCACTGCGGTCTGGGTTTCCGCTTCTGCGCGAATCCCCATTTCCGGATGAATTAATCCCCTGAATTTTAGAAATTTTAAATAATTGTCTGTGGTTTCCTTATTATCCAGTGTTTTTTGGAATTTATTTCGATGCTCCAGTTTATTGATGTTTTCCGTAACTTCAAAAAGAAAAGCACTGCATCCCTGCCCGAAACTGGCCATGAGGATTTTATCGCCGGGTTTAGCATTGTCTAATGCGGCAGTCATCATTAACAGACAATGGGCGGCGCCCGTTTCTCCGCAAACTTCATGAAGGTTATCAATGACTTTATCAGGAGATGCCCCCAGTTTTTTAGCAATTTTTTTGTGTTCTGCTTTAAAAAAACATGGATAAACCACTTTATCCACATCTTCCATGGTGATGTTGAGCTTTTGTAAAAGACCGTTAATCGCTTCAGGAATAATTTTTGAATATCCCTCATCACGAACCCAGCGTTCCTCCCAGGTGTAGTCGTATTTTTTAAACGCCCCCCGGTAATGATCAACAAAATCATATGATACCGAATATGAGCCTTTGTACTCTGCGACGACATCCTGGTCTCCGATCATTAATGAAGCAGCGCCGTCACCAAACCACATCTCATAAAAATATGCCGGTTTGGTTTCTCGTTTGTCGGCAGCCGTCACCAGTATGTTCTTCCTGTCGCCGCCTTTAACCGATTCGATTGCGGTCAATAGGGCGTTTGTTCCCGCTTTCTGGGATGATGTAAAATCAGAAGTCACGATATCGTTTTTTAAATTCAAAGCTGTTGAGACAATGCCTGCATTTTGTCTGTCGGCAAAAGGCAACGTAGTGGAGGCAAGAAACAGGCCTTCAATATTTGTTTTGTCCATGCCTTTAAGGCAATCCCGTGATGCGGCAACTGCCATGGTGACGGCGTCTTCATCCCAGTAGCACATGGAACGTTCGCCTTGCGCCACCATGATTATCGCGGGGGCGAACCATCCCATACTTTGAAATATCGCCATACGATTTAATCTTAAGCGGGGGATATACGCACCGTAAGATGTTATTCCAATCATTTTTTTTCTCCTCTATGTTTGTGGTCAAATATCTTCAGGTTGTTAGGCTGAAGCCTGAAGGGAAAAATTAATTTATATTCAGATAAATCCTTCCACCTTCTACCTTCAGCCTTCTACCTTCTTCATAATTTAAACAGTTTTTCAATGAGCTGGGATTTCATGATGTCTCCCTCGATTTTTAATTTACCGGATGTATACGCCTGCATGGCCGGCAGAACCCCGTTAATCATATCCACAAAGTCCGTGTCCGCAATTTTCAGCGTACAGGTCGGCTTTTCATGTGTTCCGGAATCGATTGTGCATGATCCGTTTTTAATAATACAGTTCCAGTCACCACCGCCGTCACCTGAAATATGATACTGGAAGGTAACATCCACATCCTTGGCTGCTTCCGCATTAAACGCATTCGGCATGGCTTCAAAAATCGCAGACACGGAAGAAATTTTTTGTTCATCGGAAGAGGTGGTCGGTTGCGCCGGAGCGGTAAATGCGTTCATGGCATCACCCACCTGTTCGTTTAATTCAAAATATACTTTCCCGTTTTTCAATGAAGCAATGGCATCAAAATTATCGACCACATCTTCGATTTCCGGTGGATTTACGCCATCACCGATGGTTGTACCGGAGCCGGTAACAACTGCAGCACGGTTAAAGAAACCCATGCCCGCATTGTAAATATTGCCGTTTGCGTCACATTCCTGGGAGCATAAATACATGACAAGAGGGGATACGAATTCCGGTTTCATTTTTTCAAACAGTTCCGGGGGCAGAATATCTTCCGTAAGGCGTGATGCAGCTATGGGCGCTACGGTATTCACCTTGATATTATATTTTTTTCCTTCCAGTTTCAGGGTATTCATTAATCCGGCCAATCCCATTTTTGCTGATGAGTAATTGGTTTGTCCGAAGTTGCCGTATAGACCGGCAGCAGATGTGGTCATCACAATTCTGCCGTAGCCTTTTTCGCGCATAACCTTGAAAGCGGGCTTTGTGACATTGTAGGCACCGGTAAGATGAACATCCAATACGGTCTGCCAGTTTTCCGGTTCCATTTTGATAAAACTTTTGTCCCGCAAAATGCCGGCGTTATTAATCAGGATATCAACTGTTCCATAGGCATCGAGAGCTGCCTTGACAATATTTTCACCGCCATCAGGGGTTGAAACGCTGTCATAGTTTGCAACTGCTTCACCGCCAAGGGCCTTGATTTCATCGACCACTTTTTGTGCCGGTGTCGCAGATCCTTCTCCTGATCCGTCCCTCGCACCGCCCAGATCGTTGACAACGACTTTTGCTCCGCGTTTTGCGAGTTCCAAGGCGTAAATTCGACCCAGGCCACCGCCGGCACCAGTGATAATGGCTACCTGGTCATCAAAACGGATTTCATCTTTTGGAATGTCTCCGAATTCAAAAATCCCGTTTGTGATGACTTCTTCACCGGTCTTGGCATTGATGGTTTTCCAGACGGCTTTGTTATCTTCTATTTTCCATATCTGCGTTTTAATTGGATCGCCCGGATATATGGGTTTTGAAAATCTGCATTTTAAGCGACGCACTTTTTCCGGTTCGCCGGGTGTCAGGCTTTGAATGAGCGCTCTGCATGAATACCCATAAGTGCACAATCCATGCATGATCGGCTTTTCAAATCCGGCCATTTTTGCAAATTCCGAATCAACATGCAGGGCAAACACATCGCCGGAAAGTCTATAAATAAGCGGCTGATCTAAAGTAGGGGAGGCATCTATCTCAAAGTCTGGTTTTTTGTCCGGATATTCAAAGGTTTCCTTGGGTGCTTTTTCGCCGTTAAAACCACCATCCAGACGGCTGAAGATGGTTACTATACTTGTAAAAAGTTTTTTCCCGTTAGAATGGAATGTGTCACTTTCACCGATCACCAGGGCACCTTTCTCACCCTTGTCATACATATGGGTGATTTTACCTTCGGTGATCAGGGTGCCTTCAGTGGGTATCGGATTATGAAAGATGAGATCCTGCTCACCGTGAAGAATCCCGGCAAGATTGATGTCGGAATTTGCAGCGTAATGGGACAGGAACTCGAAAATTGAGGCAATCGAAAAGCTAGGGATTACCTTTAAATTTTTTTCATAACAATAGTCAAGATCCGAAAAACCGGCTCCCACCCCCAAAGCATATAACACGACATCTTTCCAGTTGTAATCTTTGGAAACCGGGCCGAGCTTCTTCCCGACTGCATCCAGGTTAAGCGCCATTTTTTACTCCTCCTTGTCTAATAATTTAAGGTTTGAGATGGATTCGATATTTGCTTCAAGATAAATTTCAGTTTTATCCTGAGTTCTGAAAGGATAGGGAGCTGGGATCGAGAATAATGTTAATATTGCTATCATGTTAATAATAATGATGCATTTTATTCACCTATTTTCCTAATCAA
This sequence comes from Desulfobacteraceae bacterium, assembly GCA_014237465.1. GTDB lineage: Bacteria > Desulfobacterota > Desulfobacteria > Desulfobacterales > Desulfosalsimonadaceae > SURF-3. The sequence goes on along the minus strand of JABZFM010000026.1, from coordinate 57,917 downwards.
TTTATTCCAACAAATGATGGGGAAATCATAGGCTCTTTTTTTATGGCTGTCAAAAGTTTTTTTATTTTTTTTAAATCTTTATTAAACTATGTAATTTTAAAAGGTTAATCTCTGACACACTGTTTCTGTATGTTGATACATCATGAATCATAAAAACGATATTGACTTGTACGAGCGAAAATTATAATAGTGTTTCAAACATTTGATGGAATCAATCGTTTGATTGAGGATTGGGGTTTGATATATATTGAATCTCTGATCATATTATTGATGATTTCATATCTATTTAATTTTTCGATAAACGATTTAACATGAATTGGGAACTGTCAAAATTTTTATGAAAAGTGATTTTATTATGAAAGTGTGATGCTAAATGCAGGAGCGCAAAAAAAGCATTCTGTGCTCCGACGAGCGAAAAGGGGCCCATTCTCGCACAGAATGCTTTTTTTGCTCGTCGCCATAACGAACGGGTTTAATTTTACTTTAAATGCTTTTAATTTTTGTTCTTTGACAATCTGATTTGAGAGTTCAAGCTGCCGCTTGCTCGATTAGGGTAACCCACTTCTCCGGCATGAGATGAGATTCGCGAAGTGAGTCCAAAGATACCGGCGTGGATTTTAATGTGCTATGTGGCCTCATGAAATTATAGTATGCGATAAATAGCGTTGTAAGGGCTACGGCACCATCAAATGTTTTAAACCCTGCTCTTGGCCTGGTGTGATATTTATAGGTTCGATTCAGCCGTTCAACAAGCTGTTTAAAACTTCGGTATTCGCGGCTTTCTTCATCTAAATTCTTTAAGCCGATAACAGTGCGTTTTATCAGCTTGCTATCATCGTTTTTAATCAAATCATTATACGCCATAACAGCCGCATCGTAAGAGGGATTGCCGTCTGTAATCAGATCCGGATGTGTTGCGAGTTCATTAGGCTTTCCAAAGCAATTGTATAAAAGCGCCAGTGCCGGTTGCATACCTCGATGTTGAGACAGATTATATCCGCAAATAGCCCTGGTTTTGGAATCGATAATAAACCAGGTATATGTCCAGTTACCATCAACAATGATGTATGTTTCATCTGCAGAGCATGTACTTTGGGGGATGGGGCAGTTGTCATCAATGAAAGTGGATAAATAGCTGGCTGAGGAATTAATGTAATTGATGATGGTCTGATGAGAAAGGGAGATATCGAAAATACCTTTCAGGGCATCTCTGGTCGTCCTGGAGCTGAGTCCGAGGTTTATTGTAAAAGTCAGGACAAGTCCTAATGTGTGGTAGCTATGATGGATTTTACACAAGTCGACTTTTGTATTTGAGACCGGTCGTGCTGATTTCAGATCATCGGCAGAGATGTGATATTCCCTGTATTGATAGTGAAGTTTAAAATTAGGGTTATATTTTTGCAGGCTTCGCATGGTTTTTTCTTCGTCTGTAAGAATCATTTTATTACGCAGATAGTGTCCACAAGAATAACTCGGGCACTTGAAAATCGTACTTTGCTGACTTTCTTTCCATTTGAAAAGAGCGCTTGAGCAGTAGGGGCACCGGTACTTTGCCTTTGGTTTTCGTTTATTGCCGTGGGTAGGACTTGTTTTCCCACAAATTTTACATTTTACCTGGGATTGTATTTTGCCATTATTCACATACAGATATTGTCTGGGTGCATTACAGTGGCTGCACTTACAACCAATTGGCGGCTTTTTGCCATTTCGAAATTGAATCGGCGTAATTATTTTTCCGGTTTTAAGTTCTTTATCAGTTTTAAGTTTTTTCCAGTCAGGGACCGTGTCTGCAGTATCTTTTACTGAGGTGGGTAAAGGCGAAAGGGTATCAATACGGAATTCTCGATAGTGAGGCGGTTTTTCATTGGGTTTGAGAGGGATGTCACTCCTTGAACCGCTCAGGACCTCATGGAAAATGACCACTGCAGAAGCAAGTTCATTAAAATTTAGTCGACGGCAAAACCATTTAACAATTTTTATTAAGGAATGATTCATTGTATGCGAGCCTTTTTTTGTTGTCTGTTTTTTTAGACGAGAGCATTCACAAACATTAGGTTCGCATACATTTTAAACGCTTAACTCATAAAAAAATAGGGAGAGAATAGGTTTTTCAATAACCTACTGTAATTAAAGCAGTTAAAAGAAAAAATACAAAACAAATTTGACAGAACTATGAATTGCTTATGGAGACGGTATGAATAAAAATGGCGCATTAAACGGATTGACGGTACTGGATTTGTCCCGATTATTGCCGGGGCCTTTTTGCTCAATGATTCTGGCAGATCATGGTGCAAGGGTTATCGCAATTGAAGATAAGCGATATGCTGGTGAAGCGGGGGGTAATTTTACCGTGTTACGAAATAAAGAACATATCACGTTAAACCTGAAATCAGATAAAGGCCGGGAAATTTTTTTTAATATGGCCGAAAAGGCGGATATTATTCTTGAAGGATTTCGTCCGGGTGTTACCAAGCGTTTAGGGGTAGATTATGAGTCGGTTTCAAAAATAAATCCAAAAATTATTTACTGTTCCATTTCCGGTTACGGGCAGACCGGTCCGTATAGAGATGAAGCCGGACATGATGTGAATTATTTGAGTGTGGCAGGAGTTTTAGACCTGATTGGTGAAAAGGACCGTCCTCCATCGATTCCGGGAATCCAGATTGCGGACCTGGCGGGTGGGGGGATGAATGCCGCAATCGGCATTTTGATAGCTTTGTACGCCAGGGAACAAACCGGTAAGGGGCAATATATCGACATATCCATGACCGACGGATCCATGAGTTTACTTTCTTTGGTGTTGAGCTTAAAGCAGTTCATCGGTCTGCCGGTGAATCGTTCTGATTCGTTTTTGTCCCACCGGTATGCCTGTTACAATACATATGAGACAGCGGATAAACGCTACTTATCTATTGGTGCGGTAGAGAACAGATTTTGGAAGAATCTGTGTAATTATTTTGATAAACCGGAATATATTGCCTTGCAGTATGATGATGTCAAACGAATTGAAATTATAAATTTTGTAAAACAAAAGTTTAAGCAAAAGACTCTTGATAAATGGTGTAAAGAACTTGATGGACTTGATATCTGCTGGGGGCCGGTCAGAAGTCTTGATGAGGCAATGGAAGCCCCTTTGTTTAAAGAGAGAGAGATGGTCGTGGATTTAAAGGATTCAAACGGAAAAATGGTGAAATTTTTAGGTGTCCCGGTGAAGTTAAGCGACACGCCGGGATCCGTGCGAACGATACCGCCGGCGTTTGGAGAAAATACAAATACAGTTCTCAAAGAATTTGGTTATTCGGATGAGAAAATAAATGAATTTGAGAAGCAGGGGGTTATTTAGCCATCATCCTCAGGGTAAAGAAATTGATTTTATTTGAATTTTAAAATTTTGGAATATGATTAAATTGCGAGGCAAAATTAATGGCATCATCACTTGAGAAAGCAAAGCAGAATCCGGACTCGATGAAAGCAAAAATTCTTACAGCCGCCCGGAAAATATTCGGTGAGTATGGTTTTCATGGAACTACCACCCGGATGATTGCAAAAGCTGTCGAAATTGATATATCCACCCTGTATTATCACTGGGGAGAAAAGGGTGATCTGTATGAGGCGGTTGTAATGGACATCACCGAAGGCATGCGTCAGAAATTGATAGAGGTTGAAAAAATTATCAAAGGCAGGCCGCTTGCTGAAAGGATTCGTATTGCAATTGATAAGATGGCGGATTATTTGTTTGAACATCCGGAAATCTCTAACCTGACCCTGTTCCGGTATTTTACAAAAACGCGTCACGGCAATATCCTGGACTTCAAGGTGCCCGAATATATATCGGATATCGCCTATTCCATGGGGCTGGCCGAAGACCGGAAGAATGTCCCGGCGGATGCCAAGATGAAAGTCTTATCGATTATGAACGCGATACACAATTTTGTTTCCGGTGAAAATTTTTTCCGCCCCATGATGAAAATGGAGCGGGAAGAATATATCAAGGCCGCAAAAGAGACCCTCAAATTTTTCAATATAACCGCATTTACTTAATCCGGTGCTTGACTGCAGTATCTCATAAATAAAATAGGGCGCTTGTCGATTTGACTAAGCGCCCTTTTTTTTTCCGATATTTTTTTAGTGGTTATTAATCCTGAACCATCAGAAATATAGGTTCAATGAACTCTTTATCTTCTGTATCAATCACCTGAATAATCTGTTTGTGCATTCTTTTTTTATGTTCTTTAAATATCCCTCTTTTTTTATTAAATGCCCGTGCAAACGAAATTGATTTGTTTAATAGTTCATCAGCATCGGCACATGCTTTTTCAATGACGTGACTTTCGGCAAGTTCGGCTGCCCCGGCTTTTTTACCGGTAAGTTTAAGTTCATTAAACTTATATCCCGGAATCGCTTTTTTAACAAAGGCAATCATCCCCGGGAGAAAAGGGATCCCTAAGTCGACTTCAGGAAAGCAGAAATACCCGCGATCTGATTTCATAAACCTGAAATCACAGGCGCAGGATAAAATTGCTCCGTTGCCAAACGCATGGCCGTTGATGGCAGCTATGACAGGGATTGGTAATAAAAGAAGTTTTTTAAAGACATTATTCATTTCATACATAAAATTTTTTATGTTATCTAAGCTTTGTTCCTGAAACTGCTTGCCGAGCCAGTCAATATCAACACCAAGCGACCAGCATTTTGGGTCTGTGGAAGTTATAACGGCAGCGGTTATACTTTTATCCTCTATAATTTTATCCAGAATACGGCTTAATGTTTGAGCAAATTCTAAGTTCTGCCTGTTTTCTCCGTTATTTAATTTGATAATGGCAACTGTTTCATCTTTTTCCCATTCAATAATCGACATTAAATTATCTCCAAAATTTTATCTTAAGTTAAACATGAATTCTTGATTTTAAGCTCTTCCATCCGGTTTGATATTTTTTGTTGTATCGCCAGAAGATCTTCTTTTAGGATTTGCAACTCCTGCATCCGTTCATTGATTTCTATTAATTTTTTTTTCCCGTACGTAAAAGTTTTTTTCAGCTGCTGTTCTTCTTCCATGTTAAAGTTTGCCAACCCTATCATCTCAGAGATTTCTTCCAGGGAATACCCCAGCCTTTTCCCTCTTAATATCAGTTTTAATCTGGCGCGATCCCTTTTGTTATAGACTCTGTGGTTCCCTTTTGTCCGTTTTGGTAAAATCAGGCCTTTTTCTTCATAAAAACGGATCGCCCGGGTGCTGATATCCAATTCATCTGCAAGCTCGGAAATGGTATACATGACAGTATTCTTTTGTTCCTCACGTTTCATTTTGGTCCTCGTTGACTTGTTTTGTTAAATTTTAAAAGGGATTGGCAAAAGATTGAGTAGTTTTATATATTACATCTGTGTGCGTACGTCAATCATGTCATATATTCACCCAGAACTGCATTCTTGCTTAAAACTTTTTTGATGCAGCACGGTATTATTCTGTTTTTAAGGCTGTCATCTCCGTCTATCAGGACCCTCACATAATTTGAGCTGACTCCGGTTAATTGTCCTGAGGCTGATTCTCTTTTTCCTTCGATAAGAACATCAAGGGTCTGGCCGACCCTTTGAGTATAAAAGGCTGTTTTTTTACCATGGCCCAGTTCTAAAATTTGATTGCGTCTTTTCTTAATGGTTTGTGGATCCACCTGGTTGGGATAGTTGCTTGCTTTCGTGCCCGGTCGTGAAGAAAAAGGAAACACATGGAGATAAGTGATCGGCAGTGACTTTAATAGTGAAAAAGTATTGCGAAAGGCTTCATCGGTTTCACCGGGAAACCCGACCATTACATCGACACCGATGGCTGCATCCGGAATTGTCCGATGAATTTGTTTAATTAATCTTTCAAACAGAGCAGGATCGTACGGTCTGTTCATTTTTTTTAAAATGGTTTTATCTCCACTTTGTAGTGGAATATGGAAATGACGGCAGATAATTCCGGAATTTGCAGTAAATTTTAATAGGTCATCGGTGAGTTCTCCAGGTTCCAGTGAAGATAATCTGATCCGGCTCACAATTTCTGCTTTTTGAATTCGGATGAGCAGGTTTAAAAGGGTAGTGGGGGGTGAAAGGTCGCGTCCGTATCTCCCCAGGTGAATTCCGGTTAAAACAATTTCTTTGGTTTTAAGAGCCGGCAGGGCGCTAATCGTACTTATGACTTCGTCAGAAGGAAGGCTTCGGCTGGGGCCTCGGGTGTATGGAACAATACAGTATGAACAAAAGTTATCACAACCATCCTGAACTTTAATAAATGGGCGGGTTCTGTTTCCGATGAGCGGCGTGGTAATTCCGTTCATACATTTTTCGTTGCGAATGTCCCGATGAACAATCACAGGCGCAGAATTCTTCTTTGGATTATCCGATGAATTGAATATTTGGGCAATACGATGTTTATCGGAATTTCCGATGATATAATCAAGCCCTTTAATTTTTTTCAGTTCAAGGGGTTCGGACTGGGCATAGCAGCCTGTTGCCAGTATAATTGCATTGGGATTGTCACGTATTGCCTTTCGAATCGCTTGTCTTGACTGCATGGAAGCTTTTTGAGTGACAGTACAGGTATTGATAATGCATACGTCAGAATCAATCTCAATAGAATTCTGAGAGCTGCTTTTGTGCAATTCGGCATAAATGGATTCTGATTCAAACTGGTTCACTTTGCAGCCAAGGGTGGTTAGGCAAACCTTTAGTTGTTTTTTATTTTTTTTATTCATGAATCCAGCCACCTGCAATCACTTCATCGCCGATATAACAAACGGCTCCCTGGCCCGGTGTTACAGCCGGTTGCGGTTTTTTGAAATATATTTTTGCTGAATCTTCATTTTGGGGGATCAGGACAGCTTCTGTTGCTTGATGACGATATCGGATTTTTACAAAAATATCTAAGTTGGATTTAGGTTTTGGAATAAACCAGTTTATGTTTTTAATTTTAAGACCGGTTTTGTATAAATCTTTTTTAAATCCCACAATCAATCGATTTTGTTCCATGTCAATTTTTAAAACATAATAGGGCTCACTCGCCGGACAGTTAATGCCGCGTCGCTGGCCGATGGTAAATTTATGAAGTCCTTGATGCGCCCCAATCCTTCTGCCGTCACTGTCTGTAATCAGGCCGGGTGATGCCACAAACCTGTCTTGAGACGTAAGAAAATATGCATAATCGTTATTATGAATAAAACATACATCCTGGCTTTCTTTTGTCAAAACAGGAGTAAGCCCATTTAAGACGGCCATTTCAATAACTTGCTGTTTTGTCATGTTGCCGAGAGGAAAGCGGATAAACGGAAGTACTTTCCGGGACAGGAAAGCGAGAAAGTATGATTGGTCCTTTTGGGAATCCCTGCCTTTTGTTAAAAAATATTGATCATCCGCTTTCTCAATAATTCCGGCGTAATGACCGGTTGCAAAATACGATGCCCCAAGATGTTTTGCTAAATCAAAAACAATTCCGAATTTGATTAATGGATTGCATATTATACAAGGGTTTGGGGTCAAGCCTTTACGATAACTCTGAACAAAATAATCGACCACATATTTTTGAAAATGATACCGGCAATCAACCAGTTTTATCGGAATATTAAGCTGATTTGCGATGTGCGTAATTGGATGCGCATCGGGCGGTTCATAAATGCTGATGATGGACTGGTCTGATCTTTCAAATGATTCAGATGGCGATTCAGATGGCTGAAAGGGTGCCGGTTCATAGCCGTTAAGAAAATGCAGACCAACAATATTCTCATACTTTTTTTTTAATATAAAGGCAGCGACCAGGGAATCAACACCACCGCTTATGGCAACGGCAATTTTCGGCTTCATTCAAAGAGGGTTTCAGTGGTGGGTTCTGCTTTCATGGCCCGGGTAAGACAAGTGGCAATACAAAGTTCGCATACACTGCATTTTGTCTTGTCAAACCGTACATACATATCCGGGCGGCTGATGGCCAGGGCACCTGTCGGACATACTGCGGTGCATGCCCCGCAGTGAATACATTTGTCTTCGTCACGGGTTATTTCCTGAGACGCGTTCTTAACAATTACTCCCTGATCTTTAAGGTATTGAACGGCTTTTTTAAAGTTTTTTTTGGATCCTGAAAGCTCCAGAACCATAATGCCTTCTTTTCGGGGAAGGATGGTTGCTTTCAGTATATTAAAAGTAAGGTCATAATACTTGGTCAAGTGGCAGACCACAGGTTTTTCGACTTCCCGGCCCGGAAAGTGAAGTATCAGAAGCTTTGAATACAAATTTAACCTCCTGGTTCACATAATGGAAATATTAATCGTTGCCAATTAATTGTTTACTTAGGAAATTTTTTTCATAAGAAAAATCAGTATAAAATTTGGATAAGATATGTCAATACCAAGTTCCAAAAATATAGAACAAAAAATTAGATTTATGTGATTCAAAAATTGAAATGAAAAAAAAATCGAAAAAAAACGCGGGGCTTTTAAGCACCCGCGTTTATGATTGAGTTCTTATATGTGAAAGAATTAAACAGTCATATTAAAATGTGTAACCAAGGGTAACCTCAAAAAGAGGTATGAATTCTTCATCACTTGCACTTGTATATGGTGTTCCCCCCCGTTCATCCCAGTTGACATAACCTGCTCCGAGACCGATGCGAGTATCGATGTTTTTAGCCATATCCGCTTCCATAAAACTATCAAAAGTGACTCGATATCCGAGCAATATTCCGTAAATGCGGCCGATTTCTTTTATACCATATTTGTTTTTAGTGTCATAATATGATCCTACAACTGAGAAAAATGGAGAGTTGCCTTCTTGATGAAGGTAATATGACAATCCTGTCGCAAATCCGTCACCATTGGCTAAGAATGCAAAGGAAAGTTTTTTAAATTTTAATTCTATCCCTGCACCAGGTTCGAGATTATCAAAGTCAAAAGCAATACCACCTCTGATTGCGACTCTGAAGTCTTTCAGTTCTTCATGTGCCGGTGCAACTGGCGCATCCTCTACCACCTGAGTCTCTTCTTGCTTCAGTTCACCGGCAGTAACAGCAGCAGCTGTTACAGGGATGATTTCTTTTTCAGGAATTTCCTGAATCCCAAAAAGGGATTTCATATTTTCAGCCGGTGCATTTTTTGCGAATTCTTCCTGAGTTCCTTCAAAGTCGTAAACAGCATGTTGCGTTTCATTACCACCGGCAATATTGACAAGGGTCGTATCCAGTGAATATAAGTTGCCGACATTTCCTATGATACCGTATATTAAAAAATCAACCCCTATCTTATTTCCGATTTTTAATGCGCATCCCAGATCTGTACAGGTTTTTTCCAGATCAAGGACGTTTTTATTTATTAGTATTTCGTCAATTTTTTTGTAATCAATGACATCAAACATATCCAGGCGGTCTAATAATTCAGCATAGCGGCTTGATATCATCTGACTTTCATAAATATTTGAAGAAGCCATGTCAGGATGAAATAATAATACGGCACAAGTCGGTTTCTCGCTGCAGTATCCTGGCAATGCAAGAACCAGTAAGAAGAATATTGATGCCAATAAAAACATTGCTTTTTGCCGGCCCATTTTATCTCGCTCTCCTTTGTTGAAGTTTAATACGGTATGCCAATCCCAGAAAAATATAGTTAAATCATTCTAATTTTAATCATATTTTCATCAATTATCATTGTTTTAATGAAATTACAATGAATTTAATTTCTATAGATTATTTATTTGAAGCACTGATTCCGAAAATTTAAAAATATGTTAGGATCGATGTCTTTTTTGAGGCTTTAATATTTCGAAAATATGCTTTTTACGGGATGATCTTTTGAAAAAAAATTCCGGAATGTTTAATCTGAACCGTATTATTTATCTGTGGTTTCCTTGATCATCATTGTTGATGGATCAATTAAAAGCGGGGGCCGTTCATTCATTTCCCGGTCTATGGAAAGTCGTTTTACCTGGATTTTATCCTTATGCGGCAGTAATTGTATGATCATGTTGAACAGATTATTGTCTTTCCCACCTAACTGTCTGAGCATGCTTACCGGATCATCTGACTGATGTCTGTGAGTGCGCACGGAAAACCATATGGTAAAGTTGTTTTTGACTGCATATTCTTTTAATTGATTAAGCTCCGGCTGCATGGAGCTGTCCAGAGAGAGACCATCTAAGATGATTAATTGCGGGACAAAAATGTCTTGGGTGCGAAGTTCATCAATTCTGGAAATTAATTTTGAAAAATCAAAACTTTCTGTTTCAAAAGTCATAATGAAACGCTTGGCCAGCAGTGCTTCCCATAATTGCTTGGACTGTTTGGCATCATGATTCTGAGTAAGGTTTAAAAATAATTCTTTGTACCACAAGTTTACCTTGTCAACCGGATCCTGTATGCTGATATGAAGGACATTTTTATCTTTAAGCAGACTGCTTATGGCAATTTGTACCAGAAATGCAGTTTTACCGACACCGGCTCGGGATGTGACGGCCCCAAAATTGCCTTTTTTTTCTGTTTCATCAGTTTCATATCCTAAGAAACTTAATGGATCTCTTAAGATAAGTTGTTTCTTCAACATTTATTAGTCCTTATATCTATATTTAGCATGGAAAAATTAAATAACGGTCGCGGGTTTTGTTAATTTAAGAATTACGTCCCGGTTCTAGTTTTTTTTTCAGTTTTTTTTTCAATTATCTCTAATACGCTTTTAGGAACTTGCTTATAGGTGGAAAATTCCATTGTAAACTGGGCTTTTCCCTGGGTCATTGATCTTAAGGTTGTTGAATATCCGAACATTTCGGATAAAGGGACCTGGGCTTCAATAGCCGTAACTTGTCCCACGTCATGGGATCCGATGATCATTCCGCGTCGCTGATTTAATGATCCCATAACATTTCCCTGAAATTCTGCAGGGGTTTCAATCACCACTTTCATAATCGGTTCCTGCAGAACCGGTCGGGCCTTGAAATAAGCCTGTAGAAAAGCACCGCGAGCAGCAGCCCGGAAAGCCATTTCTGAGGAATCCACTGAATGCGAAGCGCCGTCATTGATAACGATTTTGACACCGGTAACCGGGTATTTCAGCCAGGGACCTTTCTCAAGGCAGGAAACAAACCCTTTTTCACATGACGAGATGTATTGCGTAGGGATCGATCCGCCGGTGATCTTATTTTCAAACACAAAATCATCATCTGCAACGGGCTCCATGAAACCGGCAATACGTCCGTATTGCCCGGCGCCACCGGTCTGCTTTTTGTGGATATAATCAAAGGATGTGTTGCTTGTAATTGTTTCCCTGTAGGCGACACTTGGTTCTCCGGTGATAATATCCGTTTTGTACTCTCGCTTCATTCGTTCAACGTATACTTCAAGATGAAGTTCGCCCATTCCTGAAATAATTGTTTCACCGGTTTCTTTGCTGATGAAGGTGTTAAATGTCGGGTCTTCTTTCGTAAACCGGTTGAGCGCTTTGGCCATGCTGGTTTCGGATGCATTGTCCTTGGCCTTGATTGACAGGGAGATAACAGGCTCCGGGATGTGCATGGAAGTCATTGAAACATTTAAGCCGGAAGCGGCAAAGGTGTCTCCGGAAACACAATCTACACCAAAAAGTGCGCTGATATATCCTGCCTCAATTTTTTCAACATCTTCCATTTGATCCGAGTGCATTCTTACAATTCTGCCGATCTTGATTTTTTTACCTGTACGGACATTACTACACGTGTCGCCTTTTTTTAATTCTCCCTGATAGACCCGAATATAAGTTAATTGGCCGAACTGGCCATCTTCGAGTTTAAAAGCAAGGGCAACGAGCGGGTCTTCTTTTTTACCGGTAAGGGGAAGGGGTTCTTCATTATCGTCTAAATTTAATGCTTCATTGTCAACTTCCACTGGCGATGGTAAAAACTCATTTGCAGCGTCCAATACCAGCTGAATCCCTTTGTTTTTATATGCAGATCCCATAACAACAGGTGTCAGTTCTCGCTGAATGGTTCCCTGGCGTATTGCGTCGATAAGAAATTTATCTGGTATTTCTGTTTCTTCGATCACCGCTTCCGTCAATTCATCCGAAAAAATAGAAGCTGCATCTACAAGTTCTTCACGTTTTTCAATGGCGTTTTCCATCAAAGAATCCGGAATTTCTTCTATTCGAATAATATCGCCGAATTCTCCATCAAAATAAACAGCTTTCATCGAGATTAAATCTATGATTCCATCTAAATCCGCTTCAAGGCCAATGGGGATCTGTACGGCAACGGCATTATGGTTCAGTTTTTCTCTCAGCTGATCGATAACCCGGAACGGATCGGCGCCGCTTCTGTCGCATTTATTGATGAACGCAATGCATGGCACCTGATATCGTTTCATTTGCTGGTCAACGGTTATGGATTGGGATTGTACCCCGCCCACTGAACAGAGGACCAGAATCGCGCCATCCAGAACCCGTAATGCCCGTTCGACTTCGATTGTAAAATCAACGTGGCCCGGCGTATCAATGATATTTATTTCATGATTTTTCCACTGGCAGTAAGTTGCCGCAGAAGCGATTGTAATTCCGCGTTCTTTTTCCAGTTCCATGGAATCCATTGTGGCACCGACGCCGTCTTTGCCTCTAACTTCATGAATCCGGTGAATTTTTTTTGTTAAATACAGGAATCGTTCTGTTAAGGTTGTTTTTCCTGAATCAATATGGGCACTTATCCCAATATTTCTTACTTTTTGCATTAAGGTGTTCATTGTAAATAAATTCTTTCCAGTCGTTGTTATCTGCTGTAATATTAATAAAAAATATAACTTTTAAAAAATAAAATCTGATAAATATAAATTTTAAAAAATATAAAGTCAAGATAAATTAATCATATCACTTTGAACCATAAAGGTCGTCTCTAAAGTCCCGCCAATGTTTCTTATCCTGATGTCAGTCAATATCAGATATAGTCAACATCGACGGCTCTATTTTTCAATGCCAGTCACTGACGGGTTCATAGTAATCTAAACAATATTTTTAAAATTGTTTTTTTAAATTTCCTTACAACATTAGATCATTTGCACGTAATGCATCTATTAGGGTTGGCGTTAGGAGTTGATTCAGTTTCAGGGGAGGGGGGATAAATCACACAATTACTTTTGGGTCTGGGAGTCGGTTTCCGGCAATTCCATGCATCTGGTGATATCCATTTTACTTGCGCAAATACAGGTTTGGGGCAATAGCTTTCTGGGAGGCAATCTATGCAAGGTTTAACTGGAGGGGGGCAGTATGGAAATGGCGGGCTATGGTGCACCCAAACAGCTATCATTCCACTTGATACACGAATAGTAGTATCAATTAAGTAAGCGTCAATGCCACAGTTAGCCATATTTTCATAGGGACCGTTTTGAAAATCATGATCAATAATATGTTCACTTTGATGGTATTCGTAATTATTAATTATCCAGACAACAGCTTTAACATCTTCCCCGCGGAAAGGTTCTGTCGCTTCTATGGTTGTCATATATACAGCTGGCGGGGATGCTTGGTCTGTGTAATCTGCAATAGAAATATTGTGCCGGCTTAAGTATGCTTTTGGCGGATAGGCGCTACACAATATGGAGTTATATTTATATTCGATTGCCAAATCTGAATCCAATATGTAATGATCGACAAGGGTAAACGGATAATTGTCGTCTGCCGGTGTATAGACTTTTGGTTTTGAAGCTAAGCTAAAATATTCAGCCTGATCATAATCAATATATTTATCTGTTTTAAAAGTTTCTGAGGTGATCCCCATATTTTTGTGTGAAAGATAAAAGATACCATTCTGAATTTCTGAAAGCTCTGACATTTGAGCATCGGCAAGACCGGGGGTTAAAATTATTGTGGAGAAATTTAGTGTACATCCATAAAAAAACAAAGCAATTAACGTACCGATCAGTTTGTATGGCATGTTGTCCTCATTATTTCTTTGATTTATACAATAATTTACCCGGTGATTGAGTTTTAATTGTTATATATTATTAGGTTATTTATACATATGTGTTGTAACGCCGAGCAGAATTAAATAATATATGTTATTTTTATATATTAAAAATATGATTAGTTGTCAATAAATATATGTTTAGATTTGGTTGAATAGTATAAAAAATTAATTGTTTATTCACATTTAAAAATTATATATAAAAATATGCCTTTTATGGTTTTTTGCGGCATCGATCACAATAAAAAATTAATTGGAATCAATGAGTCGATCTATGATTAAACCGCTAAAAAGATCATTTTTGGCTGAAAGAAACAGCCAACCCAGGTGCGCAAGGCATGACGCGCATATTGAAACCCGCCACATGTAGCCTTTAAACCATGAAAATTCGTCAGTAAATGGCCCGGTATTTATACATCCAGGTGCTGTTTTGTAGCACCCGATATCAAATATGACACCGTTTGGGTTGGCAAATGTATGCTGGTGAGAGCCATTGACACTTATTATTTCCTGATGTGTTGTTATTTTATGCTTGCAGGCCCTGCATAAAACAAACTCTTTTTTAAAGGTATTTTTTTTATTTTGATCTTTCTCCATGAAAATAATTTTTGAATTATTTTTATCCCTTTTCTCCGAAGGGATACGGAAAAAAAAGTGATGTTGATTTTCCGGGTATATGTCAAAATTACAACGCATTATAAATAAATTTAATTGATAAATTATATTTTATATGTCGTTAACATAGATTAAAATATCAGAATGTTAATCGATATTTATTGTTTTGGGCAAAACACAGAATGATGAATTGACAATGTAACATAATAATTTATCATAAATTAGTAACATAAAATTTTTTAAAGTTCCAAATAAAATAAGTTTTTGAAATTAACTGACTTTGGCGATATATTTTTATACATAACAAAATTTTTTTAAATTCTTAATCATTCATATTCTAAGGTAATATTCGTCGATGTGCGGTGTTAATGGAATGATATCACCTGATCTAACATTTCATGAGATCAGCCGACGTGTTGATCAAATGAATGGAATTCTGCAGCATCGCGGTCCGGATGACCGAAAAAAGGTGGTTTATTCAGTCTGCGGCAAAACAGTCGGCTTGGGTTTTGTTCGTTTGTCGATTCTTGATCTTGAAACCGGGATGCAGCCGATACAATGCGGACTAGACGATACGTTAATAATATGTAACGGTCAGATTTATAACTTTATCGAACTCAAAGAAATGGTAAAAGCAGAACCTTTTGTTTCAAAAGGGGATGTTGAAGTCGCGTTGCATTTGTATCGAATAAAAGGAATCGATTTTCTGTCATATTTGAATGGAATGTATGCTGGCGCCATATTTGATCCAAGACAAAGCCGCTTATTTTTGTTTCGCGACCGGTTCGGCATTAAGCCGCTTTATTACTTAATAAATAAAAATGATTTTCTTTTTTCTTCTGAAATTAAACCGCTGTTAGCAGGCGGCAATATTTGTCCTGAAATGAATTCTCATCGTTTGGCGACTTATTTTACATATCGATATATTCCGGGAAGTGAAACGTTGTTTAAAGGTATCAGGAGAGTTCCGCCGGGTTCATTTCTTGAATATGATTTAATAAGCGGAAAATATCAGGTTAAAAGGTACTGGGACTACCGCCTTGATGCGGTCAATCATGATATAATCATTGATGATGCAGCGGACCGCTTTTATGATTTGTTTTCAGATTCAGTTAAAATCCGTTTAAGATCGGATGTAGAGGTCGGATCCCTGATCAGTGGCGGCATCGATTCTTCGGCGGTATCTGCTCAGGCTGCAATGCAGCAGCCTGCGCTTCGTCTGTTTTCCATCGCTTTTGAAGAAGAAAAGTATAATGAACTGGCAAATGTGAAGAATTTTTTAACAGGCAATCCGGATAAATTTAATTCAGCAAAATTAAATTCAGCGGTCTGCCGGAAAAATCATCTTAAATATTTACCGGAAATTGTAAAGTCTCTGGAAGAACCGGTTTCATTGGGCACATTACTGCCTACGGATATGGTCTGCGAAATGGCGGCAAAGCAGGTAAAAGTTGTTTTAACCGGGGAAGGAGCAGATGAAATTTTCGCCGGTTACCGTAAATTCATGATTGAAAGTGCCGCATCCCAATTCATGAGCCTTTCAGAAAAGAAGCAGAATGAGTTACTGCATCTTTTTCCGGAACTGAATGCGTATCTTGTTCAAAGAAAAAACGATCCTGCGAGCCGATATATTCAGAACGAAGCATTGTTCGCGTCAGATGAAATATTGAAATTGACCGGTCAGAAACCGCCGTTAGATTTATTTTCTGAAGATGCCCCTCCTTTTCTGAAAGGAAATGAAGATCCGGTCAACCAGGCCATTGCATTTGAAACACGATTCAGGTTACCGGATTACGTTATTTTAAGGCTGGATCGTTTGTCCATGCGGCATTCCTTAGAAGCACGGACACCGTTGCTGGATTACCGGCTGGCCGAGTTTGCCGCCATGTTACCGGTTAATCTGAAAGTGGATCTTGAATCAGTCAGAGAAAAATACATCTGCAGCCATTCATATTTGAAATACAGTATATTGGATCATGAAACAGCGTATCGCCGCAAACAACCCTTTACCATCCCCATTGCTGACTGGTTGGCTGCCCCTGATAAATTGCCGGATTTTTTACAGGAGATCCTTTTTGGAGATATAATCCGCCGGCAGGGGATACTTGATCCCGAGTATGCCTGGTCCCTTGCGGGACAAATAACAACCCACGGCATCGGCCCGGAAACACTGGTCTCTGTCGCGGATCAGGTATTTTCAATAATCATATTCACATTATGGTATCAGGAATTTTTTTCCTGTTCTTTTAATTTCTACAGGTAGTATATAAAAAGTGACTGACAAACTCGATATACTGGTAAAACAGTTTACACAACGATATATTGATGTTTTATCTGAAATTAAGGGGAAGGGGCTGAGAAGTTACGGGTTTGAATATGAATTTCTGCCCACCCGTTCCTTGTCGATGCATGATATGACTGCAGTCTCCCAATTGCTGCTTGAAACCGGTTTCTCCTTGGATGGAAATGAGTATCTGGCAGACAATGGATTCCGGGTGGCGTTTGAACCGGGCGGACAGATTGAATACTGCAGCCCGCCGCTGCTAAGAGACGATGACCAGCTGTTTGATTCCCTGCTGGCGTTTATAGACCAGTCAAACAAAACAATTAGGGATCATCTGGATATTGAATATATTGGAACAGATTATATGCCGGGTCGCGCACAAGCGCCCCTGTGTCTTATTTCTAACCGGTATGTCAAACTGCATAATCGGTTAGCTGAAATTGACACTCGGGGTCTTGAAATGATGAAAGGAACAGCGTCCATTCATCTGCACGTGGGCATTTCCAATATTAATGAAATTCTTCCCTTGTTTAATTTTTTGTGTAAGCTGTCAACCACGGATGAGTTTAAAATGTCCCGGGAACGGAGGGACATCTGGAACCATACCGACTCGTCCCGTTGCGGCCGGCCGCCATGCTGTTTTGCGCATCTGGAATCTTCCGAAGAACTCATCAAAAGGCTGATTCATTTTGCGCTTAATGCGGATGTGTTAGGAGAAGATATTGCTTTTGTCAATTCAGCGGATCAATCATTTAAAAAATTTTTATATCATATGACAACGTTATTCACTGATGTAAGATTTAATCTTAAGGGCCCGACACTCGAAATGAGAACTCTGGACAGCATGCCCCTGGCCCAATTTAAAATTAGATGGAAACGGTTTGTTTATCTGTTTGAAAATATGTAATTTAAGAGGAGTCATTTTATGATTAATATTGATGTTTATACCTCCGCTTCCTGCCCGTACTGTATTCGTGCAAAAGCGCTGTTGAAAAGTAAAGGCCTTCAATTTAATGAGTTGGTTGTTGACGGGAATCCGGAATTGATCGCGGAATCCGTGAAAAGAAGCGACGGAATGAGAACCATTCCGCAAATTTTTATTGAGAATTTTCATGTTGGCGGATATGATGATTTAAGCAGTTTAGATCAAAACGGAAAATTGGATTCACTGTTAGGGCTGAATAATTGAATAATTGATGTTATCAGAATATTTCAGGGGATATTGGATTTAAATGAATAAACGAAAAAATACCAGAAGCCAGGTATGGCCGGACACAAAGGCGACAATCAAGGTTGCGGAATCATATGGCGGCAGTTCAAGAAGTCGTATTAAAATCACGGGAAACGTGCAGAATCTCGGGTCAAACGGTTTCTTTATCGAAACTGATGAAATTGTGCCGATCCCGTCACAGGCTGATATTATCATTAGTTTTGATCCGGAATCAAAATCACCCGGGCTGACGATTCAGGCAACCGGTGAAACCGTTCATATATCTAAAGGGGGAATTGGCATTCGATTTACCAACATTGATTTGAACAAACTGCAGAAATGTATTATTGGCAAAATGAATAAACTGGACGAAGAAACAAAATACAAGCTGACGGGTGTTTAAGGAAGAGTTTTCTACCTATTTGTTTTTGTTTTTTTTTCTTGTCCCAGACTGTCAAGCGTACAGAAAACAATAAACGGAAAAGTGATAATGTACTCAAAGATAAAACCAATAGGGATGGTCATTAATATTAAGGGAAGATTGACCGTATAAAATTTGATTTTTTTTAAAGTCTTTTGAATTTTGATAAACATATCGTTTTTTTCTTTTATTTAGAGTTTATATAACGCAGATGAAAAATGGCAAGGGAAAAAATCTCTGCTGTTGAGGTTTATCAAATCTTTCCTGGCAATCATCACGCAATAACCCTCCTGTTTGTTTTGAGTCCGTCGCCCTGTGGCACGCTTTTTAATGGAAATCCGATGAATATATATCCCTCTCCGTATTCCTTTATTGCAATTTGATTACAATTTACAATAGAAGAAGTAATATCTGCAAAATCAAAATACGATTTCCCCAATTTGCGATTTTTCTGTGGGGTCGGGCGGGATATAAATATCTGATCTTGTCTTAACCCGACCGGCGTGCAAGCCAGTCAGCACTGGACTTCCAGAGGTTTTGCGGCGCTTTTTCACCGATGATCAGTCCGACATGTCCACCGGGCACCACCTGAAACGATTTGTCTTGAGACGACACTACATCCATAATTTTACGGGCAGACTCAAACTGTACGATTTCATCTTTTTCTCCGGCAAAAGAAAGCAGGGAGCAGTTGATGCCTTTTAATTTTGCTCGTCTGCCGCCGATAGTCATCTCCCCCTTGCGGGCCAGCTTGTTGGCCAGCGCCATCTGTATGACGATTTCCTGAACCGTGGCCCCCGGATAATCCAGCAGGTTATTAATCCAGTGCCCGAGGCTTTCATGGGCCGTCACATAGTCCCGGTCCCAGAGATTGAGCAGAAGATCCCAGTAACTTTTGAGCACACCCAACGGGTTGATCACATGAAAACCGATGGTTCCGAGCAGACCGGGCACATGCAGGTGTTCAGGTTTGATATCCCGCAGGCTGAAATTAATTCTGCGGGCGAGCTTATGGGCAGGTACTGCGACCAGAGACAAAGCTTTTCCGGCAACTCCCATTTGGTGGGTGTCAATTGGGCTGGCAACCGTCACCATATTGCGAATGTCGGAATCCTGGAAGATGGCTGTGTAAAGAAGGCAGAACAGGCCGCCCATGCAGTATCCATAAAGTGACAATTTTTTTGCCCCGCTTTCGGAGCGAATAGCTTCCATTGATGCTGGCATCCAGTTGAGGATATAGTCCTCAAATGACAGGTGTGCGTGACTTTTGGTGGGGGTGCCGAAATCAACAAGGTACACATCAAACCCTTTGGCTAAAAAATACCGGGCCAGGCTCCGTTCCGGGAACAGGTCAAAGGCGAATCCAGGCGCCAGTAGCGGTGGTATGTATACCAGCGGAGTTTTATGCAATTGTCTGGAAACTGGAAAATATTCTTCTCCTATTTTGATTTCATCCTCTTCTAAGGGGTGGTAATGCAAAACAGATAGAAGGTCATCTTCGTATATGACAGTGTGTGGCGTCATCCCCGTGAGGTTAAGCGCGTCCTTGTTCACTACACGTTCAACCGCATGAATCATACTCAGGATGGCTTTGATTGAAAGGATTTGCGACTGGGTCTTTACGGTGTTTTTTAAAAACTTAAACATACATTCCTACGCACTTCATTTGAGGGCTGTCTTATATAACCATAAACAATTAATCCCAGTGTTATGCACCAAAGACTTTTTCCAATATAAAACAGGGCAGGAGACTTGTTTTGAATTGGGTTGCATCAGAATAAATAGCCTTTTTGAAAAAGCAGATAATAAGTGCTGTGTTAAACGGTAACTGTTCATCAAGAAATAAAAAGCCGCGATCATTGAAGATCGCGGCTTTCGTGAATATATGGTGCCGAAGGCCGGATTTGAACCGGCACGGGCGTAACCCACTACCCCCTCAAGATAGCGTGTCTACCAAATTTCACCACTTCGGCAGTAACAGTTTGTTATTCTGAAGACAGTGGTGTTTCTGCTGCATCTTCAGGAAGCGGCGCTGGTTCCGTTGGCATAACTTCTGATGGAGTCTGATCCGGAGTCGTAGCGTTTTGTTCAGCCTCACTCGGCTCAGGCATCGGAGAAGGTTGGGCCGGTACAGCAGGTTGCGTCTGTTGAGTTGCCGGCTTAATATCAGATACAACTGATTTGCCGCCGCTTTTTGATATATAGGCAAGGGTTAACGAAGTGATCATAAAAACAACCGCTGCCACAGTCGTCATTTTGCCAAGAAATGTTGCGGCGCCAGTGTTCCCGAAAAGGGCCTGACTGCCTGCACCACCGAAAACAGCTCCCATATCAGCACCTTTGCCGGTTTGCAAAAGTACAATGAGAATGAGGGCAATACAGACAATTACGTGTATTGTTATTATTAATGCAGTCATAAGTCTCTATTAATTGATTAATATTAAAAATGAATAATTTTACTAAATGAATCCGGCTGTAAACTGGCGCCTCCCACAAGGGCACCGTCAACATCCGGCAAGGTCATCAACTCGGACACATTATCCGGTTTGACGCTACCTCCATACAGAATCCGGGTAGCTTTTGCAAGCATATTTCCAAATCTTTTTTCAACCAGGTCTCTCAAAAATGCATGAACTTCCTGAACCTGGTCAGGTGTCGCTGATTTTCCGGTACCAATTGCCCAGACCGGTTCATATGCAATAACGAGAGAATGGTGCTCATCTAAAGTTAGACCTTCTAACCCTTTTTCCATCTGTTTGTCAAGCACTGAAAATGTTTTTTTCTCATCTCTTTGTGTTTCTGTTTCACCCACACAGAGAATGGGAATGAGCCCGGAAGCACTGGCAGCCTTGATTTTATTATTGACGGTATCATTTGTTTCACCAAAAAGCTGCCGGCGTTCCGAGTGACCAATGATAACATATTGACATCCGGCAGATATCAGCATTGAAGCAGAGATTTGACCTGTGTAGGCACCTTCTTTTTCCCAGTATAAGTCCTGGGCGCTGAGATCAATCCGGGTGTCCCGGATAACCTCCGATACAACCGCAAGCGATGTATATGGCGGTGCAATCACAATATCGACGTTTTCAATATCAGATACCAGTTTTACCAGTTGAGTTGCTGCATCCACTGCTTCATTACCAGTTTTAAACATTTTCCAGTTGCCCGCGATCAATGGGATGCGATATTCCATATAGAAAGCTCCTTGGATTGAAAAGTTGAAAAAACAGCCAGAGACCGATTATACAAACGGCAACGGTCTCTGGCGGATTAACTTAAAGCCGCTTTCCGATCATTTCTGCCAGGTCAACCATTCTAGCGGAATACCCGGCTTCATTATCGTACCAGGATAATACTTTCACCATGTTTTCAATGGCGTATGTAGTTGGCGCATCAACAATAGAAGAGAGGGGACATCCGTTAAAGTCGCTGGAGACAAGCGGCAGGTCACTGTATCCGAGAATGCCGGAAAGCGAAGTTTCAGAAGCATTTTTCAGGGCGGCATTTATATCTTCGGCATCCACGCCGGTCTTTTGAATTGTGACCACCAGGTCGACAACAGATACATTCGGGGTGGGTACACGAATGGAGAGTCCGTTTAGTTTTCCGTTCAACTCCGGCAGAACCAGGCCCACCGCTTTGGCAGCGCCTGTTGTGGTCGGAATCATCGACAGGCAGGCAGATCTTGCGCGGCGCAGGTCTTTGTGAGGCGCATCCAGTAACCGCTGGTCGCCGGTATATGAATGAACGGTCGTCATCAAACCGCAGATAATAGCGAATTCATCGTTCAGCACTTTGGCGATGGGCGCCAGACAGTTTGTGGTGCAGGATGCATTAGATATGATGTGATGGTTGTCAGCATTGTACTGATCAGAATTAACACCCATAACGATGGTAATGTCCGGGTCTTTGGCCGGAGCAGAGATGATCACTTTTTTGGCGCCGGCGGATAAATGCTTGGCAGCACTCTCTTTGTCCCGGAAAAGACCGGTGCATTCCGCTGCAATATCAACATTAAATTTTTTCCAGGGAAGGTTTGCAGGATCTCTTTCAGAAAAAACAGCAATGGATTTCCCACTAATTTCGATTGCATTTTCTTTGGGTGTAATTTGGATGTCCAGTTTTTCATGAACTGAGTCATAGATCAGCAGGTGCGCTATGGATTCAGGATCCATTAAATCATTCACTGCAACGATCTCAATATCAGAACGCTTTATCGCTGCGCGGAACACAAGCCTTCCGATTCTTCCCAGTCCATTGATTGCTATCTTGATAGCCATTTATACCTCCTTTAAAAAGTTTTTCCGCATGAGGATTACATCCTCGCGTGTATCTGAATAATAATTCGGTATTTGCGCTTTAATGTCAAAACCGATTTTTTTATAAAGTCCAATGCCGGCAGTATTTGACTGTCTGACGTCAAGGGTTGCCGACTTAATTTTCTGCCCACAGAAAGTGCCCAGGCAGTGCTTTAAAAATTTAAAAGCAATTCCTTTGCGTCGTTGCTCTGGGTTGACAGCGATTTTTAATATGTGAATTTCATCGGTAAATAAACGAAAACAAAGGTATGCGATAATTTGATATGTTTCAAAAGAATTTTCAAGCTTTAAAACAAAACTATGTGAAAATTTATTTGAAAGTTCGTTTAAAAAAGATATTCTGCTCCAAGGATGTTTAAATGACGCCTGTTCGATTGATAATACAGGATCTATATCTTTTTCCGACATTGTGTCAATGATTAAATCTGACATCTGTCAACTTCTTTTTTCCCCTTTTAAAATACCGCTTGCCAGGGAAATGCTTTTCTTACCGTAAGTTTCGATGGTTTTGGCCATTTGGTGCAGATCCATATCTTTTTTTCGAAGATTGATTGCCTTGAGAAGAACCGGCAGGTTTACGCCGGAAATAACTTCGATTCGTCCTTCTTCAAGAAAGGAGTAGCTTAAATTCGAAGGCGTGCCGCCAAACATGTCTGTTAAAATGAGAATTCCCTTGTTGGAATCAACGGATTTAATTGCAGTGTTTATTTTTTTTTTTAATTTTTCGACATTTTCAGTCAAATTAATTGATACGGATATAGTTGATTCATGCTTTGAGCTGAATATTATTTCAGAGGTTTCAACCAGTGCCTCTCCAAGTTGCCCGTGTGTAACAATGACTATGCCAACCATAAAAAATCCTGACTTTAAATTTTGATATCAATATCCCGATGGTTAATATCCACCGGCCGACCGGGTTTATTGATATGATTGTAAATCGTTTCACCAATAACAACCGAACGATGCTGACCGCCCGTGCAACCAACAGCAATCGTTAAATATGATTTTCCTTCCTTTTCATACAACGGGATTAAAAAATCAAGAAGATCATTAAATTTCAATAAAAATGTATGAGTTGTCTGATTAGTTAAAACATAATTTTTAACTTTTTCGTTTTTACCGTCATATTTTTTGAGTTCCGGGATAAAATAAGGATTGGCCAGGAATCGCACATCAATAATCAGGTCTGTATCATGGGGAATACCATGTTTGAACCCAAACGACATTATTTTAATGCGCATCGCCAAGGCTTCAACAGTGCTTTGTGCTAAATTAAAAATAATTGATTTCAAATCATGAATATTGCAGTTTGATGTGTCGATAATTCTCGAGGCCGCTTCTTTCAAAGGGTCCAGTAATTTTTTTTCTTCACGGATTCCCTCAAGAAGAGATTTATCACGAACCAACGGATGCTGTCTTCTGGTTTGACTGAACCGTTTTAACAAGACGGTTTCTTCGGCCTCAAGAAACAGGATTTCAAAATGATGATCTTTTTGACGAAGATCTTCAAAAACAGCCGGCCATGAATTCAGAAAACCCTTTTCCCGGATATCCATAACAAATGCAAGACCCTTAATTTCAGTATCGCTGTGCATGGGGAGTTCGAGAAATTTAGGAAGCAGTTCAACCGGCATATTATCGACGCAGTAAAAACCCGTGTCTTCAAGTGCCGCAATCGCCGTACTCTTGCCGGATCCGGAAAGCCCTGAGATAATGATTATTTTATAACTTGTCATTACTAATAATTATGAAGATGTCTGAGTGACCGATTTTTATACGGCTTTGATTTCTCTATTGAATCGGAAACATGGCCTATTAAAATTCTTCGTCAATGCCTTGTATTAATCGAAGGACCTCATCTTTATCCGATGCGTATAAAATTTTGTCTTTAAAAGATGCCTCTTTTAAAATTTTTGATATTCGTGCAAGGAGTTTTAGGTGAAGATCCGTCGAGTTGTCAGGGCTTAACAGCAAAAAGAATATATGCGTAGGCTTTTTGTCCATCGCATCAAAGCTTACCCCCTTACGGCTCAAACCAACGCCTAAAATCAATGACGGGAGGTTTTTTAATTTGCCGTGAGGAATTCCGATACCGTTTCCAATACCGGTACTGCCGAGATGTTCACGTTCAATCAGTACCCGGACAAGTTCCTTGTGTTCGATTTGTGTGATTTCCGACACCGGAAGCGTCAGTTCTTCGAGGACACCTTTTTTATCGGTTGCTTTCAGTTCGGTAATAATCGTTTTTGGGTCAAGAAAATCAAGTATTTTCATTTTAAGGTGTTCGTTAAAATTTAAGGTTAGCTTCGTGGCTGAATTAATCCGAGATCGCCGTCTTTTCTTCGGTAAAGCACATTGACTCTATTGGTTCTTGAATTTGTAAATACAATAAAATTATCCGGAACCAGGTCCATCTGCATGCTTGCTTCTTCAACGTCCATGGGCTTGAAATCAATATTTTGTACCCTGATTTGAGGTTCACTGCTTTCATCCACAGAGCTTGATGATATCTCTTCAGGTAATGTCTCTCTTCCCTTGAGCTCGGATCGCGTACCCTGGCGGTGATTCCTGATTTTTTGCTTGTTTTTTTTGATTTGTTTTTCGAGTTTATCCAGCGCCATATCAATGGATGAATACATATCGCTGGTTTTTTCGCGGCAATTAATACTCAGCCTGTCGCCGATTATTTTGATTTCTGCAATATGGCGAATCTTTTCAACAGAAAGAACTACATTGGCTTCAGCAGGGTTGTCGAGCAGTTTATCCAGTTTGTTGAGTTTGTTTTGCACATAAGACTTCAAGTGATCGGAGGGGTCTAAGTTTTTAAATGTTACAGATATCTGCATAAATTAATCCTCCTTAAAAATCGATAGTCCCGTTAAAAGTTAGATTTCGACGGCAAAGTATAAAAGTTCAAATTCAAGGCGCGCAAATCCTGAGCAATGATTCGTACTTAGCGTACTATGAAGCAGCAAAGGATGCAGCGCAACACAGAATTTGGGCTTTTTACGAAGCCGTCAAAATTGTTTACGTTTACTCGAAGGTAGAATCCCCATCATTTCCCTGTATTTTGCGACAGTGCGTCTGGCAATGTGAATATCAGACGCTTCTAAAACTTCCGTAATTTTTTTATCACTGTAAGGTTTTTTATGGTTTTCACTTTCAATGAGTTTTCTTATTTTTTCCTGAACACTCGCTGATGCTATAGAGCCGCCGTTTGAACAGTTAATGGAGCTGTTAAAAAAGAATTTTAATTCAAAAATTCCCTGGGGGGTATACGCATATTTGTTGTTGGTTACCCGGCTGATGGTGGATTCGTGCATTTCAATATCATCTGCAACATCCCGGAGCACCATTGGTTTAAGATGGTCAATGCCATGATCAAAAAAGTCCCGCTGAAATTTAATAATGCTTTCCATGACATTATATATGGTTTTACGGCGATGATGAATACTTTTTATCAGCCATTCAGCCGAACGAAGCCGGTCTTTTAAATAGGCCTTTGTTTCGTCAGCAATTTTTTCACCCCGGCGAATAGCTTTTTTATAATACGAATTAATATGCAGTTTTGGCATATCATCATCATTTAACAAAATTAAATAATCATCTCCTTCTTTATGAACATAGACATCCGGTGTGATATAGATAAGATGGTCGTCATTAAATTTGTCACCCGGTTTTGGGTCAAGGGTTTTGATAAACTGAACCGCAGATATCACGCTGTTGATATCGGTTTTCAATGATTTGGCAATAACTTTATATCGTTTGGTTTCAAGCTCTTTAATATGAAAGCGGATAATGTCATTAATCAGTGGATTTTCAATCGCTAAATGTCTGGTCTGCAGTAACAGGCATTCCTTGAGGTCTGCTGCACAAACACCCGGCGGATCAAATGACTGAATCAGTGACAAAACCTGGCGAATCTTTTCTGGTGAATAATTGCTGATCTCAGCGATATCTTCGACTGAAATGTCTAAATAACCATCCTTGTTTATATTTCCAATGATCTGGCTGCCGATTTCTTCATCTTCAGGGGAAGGCTGCGTCATCAAAAGCTGCCAGCGGAGATGATCGGCAAGCGACGTTTTGTTTGTTGTGAACGCCTCAAGGTCCGGCGCTTCTTTTCTTTCACTTTCAAAATGAATTTTACCGGTGGAATTAAATTCGTCAATATAGTGATGCCAGTCCAGGTAATTGTCAAATTTTTCATCGATTGAGACTTCCTTTGTTCTTAAGGGCTCACTATCGCTTCTATCAATATCTTCATCAGTGGAAATTTCCCGAGAATCCTCCAGTGTCGGGTTGGTTTCAATCTCCTGCTGTATCATTTCCACCAGTTCAAGTTTTGAAAGCTGCAGAAGTTTAATCGCCATCTGAAGCTGAGGCGTCATAACCAACTGTTGTTGAAGTCGAAGCGTTTGGTGTAATTCAATAGCCATATTTTTTATAATTTAAATTCAGATCCTAAATAAATTTCACGGGCTGTCGGGCTGGATGCGATTTTTTCAGGTGAACCGGATTCAACGACCTGTCCTTTACTTAAGATATAGGCCCTGTCGCAAACACCGAGTGTCTCTCGGACGTTATGGTCTGATATCATGACACCGATGTTACGTTTGGCAAGATGATTAATAATCGTTTGAATATCAATGACTGCCAGGGGATCAACTCCTGCAAACGGTTCATCAAGAAGAATAAATGATGGGTCGGTCGCAAGAGCTCGCGTAATCTCAAGCCGTCTTCTTTCGCCGCCGGAAAGAACAGCCGCTTTTTGGGTGGAAAGCCGTTTTATTCCCAGTTCGTCTAAGAGCCTGTCCGCTTTAATATTCTGTTCTTGTTTAGATATGGGTAATGATTCCAGTATTGCCATTAAATTATCTTTTACCGTGAGTTTTTTAAAAATCGACGGTTCCTGCGGTAAATAGCCGACCCCTTTTCTTGCTCTTTTATACATAGGATAATCAGTAATCTCTTCAGAATCAAGGTACACGCTTCCGCCATCAGGTTTTATCAACCCAACGGACATGTAAAAAGTGGTTGTTTTGCCGGCGCCATTGGGACCCAGAAGGCCAACAACTTCACCGCTGTTGATTTCAAGATTTACATCATTAACCACCCGGCGGTCATTATATATTTTTACAAGATTTTTTAAAGCCAGTGTCGTCATTTTAGATTGGTAATTGAATTTTTTTCTTCCGGTTGAAATACCGCATTGACTCTTTTATCATCACTCCCATCAACGATAATCTGACCGGTATTTTGATAAATTATTATTTTGTTACCTGTGATATAACTATTTTCACTTTGCAGACGGGTCTCCTCGCCAGTCAGAGTCAGTGAATTTGTTGATGTAAGATATACGGCCTGATCGCATTTGGCGGTTTTACCTTCAAGCTCGATTTGTACATTTCCGGAGGCAATAATTTTTTTAACGCTTGCGTTATTTAACTGTTCTTTATCGACATGATCGCTGTAATACACTTGCAGTTTGTCTGACATGATAGTCGTTAATTCATATAACGCAATAACATGGCCTGAGAAAATAATATGCTGGTTATTTTGACTGGCAACCAGGCTGTCTGCTGTAATGTGAAGCTTCTTTAAATCCTGTTTGGAATTTGGCGTATCAAAATTTTGTGAAAAGCCTGTTGCCGAAAACAATAATACAGATATTACCCCAAAAAACATCAATAAAGCGGTAATATTGATTGTTAGATATTTATTTAATATCCCCAATGAAGGATCCTTCCACATTTCCATCGCATTTAATACTTTCCGTGTCGATACCATAAGTCATGGTATCCGCTTTCAGCATCATAGAGTCCCCGGTAATTATTACAGGTTCATTTGTATGTATTATACGCAACCGGTGTTCATAATTCAAGTTTTCGGTTGCAAGGGTATATGGCGACATATCAGCAACAATGCTGCCACTAAGGGTCATATCATTTGTTTCGGAATTTAATTCGCCTTTATTTGCTATTAAGGTGATGTTTTGGTTGTCATGCATAAAAAAAATGACTGAAATGTCATTTAATTTGACAATGTTTTTCTGAGAATACAAGCGGGCTGAAGCTGCTTTAAGTGCCCATTTTTTAATTCCATTCTCTGTAGCAACATGATGAAAATTTTTTATGGTAAGGGTGGCTTCTGTTTTTTCCGGAGGGGTGGGAGGATCGTTTTTTTTCTGAATTAATCGATGCCTGACAAAAATAACTATAATACCTCCGATAAGTAATATAATAAATCCTATGATTAAAAAATTGATTGTTCGGGTGTTGTTTTTTAGTTTTATATGCAATTTTCTATTATCTTTTCAAGCAGATTTTTTGCATCAAGGATCATTTCGCATACTTCTCTTACAGCGCCTTCACCACCGTTTCGACGGGTTGTAATGTCTGCATTTTTTTTTACCGCATCATGGGCATCACCAACTGCGATGCTTATACCTACTTTTTTCATAAGAGAAATGTCCGGCAGGTCATCACCGACAAAAGCGACCTCATGTGCCTGAAGATGTGTTGCAGATAAAATTGTATCAAAAATGTCGCCTTTAGACTTGATTCCGTCGTAAATCATCGTAATACCGAGGTCTCCGCAACGGATTAAAAGCGCCTTGGAAGTCCTCCCGGTAATAATACCGACATCTATTCCGGCGGACTGTAATAACCTGATGCCCAGTCCGTCCTTCACATTGAACATTTTTGTTTCAATATCTGCTCCGGAATAAATGATATGACCGCTGGTCAGTACTCCGTCAACATCCAGTAACAGCAGTTTTATGTATTCTAATTTTGAACCATTCATTGTTTAATGTAAAATATTCATAAATATTAATAAATGTCTGATATTAATAATTAAATTCCAGACTCTGTAATCGATTTAAGTTAATGCGGCTTCAATCGTCTTTAATTGCACCAGAAGATCTTCCATGTCGTCAAGTCTCATGGCATTCGGACCGTCGGAAAGCGCTTTTTCAGGGTCTTGATGGGTTTCAACAAACAAACCGTCAGCACCTGCTGCAATGGCTGCACGGGCCAGCAATGGAATAAATTCCCGCTGACCTGCTGAAGCCGTACCCGCCCCGCCGGGCAGTTGAACACTGTGGGTGGCATCATAAATCACAGGGAACCCTGTTTCATGCATTATTTTGATACACCGGAAATCGGTCACCAGGTTATTGTATCCAAACGAAACCCCCCGGTCCGTCAGAATGATTTTTTGATTGCCGGCCGATAATATTTTATTTACCACATTTTTCATGTCCCAGGGAGCTAAGAACTGTCCTTTTTTTACATTAATCGGTTTACCGGTGTTTGCTGCTTCAACCAGCAGGTCTGTCTGCCGGCACAAGAAGGCCGGAATCTGGATAACATCCAATGATTGAGCGGCCATTTCAACTTCACTTACCTGATGAACGTCTGAAATAACCGGAACTCCCAGATCCTTGCGAATACAAGTCAGAACCTCAAGGCCTTTTTCAATTCCGGGTCCCCGGAATGAATCTATCGAGGTCCTGTTGGCCTTATCATATGATGCTTTAAAGATAAAAGGGATATTGAGCCCGTCAGTCAGTTTTTTTAGCTTGGCTGCGATGTCGTAAGTTGTTTGTTCACTTTCAATCACACATGGGCCGGAAATAAGGACAAATGGTTCAGGGCGGCCGATACGGACATTTTTAATCAGTACGGGGTTAACCATGATATCTCCTCTGATACGGATATGATGACATTGAAATAAATTTGATCAAGATATGGCAATTTAAATATCATGTTTGTGCCGAAATTATTTCTTTTTTAAATTTTAATTTAAAGTTAATGCACCTGTTACCTTGCGTGTTTTGAAAAGTCAAGTTACGAAAATAAGGCCTTGCTAATAGCGGTTATACTTGTTAAATATTATCAATTTATCCAGCGGACGAAGTATGAGGAGCACCTGTATGATGTTTAAAAGGCAAGACAAGGGGAAGAGGCTTAGGAAATGGTTACTTATAGTCTTTTGTTTATTGGTTTTAATACCTTCTACCTGGCTTTTATATACAAAATTAGAAGGTGAGAAACCCATAATTGATCTAAACCTGTTGTCTAATGTTGTCCCTGCAAATTTTGAAATAACCGGATATGCCGATGATCAAAAAAGTGGTATAAAAAAACTTTGGATTAGTCTGTTACAAAACAGTAAAGAAACGGTTCTTTTGGATAATGAATATAATACCCGGGGATTTTTACAGAAAGGGACGATGGTCCATGCGTCCATCAAGCTTGATGTAAATGCAAAAAAAATGAATATTTCAGATGGCCCCGCAAAATTAAGAATCGCAGCCTGGGACCATTCCTGGCGGGACTGGTGGAATGGTAATCAAACATACATGGAAAAGGAAATCATATTTGATACAAAACCACCGGTCGTGTCAATTCTAAGCAATCAACATAATGTTGCCATGGGCGGCTCGGGCCTGGTGATTTATAAATTATCTGAACAATGTACTCAAAGCGGGGTTTTTGTCGGTGAGGATTTTTTCCCCGGCTATTCCGGATATTATGAAGACAATGATATTTATCTGGCTTTTTTTGCGATCCCGTTTGACTATAACACCAAAACCGATTTTTTTGTAAAAGCGCTTGACCTTGCGGGTAACAGCACGCGAAACGGGTTTTATCATCATATTCGCAATAAAAAATTTAAGACGGATTCGATTAATATTTCGGACAATTTTTTAAATTGGAAACTTCCGGAATTCCAAGCTGACGACGGGTTTCCTTCTGACAAATCTGCTGAAGACAAATTTATTTTTATTAACAGTGAACTGCGGAAAAAAAATAATCATACGATACTGGAAAATGGTCAAAAAACTGAAAATCAGATATTATGGAAAGATGCATTTGGACGCCTGCCCAATTCAGCCAGAAGGGCTAATTTTGCAGACCATCGTGTTTACAAATACCATGGAAATGTTATAAGCAATGCAGTCCATATGGGTATCGATCTGGCATCCGTTAAGCATGCCGAAATCCCCGCAGCCAACCGGGGAAAGGTTGTGTTTGCCGGTTACGTCGGTATCTACGGTAATCTTGTTTGTATTGATCATGGCTTCGGTTTGATGAGCATATATGCCCATCTCAGTCGCATGGTAGTTAATGACGGTGATTTGGTTGCAAAAGGGGATATCATCGGTTACACGGGAACCAGCGGTTTGGCCGGTGGAGATCATCTGCATTTTGGAATGTTTGTTGATCATGTTTTTGTAAACCCTGTTGAATGGTGGGATTCATCATGGATAAACAACAATATTATCAATAAGCTCGAGACTGTTCAATTCATGGTGCAATGATATAAAATTTGGAGAAGCAATTATAAATGTCAAAATTTAAGGTAAATAAAACATATAAAGAAATAAATGATAAAATTCGGTCCGGAGAAGTGGTCGTTGTAACTGCGGATGAGATTGTTGATATCGTAAAAGAAAAAGGTCCGGTCAAAGCGGCAGAAACTGTGGATGTGGTCACCACAGCCACCTTTGCCCCTATGTGTTCATCAGGTGCATTTATTAATTTCGGGCAATCTGTTCCCACCATCAGAGCTTCCCAAGTCTGGCTGAATAACGTGCCGGCATATGCCGGGCTGGCAGCTGTTGACTGTTATATCGGTGCGACTGAAGCCTGCCTTGAAGATCCTTTAAATAAGGTCTGGCCGGGTGAGTTTAATTACGGCGGCGGGCATGTGATTCATGATCTTATTGCCGGAAAGGCAGTCCACCTGAAAGCCGCCGGGTATGGTACATCCTGCTATCCGAATCGGGGAATTGAAAAAGATATCCGGCTTTCTGATTTGCGCCAGGCCACACTCTGCAATCCACGCAACGGATATCAGAATTATAATTGTGCCGTTAATTTTTCCAATAAGACCATTTATACGTATATGGGAACGTTGAAACCCAAGGTGGGCAATGCCAATTATTCCACCTCGGGACAGCTCAGTCCGCTTTTTAATGATCCCTATTATAAAACCATCGGGCTTGGTACCCGGATTTTTCTGGGCGGTGGTGAGGGTTATGTTACCTGGCACGGAACACAACATAATCCGTCCGCCGAAAGAAATGAAAAAGGTATACCCAAAACACCGGCAGGGACTATGTGGGTGATGGGTGACCTTAAACAGATGAAACCCGAGTGGATTGTCGGCGTCAGTCTCCGCGGGTACGGTATTTCGCTTGCCGTCGGAATGGGCGTGCCGATTCCTATTTTAAATGAGGAGATGGCACAGTTCACGGCTGTCACAGACAAGGATATTGAAGTTCAGATCGTTGATTATGGCAATGATTATCCCAATGGAATCAATAAAAATTATGGATTTGCAACCTATGATGAATTAAAATCAGGCGCCATTGTTTTCAACGGCAAAGACGTTCCAACTGTGCCCCTTTCAAGTGTCGCCAAAGCCCGGGAGATTGCTGAAATTTTAAAGGACTGGATTCAAAGTCAAAAGTTTTTACTTGGAGAACCGCAGTTTACCCTGCCAACGAAATGATAAATTACGCTTTTTAATTATATTACAGATGAGGCATAACCGGTTTGAACACAAAAGCAGCTGTCAATAAGATAGCATCAAAAAAAGATATAAAAACAAAAAGTAAACTCAGGGAAAATGTCGAAGCGATTGTTATAGCGATAATTTTAGCGCTTTTTATTCGTACATTTGTGGTCCAGGCCTTTAAAATTCCTTCCGGGTCAATGAAACCAACATTGCAGATCGGTGATCATATTTTAGTTAATAAATTTATATATGGCGTCAAGGTTCCATATATCGGTAAAAAGATCATTTCATTCAATAATCCCGACCACGGGGATATCATTGTTTTTAGATATCCAGAGGATCCCGGTAAAGATTTTATTAAGCGGGTAATCGGTGCACCCGGTGATATTATTGAAATCATAAATAAAAAAGTTTATGTTAACAATGTTCCCATTATCCATGATTTCGGCGTACATACTGACTCTCGGATTTTATCCGGGCAGATCAACCATCGAGATAATTTTGGACCGGTGACAGTCCCCGCTGATTCATATTTCGTAATGGGTGATAATCGTGATAACAGTTATGACAGCCGATTCTGGGGTTTTGTGGAGCAGCGGTCCATCAAAGGCAAGGCATTTATCATATACTGGTCCTGGGATAGTGATAATTTCGGTGTCAGGTGGGGACGAATCGGGTCAATGTTAAAATAATGTTAAAATAGGGCAATCGTATCATGACGTGGAACAGAAAAGATATTCTTGATATTGAATCCCTTACGGTTGATGAAATAAAGTCTGTTTTAGATACGGCGGACGGTCTTAAAGAAATTTCTCAACGGTCGATAAAAAAAGTCCCGACTCTCAGGGGAAAAACTGTGATACTGTTTTTTCATGAGCCGAGTACACGGACACGGCTATCATTCGACATTGCCGCTAAAAGACTGTCTGCAGATTCAATTTCCATATCAGCATCCACCAGCAGCCTGGTTAAAGGGGAGACACTGATTGACACGGCCCGGAACCTGGAATCAATGAATCCGGATGTGGTTGTGATGCGTCATTCTTCAGCCGGCACGCCTTACTTATTGTCCCAAAAAATTTCTACCCCCATTATTAATGCCGGCGATGGCATGCATGCCCATCCGACCCAGGCATTACTTGATATGATGACTGTAAGAGAACACAAGAAAGAATTACACGGCCTTCGTATTGCCATTGTCGGTGATATTGCACACAGCAGAGTGGCCCGATCCAATATTGTGGGTTTTCGGAAAATGGGCGCTAAAGTCAGGCTGGCGGGTCCTCCGACAATGATTCCCAAAGGGATTGAATCTCTCGGTGCTGATGTCACATATGATTTTGAAGAAGCCATCGACGGGGTTGACGTCATTATGGTGCTTCGAATTCAAAAGGAAAGACAGCGAAACTATTTATTTCCGAGTGAGCGTGAATACGCAATAAGGTATGGACTGAACATGGCAAGAATAAAAAAAGCAAAACCGGATGCCCTGATTATGCATCCCGGGCCGCTGAACAGGGGAGTTGAAATCACACCGGATGTCGCTGATCACATAAATTCAGTCATTCTAAACCAGGTGACGAACGGTGTTGCTTTACGTATGGCGCTTTTATATTTGCTTGCAGGAGGAGTGCGCAATGCGGCTGATCATTAAAGGCGGGCATGTTCTTGACCCTGGCAACATTGACGTGGTTACTGATATTAAAATTGATGACGGCATTATTACGGATTTGAAGAAGTTTGAATCCGATTTACCTGATAACGATACTCAAGTTACACGGATTATAGATGCCGGCGGTTGTTTTGTCGTTCCGGGCCTCATTGACATGCATGTTCACCTGCGGGATCCCGGTCAGGAATATAAGGAATCCATTGAAACCGGTATCCATGCGGCCGCAGCCGGAGGTTTTACCGCTGTCTGCTGCATGCCGAACACCAATCCCGTAAATGATAATCGCCAGGTAACCGAATATATAATCAAAACTGCCGGTCAATTTCATTCGGTAAAGGTGTATCCGGTCGCGTCAATCAGCCGGGGACTTAAAGGTCTCGAGCTCAGTGAATATGGTGAATTGAAAGAAGCCGGGGCCGTCGCTGTTTCAGATGACGGCTTGCCGGTATCAGATTCACAGCTCATGAGAAGATCCCTGGAATATGCAAAAGGCGTAGGGTTGAAAGTCATTTCACATTGCGAAGACCCGAATCTTTCCGCGGGTGCCATGAATGAAGGGCTTATGGCCACACGGATGGGTCTTGCCGGCATTCCAAATGCCTCTGAAAGTATAATGGTCATGCGGGACATTGCCTTGTGCGAATTAACCGGCACTCCGGTTCACATTGCCCATGTCAGCACAAAAGAGTCGGTGCATGCCATACGCGATGCCAAATCAAGAGGCGTCCCGGTGACTGCGGAAACGGCCCCGCATTATTTCACTCTGACGGATGAAGCGGTCAGAAAATATAATACCAACGCAAAAATGAACCCGCCGCTTAGATCAATCGTGGACAGAGACGAAATTCGCAAAGGCCTTGCAGATGGGACCATAGATGTGATTGCCACTGATCATGCCCCGCATTCGGTTTTGGAAAAGGAAGTGGAATTTGATAGGGCTGCAAACGGCATCATCGGCCTTGAGACTTCATTGTCTCTGGGACTGAAACTGGTTGAGGAAGGGGTCATTACTTTTGAGACGCTGATCTGTAAAATGTCTAAAAATCCGTCAAAAATAATCGGACTATCCAGGGATATATCTGTCGGGGCGCCGGCTGATCTGACCATTATTAACCCGACCATGTCTCATACTTATGACGTTGAAAAAGGATTTTCTAAAAGTAAAAATTCTCCTTTTAATGGATGGGAGTTTAAAGGAATGGCGGTTTATGCCATTGTCAACGGCCGGGTTGTTTTTGAGAGTAAATAATCTCATATAGCTAATAATTTGAATGGATCTATGAATCAAAAATTGCCACATATACTCATTGTTGATGATGAACTCAGTATGAGGGAATTCCTTGAACTGATGCTTGCCAAGGAAGGCTATCAAGTTTCTTGTGCTGAAAATGGCAGGATGGCAAATAAAAAGATCGGAAAAAATTTTTACGATCTTATTCTTTGTGATATCCGCCTTGGCGATATCAGCGGGCTGGATGTTTTGAGAAAGGCGAAAACCGTTAATCCCAATACAATTGTTATCATGATTTCCGCTTATGCAACTGCTGAAAATGCGGTTGAAGCAATGAACGATGGGGCATATGATTATCTGCCCAAGCCGTTTGATAATAAAGAACTCAAACAGACCATCGCCAAAGCGCTTGATTTGCGAACGTTGTTCGATGAAAAGAAAAGTTTGGATGTTGAGCTTAAAAAAAATCAGCATTTTGGTTCGCTTGTCGGCAACAGTCCTCGGATGCAGCATATTTATGAGCTGATAAAACAGATTGCCCCAACAAAAACAAATGTTTTGATAACGGGTGAAAGCGGCACCGGAAAAGAGTTGATTGCCCTTTCCATCCATCGCGAAAGTGACCGCAGGGACAAACCGTTTATTGTTATTAATTGCGGCAGTATTCCGGAAACCCTTATTGAAAGCGAAATCTTCGGGTACAGGAAAGGGGCTTTTACCGGTGCTTCCCAGGACAAAAAAGGGCTTTTCGAGGTTGCAAACAGCGGCACTGTGTTTTTAGATGAAATCGGAGAACTGAGCCCGACAATGCAGGTTAAACTGCTTCGGGTTGTTCAGGAAAGGGTCTTTAAACCGGTTGGTACCAATGAAGATATTGCGGTTGATATCCGTATTGTCTCTGCGACAAACAAAAAACTTGAAGAAGAGGTGATAGCCGGGAACTTCCGTGAAGACCTGTTTTACCGGATTAATGTTGTTGAGATTAAGGTTCCCCCCCTTCGCGATCGCAAAGGAGATCTGAGGGCATTGGCACAACATTTTCTGGATAAATATTCCCGTGAATCCGGTAAGGAAATTACCAAAATTTCTTCTTACGCAGTTGATCTGCTGCAAAAGTATAATTTTCCAGGCAATATTCGTGAATTGGAAAATCTAATCGAACGAAGTGTGGCGTTATCTAATACAAATATTATCCTCCCGGACAGTTTGTCATTGTCAATTCATAAACGACGGTGGATAGAGGGTGTTGAAAACCAACGGTATGATATTGATGATGTTGAAAATGGCGTATCCCTGGACAATATTCTTGAAGAGATAGAACGTGCATATGTTGATAAAGCATTGAAATGCGCCAGGGGCAATAAAAACAATGCCTCAGATTTGCTCGATATCAGTTTACGATCGTTTCGGTATCGTTGCAGCAAACTGGGGGTTGATAAATCTTCCGAATAAGCCAGCATAATCATCATTCCTTTATGTTTCTTTTCAATTTTTTTAAATCGTTAAATTATGATCAGTGTTGATAGCCTATCAAAAAGTTTCGGGGGCAGCGTTTTATTCCATAACGCCAGCTTTAAAATCAATCGCCGGGAACGTGTCGGCCTTGTCGGTCGCAACGGACATGGTAAAACAACGCTTTTCAGGATACTTTCCGGTCAGGAGGAAGCAGACTCCGGTAATATAGCCATTCCGAAAAATTACCGTATCGGTTATGTGAAACAGGAAATCAATTTTACGGAGAATACGGTATTTGAAGAAGGAATCAAAGGCCTGCCCGAAGACGCGGCATCGCATTACTGGAAAGTTGAAAAAATTCTTGCCGGCCTTGGATTTTCTGAAGAAGATTTAAAACGTTCCCCTAAAGATCTGTCCGGCGGATTTCAGGTTCGTCTGAATTTAACAAAAGAACTGCTCACAGAACCGGACCTCTTGTTATTGGACGAACCGACAAATTATCTTGATATTACATCGATTCGATGGATCAAAGGTTTTTTAAAGCAATGGCCCCGTGAAGTATTTATTATTACTCATGATCGTGGATTTATGGATTCTCTGGTAACACATATCTTAGGTATTCACCGGAAAAAAGTCCGTAAAATTACAGGAAACACTGAAAAATACTATCTGCAGATTGCCCAGGAAGAAGAAATCCATGAAAAGACAAGGATTAACGAAGATAAGCGCCGCAGGGAAATTGAAGAATTCGTTACCCGGTTCCGGGCAAAAGCAAGACTTGCCGGTCTTGTTCAATCCCGGGTTAAAACGCTCAGCAAATTAACTCGGCAGGAGAAACTGGAAAAATTTAAAAGCCTTGATTTTTCATTTCGCAGCAAACCATTTAACGGTAAAATCCTTTCCTCCATCAAAGGGCTCAGCTTTGGATATGATTCTTCTCGTAAATTGTTTTCTGATCTTAATCTGACAATCGGACCTAAAGACCGGATCTGTGTGATCGGTAGAAATGGTGCCGGTAAAACAACATTTTTAAAGCTGCTCGGCGGGGTGCTGACGCCGGAAAGTGGACAAATTGACTATCATTCGGAAGTCACTTCAGGATATTTCGAGCAGACGAATATAAAAACCTTGGAAGACGAAAAAACAATAGAAGAAGAAATATTGTATACAAGCCCGGATATTGACCGGCAGGTCGCTCGTAATATCTGCGGCGCGATGCTGTTCGAAGGGGATTCGGCATTAAAAAAAATCGGCGTTTTATCCGGTGGTGAAAAAAGCCGCGTAATGCTGGGTAAATTGCTATGCATGCCTATTAACCTGCTATTGCTGGACGAACCATCCAATCATTTTGATATGGAATCAAGCGATGCGCTGCTTTCAGCCATTGATCAATTTGACGGGGCCGTCGTTATGATTACGCATAATGAAATGTTTCTTCATGTCATTGCCGACCGTCTGATTGTTTTTAAGAATGACGGTATTTCGATTTTTGAAGGAGATTATCAGCAGTTTCTTGATGTGGAGGGGTGGGGAGATGAAATTGAAACTGATTTATCCGTCAAAAAGGAGACGGATTCCGATCAACCGGAGAAACTCAATAAAAAGGAAATCCGGAGGCTCCGATCGGCAATCATCGCTGAGCGCAGCAAAGTCTTAAAACCCCTTGAAATAAGAATTGACGAACTGGAAAAAATCATTGACGCAAATGAAAACTATTTGCAGGAACTGCATGAAAAAATGCAGTCAGCAACTGAAAAAAACGATGGCAGGTTAATTACCGATTTGTCCCCAAAGATATATCAGTGCCAGATTAAGATTGACCGGGACTTTGAGGAATTTGAAGTGTTATCTGTGTCTGTTGAAGCGAAACGTTCGGCAGTTGACCTGAAACTGCTTGAACTCGATGAAATGGAGCACTGAATCCAAAAGAATCCAAGTTGACACCCTTATTTATTAGGGCTATAAATTAATTATTAAATAAAATTTCTGTGTCGCGTTGTTTGCGGGATGAACACCTTTAATTTTTTAATCCTTGTAAACTGTATGAATTAAAAATGGATAATAAAAATAAGGTTCAATTAATATGGGGGATTGCCCTGATTCTAATGGGAGTTGGTGTCTTTTTCCGAGTCCCTGTAGTGATTGAGAAAATGTCCGATACTGTTGAGTTTAATTCCGGTTTATATTTTTTCCGTTTCAGTTTTTATCTTATCTCCGTCATTTTGATTGGCGGCGGAATTAAAAAAATTCAGAATTACTGGCCATTCAAAAAATAGTGTTAAAATTTCATATTCATATGTGAAAGCAATGGCATGATAAGGTGTTCATCAGGAAACAGGATAACCTTTGCACACATCTCACGGCCATTTAACTAAAGCATTTTTGGAGGATAATATGCCCTCAAGTACCAGTATAAAAACTTCTAAATCAAAGAGCGCAAACGGTGTTCAGGATATTCAGAATTTAAAATCAGAAGTCGAATACCGTACCAAACTTCAGGAAATATCAAATTCGATTTATGCTGCTTTGAACCTTGATGAAATCCTGATTGATTTAAAAGATGATATCGTCGAACTGGTCAATGCTGAACGCATCACCATCTACTATGTTGATGGCGTTAGACGTGAACTGGTTTCAAGGTTCAAATCCGGTAATGAAGTTTCAGAGATCCGGGTGCCCATATCAAATACCAGTATCGCAGGTTATGCCGCCGCTCATCAGAAGCTGATAAATGTCAAAAACGTCTATGATGCATCCGAACTGGCAAAGATTGATGATGAATTGAAATTTAACAAAAGCTGGGACAAAAAAACCGGTTTTCGTACCCAACAGGTCCTGGTTGTTCCGATCGTTTTTAAATCCTTTGTCCTTGGTGCAATTCAGTTGATCAACCGGAAAAGTGGCGGACCCTTTATCAAGAATGATGAAGAAAATGTAACCGAATTGGCAAACATTATGGGGATTGCGCTGTATAAACAGAAAAAAATGGCCACCAGTCGGAAGAGTAAATTTGATTACCTGCTTCAAAATCATATTTTAACGCAAAAGGAGCTGAATCGAGCCATTGCGAGTTCTCGTGATAAGAAAATCCCTATTGTAAATGTCTTAATTGATGATTTGAAAATTTCCCAAAAAGATATCGTGGAGGCTCTCAGCCGTTATTATGATATGCCTTTAATCCAGTTTAACGAAAATCTTCCCATACCCGGAGAACTGCTCAGAGGCCTTAAAGTCGGATTTATGAAAAATAATGTATGGGTGCCGATTCGTACGGAAAAGGATGAAATCGTTATCGCGATTGACAATCCGGAAGATATACAGCGTGTGGATGAAGTGAGATCCCTTTTTTCAGGACGCAAAATCAAGCTGGCATATGCATTAAAAGATGACATCATCAAGATAATTAATCTGTTTACCACCGATGAACAAGAACTATCATCAATTGACGACATACTATCTCAGCTTCAAAGTGAAGATGAGGAAATTGAAGAAGAAACCGCCGGAGTATCCGAAGAAAGCAGTGCCGTTGTTCAACTGGTAAACAAAATTATTTTAGATGCCTATGCTCGCGGTGCTTCTGATATTCACCTGGAACCGTATCCGGGCAAGCAAAATACCCAGGTTCGCATAAGGGTGGATGGTGCCTGTAACCTTTATCAGACGATCCCTTTCAGCTTTAAAAATGCGGTTGTATCCCGGATAAAAATCATGTCGGATCTGGATATTGCCGAACGCCGAAAACCCCAGGACGGAAAAATTAATTTTAAAAAGTACGGTGGTAAAGATATTGAACTTCGTGTGGCAACGGTTCCGACCCAGGGGGGGAGTGAGGACGTCGTTATGAGAATTCTTGCTGCCGGGGAACCCATTCCACTCAATAAAATGGGATTTTCCGAGCGGAATTATGAAAATTTTGTCAGCGCCATTTCCAAGCCTTACGGTCTGATATTTGCCTGCGGCCCAACAGGGTCCGGTAAAACAACGACGTTGCATTCCGCATTATCATATATTAATAAAGTCGAAACCAAAATATGGACCGCTGAAGACCCGGTTGAAATAACACAAAAAGGGTTAAGGCAGGTTCAGGTCCATCCCAAGATTGGTTTTGACTTTGCAACCGCCATGCGGGCGTTTCTGCGAGCTGACCCTGATGTCATCATGGTCGGTGAAATGCGTGATCGTGAAACCACCCAGATGGGTATTGAAGCGTCATTAACCGGTCACCTTGTTTTTTCCACATTGCATACAAACAGCGCCCCTGAAAGTATCACCCGCCTTCTGGATATGGGTATGGACCCTTTTAATTTCGCCGATGCGCTACTGGCCGTAATGGCACAACGTCTCGTGCGAACATTATGCAAAAACTGCAAAAAATCTGTTCATCCCACAAAATCCGAATATGATGAACTGGTCCGAGAATATGGACCGGAATTATTTAAAACTAATTTAAATATTCCCTATACAAGTGATTTGACTTTGTACAAGCCGGAAGGGTGTGATGTGTGTAATAATACCGGATATCGTGGCCGAATGGGTATTCATGAACTATTAATAGGTACGGATAAAATCAAGGAAATGATCCAAACCAGGGCCACTATGGCTGAGATCCGGGACCATGCGATTTCCGAAGGAATGACCACGCTTAAGCAGGACGGTATTGAAAAAATCTTTGAAGGGCATACGGATCTTATTGAGGTGCGGAAAGTCTGCATTAAATAATTTTTCTGGTTTAAAAATAACAATTTACCCTTTAAGACCCCTTAATTTATTTGGGGGTGAATAAGTGTCGTGTCAACTCTGAACTGACACATCTTGCTTGCCATTTTTCGCGTCTGCGTCGTTACGACTTTAGTCACATAGCACACTATGCTCCTCAAGTCGTGCATATCCGGTTCGGTTAAGTTGGTTAGAAAAATTGCACATCGCTGAAAGGTAGGGTGCATTCTATGCACCATATTCAGTGAAGTTTAAGCTTTCCCCCGGTGCGTAAAACGCACCCTACTTGAGCGAAGTGGATAACCAGATTAAGTTATAGTCTGATAAAACCATCCCAACTCCAATTGTCTTCAGTCCTTAAAAAATCCATTTCAATGTATTTTTCTGATAAAGTAAGCAAAGCTTACATTATAGAAATTTTAATAAAGTTTTTAAATTACAATATATCAGTATATTAAATAAAATTTTTAAAAATATATTGACATATTTTTAAGTATAAGTAATACATACTTACATGAAAAAAGAAAATTTTAATAATATGGATAAAAATTCAAAAAATAAATCCCTTCGGCAAAACCCGGCCAAGATGTCTGCGCCCCCCAGCCGTATCAAGATAGCCAATGCATTGAAGTTGCTTCTTAAAGACAAAGATTTTAATTCAATTACCACTGCCGAGATTTCCCGTGTGGCCGAAGTCAATGAGGCTTTGATATACAGGCATTTTGATGACAAAAGAGGCTTGCTTCATGCGGTTTTGGCTGAATATATGAATGTTTTTTATTCCAATCTTAAATTTGATTTAAAAGGTATCAAAGGGGCGATTAACAAAATAAGGAAATTTGTGTGGGCCTCGATCCATTATTATGATCAGGACCGGGTTTTTTCAAGAATTTTACTTCTTGAAGTCCGAAGTTTTCCGGGGTATTTTGAAAGTGAAACCTATCAGATCGTTAAACAGTATGCCGGTCTTTTACTGAAGATAATCGAAGAGGGGGTTAAAACCGGTTCGATACGAGATGATATAACGCCTTTCAGTATCCGGCAATTTATCCTGGGATCGATTGAACATTACTGTCTGCCTGCAATTATATTTGAACGCACGATTGATAATGATGTGCTGGCAGATAATTTATGTGAAATCCTGTTTGATGGGATTGTTAAGAAAGAATAATACATTTTTTTCAACTGTTATTTGAATTCAAGAATGTATTTTAGAATCTATCGTCAAAATTTAAATGTATTATATTTTTAGACAGATGATGCAAAGGAGTACAGTATGAAAATTCTTAAAATTGATCATATCGGTGTTGCCGTTAACAGCATTGATAATGGGAAAAATTTCTGGTCGGATGTTCTTGGATTAGACTTTGAAGGGGCGGAAACAGTTGAAGCACAAAAAGTTAAAACCGCCTTTTTTCCGGTCGGCGAAAGTGAAGTTGAGCTACTGGAATCCACAGCGCCGGATGGTCCGATAGCTAAATTTATTGAAAAAAAAGGCGAAGGAATCCAGCATATCGCTTTTCGCGTTGAAAGTATTGAAAGTGCCTTGGCGGAACTGAAACAAAAAGGGATTCGGTTGATTGATGAAACGCCGCGTATCGGTGCCGGCGGCGCTAAAATCGCATTTCTGCATCCCAAAGCAACCAGCGGGGTGTTGGTGGAATTATGTGAACGTTAAATTATTTTAAAAAGGAGCATGGATATGGCAGATCATGCGAATATTCTTAACTGGCAAAAAATGGCGGAAAAAGAATTAAGGGGTACCCCGGTAGAGGACCTGACAAAACCGACCCCTGAAGAAATCGACATAAAACCCTTGTATACTGCAGAAGACCTTGAGAACCTCGAATTTGTCAATATTTTTCCGGGAGTTGATCCCTTTGTTCGGGGTGTACGAGCGACTATGTATACGAACAGGCCCTGGACCATCCGTCAGTATGCCGGTTTTTCAACGGCAAAGGAATCAAATCAATTTTACAGAAAAAATCTTGCGGCCGGGCAAAAGGGGTTGTCCGTGGCTTTTGATTTGCCCACCCATCGCGGATATGATTCCGATCACCCCCGAGTGATTGGGGATGTTGGAAAAGCCGGGGTCCCTGTGGATTCTGTTGAGGATATGAAGATATTATTTAACGGAATCCCTTTGGATAAAATGTCGGTTTCCATGACAATGAACGGCGCTGTCTTGCCGGTTCTTGCCGGTTACATTGTTGCAGCTGAAGAGCAGGGCGTTTCCCAGGATAAACTGATGGGAACGATTCAGAACGATATTTTAAAAGAATACCTGACGCGCAATACATACATATATCCCCCGGAACCGTCCATGCGGATTGTTTCAGATATTATCGGGTACTGCTCAAAAAATATGCCCAAGTACAACACGGTAAGTATCAGCGGTTATCATATGATGGAGGCTGGTGCGGATTCGGTTCTCCAGACCGCATTTACCATTGCCGATGGCATTGAATATGTAAAAGCCGCGTTAAACGCCGGACTTGATATTGATGACTTTGCCCC
This sequence comes from Desulfobacteraceae bacterium, assembly GCA_014237465.1. Classification (GTDB taxonomy): domain Bacteria; phylum Desulfobacterota; class Desulfobacteria; order Desulfobacterales; family Desulfosalsimonadaceae; genus SURF-3. The sequence continues at coordinate 13,006 of JABZFM010000026.1, read as the reverse complement.
GCGCTTGTCCTTTTTCTTTGGTATCGGCATGAATTTTTTTATGGAAATTGCCATGCTCAGGGCGGCCCGATTTTTGTGGGCGGACCTGATGAAGCAGTTTAACCCAAAAAATCCAAAGTCGCTGATGCTTCGAACCCATTGCCAGACATCCGGCTGGAGTCTGACACAGCAGGATCCTTATAACAATATCATTCGAACCACGCTTGAGTGTCTCGCAGCTGTTTTAGGCGGCACACAGTCCCTGCATACCAATTCATTTGATGAAGCGGTCAGTTTGCCGACCGACATATCCGCTAGGGTGGCCAGAAACACTCAGATCATTGTTCAGGAGGAGTCCCAGGTCACCCGTGTGGTTGATCCGCTTGGCGGATCGTATTATGTTGAGTCGCTGACCCATTCGATTATTGAAAAAGCACGCAAGATAATCAATGAAGTTGATGAACTGGGCGGCATGGCAAAAGCAATCGTTTCCGGTATGCCGAAAATGAGGATCGAAGAGTCGTCAGCCCGCCGTCAGGCAAGGATTGATCAGGGAAAAGATGTGATTGTCGGTGTCAATAAATACCTGGTAGAAGATGAAGCGCCGATAAAAGTCCGTGAAATAACGTCTGAAGTTCGTGATCAACAGGTGGCCATGCTCAAAGAAATTAAAGAAAAAAGAGACAATGATGCGGTTGGAAAAGTCCTTGCCGCCATTACAAAATGTGCGGAAACCGGTGGGAATTTGCTTGAAGTCAGCATTGAAGCCGTCCGTGCACGGGCGACGGTGGGAGAAATATCCGATGCCATGGAAAAAGTTTTTGACCGTTATGTTGCCACTACTCAGTGCATTTCCGGTATTTATGCATCCGAATATCGGGATAATGAAATTATTGTATCTCTTCGCAAACGGACAGATGAATTTACTGAAAAAGAAGGGCGGAGACCAAGAATTCTGGTCACAAAAATGGGCCAGGACGGACATGACAGGGGAAGCAAGGTGGTAGCCACCGCTTTTGCAGATTTTGGTTTTGATGTAGACATCAGTCCCATGTTTCAGACGCCTGTTGAGGCCGCGCGCATGGCCGTTGAAAATGATGTTCACGTAGTGGGGGTATCCAGTCTGGCGGCCGGCCATAAAATTCTGGTTCCCGAACTGATCGCAGCCCTGAAAGAAGAAGGCGGAGATGATGTTCTGGTGGTGGCCGGCGGTATTATTCCGCCAACTGATTATGATTTCCTCTATGATGCCGGTGTAGCAAAGATTTTCGGCCCGGGGAGTGTGATTACAGAGTCCGCTAATCAGGTACTCAATTCGCTGGAAAACAGATAATGGAAAACAATCCTGAATATTATGTTCAGGGAGTTTGTTCCGGCAATCGCAAGGCCCTTGCCAAGACTATTACCCTGATCGAGAGTTCCCTGCCAAAACATCAGGAGCTGATAACAAGAGTGCTTGATCAGCTCCTTCCGTTTACCGGCAATGCCGTCCGACTTGGAATTACCGGAGTTCCGGGTGTCGGCAAGAGTACATTTATTGAAAGTCTTGGAATGAATCTGGTTGAACGCGGACACCGGGTGGCGATTTTGGCGGTTGATCCAAGCAGCACACAAAGCGGCGGCAGTATTATGGGTGATAAAACCCGTATGGAAAAATTGTCCGTCCAGAAAAACGCATTTATCCGTCCATCGCCTTCCGGAGGAACCCTTGGCGGGGTTTCACGCAAAACACGTGAATCGCTTCTTGTATGCGAAGCCGCCGGTTTCGATGTCATTATGGTTGAAACGGTTGGGGTTGGCCAGTCTGAAGTATCCGTCGCATCCATGGTGGATTTTTTTCTTCTGTTGATGCTTGCCGGGGCCGGCGATGAACTGCAGGGTATCAAACGGGGCATTCTTGAACTGGCCGATGCGATTGTTGTGAACAAGGCGGATGGGGATAATCTCGAAAAAGCATTACAGGCAAAAAAAATTTACGCGGATGCCATGCATCTGTTTTCACCTGCCACTACTGACTGGTCACCGACGGTATTGACCTGCAGTGCGCTGTACATGACCGGTATCGAAGAATTATGGAAAACGGTTTTAGATTATCATAAAAAACTGTCTGCCTCCGGTGCCCTGGAACAAAAAAGAAAAAAGCAGGCCCTTGCCTGGATGTTGACGTTACTGGAAGAAGGTTTAAAAGACTGGTTTTATCAAATATCTGAGGTTAAAAAATTATTGCCCGAATTAACCTGGGCGGTCGAAAGAGGGACATCGACGCCAACGGCTGCAGTGAAAAAATTGTTAAATTCTTTAAAAAATTAAAATCAGACCCATTGCAGATATACTTGATTAATTATTTTTTTTGTTACATTATTTTAAATTTTACGATCTTGAAATGGTTGGGTTTATGTTGAGATGAAAGGATAGGAATATGGGTAGTGTTACAGATAAAATTAACGAATTGCAGGCTCTCAAGAGCAAGGCACTGCTGCATGGTGGTGAAAAAAATGTAGCCAAACACAAGGAAAAAGGCAAGCTGACGGCACGAGAAAGGCTGGATGTGCTTTTTGATTCCGGAACGTTTCGTGAAGTGGATATGTTTGTCAAGCATCGATGCGTCAATTTCGGAATGGAAAATATCGAAATCCCATCCGACGGTGTGGTCACCGGTTATGGAGATGTTGACGGCCGTCCGGTGTTCGCATATGCTCAGGATTTTACATCAAGGGCCGGTTCTCTCGGTGAAATGCATGCCAAAAAAATATGTAAAATCATGGATATGGCGCATAAGGCCGGTGCACCGGTAGTCGGCATGAATGATTCCGGCGGGGCCCGGATCCAGGAAGGCGTTGATGCCCTGTTCGGTTACGGAGAAATTTTTTATCGGAATTCTCTTTGCTCGGGTGTGATACCCCAAATATCCGCGATAATGGGTCCGACTGCCGGAGGGGCTGTTTATTCTCCGGCAATGACCGACTGGATTTTTATGGTTAAAAATACCAGCCATATGTTCATTACCGGCCCGGAAGTTATTAAATCGGTTACCGGTGAGGTCATTACTTTTGAAGATCTCGGTGGCGCGATGACCCACAATGAAAAAAGCGGGGTGGCGCATTTTGCCTGCGAATCAGATGAAGATGCGATCAATAATATTAAGCGCCTGCTTTCTTTTCTGCCGTCAAATAATATGGAAGATCCGCCAATTCAGCCTGCCGGTGATGACCCCAAACGGATTGCGACGGAACTTGACTCGATTATACCGGATGATCCGAGCCAGTCCTATGACATGAAAGATGTAATCCGCAATATTGTTGATAAGGGTGAATTTTTTGAACCCCATGCCTTTTTTGCGCAAAACATTATTGTCTGCTTTGCCCGACTTAACGGCAAAACCGTTGGCATTATCGCAAACCAGCCCAAAGTAATGGCCGGGTGCCTTGATATTGATGCATCTGATAAGGCCACACGATTTATCAGATTCTGTGACGCCTTTAATATCCCTATATTGACCCTGTCCGATGTTCCCGGATATATGCCGGGCAGTGACCAGGAATGGGGAGGGATTATTCGCCACGGTGCAAAACTTTTATGGTGTTATTCTGAAGCAACCGTTCCAAAGCTGCTTGTCATTGTCCGTAAAGACTATGGCGGGGCATATATTGCCATGTCCTCGAAACATCTGGGCGCGGATTTCGCTTTTGCCTGGCCGAATGCAGAAATTGCAGTAATGGGTGCAGACGGTGCGGCAAACATTATTCATCGCAAAGAGATCAACAATGCGGATGATCCAAAGGCCAAACGCCAGGAAAAAATTGATGAATACCGAGAACTTTTTTCTAATCCATATTGTGCCGCAAGCCGTGGGTACATAGATGATATTATTGTCCCAAGCGAAACGCGGATGCGCTTAATTGAAGCACTGGAGATCATGTACAATAAACGGCAGACCCTTCCGCCGAAAAAACATGGCAATATTCCTGCTTAGGAATGGGCCTTGAAAAGGTAAGATTTCGATGGCAAAGTATAAAAGTTCACCAATCTTATAAAATTGGCAAGGCGCGCAAATCCGTCAGTGATGATACGTACTTTTCGTACTTTGAAGAAACGAAGGATGCAGCGCAACGCAGAAGTTGGATTTTTTACAAAGCCATCTTATTTAATCAAAAGATAAATTGAGGATAGTATGTCAGATAGAAAAAAGAAAATTGCCGTAATAGCAGCAGTTGCAAATTATATAAAATCAGAGCAGGAGGCGGTTGCATTCTCCATGTCTCAGGTTGCTGGTTTGGCGCCTGCAATTGCAGAAACAAAAGAACCAGCGCCGCTGGTTATGAATTTATGGGGCATCAGCGGCCGGCAGCAGCAGATGCAGATGCGGTCGATGATGCAAATGAAAGCATTTCACGGATCAAAACAAAAATTCTGATCATCAGTGCTTTTAAGTATTTTTTTATTACAAAACAATATTGATAAACTCGTAAAAAGTAAGATTTCGATGGCAAAGTATAAAAGTTTAAATTCAAGGCGCGCAAATCCGTCAGTGATGATTCGTACTTTTCGTACTTTGAAGAAACGAAAGATGCAGCGCAACGCAGAAGTTGGACTTTTTACGAAGCCATCAATATTTAATCAAAAATTTGTAACGTTTCAGACGTTCAAAATTTATTTATATGTCACACGATATTAATGAGGAGATTCCAATGAGTGATCATTTTAAAGTGAAGATGCAGTCAATTGATGATTATGATAACCGTCCAAAGGCAGAAAATCCGGTAAAAATTCAGGATCTGACACTTCGCGACGGGCACCAGTCCCTTTTTGCCACCCGGGGACGAACCGAAGACATGATACCGGTTGCCGAAATGATGGATGAAATCGGTTTCTGGGGTATGGAAGTCTGGGGCGGCGCAACCTTTGATACGATGCATCGATTTTTAAATGAAGATCCATGGCAGAGACTTCGCACCTTAAAGCGCTATATTAAGAAAACACCTTTTTCCATGTTGCTTAGAGGGCAAAATGTTGTCGGATACCGTAACTATGCGGATGATGTCGCCCGTGCATTTGTTGAAAAAGCAGCAGAGAACGGAATGGATATATTCAGAACCTTTGACGCATTGAACGACTTCCGGAATTTTGAAACAGTGGTCGCCGCGATAAAAGACTGTGGTAAGCATTTTCAGGGGTGTATCTGTTATTCATTGACCGAGCCCCGCATGGGCGGAGAAGTCTACAACCTGGATTACTATCTTAATAAAGCCAAAGACCTTGAAAAAATGCAGGCTGACAGTATCTGCATCAAAGACATGGCCGGGTTAATGGCTCCCTATGACGCATTCGAGCTGATTAAAGCCTTGAAGGAAACCACGGATATCCCTATTCATCTGCACAGTCATTTCACTTCCGGCATGGCGTCCATGACGCATTTAAAAGCCGTTGAGGCCGGTGTGGATATCATTGATACCTGTATGTCCAGTTATGCATATAGGACATCTCATCCTGCGGTTGAACCGCTGGTGATGTCTTTAATCGGCACCAACCGGGATACCGGTTTTGATATTAAGAAACTTGCCGAAATTAATGTTGTTCTGGAAAAAGACGTCCTTCCCAAATACAAGCATCTTCTGGATGACTCAAAGGTTTCGATTATTGATATTAATGTTCTGCTTCATCAAACTCCGGGCGGAATGCTTTCCAACCTGGTTAATCAACTGCGTGAAATGGATGCCCTGGATCGAATCGATGAAGTATTTGCCGAGCTGCCCCGGGTGAGAAGAGATCTCGGACAGATTCCGCTGGTCACACCGACCAGTCAGATCGTCGGAACCCAGACGGTCAATAACGTTTTGTTTGATGATGAAGATGAAGATTATAAGATGATTACGGCCCAGGTAAAAGATTTGTGCTACGGGTTATACGGAAAAACAGCGGTTCCCATCAGTTCAAAACTTCAGAAAAAAGCGTTGAAAGGGTATGAAAGAGGCACAAAACCAATCACCTGCAGGCCTGGAGAAGTTCTTGAACCTGAACTGGAAAAATCCAAAAATGAACTCAAAGGCCTGACTACTGATCTTGAAGATATTGTTTTATATACACTGTACCCCGTGACCGGTAAAAAATTCCTGATGTACAAATACGGAAAAGAAACACCGCCGGATTCACTTAAAGCCAGAACACTTGAAGATGTCAAAAAAGCTGATGAGATCATGGCCAAGGCCAAGGCCGGCAAACTTGTGGAAAAATCTTCTGGGCAAGCACCGGCAAAAGGTGAGCATACCAGAACCTTTAACGTATTTATCGAAGATGAATATTTTGAAGTAAGTGTTGATGAGCCTGGCGGCCAGCCGGTTATTACTTATGCACAGCCGCCGGTCGCCCCGGCAGCACCTGCAATGCCGCCTCAAGCGCAAGCATTTGCAGCGCCGAGAGCTGCAACAGTTCCGGCACCACAGCCTGCTCCTGCTGCTCCGACGCCGTCTGCACCAGCGCCGAAACCTTCGACTCCGGCTCCGGCACCCAAACCAGCAGTTTCAGATGCGGATGGGACGCCACTTACAGCGCCTATGCCCGGAATGATTGTCAGCTACGCTAAAGAAGTTGGGGATTCGGTTGAAAAAGGCGATCCTGTCGTTGTTCTTGAAGCCATGAAAATGGAAAATTCACTCCCGGCGCCGGTCAGCGGTACGATTAAATCAATTAATTTTAAGAGCGGTGATTCAGTTTCAAAAAATGACGTGCTCTGTGTTATCGGATAGTTAAGTTAATTTCAGGCTGGAGAAAAACGTATGAAAATTCATGAATTCCAGGCAAAACAACTTTTCAGAAAATATCAGGTGCCGACCCCCAGTGGGGGGCTGGCGCTTGATTCTGAAAAAGCCAAACAAATAGCATCAGAAATCGGCCATTTCCCGGTAGTTGTGAAGGCCCAGATTCATGCCGGCGGACGCGGGAAGGGCGGCGGTGTTCAGCTTGCGCATTCTCTTGATGAAGTTTCTCAACATGCGGAAGCTATTATCGGAATGAACCTGGTGACGCATCAGACGGGCCCGGAAGGCAAAGTCGTTAAACAGGTACTTGTGGAAGAAGGTGTAAACATAGATAAAGAATTATATTTGAGCCTTATTCCGGACAGGGAAACCGCCTGTATTCTTGTGATTGCCAGTGAGGCCGGGGGAATGGATATCGAAGAGGTCGCTGAGACATCTCCTGAAAAGATCATAAAAGTGCATATCAATCCTTTAAGCGGTATCCAGCCGTTTCACTGTCGGAAAGTCTCTTTTGGTTTAAACCTTCCAACTCCGATAAATAAGGAATTTACACAAATGCTCACCCGGCTGTATCAATTATTTATTGAAACAGACTGTTCGCTGGTTGAGATTAATCCGCTGGTCATTACCAAAGAAAACAAGGTACTGGCATTAGATGCCAAAATGGATTTTGATGACAATGCCTTATTCCGGCATAAAGATCTTCTGGAATTCAGAGATCTTGAAGAAGAAGATCCTTTGGATGTAGAGGCCTCAAAATTTAATCTTAATTACATAAATCTCGATGGGACGGTCGGAAATATGGTTAATGGCGCAGGTTTGGCCATGGCAGTGATGGATACTATCAAACTGGCTGGCGCTGAACCGGCTAATTTTTTGGATGTAGGCGGCGGAGCCACCGCTGAAATGGTTGAAAACGGATTTAAGATCATTTTAAGCGATGACAAGGTAAAAGCCATATTAATCAATATTTTCGGTGGCATTCTTCGTTGTGATGTCCTTGCAAAAGGTGTTGTTGAGGCTGCCAGAAATACGGAAATCAATGTGCCGCTGGTTGTAAGAATGGAAGGAACGAATGTCAAAGAGGGAAGACGTATACTTGCGGATTCCGGCCTGGATCTTTTCACAGCCAACGACATGAAATCCGCCGGTGAGATTGTGGCCAAAATTGTGGCTTCTTAACACTAATCTAAGATTTTTGACTATAAGGAAGTTTTATTCTCATGAGTGTTTTCGTTAATTCCGATACCCGACTGCTTGTTCAGGGAATAACCGGTAAGGAAGGTCAGTTTCATACCCGTCAATGTGTATCCTATGGCACCCATGTGGTTGCCGGTGTGACACCCGGAAAGGGCGGCAGTGACATGGACGGTATCCCGGTATTCAACGGTGTCCGGGATGCTGTGAACCAAACCCGAGCCAACTGCAGTATGATTTTTGTGCCGCCGCCGTTTGCCGCTGATGCGATTATGGAATCAATAGATGCCGGCATTGAGTTAATTATTGCCATTACCGAAGGGATTCCGGTGCTGGACATGATGAAGGTTAAACAGATGATCAACGGCTCCGGCTCACGTCTGATCGGGCCGAACTGCCCCGGGATTATCACGCCCGGACAGGCAAAAATCGGTATTATGCCGGCCCAGATACACAAACCAGGAGGCCCCATCGGTGTGGTATCCAGGTCCGGAACATTGACCTATGAAGTGGTATTTCAACTTACCGGCCAGGGGATCGGTCAAACGACGTGCATCGGTATCGGCGGTGATCCGATTAACGGCACCAATTTTATTGACTGCCTGGAGGCTTTTGAAAATGATCCTGAAACAAAGGGCATTGTCATGGTCGGCGAAATCGGTGGAAATGCAGAAGAAGATGCTGCGGAATTTATCAAAACCAATCTAACCAAACCGGTTATCGGGTTTATTGCCGGAATAACAGCCCCTCCGGGCAGACGTATGGGGCATGCCGGCGCCATTATCAGCGGCAGCAGCGGAACTGCGACGGCTAAAATTGAAGCGTTGAAGAATGCCGGTGTGCATGTCTGTGAAAATCTGGGCTATATTGGTGAAATGTGTGCTGAGATTTTTCCAACGTAATAGTTGCATGAAGAGCATTCGTTTAAATAAAATAATCTGCGCTTGTACTGATGGCAAACAAGTTATTTTTTTATGCCATCTGGAGAATTTGTGATGAATTGGTTTTTTAACATGCTTCGGTCCTCAATCGGTAAGAAGTTGCTGATGGCGCTTACCGGCCTTGGGTTTTGTCTGTTTTTGTTAATTCATTTAATCGGCAATTTAACACTTTATGGCGGGAAAGGTCTGTTCCTGTCATATGTTGAACACCTTCATGCTTTAGGTCCGTTGATTCGCATCGCTGAGCTCGGTTTGCTGGCATTTGCTGCCATTCATGTCTCCTCCGGTTTAATCCTGTTCTGGCAGAATCTGCAGGCCCGGCCGGTACGATATCAGGTTAGTAAGAATGCCGGCGGGCGCACCATCGGATCCGCAACCATGCCGTATACGGGTGTATTAATCTTAATCTTTGTGGTGATACATTTATTAAATTTCCATTTTATCGATCATTCCCGGCAAACGGTATTCCAGGCGATTGACGCGACATTTTCCATGCTACCTTACGTGATCTTTTATACTTTCGCTGTAATTATTGTCGCAATTCACATCAGTCATGGTTTCTGGAGTCTTTTCCAGACTTTTGGGGCCAATCATCCCAAGTATATGCCGGCAATTAAAGGGATGGGAGTTATATTCAGCCTGCTTGCCGCCGCCGGATTCGGTTTTATCCCTGTGTATGTAAGTTTTATCATGTAATTAAGGAATGATGGCTTTGTAAAAAGTCCAACTTTTGCGTTGCGCTGCATTCTTCGTTTCTTCAAAGTACGTTAAGTACGAATCATTACTCAGAATTTGCGCGCCTTAAATTTGAACTTTTATACTTTGCCATCGGAGTCTGACTTTTTACGAGTTTGTCAAGGAATGCTTATGAAATTAGATGCTAAAATTCCAGCAGGGCCTTTGGCTGAAAAATGGGATCAGCACCGATTTAATTTAAAACTGGTGAATCCTGCAAATAAAAAAAAATTTGAAATTATTGTTGTGGGTACCGGACTGGCAGGTGCTTCAGCAGCCGCAACCCTTGCTGAACTGGGGTACCATGTTAAAAATTTCTGTATTCAGGATAGTCCGCGAAGGGCTCACAGCATTGCCGCACAGGGTGGCATCAATGCAGCCAAGAATTACGCCAATGATGGAGACAGTGTCTGGCGGTTGTTTTATGATACGGTAAAGGGTGGTGATTTCAGGGCAAGGGAAGCCAATGTCTATCGACTGGCCCAGCTGAGCTGTAATATTATTGACCATTGTGTTGCACAAGGGATTCCTTTTGCCCGGGATTACGGTGGATTTCTGGATAATCGGTCGTTTGGCGGCGCCCAGGTTTCCCGAACTTTTTACGCCAAAGGACAGACCGGCCAGCAGTTATTGCTGGGTGCCTACAGTGCACTCATGCGTCAGGTCTCAATCGGAATGGTTAAACTCTTTCCCCGCAGGGAAATGATGGACCTGGTGCTTGTAGACGGAAAGGCCAGGGGACTCGTGGTAAGAAATCTGATCACCGGTGAGATTGAAACCTATGATGCCCATGCCGTTGTTCTTGCAACTGGTGGTTACGGGAATGTGTTTAATCTTTCCACCAATGCAATGTCGTCAAACGTAACCGCGGCTTTCAGGGCCTATAAAAAAGGCGCTTATTTTGCCAATCCCTGTTTTACTCAAATTCATCCCACATGTATTCCGGTTCATGGAACGTTTCAGTCAAAACTGACTTTAATGAGTGAAAGTCTTCGAAACGACGGCCGGGTATGGGTACCCAAAAAACCAGGGGATAAACGCCTGCCCAGGGATATTCCGGAATCGGAAAGAGATTATTTTCTGGAAAATAAATATCCCAGTTTCGGAAACCTTGTACCGCGTGATGTAGCGTCCCGAAATGCAAAAGAACAGTGCGACAAGGGAAAAGGGGTCGGTGAAACCGGCCTTGCCGTGTATCTTGATTTTTCGGATGCCATCAAACGAGACGGAGAAAACGTGATTGCCGGTAAATACGGAAATCTTTTTGAAATGTATGAAAAAATAACCGGTGATAATCCTTATAAAAATCCTATGATGATTTTTCCGGCCGTCCATTATACCATGGGCGGGCTTTGGGTGGATTATAACCTGATGAGCACCATTCCGGGCCTGTTTGTTCTTGGAGAAGCCAATTTTTCCGATCATGGCGCCAATCGACTGGGTGCCAGTGCGCTTATGCAGGGGCTTGCGGATGGTTATTTTGTGATTCCCTATACAATCGGCGGGTATCTGGCCCAGACTTCCTTTTCAAAAGTCAATGTATCAGACAGTAAAGAATTTAAACAGGGGATTGATGATGTTCAAAAGAGAATCAACAAACTGCTCTCAGTCAATGGTAATCGGACGGTTTCGGAATTTCATCGTGAACTTGGATTGATTCTCTGGGATCATTGCGGTATGTCAAGAAACGAAGAAGGTTTATCAAAGGCCTTATCCATGATCAGGGATTTGAGACATGAATTCTGGGAAAATGTCTATGTGCCCGGGACCGGTAATGATTTAAATCAAAGCCTTGAAAATGCCGGACGTGTTGCGGATTTTCTGGAGTTTGGTGAACTGATGATTAATGATGCCCTGGCTCGAAAAGAGTCATGCGGTGGCCACTTTAATACCGCTTTTCAAACCGAAGAGAATGAAGCCAAAAGAGATGATGAAAATTTTTGTCATGTCGCTGCCTGGGAATATACTGGTGATGATCAGAAGCCTGATTTTCATAAAGAGTCACTGTCTTTTGAAAATGTTGAATTAACCCAGAGGAGCTACAAATGATATCCAAGACGATTAATTTAACATTAAAGGTATGGCGCCAGAACCGCGGTGAAAAAAAAGGGCGTTTAGAAACTTATCATGCAAAAGATATTTCCGTTGATATGTCTTTTCTTGAAATGATTGATGTGGTTAATGAAGATTTGACTAAAAATCGGAAGGAACCCATCGCATTTGATCATGACTGCAGGGAAGGCATCTGCGGCATGTGCGGGGCTGTCGTCAATGGCCGGACCCATGGGCATGAAAAAGAAACCACCTTATGCCAGCTGCATATGCGGCATTTTTCAGATGGTGATACCATTGTGATCGAACCCTGGCGTTCACGAGCATTTCCGCTCATTAAAGATCTAATTGTCGACAGAAGCGCTTTGGATAAGATAATCCAGGCCGGCGGGTATATTTCCGTTAATGCCGGAGGTGCACCGGATGCCAATGCATTGCCCATTGCCGGGGAAGTTGCTGAAACCGCATTCATTGCAGCTGCATGCATCGGATGCGGAGCCTGCGTGGCAGCCTGCCCCAATGCCTCTGCCATGTTGTTTGTCAGCGCCAAGGTGTCCCACCTTGCATTGCTTCCTCAGGGAAGACCGGAAGCGGCCAAACGAGTCCAGGCAATGGTGAGACAGATGGATGAATGCGGATTTGGAAACTGTTCCAATGAAACCGAGTGTGAAGTTGAATGTCCCAAAGGCATATCCATTGTTGAAATAGCCCGGCTGAATCGTGAATTCTTAAAAGCAGAATTTTCTTGATAAATTTTTAATAAAGTTGTTATATAATTTGTGGTATACAACAGTTTTAATAGAGACTATTCTTCTAATTGTCGATAAACGGGGAGAATTGCATGAAAAAAATTAATGTTGCGGGAATGACATCTCTGATCGGTGGTGTTTGTCTTTACGCATATCGTGAACTTGGAAATTTTATGGGTAAATCCGGTAACTTAAACACTTACAACATCCAAAAAAGTGGTAATGATCATACGACGCTGTTTGATATGCTGCATGAAGAGAATTTTGACTGGATTGACAGTATCCCGTGGGAACCGATTCAGGATGGCGCGAATTATGTGGTGAACATGCCGTTGTGGCTGTTGATGGTTATCGTCGGATCTTTTTTACTTATTATCGGTGGAATATTTATTAAAAAATAGTTCATATATTTTTTTACCTTTGATGCCGGGGATATATATTTGTTTCCCCGGCATTTTTAGTGCGCCAGGCATGGCGTGAATCTTGGAGGTGGAAGTCCTCTACGGGCCGAAGTGGTCGGAACCGTTAGCCGATGGCAAGGGCGTTGTCGCGAGGCAAGGTCTGGAGGAAGCCTTAGGCAAAACCCGGACGCGACGAA
>JABZFM010000025.1 GCA_014237465.1 Desulfobacteraceae bacterium | reverse complement strand
AAGATTTTATGGCAATGACAAACATCCCAAAGATATGGGGAAAAATGAGGTTGAGCGGTTTTTAAGTTTTCTCACAGAAAAGCGAAATGTTTCTGCAGCAACTCAAAATCAGGCATTGAACGCATTGATCTTTTTATACAAAAAAGTTCTGGATGTTGATTTAGGAGAAGGTATCGCCCCGACACGGTCAAAACGCAGGAAGAATCTGCCAACCGTATTGACGCAGGAAGAAGTTTCTAAGCTACTTGGCAATATGAAGAGAAAGCATGCCCTGATGGCGAAATTGTTATATGGTTGCGGTCTTCGGCTTATGGAGTGTGTCCGGTTGCGGGTCAAGGATGTGGACTTTGGCCAGGGCAGAATTTTTATACGTAACTCAAAAGGCGGTAAAGACCGCACCGTAATTCTGCCTGATTCCATACACCAGGAACTGCAAGAGCAAATTGATAATGTTATTGCATTGCATCATGAGGATCTTCGGGAAGGATTCGGGGAGGTATATATCCCTGATGCGCTTTCTCGCAAATACCCTAATGCTTCCAAAGAGACCGGATGGCAGTATGTTTTCCCTTCAAAAAAGATGTCAAAAGATCCCAGATCCGGCAAAACCATGCGGCATCATGTTATGGAATCGGGACTTCAAAAAGCGGTCAAGCAAGCCTTAAACAAAACCAAAATTTACAAAAAAGCCGGTTGCCATACGTTTCGTCACAGCTTTGCGACTCATTTACTTGAAACCGGCACGAATATCCGGGTAGTTCAAAAACTGATGGGCCATGCCGATGTAAAAACCACGGAAATTTATACCCATGTCATGAAAAAGGATATCGATTCCGTTAAAAGTCCTCTGGATTTGTTATAAGGCAAATACAATGGCGTCGTAAAAAGCTATGGGACGTCGCTGCGCGCCGCTGTATCAATAAATAACTTCTGCCGCGTAGGCCGGGTTTTTTTACCCGGCAATGATCAAATTTCATTTGTCGGGAAAGAATCCCGACCTACGATTTGTTTGACCGACAATCAATGAAATTATTTTTCCAACGCTTCCCGAATACGTTTCATGGCCTTTTCCACATTTTCATAACTGTTAAACGCGGAAAGCCGGATATATTGGTTTCCGCAGGTGCCGAAACCCGCCCCCGGGGTACAGACCAGACCGGCGTTGTTTAGCAGATTATCAAAGAAATCCCAGGAGTCTCCTTTGGCGTCAATCCAGATATACGGGGAATTCTCCCCCCCAACATAGGAAAGCCCCAGCGCATCCATTTCCTGTCGGATCAAGTCGGCGTTTTTCATGTAATCTGCAATAATTTCATTGATTTGCTGCTTGCCGGCATCACTGTAAACCGCTTCGGCTGCCCGCTGGACCGGATAGGACACCCCGTTGAATTTTGTCGAATGCCTTCGGTTCCAGAGCGCGTGAAGGCTTTGTTGGCTGCCCTGGCTGTCATAAGCCATGCATTCTTTGGGGATCACCGTAAACGCGCATCGGGTGCCGGTAAATCCGGCGGTTTTAGAAAAGCTTCGGAATTCAATTGCCACCTCTTTTGCGCCGTCCACTTCATAAATAGAATGCGGCAATGCCTCATCCCTGATAAATGCTTCGTAAGCCGCGTCAAACAAAATCAATGATTTGTTTGATGCCGCATAATTGACCCATTTTGTCAGTCCGTCCTTTGAAATGGTGGCCCCGGTCGGGTTGTTGGGAAAACACAGGTAAATCAGGTCCACCGGTTTTGCCGGAAGATCCGGAATAAAATCGTTTTCTTTCGTGCATTCCAGGTACACGATATTCCGATATCGCCCGTTTTCAAAATCGCCGGTACGTCCAGCCATGACATTGGTGTCCACGTATACCGGATATACCGGATCCGGAATGGCAAAGGAGATATCGGTTGACAGAATTTCCTGAAAATTACCGGTATCGCATTTGGCGCCGTCGCTGATGAAAATTTCATCCGCGGCTATGTCCACACCCCGGGCCTGAAAATCATTTTCTGCGATTTTTTCCCTTAAAAACGGGTAGCCCTGTTCCGGTCCATATCCCCGGAAGGTGGCGTCGGCCGCCATTTCATCTACAGATGTGTGAAATGCCTCAACACATGCGGCAGGGAGCGCCCGGGTGGCGTCGCCAATGCCGAGTTTGATGATTTCAGTATTCGGGTTTTGGTTTTGAAATTCGTTGACACGTTTTGCAATGGTGGAAAAAAGATACGATGCCTGAAGTTTTAGATAATTTTCATTGATCCTGATCATAACCTGCCTCATTAATTATATATGTAATTTATAAAAAAAGTCTGCATAGGGATTAAAGGGTTAGCCGGGTTTATAATAACCGGGTTTATAATAAAAAGATCAGCGCGTGTCAATCCATGTGGATATTTATGGCCGGAAGATCTAAATAATCCGCTGATTCGAACCGGCAGGACCGGGCTTTTTTCATTACCATCATTCATCTCTTGACACATTACTCAAATATTACATAAACTAATGAAATTCTATTAAAATTAATTAATTTTTAAATTATTTAAATATTGAGGAGAAACAAATGTTTGAAGAAACCATCCAGGACGACATTAAAATCGTGATGTTTAAAAATGGAAAAACAAACCCGATCAACAAGGAAATGCTTTTGCAGCTCAAGGAGATCATTGATGAAGTAAACGCTCACCCGATACCCAAGGGCCTTATTTTAACCGGTGACGGCCGGTTTTTTTCCAGCGGTTTTGATCTCCCTATTTTTATCAACTTTAAAGAACTGAAAGAAGCCACCGATTTTTTTGATATGGAAGAAGAGGTGCTGCTTGCGCTTTTTACCTGCGAAAAACCGGTCGTATCCGCCATGAACGGCCATTGTGCCGCCGCCGGCCTGATTTATTCCATGGCCGCGGATTATCGGATTGTCAAAGACCATCCGAAAATTAAAATCGGTATGTCGGAAATTAAAATCGGCCTGCCCCTGACGATCGCACAGGATGAAGTCATGCGTTTCGGGTTTGACAGCAACCGAAAATTCAGAGATGTCATGTTCTTTGGTGAAATGATGGACGTCTACAAGGCAAAGGAATTGAAACTCGTTGACGAAGTGGTTGCAGAAGATCAGCTGATCGATCGGGCCAAACAGGTGATCACACAGTGGATTGATACGCCCAACCGTCCGTTTATTCGCATGAAGCAGCTGTTAAGAATGGATACGGCAAGACGCATTCAAAAGAAACTCAAAGAGGAAAACTGGCATGAAGGGCTGAACTGTTTTTTCAGGGAGGATGTTCGCCAGACCCTTGAGTTTGTCCAGGCCAGTATGGCATAAAACCGGCCGGGCGGTATCTAATTATGAAAAACCAAAGCATAAAGGATATACTGCCGCTGATTGAAAAACCGAGCCGGTATCTGGGCAATGAGAAAAATTCAGTCAAAAAAGATATAGAAAGTATCAGTCTTCACATAGCGCTTGCGTTTCCCGATTTGTACGAGATCGGGATGTCGCATTTTGGGCTGCAAATTCTGTATCATATTTTGAATGAACAGGTTCATGTTGCTGCAGAGCGTGTTTATGCGCCCGGTTCGGATTTGGCGGCATATATTAAATCCGCGGGGATTTCGTTAAGTTCTCTGGAAACCGGTACGCCTTTATCCGGGTTTGACATCATCGGGTTTAGTCTTCTGTATGAGATGAACTATACCAATGTGTTGATGATGCTCGATCTTGCCGGCATTCCGTTTTATGCATCCGACCGGGATGTTTCCCATCCGATTATTATTGCCGGCGGTCCGTGTACGGTAAATCCGGAACCAGTGGCGGATTTTTTTGATGCCATGGTAATCGGTGACGGGGAATCGGTGGTTGTGGAAATGGCCCGGACCTGGATGGCATGGAAAAACAGTGGTGGGCGTGATAAAATCAGCCTTTTAAAAGACTGGGCGAAAATCGAGGGTGTGTATATCCCGTCTTTTTTTCAGCCGGTCTATGACGGGCCTGATTTTAAAGAAATCCAGCCAAAGTTCAACGATTACCAGCGCGTTCGCCGGGCAATTGTGGCAGATCTGAATCAGGCAAAATTCCCGGACTCTCCGGTGGTGGCCTACGGCCGTCCCATTCATGACCGACTTCGCCTTGAGGTTGCCCGCGGATGTACCCGGGGATGCCGGTTCTGTCAGGCCGGTATGATTTACCGGCCGGTGCGGGAGCGGTCCGTGGAAAACCTGATGGACCTGACGGTAAAATCGATTGCCGCCACCGGGTATGACGATATTTCCCTGCTTTCCCTCAGTACCGGCGATTATGGCTGTCTGTCCACGCTGATGCAGGGGTTGTTTCATTGTTATTCATCTGAAAACATCGCACTTTCTTTTCCTTCATTTCGCGCGGGCACCCTTTCTCCGGAAATCATGAGCCTGGTGAAGCAGGTTCGCAAAACCGGATTTACCATCGCACCGGAAGCCGGGAGCGAGCACCTCCGGGCGGTGATAAATAAAAATATCTCTGAACAGGAAGTTTTCGATACTGTATCCAGTGCGTTTGAACTGGGGTGGAAGCTGATCAAGTTTTATTTTATGATTGGTCTACCCACGGAAACCGAAGAAGACCGGTATGCAATCGTCGATCTGGTCAAGCGAATCCGCCAAAAATTAAAATCCGAGGGCCACCGGCCGAATATCAATGTCAGCATCGGCACGTTTATTCCCAAACCGCACGTTCCTTTTCAATGGTCGCTTCAGATTTCCCTTGCCGAATCCAAAGAAATTATTTTTGATTTGAAACGGCAATTGAAGATGCCGGGAGTTGAATTTAAATGGCAGAAGCCGGAGCTGAGCCTCCTGGAAGGCCTCTGGGCGCGAGGCGACAGGCGTTTAAGCCGGTTGCTGGAAATTGCTTACTGCAAAGGGTGCTGCTTTGACGGCTGGTCGGACCGGTTTGATTATCCGTTGTGGGAAGCAGCGATCCATGAGGCCGGGATTGATATTAATTATTATACGACCCGACTCCGGTCAGCCGATGAACCGCTGCCATGGGATCATATTGACACGGGTATATCCAAAGAATTTTTAATTTCCGAATATGAAAATGCATTGACGGGCACCCCCTTGTCAGACTGCCGTTTCGGTGATTGTCAGGGCTGTGGAGTCTGTGATTTTGACAAGATAAAGCCGGTTTACGTCGCCCCGAATTTTACCCCGGATTTTACACTGGATAAAACATTCGCTTCTTTTTCAGGCGGAGGTGCCGGCAGCGGTGTTCGGCACCCTTTACCAAGTCAGGAGATGCGGATTGAAATTTTTTATTCCAAAACCGGCCCTGCAAAGTTTTTCGGTCACCTGGAAATGGTCAATATTTTTACCCGGGCCATCCGGCGTGCCGGCATGAAAATCAAGTTTACCCAGGGGTTTCATCCCAAACCGAAAATATCATTTCACAACCCCCTGCCGGTGGGAATGGAAAGTGAAGAAGAATCATTTTATATTACTCTCAGGGAATCTGCGGACTGCGAAGAAATTGTTTTATCCGTGAACAACCAGTTGCCGGAAGGTCTTTTAGTGACCGGCTGCCGAAATATCCCTGCCAATAAACGTCCGAAATTGTCGGAAAGGGCTGTTTACAGGGTGACTGTCATAGAAGAAGAATTTGAGGATCAAAAAATAACGGCATTTAATGATGCTTCTGAATGGATAGTGATTCGGACGACAAAAAAGGGCCGAAAAAAGCAGATTAACTTAAAAGATATCATTTTAAGCATTCAGCTGCTTGGGCCGACAAAGCTGAGGATACAGTTAAAGATGATGGAGGGCTTGTCGGTCAGGCCTGCGGATGTGATTCGATCGGTTTTTCAGCTTTCAGACGAGGTGATTTTGCGGGCTGAAATTATAAAAGAAAAACAAAAAGATACACTGGTATGTTGACAGAAATTGGTTCCGGTGATTAACATAAATTTAAAAACAAACAAAAAAAGGTTATTTGTTTTATGTATAAAGAACTTGTCATCAATGCGATTGGCCCGGAAATTCGGGTGGCGCTGTTAGAAGACGGCACCATTGTCGAGTTGTATGTGGAGCGCAGTGATGAATCAAATATTTCGGGTAATATTTACAAAGGCCGCGTTCAGCGGGTGCTTCCGGGGATGCAGGCGGCGTTTGTGAATATCGGGCTGAACCAGGCGGCGTTTATATATGTGGATGACGTGATTGACGGGAGAGCAAACGGCTATCTGGAGCATGTTTATTTATCCAACAAGGAAGAAGAAGATGAGGCGAGTCTGCAGCCGGAAGAAGTTGTCAGTGAAAAAGATTTCTCGGAGCCCAAAAGCAAATCGTCCATTGAAACGCTTCTTGCTGAGGGTCAGGATGTGCTGGTGCAGATTGCCCGGTCACCGATTGGGAGCAAAGGCGCCCGCCTGACATCCTATATATCAATCCCCGGAAGGTTTCTGGTGTTGATGCCCACGGTTGATCATATCGGGATTTCCAGGAGAATCAACGATGAAGAAGAAAGACAGCGGTTAAAAGACCTGGTGCTCTCACGAAGGACCCAGAACTTCGGTTATATTGTTCGCACGGCCGGTGAAGGACTGACCGAAGAAAAGATAGTCAAGGAAATGGATTTTCTGGTCAACCTGTGGTCTGATGTTCAGGAAATCTTCCGTACCGCTGCCCCGCCGGCGCTATTGCATCAGGAATTAACGGTGACTTTGCGGAGCGTCCGGGATTTGCTGACCCATGATGCGGATAAAGTCACCATTGATTCTCCGGCGGTATATAAATCCGTTCTGTCATTTATAGAAAAATTCATGCCAAGACTCAGGGGGTCCGTGTCCCAATATGAAGGCTCGGAGCCCATTTTTGATGCCTACAACCTTGAAGGCGAGATTGGCCGAGCCTTGAAAAAGAAGGTGTGGTTGAAATGCGGCGGCTATATTATTATTGAAATAACCGAAGCGCTGATTGCCATTGATGTGAATACCGGTCGCTATGTCGGCAAGCATAATTTTGAAGAAACAGTATTAAAAACAAATCTTGAAGCCGTTAAGGAGATTGCCTATCAGGTAAGACTCAGAAACCTGGGAGGAATTATTATTATCGATTTTATTGATATGGAAAGAAAATCAAACCAGGAGAAAGTTTATAGCTCATTGGTCGAGGCGTTGAAAAAGGACAAGTCCAAAACAAATGTACTGCCGATATCGGACATGGGATTGGTTCAAATGACCCGTAAGCGGGTGGTCAAGTCTCTGAATCGTATGCTGTGCGAGCCCTGTTTTTATTGTGACGGTGAGGGGACGCTACTGTCACAACAGACCATCTGCAACAATATTTACCGGGAAGTACTGCGTCTTTCACAGGATGTACAGGGTGAAAAAATCAGTCTTCGGGTGCATCCGGAAATCGCCGATCTTTTACTGGGCGAAGCAAATGATATTATTATATCCTTGGAAAAACATCTTCAGCGGCAGGTTGTCATTTACCCGGTTGCCGAATTTCATGTTGAGGAGTTCAATATTGTAGAAGTCTATCTGAAATAATATAGATGGCTTTGGAAAAAGTCTAATGTTTATTTTAGCTTTTGGGGTGCACTGCATTCTTCGTCTCTGGGTAGTGGGATAACTACCCATTTTTCATCAGAATTTGCGCGTCTTGCCAATTTTTATAAGAATGGTGAATCTTTTTTTTGTCATCCGAATCTGACTTTTTACGAGTTTATCAATATTCCGGATCAAACTTTTGAGGTTGACAAAGTCATATATGATATGATTATATTTTTTGGTTAGCTTATAGTCAATTCTTTGGTGTAATAAAATCACCGGAAATTTTTGAAAAAGCCATAGCGGTTGATGCTATCTATTTATAATATTGTGTTTAAAAGCAATGCAGTCTGAGAAAATCGGGGTTTTTGATCAATCTTTCGGCCCGGATTGCAATGAATTAATAATTAAGAGAATAAGGACGGAAGGGTATGAAACGAACATATCAGCCAAGCAGAGTGAAACGGGCAAGAACACATGGTTTTTTAAAACGAATGTCTACAAAGCAGGGTAGACGAATTGTTAACAGACGCAGAGCCAAAGGAAGAAAACGGTTAGTTGTTTAATGTGCGTTTATTTTATTGATTAAGAGTAATTGTATTTAATTGGTAAAAATCAGCAGATCTGATCGATATTTCTCCAGCAAAATTTCAATTACAGTGAAGACGGTTGAACAAGTGCAAAGTGCCTTTGGACTTACCGGATCAAGCCATGAGCGGCAAAATATCAAATCTCTGTGTGAGAAAAAATCTGATCCATAATATGGATAGGTGTTGAAAAAATTTGGTTTAGAAAAATCGCATAAGATCCTGGATCGATCAGAGTATGTTTTGCTCTCAAAATGTGGTAAAAAATTTCAGGATCACTATTTTATTGTTGCTTATATGCCGGGTGAGTCTGAATGTTCGCGTTTGGGCATCACAGTATCTAAACGGGTCGGGAACGCAGTTATACGAAACAGGCTTAAACGATTGATTCGCGAGTGGTTTCGTATGAATAAGTCAAGCATTCAGGGGTGTTGGGAATTCAACATTATCGCAAAAAAAACTGCAGCTGGACTGGCTTCACACCAGGTTTTCATGTCGCTGGAGAAAATATTCGGTAAATTAGGGGGGCAACAAGATTAAACATTTGTTAATATTGATAATAAAGACTTACCAGCTTGTTTTGTCCCCTGTTATAGGGCCGGCATGTCGCTTTTATCCATCATGCTCTGAGTACGCAATTGAAGCGGTTTCCAGATATGGCGCATTAAAAGGCGGCTATTTGGCAGCAAAGCGAATATTAAGATGTCACCCCTTTAATCCGGGCGGCATAGATCCGGTTCCATAATGGTTTTTTGTATCATGATGAGCAGCATTTTCTCTTTTGATCCTGAAATGCGTTGATTTAATTTACCCGGCCTTGGGAAGCTGTGTTTCTGCTGTAAGATCTGTTGATACGATGAAGGTTTTTTTGATACGATTAATATAAGAATCAAGCCCTGATAATTTTTCAACGTAACATCATACACCTTCCTTATGCCAGTCCTGCTGAAATATTCATTGAACTCAATGTGATTCATTTGTTTTATGAAACGTTTGACATTAAGCGTAATTGATAGGCTTGGCCTAATTGAATTTAATTCAATTAATTATATAATATTCAGGAGTTGAATATGGAACAAGGCCGTTTGTTTTTGGCAATAGTGCTTTCTTTTCTGGTGTTTGTCGTCTGGGAGTTTCTTTTTGTTGGAAAACAGGATGTACAATCGCCTGTGCCCCCGGAAAAAGTCGTCGAATCAACAGTTGCAGAAGATTTGAAAGAAGACGTGATTGTAGCGGTCGAAAAATCGACGGAAGACAGTCTGGAAAGGGTTGCAACACCCGGTAATTTTTTCAATTCACTTAGAATTAACACCCCGTTGTATTCAGCAGAAATTTCAGAAAAAGGGGCTGCGATTGTCAGTTTTGTTCTTAAAGACTACAGGGAGGCTGTGGACAAAGGCTCAGCAAATAAAGAGCTGATATCTGCAAGCAACAAGTCGGGAACTGCCCTTTTAGGCTTTACAAATAAAGCCTTGCCGAAAATATCTGACGCTGTTTTTACAACGGATTTTTCAGGGGAAACACTGGAGGTGCGGGACACTTCTAAATCGATTTCTTTTTTCTGGCAGTCGGCAGACAGCGTGCAAATTGAAAAGCGGTTTTCTTTTTATCCGGAAACCTATAAAGTTCAAATGGATGTTATACTGACAAATACCTCCCCCCGGACTTTTGAAGAGAACTTGACTATTTCGCTGGTTAATTCCGGTCCTGAAAACACACGACAGTTTTCTTTTGAAGGACCTTTTGCCTTTGTTGACAATAAACTGGACGAAATCAAAGTCAAAGACCTGGATGAAAAAAATACGATTTCGGGAAATATCGACTGGTCAGGGCTGAGTGAGCAGTATTTCATGAGCGTGATAATTCCGGAAATATCTTCTGCATCCACCGTTCGCCTGGATTACGATCCGGAAGAGAATCTTGTCGAAGTTAAGTATATTCAGCAGGGAAAAAAGCTTCTGCCGGGCGCAAAGCAGCAGTTTGAATACTCGCTTTATATGGGGCCCAAGCAAATATCTGTTTTGAAAGCCATTGGCTCAAATCTGGACAAAGCGATTAATTTCGGGTTTTTTGATATTATTGCAAAGCCCTGCCTGTGGCTGATGAACGCCATCCATGACCGCTTCATACCCAACTACGGCATTGCTATTATTTTGCTGACAATTCTTTTCAAAATTATTTTTTGGCCGCTGGGAACCAAAAGTTATAAATCCATGGCGGAAATGAAACGGCTTCAGCCTTTGATGATGGAAATAAGGCAGAAACATAAAGACGATAAAAAGAAAATGAATGAAGAAATCATGGGGCTGTACAAGACTTACAAAGTCAACCCCATGAGCGGGTGCCTCCCGATGGTTGTACAAATACCTGTATTTTTTGCTTTTTACCGCATGTTATACGGATCGATTGAGCTGAGACATGCCCCTTTCTTATGGTGGATTAATGATCTGTCGGCACCGGACCGTCTTTTTACATTTAATTTTACAATTCCTTTGATGGCACCCCCCTACGGCATACCGGTTCTAACGATTATCATGGGGGCGACAATGTTTTTACAGCAGAAGCTATCCCCGCCCCCGGGAGATCCCACCCAGGCGAAGTTTATGATGATGATGCCGCTGATTTTTACTTTCATCTTTATTAATTTTCCCGCAGGTCTTGTTCTTTATTGGCTTGTAAATAACGTTCTGTCAATTTCACAACAGTATTATATTACAAAGAAAACGGTTTAGTACGGAGGATTTACATGAAGTCTTTTTTAGACTTTGAGGAAAAAAATGTTGAGAAAGCTGTTCAAAAAGCATGCACTGATCTCAATGTGACACATGAAAAATTAAAGTATGATATCATTTCTCATGGATCTAGTGGTATTTTTGGGTTGGTAGGAGCCAAAAAAGCCTTAATTCGCGTATTTGTTCCTGATTTACCAAATGGTCAATCAATTTCTGATGCATCTGCCATTGCCGGTTATAGGGACAAAATTTTAAATTCTGATATCACCCAATCTGAAAAGGATACCGTCAGTGCTTTAGTTGATGAAGCTTTCGGAGAGGTAAAAGAACCTGTCCGAATTGCTGCTAGGGCGCTGGAAAAACCAAAGAAAATCAAGAAGCCCAGAAAAGTTGAAAAACCAGAGAAAAAAGAAAAAACAGAGAAAACGGAAAAATCTGAGATAAGCAAAACGCCGATTGCCGCAACAGAAGACCAAACTATAAATAGTGAGGCTGCCCTTCGCGTTGCCCAGGGACTGGCCCGGGAAGTTTTTGAAGCCATGTCTATTGATGCAGAGATGTCTGTAAACACCGACTCGGATCAATGCTGGATCAATGTCAAAGTGGAGGAACCGGGCATACTGATCGGAAAAAGAGGTCAGACGCTCGAGGCCATTCAATACCTGGTGGACAAGGTCGTCAATAAACAATGCGGGAAAGGCAATCGGGTAATATTCGATGTTGAAGGGTATGTTGAATCGCGTAAATCTGAGTTAAAAGACCTTGCCTCACGACTGGCCAGTAAGGCTGTCAAAACCGGAAAACCATCTACCATGACACGGATGAACGCGCATGATCGCCGTATTGTTCATGTCACGCTAAAAAGAAACCGATCGGTGCGGACCCAGAGTGTGGGGGATGGCTATTACAGAAAGCTGATTATTTTTCCAAAAAAGAACTCGCAGAAAAAGACAGATAAAGCCCAATCAAAGAAATGAGCTTTATTTAATTCATTTTTTGCGCTTTGTAATGCCAATAACAGCGCTTAACACGATATGGAAGTTTCAACAATTGCAGCAATTGCAACGCCACCCGGACACGGCGGAATTGGTATTATTAAAATATCAGGCCCGGAATCAATTAATATTGCCTTGTCTGTTTTCAGACCAATAGGGTCTTTGAATGATCCAAACCACCATTCAGACCACCGGTCCGGTTCTTTTTCTCCGCAATCCCGTTATCTATATTACGGTAATGTTGTCGATGGCGTCTCGGAACATGTCCTTGACGAGGTCCTATTTGTCGTTATGCGGGCTCCCGGCTCCTACACTGCAGAGGATGTCGTTGAAATACAATCCCATGCCGGCCCCGTTGTTCTGAAAGCAATTCTAAGATCATTGATCAAAAAAGGGGTCCAGCTTGCGGAACCCGGAGAGTTCACGCGGCGCGCATTTTTAAACGGTCGGATTGATCTGACACGAGCTGAGGCGGTTGTCGATATAATTAATGCCCGGTCCGAAAAAGCGATTGATATGGCCATGGCTCAAATTTCCGGTGAGTTAAATCTTGTCATTCAATCCCTTCGTTCTACCTTGCTGGACATTTTGACTTATGTCGAAGCTGCAATTGATTTTCCCGGTGAGGTCGGCGGTGATATTGATATAAAGTTGCTGGCCGAACGTTTGGAAGACGAGATTATTACAAAGGTTGTCAAGCTGATTGACCGTTGCGATGATCAGAATTTTTTAAGGGAAGGCTTAAAAATAGTGATTGTCGGTGGTCCCAATGTGGGCAAGTCAAGCCTGATGAATCGCCTGCTTGACAAAGAGCGCTCAATTGTCACCGATATTCCTGGTACAACCCGGGATTTTATAGAAGACTCATTTATTGCCAGCGGAGTTCCCATTGTTTTAACGGATACGGCCGGGATACATGATAACCCGGATACTGTCGAGCAGATTGGTATCGAGAAAGCGTGGGATTACATAACCGGAGCTGACATTATTCTATACACGGTAGATGCAGGCAATCCCGTTTCCAAAAACGATTTGGATCTTTTCAAGAATCTCCGGAGTAAAAAAATAATTATCGTGATCAATAAAATTGATTTACCAGCAGAGCAGATCTGCTTTGAGCTGCCGGCAGAGTGGCGACATATTGATAGCATCCGGATTTCTGCTCTGTATAATCAGGGTATAGACGAATTAAAGGGTCTGATCGCAGAAACGGCATGTAACACCAGTCCTAATCTGGAAGAAAGGATTGTTCCCAACTTAAGACATAAACTTTCTTTGGAAAAAGCCCTGCTTTCATTGATAACGGCCAAAGAAGGGCTGTGTCAATCACTGCCGCTGGAACTGATTTCGATTGATTTGAAGGTGTCGTTGGACGCGTTATCTGAAATTACAGGAGAAGGCGTTAGGCCGGATATCCTGGATAATATTTTCAGCAGATTTTGTATTGGGAAGTAATTTTGGCGGTTAAAATGTTTCACGTGAAACATTTTAACCGCCCGCCTGGAGTTGAAGAAAATGTTTTCATGTTTACTCATAAAAAACTGAAGCGTTATCATGGCCGGTTGCCGTGATATTTAATGTAGAGGAGATCTTTGTCAGATGAAAATTGATTTGATGCCATTATTTAAAAAATATGAAGCACTGGTTTCAAAAGCGGAAAGTGTCTTTGAACAGGTTAAAACCAAGTATCCGAATGAGGTGAAATGCAAAGAAGGCTGTGCGGATTGCTGTCATGCGCTGTTTGACCTTACCCTGATTGAAGCACTGTATATTAATTATCGCTTTAATGAAAAGTTTTCTGGAAAAGAAAAAATCGATTTGATTGAGAAAGCCAACAAGGCAGATCGCCAGATATACAAAATCAAAAAAGAGGCGTATCGTTCCACACAGGGAGGCAAAGAGGAAGAAGCTGTTGTCGAAGAAATTGGTCAGAAGCGAATCCGCTGTCCACTGCTGGGGGAGGAAAATCTATGCGAAACGTATGCGTTTCGGCCCATTGCGTGCCGAGTATACGGTATTCCGCAAGCCATCGGGGGAAAGGGACGTACTTGTGGTTTGTCAGGATTTAAGGCCGGGGAAAACTATCCAACATTGAATCATGATATTATTCATGATCAGTTGATGACTATATCCTCGGACCTGGTACAGGCGATCCGGTCAAAACACATTCAGATGGCGGAAGTACTGGTCCCCCTTTCCATGGCGCTGATTACTGATTATAACGAGGAATATCTGGGGATCAGAACTGAAAATGAACCTGAAGGCAACAAAGAAAACGGAGGCAATAATGACTGATTCCTCTAAAGAAGAAGCTTTTCGAAAACAGGTTATTTTTGACAGTATGTCCCCAAGGCGTCAGAAACAGATTCTTAAAAGGGGGTTTGACAAATGGGATCCGTTTCAGGAACCCAAGGACCCCATTGATATTCGCCAGGATAAAACCAAAAGAACATCCCAGACGCTGATACGTGAATTTCTTCAAAGTTTGGATTCAATCGATTACAGTAATGATTATGCCAAGGGCGCTTTTGAAATCTGTCTTGGGATTATTAATGAGAATGAAAAATATCAGGGTATGTTTGACTTTGCATGCTGGTACAGAGAATTATTAATAAAAGAAGGGTATAAAAATAAATAAATTTTTTTATGGTTTTTTTGTTAAGTAAATTCCCTGTCCGGTCTTTGTCGATAAATAAAAAATTTTGAATTTGATGTCCGAAAAAGACCCTGTGATGACTCCTGTTTGCGACGAACGCACACTGTCAAGTCCCTTTGTTCAGGTTTTGTAAAATCGTTGAAATTTGAGGCACTGGCTGCTTTTTTAGGTTTTTTTACAGGAAAAATGAAAAAAACTTATTTTTTTAGGCGCCGTTCTTACTAAAAAAAATTATTTGTCCGATTTTAAGATGGCGTGTTGTGGTGTGACAGGAAGCGGGGCAATTAGAAAAACGAAAAGCTTTTTGACAAACACCGTCAAAAAGTTTTCGTTTTTCTAATCCTATCTTTTTCCAAAAAAGATTTGGGGAGGGTATTCCGGATTAAAAATTTTTACGTTGCCGGTATTCAAGGGGACCAATCATCCGGTTTTTGCCACCTGAATAATATTTTTCATATCAATTCTTTAAAAACCAGGTGATTATCGGCAACAGCAGCACGATCATTGCAATAATAATCCCCGGGAGTGAAAGATATGGTTTATACGCAGGTTCTCCCCTGTGCTTGCTTTTTTTGACTTCTGATGAAAACCAGCTGCCGAGAATGCCGGCTGCCGTGAATACGGCAATAATTTTGATGAGAGTGATTAAGTTTTCCAAAAAAAATTTCCTCCGTGCTTAAAAATCCCTTTTTGATAGGAAAGCATGTTTAAACTTTTCAAACATGCTCGTTTTGTTGTGGGAACAGGTTATCGAATCATTGTCTTTTTGACAAACGGAGAAGCAATCTTTTGGAAGGAAGTTATATCTTCCACAACAAATTTCCAATCATAATTTTGAAAAAATTCCGGGTGCAAAATTGAATTACAAATATTTGCCTTTTGCAGAACAAACAGATCCGCCCCTTCAATTATGCGGGTAATCTTGAAAATTATGTCAGCGTCCACAAATGGCTTTACGCAGGTAGTTCGAAACTCATGAGGGATTTTGGAGTTTTTTATAGAGTGAATACTTTCTAAAATCGCGTCCGGGTGAATATTTTGAGCGATGTGCGGAGAATATTTTTCAGGAAGGGTTTTGATGTCCATCGCAATATAATCAATCAGATTTTTTTTTATCAGAGAGTGAATGACCTCCGGACGGCTGCCGTTTGTATCCATTTTTATCGGAAAGCCCAGCGTTTTTATTTGGTCGCAAAAATCAGGCAGATTTTGTTGCAGAGTCGGTTCTCCGCCAGTGATGACGACACCATCCAGAAGAAATTTTCGTTTTTTTAGAAAAGCAAAAATCTCTTCTGGATTAATTGTCGTAAAAGGCGGGTTCACCAACTCCGGGTTATGACAATAGGGACAGTCGAAATTACAGCCGGCTGTAAAAATTACGCAGCTTATTTTTGAAGGAAAATCAATAAGTGAGTTTTTTTGAATGCCGCCGATGATCATTTTCTGATGCTTATATCGCGCTGACTTTATTCATTATATATGTTTTACGGATATTAAATTCTGACAGTTTGCCGTTATTCCACTGGCTGACGGGTCTTAAGTAGCCGACAATTCTGGAATATACTTCGACCGGTTGACTGCATTCCGGACATAACGTATGCCCGCCGGTTATATATCCGTGTCCCGTACAAACACTGAACGTTGGAGAGATCGTAAAGTATGGCAGTCGGAAATTGTTTGTTATTTTTTTAACCAGGCCTCGTGTGGCTTCAATGTTATTTACCTGTTCACCGAGGAAAATATGAAAGACAGTGCCCCCGGTATATTTTGTCTGAAGTTCATCCTGGAGTTCAAGGGCCTCAAAAATATCGTCCGTATAATTGACCGGCAGCTGGCTGGAGTTTGTGTAAAACGGATCCGCCCCTTCTTTATAAAAAGATTCATTTGCACAAAGAATCCCCGGGTACTGGTTTTTATCAATCATCGCCAGGCGGAAAGCGGTTCCCTCTCCGGGGGTTGCTTCCAGGTTAAAGAATTCGCCGGTTTCTTTCTGGATTTTTCCCATGATGTGCCGCAGGTGATCTAACACTTCAACTGCAAACGCATGTCCGGTCTGGCTGCCGATGTCCTCGCCGAAAAAATTCTGGCAGGCTTCATTCATCCCGATGATTCCGATGGTTGAGAAGTGATTTGTCCAGTAAGCGTCCGTTTTTTCCTTAATGCCCCTTAAATAGAATTTTGAATAAGGATAAAGGTTTTGTTCGGTGAATTTTTCAAGCACTTTTCGTTTAATGGTCAGACTTTCTTTTGCGATGTGCGCCTGTTTTGTCAGCTGATCGAAAAAATCGGCTTTATCCTTGGCTGTATATCCGATCCTGGGAAGATTGATCGTGACAACGCCGATGGAGCCGGTGAGCGGGTTGGCCCCGAAAAGACCGCCGCCTCTTTTTTGGAGTTCCCGGTTATCCAGGCGCAGTCGGCAGCACATGGATCTGGCATCTTCCGGCGACATGTCTGAATTCACGAAGTTAGAAAAATAGGGGATTCCGTATTTGCCGGTCATTTTCCAGATATTTTCCAGGTTCGGGTTTTCCCAGTCAAAATCCTCCGTGATGTTGTATGTGGGGATGGGAAAGGTAAAAACGCGTCCCTTGGCATCTCCTTCCATCATGACCTCGGCAAAGGCACTGTTGATGGTATTCATTTCATCCTGAAAGTCACCATAGGTTTCTGTTTGGTGTTTGCCGCCGATAACAATGGGAACATCCTTCAGCGTACTTGGAACGTTTAAATCCATTGTGATATTGGTAAACGGCGTCTGGAAACCGACACGGGTGGGGATGTTAATATTAAACACAAATTCCTGCAGAGCCTGCTTGACTTCCTTGTATGAAAGTCCGTCTTGTCTGACAAAAGGCGCCAGCAGGGTGTCAAAGTTGGAAACCGCCTGTGCGCCGGCAGCTTCACCCTGAAGGGTGTAAAAAAAGTTTACGATTTGCCCCAGTGCGGACCGGAGATGTTTTGGTGGAGCGCTTTCTACTTTTCCGGGAACGCCCATAAACCCGACGGTGAGAAGATCCTGGAGGTCCCAGCCGACACAGTAAATGGATAAAAGACTTAAATCATGGATATGAAGATCCCCATTTTTGTGTGCATCCCGGACTTCCGGGGGATAGATTCTGTTCAGCCAGTATTCCGCGGTTATGTCAGAAGAGATATAATTGTTCAATCCCTGCAATGAATAGCTCATGTTGCTGTTTTCTTTTATTTTCCAGTCCATTTTCTGGACATAGTTTTCCACTATTTTTACATGCGCTTTTGTTGTAATCTTCCTGATCTGTGCGTGCTGTTCCCGGTAGATAATATAGGCTTTAGCGGTTTTGTAATAAGGTGAGTCCAAAAATACTCTTTCAACAATATCCTGAATGTCTTCAACTTCCGGGCAACTGGAAAGATGCATCTCATGGGCAAGGGTTAAGACACGCAATGTCATTTTTTTGGCTTCTTTTTCTTCGAATTCGCCGGTTGCCTTGCCAGCCTTGGCGATCGCTGCCGTAATTTTTGAAGAATCAAAATCATCCACTCGGCCATTACGTTTTTTTATGTGATTAAACATATCAATTCCTTTAACCCTTTTATAGATTTTAGAAGTAAGAAGAATTCAGCAAAAAAAGTTTTAACTCAGAACAGTATTCGTCTGTGTAAGAATATGTCACAATATATTGACTCGTGTCAATAAAAAAATCAATATATTGTGTTTTTGGTGAAAAATTTAATCAGCTGCCGGAACAGATGAACGTCCCGATAAAGGGCTAACCCAAATATAATCAGCATCTTTTAACTCGGTTTGCCGGCCGGCCGGGTATGGTAAAATTGTTCGATACGGAAGTTTTGCGCGTTTAAAAACGCGGTCCGGAATTCCAAATTTTCTGACAAGGTGGCCATTTCCGGTAAATACGAGCATTACGGAATTATCAATATGTTTGGAAATTGATTCCGCCATGACGTCTTCCCAAACGCATTGGGCGGAATAAAAATATTCAAAATTATCTCTTCCCTTTATGTTGTGGTGGGAAAATATTTTTTCAATATATGTTCTATGGTCAGAGTTGGATAAGTCGATGCTTTGGGGGAGAAATTGACTGTCGGACGGAAAAAGATTATCGATTCCGCCGACAGCTATTCTGGCAGTTACCCGGGACGGTATGTTTAGGGCCACAATTGGAATCTGATTATTTTTAATAAAATCGAGCAACTTGCCGTATAACTCAAAGTCAAATTTCCAGTTGGCATACCAGTGCACTTTTTCAATAAAAGCTTGTCGGTCAAGAGCTCCGGCTGACCATTGATCCAGAATCGGCTGATAGGTTTGGTCAAATATTTCCATGCCGACAGTGAGTTGCGGGTTTTTTTCATAAAGCGCGGTTAAAATCTTTAACTGAAAATCATGGTGGGCGGGATTGTTATGGTGCTCCCCCACAAAAACGATACGCATGGTTTCCAGGTCTTTCATAAGCGTATCAAAAGATATGGGAGACTTGCGTTCTGATGAAATGATGGTGTTTTCGGGAAATGATTCGGACATATCCTTAATATGCATCCTGCGGGGCAATTGTGAGCATCCCGTTGAATTTAACAAAAGAATTAATAGACAAATCGCTGATAAAATTTTATTAAAACAAGGAGCCGGAAAGGACTTCGGCAGGTGATTTTGACTGTGAGAATTAAAAATATTTATCATATACGGTATTGGTTAGGAAATTTGTTTGGATTTTGGCGATCCGTTTAGATCTTTTATAAATTATATAATTTCAGATTATGCAAATTGATAAAAGCCCTTTTTTTAGAAAAGCCATCATTCCCTGGTATGCCTCTGATACGGCCTGTCTGATAAAGGCGGTGGTGATGCTTGTTGTTGTTCTGTTTGGACTTGATGGAATAAAGGTTGCCAGGCAAATAGACGCTTATAACGATTATGTCTGGGTTCCTATAATGCTTTTTGTGCTGAGCGTCATCGTGTTTGTGGTAAATTTAATCCGTTTAATCAAGCGATATACCGGAAGTTCTGCAATGTGAAGAAAAGTGAATTTAATCTAAAAAAGCGCAGAACGGAAATGCTTAAGAGTTACGCTGTAATTCAGAGATAAACGTGTCACCCATATTAATTAAAAGTAATTCAAAAAAATAATGAAAAATTCTCGCGGTCACACCCCAGACGACCACATCTTCAAACGGATAGAGCAATTCCGCGATATTCGGAATATGTCCATGAAAATTATTTAAAATATGTGTTTTTAACAGGACCTCAACCGGGATTTCAAGAACCTTAGAGATCTCTTTCGGGTCATATGAGATCTTTTCCGCATTACCTTCCCAGATGCCAATAAATACTTCGATATCTTTATGCTGAATCGTTTGAAAATGTCCTAATGAGCCGACAAGTTCAACCTGATCTTTTGAAATGCCGATTTCCTCATCGAGTTCTCGGTATGCCGCTTCAAGGGGACTGTTGTCTTTTTCATCAATATGGCCGCCGGGGAGCGCAACCTGATTGCGCCAGGCATAACCGGGGTTATCAGCTTTTAAAATCGCCAGCAGAAAAGGGGTATTGTTTTTGTTGTAGATAAGAAAAAATACACTGGTACAATCATATTTCTTATCATTTGTTGGAGATGGTATATCTGCTGTGCTTAACAGGCGTTTTAAAAACCAGGAATTAAGTTCATTTAGCATTAAAAATAAAGACTTTATATTATGTGTGTTACTGGGTGACGGCTTTTTTCTGCGCCTGAGTTTTTTCCTGCTTTTTAATAAATTCAGAAAATTTCATATTTTTAAAGCTGTCCGTATTTAAAAATTTTAACATATCCAACAGCATTTCCGGAGGTATGAATCCGGGTTGGCTTGATAGTGAAGAGCTGTCTTCAGCGATAAACCAGGTATTCGGAAACCGGTTCACCCCATATTTTTTTGCAACATTTTTTTGTTTTTCGGCATTGACCCGAATGGCAACAAAGTTATTATTAAGATATTCAATGATTTTTGAATCACTAAATGTTTGATTGTTCATTATTTTGCAGTAAGTGCACCAGTCGGTATAAAAATGAAGAAACCCTTTTTTGTTTTGGTCTTGAATCATTTTAATACCGGTCTCATAGGATTGCCATTGAATTTCTTTTTTTTCCGCAACCGATGCGGCAGAAGAGATCATTAAAGAAAAAAAGACAACAAAGTAAAACAGTGTAATTTTTTTTATATTCATTTTAATTGTAACCCTTGTGATTTTGATGACTATTCATGTGAAAAAGTAATCAGTGTATTAAACACAGTAAAGCTGTCGGTCACCAGAAAAAGACCCACAACGATTAATAAAATGCCGGCAATGGGGTTGATATATTTCATGGCACGTGACGCACGTCGCAGGAATTCCAGCAGAAAATTGATAAAAATTGATATGATGATGAACGGCAATGCCAGGCCGGCGGCATAAATAGCCAAAAGGAGAACCCCCTGCCAGATGGTTTCTTTGCTCCCGGCAATAATGAGTATTGAACCGAGAAGCGGTCCGATACAGGGACTCCACCCCACCCCAAACGCCATTCCCACGACAAACGTTCCCAATAGGTGAATCGGTTTTTTTTGGATATGGATGCGTTTTTCAATGTCCAGTTTTTTGATTCGAATCCATCCGGTCATATGGATCCCAAGTAAAATAATGATAAGGCCGCCGATTATTCTGATGTAATCCTTGTACTGGGCAATCAAACCGCCCAACCCGGAGGCCGCTGCACCCATAATAACAAAAACAACTGTAAACCCTAAGACAAACGACAGCGTGGAGAAAAAGACTTTTTTTCGAATGTTCGGGGAATCACCTTGAAATAATTCCTCCATGGAGAATCCGGTGATAAACGTAAAATATGCCGGAATTAACGGAAGTACGCAGGGGGAAAGAAATGAGAGTAATCCGGCTAAAAATGCGGCTGAGTATGATACGGTTTGAGTAAACATTTTATAACAATAATAACTAATTTTAATAAATCAAATAAAATAGCAAAAAAGCTTAACCCGAATTTCTCATGAAAAAAATTAAAAAATTTTTATAAATATAAATCTGATCGGCACAAACTGTTTTTTATATTTATGCTTAGATCAAACATAATCTATTGAAAGCATATAATTTTAATTTTTTTCATGAGAAATTCGGATTAGCCGCTGAGTTCCTTGGATCTCTGAGCAGCAGCAATAACGGCCTGGGTGATAATTTGTTTTACAGAGTTATCTTCCAGGACTTTTATCGCCGCCTCCGTGGTTCCTCCCGGAGAAGTCACTTTTTTTCGGAGTTCTTCGGCGGAAATCTTCTGCTTCTCAAGTAAAATAAGCGAACCTTTCAGCGTTGCGGCAGTCATTACAGCCGCATCCTCAGGCGAAATTCCAAGCTTTACTCCGGCTTCAATCATGGCTTCAACCAGATAGAAACAATATGCGGGGCCGGAGCCGGATACAGCAGTGACGGCATCCATGTCGCTTTCGCGGCATTCAATGACCTTGCCCATTGAGGTTAGAATTGTTTTTGCGATCTCAATGTGTTCTGATGTGGCGTAAGAATTTGCACAAAGGCCGGACATCCCGGAAAGAACAAGGGCCGGGGTATTCGGCATGACTCGCAGGATCGGCATTTGTCTTTTTCTGTCGTTTTCGATGGCATCATATATATAGTTTTCAAATTTTTTGATGGGCGTTCCGGCGGCAATGGAGATAAAAATTTTTTTACCGGATATTTTTTTAAAAACGGCCGCATCTTTCAGCTCAGACAATACCTGTTCAACGGACTGGGGTTTTACGGCAAAAATGATCACATCACATGCGTCAATGACGGCCCCGTTGTCTGTTAACACCGTTATTCCATAAGTTTTTTTTAAAATATCTGTCTGTTTTTTCACTACATCACAGACAAACAGGTCTGAAGGGACAGAACATTTTGATTTAATTAAAGCCCCAATCATTGCCTGGCCCATATTTCCCGCACCAATAAAACCGATTTTATGGAGAAGTTCCGGCATTTTAAATCCTTTTAGGTTATATTGATTATTTTTTAAAATTCTTGACTGTGTTAACATGATTTACCAAACCAATGTCAATCATTATCCCAATATCATGGAAATGGCTTGACTTCTAACGATATTTTTATTTATTTAATATACTGATGTTTAATGATGATAGATACATTTAGACAGCCTGTCGCTTAGAAAGTTCTTATATGTTTATACTTGGTAATTTTATCAGAGCCCTGGCAGAAGTCATCAATATCGGTTTGACTTTATTTATGTGGATCGTTATCGCGCATGCCATCTTGTCCTGGGTACGGCCTGATCCGTTTAATCCCATCGTCCGGTTTATCAACCAGGTCACCGAGCCTTTATTATATCAAATCAGGAGCCGGATCCCATCTGCATTTGGGGGGATTGATTTTTCACCGATTATTGTTCTTTTAGGGGTCGTTTTTCTAAAAATTTTTATTGTTGAAAGTTTGATGCGTTTGTCAATGATACTGTCCTGATTATAATGCTTTTTTTCAAATAGTTGAAAGCTGAATAGAAAGATGTAAAAAATTCCTGATATGTTGTAATTGTGACCGTCTTGGATTGTGGTGAATTCTTTGATAACAGGAGCCGTTTATGGCAAAAATTGATGCGTTTTTTAAATTGATGAATGATCAAGGTGCCTCGGACCTTCATCTAGTGGCCGGACAGCAGCCGGCCCTGAGGATTCGGGGTGAAATTGAACGAATCAAGTATAAACCCCTTGATAATGATGGACTTCGGAGCATGGTTTATGAAATCGCGCCTGAAGATAAAATCAAGGTGTTTGAAGAAACCGGGGATGTTGATTTCGGTTATGAAATTCCAGGGCTTGCCAGGTACCGTTCAAATTTTTTTATGCAGAGAAACGGTGTTGGCGCGGTTTTTCGTCAGATTCCCAATAACATTATGGGGTGTGAACAGTTGGGGCTTCCGCCGGTAATTTCAAAACTGGCATCCCTGCCGAGGGGGCTGGTAATTATCACAGGTCCCACAGGCAGCGGGAAATCGACGACCCTTGCGGCAATTATTGATGAAGCCAATCGGACCCGCAAGGATCATATTATCACAGTTGAAGATCCCATTGAGTTTGTGCATGAAAGCCAGGGATGTATTGTCAATCAGCGGGAAATCGGTGTGCATACAAAGGATTTCAGCGCAGCGCTTAGAGGCGCGCTGCGTGAAGATCCGGACATTATTCTGGTCGGTGAAATGAGGGATCTGGAAACCATGTCTCTAGCCATTGAAGCCGCTTCCACCGGTCATCTGGTGTTTTCCACACTGCATACGTCAAGCGCCATGAAAACCGTTGACCGTATGGTTGAAGTGTTCCCTGCTGAGCAGCAGGCACAGATCCGGGCCGGCCTGGCGGACAGTATCCGGGCGGTTATTGCACAGGTATTATTTAAGCGGATTGACCGTAAAGGAAGATGTCCTGCGCTTGAAATATTGATTGCCACCCCGGCGGTGAGAAACCTGATCCGGGAATCAAAAACACATCAGGTGCCGTCTTCAATGCAGACGGGTAAAAAATATGGTATGATCCTTTTGGATGATGCGATTATGGACCTGTATAACCGGGGATGGATCAGTGCTGAAGACTCTTATAACAAGTCAAATGATAAGCAGAGATTCAGGGCATTGCTGAAAAGCGCTCCGGCTGATTTTACGGAGGCTTAAGCAAAAATTCTGAGTCTTTAAAAAGACCTTATTCGGGTGTTTAATTAAAAATATATAATAAGGAATAAGGAAATATGAAAAAGCCGGAAACCGATTATATTTTAACCGCAATGCTGGATTCCCATGAAAGCGTGTCGGATTTGAACTTTACCGCAGGAAAACCGCTTCAGGTTGAAACCTACGGTGAATTGACATCTGTGGACATGAAGCCGCCGCTGAAAACATTGACCCCCTTTCAAACGGAAGTGATTGCTTTAAACCTGATTGGCAGAGATCGGCGATTGATTGATATGCTGCTTAACGACGGTTCCTGTGACCTTTCATATTCTTTGCCCGGAAAAGCCAGATTCAGGGTTAATGTTTTTTCCCAGTCCGGGAATTATTCCATCGTTCTTCGTCAGCTTGAGACAAAAGTGCCGACAATTAAAGAAATGAATCTTCCGGAAATTTTTTACAAAATTTCCCGGGAAAGAAACGGAATCGTAATTTTTACCGGGGCCACAGGGACGGGTAAAACCACCTCGCTGGCCGCCCTTTTATCAGAAATCAACAAGGAAAAATCCGTACATATCATAACCCTCGAAGATCCGGTAGAGTACATTCATACCCATAAGAAAGCTACGTTTAACCAGCGGGAGATGGGAAAAGATTTCAGCTCTTTTGCAACCGGATTAAGAGCTGCGCTCCGGCAGGCGCCAAAAGTCATTCTGGTCGGTGAAATGCGGGACCGGGAAACTGTTGAAATCGGCTTGTCGGCGGCTGAAACCGGACATCTTGTTTTTACCACCCTGCATACCGTTGATGCCGGGCAAACAATCAACCGTATCCTGGGTATGTTTTCAATAGAAGAAGAAAATCAGATCAGGATCCGTCTGGCGGATACACTCCGCTGGGTGGTCTGTCAGCGATTGCTTCCAAAAGTCGGTGGCGGTCGTACGGCGGCATTTGAGATTCTGGGAACCAGTCTGCGGGTAAAAGATTCCATTTTGCACGGAGAAGCGGAAGGAAAAACCTATTATGACATGATGGAAGCATCCACCGCATTCGGGTGGTCGACTTTTGACAATTTTATTGTCGGTTTGTTTGAAAAAGGCCTGATTTCAGAAGAAATCGCCATCGGCTATGCTTCCCGCCGATCGATTGTCGGCCGGGGGATCGATCTGGTGAAAAGCTCAAGAGGTGAATCAACCAGCAAGATTGATAAGCTTGAAATTGATATGGGCTATGGGAAAAATTCCAGGTAATAAGCCGTTAATTTTTTAGATTATAATTGGATCGGGGTGTAATAAATGGAGATTATTTGTAATAATTGCAACAGCAAGTTAAGCGTTGCCGATGATAAGCTTCCGGAAGGCAAAGCCGCTTCCATACGGTGCCCGAAATGTAAAAACAAAATATCCATTGATTTACGGAATCGTCCCGAAAACGGTAATGTCGCAGACTCTGTCAAGCCGAATTCGTTTAACTTTGACGAGGGAGGCGATGATTATGATGCCAGTGAAAAACCCTTTGACTTTCTTGAAGAAGAGGGAAAAACGGCGCTTATCTGTGAAAATGCTCCTGAGATAATAAAGCAGATTAACATTGTTCTGGGCATAATGGATTATAGCGTGGCCACCGCCGAGACGGTCCGTGATGCCTTGAAGAAAATGAAGTATCATTCGTATGATATGATGCTGATCAATGAAACGTTTGACGGCAGTGATCCGGATGCAAACGGTCTTCTGGTGTATGTGGAGCGATTAAGCATGGATGTGCGCCGCAATATTTTTGTGGGCTTGCTGACCCAGCGGTTTCCGACCATGGATAACATGGCGGCGTTTTTAAAGAGTGTCAATATAACAATTAATGTCAAAGATATTGACAGCATCGACAGGATACTCAGCCGCGGTATCAATGAATATGAATTGTTTTATGCCACATTCAGGGACAGTGCAAAAAAATTAGGTACGGCTTAAATTTTTAAAAAATGAGAGATCAGAATAAGTACACCTGCAATGAATACAGACAGGAAATGATTCTGCTGTCATTGCGGCTGCGATTAAATAAAGAGAATTTGCCGGAATCGGAAAAAGAAATGATCCAAAAGCAGATTCGGCAGCTTGAATCCACAATGGAAATGATATAAAAACAGTCAGATTCTAATGGCAAAGAAAAAAGCTCCACTATTCATATAAAATTGGCAAGGCGCGCAAATTTGTCAGTGATGATTTGTGCTTATCGTATTATGAAGAAACGAAAGATACAGCGCAACCCAAAGCTAAAATAGGCATTGGGCTTTTTACGAAGCCATCAAAGCTGTTTGCTGATAATTTTCAACCCTTCCAGTGTTAATCCCGTTTCCACGGATTCAATGGTATTTGAAATATTCTGCATTAATGGCGCCAATCCCCCGGTTGCAATCACTTTTGGCTCAGGCTCCGCCGGAAGTTCTTTTTTGATTCGGCGAACCATTCCATCGACCATTTCCGCATATCCATAGATAATCCCGGATTTCATGCTGTGGGCAGTATTTTTTCCAATAACTGTTTTCGGCGGATTAAACAGTTCCACCCGGGGAAGCCTGGATGCGTGTTTAAATAATGCCTCAGCAGCAATCCCAATGCCGGGAGCAATTGCGCCGCCCAGATATTCTCCCTGGGCCGTGATGACGTCAAATGTTGTGGCAGTGCCGAAATCAATGACAATCAGGCTGGTCCGGTAAATATGATAGGCGGCAATACCGTTTACCAGCCGGTCTGCGCCGACCTCTTCCGGATTATCATATAGGATGGGCATATTAACTAAGTCTGCCTCAATCCAGCAGGGGGCATGTCCCAGGTATTTTACGCAATAATCATCAAGTATCTTCATCATCGGAGGGACTACGCAGGAGATGATGGTTTTGCGGATGTCTGACGGGTTGATTTTTCTGCTTTGAAAAAGGTTTGAAATAACAATGTTGAACTCGTCTTCCGTAATCCGGGAGGCTGAACGGATCCGCCAGTCGCAAATCAATTTATCGTTTTCAAACAGCCCGATGACCGTATGGGTGTTTCCCACATCCACTACCAGAAGCATCATTGCTCTCCTGAGTTTTTTTTAATACAGAATTTCGTATCGCATCAATGAGTTTGACCGTTGCACAGGTGTTGGAAACATTATGGACGCGAACTATATGTGCGCCGCCTATGATTCCTGCTGCAACCGTTGCCTGGGTGCCGGTTTCGACCAGCGGATGATCCGGCTTGGGTTCAGTCTTCTCGTCTTGAACAAGAATTCTTCGGATAAACGCTTTTCTCGATGACCCGAAAAGTACCGGAACATTCAGCTCTTGAAATTCATTTAAGTTATTGATTAAAAAAAGATTGTGTTGCACTGTTTTGCCAAACCCGATGCCCGGGTCGATAATAATTTTATTTTTTGCAACACCCGAATTTTCAGCCCGAACAATCGCTTGTGCCAGAAAATCTTTGATTTCACCCATCAGATCATCATAGAAGGGAGACGCCTGCATGTCTGATGGGGTTCCTTTCATATGCATCAGAATAAGGAGGACATCGTTGTTTGCCGCAACCTCCGCCATGTCGGGGTCAAATCGTAATGCGCTGATATCATTTATAATAGACGCGCCTGCGGAGACAGCCCGCCGGGCGACGACAGATTTGGTTGTGTCAATGGAAATGGGAA
Organism: Desulfobacteraceae bacterium; assembly: GCA_014237465.1. Lineage (GTDB taxonomy): Bacteria > Desulfobacterota > Desulfobacteria > Desulfobacterales > Desulfosalsimonadaceae > SURF-3. The sequence continues at coordinate 27,615 of JABZFM010000025.1, read as the reverse complement.
TGGAGATTTTTTTTGCCAGGTAGCCGATAACTGGGATAACACGCCGGGTTTCTTCTTCAATCGAAACAGCTTCGGAAAAAGGCCGGGTAGATTCACCACCGATATCAATGATATCCGCTCCTGCCGCGATCATTTTTTCAGCCTGAGCGAGGGCGTTATCCAGGGCAAAGAATTTGCCGCCGTCTGAAAACGAGTCCGGGGTAATGTTCAGTATCCCCATGATGCGGGTGCGTTCCCCCAGTTCCAGGCAATGGTTCCCCCAAACCAGATTAAATTTTTTAGTCGGCATTTGGGTCCCGTCTATGAATTTGCTTTAATCAGTGATTTTAAGTCGTAGAATCGTCTGATGAAGTTGATGTTGTTCCCGGTATGGTGATTCCCGGGCGCATTTCATATATCAGTTCATCCAGTTCTTTACCCATAACGGTTTCTTTTTCTATTAGCAGATCAGCGAGTTTATGCAGAATATCAACGTTTTTTTCTAAAATCTGCCTGGCCTTGCTATGACTGTTTTTCACCAGGTTGGATATTTCATTGTCAATTTTCTGGGCCGTGGCTTCCGAATAATCTCGATGCTGGGCGATTTCCCTGCCTAAAAATATCTGTTCATCCTGCTTGGCAAATGACAACGGCCCCAGTTCCTCGCTCATTCCCCATGACCGGACCATGTGGCTTGCCAGATTGGTAGCCTGTTTAATATCATTGGATGCGCCGGTGCTGATGCGGTTAAAAATCAGTTCCTCAGCCACGCGACCGCCCATGGCAACCGCCAGCTCACTAATAAGCTGGTCTTTATATTGAAAATCCTTTTCTTCCGGCAGGAACCATGTGACACCGGCGGCCCGTCCCCGGGGGATAATACTGATTTTGTTGATGGAATCCGTTTCCGGCAGAAATCGGGCCACAATGGCGTGTCCGCCTTCGTGATACGCGGTATTTTTTTTGTCTTCGTCTTTGATGACTTTTGATTTGCGTTCCAGTCCCATGACGATTTTGTCTTTGGCGTCTTCAAAATCGACCATTTCCAAGCGTTCTTTGCCTTTTTTGGCGGCAATTAACGCGGCTTCGTTGACCATATTTTCCAAATCAGCACCTGAAAATCCCGGTGTTCCCTTGGCCAGAATGTCCGGGTTCACATCCGGATCAAGGGGGGTCTTTTTAATATAAACTTCAATAATGGCTTTTCTTCCCCGGATATCCGGCATTGAGACGACCACCTGGCGGTCAAACCGGCCGGGCCGGAGAAGTGCGGGATCCAGAACATCCGGACGGTTTGTTGACGCAATCAGGATGACGCCTTCATTGGATTCAAAACCATCCATTTCAACCAGCAACTGGTTCAAAGTCTGCTCCCGTTCGTCATGCCCCCCGCCGAGCCCGGCGCCTCTATGTCTTCCCACGGCATCAATCTCATCTATAAAAATCAGGCAGGGGGCGTTTTTTTTACCCTGAACAAAAAGGTCTCTGACCCTTGATGCGCCGACGCCGACAAACATTTCAACAAAATCTGATCCGCTGATGTTGAAAAAAGGGACATCGGCTTCTCCGGCAATGGCTCTGGCAAGAAGGGTCTTGCCGGTTCCGGGGGCGCCAACCATCAAAACGCCTTTGGGAATTCTTCCGCCCAGCCGGGTGTATTTTTTAGGATCTCTCAAAAAATCAACTATTTCACCAACCTCTTCCTTGGCCTCATCAACGCCGGCCACATCGTCAAATGTGATTTTTTCCGTTTGATCAGAAAGCATGCGTGCGCTGCTTTTCCCGAAAGAAAGCGCTTTACCGCCGCCGCTTTGCATCTGCCGCATGAAAAATATCCAGACGCCGATCAGTAATACCATCGGAAACCATGAAACCAGGATTGAAATAAACCAGGGGGTCTGCTGTTCGGGTTTTGCTTCAAAGGGCACCCCCTTATTTCGGAGAATGCTGATCATTTCGCTATCCTGGGGCGCATATACATGGTAGCGGACACCCCCTTGATCGGTTATAAGTAAATTGTCTCCCTGGATAACGACCTTTGAGATTTTTTCACTTTCAACCATTGCAAGAAATTCACTGTAGCCGATTTCCGTCTCGCTTTGGTGTTGCTGGTTGAAAATATTGTACAGCATGATCATCATCAGTACGATGATGATCCACAGTGCTATATTTTTATTAAAAGGGTTCAAAATTCTCTCCTCTGCACGAAATTGGTCTCTGATGTGGTCTCTGATGCGTAATTCAATCAGTATATAATAATAACGATTTTAAATTAGTAAATCATATTATTTATTTTACTGATAACATAATTGTCAACCGCTTAAATTAACAATAAATAATTTGAGCTTTATCTGTGGTTGTTTATGTGTTGTAAATAATATAGAAATCTTATGCCTGCACGGGCTTTAAAGACTTTCGGTTTCGGTAAATATTTCTACTTTAAGAACGGTTTGGGTTTCCGACGTGATTTTAACCGGTTCTGAAATTCTGAAACCGCCCACCCAGATAATTGTTTCGCCGCTCAGAAATATCGGGATGAAGGCACGCTTAAAGGGGTTGATTTTATTGTTAATGAAAAATTTTTTTAGTTTCTGGGTGCCTGTCATGCCAATGGGCGAAAACCGGTCTCCAGAACGAAAGTTTCTGATAACGATAGGAAATTGTATGGTGTCCCAGTCGAAAAAAGCCGCATGGTCCCCATGCCCGGACAGATTTTGGCTTTGGTCGGGGGTTATTTTGCTAAATGTGATACGGGTTTTTATTTCATGAATGTAAACAGGATCCTCTGATTCTACCGTAGGTCTGGATACCAAATACTCAAAAACAGCCGGCTTTGCGTCTTCTGCCGGCGGTTTTGCGGTGCGCAGGTTTTTCGTTTCTTTTTGGATGATCAGTAGATCGGCTTGTTTTAAAATTCGGATCTGATCCGGCAGATCTAAACGGGCAGCAGTAAAATCCTTGTTTATCAGCTGTATAATAGAATCAATATGTGAATAGGTGATCCGTCTTAAGTTTCCTTTGATTTCCAAAATAGCTTTTCGAATCACTCTGCGTTGCGCTGCCATATGAAAATTCAGCAGTTCGGAAATAGACAGATTCATTTTTTGGCTGTCTGAATTTAAGACCGCTTGATCAAAAAAAGGGCTTACCAAAGCGTTTATCCATTCTTCTTCTGACTGCAGAATGGTGCCCAGGCGGTTGAGAGTTTCAGACATCTTCGGGTTATAGGTATTTTTCAGTAAGGGCATGAGTTGATGCCGGATTTTATTTCTGGCAAACCGTTCATCATAGTTTGATTGATCAATGATATAGTCAATTTTCTGCGATTTTAGATAATCAATTATTTCAGTGTGTGGGGCCCGAATCAAAGGACGGATGATATTTTTTCTGACCGGCGCAATCCCGCCAATACCCGCAGGGCCACTTCCACGAAGGAGATTCAGTAATATCAACTCGGCATTGTCATCCTGATGATGACCCACGGCAATTTTATCAAACTGCATTTTTCGGCAAACAGCATTAAAAAAATGATACCGGGCTTCTCTTCCGGCTTCTTCCAGGGATAATCCGGTTTTTCCCCGTTCCTGTAAGATGTCTTTTTTTTTAATAAAAACAGGCAACCCGTGTTTTTTTGCCACGGATTTCACAAACTCTTCATCATTATCCGACGCCTTTTGTCGGAGGCAGTGATTTAAGTGGACCACACCCAGTCGCAGGTCCATGAGATCCGATAAGGCGACTAAGGCATGCAAAAGAGCCATGGAATCCGGGCCACCTGAAACCCCGACAAGAACGGAATCTTTTTTTTGCAACATGCTATAGTGTTTTACCGTCTGGTAAACTTTTCGGATAAACAGATGATTAATTAAAATGTTTTTTGGGATTGGATTGAACATATCAGTTTGCCGTGAATCTTGCAGTGAGTTTTGATTTTATTGGTAATTATCCTATAATAGATAACAATACGGTGACAACAAAAAAAGAAGCCTGAAAAATTTACTTTTCTTTCTTGAAAAGAATAAAATTCCGTTTTATAACCATATGCCTGGTTGTGATATGCGGGGTGTCAGCGGTACCTTGTTTCCCGAAATCCGCTTTATGCGGGGCAGAATTCCCTCCTAAGGGTTGAATGCGGGGTGATAAGTTATTCTGACCGGTCGCCGCGCAACAGACGATTACGAACCTCGTCAGATCCGGAAGGAAGCAGCGATAAGTAACTCAGTCTGTGTCGTGGATCGATCCCGGTTATGTTATAATTTATTTCCCGTACATATTCGACGGGGGGTTCACAACCAGACTTATAACAGATCACAGGGCACCGCATCTGCTTTGTCATCGGCCTGTTCATGTAACACCTGTACACATCGCAGGTCTCTTTCGCGCATCTACGGCACCCCTGTAATCTGTTACAATTATGGAGTTTATCTAAATCTTGTTTTTTCATCCCGTGATTGTTTTAACCCACCGAACCGCCTCATTCCTTTTATTAATTTTCTTCAAAAACTTCCCTTGACAATCCCTGTTTGCGTCTTATTTTTTTGATGAAATTTGAATTGTTGTGAACCTTTTTATTCTTATTCACAACAGGTTATTCTTATAAGATATAAAATTCTTATGGATTCAGGAGTTGTAAATTGACAGACAATTCACATAAAAAAAAGAACATCACCATTGAAACAGATGACAATATTTCCAAAAAATCAGATGAACAGGAACCTGTTGAAGCTGCTACACCATTAGAAATAAATCAAACGGAAGAAACAGAAAATACAGAACAGTTAAAAAAGCAACTGGAAGAAGCAAAGCAGGAAATCGTCCAGGAGCATGACCGGTTCCTGCGCTTGTCGGCGGAATTTGAAAATTATAAAAAACGAATGAACCGGCAAATGGATGATTTTCGGAAATACGCGAATGAAGCCCTGCTTAAGGACCTTTTATTTGTAGTGGATAACCTTGAACGGGCGCTCAATACATCCGGCGAAGATACCGATGAATCGATGCAGGCTTGCTTGACCGAAGGTGTTGAAATGACATTAAACGAGATATTAAAAATTTTATCCAAGTTTAATGTGACCCCGATTGAGTCTTTGGAAAAACCATTTGATCCCGTTTTTCATGAAGCCGTCATGCAGGAAGAATCTGATGGGCAACCTGAAAATACGGTCATCAATGAATTCCAAAAAGGATATTTGATTCATGATCGGCTGCTAAGGCCTTCAATGGTCGTAGTTTCCAAGGGGAAATCTTAAAAATTACATATTATAAATAAGGTTACAATATATAATAAGGAGGCAAAAATGGGGAAGGTCATAGGAATTGATCTCGGCACGACAAACTCATGTGTCGCGATAAGAGAACAGAATGACACCAAAGTTATCACGAACCCTGAAGGCGGCCGTACAACCCCTTCTACTGTAGGCGTTACCGAAAGCGGCGAACGGGTAGTCGGGCAGGTGGCAAAGCGTCAGGCGATCACGAATCCGGAAAATACGGTTTTTGGCGTCAAACGGCTGATTGGGAGAAAGTTTGACTCCACAATCGTCCAGAATGATATCAAAAACCTTCCATATAAAATTGAAAAAGCCGGCAATGGCGATGTCCGCATTAACTTACGGGGAAAGCAGCACAGTCCGGCGGAAATTTCATCGTTTATTCTGGCTGATATCAAACATACCGCTGAAGAATACTTAGGGGAAAAAGTGACCGATGCGGTGATTACGGTCCCTGCGTATTTTGACGACAGTCAGCGTCAGGCGACCAAAGATGCCGGGAAAATCGCCGGGTTGAATGTGCTTCGGATTATCAACGAACCCACCGCCGCATCCCTGGCATATGGTCTGGATAAAAAATCCGATGAAAAAATTGCAGTGTTCGATCTTGGCGGGGGAACGTTTGATGTTTCCATTCTTGAAATCGGTGACGGGGTGTTTGAAGTAAAATCGACGAATGGTGATACGCATCTGGGCGGTGATGATTTTGATCTGCGTTTGATTGATTATTTGGCCGATGAATTCAGAAAGGAAAACGGGATTGACATCCGGAGTGATAAAATGGCACTTCAGCGGCTGAAGGAAGGTGCGGAAAAAGCAAAAATGGAACTGTCCACCGCGTTGCAGACGGATGTGAACCTTCCTTTTATCACGGCGGATGCCAATGGCCCGAAACATTTGAACATCAAGCTGACCCGGGCAAAGCTTGAAGCACTTGTGAGCGACCTTCTGGACAATCTTGAACGTCCCTGCATGACGGCTTTAAAAGATGCGGGACTTACCGCATCTCAAATCGATGAAGTCATCCTGGTCGGCGGAATGATACGGATGCCGGCGGTTCAGGCTCGTGTAAAGAAAATTTTCGGTAAAGAACCGCATAAAGGAGTGAATCCCGACGAAGTGGTTGCCATCGGTGCCGCGATCCAGGGCGGTGTTTTAATGGGCGATGTAAAAGATGTTCTGTTGCTGGATGTAACACCGCTTTCGCTGGGTATTGAAACCTTAGGTGGCGTGATGACAAAACTGATTGAAAAAAATACTACGATTCCCACAAGAAAGAGCCAGGTATTTTCAACTGCCCAGGACAGTCAGCCGGCGGTATCCATTCACGTGCTTCAGGGAGAGCGCGAGATGGCAGCTTACAATAAAACAATGGGCCGGTTTGACTTGGCTGATATCCCGCCGGCACCCCGCGGCGTGCCGCAGATTGAAGTCGCATTTGATATTGATGCAAACGGTATTGTTCATGTGTCGGCAAAGGACATGGCAACCGGAAAAGAACAGTCCATCCAGATTACCGCTTCCAGCGGCTTGTCCCAGGAAGAAATTGATAATCTGGTGAAAGATGCCGAGCTTCATGCTGAAGAAGATAAAAACTTAAGGGAAAAAGTCGAAGCAAAGAATAATGCGGATTCGCTGATATATTCGACTGAAAAATCCATGACCGAACTGGGCGACAAGGTGGACAGTGAAACCAAGGCCAAAGTGGAAGGAATCATAGAACAGCTCAAAAAAGCCATGGAAGGCGATGATACGGATGAAATCAAGCGGTTGAGTGAAGAGTTGACCCAGGCTTCCCACAAACTGGCAGAAGCAATTTATCAACAGGCTTCCCAGGCCGGTGCACAGGCTGATGGCCCCGATGCAGCTGGTGCGGCAGGTGATGCAGCACAGAACCAGGCTGCCGGAGACGATGAAGATATCGTTGATGCCGACTTTGAAGAAGTTAAAGATGATAAGAAATAAATAATATCGTTCGTTCATTAATTAAAAACCCGAAACATAATCCATGTTTCGGGTTTTTTTGTGTGATTGAATAATGTTGATGGATTCGTAAAAAGTCAAAAACGGCTGTTTGCTGATTTCTATCATCAATAAATTCAGTATTTTAAAAAAGAACCCACCCCAAGGTCGACTTTTTATGGAGACATCAAGGTTGACTTTTTTCAGTGGTTTGATAGGTGCATTATATTTAAATTCTTACCTAAATTGAAAATCTGTTTATGGATTTAAAGATATCAGGGTGTAAAATATGCTGATTACTGAAATGCTGGCCCGAAATTTTAGAATATACGGAAACGAAACAGCATTGGTGGAACGTGAGCCGTCCACTGGAAAACGTTGTGAAATAACGTGGAAGGAGTTTTATCATCTGTCCAACCAACTGGCGAACAGTCTGGGCGCTCATGGCATCCAAAAAGGAGACCGTGTTGTCTTGTTAATGATGAATTGTATTGAATGGCTTCCGATTTATTTCGGAATCTTAAGGGCCGGCGCCATTGCGGTGCCCTTGAATTTCAGATTTCAGACAGATGATATACAACGCTGCATTCAATTGTCTGAATCAAACGCAGTTATTTTTGGAGAAGAGTTTATTGGTCGCATCAATGAATCAAAAACCGTACGCGATCAGATGGTTCGCAATTATTTTTTTGTTGGTGAATTTGTAAAAAAACCGGCATTTGCGACCTGGTATCCGGATGCGCTGTCCGGATATAGCATTGACGAACCGGATGTGGCGCTGGACCTGTTTGACGGTGCCGGCATTTATTTTACATCCGGAACCACCGGTCATCCCAAGGGCGTGTATCTCCAGCATCGGCATCTGGAATTTTCCTGTTATGTTGAAAATCGGCATCATAACCAGGTTCATTCAGATAATTTTTTGTGTATTCCGCCCCTTTATCACACCGGGGCGAAGATGCACTGGTTTGGGAATTTGATTGTCGGTGCCAAAGCGGTTATTTTAAAAGGCGTCAGCCCCACGGCCATCCTGGAATCTGTTTCTGAGGAACAGGCAACCATTGTGTGGCTTCTGGTTCCCTGGGCGCATGATATTCTGGTTGCCATTGAGAATAATGAAGTTAATTTAAATGATTATCACCTGGATCAATGGCGGCTGATGCATATCGGGGCCCAGCCGGTCCCCCCGATCCTGATTCGGAAATGGAAACAAACCTTTCCAAACCATCAATATGACACCAATTACGGCCTGACGGAGGCCACCGGCCCGGGATGTGTTCATCTGGGTATTGAAAATTATCATAAGGTCGGTTCCATCGGTGTTCCGGGGTTTGACTGGGAATGCCGGATTATTGATGAAAACATGAATTTAATGCCGCCGGGAAATCCGGGGGAGCTACTGGTCAAAGGCCCGGGGGTCATGAAAGAATACTATAAAAATCCGGAGGCAACGGAACAGGCGATACGGGATGGATGGCTGCATACCGGCGATATTGCCCGCATGGATGAGGAGGGATTTGTCTGGCTGATTGACCGGAAAAAAGATATTATTATTAGCGGCGGTGAAAATATCTTTCCAAATGAAATTGAAAATTTTTTAATGTCAAATGATAAAATTCTTGATGCGGGGGTGATTGGCATTCCCGACACCCGCATGGGGGAAATCGTCGCGGCAGTTATATCGCCAAAGCCCGGTATCCTGATTTTTGAAGAAGAAATCATACAGTTTTGTGAAGCTCTGCCGAGATATAAACGCCCGAGAAAAGTTATTTTAGGAGAAGTGCCGAGAAATCCGACCGGCAAGATTGAAAAACCGAAACTCAGAAAAAAATACGCTAAAATATAATATAATTAATTGATGTTATAGTTTTATTCGGTTTTTTTAAAAGTGCTTTTGCGATGTTGATGTCATATGCCTCGCTGGGATTAAAATTGTTGTTTCTATGCTGAATTTAAGAAGAAAACAATTAAAAATGGCGGAACTGATCCGAATGATGAGAACACTGGATCAGCAGGTGGCGCGATGTTCCAGGTGCGGTATGTGCCAGTCGGTTTGTCCTTTATATAATATCACGAAAAATGAAAGTGATGTCGCCAGGGGCAAGCTCATGCTTTTAGATGGATTGATGCGGGCGTTTTTTGAAGATCCCAAAGGGGTTTGGCAAAGGCTGGATCAATGTCTGTTATGCGGGTCCTGTGCGGCAAACTGTCCCCGAGGGGTCAATGTCGTGGAAATATTTTTAAATGCCCGCGTGATCATATCCGGTTATAGAAGGATGCCGCTGTTAAAAAAAATTATTTTTCGTCATCTGCTGTCTAACCCGGATCGCTTTGACCGGATCATCTCATGGGGTTCAAAATGGCAATATCTGTTTTTTAAGAAGACGGATTTTCAGGTCGATGCGTCCTGTGCCGGGATGATCTCACCATTGTTTTCAGACCGCTGGATGCTACCGCTGGCCCCGGTCCCATTTCATAAAATGAGCGGTGTACCGGTAAAAAAAAAAATCGAAACCGGTCCTCGCGTTGCTTTTTTTGTCGGCTGTCTCCTGGACAAGGTGTTTCCCCGGGTTGCCTTAGACATAGTACGTATATTGAATTTTCACGGTGTGCAGGTAATTATTCCTCGCTCCCAGGGGTGCTGCGGCATTCCTGCTTTGTCTTCAGGGGATCATTTAACGTTTAATCGACTGGTTGCATATAACCTGGAATTGTTTGCCCCGTCCGATTTTGATTATCTGGTGACCGGCTGTGCCACATGTACGGCCACAATTAAAAAAATCTGGCCGTCTATGTTTAAATCATCATCGGAAGATCAGAAGGCGGTGGTTGATCAGCTTGCTGAAAAAACATATGATATCAGCCAGTTTTTAGTTGATGTCATAGGGGTTCGGCTACCGGAAAAACCGGAACGACAAGTGTCGAAACCGGTTGCAACCTATCACGACCCCTGTCATTTAAGAAAAACGCTGGATGTGTATTCCCAGCCGAGACTTTTGATTCAAGCCAATGATGCGTATGCATTCGCGGAAATGCCGGATGCCGCTTCCTGCTGCGGTATGGGTGGCAGTTTCAATCTGGCGCATTATAATCTTTCCGCAGATATTGGTAAAAAGAAAGTTGCCAGCATCGAAATCACAGGCGCCTCTGTCGTGGCAACCGGTTGCCCGGCCTGCATGATTCAGCTATCAGATATGCTTGCCAGGGGAAAAAAACAAATTCGTGTTGCCCATGTGGTTGAACTTTATTCTGAGAATATTTCGCATCCGGATATTCTTTGCAGATAATAAATTTAAGCTTTAATTTTAAAATGTTGAATAAATTTCCGTTGGTTTTGCCAAGAAATAATATTGACATTTTTTTAAATTAATGATCTCTTTATTGAGGAATCCTAATAATTTGAAGCATCGTTCACTGTCGGCGACCACTCCTGACGATGCGAAATGAAATTATTCATAGGACCTGATCAAGGTTCTATCTCCAAAAAAATAATGGGTGCAAACCGTTTCCGGCGCATTTGGCGGTATCCTTTGCCGGGAAAAAATGGCGGGACATGGCGAGTCGTGTTGCACATCAACACTGTTGGCAGACAAGCTGATATTAATCTTTTGTGAGTTTTAGTTTCCGGAGGTTATTTAAATGGAAGGAAAAAGGCCGGTATATTATCAGGATGTGGAAAAATGTGTGGATGACGTAATCAGCAAGGTGGGGAAAAAAATTATTTTTGGAATGCCCCTGGGTCTCGGAAAGCCGAATCAGTTTGCAAACGCATTATACAGAAGGGCCAAAAAAGACCCGTCAATGCAACTTATTTTCTGTACCGCGCTGTCGCTTGAAAAGCCTTCAGGGGCAAGTGATCTTGAGCAAAAGTTTTTGGGGCCGTTTGTGGAAAGACTGTTTGATGGATATGTTGAGCTGGATTATATGCTGGATCTTCGAAAAGGAACACTCCCGGAAAATTTTGAGCTCAGAGAGTTTTATGCAAAAGCAGGGTCTTATATCAATGTTGACCATACCCAGATGAATTATATCAGTTCCAATTATACGCATGCCTGGCGGGACTCTATAGATAACGGGATTAATGTGGTTGCCCAGATGGTGTGTAAAAAAGAAATTAACGGGGAAACCCTTTACAGCATGAGCTGTAATCCGGAAGTGTCTTTGGATATTACCCCGGCTATGCGGGAACTGGAAAAACAGGGACGGAAAATTGCGATCATTGCCCAGGTCAACCAGAACCTTCCATTCATGTACGGGGATGCAGTGGTGAAAGGAGATGAGTTTGATGCCATTGTTGATGCGCCGGAATATACCACCCGCCTTTTTGGAGCGCCGAAAATGTCGATCACCACACCGGATTATATGATCGGACTTCACGCAAGTACATTGATTAAAGATGGCGGCACGCTGCAGATCGGTATTGGATCACTGGGGGATGCGTTATGTTATGGGCTTCGGATGCGCCATACACAAAACGCCGAATACAAGAAGTTTTTGAATGATACGGGCATATTGGGTAAATCTGGCAATGTGATTGAGCGGATCGGCGGGGTGGATATTTTTGATGAAGGCATCACAGGTTCCACTGAGATGCTGGTGGATGGCTACCTGTACTTGCTGGAAAGCGGGGTTGTCAAGCGGAAGACGTATAACAATGTTCCCCTTCAACGCCTGTTAAATGAAAAAAAGATTACGGATGAAGTAACGCCGAAAACGTTGGAGTTTCTTATTGAAGAAGGGGCTGTCAAGCCGGTTTTAACTGCTGAAGATTTTGCTTTTTTAACTGAATATGGCATATTTAAAGAAGGGCTGTCCTTTGAAAACAGTGTCATTAAGAACGGTGAAAAAGAGATCCCTGCGGATTTATCAGATCCGAAGAATATGGACCAGGTTGTTGCCCAATGCCTGGGGACACTGCTGAAGAATGATATTTTAATTCACGGTGGATTCTTCCTGGGGCCTGAAGGGTTCTATAAAATGCTCAATGATATGAGCGACGAAGAACGCAAAAAGATATTTATGACCAGCGTCCTGAACGTGAATCAGCTTTATGGCAATAATCCGTACTACAGTGAAGAACTCAAGGTCCTCCAGCGACGCGAAGGCCGGTTTGTCAATGCGTGCTTGATGGTGACCCTTTCCGGTGCAGTCGTATCCGATGGATTGGAAAGCGGGCAGGTCGTCAGTGGTGTTGGCGGGCAGTACAATTTTGTGTCCCAGGCCCATGCGCTCCCGGATGGACGATCCATACTCATGTGCAAGGGGGTAAGGGGGGCTGGAAAGTCCGCAGCCTCGAATATTGTTTTTAATTATGGTCACACAACGATTCCCCGGCATTTACGGGATTTTGTGATTACGGAATACGGTATTGCGGATTTACGGGGAAAAATGGACAAGGAAATTATTGCGCAGTTGCTTAACATAACAGATTCCCGGTTTCAGGATGAATTGCTGGAAACAGCAAAAAAATATAGAAAAATTCCATCGGATTATACCATTGCTGACCAGTTCAGAAATAATTATCCCCAGCGGCTTGAAGACGAAATTACGCCATTTAAGGAAAAAGGCTTTTTTGAGCCATTCCCGTTTGGTTCGGATTTTACAGATGAAGAGCTGGTTATTGGAAAGTCCCTGAAATGGCTGAAAGCGCAGATGACGGAAGGGTTGAGCAAGGTCTCAAGCCTGGGTAAGGCAATGACGATCATGTCCGTCCCGGAAACCGCCAAACCGTATCTTGAAAGACTGCATCTTGATAATCCGGGCTCCGCTAAGGAAAAAATGATGCAGAAGCTGGTGATTTATGCACTGTCATCAACAGGAAGCATTTAAAATGTTTTAAGCTTGAAAATATTTTAGTGGCGACTCTGATTAAGACAATCGGATGCGCGATCAATTTGTTCTTAACCTATTGAAAATAAAGGAGTGATCATGGTTGAAAGTCTGGACCTTGAATATTTCGGGCGTAAGCATTTGAGACGTATCTATCGAAATCTGCCCACTTCTGTTTTGTATGAAGAGATCGTGAACAACCGTGAAGGTCAGATTGCGCATTTGGGACCGGTCGTTGTTCGGACCGGTCATTATGCAGAAGTGCCGCCCAAAGATAAATTTTTTGTCAAAGACCTGGACAGTGAAAAAAAGATTTTCTGGAGCGAGGACAAAAATGAATTATCGGAAAATCATTTTAATACATTGTTTCATCGCATGATGGCCTATATGCATAATAAGGAAGCGTATGTTCAGGACTGCCTGGTCGGGAGTGAGGAAGAATATCAGATGCCCATCCGGATCGTAACGGAAACAGCATGGCACAGTCTGTTTGTCCGTAATATGTTTTTTCAGGTGGATGATTTGAAAAAACTTGAAACATTTGCGCCGGAATTTACGATTATTCATATTCCCGGTTTTAATGCGATTCCGGAACTCGATGGGACCCATTCAACTTCATTTGTTATTATCAACCTGAGTCAGAAGCTTGTTCTGTTGGGTGGTTCCAGTTATGCCGGTGAACTCCGGCAGGTGGTGTTTACCCTTGCTAGTTATCTGATGCCGGAATCTGTTTTCTGTATGCGCTGTTCGGCCAATGTGGGCAAAGATGGCGATGTGGCAATATTTTTAGGTCGGGAGGATACGGGTAAATCAACGCTGGCGGTTGATCCTGAGCGAAGTTTGATCGGGGACCATGCACATGCCTGGAGCGAGAAAGGTCTGTTTAATCTTGAATGGGGCGGCTACGCCAAGATTATGAATATTGAAAAAGAAAAACAGCCTTTTATCTATGAATGTACGCGAAAGTTCGGCTCCATTCTGGAAAATGTTGCCATTGACATGGATACCCGGCGGGTTGATTTAAAAGATGACAGTCTGACAGAGAATACCCGGTGCATCTATCCCATATCCCATATTCCCCATGCTTATCGTGAAGGGTTGTTTAATCACCCCCAAAATCTTTTTTTGCTGACCTGCGACGCATATGGCGTACTTCCCCCCATTGCCCGGCTGACCCCTGAACAGGCGGTTTATGCATTTTTGTCAGCATATACATCAAAATTCAATCAGGTGGAATCCGGCGAGTTTGAGGCCCAGGTCTTGTTTAGTGTTGCTTTTGGGGACACAATGATTGCATTGCCGGCATACGCATATGCCAAGCGATTGATGGAAAATATTATTAAATACAATATCAATTGCTGGCTGGTGAATACCGGGTGGAGCGGGGAGCCAAGCTTTAAGGGTGAACGGATCAAAATTGAGCACACCCGGGCATTGGTTAAAGTGGCCATTTCCGGGGAACTTTCAAAAATGGAATTTGAAGCCGACCCGGTGTTTCAGTTTGAAATTCCTAAAAAAGCGCCGGGTGATGTGGTGCCCGCAAATATTTTAAATCCGAGAGAGGCCGCTGAAGATGCCGGTGAATATGAACTGCGGGCCATTCGTCTGGTTGCGGAGTTTATGAAGCATTTTGAACAGTATGAGGATGTTATCCCCGAAGAAATGCGCACCATGCTGTCACAAATCATTTCCATTGATGACAAACTGGATCTGGAGGATTTTGGGTTATCCATCAGCTAGTAGAGAGCGTTTATCAAAGGCCTGCCAGGTCAATTTCAGTAATATAGAAGATCAAAACGGCGAGTTCAGTTGTCATACTGAACTCGCTGTTTTTTGTTTATCCAACCAATGGTGTTTATCTGCTCAAAATATTCTTTTCAAAGGTTAGTGTGGCAAAATAATCCGCCATGGTTTCTTCTCTCCGGATCAGCTCCACTGACCCATCTTGTCGAAGCAGCAATTCCTTGGGACGCAGTTTTGCATTATAGTTAAACCCCATGGCATGACCATGGGCGCCGGTGTCATGAATGATGAGAATATCATCTGTTTCAATTTCCGGGAGTTCACGTTCAACAGCAAATTTGTCAATGTTTTCACAAAGCGATCCCACAATATCAACTTTTTCGGTGGGAAGACGTGCCGGATCTTTGTCTAAAATGTCTATATGATGATAGGCACCGTAAATTCCCGGCCGCATCAGCGCGGACATGCATGCATCCACGCCAATATACTTTCGGTAAATATCTTTTTGGTTAATCGCCTTTGTGACCAATACACCGTGGGGCCCCGTCATATACCGGCCGCTTTCCATAAATAGTTTTGGCACATATCCGTGTTTTGACCGGTAAGCATCAAACAGTGCAATTATTTCCCTGCTCATTTCGGCCAGATCTAACGGGGTGTCTTCCGGGCGGTACGGAATCCCGAGGCCGCCGCCGATATTAATGAATTCGAACCGAATATTGAGTTCCCCGGATAGCCATTCGATCAATTGAAGAAGCATTCGGGTGGTTTTAACAATATAGGAATAATTGAGTTCGTTGGAAGCAAGCATGGTATGCAGGCCGAAGCGGGCACTCCCCAACACAGTCATTTGCCGGTAGGCGTCTAAAATCTGATCATGGCTGACCCCGTATTTGGCCTCAACCGGATTTCCGATGATATCATTACCGGTTCGGCGGGGGCCGGGATTGTAACGAAAGCAGATAAGTTCGGGAGTTGCCGGAAGCTTCGGAATCAGGGTAATATCGTCAAGATTCAATATGCATCCGCCATCAGAAAGTGCTACCTTGAAATCATCATTTGTGGTATTATTTGAGGTGAAAATGATTTTTTCGCCTGTGGCGCCCAATTGACGGCTTAACACGAGTTCCGGTATGGAACTGCAGTCAAACCCGAATCCCATTTTTTGCATAATGGCCATGATGCTTGGATTGGGAAGCGCTTTAACCGCATAGTATTCCATAAATCCGGCAATATTTGAGAACGCATTTTTCAAGCTAAGTCCGGTATCAAGAATCCCGACTTCGTCATATATGTGGAAAGGGGTCCCAAAGTGTGCAACGATGTCTGCCAGAGCAGGCAGTAGTCTTTTTTTGAAGTCATCAGACATCGGCATAGGGCTAATCTCCTTATATATTTGAATGGTTCAATGGTTTTGAATCGATATAAAAATATCGTAACAACATAAACATTTTTGAGATTGTTTTCAAGATAATACAGGATGCTGATGGCTTAAAACTTGACAAAAAGCCATGGATATTGGATTCTAATACAATTGAAATCCTGAAACTTGTGTTGTTTAAAAGATTCTTTTCAGGTTTGGATTTTCTAATGACGGGTACACAATGATTGAAATGGAAACCCAAAAGACAATTTTATTTGTCGATGATGAGGAAACGATTCTCGAGATTGCCAGTGAGCATTTTCAAAACCTGGGGTATCAAGTTCTCACTGCAAGAAACGGACGGGAAGCAGTAAAGACTTTTGAAGATGCAAACCATGTCATTGACTGTTGTTTTACTGACATTAACATGCCCGAGATGGACGGCCTTGAGCTTGCCGAATACTTGCGGAATTATGATAACTCGATTCCTGTTGTCATAATGACCGGTTACCCTTCGCTGGATAACACCCTGCAAACATTGAAAAACGGTGTGGTCGATTTTTTGGTAAAGCCCGTAAACCTGGAGCAGATGACCATTTGTCTCCAGCGTGTTTTGCGGGAGCGGGAGTTGTTCATTAAAAATATTTTACTCAATAAAGAACTGGAGAGTAAAAAACGGCTCGAAGAATTAAACCGTGAACTGGTTTTCAAGGTCGAGGAACTTCGGGTTTTAAACAGGATTATGACCGAGTTGATGTCGTTAAATACCGGCTCGGAAGTGTTGTATCATATTGCTGAAATGGCGACATTGATTACCCCTGCCAGCCGGGCGGTTTTTTATGCAGTCAGCAATTCGTTTGATTCCCCGTTTGAACTGACAAGCTTTGACCGCTGCAATATTGACAATTCAGAGAACCCGGAGTGTGGAGAGGAAATTAAACATGAGATTTTTAATTCCGCTTTAAGTGATTTGATCAAGGAAATCGCAATTGATGCAACGCCTCTGATGATTGTCGAGAATACAAATCAAAACCTGCCGGACCAGATTCGTTCATTGATGGGAATTCCCCTTAAAATCCGAGATAAAGTGTTCGGGGTTTTAATTGCACTGACAACAACCGAAAAAAAAGCATTTACAGAAAAAGACCTGTATTATCTATCGTTTATGATTCAACAGGCGGCCTACCTGGTTGAAAATCTTGCTCTGTATGAAAACATTTATGAAAATTTATTCTCAACCCTTTCTGCGTTTGTCAAAACGGTTGAAGCCAGAGACGCCTATACCAAAGAGCATTCGAGCCGGGTAAAAGATACAGCAATTATTATTGCCATGGCTTACGGATGTTCGAAAGAAGAGATTGATGTGCTTGATTTTGCCGGTCGTCTCCACGATATCGGTAAAATCGGTATCCGGGATGATATCCTTTTAAAGCCCGGGCGGCTGACGGATGCCGAATATGAAAAAATCAAGGAACACCCGCTGATCGGGGAAAGCATCATCGGCCAGCTGGGCCTCTGGGACCGGGAGAAAAAAATTGTCCGGCATCACCACGAATGGTTTGACGGGTCAGGATATCCGGATGGTCTGCAGGGGGATAAAATCCCGCTGCTGGCCAGGATTCTTTCAGTGGCGGATGTTTATGATGCCATGGTGTCAGACAGGGCTTACAGAAAAGAAATGCCCGAAGGCGAAGTCCTTGGAATAATCAGCTCAGGAAGGGGAATACAATTTGACCCCCGGATTGTGGATCTCTTTTTATCTTTGCAGGCTGAAGGCAGGTTTGAGCAGATATACCGGTTGCTGGAGTAGTGTTTTTGCCTTAATTCTGATGGGGCAGATTGTTCGGTTATGAAAAAATAATACCCCCAAAAACATCACATCTGGCACACTTCATTTTTCCCCGTCCAGATTATACTTTTTCATATAAATGTACACAAAAAGGCACACTTTTGCCCGCATTAAAAGTTATTATTTTATATACAATCCCATTAAAACCATTTTTTTATTTTTTCCGGGCCTATCACAATAAACATTTTTTATGCCTTAAATAATCCTATTTAAAACCATAAGTATCTGATTTTAAAAAAAATTTGTCTTGAAATGAGGTGTCGTTTCAAAATCAGTGGTCCGTTTCCTGTGCTAAAGCTGATATTATTCATAAAAATATTATCAAAAAATAAAAAGCCTCATTATTGGCATTTCTCTTGCAAATATATTATCAAAACGCAAGAGTAGCTCGATTTAATCTGAACCGAACAATATTTAAAACAGAAATGATAGACTGCTTAGGGACTCGAAAATTATTAAAATACCATTTACAACAGAAAAACTATCCTGTGCATACACCCATGTATCCTATTTGATAAAAATCTTTACACTGAAAAAGGCTATTCTGAACCGGTACATTAGAAAATTCTATGTCCCTTATTCAATTCAATTCAGTGTAGTTGATATAAGCAATGCACAATATATAGTGGTTTTTATTCGATATGAGGCACAAAATAAATTCCATTAATTTTTTTTTTTATAATTTCCTTGACATAACAATAATTTAACGTAAGGTTATAGCCGTATGTGGATGACAAGCTCTGCTTCTCAACTTGATTGTCGCTTGCTTTAGCGTATTTATCTGGCATTAATATTTAAAAATAAAGGCTGTCTCTACTGCGGCCAGTTTAGGTAAGTGCCTTGAAACAAAAAGCCCATCTTTTTAAACAAAAATATCTTTTTATCTGTGAAAATATCACTTTCTATTGCAATTCAATTTCAGGTATTATTATTTCAGTAGTTTATAGTTTAGGAACAGTCCTTTCAGCATCAACGGTTCCGGGTTTGACTGGGAGGTTGTGCGTCGGTCATCAATTTATTTCAATTTATGGTGGATAGTAATCATGCTATTTGGACCCAAAAATGAAGTTGTCGGACTGGATATCGGATCCCGTACTATTAAGGTGGCGGAAGTCACGGAGGCCAAAAAAGGATGGACTCTAAAAAAGTTTGGAACCATTGACATTGACCCCGGGGCGATAGAAGAAGGGGTTGTCAAGGACCACCAGAATGTGGCGAATGCTATTCGTCAACTTTACCAGAATTATAACATAAAGCAGCATAACGTTGCGATTTCCATTGGCGGTTATTCTGTCATCGTCAAGAATATCACTATACAGAATATGCCGGAAGATCAGCTTCATGAGTCCATCAACTTTGAGGCCGAGCAGTATATCCCTTTTGATATAAATGATGTTAATCTTGATTTCCAGATCCTGGGAGAAGCCGAGCATAACCCGAACCAGATGAATGTTCTGCTGGTTGCCGCGAAAAAAGATATGGTCAACGACTATATCAATCTTATCGATATGGCGGGCCTTAATTTATGTATCATTGATATCGATGCATTTGCACTACAGAATATATATGAATTCAATTACGGTGCTCAGGGAGAAAATGTTGCGCTGATTGATATCGGCGCGAGTAAAACATCGGTCAATATTTTGAAAAACAATACATCGGTTTTTATGCGTGATGTGTCTCTCGGCTGTAACCAGATTTATCAACGGATTGTTTCAATCGCGAACTGCACGATGACTGAAGCTGAAGATATCATGCACAGTGATAAACCGGATAAACTATCAACTGAAGAACTCAGGGAAATTATCTCATCCAGCGTCTCTGACTGGTGTGATGAAATCCGGCGTGCGCTTGATTTTTTCTATTCAACCAACCCGGATGAACGGATCAAGCAGATTGTTTTAAGTGGGGGAGCTGCGAATATCAAAGAATTCAGAGAGCTGCTGGCCATGCAGTCGTCGGCTGAAGTAAAAATAATAAATCCCTTTGAGAAAATAAATATAACCAGTGAGCAGTTGGATGATGCTTATCTGAAACAGCTAGCACCTCAGGCCGCTATTTCGACGGGGCTTGCAATCAGAAGAGTGGACGACAAATGATACGTATCAATTTATTACCCTACCGGGCAGCAAGATCCAAAGAAAATATTCGAAAACAGGTATCAATTTTTCTATTGTCTTTTGTCCTTTTAATTGTTGTGTTAGGTGTGTTCAATAGCTATTTGAGTTCGAGAGAAGAAAAGCTGTCAAACAACCTGGACAACTTAAAAAAAGAAGTCGCCATTTATGAAGAAAAAGCCAGGCAGGTGGAGGAAATAAAGAAAAAACTTGATACACTCAATAAACAGATTGAAATCGTTAATCAGCTTAAAGAGTATCGGGAAAAACCGCCAAAGCTTCTGGCAAAAATGACGGAAACGATAATTCCCGGGCGCATGCAGTTAACACGGCTCATTTCTGACGATGCAAATCTGACGCTTGAAGGTGTCGCTCTGGATAATGAAACAGTTGCAGTATTTATGCTTCGTCTTGAACGGTCCGGCTTGTTTTCGGATGTTGATCTGGCAAGCTCTCAACAAGTGAATAAATACAATGTTGATATGAAACAGTTTAATATTAAATGCAAAAAGCCTGTACCGAAAACAATAGACTCTGAATCAAAATCGGCTGGAAAGCCTAATTAAGGCAAGGAAAAGGCGAAAGAAGAAATGAAAAAAATTGATATCTCATTAAATTCTATTGAGCCGCTGATTAAACAAATTAGTGAACTTACAAAAGTTCAGAGAATTATTATATGCTGCGTGTTGGTTGCATTGATCGTTGGTGTCTTTGTATATTTTCTGTATATGCCGAAATATGAAGACATAAATAAATTAAAAAAAGAAATTGCTCAGCAGGAGGAAAAGTTAAAAGAAACAAAAAAAAGTGCTCAACAATATGCTAAATTTCAAAAAAAACTGGAAGCAGCCCAGGCAAAGTTTAATGTTGTCGCAAAAGCCCTGCCGGTAACCGATGAGGTTCCTTCTCTGCTGACAGGTATTTCTCAGGTTGGAAAAGATGCCGGTCTTACTTTTTTGCTATTTAAACCCGAACCCGAAACAATGAAAGAGTTTTATGCGGAACTTCCTGTAACAATGAATTTATCCGGTTCCTATCATGACCTGGGTGTTTTTTTTGATCAACTGGCTGGAATGTCCAGAATTGTTAATATTAAAAAGTTTGATATACAAATTTCCCAAAAGGGAAAAAAGGGATCTGTGCCTGGGTCTGGCTTAAATATAGCATGCACTGCTGAAACATATAAATTTGTGGAATCCCCCCCGCCTGCATCCGATGACGATGCTAAGGGGAAAGGCAAAAAAAAGAAAAAGAAATAAAAGAAGATAAATTATGTGTAAAATTTATAGTTGTGTAATATCTATTCTTTTTTTGGGAGTTTGTTTTTCAGGGCATGGTCAAGATGCGGATGCATCTGATGCGGTACGATATATCAGTAATCATGTGAAAATTGTACGGCCTGAAAAAATTGTGAAAACTTCTGATTCGGTTTCTTCAGGCTTTGCAGTTAAAGAAGCTGAAATAAAGATCGCCGCAGTGCCGAAAATTCTGCCGGATACTCAGCCGGAAACTCAGCTGGATACTCAGGTTCAAATTCCAGCAACCGGAGGGCCGGAGAATGGCGGTGATGTGTCTGAAGAAATGTCTGAAGCCGCGATCAGAGAAGAAGTATCCGCGTTAATCGGTAAGAAAGAACGTTTTTACAGCCGAAAGGGACGTGTTGATCCCTTTGAACCCTTTCTCCGGAAGCCGGAACCTGAAGTTACAATCGATGAAAAGGCTAAGCTAAAGCGACGTGTCCCCCGGACTCCTTTGGAAAAAATTGACTTGAGTCAGCTGAGACTGACCGCAGTTTTACGGACTCCGACAAAAACAAGAGCCCTTGTTCAGGAGGTTTCCGGCAAAGGATATGTTATCAATGAAGGTACATACATTGGTAATAAAGGCGGTCAGGTTTCCAGAATATTTAAAGATCGAATAATGGTTGAAGAAAAGTATTTAGACGTTTTTGGGAAAATCTCTGTACGTGAAAGAGAAATGAAACTTCAGCAATAACCTGGAGAGTTAAACATGTATGATTGTAGTCGCATGATATCGGGAAAAAATTTCGGGCGGTCGATTTGTTGTTTATTTTTGTCGATCCTTTTATTGCTTTCTGCCGGTTGCGCGTCCATGTCGGGAAAAAAAGATGCAGAATCGGTGAAAGCGGATCCACAAAAGATAATAACCGGCATAAATACAGTTGTTTCAGCTGATTCTGAAAGTGTGATTATCAGTGCCAACAAACAACTGAATTATACTTCCGTCAAACAGCATGATCCGCTGGGAGTGATATTATTGTTTCCGGAAACAACGCTTGGAGAAATTCCTCCTGAACTTAGGCCGGACAGTGAAATAATAAAGACAATAATTCCTTCTCTGTCATCAGACCAGAAAAACACCCGGCTTGAAATAGGATTAAAGGAAGATCTTCCTTATGATGTGAAGAAGGAAGGTACAAATCTTAATATCGTATTTCTGCGCCCGAGTACGGTCTCAACTGAAGAAAATCAGGCTATTGAATCAAGCGAAATGTCGGCGGTCAAAGAAGAAAGTTCTTTAAATACACCGGTTGTTGCCGGCTCCTCTGAAGTGACAGAGGAAAAAACAACAGAAAAAAAAGCAGTTGTTGGTGAACAAGAGGAATCGGAAAAGATTGTCACTTCAGAAGTAAATAAAGAAGCAGCCGTTATTAACCGGATCGATTTTTCAACCCAGGAGTCCGGAAAATCAATGATTATCGTTGGTACGGATTTTCCGGTGGAATTTGACATCCAAAAAATAGCTGAACGAACATTAAAAGTCAGAGTTTATAACAGCCGGCTTCCAGAATACCGTCGCCACCGACCTTTAATTACGACACGGTTTGAAAGCGCTGTTGACCGCATCAGCCCGATTCAGGCAACAGATATAAAAAATGCGACAGACCTTATCGTTGAGCTCCGGGAGTGGGTACCCTACCGGCCGGTTGCCGAAGATAATCTGTTAACAATAACTTTTGATCCATCTTCAATTGGTCCTCGGCCATTTGAATCAGCAAATTTGCCGCCCTGGCAGCAGGTTTTAGAAGAAGTAACTTATTCTGTTCAGGTTCCGGAAGCGCAGGCAAAAGAACAGGCTGTCGTTGAAGATACATACAAAGATATGTTAGGTGGCAAGAAAGAGTATACCGGTCAGAAAATTGCGCTTGATTTTTATAAAACAGATATAAAAAATGTTTTTCGAATTCTGCAGCAGGTCAGTGGAAAGAATTACGCAGTTGACAAAAATGTGACCGGGGAAGTTACCATTTCGCTTGAAAAGCCGGCCCCCTGGGACCAGGTACTTGATTTGATTTTACAGATGAATCAACTCGGTAAAGTCGAGCAGGATGATATTATACGCATCGCAACCGTTGCAACCTTAAGCGCGGAAGAGGTGGCTCAGCAGAAAAAAATTGAAGCCATTCGGGAACGCAGGGAACAGGAAAAAACATTGGAACCCCTTGTAACTGAATATATTCCCATCAATTATGCGAATGCTCACAGTGAAATTCTGCCGCATATTCAAGAGATATTAACCAAAGAACGGGGAAACATAACCGTTGATGCCCGAAACAATCAGATTATCATTACCGATACCCGGGCCAAGCTTCGTAAGGCCAGAGAAATAATTTCCCAGATTGACAAAGTCACCCCGCAGGTTCTCATCGAGGCCAGAATTGTAGAAGTAAATGACGATTTCGGTCGTGAATTTGGTGTCGCCTGGTCAGTCAGTGGCGAGGATATTTACAAATCCGGCCTGGATGGCCAGTATTCATATAATTTTGCAATGAATCTTCCAGGTACTGCTTTTTATGCAGATCAAGCGGAAAATGGTATGCAAGGGGCAACCACTCTTGGCGTAAACTTCACTCGGCTGCAGGCGTGGGGAACCCCGATAGTACTTGATGCGGCGCTTCGCACCATGGAACAGGAAGGTCAAGGTAAAATTATTTCATCGCCCAAAATTTTAACCCTGGATAACCAAAAAGCAATGATTAAGCAGGGTCAGCGGATTCCGTATCCGACCATCGAAGATGGGTCGGTGGAAATAAATTTTGAAGATGTCGATTTGCTGCTTGAAGTTACGCCCCATGTCACCCCTGACCACCGGATTTCATTGCATGTTTTAACCACTAAAAATGAAATCATTGGATTTACGGAACCATTAGGCTATCCAATTACGTCAACCAATGAAGCTGAAACTTTGCTTCTCGTTGATGATGGGGATACGGTTGTGATTGGCGGAGTGGCCAAAATTTCTGAAACCATGCAGGAAAGCGGATTTCCGATATTAAAAGAAATCCCCATGATAGGCTGGTTGTTTAAGAGTAAAAAAGTCGACAATAGCAACCTTGAGCTGTTGATTTTCTTAACTCCGAAAATCGTTCAGCTTGAGCAGCGAGGGATGGTTCAAGCTGAAAATTGATAAAGAGATTATATTTAAATGTTTTTTAGCGATCAGGTTATATTGCCCCACTTCTAGAATTGAAAGGAATTTTTCATGAAACATACGTATGCAAAGATGACTTTTCGGATTATCCTTATAAGTTTTCTTGCATTAATACTTATAGGATGCGGTGAGGACAGCCCTCCCGGAGGCGTTCCTGGGCAAACGGCAGTGATAAGCCTCAGTCTCGAAAATGAAAGCCTACCGGCTGACGGCAGCAGTTCAACTGCAATTTTAATAACGCTTAGCGATTCATCAGGTAATGCAGTTGATATGGGGACCTCCGTCAAGCTAAATACTACATTGGGAATGTTTCAAAACGGAAATAAGGAATATCAACAAAGCACGACGGATGATTCAGGTTTTTTGGTGGTTTCCCTGATTGCTGAAAATGATACAGGAGAGGGTATTATAACGGCATCATCCAATCAAATTACGCAAAATATAAATATTTCCTTTACTGGGAACATTATCATTTTACCAGAATATCTTACCCTTGGTTCGTCAACAAATTCAGTAAATTCCGACAATTCCGACAGTGCAGATATTATAGCTGTTGTTCTGGATAAAGACAGAGCCCCGGTTGCTGGGGTAACTGTATTTTTCAGCACCACTTCAGGTGATGGTACCTCAGGTGCTGGTCAGCTAAGTGCTTCTTCTCTGTTAGCGAATGAAAAAGGCGAGGCGATTGTACAATTTTCTTCGGGAGTTGGAGACAAAAGAAACCAGGTTGTAACCATTGAGGCAAAAGTGGATGGGTTGGGATCTAAACAGATTCCGATTCAGGTCACAGGTACCTATCTTGTGATTTCCGCTGAAGGGGAAACTAGTCTTGAAATCAACGATACTTCGGTTATTAAAGTGGCCGTTTACGATGCGAGTAATGCTCCGGTATTTGATGCGCCGGTCAGTTTGAGTCTTTCCTCTGACTCTACCGGCACTATGCTCTTTACGCCGGCCATTGGCAAAACAGACATTAATGGCGAATTTTTGTCCACCTTGACCGGAACTGGTGTTGGCGTTGCTGTTGTGCAGGTGGAATCATTGGGTGCTATTGGCTTACAAACATATCTTGTGGATGATCCAAACAAGGCTTTTCGCATCATTGAACCGGCCACGGATGTGGCTAGCCTGTCAACCGGCGAAGACCTGACAGTAACTGTATTATCGCCTGGTTACGACAAGGTGATATTTGCTGCCACCATCGGGGCCTGGGATGGCAGTGTGCAAAAAGTAATTGAAAAGACAGTAGTAAGTGGTACAGTGACTGCAGTTTTTAAAGCTGCTAGTGCCGGCACATCAACCATACAAGTCTATCCGGTTGCAGATCCGGCAGTTTCGGACTCCATGAAAGTTGCTATATCCGCACCCTCCAGTGAAGCCAGTAAAATAATTTTTCAAACTTCTTCTACTGTTGTGACACCCAGCACTAAGGATGTAAAAAATTCCGTGACCCTTACCGCTAAAGTCACTAACGCCAATAACCAGGTAGTAAGAGGCGCGCCTGTTTTGTTTTCTATAATAACGCCATCCGGTGGTGGCGAATACGTATTTCCGGCCATCGCTTTTTCCGACTCTTCCGGAATTGCGACATCTGTTTTTACATCTGGATCTTTAGTGGCCGGGGCGGATGGTATTCAGATTAAAGCTGAATTGATCGATAAAGACGTATCAGACACTGTGTCTATTATCATCAGTGGAAAAGCCGCATCCCTTAGTATTGGCTTTAGCACGGAGGTCGAATCCATCAATAATGATACCGCTTACAAGCTCCCCATGTCTGTCCTTGTCACTGATGCCAATGGCAGTCCGGTCAATCAAGCCATGGTGTCTCTTAATCTGTGGCCTTCTCACTATCGAACAGGATTTTGGGAAATAAGGAAGACGGTGACATCGAGTGGCGCTATAGTTACGTATTGTGTCCCGGTTGTCGAAGGGGAAAGGCCAAATGAGGATGCAAATAAAAACCTCATATTCGATGAAGGTGAGGATCTCAATCAGGATGGGTTGCTGACCCCGCCCAGTTCAGCATCGGGTGCTATTCCAGCGACAGTGGTCACAGATGAAAACGGTTTGGCGAATTTTGATATGATTTACATGAAATCTTCAGCCGTGTGGATCCGTGATGCCTTAACAGCCAGTACCGTTGTTTCCGGAACGGAGACCCTTTCCACCTTTTCGTTTACGCTTCCCTGGTCGATAGAAGATTCCGATAATTGTGCCCTTCCGGGATCTCCATTTTATTTTGAGGAAGTAGAGCAGCAAATTAAATCAATCAGTGTCTCAGTCGGTCTCTCACCAATCGTTGCAGACGGGGACAGCACATCAGTCATAAGGGCAACCGTTCTTGACACAGATAATAAACCAATGCCCGGTCAGACTGTTGTGTTTACAACCACGCTGGGAAGTTTTACTTCTGTCCCCACAGTGACGACTGATTTGGCCGGAGTCGCCATGATTACTCTTAAATCCGGCACTTTCCCCGGAACTGCGGTCGTGACCGCTGATGTCGAAGGATTTACGGCTCAGGAAAATGTTATAATGACGGCTTCAGAACCTGACAATATTTCCATCACGGCTATTCCAAATCCGGTTGTTCCCAGTGGTGATGTGACATTGATTGCCACATTGACAGACGAGTATGGTAATC
Organism: Desulfobacteraceae bacterium; assembly: GCA_014237465.1. Classification (GTDB taxonomy): domain Bacteria; phylum Desulfobacterota; class Desulfobacteria; order Desulfobacterales; family Desulfosalsimonadaceae; genus SURF-3. Next base: position 404 of record JABZFM010000025.1, on the reverse strand, counting down.
CGGTGGGAGATGAATGGCTTAATTTTCAGATAACCCAAAATAACACTGGCGGCAGACTGGCCTCTCCCAGTGCGACTTCGGACGTAAATGGCCAGGCAACCATGGTTTATGCGGCCGGAATACTTGAAGGGGTTGATCAGATCAAAGTAACTCTTGACAGCAATCAAAGTATCAATGGCTCTGTTGATATTCAGGTGGAAGAAGCCCCCTTTGTAGTGGGTAGTATTTTATTGACTTCTGACTTAGAAAGCATTCCTGCTGACGGAAGCAGTTCTACCGCAATTACGGCAACAGTAAGAGACAGTGTTGGACAGCCTGTTCCACAGGGAACCGTAATAACCTTTAGAACAAACCTTGGGAGTCTTTCCGGCGGCGGGTTCGTGGAATCACGTCAAACAGCAGAT
>JABZFM010000024.1 GCA_014237465.1 Desulfobacteraceae bacterium | reverse complement strand
GTGACGTTGGTAGAGTTTGTTAAAACGATTTACTTCTGATTCCTTCATAGTGTATACTCCTTTTTTATAAATGCCCGAAATTGGACACATAAAGGGAGTATACACTATTTTGATTTTTCCGCCGCGTAGCGGCTTCGTTCAACCCATAATAGAAATTTTTTTAATTTTGGGATGGTTTGATCATTTTTTTTTTACGTGAGGCTTCTTCCAGATATCGAAAGATCGAATTGCTGATTTCATAATAAACTCCTCGAAATTAAATTTTAGTTTTACCTATAAATATGGGCGAATACTTAGAGCAAGCCTGCTTCTTCCTCACCAGTCTTGCACATCGATCAGTGAGAATCAGGTGAAGAAGGGGGTGGGAGCTAACGAGCCCCACCCCCTGGCAAGCCATTGGGCGTTTCGCTACTCCAGTTTTTTGACTATCGCCTTATATACCCGAGATCCTCGAATTCCTCTGTTGACATGTAAGTACCCGTCGGCATGTAAGGTCCCATCGCATCTTCGAGACCGAACCAATCCCCAGCATTCAGAGGTGTAAACTGGAAGTAAGGGGCTGGAAAAACGTGTCGCAAGACAATCGAGGACGTTCCTTCTGGACTCGGATTCACATCCAGCCACGCAACTCCGCATTCCGGATCAGCATTGGATGGACGGTCTTCAGGCCTACTGAGCACGATCGTGTAAAACTGGCTGGGATTGACCATGATCTGTTCGTCGAAGATGCCTCGAGAACTTCGGTTGGTCCCCCACTGATACGTGCTGTACGACCAGTACCGGACATGCCCGCCACCCATACGAGCGGCACTCTCGTAGGTATAAGGAAAGGTCGGCGCTTGACCTTTTATCACCAAGACCTCTCCGGCGGCAACGTCTATATTGGCGTAGGCGTAGGAGTTGCCCTGGCTCACATAGATGTCACCTCCCATCACACCAGGGAGGTATGCGTACCACGAAATCGGTCTCGTAGCGTCTCCGGGAACTGGGACCTTTACATTGAACGGCAGGATGTTTTGCTCCCAGTCATCTGGGTTTTCGCGAGTGAACGTGGACTCCGGATCCGGGCAGGTTCCCGTGAGATCCGTCGTGCTTCCGTCGGGGTGGAGCAAGAATACTTCAGGCAGAGCAACCCCACCAATTGGTGTGTCCTGGTCTGGTAGATAGTATCGAACGAGGATTTCGCCCTCGTTGTTGAAACTCCCATCATCCTTTTTCTTGAGATACAGCGTATTCGGCTCAGGAGGGTCAGGTGGGCTTCCGTGGACAACCGTCACAGTGTAATCACGCGGTTCAGCGTACCTACTGGCGTTGTGTGAGCATGGATTTGTAGAGCCTTCGTCTGGGTTGACAACGCTGCCAGGGAGCATGCTTATTTCGGTCCTGCCACCGGTTTCGGTTACGATGTAGAGTCCTGTCGAAAACTCACGGGAATATGGGTATTGCCCGTGGATGACAAGCTGATCATTGTCAGGTAAGGTGAATTCCCCTCGCCAGTAAAGGTAGTTTACCTCCCGGAATAACAGGTCCTTCGGGATTTCCCAGAAGCAGTCGGCTAGTGGATCATCCTGCGCCTGGCCGACGGCAGGGTAGTAGATTCCCACCAATAGAAAGAACAATGCGAGAATTAGACGTGAAAGCTGGTTCATAATCATACCTCCATAATGAATTAAGGTTTATGTCACTCATGTCCCAAATAGATTCTATTTGGGACAGCATTGTGGCTTTAGTCTTAAACCGAATCTTTTTCAACATAGCGTTTGCGTTAGCTCGCGGTTAATTTATATTTAGCATAAAACCGCGACGTTGTCTGTCGATGAGAAATGGATATTATTGTAGAATGGAGACTGATTTTTTTATCGTTGTTTAAACTACAAAAAAAAGAATGGTTGGTTGTGAAAGAAAGGGGAATGAACCAGGATGAAAAAACAGCGCGGGAGATGAGGCCGCGTCAAAGGTAGAAACAACCTTTATCGAAGGCCTTTCAGTCCACCAACCCTTGTTTGATGGCGTAGTAGGTCAGGTCGGCGTTGGTTCGTAGATTCAGTTTTTCCAGGATGCGGATGCGGTAGGTGGCAACGGTGCTGACGCCAAGATGCAGTTCGGCGGCGATCTCGGAAACGGTTTTTCCCTTACCGACCCCGCACAAGACCTCATATTCTCGGTCGGAAAGTGCTTGGTGTGCCAAACTGGTTCCGGTTCGGCTCAGGTTTTCTGCCAACCGTTCAGCCAGCTTGGGTGGAATGTATTTTCTTCCCTGTGTCAATTTGCGTATCGCTAATAGAAGCTCCTCAGGGACGGCCTCCTTGGTGAGGTAGCCGTCAGCACCGGCTTTTAGTACCCTCATACCGTATTGCTCTTCCGGGTGCATACTCAGGATCAGGACGGGCAGGTTCGGATGTTCGATCTTCAGCTGTTTTAGAATCTCCAACCCCGATCGGCCAGGCATGGATATGTCCAGTATCACTAAGTCAACTGTCTCATTCCGGACCTTCTTGAGGACTTCCTTGCCGTTACGAGCCTCGGCAGCCACTATCACGTCAGGTACATTGGCCAAGACGCTTTTCACGCCTTCCCGAACAATTGAGTGGTCGTCTGCGATCAGAACGCGCGTCATGGTTTTTCTCCGTTTTTGGAGGGCAAACGAACGTGGAGCTGAGTGCCTGTCTCTTGATCTCCTTGAATGGTAAGACTGCCTCCCAAGATGGATACCCGCTCCTGTGCCCCAAGGATACCAAAAGATCCGCGTTTGTCCAACTCTTCCTGCTGAATTCCCCTACCGTCATCATGAACAAACAAGATCAGGTTGCTGTCCTGCCATTCGAGGGTGATTTTTACATGCTTGGCACCCGCGTGCCGCGCTACATTGGTCAGAGCCTCCTGAGCAATCCGAAAGACGGCAATAGACAGCTTGTCATCTGCGAATATATCTGGAGGATTTGTGAAGACTTCGACTTGGATGCCTGTCCGTTTCTGGAAATCCTCCGCCAGCCACTCAATGGCCGCAGTAAGACCCAGGTCGTCCATGACACTGGGGCGGAGTTCGGTGCAGATCCGCTTCACTGAAGTAATCGTCCGGTTAAGAAGTCCCAGCATTGAGAAGCTCTTCTCGGAGAGCGGTCCTTGGTCGCTTTGCAAGCGGCCTACCATTGCCGCCAACTCCATGCGTAATGAGGTAAGCGACTGCCCCAGTTCATCATGGAGTTCTCGAGCTATGCGCTTACGCTCTTCCTCGATGCTATCCTGCATATGAGTGGAAAAGTTTCGTATCGCCTCCCGGGAACGCCTTAGTTGGGAGGCGGTCCGGTCACGGGCTTCAATAGACTCTAAAAGGACGCGGTATAATCTGCTCAAGGATAGAATGATGATGGCGCTGAAGAGGCCGAAATAAAGAATACGCAAAACCCAAGCCGTTGGATCGGTCGCATACGCGACTATGTCCAACGCAAAAGAGCCCTTTCCCAGGTGGAGCCTTAGCCCTATAATGGCCATATTCGCTATGCAGACAAGGAGGGCTAACAGGCCAAATATCGTGCCGAAAAGAATAGCAGCAAGCATACAACAGACAAACAGGAAGTAAGTTCCCGCGCCAATAAGGCCAAAGTTTACCATTCCGCTGGTGCCCACAACAAAAAGTATTCCTAAGAGAATGCCTGCACGCATACGAAAGGATAGCCAATTGCGCAAGAGAATAGTCAACAGACAAACGATGTAGCCGACTGTGTGCGGGATGTAACTTTCCAAACGGCCAAACTTATACGATAGTACCAGTACTGCTATCAGACAGGGGAGACCGCAAATGACAATGGTAAACAGAACCGTGTTTACAAGGTTGTTTCGGACGGGCTCAATGATCTTCGTCGAATCGTCCATTTCTTCCATAGGAGCTCCTTGTGCTCAGCAGCGGATTTTTGTTTCGATGAATAGAAACCTTCCTATAATGAGTCAATGTATAATAAGATCCGACTTGTGTAAAGTCAATTTCGCGCAAGTATTAATTATTAATTTACCAATTTTTTTTATAATTTTATTGCCTATGGACTTAGCTGACCCACTTTTTTTAACATCAACTCATCCCTCGTTATAGTGCTCGTTGTTGCGCAAGCATATAATAAGCGATGAAAAACTTCCTTACCCCAAAATCTCCGATTAAAACGATAGCAGACCTCTGAAAGATAGCTCTGGAGATGCTTTTTTGATACACCTCTATGCGGACCAGCAAAAACAGCTTTTGCATTGGCAATTAACTTATGGGTCCAGGGCAGCAACTTCATAGAATCTTTTGGATCAAGAAGAACAGCCCTATTATGAACTATTCCAAGTTTCTTTGTCACAGTCTGATAACTCCTCCAGCCATCGGAACGGATTGTATCTATTAATGGCTTTATTTCTTTAGTTTCAACATCAAGGCGTTTTAAAACTTTCTCGATTGTCTCTGCATTTGCTTTTTTTACTACAAAAGCATGAGCAAAACCGGGCCGTTCTTTTCCAGCTTTATCTTCCCAAATGGATACCACAACAATAACCAATTCTTTTTTCTCTGCTCCCCGGCCTCTTTTGCCTGAAGAACTTGGACCGAAAAAAGATTCATCCATTTCTATTAATCCTGCCAACCGGTATTGGTTATCTCGATCTGCCATGGCTTTTCGAACCTTATGGGCCATTGTCCAGACTGTCTTATAGTCATTGATCTCAAGTTGTCTGGCCATTTCATTTATGGAAACGCCTGTTTTTGAGGTGGCCATTCTAAAAATTAACATAAACCATTTTAGTAAAGGTGTTCTCGTTTTGTGAAAAATGGTTCCTGAGGTAAGAGAAACCCTATTTCGACAACTTTTACATTTATACAACCGCTGTTGAGCTGAAATTGGCCAATACTCTTCACCCTCGCACTTGGGACAAATAAATCCTTTTGGCCAGCGAGTTTTGAACAGCCAAGCATAACAGTCTTCTTCACTCTGAAATTCCTCATGGAAAATTAACCAACTCATTTCCGAATAATTTGGTTTAACCCCTTTATTGCTCATGGGGTTGATTATAAATAGATGGGTCAGCTAAGTCAATAGGCCATAATTTTAATATGATGATCATTGTGTTTATTTATATCCTACCTGGAAAATGGCCGCAAGCGTTGTTTGGCATTTAACGACCGAATAGTTTGAAATTTTGACAATATAAACTATATTTTATTTTCTCTTCGTTTCATGCTAAATTAAAATTTTTAAATCACTTCATCAGCCAATATTTGGATGTTGGTTTTTGAAGTGTTTATCCATTTTACCGGTACGTTGATTGTCGGATAATTGAAACACGGGGAGTTATAATGAAGCGGTTATTTTTTATTCTGTTGATTGTACTGTTCTCACTGACATATGGTTGTAATACAATGAAAGCGATTGAAGAAGATATGTCGAACCTCCTGGAACACATGGAGGCTGACAGTCCGTCTTCATCAGACGCAACCCGGAAGGGCACTGATGATCAGCATACAGCGGTTCCGGAATCTTTTTTACAATCACGCGAAAACAATTCCTTTAATACAGCTAAAAAATCGAAAAACGAAAAGTACCGCCTGACAATTCAGGTATTCCCCAGGGAAAGCACCATTAAAGTGATGAATATCAAGTCCCGATATTACCCGGGGATACGGCTTGCGCCCGGGAAATACGATATCCTGGTTGAGCATGAGGGACATAAAACTTATCGGGAATGGGTCAACGTAGAATACGATATTATTGTAAAGGTGATTTTAAAGAAAAAAGCAGAAGCCTATATGACTAAATCGTTTGATCCGATTGATAAAGTGAACTCAACTGAATCGGCGCAGACCGTTTCCAGTGAAGTTGAACCCGATAACAGTAGCGAACCGCTGGCGCTGGTTGAAACGGATTCAGCGGATATTGAAAAGATAAACATGAGCAGTGGTTCAGGCCCTGTTCAATTTCCTTCAACGTTATCCGGTCATTATGGTTCCGTATCATCACTTTGCTTTAACCCGGATGGGAGTTTGCTGGCATCCGGCAGCTATGATTCGGTAGTGATTCTCTGGAAAATCGATGACGGGAGAGTGGTCCTTCATTTGAATCATGAAGACCGTGTTTCCGCAGTCGCTTTTTCACCGGATGGCAATATCGTTGTTTCCGCGGGCAGCGACAAGGCGATTAAGTTGTGGGATGTGACGACCGGCGAATTATTGAAAACCCTTACCGGGCATACCAGCAGAATTCACAGTGTTTCATTTGATCTGACCGGAGAGACCATTGTTTCCGGGGGGAATAATGAGTTAATCATCTGGGATGTCGCCACCGGAAAAATTAAAAATCTGATTGTCGGGGATGACAAACTCTACCCCCGGTTCGGAACGATAAAGGATATTGCGTTTAATCCGAACGGTAAAGACACCGATGGGTTTGAATTTGCTTTTACATGTCATCAGGGCGTTGCATTGTTTAATCCGGATAACAAACAGCTGTTCAAGCTGGATGATATTTCAACCCCGCAATCCGTCACCTACAGTGCGGATGGAACATATATCGCCTGGGGTACGCGTCACCATCATCATAAAAATGATTTTTTCCCGAGATTTGTGCATACCGGTACAAAAGAAAAGGATATGGTTTTGTCCAAAGATGATGAGCTGGCAAAAGCGGACAGGGTCTTTAATACAAGATATACACCTGACGGGAATTACCTGGTGATGCTGACCTATAACCAGGCGGTATTATATGATATCAAAACCGGTACCGTGATTAAAAAATTCAACGGAACATCCGAGACATCGGTAACCGATGCCGCCTTGAGCCCGGATGGGCGTATTCTGGCTGCCAGTGCAAAAGATGTGATTAAGATCTGGAAAATCGATTGACAGGTTGTTGAAAAACTATTGCGCTTGTCAATACAGCGTTAAAATTGGCGCTCAAAATGCTCATTTATAGGCATAAACTCCGCTTTTTCGCGTCAATTTTGCCTTGTTTGGTTTTGATTTATTTGGCCTGCGCTCATTACGATTTTCAACAACCTGCTAAAGTCATTTTTTCAACGCATACAATTGGCGGCTTCGTTAATCAGTGATGCGGGCGTCCCGGAGTTTTTTTACGTCATGCATTATAAGCTTCATAGTCAGGGTGGGGCTGAGCCGCTGGAGCGCGTACAGGATTTTGGCAAACATGGTAACCACGATAATCGCCTTGTTTTTTTCAACGCCCTTGATGATTACCTTTGCGCACTCAGCGGGTGTGATCCCCGGAACCTTTGCTACATATTCCAGGACTTTTTTTCTATCAATGTTCACCAGCTTGGAATCATTGAAGATGGCGGTTTTAATATGTCCCGGGCAGACCACACTGACCTTGACCCCCAGTGCTTTCCCTTCCACTCGCAGGGAGTTTGACAGGCCGACCACGGCATGTTTGCTGGCCACATAGGAGGCGTTTCCGGGAAACGCGACCAGTCCTTCAAGGGAGGCGGTGTTGATGATATGCCCGAACCCCTGTTTAACCATGACCGGATAGGCTGCGGCCACGCCATGCACAACGCCGTTTAAATTAACGTTTAATACATCTCGCCAGTCTTCAATGGTCACGTCCCGGACTTCTCCGCCCACGGCTATGCCCGCGTTGTTGAAGATGTAATCCAGACGGCCATACTTTTGAACCGTATCATCCACGATTTTTTTAAATACTTCAAAATCCGTCACATCCAGGCAGACCGGTGTGGCGCTGCCGCAGGTGGATGAGATGCCGTCAGATACCGTGCAAACCTGCTCCTCTTTCCAGTCGGTTAATATCACATGCGTCCCCCGGCTGCACAGTTCCTCGGCAAGGGCCTGGCCGATACCGGATGCTGCTCCGGTGACAATGGCGACTTTCTCATGGAATGGATTCATGGTTTAACTCCTATGTTTTTCAATAAGTATTTATTGGTGAATTCGTATGCTCTAAAAAAAGATAAGAGATATTTCTTTGTGCCACCGTGCCTGAAAATAATTTCTAACGGGTAGGCCGGGTTTCTTACCCGGCGGTTATCAAATGACTCAGTGCGACCGACCTCAGTGTTCTTGGTGAATTTAATTTTTTACAAGGTTTTTAAAAAACTTGAGCTTTCTCATGGGCGCAAGCCCGAGCAGCGCCTGAAGGTGTTTGGCATCCCGAAATCTTTTTTCCTGTCCAAAATCCTTCATGTATCCCACACCGCCCAGCACCTGGATACCCCAGGTGGTCAGATCGCAGGCAGCTTCCTGGATGGAAATGGCGGCCGCCCGTGAACAGTGCTGCCATCCTTTTTCTGTGTTGTCAACGGCCTGGCATGCCCTTGAAATGGTCATTTCCGAGTTTTGAATTTTAACGGCCATATCGGCAAGAATCATTTTTACTTCAGACCAGTTGATGATTTCCCGTCCGCCCTGAAATCTTCCCCGGCTGTACTCAAGGGCTTCGGAAAAAGACCCTTTCATGATACCCGCGGACATGGCGGCAGCCGGTACGGACATCCGGTCCGTCATTGCTTCAAAATACGCCGCCCCCTGTCTTTCTTCTCCCACCAGAGATCCTTCCACATTTTCCAGCCGGATGTCAGCCGCCGGGCAGGCATGGAGCCCCAAGCTGTGGATAGGATCGCTGATGCTTACCCCTTGGGCGGCCAGGTCAATCAGAAAAAATGAAAAACCGTTTGTCCCGTCATACCGGGCCGGCAGCAGAGCATGGGAGGCAAGTCCGCCCAGAACCATATAATCGATGGCCCCGGAAAGGGCATAGCCGGTGTCTTTTTTTTTGAAAACCGCCATGTTCTCTATTTCTGACGGGTTGTTGAATGTTGGAAAGGCGATGAGACATTCATTTACCGGCGCATCGCTTTTCGTGATTTGCTGAATAAGATTTCCGGCATCGGCGGCCAGCAGGATTTCCTGAGCGGCAGTATGGGTAAAAATAATTCCGCCCAGGCTGCTGTCCTCCCGGCAAATGTTATACAGAATCACACTCAGCGCCGTTACCCCGTGGCCGATGCCGCCGAGCTTTTCCGGCAGCAGTGCATGGAAAAAATCCAGCGAATACGCTTTTTCCAACACCGGCGTAAAAAACGGGCTGAACGGAAACTTGTCGTTTTCCTCCCGGTTTGGCGCAAGCTCCTTTCTGGCAAATTCCGCTGAGGCCTTGTCCAGGAGTTTTAATTCTTTGTTGGTCCCTGCAATCATGGATTCCTCCCTGGTTATTCGTCAAAAACAACTGCCTGCGGAAAATCTCCGGCAATCAGGCACTTGAAAAGATTGAGCCGGTTCAACTGGTTGGTGCCTTCATAGATCTGGAGCAGCTTGGCGTCTCTTAAGATTTTTTCCGCGCCCCGGTCATGGCGGAGACCGGCCTGGCCCATCATTTCAAGGGCCATATGGCAGTTTTTGATGCCGATATCGGTTCCTGAAAATTTGGCCAGCGATCCCCAGCCGGATGTCCGGTGTATTTCATCATCTGTCTGGCCGTCCATCTGCTTTTTACGGAACAGTTTTGTCATCATTGGTTTATCCATCATCGGGGAGAACATCTTTTCAAGCCATTTTGCAGGCATAAATTTATAATAATAGTACATGGGTTTTTTCTGCATTTCCCTGAAAGAACCGTAGAGGCCGTTGGCATAATTGGTTTCAGCATAGGTGAGTCGGGCCATGGCAATATTTTTATACATTTCAGCCAGCATGCACTGGGCCCATTCATGGTTGATGAGAAGTTTGCCGGCAACAACTGTTTCGGACGCAAATTTTAAAGCTACTTCATATGCGCCTCTGGCAGCGCCGGTCCCAAAAGCGCCCACTCCGGCCCGGGTGGCAGCCAGCACATAATCGATCATCTGCATGGCGGTGTCCCGCTTACTTCTTTTCAGGCCTTGAATCTGTTGCGGGTCCAGGCATATCTGATCATCGGGTACAAAGCAGTCCTTGAAAATCAACTCACTGGCCGGACATCCTTTCTGGCCCATTTTGCGTTCTTTGCGGCCAAAAGAAAACCCTTTGGTTCCGGTTTTGACCGCAAGTACCACGGAGTTTTCCGATGGTTTATCCAGATCCGAATAGGCGATGACAATGTGCCAGGTGGATAAATGCCCGTTGGAGATAAAGATCTTGGTGCCGTTGATTCTGTATCCGTCTGTGATTTTTTCCGCGTGACAGGTAATATTGCCCTTGTCTGCCAGATCCATTTCTTCAACATCTGTGCCGGCCCCGGGTTCAGTGATTGCCAGAGAAATCAGGCAGGGGGTCTGGATTTTTTCACCCGCGGCCACATCCCGGCAGAGCCGGTTGATCAGGCGCATATGCCATGTGGACGTGAGCGAGCAGAGACCAAGGTAGTGCACGCCGATCAGGTTTGCCATGGCCAGGCAGGCAGACCCGATTTCTTCCACAAAATAGGACATGGACGGCATGTTATACCCCTTGCCACCGAATATTTTCGGGATCCACATGGTGTAAAACCCCCATTCATTGGCTTTTTCCACAAAATCCCAGGGAAGAAATTCCGGGTTTTCATGCATTTTCAAATCCAGTGCCAGGGCATGTGGCCGGATGACTTCTTTGTTGAACTTTCGGGCAATGGCAATGACTTTTTTCGTCTCTTTGATCATTCCCTTTGGTAGTTTCGGAGCTGATTGAAGACTGCAGAATATATCGTCAAATTTCGGCGACATGTTTGTATACGTTTTGATTTCCGATCGTGAAATCATATTTTTTTCTCCTGAATTTTTTAATGATCATGTGTTGATGACGGCGTATAAAACTTCAAGGTTAAGGCGCGCAAATTCTTCATGAATGAGGCGTACTTTTCGTACGTTGAATTCATGAAGAATGCCGCGCAACGCAGAAGTTGAGGTTTTTACGCCGTCATCACGTCATCGGTGTCCTCTGTCACCCCTTCTTCCTCCAGAACTCTTTTGATGATCCGGTGTGAGGTGGTTTTAGGGAATTCCTCGACAAACCGGGTATAACGGGGAATGGCATATTTGGCTAGCTTGTCGGTCAGAAAGTCTCTGAGTTCGCCGGCAGTCAAAGACTGCCCCTCAACCAGCTTGACGGCGGTCATGATTTCATCCTCGCTCATTTCGGACGGTACCGCGTAAACCGCCACTTCTTCGACTGACGGATGCTGCATGATCACATGTTCCACTTCGTAGGCCGAAACATTTTCACCACTTTTGCGCATGGATTCCGTATTGCGCCCGACAAAATAAATAAACCCATTTTCATCCTGCCGGACCAGGTCACCGGTATTGAGCCACCCGCCATGAGATTTTTTCCGGGATGCTTCTTCATTTTTATAATACGCTACAGCGCTTTTGCCTTTTTTTACTTTAAATACCAGTTCCCCGGGAATACCAACCGGTACCGGCTGCCCGTTTTCATCGATGATTTTAACTTCTTTCGGATTGGTCGGTTTTCCCAAAGAGCCCACCGGTGCGGTGCCTAAATTCATAATTCCTTTTCCGCCCCCATCCACCGCCCCATACCCTTCATAAAGTGTGACGTTGAACCGATTTTCAAACGGTTCCCACATTTCCGTGGGGCATGCCGCGGAAAAAACGAACCGGACATTATTTTCACGATCGGTTTCCTTTTCCGGCTGCTTCATCAATATCGGAATTACGGAACCGATGGTGTTGAATACCGTGGCGTTATAGCCGCGCAGGGTTTCCATGAAACGGCTGGCGGAAAATTTTCTTGACAGGGCCATGGTGGCTTTTCGTGCCATTGTCATGGTGGTGGTGATAAAAAGCGCATTGCCGTGGCATAATGGAAGATACGTATAGTAGATATCATCTTCCCTGAGCAGGATATACGCAAAGAATGTCAGCAGCTTGACCGAGGATTTTTTGTAATGGTAAACCACTCCTTTGGGGCGGCCGGTGGTGCCGGACGTGTATATGATCAGGCACATATCGTCCGGGTTATGACCGATGCCGGGATTGTCCGTCGGCATGGCATAGGCGTCGCTTAATAAAAGCGCATGATCCGGGATGGCAATGTTGTCTGCTTCCGCTTCAATATCGTTTACAATCAACTGGTTGATATTTTTCAGTGAATCAGCAATCGACGCGATTGAACCCAGAAGTTCCGCATCCACTGCGAAATATTCAACATCACTGTGATTGATCAGATAGGCCAGCCCGTCTCCCTTGAGTTCCGGGTTAATGGGGACCAGGTACATGCCGATTTTCTGGGCACCGAAAAAAATGTCTAAAAACCGGGGAGAATTTCGCATAAATATCCCCAGCCCTTTTCCCCGGCCGCCGCCGTTGTTTAACAGAAAGTTCGCTATCCGGTTGGCGTTTTCATCCATCTGGCGGTAAGTAAACGTTTCGTTTTCGTAAAGCAGGAAGTTTTTGGCCGGGACCTGTCTGGCCCTTGATTCCAGGAGCTGGGCCCATGAGATATCATTGGGATCGCCCCGTCGCTTTGCAATGATATTAGCCACGAAACGGCCTTCACGGATTTCTTCCACGTTTAACCGGATAAAGCTTGCGACAGCAGCTTTTAATAATTTTAACTGCCGGAGTTTCTGCGCCCGGGTCTGTTTGGGGGAAACAGGTGATGATTCCGATTCGGAAACGTTTTTCCCTGATTTGTTTTCCGGTAGATCAAAGAGTTCCGGCAGATCATTTTCGGTATAGCGTTTCGGGTATTTCAAATCTTTGGTCTGGGTCAGACGCTTGAAAAAGAAACCCGGGCGAAACGGTCTTGTGATGCTGATAGCATTTTCCGGGCAGGGGACCAGGCAGCATCCGCAGGCAATGCATTCACTGATTCCCGGCGCAATCGGCATGAGCCGCGGCAGTCCGTTTCTCCAGGCAGAAGGCCCGGTATCGCTTTTAATGGATCGGGCCGGACATATGAACGAACAGATGCCGCATCGCTTGCATTTTTCATCATCAAAATCCAAAAAGCCGGTCGACATCTCTTTGGGATCGTTGTAATCGGGTATTTTGGTGAAGCGTTTAAACTGTAAGTGTTCCATGTTACTCTCCCTGCTTTTCAATGCGGGGCAGGTCGTTCATCCCCTTTTCATACCATTCCACCAGTTGGACTTCTCTGGGGACCTGACCGTCGGATTTGACTTTGGGCCACCCCAGGGCAATACAATTGTTGAGCTGGTAAGGATATTTTACATGAAAGAATTTTTTCCATTTGGGGTCGTACATCAACACCTTGATCAGGCCGATCCAGCAGGTGGCCGCGCCCATGCTGTGAGCCGCCAGAATCATATTTTGTCCGCAGATGCCGCTGTCCGTGGCTGGAGATGAAACCCCCCGCTGGTCTTCAAAAAGCAGGATGAGCGTGGGAGCCGCGTGGAAAACAGGGGCCCGGTCCTGGGCAACGGCATTTAAAAGCCCGAACGGTACCGGGTGCAGTTCGTTGTGCTGGAGGCGGATAAAGAATTTTGAGATGGGTTTTAAAAAAATGTTTCTGAACCGGCTGCGCGTGTAATCAAGGACAAACATCATCCGCTTGCAGATTTTAATGGCGTCTTTTTCCATCTCCGCGAGAATTTCCGGGTTTTTGATAACGGCAAAACGCCATGGCTGGGAGTTGCCGGCCGATGGCGCAAACCTTCCGGCTTCTAAGATGCGCCGGATCATCCAGTCCGGCACCGGGTCTTTTTTAAATGCCCTTGTGCTGCGCCTTTTCAGGATTATTTCTTCAACCGGGGTCCAATTTTCAAGATTATTCTCAATATTAATGGCTTCCCGGGTTTGATTGTTTCCCATCGAGCGCCTCCTGTGTACGAAAGGTTGTTCTTATTTATTTTCTGACAGATAGATTGCTTCAAAGTACTGAATCGACGTTTTTATTTGGTCAATGCCGAATTCATCAAATTTTTCATTGACCGCCAGAGTGGATACCAGCATAATTTTGCTGAGCATTTCCCAGGCAATAATGTCCGGATCAAACCGCTGATCAAAAAAACCGCGATTCCGGTCTTCAATCAGATTCTCTTTGTTAAATGCCTGAAATTTTTTGGAACATTTGATGCCTTTGCTTCGGATTTCCGGATCAATGGCAAACATGGCCTTTAATATGCACTCAAACATATTGATTTCAGGGCTTTGAATCATTTTCAGGTATTGGGCGTTCAGTTCCTTGATGATGCTTAGATGTCGGTTTTCGGGTTGAAACACGGGGTTGGATTTGTAAATTCTGAGCCGGTAGTCGGTCAGATAATCCAGAGTGGCAATCTGGAGATCCTTTTTGCTTTTAAAATGACTGTAGATTAAGGCTTCATTGACATCTGCTTCTTTGGCGATCAGGGCGGTGGTTGCCCGGTCATAGTTTAAGCGGGAAACTACCTTGATGGTCGCCTCAATCAGTGATTGCCTTCTGTCTTCTGCGGTCATTCGCTTTTTTGCCAATTTTTTCTCCTGCTGTCTATTTCACTTACTTTTTTTCCAGAATATGAATACACATGGCCGCCTCACCAAACCCGATGGTGCCGCCCCCGTTTTCTGCCAGGGCAATGGCCGGGGTTTTGACCTGGCGTTTGCCGGCTTCTTCGCGAAGCTGGGTAACCAGTTCATAAATCTGCGCAAGTCCCGATGCGCCGATGGGATGGCCTCGTGAGAGCAATCCGCCGCTGGGGTTTAAGGGCAGTTTTCCGTCAAGGGCTGTAGCCCCGCTTTCCGCGAACACGCCGCCCTCGCCTTCGGGGCAGAACCCGAGTTTTTCCGTCTGGTACAGCTCGCCAAAGGCTGTGGCATCATGGACTTCCGCCACATGGATATCTCCGGGCCCCAGGCCTGCTCCGTCATAAGCAGTTTGAGCGGCCCGCTCGGTAACGGTGTTTTCCATCCAGGAACCGGATTTTAATACCGAAGCCCGGATTTTGACGGCCCGGTCAGAAGGGTGCTGTTTGAGGAATTTTTCAGAGCAGATAACCGCTGCGGCTGCGCCGTCTCCGACAGGAGAGCACATTCCCCGGGTCAGGGGATAGGCGACTTCATAGTCGGCCAAAACCTGTTTAACGGTTTGGGAAAAGGTATACTGGGCCAGCGGGTTCAGTGTCGAGTTGTTGTGGGCTTTTGCCGCAATCACGGCCAGCTGCCGCTGGGTGCTGCCGAATTTTTTCATATGTTCCCGCGCTCCCTGGGCATAAAAGTCCATGAAAACGGAATGACCGCCTTTTTTTTCTTTATTTTTTCCGGATTCTTTTACTTCTGATTCTTTTAAGCCAGGGGCCTTTTCCTTATGTTTCTTTTTCATTGCTTCAATGTATTTTGTTGTGACTTCGACATCGGTTCCGGACAAAAAACCTTTCATCATCAATGCCCGGTCCTCGCTGTAGACTTTTTCCGCACCGATGGCCAGGACACAATCATAGAGTCCCGCTTTTACTGCCGTCCAGGCCCCGTGAAGGGCCGTGCTGCCGCTGGCACAGGCGTTTTCCACGTTGGTAATGGGGATTTTATCCAGCCCGTTGGCAGACAATGCCACCTGTCCGCGGATACAGTGCTGGAAATCACTCATTCCCCACCCGGTGTTCGAAAACCAGGCCGCTTCGATGTCTTTTCTTTCCAGATCGCAGTCTTTCAATACCTGCCGGAATGCTCCGCCGGTCAGGCATTTGATGCTGCGGTCCAGGTATTTTCCGAACTTATTCATTGAGACACCGATGATATAGGCATGGTCGCTCATATATGACTCCTTATTGATGGCTTCGTAAAAAGTCCAAATTCTGAAACGTCGGAGAATAACAATTAGCGTTACACCAGAAGGAAATTGAGCAGAACAAAGAATCTTAGGAATGCAAATCACTTGAACAATCTTACGTGTCTTTTGTCCCGTCTTCGGCGTTGCAACAAAGGTTACTTGCAATAAGTAAGCGCCCTTTGATGCGCCTTGAAGACAAAACAATACATAGCGTAATCTTTGCTTAATTTATTTGATTCACATTCCTAAGTAAGTATTTACTTACTAAAAAATAAATCCACTTTCAAGAAAAAATTACCTGAATATCTCCTTCGCTCAAGTTGATCATTTGAGTTTTGGGACCGGCGTCAGATTGTAAAAGAGTTGTATTCGGATTAGTCGGGGAACTTTTGTTGCATTGTGGGCCCATGGGTTTGCCGTAATAAATTCGTTGTCATATCAAGGAAAAAGTGGATTTCACCGTTCACATCAGGTACTATTTATCATGTGCGATATTCGGGTGCATTTGAAACATAACACATGAAATTTTGAATCATCTCATCAACCTTTAAATCAGATTTGCCATCAGATGGAGACAATGAAATACTCTGCCATAGATATTCAAAAAGAACTGCGCCGGCTGGCTGACAAAAAAACAGCGGTTCATTCCCAGCGGTTTTTTAAAACCGGGAAAGGGGAATATGGGGAAGGGGATCTTTTTTTAGGTATCCGCGTGCCTGTGCTGCGAAAAACCGCCGGAAAATATCACGATATTCCGCTGACTGTTTCCGAGGATTTGCTGAAATCAAAATATCATGAAGAGCGGCTGTTTGCGCTGATTGTCCTGGTGAACCAGTTCAAAAAAGGCGGATCCGACATTCAGAAAGAAATTTATCGCCTGTATCTGAAGTATACTGAATTTATAAATAACTGGGATCTTGTGGATATCTCGGCATCCCATATTGTGGGTGCGTTTTTACAAAAAAATAACAGGCAGCCCCTTTATGATTTGGCTGCTTCAAAAGATTTATGGGAGCGCCGCATTTCAATTATCGCGACGTTTTATTTTATCCGGCGTCATGAATTTACGGACGCACTGCAAATTTCTGAAATTTTATTAAAAGATAAAGAGGATTTGATTCATAAGGCAGTGGGGTGGATGCTCAGAGAAATCGGCAAACGGGACCTGGAAACCGAGGAACGGTTTTTGAAAAAATATTACCTGAAAATGCCACGCACCATGCTACGATATGCCATTGAAAAATTTGAAGAAAAAAAGCGCCTTGGATATCTGAAAGGGACAATAAAGATATGAACGATCCGGATGGTCTCTGCTTGAATGCCATAGATGGCAACGGCGATTTTTTGTAGCTGCGGTTAAAATGAATTTGATTGGCGTGTTAACTTCTACGAATGAGGCATATGTGAAATCTGAAAAATGCGGAAAAATTCTTTTTATTATTATCATTGGCCTGCTGATTCCTTTACATTCGATTGGGGCGGAAAGCCCTTCAGAAGATGATCAGCGGGTCGATTTCGGCGTATACATCCAGGATTACAAATGGGCTGAATACGCGGATGATGGCAATAAGCTTTTGGAGGAAACCGGCAACCTTTATGGTGTAGCCTGTGATTTTGAGTCGACAAAGAATATTGTCGGATGGCGGAATGGCATTAATTTTTTTATCGGCCAGGTGGATTATGACGGGCGGACATGGACGGATATGCCGGTAAAAACAGATGTGCTCTATGTCGGCACAAAATTATACTTTGATGTAGTCCCGGGCTACCGGCTGGATTCCGGGCTGTGGCTAAAGTCATTTGCAGGGATCGGCGGTGAATTTTGGCTCAGGGATCTGGATGATACCAAAACCAGCAACGGAGATCCGGTGATGGGGGCTCGGGAGTGGTGGGGATGCGTATACGGACGATTGGGACTCGGCGCAGAGTATCCGGTAGCAGAAGAAATGGCGGTTTTTGCAGAAGCGGGTGTAAAATTACCTATTTATACCAGAAATGAGGCGAATTTTTTTGTGTCCGGCAGTCCCAGCGCAGGTCTTGAACCGGCGCAGGTCGTATCCGGGTTTGGTGATATCGGGTTTCGCTGGAAACAATGGGGGGCTAAGGTCTCCTATGATTCACTCCGTTTTGACCGGTCGGATGTAGTGTCATCCGGTATGTTTGACCTGTACCAGCCCAGGTCCGAATCCGATGTTTACAGCGTGGAAATATTCTGGTCATCAGGGTTTTAGGTCAATACGGTCCAATATCTCCTCAATCAATTGAACATCAGCAGCTGTTATCGTGTCCGCGTTTACGGCATATATGCTGTCATTTATAAAAATGCCACGGATCCAGTCCGGGTAAAAGTACAGATCTCCCTGTTCCGGAGTCATCCGGATCCTGCCGGCATATTCAAAAAGGTTTTCATCTGTAATTTGATAGACATACAATCCATTAAATGTTTGGGTGCCGTATTCCCAAAGGGCTGAAGGCGGTGCCAGGTGTTCATAGAGGTTGACGGGAAAAGCCAGCATGTTGTCTGCTGACCGGAATGTCAATGCCTTGTGATTGAAAAGAACTTCAGATTCCGTACCCCGGTCCCCGATTTTTTCAACAGCGATTAATTCGGGATTTGCAAAATTACTGATATCAAACAGCGACATCTGCAGGCCCTGGTACCATACGCTGTTGTTCTCCACAGTAACATCCTTTCCGATGGTCAGCAGATAATTTTCTCCGATCGGATGAATATATGCGGAGTAGCCCGGCACTTTCAATTCTCCGGCCACAGAAGGATTTCGGGGATCTGAAAGATCGAGTGTAAACAGCGGATCGATTTCAACAAATGTTACCAGATAGCCTTTGTCTTTGATAAAACGGGCGGCATAAAGTCGCTCCCCCGGGGCCAGTCCTTCCAGTCGGCCGATAATGTCTAATCTTTCATCATTACCTTCCAGGCAAAAGACATGATTTTTTGAGCTGCCGTCCCACACATATCCCGTGGTTGTGGCTATTCTGAGTATGCCTGCATATTCACCCAATGAAAACTGGTTGAGAATCCGGCCCGGAACCTGTCCGGCAGCCGAGTACTCGACAGTCGGGGCAGAGAGATCAAATTTGTATATCCGGGTTTGCTGGTCAGGAAAACTTGTTTCCACCTCTATGCTGAAAATATTGTTATATTCGGTGGATACCAGGTAAAGATTTTCAGTTGACGCATAGACGTGATGCGCATCAGCGATAAACCCCAGGCTCTCAAAGTCTCCGGCTGGATTTGCCAGATCGACGGTGGTAATGGAAACAATGGTTCCGCCGTTGGGGTCATCCGGACGTAAGAAATTTTCTGTGGCAACCAGCCGTCCGGTTTCTGTCATAAAACCGGTTGAATCATACGCCTGATAGGACGGGATGAAATCCTCCAGTGAGAGGGCGTCAAGTTTTTGTTTGTTGGTATCGTAGGTGTCTGAGCGGTCTGCATCGGAGCCGTCGTACCATCGTTCAATCGGGGGGATGTCCGGGAAATACTGGGAAATGACATGAAGGCGCCCGCCGGTCAACCGTGATGAAACCAGGAAGCCGTCTGTTTGAATGTTTTTTATTGTTGCTGGATTTTCAGGATCGCTGATGTCGGCAATAAGGATACCGATTTTTGCGTTGACCGGAATCCAGTAAGGCATGCCGATATCAATGTCAAGGGGCGTAATATCCTTTTCCCCGGTCCAGGTGCTGCCGGTTCCGTTTTTGGGGGTATACAGTATAACCAGGGTGTCATTGTGCAGGTAGAGCGAATCAACAAAGCCGTTGACATCAATCTGGCTGACCTTTTTCATGGCACCTTCAGATGCGGCCTCAATGATTTTAACGTCGGTGTCTCCGGCCACATAGATATATCTCCCATCGGTTTTGACTTTGTCGGATTCATCAACTCCGGCTTCCTGGATGTTTGTTTGGGAGTACCCGGCTTCACCTGAATCACCCGGGGCCGCCAAATCATTGTCGGTTTTTTCTATACGTACTGTGTCCGGTAATGCGCTTTGGGCATACTGATCAACAAGATAGGCCATGAGTGCGTCATCCGATGCAAAAGTGATGCTTTCAGGGTTCCCGACATCGCTGCCGCCCGCGCAGCCTGATATGGATGCAGAAATTGTCAGGGCCAGTATAAAGGACATCATGAGGCCGATTAAGTTACTGCAGCGATTCATCATATCTCTCCCTTGTCATCTGTTTTTGTCAGCGGAAACATTTGTATATTGATCTGAATGACCTGGTCCGGGTTTTCGCCACCGGCATATTCTTTAAGGATTCTTTTTCTGAATTCAGCAATTTTGTTTTTTAGTTCGGGGATATCTTTTTGGGCAATACTCAGCGTCACCGCAGTGATGTCTCTTTTATCGGCGGAATACCGGTCAATGGATTCTGAGGCCATTTTGATCATTTCATGATGGAAATTTGTAATCAGCAGGGATTTTACCTCAGGACCGGTTGTGATTACCTGATCGGATTGTTTCCAGCATCCGTTTTTGTTTTTGTGGATCAAACCAAGGTTTTCCAACTGCTTTAAGGCGGTCTCCACATCTTTTACCTTAACTTTTGGGAACAGTTTTTCAGCAAGCGCCTGCGCGGTTAATTTTTTCCCATCAAACATTACCAGCTCCCTGAGAGCCGGCAAATACCATTTGGAAAAATAATTATACTGGGCAGATTGCAGCAGTTTCATATTCTTCGGTGTTCTCATGGAAATTATTTTTTTATAATAATGGTCTCTTTCCTGATGGTCCGGTGCCTGGTTCATATATACCAGGATTTCAAAATATTCCCTTTCCGGTTTTTTCAGTTTAAAGCCTTTTGCAATTTTGGCAATGCTGGTGCTGGTGAGGTTGCGGTGCCCGTCGATGACCAGCTTGAGAAAGTTGGGAGATGAAAACCCGGCCAGCCGGGAAAAATTTCGGTAAGAAAAAGATTGGACGGTCTCTTTTTTATAATCAAACATTTTTTTAAGAAACTGTCTGTATGCTGAAAAATTGTATATTGATGGTCGGTCCATGTACAACACCATTTAAAAGTCTATGCAGGCGGCCACTCTTTGATGGACTCCAGCCTATCATCTCAACCGGTGATTACACAAATGATTTGTTGCCAATATTATTAAAAAATGTATTCTTCAGAATACGGATTTTACATTTTTTTATTTTTTATTCAGCTATTTATATAATATAAATTTTTTAATAATTATTTTTTCGATAGAAACCAGAATACGGTTTTCAGGCAAAAAAACGGTATCTTTACCGGTGAAGCCGCCTTTGTTAAAAAGAAAGGGCGTATCATGTATCTTGAATCCAATTCGTGGGTGCAACCCAGGGATGCGTGGAATCAAATATTAAAAAATTCCTTGTCACGGTTTTTTAAGCTTTTGTTGAATTTTACGACATATTCCGTGATGATTTTATGCTCTTTGGCGATTTTTGCCACCATGTTGTCAATATTGTAAATTCCATTCATTTTGCAATCCTGTGTGATTTTTATTATTTTGTAAGGCTTTTGACAATATCCAGCAGCGGCGGTTTCAGCTGCCGCCATTTGGGGCTGATGGCTTTTCCTTTGTACCATTCAAAATCTACCGCAACATATTGTTCCGGGATTTTATTCTCAAAATTGGCCCCATACGTAATCAGCGGATAATATTCTACCCAGAACATGCGGTGGGGATCGATGTTAAAATCCTGGGTCACTTTGGTTGCAATATGTCCGGCACAGCTTCTAATGGTCATTTTGCTGTCCGGCGCATCAGACACAATGACAACATAAGGTCGTAAAAAGGATATGTCTTTACCTTTTCCTTTTGACCGGTCATAGATGCGGAGCCTGCATTTTCCGCTGGCCAACTGAAGCTTGCCGCCCCATCCCTCCCATGTATATGTTGAATCGTAGATCGGCATATTGAAATTCCAAGTTTAAAGAATGAGAAAGTTCATTAAATTAAAATAAGTGTTACCTGCCGGCAGGTCAAGTCACAAACGGATTTTAGGAGCGGATGTGAATATCTTAATAAACTTGATGAACCGGTATTAGATTTCGATGGCAAATCAAAAAGTTCCACCATTCTCATAAAATTGGCAAGGCGCACAAATTATGAGGAATGAGGCGTAGCCAGCCTACTCCGCAGTGACGAAGAATGCAGTGCAACGCAGAATTTGGACTTTTTCTGAAGCCATCAAATTTATTCTTGTTTTGGCAGGTTTCATGGCTTATTAATCCGGTATTATTTTTTTGTTTTAGCCATTACGAAAGGATCAATCTATGAACACCGTTGCTGAGAGTGAAACGGGCGAAAAAATTTATATTAATGATAAGGAAATTACACTGGTCGGAACAGCACATGTATCAAAAGAAAGTGTTGAACTGGTGGAGTCGGTGATTAACGAGAAACAGCCGGATACGGTATGTGTGGAACTTTGTCCGTCAAGATTCCAGTCAATTAAAAAGAAAGACCAGTGGCTGGAAATGGATATCATCAAAGTGATCAAGGAGAAAAAGTCGTTTCTCCTGTTGTCGAATCTGATGCTGGCCTCATTTCAAAAACGGATCGGGGACAAGCTTGGGGTAAAGCCCGGCGAGGAAATGATCCGGGCAATAGATACCGCGGAATCCTCAGGGGCGGAGATTTGCCTGGCTGACCGGGACATTACAATAACACTTTCCCGGACATGGCGAAGTACAGGGTTTTGGAGCAAAATGAAATTACTGTTTCAGCTCATGCTGTCCATGGGCGGTGTGGATGAAATTGACGAAAAGGACATTGAGGAGATGAAGCAGGCAGATATGCTGGAATCCATTTTGTCTGAAGTTGAAAAATCACACCCTGTTTTGCGGGAAATACTAATTGACGAGCGGGACCGGTATCTTGCCCAAAAGATAAAAACAGCGCCCGGCAAAAAAATCGTGGCTGTCGTTGGGGCGGGGCATGTGCCCGGTATCCGGAAATATATTAACGACGATATCAATATTCAGGCCCTTGAAACGCTTCCCCCCAAAGGCCGATTCTCCGGTGTATTAAAATGGCTGATTCCTGCGGTCATTATTTGCCTGATCATTTTCGGCTTTTTCCAGGGCGGGGCAGACGCGGGTAAAGATATGATTGTCTGGTGGGTTGCGGTGAACGGGATATTCGCCGGCATCGGGGCCATTATCGCGTTCGGTCATCCGCTGACTATACTTTCAGCGATTTTTGCGGCCCCCCTGACCTCATTAAACCCCATGATTGCCGCCGGCTGGGTATCGGGACTTGTGGAGGCGGTCACCCGAAAACCCAAGGTCCGGGATCTGGAGGCCCTTCCGGAAGACATCCTGTCGGCCCGGGGATTCTGGCGCAACAAGGTCACCCGGATTCTGCTGGTGGTGCTCTTCACCAACCTCGGCAGCGGCATCGGTACATTTGTGGCCCTGCCCATGATGATGAAAGTGCTGGGATAAAGTCTCCTTTTGTTACTGTTGATGACATTTTCAATATATTTTGGGGGGGGATTTAAAGGAAATTGAGATGAGGGGGAAACGTCATATCTTGTGCCTGTCAAGACCAAACATTTCCAAACAAAACCAAAAGTTCAAAAAATTGTTTCAAAATTTCAAGATGTTAAAATTGTTGAAAAATCATGAATTTTGCTATAGAGACTCAAAATTCTTCGTCAGCAATGGTGTGCGAGTTCGATTATCGTCTCCGGCACCATTATGGCAGGACCTGGTTTGCTGAATCTTTTTTATTTGGTGCATAGAAGGTGCTTAATGTTGGAAATATTCATTATTGTTGTTTTTACTTTGTTTGAAGGCAAATATTGCCCGAGACCACGCCGGTCAACCCGCCGATAGACAGCGCTAATATATCTCTATCGGGAATACCTGTCTGCGATTTTTACCGCATTTCTCTTTTCTGACCGGTACACGCCAACACGCTGGCCCACAGCCGGCTGCCCGGATCGATGGTTTTGCGCCGGCTCACGGCAAGCGAAATGGGCAGGTGGGTGAACTCGCGTTTCCAGTAACCGATCACGATATTGGTGCGGCCGGTCATGCCCGCATGCACTGCGTTGTGGGCCATGAGCAGACAGAGCGCCGAATCATGAGGACTGGCAGGCACGCTGCGGATCATGTAACTGGGATCGATATACTTTAACGTCACCTCCATGCCGCTCTTATCAGAATGAATTTTGATCTGGTCTTTCAAAAAGGTGCCGATATCCTCTAATCGAAGGTTGCCGGAAGAATCCCGGGCTTCGGTTGTTTCCATGAGGCTCTGCCCGGCACCTTCACCAACCACTACCACCGCATGACCTCTTTGTTCAAGCCGTTCCTTGAGCGCTTCTAAAAACCCCTCAAGGGTGAAATCACTTTCCGGAATCAGGCAGAAATTAACATCACTGTTGGCCAGGGTGGCAAAGGCGGCAATAAAACCGGAATGACGCCCCATCAGTTTCACCAGGCCCACGCCGTTTCTGGCACCCAACGCTTCCATATGCGCGGAATAAATAGCATGCCTGGACTCGTACACTGCGGTCTCGAAGCCGAAAGACTGGTCTACGTATCCGATATCATTGTCAATGGTTTTTGGAATACCGATGACACTGATCTTGAGTCGCCTTTTTTCCACCTCCTCGGCAATGGCCTGAGCCCCGCGCAGCGTCCCGTCCCCGCCAATGGTAAAAAGGATGCCCACATTCATCTGCTCTAGAGTATCCACCATTTCACCCACATCCTGAGGCCCCCTGGATGATGCTAAAATCGTCCCTCCCTTTGCGTGAATATCTTCAACTATTGAAGGCGTCAACTCAAAGGGCGTATGTCCGTACCGGTAGGAAAGCCCCTCAAATCCATACCGGAACCCGAAGACCGTGCGGACCCCGTAGTGATGAAACAGACTGAGCACAATGGAGCGGATCACATCGTTCAGTCCCGGGCACAGGCCGCCGCAGGTGACAATGCCGCATTTGAGTTTTGCCGGATCAAAATAAATCTTTTCCCTGGCACCGGCCATCTCAAAACTTAAGGGCGTTTTGCCGGCGTTAAGACAGGCTTCGATCCTTTTGGTACTGGAATGATACAATACCCGTTCATCATCACTGATAAACGGCATACCCGTCATGGGTGACGGAATCCTGCACTCGCCTAATTTCTGGACCTGGGTGGATATTTCGGTATTTTGCATTGTTACCTCCGGGAATGTCTGCGATTGGGGCTGTCATTTACTGAACCGTCGATTTTAGTGACGGGCCAACATACTTGTCATGCCCGTTGCTTATCGACAGACTCAAAAACGTCTTTGATCCATAAACGACATGATGACTTGCAAAGTTAAAATTCTTTTCCGCACCTGCCCATTATTGCTTTTCGAATCGCTATTACAGAATCTTTATAAACTACTTTTGATTATGTTTCAACAGCCATTCAGGGGGGGGGGTAGTGCTTTAGATTTTAGCTTCTGTCACAATTAAATGATTCAGTCACGTTCATGCTTTCATGACGGGTTCTTCATTTTCGGTTAAATGAAAAATGAGGAGTAATTGTCGTTTCTCGTAAAAAATATCTGTATTATTATTTGATATTATTAATAAATTTGGAATAAGTCTATTTTATTTTAATGGGTTATATTTTTTTATGCTACCTTAAAAAATAATCATCAATTACTTATAAAGCCGACAGGATAAAAGTGGTATTTTTTTCGAGTGATGCAGTTAATTATTTTAAGACATTCGTAGTCAGTTTCTATATCACACTCGGCAGTTAAGGCATAGCGTTCGCTGCACCATGCCAGCAGCGACACTAGTTCGGCACCCTTTAAATTTTGCACACTCGATAGTGTTCACCGCTGGAAGATTTAGCACTAGTGCCGAAACATAGACAGAGTCTACAATTTTGAGGTGGATTTTCATCACTCATTACATTACCCCCATTTCTTCTTATGCCGTGGTTTTATAAACGCCATGGGACAGTTTGTTTACGATCCACCACTTATTGTCTGTTTTGACTAAATTAAAATAATCGATATAGCAGACATTCTGGCATTCCAATCTGATTTTAGCCGCCCCGATATTTTCCGTTACATCAACATAGTAGAATTCAGTTTCCCATTTCAGGCTGCTATCTGCTTTTTTGGGATCATACCAGGATAAATAATCGGCTTTATTGATCATCAACATATTGCCGTTGTCATCAAAGAAAAAGAATTTCCATTTATCATGAAGGATTTCATTATACAATTCGGGATCTGATTTTACATGACCTTCATGGTAATACGTCATAATGGCATTTTTAATGGCATTTTTTTCATCATCGGGTTCTGGCATGGATCCTCCTTTCAATTGATGGCAAATTGTCTTTTTACGATTCTGTCAATATTTATGAAATAAACAAATCTTTTGTTGAAAAATTAGGATCGCTGGTCAGATTAATGCCAAGGCGTCTCAAACCTGCTTCATCGCCCGGCGTGGGAATATGGGTCATATGGGCCTCACAGCCCTGAAGTTCGATTAATTTTTCCATGGCCACTTCAATGGTATGATTGGTTGTGGCGCCGATGCTGAGTGA
This sequence comes from Desulfobacteraceae bacterium, assembly GCA_014237465.1. Classification (GTDB taxonomy): domain Bacteria; phylum Desulfobacterota; class Desulfobacteria; order Desulfobacterales; family Desulfosalsimonadaceae; genus SURF-3. The sequence goes on along the minus strand of JABZFM010000024.1, from coordinate 57,573 downwards.
AATCAGCGCTTCCACCAGATCCATGCTCAGATTTTTTTCGTTTAAAATTTTGGTTTTAAGATTGCTGACCGATTCTGTGATGTTGGGCGGCAGGAGTTTAATTTTTTCGGGAATGCCTGTCAGATGCTTGATCGCATGCATGATAAGGCTGGTTGCCGCATGAAAATGGGGTGAGTTGCTGCCGGTAACAATGGTTCCGTCTTTTAATTCAATGGCCGCACCGCAATAAACCCCTTCACTGCCTTTGTTTCTTTCAATCGCGTCCAAAGCAGCCTGACGCGCCGGCTCAACCACTCTCCGGTATTCGTGTGGGATATTAAAATCTTTGATAAAAAGTTCAACCCGCTCGACGGTTTCTTTGTTGGTCAGTCCCATCACATATTCACACTGGTAGCGAAAATACCGTCGAATCACTTCCTGTTTCGCTGCCTCTCTGGTTGCCGCATCATCTGTTATCGCAAAACCGACCCGATTCACCCCCATGTCTGTCGGAGATTGATAAAACGGTTCATCACCGCTGATTTTTTTCAATATTCGTTTAAGGACAGGAAATACGTCCACATCACGATTATAGTTCACCGCTTTTTTATTGTAGGCTTCCAGGTGGAACGGATCAATGAGGTTGAAATCCTTGATGTCCGCTGTTGCGGCCTCATAGGCGATATTTACGGGGTGTTTGAGGGGCAGGTTCCATACCGGAAACGTTTCGAATTTTGCGTATCCTGCTTTTATACCTCGTCGGTAATCATGATATACCTGAGAAAGGCATGTGGCCAGTTTGCCGCTGCCGGGGCCGGGACCGGTAACAATGACTAAGGGCTTGTCTGTTTCAATATATTCATTGGCCCCATAGCCTTCATCACTGACAATTAAATCAACATCTGTCGGATACCCTTTTGTAAATTGATGAGTATAGACTTTTATGCCGCGTCTTTCCAGTTTCTGTTTAAACAATTTGGCGGAGAGCTGGCCGCTATAACGGGTTATGACAACGCCCAGAACATTGATTTCCCAGCCTTTTAAGTCATCGATTAATTTTAAGGCATCAGAATCATAGGTGATGCCGAAATCCGCCCTCATTTTTTTTCTTTCAATGTCTTCGGCGAAAATGCAAAGCAGGACGTCTGCTTTATCTTTCAGTTCCTGGAGAAGCGCCATTTTAATATTTGGATCATATCCAGGCAACACTCTGGACGCATGATAATCATAAAGAAGTTTGCCGCCAAATTCGAGGTAAAGCTTGTCGCCGAATTTATTCACCCGTTCAAGGATCTCAGCTGACTGTTCTGCTATATACTTCCCATTATCAAAAGCCGCTACTGTAGCCATAAAATCTCCCTCTCCTGCGTTTTACCGTTATGCTATAAAAGAAATGATCTCATTTTTAAAATAGATGCACCGTTCTTAGTGTCAAAGCTTGAATTAGTAATTAATGCTTTTGTGTTGCCGATAGTTATTTAAAATTCAAGCTTTGACGCTCATACGTACAAGAAAAAAAATCAATGTACAATAGATATAAGATAGTTATTTCAGATGTTGCCTATTTGCCTTTGTCAGAGATGGGAGAAACATTTTCTAACAATTGCGTAGAGACCGACTTGGTGGGTCGCTCTTTTTCAAGCGTTTTCATTGGCTTGAAAAATAATTGTTTTTGCGTAAGTTCTTTTCACCCACCAGGCGGCTCACGCAGGACGTTCGGTGCATAAAGCTTGCCACTACCCGTAACGAAGACCGGTTTTTCTATTGTCGTGATTGACACAATGTTGGGTTAGAAAAGAATTCAATCATCACTTGAGCGAATGTCGGTCTGAGCAATTTTCACCACGGTCCGCTGACTGACGCTGCCCTTGTGATCCGTAACCGTCATTTTTACGGTGGTCAGCCGGTCTTCGGCAAAGTGCTGGATACATTCAGGGTATAGCTGATATTCCAGGGCCAGGCCTTTTTGTTTGATGGAGTCAATGGTGTCTGTTGCCGTGATGGGAAAGCATCGCTGGCCGATGATGGGGCCGGAATCTTCGCCATAGTCGATAAAATGGACCGTGCAGCCACCGACTTTGCAGCCGTAACGGAAGGTGTCGCCATATCCGTCAGTTCCGGGAAAAGACGGGAGCAGGGCCGGATGGATGTTCATGATCCGTGGTTTTCCGGGCGTGGTGTTGACCCTGTCGATAAAGTAGGGGGTCAGGTTCCGCATGAAACCCGCTAAAACGAGCAGGTCAAAGGGATACTCTTTAATTTTTTCAAGAAGGGCGGCTTCCGCAATGGCGCGGGTTTCGATAAAGGTGGAAACTTTTTTTGCATCGGTTTCCTTGTTTAACAGGGACTGTTTTATTTTAATATCTTCTAAGTTAAAATCATCCGGGAAAAAGTAGTTTTCAGGGGCTTGTTTGAAATTCTGGATAATTTCAGAGTAGTTGACCACAAACGTGGGGATCCCTTTTTTGGCGGCTTTTTCAAGGCCCTTGGCGTCCGGGTTGTCAGACCCCACAAAGATGACTTCACCGTCAATTCTTCCTTTTTCACAGGCTTTAATAATGGCATCCATGTTGGTGCCGGTCCCGCTGATAATCCCGCCGATTTTGATTTTTTTATCCATAGTGCGCCTCGTTTTCTTAAAGAAAACAGATTAAGGTTATTTATATTTATTTTTATCATTTTTTGCAGATGATTGCAATTTTCACAGTTATTCTTATCATGGTAAATTTGTTTTATTTATACGGATACACCCGATTCGGATCAGAAAAATATTCTTTGGTCGTTCTAATCACCACCGGGCTTAAGAATATCAGGCCGATGAGGTTGGGCCATGCCATCAGGGCGTTAAAGATATCGGATATGGTCCACACGGTGGTCAGTTCAACTGCTGCGCCCACCGGCAAAAGGATGCAGTAGATGACACGATACGGCATGACCATTTTTTCGCCGAACAAGTAGTCCACGCACCGGTCGCCGTAGTACGACCAGCTGATAGCCGTGGAAAACGCGAAAAAGATGATGCCGATGGAGACAATATAATCACCCGGACCGGGCAGGCCCATATTAAATGCTTTGGCGGTCAGCACCGCGCCGGTCAGGGCGTTTCCGTCCGAACCGTTGAGGGTAAAGGCGTTGGTTGTCAGGATGACCATTGCCGTCATGGTGCAGATGACAATCGTGTCGATAAACGGTCCGAGCATGGCAACCAGCCCTTCACGGACGGGCTCTTTAGTCTGGGCGGCCCCGTGGGCGATGGGCGCGCTGCCGAGCCCGGCTTCATTGGAAAACACCCCTCTGGCCACGCCGAAACGGATGGCCTGGGCAAGGGCGGCACCCGCGAATCCACCGGTTGCCGCGCTTCCGGTGAATGCATCGGAAAATATCATGGCAAATGCCGCCGGGATCATATCAAAATTTAAGACGATTACCCACAGCGCGCCGCCCACATAGAAGACAGCCATAAACGGCACCAGTCGGCTGGCGACCTGGCCGATGCGTTTTATCCCGCCAACAATAACGGCAAAAACCAAACCGCCGATGATCAGGCCGGTGACCAGTTTGGGAATACCGAATGTTTTGAGTACCGGTTCGGCCACGGAATTGGCCTGGACCATATTGCCGATACCGAAAGACGCGATGGCGGCAAACATAGCAAATAGAATGCCCAGCCATTTCCAGCCCAGACCTTTTTCAAGGTAATACATGGGGCCTGCGCCCACGGTGCCGTCTTTGTGGATGGTCCGGAATTTTAAAGCCAGCAGACATTCCGCATATTTCAAGCCCATGCCGAAAACAGCGGTCACCCACATCCAGAAAACCGCGCCGGGTCCGCCCAGGGCAATGGCCGTGCCCACGCCGGCGATGTTGCCTGTGCCGATGGTGGCGGAAAGGGCCGCACTTAATGCCTGAAAATGGGTGATTTCGCCATCATCATCCGGGTTGTCGAATTTTCCGGAAATCAGCTTCCAGGCATATCCGAATTTTCGGAGTTGAATCGCTTTGGTGATCAGCGCCACCAGCACACCGGTGCCGACTAATAGTATGATTGTTACAGGTCCCCACACAAATCCGCTGATAGTGCTTAACATTTGATCCATACGTCATGTCTCCAATTGGAATGCTTTTTTATCAATTCATAGAAAGAATTTCAGATTAGATATCACCTTAATCTCTGAAATTAAAGCATTGTTTTGTCGATTCGGTTTACGTTCGGCAATATTTATCGGCCGCCAAAGGAAAGGTCCATCTCATCCGGATAGGTGACGCTAAATCCGTATTCAACGGCTGTCTCTGTTTGCGGTAAAACCGGAAAGGTCCATTTCAAAAGGTTATCTTCTTTTTGCGGGGCGACGCCGTTAAATGTTTCTTTGAGTTTAATGCGTTTATCACGTATCTGCGGATAGGCGTCTTCCATGAGAACAGCAATTTTATGCGCCTTTAGATTGTTGATCGATACTTTCCATCCCCACTGGTATTGTTTTTTGCCGATCAAAAATCCTGTTTCATTGGATTTTTTTTCAAGAATTGTGAGTTTCACATCCACCTGTGGATCAGACCCGAAGAACAGTTTTTGTTCTTTGTCATGCATTGAAAATGAGCGAATGGCAATAAACGCGGAATCAACCAGATAGGTGGCATCGCCATTGGGAAGTCGGATAAAATCGTCATCTTTGATATCTAACTGGGCAAACAAAAATGCCTGGGGGGTTTCATGGGGGCGGATCAGGTATTTAAAGTCAGAATTTAACACCATCTCCCGAATCGTGAACCGCCGGGACTCCCCTGCTTTAATGGTGCGTTTGCCCAGATCATAGGTGTCAAAAGTAAAACCCGCTTTCTGTTCCGGTTCCGGCGGCGGTGCGCCTGCTGCCATGTCGGCACTTAGTTGCGGTGCCGCAAACATCAGTGATTCTTCTGCCATGGAACTTGTATGCCTTGCCGTGGAATATACGATCTCTTTTCGGGGCTGAATAATCCAGTCCCTTAAAAACGGCGGTTCCGGCCGGGTGACGGCTTGGGCGGTGGCAATCTTGAGTTCAACGTCTTCCCAGTCAATGCCGGTGTTCTGGGTGATTTGCGCATACCAGTTGAGTTCTGTTTCTGATTTGGCAGGAAGGGCATTGAGTGTATATGTCGGGCGCCAGTAACAGTTCCGGATGTGGTAGGAACAGGTAAGGTCGATTTTCGGCTGCGGTTTTCCGCTCAGATATACGTCTACCTGCCAGCGTTTTTTGGTAGCCCCGGTCAGGTCATTGAGTTGTTTCCGGACTTTCTTGATTTTTTCAGCCAGTTCTTCAAGGGATTGGGTGTACTGGAAGATTTCATCATAGGCTTGGGTAATTCCTTTTTTGATGGCATTGCCCAGTTTTTCCACTGATTCAATATCTTCAATTTTTTCCGGCTGATTTTTTGCCTGGGTTTGCCAGAAATCAATATAAGCGATGTCAGCCTTGATCCGGGTTTCAAACTCCGATTTTTTCCGGTTCAGGTTTTTTAACTGATTTTTCAGCGCTTCAACCTGATCTGCAACGGGCAGTGCCTGTTTTTCAATATTGACCGAGGTGATCCGCATATGGGAACCGGGCGCTGTATTCACCGTCAGGGTTTCTTTGTTGGCATGAATGGGCAGGAAGAAGCTTGCCTTATGGCGATCACCATCTGCCTGAACATCTGCAATATGGTGTTCGGTGATTTTTGCGTCGTTCGGATAAATGATTGCGGCCACTGGTTTGGCATGGGTGTTTGACGCCAGCAGTACGGATAGTGCGATGAATATCAGCAAAGAGAATTTAAGAAAAGAAATGGTTTTGGGGGTCATTTTTTTTCCTTTCAATAAGGGTGGGTGAAAGGGATTTATTGACTGTGACAGATAAAATAACAGATCAGGGAAAAGGCTTCAAGGAAGAAAGAAGATTCTAAAAGATGAACGCTGAAGAATGATGTCGCTTTGCTCCTCAAATTTTTTTAAAATCGAATAAAGATTGATTTTTAAAGAGAAGAAATTGAGAATTCCGTGAAAAGTGGCTGGATGGCAAAGTTAAAAGTTTCATATACAAGGCGTAGCGGTTTTTCAGAATTGAAATAATACAAGTCGTATATGGAAAGTCTGAAAAACCGATACAACGCAGTAGATGGAATTTTTAACAACGCCATAAATTTTATTTTACCATATTATCCATCTTATACGCCGGGAGCATAAACGGATAGTCGTTTTGAGATGAGATGGCCGGGTAGGCATCGTCGTCTTCATTTATTTTCTCAAATATCAAAAGGGTAACCGTCTTGGTGCCGGTCATTGTCAGGGTGTACATGGGGTCAGTGAAATCCGCCCTGGTTTTATCGGCAATATAAGACTGGCATTTAAGTGTAGATATATTGTTGAAGAAATTATTGATGTCCGATTCCTTGACCGGGTTGCCGTCTGCATCCTGCCAGACCAGTTCCGGAGCGATATTTTCCAGAGGCGTCTTTTTCTCATCGGTTGGTCCTGATTCAGAACCGTCTTCCACCCCAATTTCAACTTCAACCGGCTTTTGCTGCATACCCAATACCAGATTTCCGTCTTTGTCTTTAATGTCAACCTGCTGAACCTGTGACTTTTCGACACTGAGCACGGTTTTATCCCGCAAATCATCTTTTGTCTGATCAAACTTGCTTCTGAAATTGTCCCGGGCATGATATACCCGTTTGTCGTTGGGCAGTTTAATAAACGTGTGACGGTTTGACGGCGCTGATTTGCCGATATCAAAGGTGCGCAGGATGTTACCATCTGATCCCGCCTGGATGCTGATTCGGTTTTCCGTATCCAGTTCATACCGGTGGTAGGATTCGGCTTCAGATACCAGGGCGGTCACGGTGAGTGATTTGATCACGTCCACCATGGGTTTGATTTTGCTGTTGTCTGCCGGATATTTTTCGTGATGAATCAGCCAGTTGTCGTCTTTCAGGTTGAGTTCAATGATTTCAAGATCTTTTGTGATTTTTATGAAAGTAATATCAGAATCCGTCAGTTTTGAAATGATCGGTAATTCATAATGGGTCCGGTCTGTTTTGTGAACAGCCAGATACGCAGCCAGGACGGCGATGATGATTCCTAAAATGATGTACTCTTTTTTTGATTTCATGATTTTCCTCTTTTTACTTTTGAAACAGCAGCCTGATATTCTTCCGCCGCACACTTCTGCGCCACCATGTAAACAGTCCGAAGACGACGATGATCACCGGCAGCCCCACGATATTAAACAGTTTAATGACGTTTTTGGTCATCACTTCGGTTTCATCAAGGGGGTTGAACTGCTGGATTTTGCTGCGCATTACGGCGATATCATCCCGGCCGTTTAATGTGTCAATGAGGTTAAGGATAAACGCGGCATTCGGGCTTCTGCCTTCAGTGTCCAGCAGATTGTCTTTTAACATGGCTGAAGATCCGATGAGGCTGATTTTTCCGGGTTTGCCGGTGGGAATAAAGCTTTCTTTGCTTTTAATTTTTGACAGGTCCGGATTTTCATCCTTCTCCGTTATCTCCGTATCTGTTTCTGATTCATCCGGTTCTGATTCATCCGGTTCTGATTCATTCGGTTCTGATTCATTCGGTGTTTCCACCTCTTTTTGAGGGATTTCCTTGCCATTATAAAAACTGGAAAATTTTCCTTCCAGTAAATACGCCAATGGATAGCTTTTAAATTTGTCTTGTTCCTGAGGCGGCTGAATGAATAAGGGGTTTAAGTTAATCTGGCCGGTCATTTCCCAGGCTTGCTCAGATGACGCGATCAGCTGATACGCGTTGATATTGTTTTTCTTGATAATCTCATTATCTAAAGACACCGGGGAAATGTTTAAAGTGATCAAGCCTTTGATATTTTTCATAAATTCCAGGTCGTGATTAATATTTTCATTTTTGATCATGGGCGCGAAATAGATGGGGCGTTCTCCGCCGCCAGCCTGGGCCGGTAGGGTCTGTTTAAAGGAATTTTTGTCCATGATATAAGAGGGCTTCACCTGGACGCCATAGTGCGCCAGCAGTTTTTCCAGTCCGGTGTCCAGAGCTTTGTAAGACGGCCCCCTGTTAAAGGAAAACTGCTGCTGGGGCGGCTGGGGGGTTTCCTTAAATGCATCGGTGAAAACCGCCAGGTTGGTTCCCCGCATCAGCGCCTGGTCAATCTGGTACAGCTCATAATCGGTAAATTCTTCCGTGGGCTGAGCAATGATTAAGCAGTTCAGGCTTTCCGGAATCCGGGTTTCTTTTAAATTAATCGATTTTAACGTGTAATTTTTATTCATCAGCGCCTGGAAATTCCGGAGCTGATTATCGGACTGGGGGGCCTGGGGGTGCATCATCATCGGGGCGACAAGTTTAAGAGTGCCGTGATCCGCAAGGTATCCCACATCTTCATTGATACCGATCAGGGTTTCGATATTTTTATTGATGATTTCTTCCAGATTATCCATATCGATTAATTCATAGCGGGTGCCGATGATGGGTATTCTCATGACATCGAGCAGCTGAACATAGGCTTTTTCATTATCGTATTCAACGCTCAGGCCGATGGCGCCCCTTCCCGCGGTGATGGTCTGTTCCAGGATATCCGGCCACTGGAGCACCCGGATATTGTATTTTTCAATTAAAGCATCAATATTGCTATCGGTTGCCGGATCAATATATTCATAGGTCAGCTGGCCGTAGTTGGCGGTATTCAGTTTTTTCACGGTTTCTTTTACGGACTCAGGCAGTTGCGGGATTTCATTGATCCCGATGACCGGCGCTACATTTTTAATGGATGACGACATGATCAATTTGATGTTCACTTTTTCCGGAAGGCCGGCCAGGGTGCTGATTTTATTGTTCAGTTTTTTGATCGTGGTGGTCAGCTTATATTCAAGGCCGTCTGTTGTGGTAATGGCGGGTATCTGTTCAATAATATCGCCCTGGATCATTACCATGCCCATATAGGCTTTTTTGAATTTCAGCTCATCTTTTTCAAGCATGCGGATTTCAACCGGGTGGATGCCGTAATTTTCAGCTAGTTTCCGGTTTTCCATGGCTTTCTCGCTCACCCCTTCTTCCTGGGGGCTGACATTATAGAAGCGGTAATTGAAATATTTTTTGTTATAAATGGCGTATTCCTCCAGAAGGTCCATCAAATAGCGTTGGGTGCTGTTATGGGGGGCTGGAAGATTTTCAGTGAAAAACACATTGAGGGTCAGCGGTTCGGACAGCTTGGCAACCGCGGTCTTGCTGGCATCAGATAAAGAATAAATCCTGTTTTCTGTCAGATCGACTCTGAAAAACAGGGTTTTGCCGGCTATATTGATCAAAACAATGACCACGGCATAAATTAAAAATTTAATATATGTATCTGCTTTAAATTTGCCTTTCATTATCAACTCCTTATTCTTTTTTCAGAAGGGCCAGATAGGTGCTGTAGAGACTGATGAAAATCACACTGATAAAATAAATCAGATCCCGGGAATCGATAATGCCTCTGGCAACATTGCGGAAATGAAAATCCGCGCCAAGATACTCGATAATGTTTAAGATGGATTCAGGAAAGAAAAAGAGCATTTTGTCGACCAGGGTGAGCACAAAGCAGATGGCAGCGCCCAGGATAAAGGCGATAATCTGGTTGTGGGTCAAAGCGGACGCAAAAACGCCGATGGCTGAAAAGGTCCCGCCGAGCAGCAGCGCGCCGAGGTATCCGCCGATAACAGGCCCCCAGTCCAGGTCTCCGATAAATGCAATGGAAACCGGATACGCCAACGTCGGAAGCAGCATGGCGCCGGTCATAACGAAACCGGCGGCAAATTTTCCGAAAATAATATCGGAAAATGTCACCGGCATGGTCTGCAGAATTTCATAGGAACCGATATTGAATTCTTCGGCAAACAGCCGCATGGTGATTGCCGGAATCACAAAAGAAAAAATGATGGGCAACAGCGAGAAAAATCCCCGCATATTGGCCTGATCATAGAGGAAAAAAGTGGAAAAGAAAAACCATCCGGTGATGATCAGAAAAATCGAGATCACGATATACGCAATCGGGGAAATGAAATAATCTTTTAATTCTTTTTTTAAAATATGGGTGAACTGCCACATTTTCAATGCTCCTTAATTAATTTGCCGCGTTAGGTCTCTAAATATCGTTTCAAGGGTTTTGGCCTCCTGCAGAAATTCAATGATCACCCAGTCTGTAGATTTAATCGTTTTATAAATATTCTCCCTTAAATCCACAGGAGAACTGCTGTAAGCCTTTACCTTTAAAATCCCATCATCCGTCCGGCTTATTGGTTCAACATTATCAATTCCTTCAATGGCACTTAGGGCATTTTGCACGGATTCCGTTTCCGCATTTAACAGGGACAGCTGAATGGTTGTTTTCTGGTCTGCTGACTGCTTGAGATCAGCGGTGTTTCCATCCGCCACTATTTTACCCCGATTGATGATGATAATCCGGTCGCAGGTGGCTTCGGCTTCGCTCAAAATATGCGTTGAGAAAATGACGGTTTTTTCCTGCCCGATTTTTTTAATAATATGCCTGATTTCGACAATCTGGTTGGGGTCAAGTCCCTGGGTGGGCTCATCTAAAATCAGGATCTCCGGGTCACTCATCATGGCATGCGCCAGGCCGACCCGCTGGTTCAGGCCTTTTGAGAGTTCCCCGATTGCCTTGTGCATGATGTGGCTGAGACCGCAGAGGTCCGCCAGGTAACGAAGCCTGGGATGCCGGTCGCTGGGCGTGATGCCCTTGATTTTGGAAACATATTCCAAGTAATCATATACCAGCATATCCTTATAAAAAGGGGAAGACTCCGGAAGATAGCCGATCATTTGCTTGATCTCAAGCGGGTGGTCTTCAATATTGTAATCATTGACATGGATGGTTCCGGTGCTGGGTTTGAAATATCCGGTGAGCATTTTCAATGTGGTTGTTTTGCCGGCACCGTTGGGACCTAAAAGCCCCAGAATTTCGCCTTTGTTGATTTCAATATTGATCTGATCCACTGCGCAAAAGCTGTCATAATATTTTGTCAGATTTTCGACATGAATCATTTCATTCACCTCTCCTTTATTATATATCATTTGAACTGTAAGATAAGTCATCGAAGTAAAACAATAAACTGAAATTATTAAGTGCCTGACGAAAACCGCTTTTTCCTTTTCCCGTTCGGCTCAATTTTTAAATTATTTCCGCCTTTGTTTCCCTCCGTATCGGGGGGCTTAAAATTGAATTCCCCCGGTTAAGGGGGAATTCAGGGGGAGTTATACAGCCAATCCCTAATAACAAAATCAAGGACAGCCAGTATGGAGGCAAAAATAATCGTTCATAAGTGGTTTGTCAATAGCAATGTTAGTTTGTAAATTTCAGAAATAGTATGTTGTAATTGATATTAATTCTATATTTACAATAGGTTATTTTTCAAAAAAGGTGCTGTCACTCAGATGTTGTTTCTAAGTCTTGACCGGGGTTATGCTTTTGTCTATATCAGCATTAAAAAGTTACAGCTGACGATGGGGCGAGCTGGAAGGGCTTTGCATATTTGAAAATTTTTTTAAAGGGAAGTTCCTATAAGTATCGTCAGGGTATTTGGCGGTCGTTAGTTGTTATGATTTAAGTTTTTAATTTAATAGAAAATAGAGTAAATATAAAAAAGGATAAAGATATGGAAGCGCTGGATCGCCTGTTGGATATTATGGATATCCTGCGGGGGCCTGGGGGATGTCCCTGGGATATTGAGCAGGATCATAAAAGCATTATGAAATGTCTGATCGAAGAAACCTATGAACTGGCGGACGCCATTGAAGAAGATGATGTGGACGTTCTTAAAGAAGAACTTGGCGACGTGTTCCTGCAGGTGGTGTTTCACAGTGCTATTGCCAGGGATAACCATAGGTTTACCTTGGATGAGGTCATCAATGAGCTGTGCGATAAACTGATTTACCGGCATCCCCATGTGTTTGGAGATGCCAGTGTCCGTGATTCCAGTGAAGTGATTAAAAACTGGGAGAAGCTCAAAAGAAAGGAAAATTCCAAAAAACAGCGGGAATTCATTTTGTCCGGTATTCCCAACACACTGCCGGCATTGCTTAATGCGCTGAAAATTCAGTCTATTGTGAGTCGCGTGGGGTTTGACTGGGAAAATCCTGAAGGGGTGGTTGATAAAATAAGAGAAGAAATCCAAGAGCTTGGGGAAGCCATGGAAGCGAAAAATGAAGATCAGGTGGAAGATGAAATCGGTGACCTGATGTTCAGCGTGGTGAATTTGGCCAGGCTGCTGAAAATTGATCCGGAGGCCGCGCTTCGGAGGACCAATAAAAAGTTTTCGCAACGGTTTTATGAGATTGAAAAAGTAGCCAAACAGCGCGGTATAAAAGTGTCTGAGATGGCCATGGCGGAAAAGGATCGGATCTGGGAAGACGCTAAGAAGAAAATCTGAAAAAAATAGACCTTTATCATCTGCCCGGTGTTGCAATGACTTAAGGGTCAAACGTAGACTTGACCCCTTTTTGGGATAAGGCAATTGATTCAAATGGAGGGCGCAGCAGATCATGGGCAGCCGGTGACGCCCTCCATTTGTTCTCAATCCATCAAATTAATATATCGCTGAACTCAATCTATTATTTTAATCCCCACCTTAAAAAAATCACGAGTTTTTTAAGGTTAAGTAAAATTTACTCGTTTTTTAAGGCGGGTCAACATAAAAACTATTATCGGGTTTTCCATTTTAGGTAGTGCGTGGACGAAAACCTTGGTTTCTCGTAGGTTGGGTAGAGCCCGCTCTGACATGTTGGGTTTCGCTACGCTCTACCCAACCTACGAGAATCAACCGTTTAGCCAAGCTTAGATTCTAAAGGGCGAAACCCAATCCCGCCTTTGGCGGGACCGGTGGGTTTCCGTTCACACACTATTTAGTGTAAGTTGTACTCAAAAAATACCTATTCAGGCGATTTCCTCAATTGCCAGCGGAAATTTTGACATTTCTTCGCAATGATCTTTGAAAAGAACAATCGGATTTTCATACCGGAAACCGATGTTTTCGTCCGGGCAGGCGTACTGCATGGCGCAGATCAGCACCTCATTTTCCTGGTACACATGGTCCGGGTTCGTCCAGAAGGGGAAGGGGCCGTCATTTAACCCGATGCGCCATTCATCTCCCAGCAACCCGATGCCGTGCTCATAGCCGGGGACCATATAATCCGCGAACCCGCCCTGTTCGGAGAAATCCATCATCTGCTCCGCCAGCAACGACGGAGTGATGCCGGCCCGATAGGTTTCCAGAGTTTTTTTAACAATACTGACAAAGTTATCCGCATGCCATCGCTGTCTGTCTGTTGCCGGCCCGATCAGGTAATTGTGGGCATGGTCGCCCAGGCCCAGCTTGAACGTGGCATGAATATCCACCATCAGGGGTTCTCCGGCCTGGATTTCACGCCGTGACGCCGGTGTGCAGGCGCCGCCGGCATATCCGGTCCGGTAACCACTGGCAATTTCATTGCCGCCGGTAAAAGACCATTCCCATTCACTGCCGGCCCGTCTCATGGCCAGGGCGGCAATGCCGGCAATTTCCGTTTCCGTCATGCCTTTGTAGCCCCCGTCTTTAATGGCGTCAAACACTGCCTGATGCCCAACATCCACAATGCGTGAAGCCTCTTTGAACCGGTTAATTGTCCCTGCATCCTTGATCAGCGCCAGCTTGTCCACAATGGTGTGGGCATTGACCAGTTCGGCATCCGGCATGGCTGCATCAAATTGCTGGTATTCATAATGGGTCAGCCAGCCTTCGGGCAGATAGTTGGACATTCCGCTTTCAACGCCCACCCGGCCTTTCCCGTTTTTTAGCAGTTCCTTGATAAAGTCGGAAATCTGTTCAATCTGGTCCTGGCCGCCCATGGGGGCAAACCCGTAAACATGGTCTTCACCCAGCCATGAATCATCTGCTGCACGGGCTGCGTCAATAACAAATGTAAATGCCGTGGGCAGGCCTTCCGGAGGAATTACAATAAAGCTGCGCCATGGAAAGAAGGCGTCGGTGGTCCAGGAAAGTGTCCGTAGCCGGGAGCCTAAATATACGTCAATGTTTTCCTTTTGCATTTGTTCCTGGATATTTTTAATGCGCTTAGGAAAATCGATGAAATAGGGGGCATTGGGTTGGGTTGTCATGGTTTTATCTCCTTTATAAATGTCTGAATGAAAGCCTGAAAATTTTCTCCCAACGCAGAAATTGGGAAAAGTGGCGGTTTCCGTTCGGGCATTGTTAATAATCAGTGGGAATCGTGGCCAACACTTTGTTCAATCGGTCGGCAAGGGATGCCAGCCGGAGCGCTTTGACCATGTTTCCCTTGAGTTTGAGCTTTAAGGTCATCAACGCCTTCTGGGCGTTGAGTTCACCGCGGGTGATTTTGGCAAATGTTTCATAATTACCGGTAATGGCAAACTCCGGTTTGGGTGATTCCCCCTCGCCAATGAGCATTTCTGCAAATTTGCCGTCCACAAACTTGAAATAAAGATATTTTTCCGATCCATCCGGGCAATTCCGGTAAATATTGCTCATGGATGAGGTGACGAAATTCATTTTTTCCGGCGGCAGTTCTGCTGTCAGGCGCCGTTCCGCCTCATCCCGCCATTCCGGGCTCAGGTATTTGACTTTTTCGGCCATGGTTGTCCTCCTTGTTATTATGTACGTTAATTGGATGAACGATGTAATCGTTCATATATTGTCAATCATCGGGTTATCAGCCTATGATCAAAGGGTAAAAACAACGGAAAATTTTTAAATCATTGAAGTGGATGATTTTTTCTTCCGCCTTCCACCTTCCACCTTCCATCTAAACCCATTCATTCACAAACAATCCATGAGCAAACAGATCCACCGTGTCCTCAAACATTTCATGGATCAGTTTGTCTTCTGTTTTAATATACATACGGATGATAAACATTTTATAGACCATAAAAACAACTTCCGACACACGGTCCGGGTCGATGTCCCGAAAGACCTTTTCAGCAATTCCCTGTTTTAAAATCGCTTTAATCAGTTCCACCGAATTTCTGTTAATGTCATAAAAGGGATCTTTTGACGGAAACATGGGAAAAATATCCGGGTCACGGATTAGAACCTGCCGGAGCTGAAGATCTTCGGACAGGTATTCAACGGCTTTAAAGCACATGATTGAGAATTTTTTCTTAACATCTGCTTCGTTATCAACTGCTTCCAAAACCTTTGACTGCCACTTCATGAGGGCATGGGAAATGGTTTTACGATACAGGTCTTTTTTGTTTTTTACGTACAGATACAGGTTCCCCTTGGTCATATTCAGGCGGCCGGCAACATCATCCATAGTTGTTTTCCGGTATCCGAATTCCGAAAATGCGGACAGGGCAACCTGATAGATGGTTTCAATGTCTTCTCTGGGTTTCATGGCATCTCTTTTTAAATAAATGAACAATTTGTTTATTTGTTTATTTAAAATGTAATGGGGTTAAAGTCAAGCCTTTTTCATATTGCGATTATGTTTTTTAAATTATATTAAATAAAAGGTTTTTTCTGTGCTGGCGACACTGGCGACCGCCGGGTTTGTGGCGACTGCCGTTGATGCTAACAGCAATGACGATGACGGTCATGCCGGACTGGGCATTGGGTCCGCCGTGCTGATGGCGGTTCCGATCGTGATTCTTCATTTTTAATTAATTATTGATACTCCTGTTCATGGTTTTTTTTCGAGTAGATGATGAAACTAAAGAAATCTATCAGGCATAATATCGCGTATTTCACTGTTGTCTCAGTGTTTGCTTTTTTTCGGGTGATTCCGCGACGTACCGGAATTTTTTTGGGAAGGGCGTTTGCACTGGTTTTCTATGTACTTGCAAAAGAACATCGTGAAAATGCAATACGCCATTTAACCATGGCGTTTGGTGATGAAAAATCCGAAAAAGAAATCAGGCGGATCGCTCGTGGCGTGTTTTTTCATTTTGGAACCACCGGTGTGGACGCCATAAGAATACCAATTCATATTAAAAACGGTATTGACCGGTATATTACGACGAAAAATTTACATCACCTGGAAAAGGCGTATAATGACGAGAAAGGGTTTCTGCTGCTGACCGGTCATTTTGGGAACTGGGAGTTAATGGGCGCCTGGGTGGCTCAGAAGAAATTTCAGCCGCATGTGGTTGGGGCTGCTTTATCAAATCCCAGGCTCAATAAGCTCATGGTTGATACGAGAAATGCTGCCGGTTATATCAATATCGAAAGGGGCAATGCAACCCGTGGGATCATTAAAGCAATAAAAGACGGTTTTCCGGTGGCATTACTGATAGATCAGGATACCCGGGCCAAAGGCGTTTTTGTCGATTTTTTCGGCACCAAAGCGCATACGCCCATTGGTCCTGCCGCACTTGCCGGATTGCTGGATGTTCCCCTCATTCCCATGGCAATGCATTTAAAAAAAGATCTAACCTATGAAATAGAATCATTTGAACCCATATATTATATCGACACCGGTGATAAGGGGAAAGATATTATAACCTTTACCCAAAAGTGTTCAGACGTATGCGAACAAATGATCCGGCGGCATCCGGAACAATGGGTCTGGATGCACCGGCGATGGAAAAAACAGCCGGGCGATGCGCTTAAAAAGTCCTTTTACTTGTCAAGCAGGCAGCCCGTCCGGCAGTCTGGCGATTAAAAAAACGAATTTTATTGACTCTCTCGTAAAAAGTCAGATTCGGATGGCAAAGAAAAAAGCTTCACCATTCATATACAATTGGCAAGGCGCGCAAATCCTGAGTGATGATTTGTGCTTATCGTACCATGAAGAAACGAAGGATGCAGCGCAACGCAGAAGTTGGACTTTTTACGAAGCCATCATTGACTCTCAATCTCGTTAAGCTTAACGCGGGCCTCTTCATTGTCCGGGTTTTCTTTAATTTCAGCGATTAACTCATCAATTGCTTTTTCCTTCATCCCTTTCCGATAATACTCCATGGCCTGATGGTAGTGTGTGCTGGCTTCCGCTTTTTCAATCTGTCTGGCAGTGATGTATTTTTCGTGGGCGTTTTCGTTGGACGGATCGATTTTGATGGCAATTTGATAGAATAAAATTGCATCTTCAGTTTCACCCTTTTCATAATACACATCACCCACATTCATGGCATCAGTGGAGTCTTCAATGTTCCACTGTTTCATTCGGTCTCTTTCCCGCTCCTGAAGCTCAAAATCAAAGTCTTTCATTTTATTGACTTCATCAGCCACCCCGGTCTTGTCATGTTTAAAAATAATATTGGTGTCTTCACCAAATCCGGACGCAGGCACCAGGCAAATGGTCAGAAATATAACTGTTAATTTAATAAAAAAAGATATTTTCATGAAATCCTCCTGAATTGAAACCATTTAAAAACTAAAAAATGATATGCTGATGTTTTAATATGTTTGATAATTTTAAATATATGCCAAAGGGGGCTTGCTGTCAATTTGATAAGGATGATTGGGACGGATAATGAAAACCAGTTTTGTGCCTGATGCTTATGAAAGATTTATAGTACCGGATAATGGAGTAAAAAAAGAAGTTATTTTCTATAACTTTAAAATTTGACAAATAATAATTGAATAACATTTATTATTTAGTAAAAAAAATAGTGGTACAAAAAAAATATTGACAAAAAAAAAGCTTTACTTTAAATTTTAATCATATTTTATTTTATTAAATTTTAATTATTTAAAATTATTATGTTATTATTAATAAATTAAAACCGATTTCAATGAGTCAGGCGATATCGCTGTTGAATAATATTTTTCAAGGAAGCATTTATGACAGGTCCGGAAAAAACAGAAGCCCGGAAAAGTAAGATACTGGAAGCAGCAACCAAAATATTTTCCGAAAAAGGCTTTCAGGATGCGACCATTTCAGAGATCGCAAAGGCGGCCGGCGCATCGGATGCATTTGTGTACGAGTATTTCAGTACCAAGGAGAACCTGTTGTTTTCCATTCCCCGGGAACACATGCAAAAACTCTTTGAAAACATAGAGTTCCATTTAAAGCTGATCCGGGGGGCGGTGAATAAGCTGCATGCCACCCTGTATATGCAGTTAATATATTACAGCGAGCACCCTGAATTTACGGCAGTTTTATTACTGATTCTCAAACATAACCGGAAATTCATCAATACGGATGCACACAAAGAGATACGCGACTATCTGAAAATCGTAGACCGCTGCCTCAAGGAAGGTGTTGAATCCGGCGAGATCTACGCCGATATTGATCCTTATTATTTGAGAGCTACCCTGATCGGATCCTTAGAACATATCGTCATTAACTGGCTGCTGCGGGGAAAGCCGGAAAATCTCATGGATGCATTTGAGCCGATGTTTGAAGTTTGTCTCAAGCTGATACAAAAAAAGCCGGAGACTCCCAACTGTCCGTTGCTTTCTCAAAAGAACGTTGAGCAGGAGCCCTGAATCGGGTTTCAGGTATTGTGGTTAAAAATAATTGATCGACATTGAGGAACTACACCATGGAAGTCATTGAAAGTAAGATAGATATCAATTCCGAGGAGTATCAAAAAAATTTTAAGGATATGTCAGCCCTTGTTGAAGACCTGAACAAAGAGCTTGACATTGCCATGAATCAGCGGTCGCAAAAGGCCCTGGACCGGCAGAAAGAATCCGAAAAAATTCCGGCAAAAAAGAAGCTGGAACTGCTTCTGGATAAAAATACACCGTTTCTTGAAATAGCGCCCCTGGCGGCCCGCGGTATGTATGACGGCAAAATCCATAAGGCTGGCTTGGTAATGGGTATCGGGGTGATTGAAGGCCGTGAATGCATGATCGGCATAAATGACGCCACTATCAAGGGTGGGGCTGCCTATCCCATGAGTGCTAAAAAAGGCTTGCGCGGTCAGGCCATTGTTATGGAAAACCGGCTGCCCAGTGTTTCTCTGATTGACTCTGCCGGTGGTTATCTGCCCCTGCAGTCGGAAATGTTTCCGGATATTAATGGTGGCGGCCGGTTATTTTATAATCAGGCCATGATCTCTAAGATGGGGATTCCCCAGATCGCTGCAGTCATGGGCCTCTGTACGGCCGGTGGTGCGTATGGGGCTGCCATGTGTGATGATATTGTTCATGTAAAAGGACACGGTGCTATTTTTTTGGGCGGCCCTCCCCTTGTCAAGGCAGCTACCGGAGAAGAAGTCACCGCCAATGAGTTGGGCGGGCCGGAACTTCATTGTAGTGATTCCGGAGTGTCTGATTATTATGCGGAAGATGACCCCCATGCCATCCAGATTGTCCGGAGTATTGTCAAAAATCTGCCGGCAACCGAAAAATCAAAGCTCACCATGGCGGAACCGGAACCACCCCTTTATGATCCAATGCAATTGTATGGGATCGTGAGCCCGGATCTGTCTAAACCCTATGACTGCCGGGAAGTGATTGCCCGCATTGTGGATGGGAGCAAGTTTTTGGAATTCAAGGAAATGTTTGGTTCGACCCTGGTGACCGGGTGGGCCCATATTCACGGGTATCCGGTGGGCATTTTGGCCAACAACGGGATTTTATTTTCAGACAGTGCCAAAAAAGCCACCCAGTTTATTCAGCTGTGCGACAAGCGAAAAATTCCGCTTTTGTTCCTCCAGAATATCAACGGATTTATCGTTGGCAGCCAGTATGAACGCGGCGGGATTACCAAAGATGGGCATAAAATGGTGAATGCCGTCTCAACTGCGTCAGTTCCCAAGTTTACCGTTGTGGTGGGCGCGTCTTTCGGGGCCGGAAACTACGCCATGTGCGGCAGGGCTTATTCACCGAGATTCATGTGGATGTGGCCCAATGCCCAGATCGGCGTCATGGGCGGCGAACAGGCGGCCGGTGTTCTTGAGACCATCACCAACAACCAGCGGGCAAGACTTGGCCAGGCGCCGCTAACAAAAGAGGAGGTTGAGTTTATCAAGGGACCGGTCATTGAAAACGCACAAAAGGAAGGCAACGCTTATTATGCGACATCCCAGCTATGGGATGACGGCATTATCGATCCGGCAAAGACAAGAGATATTTTGGGGCTTGCCATATCAGCGTCGCTCAACGCCCCGATCAGGGATGATGAGTATGGTTTCGGCGTCTTCCGCATGTAAAAGATGGCTTCGTAAAATGTTCAAATTCTGTGTTGCACAAATTCTTCGTCACTGCGGAGCAGCTTACTACGCCTCATTCCTCAGAATCTGTGCGCCTTGCCAGTTTTATAAGGTTGGTGAAACATTTTTTTTTGTCATCTGAAGCTGCTTTTTTTTAAGGCTTATCAAGGAAATTGAAAATGTTTAAAAAAATACTCGTCGCAAACAGAGGTGAAATCGCACTTCGGGTGATCAATACATGCCGGGATATGGGTGTTAAAACAGTGGCGGTTTATTCGGATGCGGATAAAAAAGCAATGCATGTTCTTGCCGCCGATGAAGCGGTTTACCTGGGGCCTTCCGAACCGTCCCAAAGTTATCTCCATATGGATAAAATCATCGACGCCGCAAAAACGACCGGCGCGGAAGCCATTCATCCGGGTTACGGTTTTCTTGCTGAAAACAGCGAGTTTGTTGAAAAATGTGAACAGCAGAGCGTTGTTTTTATCGGTCCTCCGGCAAAGGTAATTAAGGATTTAGGGGATAAAATAACGTCCAGAAAAATTATGGTGAACAGCGGAGTTCCGGTTACACCCGGGCTGACCAGTACGGAAGCAGACGCAGATGTCATGATCGTCGAAGCCGAAAAGGTGGGCTACCCGGTGCTCATTAAAGCCACGGCCGGCGGCGGTGGAAAGGGAATTCGGATCGTTAATTCATCTGAAGAGATGGCCGATGCCTGCAGCGCGGCCTCCCGGGAAGCAGTCAATGCATTCGGCAACGGTGAAATCTATCTGGAAAAGTTTTTCACAAAAGCCCGCCATATCGAGTTTCAGGTACTTGCGGATAAGTTTGGAAATACCATTCATCTGCTTGAAAGGGAGTGCTCGGTGCAAAGAAGGCACCAGAAGATCATTGAAGAAACCCCGTCTTCGGTGCTGACCCCGGCGCTCAGGGAGGAAATGGGCAAGGCAGCGGTAACGGCTGCCCGAGCCTCGGGATATGTAAACGCGGGAACCGTTGAATTTTTGCTGGATGAAAACAACAATTTTTATTTTCTGGAGGTCAATACCCGTCTCCAGGTGGAGCACCCGGTAACGGAAATGATCACCGGGGTTGATCTGGTCCGACTACAACTGGAGATCGCTTACGGGCAAGAACTGACAATTTCGCAGGAGGATATTGCAGGCCGCGGCCATTCCATTGAATGCCGGATTTATGCCGAAGATCCGGAAAACGACTTTTTCCCGTCACCCGGGACAATAACATTTCTGAAGGAACCCACCGGACCGGGTATTCGCAATGACTGCGGGGTATATTCCGGTTTTGAGGTGCCGGTGGATTATGATCCGATCCTTTCAAAACTGATTGTTCACGCCCAAACCCGGGAACACGCCATTAATAAAATGATAAAGGCATTAAAGAGTTATATTGTGCTGGGGGTCAAAACGCCCATTGATTTTTTAATTGACGTCTTACAATCAGAGCCCTTTGTCCAAGGTGAAGTCTTTACGGATTTTATTGAAACCCATTTTTCAGACTGGAAGCCGGACATGTCCGATGCCGACCTTGCCCGGATCGCCTTTGTTGTTGATGAAATGTGCAGCAACCGAAAGGCGAAGAGAGTGGCTTCAGCAGAAGATGCAATTCCGACGCCTTGGCAGACTTTGGGGAACTGGCGGCAAGGGGGGTAAACACCCTGATAAGCAATATAAAGGAGATTTCAGTGGAATACAGGCTTAAAATCAATGAAGAGACCCTTCCCGTGGAAGTGGAAAATGACGAAGAGGAAAAATTCACGGCCGTTATCGGGAAAAATGCGTTTGACGTCAGCTATACGACGGTAAATGACCACTGCATTCACTTGTCTGTTAATGGTCAGGGGGTAAATGTCTATGTGAGTGATCAGGGCGATGGAAAAATTATCGCGATCAAGGGGAAATCCTATTTCGTGCAGGATGCGGACCTGCTTGAACAAAACAAAACAAGGAAAAAAGGGCCGGGATCGGACCTTACGGAAGTCACGCCGCCAATGCCGGCGGTTGTCATAGCCGTTGCGGTTGGTGAAGGAGATGTCGTTGAAAAAGGGCAGGCGGTTGTCATTGTTTCCGCCATGAAAATGGAGACCACCCTGGTTGCGCCGTTTAACGGGACAGTTCAAAAAGTAAATGTCGCTGAAGGGGATAAGGTCATGCCCGGGGATATTCTGGTGGATATTGAAAAAAATGAACCGGAAGAGGAGATTTTGTCATGACAGAAAAGGATCTGCTGTACAGCGTAAAAGACCATATTGCGCATATAACAATTAACCGGGAGAAATACCGGAATTCCATCAGCGCGGAAGCGGTTGACCTGTTTAGACAATATCTGGACCAGGCTGAGAAAGATGATGCCGTGCGGGTTATCTGTGTCACAGGTGCCGGTGAAAAGGCCTTTTGTTCCGGTGCGGACCTTGGTGGGGCAATGAGTGCGGAAGGAGAGGGCAAAAATCAGGCATTTCGAAATTATGCCGATCTGTTAAAGCGCCTGGCAGGTTATTCAAAGCCCACAGTGGCAAGGATCAATGGATACTGCCTGGCCGGCGGAACCGGTTTCATGCTGGCCTGCGATATTGTGATTGCGCGCAATGATGCCAAATTCGGCACCCCGGAAGTCAATGTCGGACTTTTTCCCATGATGATCGGGGCCTTGATTTTCAGAAATGTGTTAAAGAAAAAAGCCATGGAGATGGTGCTTCTCGGAGAAAAACTGGGAGCTGCCCAAGCGCAGGAAATGGGGCTGATCACCCGGTCGGTTGCACCGGAAAAACTGGATGAAACAGTGAATAAAATTCTTGAAAGCCTGGCCGCCAAAAGTCCCATTGGAATGAAGATCGGGAAACAATCGTTTTATGCCATGCAGGACTTGGGCTTTGAAGAGGCACTGGATTTTCTTTCCGAAAAACTTTCCGAAGTTGCCTCAACCGAAGATGCCGTGGAAGGGATCACAGCGTTTATTGAGAAGAGGGCGCCGGTTTTTAAAGGCAAATGATGGCTTCTCTAAATGCCCAAACTCTGCGTTGCACAAATTCTTCGTCACTGCGGAGTAGCCCGCTACGCCTCATTCCTCAGAATTTGTGCGCCTTGAGTTTGAACATTTATCTTTGCCATCAATACCTGATTATCGAAAAATAAAAACTTCACAATTAAGAATATACAGGAAAAAATATATATGACTCAAAATGACAAACTGATTATAGCAAACTGCAGCGGTTATCTGGGAGATAAACTTTCTGCTGCCAGGGAACTTATTGAAGGCGGAGAAATACATGTTCTTACCGGTGACTATCTCGCGGAATTGACCATGGCGCTGTTGTTTCGAATGAAGATGAAAGCACCTGAAAAAGGATACGCCACAACATTTCTCAAACAAATGAATGATGTGATGGGGCTGTGTCTGGAAAAAAATATTAAAATTGTCGCAAACGCGGGTGGGCTGAATCCAAAAGGCCTTGCCGCTGAGCTTGAAAAGATTGCCGGGCAACTCGGCATCCGTCCCAGAATTGCCTGTATCGAAGGCGATGATCTGCTGCCCCGACTCGAAGATTTGCAGCAGCAGGGAGAAGAATTCAGACATCTGGATAAGGGGACAAGCCTCAAAGAAGCCGGGGCCATGCCGATTACCGCCAATGCCTATTTGGGGGGCTGGGGAATCACCAAAGCGCTGAGCGAAGGCGCTGATATTGTTGTTGGTGGCAGAATTGCTGATGCGGCCCTGGTTTCCGGCCCCAGCGCATGGAAATTCGGCTGGAAGCAAGATGACTGGGATAGGATGGCCGGTGCGTATGCGGCCGGACATATTATCGAATGCGGCGCGCAGGCCACGGGGGGAAATTATTCTTTTATTGAAGAAGTCCCCAGTTTTAAAAATGTGGGGTATCCGATTGCCGAAATGCATGAAGACGGTTCGTTTGTCATTACCAAACATCCCGGAACGGGCGGGCTGGTTTCCGTGGGTACGGTAACTGCGCAGCTTTTATATGAAGTAAGGGAACCGGCATATCTGACGCCGGATGTAAAAGTCCGGTTTGATACAATCAATATCCGTCAGGAAGCGGCTGACCGGGTTTTAATTGACGGCATACGGGGTGAATCGCCAACCGGTTCCGCAAAGGTCTGCATTAACAATCTTTATGGTTACCGGAATTCTATGACAGTGGTGCTGACCGGCCTTGATATTGAGAAAAAGGCGGAAATTGTGGAAGAAACCATTTTTGATCTTCTGGGCGGCAAAGATCAGTTTTCATTTACCAATGTCCAGCTGATCCGAATTGACAAGGAAAATCCCGAACATAACGATGTTGCGTGTGCGCATTTAAAAATTTCACTTATGGACCCGGATCAGAAAAAGGTGGGAAAACTGTTTTCTGCTAAGCTGGTGGAAATGGCATTATCGAATATTCCGGGGTTTACCATGACCAGCCCGCCGTCAAATGGTTCTCCGGCGCTCCAGCACTGGCCGACACTGGTGAAAAATGAATTTCTCGAGCACAAGATTTCAATGAATGGTTCGGAGTTTACTGTAAAACCAGTGGGGTCTTATCCTGCGGTCACGGATATTCAACCAAAGGACGTTGCTCTGGTTGATGTCCCCATGGATAATACGCAAAAAATCCACCTTGGCCGGCTGTTTGCCTCCCGGTCAGGTGATAAAGGCGGAAATGCCAACCTCGGGGTGTGGGCGAAAAATATAGAATCCTATTCATTTTTAAACAGGTTTCTGACAACAGAAAAATTAAAAGACCTGCTGCCGGATATGAAGGAATTTGACATTGAACGCTATGAACTGCCCAACCTTTTTGCGATTAATTTTTATATAAAAGGGGCGCTGGGTGAAGGGGTGGCGGCGTCCGTTAGAAATGATCCCCAGGCCAAAACGTTAGGGGAATATCTTCGGGCAAAGGTTATTGAGGTACCGGAAACTATATTGAAATGAGCCAGGTTATGAGTTTTATGGCCTGTTTTTCTAAAATATTTTAAAAAACATTATTCCAGGTTTCGGGTTTCAGTGTTCAGGAGGTGCTTTTTTGTTCCTGATACCTGACACCTGTCATCTGAGATCTTGGTTATGTTATGGGAATAGCCCGTTTTTGAATATTTAAAATTGCTCGATTTATCCGGGTAAGGGAGGACGCAATGGGAAGCGAAATTTATTTTAATAAAGATCATGAATTGGTGCGCAAGGCAGTCCGGGACTTTGTCAACCGGGAAATCAATCCGTATGTGGATGAATGGGAAGAAAAAGGTGTTGCCCCGCTGCATGAGTTGTTTAAAAAAATGGGGGACCTGGGCTTTCTCGGCATCCGTTTTGATGAAAAATACGGCGGCGAAGCGCTGGACTACTGGTATGAAACCGTTGTCATGGAAGAACTGGCCCACATTAAATGCGGCGGTGTTCCTATGGCCATTGCGGTTCAAATGAGCATGTCCACGCCGGCCATTGATGAATTCGGCAGCGAGTATTTAAAAGAAACTTATTTAAAACCGGCCATCAAAGGGGACATGGTTTCCGCAATCGCTGTGACCGAGCCGGATGCCGGGTCCGATGTGGCAGCGTTGAAAACATTTGCCCAAAAAGACGGTGATTCTTATATATTAAACGGCTCCAAAACCTTCATCACCAACGGGACCCAGGCGGATTTTCTGACCCTGCTGGCCCGCACCAGCGAAGATCCGGGATATCATTCATTCAGCCTGTTTGTGGTCCCCACAAACCTGCCTGGATTTCAGGTCAGTAAAAAACTGGATAAAATGGGTATGCGAAGCAGTGATACCGCGGAACTGTATTTTGATGACATGCGGATTCCGGCTGAAAATCTTATCGGGATCGAAGGCCAGGGGTTTATTCATCAGATGATGCAGTTCCAGCATGAGCGGTTTGCCGTGCTGCCTCTGACATATATCAGCGCCAGAGATATTATTAATGAAACGGTTGAATACCTCAAGGGCCGGATTGTGTTCGGCAAACCCCTGATCAAAAAGCAGGTCCTGCGTCACCGGCTTGTGGAATGGCTGAGTGAAATAGAATGTCTCCAGCAGCTTACGTACCATATCGTGCGTATGAAGATGGCCGGCCAGGACGTTTCAAAGGAAATATCCATGGGAAAACTTTTTAGCGGAAACCTGTTGAGCAAGGTGGCGGACGGTTGTCTGCAGATGTACGGCGGTTTGGGATTAATGAATGAAATGAGTATTTCCCGGGCGTATCGGGATTGCCGCCTGCTGTCCATCGGCGGGGGCGCCAGCGAGGTGATGAGTGATGTCATCGCCAAACTCGAGGGATATTAACCTGATTCATCCATTTGCTGCGTTATAAGGGACTCGCGGTAGCACACTACAGCGAGTCCCTTATGCCTTGCAAATGAAAGAATCAGATCAATATCGGATTAGAGGAGAAAAAATAAAATGAAATCCATTTGTAAAGATCTTGCCGAAGAATATGCGGCCTTAGATGATATTGTAAAAGACCTTGATGATGACCAGTGGCAGATGCGGACCCCGTTTTTTAAGTGGACGATCAAGGACGAAATCAGTCATCTGGCATATTTTGATCGCGCTGCCTTTCTTTCGGCAACGGATGCAAAGGCCTTTGCCAAAGATTTCGAAAACATGCTTGAAGGGATTGCCGACTATGATGACATGCACAAAAAAGTGAATGCCGTTGGCGGAAGCATGACCAATGCCGATCTGCTGGCATGGTGGCGGAAAGAGCGTATGCAGCTGGTGGCGGGTTTTGAATCCCTGAAACCGGAGACTCGGGTTCCCTGGTACGGCCCTACCATGAGTGCGCGAAGTTCTGCAACCGCACGAATCATGGAAACCTGGGCCCATGGTCAGGATATCGTGGATGCATTAAAGATTGTCCGTCCCGGAACGGATCGGCTCAAGCATATCGCCTTTCTGGGGGTGTCTACGTTTAAATGGAGTTTTAAAAATCGGAAGCTGGCAGTTCCGGATCAGGCGGTTCGGGTGGCCCTGACCGGTCCGTCGGATGAACTGTGGGCCTGGGGACCGGAAGATGCGGACAATGTTGTCTCCGGATCAGCAGAGGATTTCTGTCTGGCTGTTACCCAGCGGCGCAATGCAGCGGATACCGGGTTAAAGATTCAGGGTGACATTGCCGGCCAATGGATGCAGATTGCTCAGGTCTTTGCCGGGCCGCCGGAAGATGCCCCGGCCCCGGGTGTAAGGAAAAATCCACAATTAAAGGAGGATGGATTCAATGGATTTAAACGATAAGGTTGTTGTTACCTGTGCCATCACCGGTGTACTCACCAATCCGGGAAAATTCAATGTTCCGGTAACCCCTGAAGAGATGGCGGAAGCCACTCGTCAGGCTTTTGACCAGGGCGCCACCATTGTCCACGCCCACTTCAGATCCCAGCAGCCGGGCATGGGAATGTGGCCCACATGGGACTTAAAAGAGGTCGGTGATATCATGACGGCCATCCGGCAGCGGGTGCCGAAGATGATCATCAATATGAGCACCGGTGTTATGGGCGCCAATATTTCAGGACCCATGGCATGTCTTGAAAAGTTTAAACCGGAAATGGCCGCGTGCAATGCCGGATCACTGAATTATCTGAAAATCCGCAAAGACGGCCAGTGGGCCTGGCCCCCGATTCTTTTTGACAACCCGGTTGAAAAGGTGAAAGAATTTACTGATACCATGACTGCGCATAATATTGTTCCGGAGTTTGAATGTTTTGATACCGGTATTGTTCGCAGCGTCGGGATGTTCAAGGCAAACGGCATGTTTTCAGGCAATCCCCACCTGTCGTTTGTCATGGGGGTAGACTCGGGTATGCCCGCCCGAGCGGACCTGCTGCCAATCTTAAAGGATGAACTGCCGGAAAATTCACACTGGCAGGTGATTGCCACAGGGCCAGGCCGTGAAAAACTCTGGGAACTCCATCGGGCATGTATTGAACTTGGCGGGAATGTCCGGACCGGTCTTGAAGACACGTTTTATCTGCCAAGCGGTGAAAAAGCGGAGAATAACGGGCAGCTGGTGGCGGCCTTGGTAAAGATTATCCGGGAGGTGGGAAAAGAGCCGGCGAGTCCGGAAGAAGCTCGGGAAATTTTAGAAATTAATCCATAGACTTCCGGATAATTAATTTGGGCTGCGTTATCGGTTGGAGATATACGAACAGTATTATCTCCTCCCTCTGGCCTTGCCAAATTAATTATCTGAAAGTATTTTATTTGTAGGTCGGGATTCCAATCCCGACAAATGGAACATGTCAATTGCCGGGTAAGAAACCCGGCCTACTTTGTAGAAATTATTTAATGATAGAGTGTCGCAAGGCGGCATCAATTGTTTTTTTTTACGAATTCATCAATAAATACGTAAGAATTTTTGTTTCATATAAAGGAATAGGATTATGTATAAAAATCTGCTGAGTCCGATCAAAATAAACAAGCTGGAAATCAGGAACCGGGTGGTCTATCCCTCCCTGGGATTGCTGTACTCCTATGACGGTACATTAAATGACCGGTATTACAATTATTTTCAAGAAAAAGCCAGGGGCGGCACGGGCCTGGTGACGGTGGGGCCGGTGGGGATTGATTTTGTCGGCTCCGGAAATATTATCCCCATGCTCGACAATGATGATGCGATTCCTTCGTTTAAGAAGATGGCGTCTGTAGTTAAAGACGAAGGGGCCCGGGCCTGGGTTCAGCTGTTTCACGCCGGTGCCTATTCATACCCCATGCTGCTCGGGGATGAACCGCCCATAGCGCCATCCGCGGTATACTCCAGGTATTCGAAAGCCATGCCCCGGGAAATGACCATCGAAGATATTCAAAGAGTCCGGGAAGCGTTTGTCAGCGCCGCACTCAAGGCGCAGGAAGCCGGATTTGACGGGGTCGAGATCCTCGGATCCGGCGGTTACCTCATTACCCAGTTTCTTTCCCCGGTCAAAAATCAGCGAACCGATGAATATGGCGGCAGTTTTGAAAACCGGGTCCGGTTCCCCAAAGAGGTGATTGAACACACCCGAAAGCGTCTGGGAGATGATTTCCCCTTGACCATCCGTATGGCTGGCAATGATTTTGTGACCGGCAGCAACACGGATGCGGAAACAAAGGAGTTTGCAAAAATATATGAAACGGCCGGTGTGGATGCCATTAGTGTAACCGGCGGCTGGCATGAAACCCATGTCCCCCAGCTGCCCGCCAGTCTGCCCCAATCCGGTTTTGCGTTTCTGGCATATAATATTAAAAAAGAAGTCTCGGTGCCGGTGATGGCCTCCAACCGGATTTCATCTCCCGAGACCGCGGAAAAACTGCTGAAAGACGGTTATGCCGATATGGTGAGCATCGGCCGGGGACTGATAGCTGATCCCCAATGGGTCAACAAGGCCATGGTCGGAAAATCCGATGAAATCCGGCCCTGTGTGGCGTGCCTTCAGGGCTGTATGGATAGTGTCATGAGCGGACAACCGGTCACGTGTGTAGCAAATCCTTTGGCCGGTTATGAGGGCGAGCGGAAAATTGAGAAATGTGAAACCCCTAAAAATGTGATGATCGTGGGCGCGGGCCTGGCCGGCCTGGAGGCAGCGGTTACCGCCGCTAAAGTTGGGCACCGGGTGGATTTGTATGAAAAAAACGATGAAATCGGGGGGCAGTTATGGGTTGCCGGCGCGCCGCCTCATAAAGGAGAATTGTTCAAATTTGTGCGGTATTATCAGGCCATGCTCTGGAAACACAATGTTTCGCTGCACCTGAACACCAAAGTGGATGATCGGCTGATTAAGGAAAAAAATCCGGATTTTTTGATTGTCGCGGAAGGAGCGGAGCCGTTGCTCCCGCCGATTGACGGCATTGATGATCCGAGTGTGGTATCCGCCTGGGACCTGCTCAGGGAAGACCGGCTCCTGGGCGATGAAGTGGCGATTATTGGCGGCGGTGCCGTGGGCCTTGAGACCGCTTTGTTGGTTGCTGCCAAAGGTACAATTACGCCCGAGGTACTGCATTTCCTGTTTACCCATGAAGCCGAAAGTGTTGAACGGCTGCGGGAACTCATGTTTAAGGGGACATCGAATGTTACGGTGTTTGAAATGCTCCCCAAGGTCGGAAAAGATGTGGGAAGATCCACCAAATGGGTTTTGATGAGTGAGCTGGACAAATACGGAGTTGCCACCATCACAGAGGCGGCGGTGGTTTCAATCAAAAACGGCCTGCTGACATATAAAAAGGACGGCAAAGAACATCAACGGCAGTTTGACAATATCATTAACGCGGCAGGCTCCAAATCCGTTAAAAACATTGCCGAAAAAATCGAGAAGCTGGATATCCCTTTTGCAGTCATCGGCGACGGGGTACAGCCGGGAAAAATCAACCACGCGGTTCATGGCGGTTTTCTGGCGGCACTTGATATTTAATGGATATTGAATGCGCCCGGTTAAATGATTTAACGGGTGTCCGGGAATTAAATACCCTGTTGAAAATCCAGTTAAAAAATCCAGTTAAAAATATGGGTGTCAAAGATTTTTACTGGAATACGGATCCATACATAAGGGCCGCGATCACGGAAAAGCGTTGTTTTATTATAAAAGATGGGGCAATCACTATGGCTGCCATGATCATGGAACACCGGAATCCGGAAAATCAATACCCTTACCAGTCGCTGGCTGTCGGTACGTTAAGCGTGCATCCGGAATTCAGAAGAAACGGACTTGGTATCCAGCTTGTTTCTCATGCCAAAGCAATGGCCCGAAAAGAGAAAAAACGACTTTATGTGGAATCTTTTATCGAATTCAGACAGCTGAGTTTTTACAAACGCCTCGGGTTTACTGGTTATCCACTTCGCTCAAGTAGGGTGCGTTTTACGCACCGGGGGAAAGCTTAAACTTCACTGAATATGGTGCATAGAATGCACCCTACCTTTCAGCGATGTGCAATTTTTCTAACCAACTTAACCGAACCGGATATGCAAAAAAAATTAATAGGATAAAGTCGAAGCTTTCCCCCTTATCGATTCTACAAGTAAACCGCTCCATCTTCCTGTAAAATAAGCGGGATTTCCTTTAAAGTGAAAAATATTCAATTTGAAGGAAAAACTCGTTGGCGATGACAATTTTAAATCATGGTTTTTGTGCAGGTATGAATTTAATGTTGTTTAATGTTTGCAAGATACAATTATGAATGGTAGAATGATTATCCATTGAATTCAATTAAATATGTGAGATTTTGCGCATGCCTTCTTCCAGATTTAAAGAAATTATAGAAAATGTCACCGGTCGTCTCCGAAACCGCTCAATTCCTTATGCCATCATCGGCGCGTTTGCCCTCGGTTATTATGGCTTTCCACGATATACTGCTGATATAGACCTGATTTCAGAAAGAAAATTCAACAAAAATATATCTGATGTCATGACACAGTTGGGATATAATTGCTACCAGGATACGGATTCTTTTGCGCAATTTGATTCCGATCAGAAAGATCTCTGGAATGTTGATTTTTTGTTCGTGCAAACAGATGATGGAAAATCGATGATACAAAACAGCGTTGAAGTTGCAAATGAGTTAACAGGGAAACATCCTGTCATACAACCCAGCGACTATATTATTTTAAAAATAATGGCGATTGCCAATAATCCGGATAGAACACACAGGGATGCCGCGGACATCATTTCTTTACTCCGGATGAATACTAAACAAATGATCCCAAAGCCGTTTAACAGGATTGAAAAAGAAAGGGTGCTTCAATTTGCTGAAAGGTTTAAACAGGTTCAATTGGTCAAGGATGTATTTAAAAAGGCAGGGGAACAGGAATCTTTAAATTGGAAAATATAGACAAAATTAACGCCAATAAACTAAAAGCTGACAAGGCTTTAAAACAAATTGTTGAAATGATCGAAGACGCCATTATTTTATCTGAAAAACTGGGAAAACATCCACTTTCCAGCGGTTGTTCCTGTATGGCCTGCGTCACGCAAAAAAAGCGCATGCTGGAGCGCAGGGTTTATAAATCAAAATTTTTACTTTAATTAGCGCCCTCCAGATTTTCACATTCCGCTGTGATTAATTCATTATGAGGCATTTTAAAATATCATTTGAACAAAAAGAGAAATAATTATATTCTAAAATATATAAAAGCGTTACTATGGAATTCGTAAAAATCGACCCGGCCTGAGAGGCTTTGCCATGAACCGGTTGAGTGAAGACCTTTTTTGCGAAATGCGACAGTCGGAGCTGTTCTGCCAGATCAATGAATCGGTCTGGCAGATGATTTGTGAGAATTCGGAATCGGTTGAACTCGAAAAAGGTCAAATTCTGTTTTGCCAGGATGACCCTGCAGACGCCATGTACGTGGTCCTTCTCGGACAACTGGAAGTGTCCATGTCAAGTGTGTCTAACGTGTCTAATGTGGCGGATGAGAAAGGCCGCCCGGTACTTATAGGGAAAGTGGACCCGTTTATGCCTGTCGGTGAAATTCAGGCACTCACCGGGGGACGCCGAACCGCCAGCGTTTATGCCGGCACCAGAACCCGCCTGCTCAAAATTCCCCCCCCTGTTATGGAATGCATCGCTTCAGATGCGCCGGATACGTTTCAGAAAATTTTAAACATCGCCCGCAGACGATTAAGAAACGACCAGCTTAGGGCGCTTCTGCCGAACCTATTCGGGACCCTGGATAAAACAGAGCTTGAGTATATTGAAAAGCACAGTGAGTGGATCCATCTTTGCCGCAAAGAGATCCTCTGCCGCCAGTGTGACCTGGGGGACTGCCTGTATATCGTTGTCAGCGGGAGACTTCAGGTTGTCAAGGAAGATGAGAATCATAGCAAAATAGACCTGGGCACCATCGGTCGCGGTGAAATCCTGGGAGAGATGGCGTTCCTTACCGGAGGGCTCAGGTCCGCGACGCTTTTTGCACTGCGCGAATCGGATCTTGTGAAGATTTCCACGGATGCATTTGAAAGGCTTGCCAGCGTCCATCCACGAGCAATCATGTCCATCGGCCAGACACTTGCCAGACGGATCCTGAAGGCCGAAGAACCCTTTCGTGAATCTGCTGCCCAAATAAACCTGGCGATTGTCGCTGTTTGCCCGGATATGCCCCTGGCCGAATTTTCAGAATGCCTCTCAAAAGAGTTGTCCATGCATACGTCGACCCTCCACCTGAACAGCCGGCATATGAGCGGCATTTTCGGGTTGCGCGGCATAGAGCATATCAAGGAAGAAAACCCGTTTACCGTCAGACTTTCCGCATGGTTTAACGAGCAGGAAACCCGGTATGATTTTATGGTTTATGAGGCGGATATGTCGGCATCTGCCTGGACAAAACAATGCCTTCAAAATGCCGACAAAATCCTGGTGCTTGTTCCGGGAAACAAGCCGGTTTCGGTCATTGAAAAAGAATTTATTTCATTTTTCCAGAATGAATGCGGCGAATCATCGAACCGGGCCCTGGTATTTATTCATCCGGAAGGCACCTCACGTCCTTCAGGTTCTGATCATTGGCTCAGCGTGCTTCCGGCAAATGAACATTATCATGTTCTTCAAGGCAGGAATTCGGATATAGGCCGCATTGCCCGTTTATTGACCGGAAACGCTTTTAACCTGGTCCTCAGTGGCGGCGCTGCTTGCGGTTTGGCCCACATAGGGGTTATCCGTGCCCTTGAGGAATGTGAAGTCCCCATTGACAGTATCAGCGGCACAAGTATGGGCGCTCTTATCGCATCCCAATATGCCATTGGCATGGGATATGCTGATTTGATACGGAACAATCGGTGGTTTTGGGTGCTTTCAAAGCCCATGAAGGACATGACCCTGCCGTTGATTTCCTTCATCCGGGGGCGGAAGTTTGACCTGGCTGCAAAAATGATTTTCAGGGAAACAAAGATTGAAGACCTGTGGCTCCCATTTTTCTGTATTTCCACCAATTTGACTTCAGCGGCGGCCGTTATACACCGTAAAGGACCGCTTTTTAAAGCCATCCGGGCGACTTCCTCGGTCCCGGGCATTGTTCCGCCGGTGGTTCAGAACAATGAAATTCTTGTAGACGGCGGCATTATGAACAATATGCCGGTTGACATTGCCCGGCGGTTTTTTAAAGGCAAGGTGATTGCCGTGGATGTGACCGATGCAAAAGTGCTGAGCACTTCGCAGGCAGAATTCCCGTCTCCATGGAAGGTTCTCTGGGACCGGATGATCCCATTAAAAAATCGGGAGTATGTTCCCAACATATTGGATATCATCTACAGGTCCGCGGTAGTCGGCAGCAGGCAAAAGACCGAAAAGGCCCAGCTGGATGCCGACCTGAGCCTGCGGCTTCCTTTGGAGCGCTTTAAATTCCTGGAGTTTGAATCATTCGATGAGATTGTTGAAGTTGGCTATCAATATGGGAAAATGAAAATACGGGAGTGGAAAGACAGATAAATTTGTATATCTGATTCTCGAACGGTCATTTATATAATCCGAAAAAGGGCATAAATAATGGTGTGTCCGAATGTCAGCAAGGATTCCATTTTTTTATCCTTTTCGATGATGGATTGTTTGCGGAAAAACATTTTGTTGCCCCCTTTTTTATAAGTTTTAATTGATTTAAGAGGATTTTTTCATTTGCCGGTAATCTTTTGATTTATGCGATCCAGAGAATGGCATAAAAAACAATGTGTCCGAAAGTCAGTAAAGTTTCCATTTTATCTCTCCTTGTTTGATTGGTTGCCGGTTTTGGTGATGTTTAATTATTAGTAATCCAATAATCGTGCCAATCTATGCGATAAATTATAACTAATTGTTTTTTCAAGATTATTTTATTTTTTGTTGCCAATATTCACTATGTGCGCTATCTTTTGGAATAACGTTAATGCATGTAGTGCGTGTATTATTGCGGGAGGTGGAATATGGCGAATAGATATCGTTTAAAAGCTGAGGAAAAAGAGTTTTTCTCGATTGTAAGTCAGGCAGTGCTTGCCAATCCGTTCTCAGATGAAAGAATGGAAAATGATCTTAAAATCGTGGGAATGTTTCCGGATGTGGCTATAAATAAGCTGGTGGGAGCGGCTGTTGCTGAAGTCAAAAGAAGAATTCAAAAATTTGAATCCAGCGGAATGTGCGACATCAATCGATTTTCAGGAAAAGACCGTCAAATTCTTACTTCCGCATGCCTATTTGACCTTTTTTATACGTTTGTCGGCCAGTTTGACAGCCTGATTCAGGAACAGATTATGGCCGGAGAAAAATCAGTAAAAGTTAACTTTGCAAATGATGTTTTTGCCATTTTTCACAAGAGAGGTTTTTCACACGATGAAGCCATCCAATTCTTTGCTTTGTTTTATCAACTCAGGAGGGCCTTTTATTTCATCCACCACAGCCTGGTGGGCAGAAGTCAATGTATGAAAAAATTGCGGGAAAGCCTGTGGAATAAGGTTTTTACCTATGATCTTGATCTGTATAACCGGTTTTTATGGAACCGCATGGAGGATTTCTCAACGTTGATTCTGGGGGAGACAGGAACCGGAAAAGGTGCTGCCGCCATGGCCATCGGCAGAAGCGGATTTATTCCATTTGATGAAAAAAAGGCATGCTTTACCGAAAGCTTTAACAGCTCTTTTGTTTCAATGAATCTTTCTCAGTTTTCCGAAAACCTGATTGAATCAGAGCTTTTTGGTCACAAGAAGGGCGCTTTTACCGGCGCGGTGAATGACCATGAAGGCATTTTTGACCGGTGCAGTCCCCATGGCTCCATTTTTCTGGATGAAATCGGTGAAGTTTCCATACCGGTTCAAATCAAGCTGCTGAAAGTCTTAGAAGAAAGGGTCTACAGTCCGGTCGGCAGTCACGATGAAAGCCGTTTTAAAGGCCGGGTCATTGCGGCCACAAACCAGCCCATTAACAGAATTCAGGGCAAGGGGGTGCTGCGGGATGATTTTTTTTACCGGCTGTGTTCGGATATCATCATGGTTCCCCCGCTTCGGCAGCGGATTGAAGAGGATTCCAGTGAGCTGGATGATCTGCTGGAAGTAACCATTGAACGGATTACCGGGGAACCTTCTGCGGAACTGGTTGAATTGACGAAAAAGACAATTGATGCTGAACTGGGAACTAATTATTCATGGCCGGGCAATGTTCGGGAGCTGGCGCAATGCGTCAGACGAATACTCCTCAACCGAAGTTACGGCAGTCATCAAAGAGAAACTGATTCCAATTCAAAGATCTATCCGTCTCAGCTCGTAAAAGACATGGAGAACGGTAATGTTGACGCCAAAAATCTTTTAAAGGGATACTGCCGGTATTTACATGACAAGTTCGGCACTTACATTGAAGTGGCGCGAAGGACCGGGCTGGATACACGTACCGTCAAAAAATATATTGATGAAGATTGATGTCTTCGCAAAAAAGTCAGTGTTTTGGGAAATTGTCTTTTTATCTTATTGAATTTATTGATGGCAAAAGTCCAGAAATAGCTAATTTTTGACTTCCAAATAACTTCATAATGGTCGATGAAATAAATCGTAGGTCGGGATTCTTTCCCGACAAATGAAAATGCTATGTCAATCGCCGGGTAAGAAACCCGGCCTACTTTATAAAAGTTATTTTTTGATACAGCGGCGCGCTGCGGCGTGACAAAGCTTTTTAAGAATACATCGTGAGTTGATCAATATCATTGGATTATACAATCCACCCAAGAGTAAAACAATAAACAACGTTTGTGAGTATTGTTAAAATTTCCATTTTATTTCTCCTTTTTTTAATTTGCGTTATTGAAAAGAATTGCGCCATCTCTTTGTTTAATGGATCTTTTCATTGACTTGGCGAATGATCCGTTAAGCGATCCAGAGAATGGCATAAACAACGATGTGTCCTATTGTCAGTAAAGTTTCCATTTTGTCTCCTCCTTTTGTGGTTGGTTTTTGTTGCCGTTTGATTATTAATAATCCAATAAGTGTGCCAAACCGCGTGGGGAGTTTTTAATGACTTGTTTTGTTTACGAATAATTTTTTTTCTGGTGAAATTTTGGGTCTGTGTCCGGATGGGCTGAGGCGCATATTATGAGTGCTGTACATGTATTTTTGCGATAATTCCGGCGGAAATTCAGAACTTTCCGGAAATTAATGAATATTTTCAGGGTTAATTTGCATTTAAATTGAAAAATAGCAGGGTTAATTTTTGATAAGAAAAAAGTTGCCGGCCAATCCGATCCAATTCATCCAGATCCCACTGGAGATTCATCTCTCCAGATAGAGTTAACTTTTTTTAATTACAGCAAGTTAAAGTATATTCCAATCTGTAATAATTAATAAAAAATCACGTTTTATGCATCAAAAAACAGAAAAAAATCACGTTTTATGGATCAAAAATAGCATTTTTATCACATTTTTTGGATATAAAACTTGTATTTCATCACGTTTTTGTGTATTTTAATATTTATGAAACGAGATATTTATAACAAATTGATCGAATGGAAAAACAATACGCAACGGAAACCTCTGATCCTCAAAGGCGCCCGGCAGGTTGGCAAGACGTATCTTCTTAAGAATTTTGGTGCGAATGAATATGAAACAGTTGCCTATATTAATTTTGAAGAGGATCCCGGGTTAAATAATATTTTTGAAAGTCGCATTCAGCCGGAAAAAATCATTCAAAAACTGAGCATTTACCTTGAATCAACAATTTATCCTGATAAAACGCTCATCATATTTGATGAAATTCAGCATTCCCCCCAGGCGTTAAACAGTTTGAAATACTTCCATGAAAATGCAAACCAGTATCATATTGCCGCCGCCGGCTCCCTGCTGGGTATAAAGATTGGCCAGTCAGCGCCGTTTCCTGTCGGAAAGGTTAATTTTTTAGACCTCTATCCTTTTTCTTTTGGGGAATATCTTGAGGGGATTGGTAAATCAAAACTCCGCCATTATCTTAAAACCAAAAAAGATTTTCAGCCAATTGAAACGAGTTTTCACGAGGATCTTATTGACCACCTTAGAATGTATTTATTCATTGGCGGAATGCCCGAAGCGATAGTGCAATACAGGTCAGACGGGAATTTAGAAAAAGTAAGAAATGTCCAGAAAAATCTACTTGAAGCGTATACGTTTGATTTTTCGAAATATACGTCAAAGTCTGAAGCAATAAAAATCGCAAATACATGGCATGCGATTCCCGGTCAACTGGCAAAGGAGAATAAAAAATTTCAATTTTCCGAAATTTCTAAAAACGTACGGGCGCGTGAATACAATGAAGCCATTCAATGGCTTGCGGATGCCGGTCTTGCTTATAAGTCGTTCAAAATCAAAGCGCCCAGGCTTCCATTAAGCGGTTATCGTGAAGATAATATTTTCAAACTCTTTTTGCTTGATACGGGACTATTGGGCGCTATGCTTGATATATCCCAAAAAACAGTGATAGACGGGAATCGTTTGTTTTCAGAGTACAATGGCGCATTTATGGAAAATTATGTGGCACAGGAACTCGTATCAAATAACCATAAAAATCTGTATTACTGGTCGAGTAAAAGTGCTGCGGAAGTTGACTTCATCGTACAATATAAGGAGCAGATTTTTCCCCTTGAAGTAAAGGCGGGAATCAGCAGAAAAAAAAAGAGCCTTAAAGTTTATGGTGAAAAATATAGTCCCCTGGTATTGTCGCGGTCCACACTAATGAATTTCAGAAAAGATGATAATATTTGCAATTATTCACTCTATGGTGTTTCTCTGTTTCCGCTTATTGATTAACCACCTTATCCAACTCATCCAGATCCCACTGAAGGTCCATCTCTTCAAACAGGGTCCGGGCCTTTTTAAGGTATTCTTCTGCGGTGATGCCGTTTAATTCTTTGGTTTTGCTGCCGGGCTCCAGCAGGCTTTTGCCGACTTCAAAATAGGTACGGGATAAATCCGGTCGAGCGCCTAATTCTTCTCCTTTTTTGATGGCTTTATCCCACCATTTGAGCGCTTTATTCTGTTTGCCGGCGAGCCAGTAATATTCGCCCATCAATCGAAGAGTTTTTGTTCGGTTTAGCGCATAATTTTTCAATTTCCTTAATGCGGCTTTTCCACTTTTACATGCTTTTTTTTTAAGATTTGATAGATCAGGGTCAGCCTTAGAGGTCAAGGCTCTCTTTAATATTGTAATATCTAAAATGAACTGAGCTATAAGATAGGTTGCCATGATATAAGGGGGCGTTAACTTGTCTTGATCAATTATTTTTTCCCCTTGATACATATATCTTTTAGCTCCATCAATATCATTTAAAAGAACAAGTGCTTCAGCTTTCCAGCAAAAACCAAGCATGTGATGCGGTTTAAAATCATATTGGCTGCATAATGTTATGACATGGTCAGCTTCCGCACAAGCTTCAGAGAATTGAATTTTCCTCGTTATTAGCGACACTATTTTGAAAAAGCTGGCGTATACATACCCCAGATAATAATTATATGAGCTTGCAATTTCATTCATTTTTTTAATCCATAAGTCAGTATCTGAAAAATCACCTGTTTCGATTTTCAAAGAGTGAAACCAAAATATATAATTCAGGGCATCAAACATTTCGCCTTTTTTAAAAGCGTCATCTACAAGTGTTTTTTTAAAACGTCCAATCCTGTCCCAATTCCCCGAGAAAATATTCGCTATCAAAAATATCATGTTATACGACATGAGAATTTTAACGTTATTCATATCCATTTTTGATTTGCCGATTTCTAACATTTTATAAGCTAATTTAAATGATAAACCACTTGCAGAAATCACACCGGCTGTACCTATAAAAAAGTTGATCGTTTCTTGTGACTTATCGATATCAACCTTGTAAGCATTGTTAAAGTTGCTGATAGTATCAAAAAAAAATTTGAGACTATCGACATATATTAATGCCGTAGCTTTTTTATAAAATAAATCTGATGACTCGCTATCTCTTTTGCTGGGGGAAGGTTTTGATTTTTCGAATAGACGATACAGGCCTGTCATAATAGAGATTATATTTTTCGCAGACTTTATCAGAAGGAGTATCCTATTAGGGGAAGTAGGTATATTCCAGTGCCCGAAAACTTTATCTGTGTGTTCCACGGCCTCAACCCATCGAGACTTGTTGTATAGGGCGATGGCGATATTTTTTTCAAATATGGCCAGTTTTTCCGGGTCTGCAGTATCTTTATTAAACTGCAAATAAAGCTTTAATCCTTCCTGATAATAGTTCAACGCTTCGCTGGACGCAGAAGAACGCAAGGCTTCTTCACCGGCTTTTACCAGATAATGTTCTGCTTTTTCATAATCTTCGCCTTTTATATAATGAAGTGCCAGCATCCCGTAAAATTCATGAAGCCGTTCATCAAATACCTTTTCGATTGATCGGGCCACTTGCAGATGCAGATCTTTTCGTTTCTGAAGCAAAATCGACTCATAGGCCGCTTCCTGTGCAAGGGCGTGCTTGAAAAGATATTCCAGCTCCTCCATCCGCTGCCGCTCACGAATGAGTTCAATCTGTTTTAAATAAGACAGCCGGTTGTCGATCCCATCAACCGTGTTTGCCACTTGTGTAAGAATCCGGTAAAAAAAGCTCCGCCCGATCACCGAGGCGACTTTGACCAGATCTCTTGTATTCTCATCAAGCCGGTCAATCCTTGCCATGAGCACATCATTGATGGTATGCGGGATAATCATTTTCTCTATCTTTTCAGTGACTTCAAACTCACCATTTGTTTTGACCACCGCGCCTTCATCAATAAACGACCGAACCACTTCCTCGATAAAAAAAGGATTGCCGCCGGAACGCTGAATGATCTGATCAACCATTGCATGCTGGAGACCCCTTATATTGAGCATATTGTTAATGAGCATTTCACTCATTTGTTCGTTTAGTGGTTGCAAGTTGATTTCAACATAATAGACAGGAAGTTTTTCTTTGATGGTTTCTATGATTCTATCGCCTGTTTCCAGGTGATTGGGCCGGAATACATTGATAAAAAGAATCCGCTGGGTTTCTGCGAGGCTGGACAGGGCTTCCAGAAGCTCAATGGAACTGGTATCCGCCCAGTGAAGGTCCTCTATCACAATTATCAGAGGTGTCAGGTCAGTTGATTTAATTAAAAAATCCCGCATATTTTTAAAAATCAGTTTTTCAAGCGCCTCCCCCTCAATGCCTTTAACCCTTTCGGCGTGCCTGCCGGAAAGCTTCATGCCCATCAGGGTTGCCACAAAAGGGAAAATTTCATTTGTATCTTCCGGGCATACACTTCTGATGGCTGTTTCCAGTTTACTGAGTGCTGTTGATGAATTATCGTCTTCTTTAATACGGGCCCAGTGCTTAAAAAGGTTTATAATGGGGTGAAAGCTTAAATTTCTGCCGATGGAGATGGCCCTGCCTTCAAGAAGGGTTGTGCGTTTCACTACTTCGCGGTTCTTTAGCTCGGCAATAAGCCTTGATTTACCAATGCCCGCTTCACCGATCACGTTGACAATGGATCCTTCCCCGTTAGCAGCTTTCATGACTTGAAGTTCAAGTTTGCTGAGATCGTTATCCCGACCGACCATTTCAGAATAAATCTGTCGCTCCAGACCCAGACGTGGTCTGTCAACCTTGGCTTTAATCAGCTCATATACATCTAAAGGTTTTTCTTTACCTTTAACCTTGGCCTCACCCAAAGGCTTAAAATCGAATTGCTGGCTAACCCGTTTGTAAGTGATTGGAGAAACCAATACTGTGCCCGGCTTTGCCATGCTTTCCATTCGGGCGGCTAAATTTGTGGTATCGCCGATGGCAGTATAGTCCATCCGCAGATCATCCCCGATAGAACC
Source organism: Desulfobacteraceae bacterium (assembly GCA_014237465.1). GTDB lineage: Bacteria > Desulfobacterota > Desulfobacteria > Desulfobacterales > Desulfosalsimonadaceae > SURF-3. Next base: position 15,713 of record JABZFM010000024.1, on the reverse strand, counting down.
CACGATCACCGGGCCGGAGTTGAGACCAATCCGCATTTTAAAATCCAACCCGAACTTTGTCTTCAAATTTTCGCTGTATCTTTTAATAGCGCTTTGCATGGATAGCGCTGCCTGGCAGGCATTCTGTGCATGATTTTCAATGGCAACCGGCGCACCAAAAAGAGCCATCACCCCGTCACCGGTAAACTGATTAATCGTTCCCTGGTGATTGTGAATTTCATCCATCAGGATTTTAAAGCACCCGTCCATGATCTGGTGGACCTGTTCAGGATCGAGTTTTTCAGACATAGAAGTAAATCCAGCCACATCCGCAAATAGCACGGTGACCCGCTTCCGTTCACCCTCCATGGCACTTCGGGTAGTGAGAATCTTATCGGCAAGAAACTTGGGGGTATAGGAGTGGGGTTGGGTGAAATCAATGGAAGGGGAGGATTCTGGATTTTGAAGATTAAGGCCGCATCCATTACAAAAACTTGCATCTTCAGGATTTTCACGTTGGCATTTTGGACATTTCATTTTGAATCCTCACGACTAAATACACGATTTCATAAAGATGGTCGCAAATTCGCAAGCTTTTTCCGGGCGGGCATAAAGCCCGCCCCTACAAGGGTTAGCAGGATTTTTTGTAGGGGCGGGGTTCATCCCCGCCCGCTAAATGACAGGTTGAATAAGTAATTGTATCTATGAGGCAGAACATCGAATTTGTTGTTCTGCCGCTTGAATTTTAAGGCTGATTTTTTCCTATCCTGGAAGGTATGTGAATCAGCCGGTCAAATATAACATCGATTCCTTCAATTTTTATAGAATCAACAAGCGATTCGTTAAAGACAAATACCTTGTCGGGCCGGTAAGCCTGGATAAAACTCCTCAGCGATCGGCTCACTTTGGGCCGTTTTAATGCCCCGGCCTTCACTTCAACAGCAATCAGCTGCCCGGCTGTCCGAATAACAAAATCAACTTCCGCTCCTGAACTGGACCGCCAATACAGTATCGTATCCAGCAGGGGATTTGTATTTTTGCACAATTCCGTAAAAACAAGATTTTCGGTCAAAGCGCCAAAATCCGCCCGTTGATTTTCAGAAGCAAACCCGCCAAACAACAGATTGCGCAACCCGTTATCAAGGAAAAAGATTTTTGGGGTTGATGTCACTTCAGCACGTTTGCCGCCCACAAAAGGCGGAACCAGTTTCACCAGATGACTTTCCGCCATCAGGTTGACATATTCAATGACCGTATTGACACTTATGCCGGCGTTTTCAGCCCAATTGGAAAAATTGACAAGGTTCCCGATTTGCGATGCAGCAAGGGAGAGAAGTTTCCTGAATGCATCCGGTCGTTTGATCCTGTAGATATCCGAGGCATCTCGTAATACAAAGGCTTCAACTAACTGTGCAAGAATTGCCTGCTTATTCTGATTTAAAACCACTTCCGGATACCCACCCCATATCAATAGCTCTTTCCAGTTTGTTGCTGCTTTTTCCTCTGAAATTAAAGGCGGCAGTTGTTCGGGCCAAAGCTCAGTCATGCCGAACGGAAGGAGGTGATGCCGGACAGCTCTGCCCGCAAGGGATTCCCGTGTTTTGCTTCTTAAGTGATAACTTGCGGAACCGGTAACAAAAATCGGCACATTGGGTTTCAAATCCACCAGTCCCTTTAAAAACAGACCGGCTTCAGGTAGATGTTGAATCTCTTCAAAAAATAGTCCGGGGAGCGGGCTTGCGATATCCTTAATACTTGTTAAAAATAGTGCAGGGGATTTACACAGCTCCCGGCAGGATGGCTCTTCACAATTAATCAAAAGAAACGGCTGTGACAAGTTTGCCAGAAAATGCCATATAAGTGTCGATTTGCCGGACTGTCTGGGGCCGATGATGAGATTAATTTTGTTATTGATACATTCAAGCGGTGAAACAAGGTGCCGCGGAATATACCGATCCGGAAGATGGCTGGTTATGATATCCTGCCACGCATTCTTATCAAGCAGCCATGGGTTATGCCCCAGCAACACCTGTAATGTGATTTGATCCATGAGCTAATGAACATTTAAAGGGTTAATTTATATTTTAATTGAAAAATAGCAGGGTTAATTTTACTTGGCAAGAAAATTTTTTTATCTTCCCGCCATCACCTTATCCAACTCATCCAGATCCCACTGAAGATTCATATCTTCAAACAGGGTCCGTGCTTTTTCAAGGTATTCTTCCGCAGTGATGCCGTTTAATTCTTTGTACTTGCTGTCGGGTTCCAGCAGGCTTTTGCCGACTTCAGAATAGGTTCGGGACAAATCCGGCCGGGCACCTAATGCTTCCCCCTTTTTGATTGCCTTATCCCACCATTTTAATGCCTTATTCTGTTTGTCGATGAGCCAATAATATTCACCCATCAACCTGAGGCCTTGGGTCCAGTCTATCGCATTCCTTTTTAAAATATTTAAAGCTTTTTTTCCACTATGACGAGCTTTGTTTTTAAGCTTTGATAGATTATTGCTTTTATTAGAAACGATGGCCTGTTTTAATAAATAAATATGCATCATGAATTGAGCTATCAAATAGGGTGTAATGAAATTTGGAGCTAAATATTTATGATGATCGATTATTTCCTTAGCCCTAAGTAAAGATTCTTTCGCTCCATCAAGATTATTTAACAAAATTTGTGCTTGAGCTCTCCAGCTAAAGAACATTTGCTGGTTAAGCCCCATACTGTGACGGCCAGAAAATATTATACCCTGTTCAGCTTTACTTAGTGCTTCAGATAGTTGGCCTTTTTTTAGCAACAAGTATGTTTTTTGCATATCGGCATAAACATTAGCAAGACTATAATCATAAGCAACTGCGATTTCGAGCATTTGATCAATCAGGCGTTGGGTGTTATCAAAATCTCCCATATCGTTTGATACAAATGTTTTGCAGTCAAAATAATTTATTGCATTGAACAAATCCCCTTTTTTTAGAGCTTCATTTAGAAGCGTTTCTTTAATAGGTGCTATCTTTTCCCAATTTCCAGAAAAAGTGTTTGTATAATCATACGTCATAGTGACTGTAAGAAGATTTTGAATATTTTCTTGATCCATTCTACTTTTGCCGATATCCAGAATTTTGTAAGCTATCTTAAAAAATAATCCAGCAAAAGAAAATATAGCAGCTGTACCTAAAAAGCCCTGGGTTGCAGCTGGAGATTTGGTCCAATCAAATTGGCAAATCTTATTAAATCCACTTATAGTTTGAAAAAAAAGTTCGACATTATCGAAATAAACCAATGCTGTGGCACGCATATATAATAATTCAAAAACCTCGTTGTCCCTTTGACTGGGTATTTTCCTTGCTCTTCTGGATACACGATCAAGACTCGCCATAATAAAAATGATATTTTTGATAAACTTAATTATTGCGAGAAGCCGATTCGGAGAAACAGGCATATTCCAATATTTAAAAACTTTATCAATATGCTCTACTGCCTCTTCCCATCGGCATTTGTTATAAAGGGCGATGGCGATATTTTTTTCAAACATGGCCAGTTTTTCAGGGTCTGCGGTATCTTTACTCAATTGGAGATACAATTTTAACCCTTCCTGATAGTAATTTAAGGCTTCGCTGGATGCCGAGGCTTTTAGTGCTTCTTCTCCGGCCTTGACAAGATATTTTTCCGCTTTTTCATAATTTTCGGCCTTCATGTAGTGCAATGCCAGCATCCCATAAAACTCATGCAACCGTTCATCAAAGACCTTTTCAATCGATTGGGCCACTTGCAGATGCAGATCTTTTCGTTTCTGGTGCAAAATCGATTCATAAGCGGCTTCCTGGGCAAGGGCATGCTTGAACAGATATTCCAGTTCCTCCATCCGTTGCCGTTCCCTGATGAGTTCAATCTGTTTTAAATAAGACAGCCGGTTGTCGATCCCATCAATCGTGTTTGCCACTTCGGTGAGAATCCGGTAAAAAAAACTCCTCCCGATGACCGATGCGATTTTGATAAGATCCCGGGTATTTTCATCCAGCCGGTCAATCCTTGCTATCAGTACATCGTTAATGGTGTGCGGAATCACCATTTTCTCTATTTTTTCAGTGACCGTAAACGCTCCGTTCGTCTTGACCACCGCCCCCTCATCAATAAACGACCGCACCACTTCCTCGATGAAAAAAGGATTCCCGCCGGAACGCTGGATGATCTGATCAATCACCGAATGTTGCAGGCCTCTGATATTGAGCATATTGTTAATAAGCGTTTCGCTCATTTGTTCGTTTAGCGGTTGCAGTCTGATTTCAACATAATAGACAGGCATTTTTTCTTTGATGGATTCGATTATTTTGTCGCCGGTTTCCGGGTGATTGGGTCTAAATACGTTGATAAAAACAATCCGTTGGGTTTCTGCAAGGCGGAACAGGGATTCCATGAGTTCGATGGAGCTGGTATCTGCCCAGTGCAGGTCCTCAATCACAACAACCAAAGGCGTCAGCTCAGTTGACTTGACCAAAAGATCCCGCATATTTTTAAAAATCAGTTTTTCAAGCGCCTCCCCCTCAATACCTTTCACCCTCTCTGCGTGTCGGCCGGATAGCTTCATACCCATAAGGGTTGCCACAAACGGAAAAATTTCATTTGTATCTTCCGGGCAAACACTTCTGATTGCTGTTTCCAGTTTGCCGAGTGCTGTTGATGAATTATCGTCTTTTTTAATACGGGCCCAGTGCTTCAGGAGGTTGATGATAGGGTGGAAGCTTAGATTTCTGCCGATGGAGATGGCCCTTCCTTCCAGAAAGGTAACACGACTCACCACATCCCGATTTTTTAACTCAGCAATCAGCCTCGATTTTCCGATGCCCGCCTCGCCGATTACATTAACGATAGATCCTTCCCCATCAACGGCTTTATTTACTTGAAGTTCTAATTTGTTGAGGTCATTGTCCCGACCCACCATTTCAGAATAAATCTGCCGCTCAAAGCCCAGATGTGGCCTGTCAGCTTTGGCTTTAATTAACTCGTATACATCTAACGGCTCTTCTTTTCCTTTCACCGTCACCTTGCCGAGCGGTTCAAATTTAAAAAACTGGCTGACCCGCTTGTAAGTGATGGGCGAAACAAGAATGGTACCCGGCTGTGCCATGCTTTCCATCCGGGCAGCCAAGTTGGTGGTATCCCCGATAGCGGTATAGTCCATACGCAGATCATCACCGATAGATCCAACGATTACAGGGCCTGAGTTAAGACCGATTCGCATTTTAAATTTAAAGCCATACTTATTCTTCAATTCTTCACTGTAATTTTTAATAGCATTTTGTATGGATAGCGCAGCTTGACAAGCATTCTGGGCATGGTTTTCTATAGCAACCGGTGCGCCGAATAACGCCATCACCCCGTCCCCGGTAAATTGATTTATTGTCCCCTGATGATTGTGAATCTCATCCATCAATATTTTAAAACACCCGTCCATGATCTGGTGGACTTCTTCGGGATCGAGTTTTTCAGACATCGAAGTAAAACCGGCAACATCAGCAAAAAGAACCGTCACCCGCTTCCGTTCGCCCTCCATGGCACTTCGAGTAGTGAGGATTTTATCAGCGAGAAACTTGGGGGTGTAGGAGTGGGGTTGGGTGAAATCTATGGGAGAGGCTTGTTCTGGTGTCTGAAGAGGATGAGCGCGTTATCCACTTCGCTCAAGTAGGGTGCGTTTTACGCACCGGGGGAAAGCTTAAACTTCACTGAATATGGTGCATAGAATGCACCCTACCTTTCAGCGATGTGCAATTTTTCTAACCAACTTAACCGAACCGGATATGCAAATAAAAGTATTTCTATCTTTCTGCTATCACCTTAAAAATCCGCGTTAATCAAATAGTTACCTTTTTACAGGTTCTCATTTTCGATTATATTTTCGATGATTTTCTTTAATGGGGGTATTGACTCTTTAAAGGATTATAGTCAATCACATTCCCAGCTAACAGCATATTCAATTCCATCCGGCAATGATTCAATATTCGGCTCTTCAACCTTCCATCCACCCTCAACACCCATTTCATTGGCCGCAAGTTCAAAATGGCACATGGCAATCCCCATATCAATGCGCTGCAAATCCATCTTAAACATGCTTTCAAACCCCATGGTTCGTTTTAGAAAAAAATGGACCTTCTTACCATCGAGGATGAGTCGCCAGGGTTGCTTGTTAACCGCAGAGGGTGCAAGCCTGACCATCTCAAACGGCACTTCAAGTTCTCCGGCATCATTTTTTTCCAACGGTGAATCAAAGTTGCTGTCAAAGAAAAGATCCGGCCATGGCTTGCGCTTTTTTGATCCTGCGCTTATATGAAAAACAGTATCCGTGATGCTTCGTCTGCCGGCCCGATATCCGATAGGGCTGACGACCGGGATTGTTTCCTCGGGTTTTAGCTCCATCTTTTCGGAAAAAAGAGGCGTGCTGAAGCTTGCGCCCATCCAGCAGGTGTCAAGTCCGATGGCTGTGGCAAAAAGAATGATCTTTTCAAATAAAAATCCCACATCTTCCATATCCATAGGGCTATTTTTAACAATAGTTGCAATAAATGTTTCCGCCCCTTTGATAACTCCATAAGTGCCTGATACTTTACCCGTTCCTTTCAGATCCAGGTCAACCATCTGAAACCTTGCTTCAGAGCCAAACGGCGGCTTATCCAATGTGGAAATAAAACTTAAAATCTGATCCTTTTTTTCGTTTTCAACAGGTTTTCCGTTATAGGTTCTCCAGGATCGCCTTTTCGTGATAATTTCTGTTATGGGTGTATCAATCGGCAGACCGGGCATAAGAGCATTCCCTCCATTTTTTGATGTTGCAGTTCAAATAGTCGCTAATAATCTAAACCAAATATTAATTTATGTGGTTATCCATTTTAGTTAAGTTGCACTCAAAAATTCCCCTAAATCCCCCTTTAAAAAGGGGGACTTTAAGCTCCCCTCTTTATAAAGAGGGGTTGGGGGAGATTTATTTCTCGGGCAAGTCAGCCAACTCTTTCTTCACCTTGTCCGGCTCAATCAGGATTTCCAATCGTTCAAAGATTTCCAGAGCTTTCGTTAAATACTCCCGTGCTTGGGCAATATCTCCCTGTTGTTTATGGTATCGGCCGTAACCTGAATATGCCCGTGCCAAATAATATTCAGCCTTGATTTCTTGAAATATTGCGATACTTTTTTCAAAATGGGTTGGTGCCTGTGATAGGTCCTTTTCTATGGCAATTTCACCTAAAAGGTAATGCGCAAACCCAATCCGGTTTTTCATGTTATGGCGCTCTGCGAGATCCAGTAAATTTTTAGCTGTCTCGATTGCGTGATCATAGTCACCTGCCAGCCAATATCCTTCGGCAAGAAAATAATGTGTATTAATGAAAAATGGTTGATATCTGGCAGCTTTGAGTATCGGAATAATTGTAACTAAAATCTCTATTCCTTGATTAGGCTCTCCGGTATGGCATAATCCCCATGCAATCCCACCTTGTGCTACTATTTTATCTCTGGGTGTTTGGGCTAGATTTAGTGCAATTGTTGCATGTTCTATTGTCTTATCGGGTTCGCCTTTTATTATGTAAGCCCATCCAATGAATATGATCGATTGAATCGTCAGGCCTTTATCTGAAAATTTTTCAGCCATCTCCATGGCTGTATTGCTTGCTTGTGTAGCTTTGTTACATTGCCCTGCTTCCATAAAGGCCATAGAAGACGCACAAAATGCATGAATATATAGTTGCAGGTTAAATGATACTTCCAATAAATTTAAGATTTCCTGCCTTAATTCATGAACCTTCTCATATTCCCCTATCCAACAATAACTCCACAATTTAAATATATATGCCCAGTATGCATATTCGGTTTGGCCTGAAGCCTTTCCAAAGTCGATTGCCATTGATGCGGTTTCAATTGCCTGATCAAAATATCCGAAGGTATATTCGCATTGTGACAATGCCGAATAAAACCTGGCATTAAGACCCTTATCATCAAAGCCGGCTGCCAGCGATTTGTATTGGTTTAACAGATCATAATATTCCTGAACTTTCAGGAGTATAAAGAACACCCAAATTTGATTGCAGATTATGGAAATGCGGCGTTTTTGATTTTCAGGCGTCTTATCTAAAGTATCAAGGAGTTCCATTACCTCATTAAAATAAGTCATCGCCTCTTGCATGGCATTAAGCCGGACCGCCTTCTGGTTTGCTTTATCCAGATAATCCAATGCCTTTTCCGCATTCTCGCTACGCGTATAATGGTACGCAAGGAGCTCAAAATATTCTTCAAGTCTGTCCGGATACAGGGCTTCGATGGATTGCGCCACCTTTTCATGAATCTCTTTTTTTCGGTTTTGAAGCAGGCTATTATACGCCACTTCCTGGGTGAGGGCATGTTTGAAGATATATTCCAGCTCCGGAAACAGTTGTTTTTCAGAGATAAATTCCAGCCCCTGTAGGTTGAGAAGAGACGATTTTAGTTCTTCTCTCATGCCCATTATGGACTCTAAGATACGAAAGGCAAATTCCCTGCCGATGACCGATGCCATCTGCATTATCCGTTTGAGGCTTTCTTCCACCCGGTCGATGCGGGAGGCGATAATTCCCTGAAGGGTGTCCGGCACCTGAATGTCTGATGCTTTTTTCGTTAACACATATTGCTGGTTTTTCTTTTCAATGGAACCGTTTTCTAAAAGATTATGGGTAAGTTCCTCCACAAACAAAGGATTGCCGCCGGCTCTTTTTAGGACCAGTTCTCTAATTTCCGGGACAACTTCCCCGGATTCGAGAATGGCTTGCACCAGTCGACTGCTGGATTCAGTGCCGAGCTGTGTCAGACCGACCTTGGTGTAATGAGATTTGCTTCCCCATTGATGGGTATATTCCGGCCGGTACAGAAGAATCAGCAGGATTTTTGTGTTTTGTACCCATTCGATGAAATAGTTGATAAACTCTTCAGAAATTTTGTCGATCCAGTGAAGATCTTCAATGGCAATAATGAGCGGTCTGTTCTGGCTTTCTTGAACAAACAGATTTCGAAGGGATTCAAACACCCGGATTTTTCTTTCGGAAGGCTCAACCTGAAGATACTTATCATCATCAACCTTAAGGGAAAGTAAATCCTGAAACGGCGGAAAAATGCTTTGCAGATTTTGGTCGAGGTTTAAGATTTTTTCTTCGATTTTTTGCTTGATAAGCGATTCAGGATCATCGTCGGCAATCTTAAAATGTGATTTTAAAATATCCAGAAACGGCAGATAGGCCATGGCGCTACCGTAATGCAGGCATCGGCCTTCAAGAAAAGTATACTCATCCGGGGGCAATTGATTTCTAAATTCCAGCAACAATCTTGATTTCCCGACGCCGGCCTCGCCCACCATGCCGACCACCTGGCCGGAGCCTGACTTCACCCTGGTGTATGCCTCCATGAGAGCAGCCATGGTATTTTTCCGGCCCACAAACCGGGTGAGTCCTTTTGCGGCTGAAGCAGCAATCCGGGTCTCAACATCAGATTTGCCGATCAGCTTAAATGCCTCCTGGGGCGCTTCTTTACCTTTAACTTCGATTTTTTTCAGCGAATCAAATTTAAAAAAATCAGAGACAATTTTATATGTGTTTTTTGACACCAGCACAGTGCCAGATTCGGCTGAATTTTCCATTCGGGCTGCAAGATTAGTGGTATCGCCGACTGCCGTGTAATCCATTCTTAAGTCATCCCCAATAGCCCCGACAATCACCGGCCCGGAGTTAAGCCCAATGCGCATCTTGAAATCTATACCCCGTTCATTCTTTAGCTTTTCACCATATTTTTCTATCGCTTTTTGAATAGATAGCGATGCATAACAGGCACGCTGGGCATGGTCTTCGTGTGCAACTGGTGCACCAAATAGCGCCATCACACCATCACCTGTAAACTGATTGATGGTGCCTTCAAATTTGTGAATCTCGTCCATGAGGATCTTGAAGCATCCATCCATGATCTGGTGGACTTCTTCGGGATCGAGTTTTTCCGACATGGAAGTAAAACCGGCCACATCAGAAAAAAGGACCGTGACCAGTTTTCGCTCACCTTCGATAGAGCTTCGAGAAGTTAGGATTTTATCAGCTAAAAATTTGGGAGTGTAGGATTGGGGTTCTGAGTAGTCAGGGGGTTCTTCTGGCTCCTGCAGGTTGTGGCCGCATTCATCACAGAAAGTACTCCCCGGTTGATAAGGATAATTACAGGAGGGGCATAAAAGCTCTAATTTTTCACCGCATTTTTTGCAGAATTTTGCGCCTTCACGATTGTCAAACTGACATTTTGGGCATTTCATTTTATTCACCACTTTGGAAATATGGTTTGTCCCTACTCCCTATGAGACTTTGTTATAATTAAAAAAACAAAGCATCTCTGTGTTTCGTCATTCCGGGCTTGACCCGGAATCCAGTATATTTTCGTGGCGTTTTCTCCTGGATGCCGGATCTGTCATCCCGGACTTGATCCGGGACCGGCATGACGGCAAAGCCAACGCTCGTCATTCCGGTGAACGCCGGAATCCAGTCAAACGATCTTATCATATAGATCTTGCCAGTTTGGATTATTGCTCTCGATCAATTCTAGTTTCCATTTTCGTTTCCAATTTTTCAAACGCTTTTCCCGAATAATAGCGGCATCCATGCTTCCGTGTAATTCATACCAAACCAGGTGATGAACATTGTAGCGCTTAGTAAACCCTTGCACAAAATTATTTTTATGCTCCCATATCCTCTTTACGAGGTCTGAAGTCACACCGATATAGAGTGTACCATTTCGTTTGCTTGCTAGTATATATACCGCTGGTTGTTTATTCATTGTAGTCTCACTGGATTCCGGCGTTCGCCGGAATGACGTCCCCCTCCATCTCTAAAGTTAGCGCTTATGGGGTTTGCCCCCGCCCGGGAAATTCGGGGTTCGCAATTGTTTTTATGAAAGCATGTACTTAATATTTTTACATTGCTGCCAGTTCCTTTTCATATTTTTCAACCCAGCCGTCAGCGCCGCATTCTTTGAAAATATCTATGGCTTTGTTTAAGTTTTCTCTGGCTTTTGGCAGATCATCTTTTCGTTTAAAATATTCAGTATAAAGTGCATAGTCTTTACCTAAAAAAAACATCATGCCGTTTCTCTGATCAGCTTCGATGGCTTTTTTGATCCAATCCTCGGCATCAGATAAGTGCTTTTCATCTATACTTGAAAGAATCTCACCGAGATACCTTCTTATCCAGCCTTCATAAGCTTTAAATTTATTTTCAGAAATATAATTATAAATTGCTTCTAAATCGACATCCTTTTCGTTGTTCATCACCATTGATCTCACGGTTGCTATTTTATTTAGATTCATCCATGATGGTAGCAACCTATTTTTTTCTATTTGTGAATCAGCATTGATAAAATAAGTTTTAGATTTTGGATAATCTCCCAGTTCGTAATAGGTCTCCCCTAAAAATGCCTGTGCTATTGATTCCCATACAGGAAGGTTGATTCGTTCGCTATAATGAAATCCCTCAAGAAGATACTTTTCAGCATCCGCCAGGAGTCTTTTGTTGTAACAGGAAACACCGAGGCTGGTTAAAGCTATTGCCTTTGATAGAATGTCGCCGCTATCTTCAGCTAATTGAACTGCTTCTTTGCTGGTTTTATATTCCAGATCTATCTTGCCCTGAAAATTATATATAAAAAAAGTTTGAAAATTTTTGTGTATAGCCATTGCCCATTTGCTATTAGTAGTTTTAACAATATTTATTGCATCTCGGAGATGCTTTAAAGCCTCATCAAATTCACAGTTAAGTCCCATGGCACATCCCAACTCCCCTTGGGCTATAACAACTGAAATATAATCATTTACTTCCGGTGAAATTTTTAAGGCTTTTTTTAGCTTATTTAAAGCTTCCGGCAAATCCTCCTTAATAGCAAAATAATATGCTCCTTCAATCACGTTTATCTTGCAGACCCTCTTTTTGTAATTTTCTTTTATTGCCTGATCAATGACTGGCGTCACAGCTTCTCTTGCTTCCACGAAATTACTCATTTGCAAAAAATAAAGACCCAGTGTCGTTCGCGCATCGATGATTTTTTTCCGGACATCTTTTGTCTGATTCAGTTTTTCAAGACAGGCCAGTCTTTTTTTTCCATATACAATGGCATCATTTATCGAAGCTTTCTGAGCCGCCTTTTTTCCCATCAGCCTGCAATATTCTACGCTTTTTTCATAATTTTTGGCCTTGATGAAATGCTCGGATAACACCTCATAATGCTCTTCGATATTATCTTTGTATAATTCTTCAATGATTTTGGCTATTTCTTCGTGCAAATGTTTTTTCCTTTTGCCAAGTATCGAATCATAGACGACCTCCTGAGTAAGAGCATGTTTGAAAATATATGTGGATTGAGGATATATCCCTCTCTCATAGAGAAGTTCTGAGTCTTTTAAAACAGATAGTCGGGACAATAATTCATTTTCATCAAAATTGGTCACCCTCTTAATCAACTCATAGCTGAACTCACGTTCAATAGCAGATCCGATCTGGAGCAATTCCTTGGCGGTTTCGGGCAGCGAGTCGACCCGGGTCATGATTACTTCCTGGATTGTTGAGGGAATGGCGACATTTTTAATGTCTTTTACCAGACAATATTTCTTCTTCTGCTCTTCAATAATCCTTAAATCTTTTAGAGATTTTAAAAACTCTTCTATGAAAAAGGGTACGCCTTCGGTTTTTTCAAGGACCAACTCCTCTATTTGACTGTCAATCTCTGCTGTGCCCAAAAGATGGGAAACCATGGCCAGGCTTTCCCGGTTGGAAAGCCGATTCAGAGTGATCTGGCTGTGATAGGATTTTCCACCCCAGGTGTGCACATATTCGGGTCTGTATGTGAATATTAAAAATATCCTTGCGCCTGAAATGCTTTCAAGCTGTGTTTTAAAAAACTCCTCGGAACTTCGGTCAATCCAGTGAAGATCTTCAACGGCTATTATTAGCGGCCGGACCTCGGATCCCTTTAAGGTAATCAGATTAACAGCGGACATGATGCGGTCTTTTCTGGACTCCGGGCTCATGGGAATTTTGTCTATACCGCTTTCTTTGACCGATAACAGCTCAAGCAGGTAGGGAAGAGTAGCGGCTTCATTGATACCGATTGTTTTAAGCCACTGCTCAACTTTTTCTCGTATTTTAAAACAATCATCACTGTCTAAAATATTAAAGGTTGATTTTAAAATATCAATAACCGGATGATACGCAACCCCCCTGCTGTAGGAGAGGCATTTCCCTTCCAGAAATGTTATATCCTCATTGGAGATTGCTTTTCTAAACTCATACAGGAGTCTTGATTTGCCTACCCCGGCTTCAGCCATAACGGAGAATGCCTGACCTCGACCAGTCTTTGATCGTTCAAACCCATCCAGCAACAGCTCAAGTTCCCGTTCTCTTCCAACAAAGGGCGTCAAACCCCGCTCGGCGCTGACATCAAACCGGGTTCGCCGGCTACTCGTTGCAATAACACGATAGATTCTTACTGGATCTTTTTTACCTTTGACCACTCTTTCTCCCAAGGCTTCAAAGCGAAAAAGCCCCTCGGTAAGCTTGAATGTGTCTTCGGTTATATAGGTGGCACCGGGAACGGCCAGTCCCTCAAGACGCGACGCCAGATTGACGGTATCGCCGACTGCTTTAAACTCAACCCGAAGATCATTGCCCAGCGTTCCCACGACCACAGGCCCGGTGTGAATGCCGATGCGCATTTTAAGCAATGGCAGACTCGACTGTTCCTGCTTTAGCTTGTCATTGAACTTTGACATTTCCCTATGAATCGCCATGGCAACCCTGATGGCACGTTGGGGGGCATCTTCAAGCGCAATGGGCGCACCAAATAACGCCATCACCCCGTCACCGGTCATTTCATTGACCGTGCCCTCAAATTCATGGACCTTGTGGATTAATATTTCATAGACCTGGTCCATGATGCTGTAGGCTTCTTCAGCGCCCAGAACCTCAGAAAGGGGGGTAAATCCCGCCATGTCGCAGAACATGACAGTGACCTGTTTGCGCTCACCTTCGATTTTACCCCTTTGAGCCAGGATTTTCTCAGTAAGCCCTTTGGGAAGATATCGCTGGATCTTGTCTATTTTTTCATCAAAGGAGAGTTCCTGAGGAGGCGCCTCAGAGGGGATCGTTAAGTTGTGACCGCACTTGCCGCAGAATTTTATAGCTAAAGGAATTTTGGCCTGGCAATTGGGGCATTCCATTTCAAATTTAGCCCCACATTGCTCACAGAATTTCACTCCTTCACGATTTTCAAACTGACACTTTGAGCATTTCATTATTTATCCCTCATCAGGTGGTAAATCAGCCAATTCTTTCTTAACTTTGCCCGGTTCTATCAAAGTTCCAAGACGCTCAAAGATTTCAAGCGCTTTCATGAGATACTCCCGTGCTTGCGCAGTATCTCCTTGCTTTTTGTATAACCGGCCATAACCTTCGTATGCCTTGGCTAACTCGTTTTCGGCCTTAGTCTCCTTAAAAATGGTGATGCTTTTCTCGAAGTGTGGTAAGGCTTTGGAATGGTTGGTTTCCAGAGCGATTTCACCTAACAGACGTAAAGCCCAACCCACAAAGAATTTTGCCCCGCAGCGCTCCGCAACTTCTAAAGCCTCCTTAGCTGTCTGTTCTGCTTTATCATACTCTCCAGTCATCAAATAACCTTCGGATAGGCTCGCGGATAAAGCAATCTCACCAATTATAACGTGCCCAGCTCGAAATATTTGAACATACGCATCAAGAGTCTCGATTCCTTTGTATGGCTCTCCTGCACGGCACCAGGCCCATGCAAGAACAGATTGCGCCGTCGCCTTGTACAGAGGTGTAGGCGCTTTCTTAATTGCCATTTCCCCATATTCGAAGGCTCGATCCATCTCTCCTTTGTGAGTATAAGCAATTGAAATGGCATAAGCCGCATATGAGATCAGACTGTCATCTGAATATTCCTGAGCAGTATTCAGTGCATTTTTGCCTTCCTTCACTGCCTCGTCCCAGCGACCACAAAATGAGAAGGCCAGTGAAATAGCAACAAAGGATCTTACATATGTAAAAAGGTTAAACTGTTCAGTGGTCATGCGGAGGATGTCTTCTTTTAAGGCAAAGACACGGTCGAAGTCACCCTTATATAAATGGCTGAATTGCAATACAAAAAACGCAGATCCTGCATATTCCGCATTCCCCGTAGCCTCAGAGAGTTCAACCGCCTTTGTTGCAGATTTAATGCCCTTATCAAAATAGCCGAATGCAACTTCACATCTCCCCATACGGCCATAGAACCCGCCTGCCATCCCAATATTTTTTATCTCAGCCACAAGGGATTCATACCGTGTTAAAAGATCGTAATACTCAGGCCTTTTAAATAGCTGCTCAAATACGATCCACTGATTCACTATGAGAGAGATTCGTTGTTCTTGATTTTCTGTAGTATCCGGCATGGTGTCCAGGATCTCCATAGCCTTATAAAAATAGCCTTTGGCATCCTCCATCGCACTGGCGTTGCTTGCTTTCCGGTTGGCCAGATCCAGGTACCTCAATGCTTTGTCCTTGTTATCGCTTCGCTCATAATGATAGGCCAGAATTTCGTAATACTCTTCCAGCCTTTCGGAATAAAGATCCTCGATTACATTTCCGATTTTTTCATGGATTTCCTTTCTTCGTTTTAAAAGAAGACTGCCGTAGGCTACCTCCTGGGTGAGG
>JABZFM010000070.1 GCA_014237465.1 Desulfobacteraceae bacterium | reverse complement strand
TCTGCTGCTTGACTTCTGGCCCCTGGGGCGGCTCACCATTTTTTCAGCATCCGGCCGTGGCACTGCTCAAACGGACCCGCCGGCATTGCAATCAGCACCCATCCATAAACTCATCGCCGAAAAACTCCCGCTGTTGATGATATCCTTTCTATCTATCGGCATCTCACTGCTTTCCGCCCATATGAGCCGTGTAATCATTTCCGCCAAAACCATCCCCCTGGCGCTGAGACTGGAAAATGCCATCGTATCGTATGTCAAATACATCGGGAAACTGGTCTGATCCAAAATTCCCCATCCCAAACGCGTCATAGCACCCCTTGCGCTGATGATAATCGCCGCACTGGTATTTAGCGCACGCAACCAGGCGGCCTACTGGCAAAACAGCCAAACCCTGTTTGAACACGCACTCAACGTGACTGAAAAAAACGACCTGGCCCACAATAATCTTGGGAATGTATTAAACAAGCTGGGACGAACCGATGAGGCCATCACCCACTATTTACAGGCGTTGCGGATTAATCCGAATTTTGATAAAGCACACAACAATCTGGGGAACACGCTGAACAGGCTGGAACGAACCGATGAGGCCATCATCCACTACCGCAAATCACTTACGATAAACCCTTATAACGAAAGGATCCATTACAACCTGGCTGTCGCGCTTTACCGAAAGGGCAATATAACAGAAACCATAAAACATTTACAAATAGCCATAACGCTTAATCCCGATTATGCGCCGGCAAAAAATTTTGGGGAAAGGCTCCAAAATATACAGATAAGCAAATGATACAGATAGCCATTGAATGACAATAATGTAACGGAGGTCTTTAGACCTCCACACCCGTGACCTTCAGGTCACGGAAAGATGGAAGGCTGAAGCCTTCCGCTACATGGCGGGTCGGCAACGCCCAATTCGGGTCGGCAAATTCCAATGTAACGGAGACCTTCAGGTCTCCATAAACCCCTGGCCAAAGGCCAGGGGAATGGAAGGCTAAAGCCTTCCGCTACATTGGCATGGTGCCAAAAACCTAATGTAACGGAGGTCTTTAGACCTCCACACCCGTGACCTTCAGGTCACGGAAAGATGGAAGGCTGAAGCCTTCCGCTACATAGCGGATCGGCAATGCCCAATTCGGGTCGCCAAAAACCCAATGTAACGGAGACCTTTAGGTCTCCATATTTATCAACCGATTACCCGCGTTCCTACGGATGGCCGTGGAAACCGGAAAAACATTTATCCGGAAAAATATTTACGGAAAAGTATTTATAATGACATTTTCAATCACTTCTTCGTTTTTTAAAAAACATTTAAAAATATTTATATATTTTTTCCTCATTGTCATCACCTGTATTGTATATCAAAACATTCACAAACATGATTTCATCAATTATGATGATCAGGCATATGTAGCCGACAATTCACAAATACAAAAAGGGCTTTCGTTTCAAAATATTGCCTGGGCGTTCAGTTTTTCAAAAAAGGCTATTGAGTTCTACTGGCACCCGGTTACAAAGATCTCGCATATGGCAGACTGTCAGTTCTTCGGAACAGACGCCGGCATGCATCACCTGATAAATGGATTCCTGCATTTGCTCAACGCGTTGCTGCTTTTTACCATCTGCTATCACATGACCAGCACTTTGTGGCAAAGCGCCTTTGTCGCGGCGGTTTTCGCCGTTCATCCCATCAACGTGGAATCCGTCGCCTGGATTTCGGAACGCAAAAATGTGCTGAGCACCCTGTTCTGGATGCTGTCCATGGCGGCATATCTTTATTATGCCCGGCGTCCCGGCATCAGACGAT
>JABZFM010000069.1 GCA_014237465.1 Desulfobacteraceae bacterium | reverse complement strand
CCTGAGTGTTCTGTTTTCTTTGCCTGGTATGCCATAATTCCTGAGTTCCCCCTTCCTCAATGCCACAGTCCCATAATCAACAAACCCCTTAGCAGTGAATCCTATTTTATCGCGGCTGGAAGCCGCTCCCACGTGTTGATCTGTGGGTCCAATCAAAAAAGGTTCCGGATCCCCGCCTGCGCGGGGATGACACGCCCGGCATGGTTACCGGATCGCGTCCGGTAAGACGGGAAAATCGTCCTGTCTGATTGTCTGTGGTGCCTGTAGATCTTGGAACTAAAATGGAAATCGAACTGGATGGAACTGTTAAACTCTTAAACAATACGCACCAAACAATCAAGGTTTTCAATGAACTCATCCTTTGGCAAGCTCAGGATGAACGGCTTATTTCAATTCACATTCAGGTTGACCCTACCATGCCACTGTGACAGATGAGGTCACAATCGGAAAAAAAATTGGGGGAATGGATGACTTTGAACAGGACTGATATCGTGATTGATCTTGTGCCCGGCCCCGAAATTGTGGAATGATCATCAGCCCAGGTCTTCACGTATTTTTTGGATTGTTTTCTGAAGTGGTGGTATTTTTTCCGCGCAGGTATAAAATATCGCTTCGGCATTTATATCGACATAGTGATGGGTGAGGATATCACGCATTCCCTTGGCCTTTTTCCAGTCCACTTCCGGATATCGAGACAAAAGCGTTCCGTCGGTGATCTTATCCAGATTCTTTAACGATTCACCGATGACGATCAGCATCATGCAGATGGCATCCATTTTATCAACCCCGGCAGGGCTATCGGTAAAGTCGGAAACCTGGTGTATTGCCTCGAAACGGGCAATGATTTTCGCGGCAGCCTCTTCTATCTGACGTAAGACCTCAAGGGTGAGTTCCTTATCACGCATACACAGCCTCCCCATCAATCCGTTTTTTAAGGAATTTATTCATATTTTCCCGGTAGGTTACAACATCAACCGGCCGAAGAAGCCTTTCCTCCAGTTCATTTTTAATACCGACAAGCATGAAAAGGTCGGGCTTAACAATACGAACAACTACATCCACATCGCTGTCCTCGTCTGCTTCGCCCCGGGCAACAGAACCAAAAACACCGATATCAAGAATGCCGTACTGTCCGGCTGTCTCTTTCTTGTACTGGCGCAAGATTTCGATGATCTCATTTTTTCTCATTATTTTGCCCCCATGAATTTTAAACCCGTCGAATTCAACGGTTTTAATGGCCGATACAATTGTTCTCTTTTATACCGTCAGCGGATTTAACGGGGTGAAGCGACGAGAAATTCCGCTGAACATATTTGTTGGTTTTAGTTAATATGCAAACATTTCTTGTAAACAATTAGTTATTTTTATTTGGGCGTTTTTAGAAATAACTCCTATTTCTTGTATTAACATAGTTTTATCAACGGCTCTCAGGATAAGAAAAACCCTTTGAAGTCATTGGTACTACTATCACTGTTTTCAGTGGAGACATCTCATTTGGTGAAATGACAATACAAGGTCTTGTTTTTTTTATTTCAGAACCTTTTGTTGGATCTAACTGAACAAGCCAAATATCAAACCTTTGAATGATTGGTTTTACCATTCCCACTCCTCATCTTCAACCAAAGGAGCATCCAACCATTTTTTATCTATTTCATTTGTGTTATCGGCTGACTGAGCCTTTTCAAACTGTTTTTTCCAGCCTTGCCGAGGCTTTTTTAAAGGCTGAATTAAAAGTCCGTCGTCAGTAATCTTAAATTCAAGCACTTTATCTTTTAAATGGGCTTGTTCTATAATCGCTTTTGGAATTCTAATCCCTTGTGAATTTCCTATTTGAATCAAAGTTGTCATAATTACCTCCTATTTGGTTCAATATAATTACAATGTAATTACTTTGAAACTAAATGTCAAATTCTTTAAGAAGGAATTTTTATAGAAACCAACGGATAATCTTACCCGTTATTTAAAAGCTCATCAAGTCCCAAACCCAGCCGGATGGCGGCGGGTTGGAGTGAAACGGAAACGCGAGCCGCAGGCGAGAGTGAGCGCAGTGAGGGGAATAATTGGGAAAATACAAAAGGCTGGATTCCGAATTGAGGGATTGGAGCGATCCGGAACTCAAAACCCAGAACCCGGAACTCAGAACCCTGTTTTTCTCTTCAACACCCCAAGGGTCTTGATGCGGGGAAGTTCCTCGAAACGGCCGGAGGCCACGGCCAGCTTGTACACCTCCCAGGGCGCCTGGCCGCCGTCCTCGGGATTCTCGAAGATATCGTGGATCAGCAGGTAGCCGCCGGGAACGATATGGCCGGCCCAGCAGTCGTAGTCGGTGCGGGCGGTCTCGAAGGCATGACCGCCGTCGATGAACACCAGCGACAGCGGCGTGGCCCAGCCGCGGGCAACGATGTCAGAATGGCTGATGATGGGCACCACCGTCTCTTCCAGGCCGGCACGGGCAAGGGTGTGGCGAAACCAGGGGAAGGTGTCCATGGAAAAGGTTTTAAAATCAAAAAGCGCGGCATCGAAGTACTCTTCTCCGGGTTGCTGTTCCTCGGATCCCCGGTG
>JABZFM010000059.1 GCA_014237465.1 Desulfobacteraceae bacterium | reverse complement strand
TGTATTCTTGCAAGAGGATTTTTAATGCATGGTGATATCCAATTTTCATGAAAGAGCCTTTGTAAAAATTTTACGGGAAGGGATTTTTTTTGTTGTGTTCCTGGACAAAAAGAAACGGCGGTTAAGAAAAATATTAACCGCCGTGAAGAAAATTTATTTATTTTCAAAAATTAATCGTTCAATGAGTCAAGGGCAAACCCCGATTATACACATAAAAAAGGGGGCGCCCTCATTTTTTAAAATCTTTTAATAATGATGAGCATTCTTTGCGAAATGGTTTAAGTATTAATAGATAATAAAAAATAAAACATATAATAAATAAGAATATTGCGGCAATCGCTTTTATATAAAAGCTATAATCACTTGGATAAATGACGAACCCAATTATAGCACCATATGGCAAAAACAATATTGCTATTTTTGCTCCACATTTTTCTGCAAGTTTTTTTAGCTCTTGCTTCCCCTCATCGTTTAGCTGTTCAACTAAAAACTTATTTCTTTTTTTTTCTTTTTGCGAGGCTACTTGCGGTTGCAATATTTTGAATAAATTTAATTTCACTTTTCTATTTTCCCATACATTTATTATAAGCTGCATCAGCTTCATCATCACATGGTAACGTTCCGACAAAAGTAAGAGCAAAGTTAACTCCAAATACATATTGCAGACATTTTTTCATACACCATTTTCCCCCTCCAACCCTTTTAAAAGTAAACCAGCAAAATCCTGCACAAGCCGGAACAGAAACTAAGGCCTCTGCACCTATTGTTAACATCCAATTTGCCATACAGTCTCTTGCTACTTCTGACCTTACAGCAGAACATTTAGTGTGTCTAAAAATTTCACCACCACTAGCAACTGCTTCATTGGCGAGAAATGAAAATATATTCAGCGCAGTCATTATACCCCCTAGGCTCATCTCCCCACTCGGATCAGTATACATCAACGGGTTCATGTTTGCATACATATATTTATGGAGTGTAACAGGTTCGCAGGGTTTACCGACAAATGGATCAAGCGTCACGAACCTTCCAACACCTGGATCATAATATCTGGCGCGGAGGTAATACATACCTATAGCAGAGTCTTTTTGCTCTCCCGTAAATAAAAACGAGTTCTCTGTGGTTCCGGTTTGCTGGATGAGATTACCAAACGCCTCATAATTGTAGGTATCGGTGATATTTTCAGCATCATCGGTGAGAGCCCTTGTACTTCCCAAGCCATCATAGCTATAAAAAGAAACAACATCGGCGCGGTTTTGAGACAAGAGGTCAGCGCCAAAAGTATAGCTGACTGTCAAAGAATCAAGTGTGTCACGCTCCTCTAACACTTGCGCGTAAGGGCGATTTTTATCAACGATAAAGGCCGTCTCTACACCGTCAACATCCTGCGCCACCCGGATTCCGTCCACATCGTACTGGTAAGCAACCGTTGAAGACAGGGTTTCCATTCCAATGAGCTTGTTTTCGGGGTCATATGAATACGCAATGGTATCTCCAGCAGCAGATTTTACCGTGGTGTTCCCGTTATTATCGTAGCTATACGTATGAACATACGTCGGACCGGTCTCAGTTTCCAACCTGTCATTGATATCATAACTGTAAGATATCACGCCCGTGCCGTCAGTTTTTGTCAGCCGGTTTCCCTTGCCATCAAAGGTGTAAGCAATGGTTTCATTACCATTTTCCGGATCAAGGATTTCTTCCTGAGTCAACCGGTAGATATTATCATACGTATAATTCACCACCCGGCCTGTGTTTTCGCTCACGCTCAACCGGTTTCCAGCAGGACCTAAAGTATAAAAATAAGATGAGATGATATCGCCTGTGGATTTTTTATTCTCAAGGTATGTCAGGCGGTTGAAGCTATCATAGGTATAGGCTGCAATGGTACCGTTTGGATTTTCTACTTGCTCCCGGTTGCCGTTTTTATCGTAGGTATATGCAGTGACCCCGCCGTCCGGGTCTGTCACTGTTGACAGGCGGTTTAATGCATCAAACGTATAATTCGTGGTGCCTGAAGCAACGGTCACTGACAATCGGTTTCCTTTGGGATCGTAGGTGTAAGAGATAATACTCCCGTCCGGATCTGTTATTGACGATAAACGCCCTCTGTTGTCATAAAAATATTGTGTGATCCCTCGGCTATCGGTCACGGTTTCCCGTTGTCCGTCGCCCAGATAAGTATATGCAACTGAAGAACCATCCGGATATGTTTTTAACGTCAACCTGCCGCAACAAGGTGAGTAATTATAGGTGGCGGTATCCCCGTTAAAGTCTGTATGAGAAGTCATGTTGCCCACAGAATCGTAATTCCAGGATTCACTCATGCCCAAGGGCAATGTATGCGTTTTCTGCCGCCCCAGATCATCATAGGTCCAGTATTCCGTGTTTCCGTTGGGGTCGGTATGAGACAGACGGTTGCCCACCTCGTCATAGAAATACCCGGTCACATTACCCAAAGCGTCTGTCACGGAGATAAGATTTCCGGAAGTATCGTACCCAAAAAGAGTAACATTTCCGGTCTGGTCGGTCTCCGTGACCTTGCGTCCCAGTTCATTGTACCCGGTTTCCGAGAATGTACCGTCCGGATAAATAGTCTTGGTTTGCTGGTTTGCCGCATTATATTCATAAACTGTAGCAGCCCCCTTGGGGTCGGTCATGGATACCTGGTTTCCTGCTGCATCGTAAGAAAACGCCACCGTATTTCCCAAAGCATCGATAACAAAGGTTTTCCTGCCTGCTTCGTTATAAACAAAATCCGTCCGAATGCCGTTTTCATCAATGGTAGCGATCATGCGACCGGATTCGTCAAGCACTATTTCAGATGAACTGCCGCCCGGATAAATTACAGCAACCATTTGATTCTTTTTATCATATTCAAAATGCGTTGTTCTTCCGGCCCGGTCTGTGGTGGATGTGCGGTTTCCTTCGCCGTCGTACGTGGTGAGCATGCTTGTTCCATCCGCGTAATGGATGGCCGTCTGCTTGCCGTTATTATTGTATTCAAAAAGAGTTTCCGCACCGTTTTTATCGATTACACGGGATTCCTTATTTACCGTGTTGTTGTATTCCATGACGGTTTCATTTCCGAGCGGATCAACGGATCTCACCAAACGATTCCGAATATCATACTCATTGGTAGTGGTCATGGTCACCGTTTCACCGGTTTCCGTGGTTCGGGTGACGGATTCACTCAGCTCGTTGCCGTAACGGTCAAAGGACCATTCCGTAATCTTGCCGCTGGGTGCGATTTCCTTGGTCCGATGCCCATAAAAGTTATACTCATAGCTAGTCGTGTTCCCCAAAGTATCGGTCTCAGACAAAATATTACCGTTCACATCCGGCACATACGTGGTGGTGTTGCCAAGTGCATCGGTTTTCTCTGTCATGAACCCGTTTGCATCGTACACATGCGACGTGACATTGCCCATGGGGTCAGTCTCCGTCAACACATCATTTCGGCTGTTATAGGTATAGGATGTGGTATTTCCTAAAGCATCGGACTCTGACAACATGTTGCCGGAAGAATCGTAAGTCCAGGACGTGGTATTGCCCAATGCATCGGTTTCTGACAGCTTGTCACCGTTGTCATTATACGTCCATTGGGTAACATTCCCGTCAGGGTCTTGTTTTCGGGTCACATATCCTTTTTCGTTGTATTCGTAAATTGAGGTATGACCGTTACGATCCGTGATTTCCTGGCGATGATTGGGAACATCAAACCCGACCCTCTCAGTGTAAATCACCGCGTTATGCACTTTTTTGTTCACAAATGCACACAACCGTACAGATCCAAGTGCTTTATGTCATTTTCAAAGAGCCAGTGTTACATGTCAGGCATCAATATAGCAGGTAACCAATTGCTGTTAAAGGTAAAAACAGTAATTGGCTTGATGTCATTGCCTAACAATAAGATGATTTGCTTAGATATGTTAGGCAATATGCAGGGAGGTTTGTATGAGTTATATAAAAAATATAATGCAGGAAAGAAAGCAGGATAGATTTCTTTTTTAACTGCCTTCTTTTTCTCTGGGATGGCAGTTTTCGTGGGTTTTCTTCAAATCAACAATGGTGAGTTTTACGTATGGGCGCAGGGTGTTCAAGGATTCATGGCCGAGCAACTCCTTGACATGGTAGAGATTGGCCCCGCCCCGGATCAGCTCGGTAGCGCAACTTCGACGAAACGTATGCGGAGTAACCTTTACATCCATGCCGGACTGTTTTACCACCGATGCAACCTCCCGGTGGAAGCTCGAATATGGCAGACGCTTTCCTGCTTTTGTTAAAAACAGGGCCTTTTCCTGGGGATCTCGTACAAAATACGGCCGGACCGCCTTTATCCAGGTCTCAAGGTAGCGCATGGCCGTTTTTCCAATGGGCACCACCCGGTCCTTGTCTCCCTTACCATGCACCAGGGCTGTCCGGTTTTCGATATCAATATCAGCAAGACTGAGGCCCAGCAGCTCCCCGGATCTGATACCCGAAGAATACAAAAGCTCAAGCATGGCTCTGTTTCGATAGTTTTCCGGGGTGTCTGTGCCGATTGTTGACAGCAGCCGTCTCATTTGGGTATGCGGCACCACATTTTTTGGCAGTGTTTTAGGCTCTTTTAAGTACGGCACAACCTTGATAAGCTGCTTCCGGACATACCCCATGTCTGCAAGATATTCCAAAAAACCCCGCACAGCAACGATATGCCGGTTGATCCCCGTGGCTTTTAACGGATATCCTTCTTTGGTGCGCAATCCGGACAAGTGCGCATGCCATTTTCTTAAAACATCCGATCCCAGGTACTCAACAGATTCAACCTGACATGAACATGCAAGATACCGGTTAAAACGGATCAACAGACGCCTGGTGCCACGGATGGTCTTCTTGCTGTAATTCAATGAATGCAGATAATCCAGGTATTCATCTGATAATGCAAAAACAGTCTTCATCGGCCGGGCCTGCTCCCTTTATGCATTTTATGGAGGTCGGCAATGGTCGTCCGCAGATACTGGCTTAATGATTTTAACGAACTGTGCCCTAAAAGGATCTGGATCTGCACCGGGTGCGCGCCGCCTCTCAACATATGCGTGGCACAGGCCCGGCGCAAGCTGTGCGGTGTGATCACCTGCGCCAAACCCGCATTTTTCGAATATGCCTTAAGTATATGCGCTACACGCGCAGGATGGATACGGCCTCCTCTTTCACCAAACCAAAGGGCGCGCTCATTCGGCTGCTTCCCGCAAAGGTGCGGCCGTGCTTCATTAAGATACCTTTTGATCCACAAGACAGAATGTTTTCCCAAAGGCACCACCCGTTCCTTGCTGCCCTTGCCGAAGATCCGCGCACGTCCTTGCTCGATATTCACATGTCCAATATTCATGCCCACCAATTCAGATACCCTGACACCGGTGCTGTATAGGGTCTCTGTCATGGCACGGTCACGGATTCCGGCATCCGTTGCAAGGTCCGGCTGCTTCAAAAACAGTTTGACCTCTTTTTCAGACGGCACCGGCAAAAGCCTGCGCCGGTAATAAGGTGTTTTCAGTCTTTGTGCAGGATTTAAAAATATCCGGTTCATGTCCTCAAGCCAGTTAAACAAGCCCCGGACACTGCGCAAATAAAGATCCTTTGTAGCGTCGGTATATCCTATGTCCTGTAAATGCCTCTGATACGCGCATATGTGGTCATATGTCACATCACTTGCCTGTTGGATCTTTTGTTTGCAAAGATAGTTTTTGAAGCACTTCAGGGCGATTTCATAACTCTTGACGCTTTTTTGGCTGTAATTTTTAGCTTCAAGATGTTTCAGGTAATCAGATGTGAATACGACGACGTCTTTTTTTACAAAATTCATCTATATCTATCTTTTCTCACAAAAACCAAAAGGTTGTTAACTAAGTTTATTATTTTCAGGTACTTGATTCAGATTTGCCAACCCAAAAGGTGCCCGAAAGCGGCCCTAAAGGTACCCGAAAGCTACCCTAAAGGTTCGGGGCATTTTGGATATCTTCCACGGATTTTAACCCCAGAACAAACCGCTGCCCGCTTTTACCCTGGCCCTCATAGGCTAATCGGTAGCAGTATTGGGAACCGTTTCTGCCGGATTCTACGAGCACATATTCCAGGTCCACCAGCTCCTTTAAATGCGTATGCACCCGGTAGTTCGACCATCCGCTATGCTCCCGGATATCCCTGCGGGTAAACCCGATTTCCGTTCGTTTCATCGCATGACTTTGGTCCGGGTTCCTGCTGCCGATCTTTTCAACCAAATCATCGAGGCAAATAAGCAGATCACGGCCAGGCCGGGACAGTTCATCTAAACTTCTGCCCAACACTTCACGGGTCAGGTCATTGGCGATGCGGATATCTTCAAAATCAACTTCCACATAAGGCACCTGTTTGCCGTCTTTTTGTTCGTATTTGATCGGCTTTTGCATTTGTCTCAAAAAGGCCACGGATTTAATGAGATTTAAATACTTGGGCTGATCCCGCCTGCCTTGCAGTCGGTCATCTCCGTAAGTAAGATGCGCGGCATACGGATTTTTAACGCCCAAAGGTTTTAACAGGCGCTGGAAGTTCCAGTGTTTCTGTAAAATACCGTTTATCGTTATTTTGGTGGTTACATCGTCTGTGATCTGCTTTTTACGCTGGAATGATAAAATCTTTCGGGTCTGTTCCCGGCTCTCGTCAATGCCGGTAACAAAAAACCGGCTCTTGGTCTCCGGGTCCGTATCCGGCTTGGTGGTGGTGTAAAAGACCGCTGTGGGGCCTTCCACTTCGTTTGTCATGGTGGTAAGTTTTCCTGTAGCAAGATCCTTGATGGTAGATTCTGATACCAGCACGCCGGAACTGATTAAATTGCGGATAGCATAAAACGCATCTTCTGCGCCGTCGCCTTCTTCCAAAGCAAGAACCTTATGCGTTAAACTGCTCTGTTCCTTGTAAAACAGGGCTTTTCCCGACAGGCTGGTGAGTTTCACCAGGTCTTCAGGCGGGCAAAAGGCGGCAATGGCATCCTGCAAAGCGGTCTTTCCCGCGCCTGAGCTTGATAAAATCAGCATGGCAAGCGGCGTTTGCAGTTTCCGGCTGGTCATGATCACATATCCAAGCAGTTTGTTGGCATCTTCTCCGATCAAACCGCAGGTCTCAAAGTCAGACATGATCAGGTTGATCAAATCAGGAGATGTGCCAAACGCTTCCGCCTGGGCTTTGTCTTTACCGGATACAATGATTTTTTCAGGGTTTTCGGCTTGAGTGTTAACGGATTTAACGTCAAACTTTTCACATTCAAGCATCAGCCGGGTAATGTCTGCTTCTATGGTTTCCGGAACTTCATCAAATATCCGGCAGATATCTGCGGCAAACGCTCTTCTGGCACGGGCAGAGTAAAAATCAAGCGTATCCGGGTGCACCTTGCCTGCATGTTCCAGACGAACTGTGGCTTTAAGCTTGCGCGGGCCTTTTTCAAGGCCCATGACCTGGTATTTTCGAATGCCGTATGTGATGATAAAGCCGTCTGCCTGGGGCTGGATGCCGGTTGACGGGTCAGAACCGGCCTGCCCCGCCGGAGGCGGGGTTAAAGAAGAAGATGTGTCAGGGATGGAGGCAGCAACGCTGTTAATGGTATTCTCCTCATTCTGGATAACCCCGGCAAGGAATTTTGCGCCGTGTTCAATCAAATAACTGTTGGGATCATGATCATTTGGCAAGGTTCTGCTGGTAACATCAAATTGAAAAAGTTTTTCTTTTAACCGCTCAATAGCTTTTTGACCGGATGCATCACCATCAAGCAGCAGGATTATTTTTGGGACGCCGTATGTCTTTAATAAGGCAATTTCATGATCTGACAACCCGTTTGTTCCCTGGATGGATACAACATTTAAAAATCCGGCAGTCATCACGCTTAATGCATCAATAATCGATTCCGTCAGGATAATCTCCGGGCTTGTTTTAATGGCATTGATATTCCAGATCCCGGTGGGTCGTTCCGGCAAAAACACGTGACGCTTGGTGTCTTTATGAAAAAACCGGCCATAGATTGTTGTGATATTGCCGTCTAATCAAACACCGGGAAGGCCAGACACCCGCTAAAGCGTTCGCCGTTGTTTTGATTTAATATCCCGGTTTTTTTGAGGTCTTTAAGAATATCACCTTTTGAGGGTAGGATTTCTTTTAATTTTCCCGTGCAATACCCGACCCGGTGTCTTTCAAACAGACCGGCATCCGTGATGCCCCGGTCATAGAGATATTTTTTACCAATATCATCAAAGTTTTTTTCGTAGATCATGACCACACGTTCAAGGAGTTGCTGGACTTTGGGCTCCGGCAGGGGATCGGGTTTATCTGTATGTGTTTGTACTGTTTTCAGGTCAGGAGTACCAGTATCAAGTATTTGAACAGCTTGTTTAAAATCCACCTGGTCAAATAGTTCAACAAACCGGATCACGTCACCGCCTTTATCACAGCCAAAGCATTGCCACAGGTTGTCTTTTGTATTTACGGATAGGGATGGGGTTTTATCGTCATGGAATGGGCACCGGCCAAAGTAACCTTTGCCGTTTTTCTTTAACCGTATGCCTTTGGACTCTATCAGGGATTTAATATCTACTGTACGCTTGATGGCGTTTATCTTTTCTTTTTCTATCATATCTCATCTCATTCCTTTGGCTTTGTTGTTTTCGTAAACGTTCAAAAAGAATGTCCCGCAGGTGGTTTAATGCTTCACGGAACTGCAATGGGTTTACCAGGGCGCGGCCGTTTCTGTAGGCAAGGTCATGTTTTTGCAGGTCTTCGCCGGTAAAGGAAAAGGTTGCTATCTGTTTGCCGTTGGTTCTGAACCGGATATCTGCAAGATCGCCTCCCATGCACATGAAGAATGCGCCACGGAATATATCAGTGGTTTCAAGGCTGGATGCTGCCAATAAGATCACCTCCTTTCGAATTGATTTTTTAAAGGAGATGCGATAGAAAAAAGAAATCGTTTCAAAGGGGTTTCCCTTTGATCTTTCTAAAAGCCGTCAGCCTGAACTCTCCAAAGTCAAAGGCTGATGGCTTTTTCTTTTTGCAAACTCCCGATTGATAAGTGTCAAGAATAAAATTGGGTCTGTTTATAAAATTTATTGTTTGTTTTTTGTGTTGCTTTTTGATACATCTTATGTATCAAAGTGTCAAGAACTTTCCAGGAGGAGTGCATGAAAAGCAAAATATCGGTGTATAATAAAGGGCATAATTCCATACAGGAGAGATTTGCTATGCCCAAAAAATTAGATTTGAATAATACTGTTACGTTTGGAACCCGTATGGCTAAATTCAGAAAAGCTGCCGGGTATTCCCAGCGTGATCTTGCTAAAGAAACTGGAATTTCTCAAAGGATGATCGCATATTATGAAAAGCAGACGCAATATCCGCCGACACATCTTTTGCCTGTTCTGGCGGACGCTCTGGGGACTTCCGCCGATGTA
Source organism: Desulfobacteraceae bacterium (assembly GCA_014237465.1). Lineage (GTDB taxonomy): Bacteria > Desulfobacterota > Desulfobacteria > Desulfobacterales > Desulfosalsimonadaceae > SURF-3. Next base: position 4,461 of record JABZFM010000059.1, on the reverse strand, counting down.
TTACTTGGAATAAAAGATGAAAGTTCAAACGGCAAAAAAAAAGATGTGCGGCTCTGGCGAAGGTTTACCCAGATTGAAAAGATGGATACAAAAGAAAAACGTCAGATATTGCAACTATTAGATACCTTTATTGAAAAAGAAAAGTTACAAGCAATCGTAGATGTTAATAATCCGTGATCGGAGGGATACATTATGCAAACAAACATTGATGAGGGAAGACTCAAGCAGGTTTTTAAAGAAGCGCTCATTGAAACGCTTGAAGAAAGAAAGGGCGTCTTTCATGACCTGATCGTTGAAGCGATTGAAGATATCGCCTTAAGCCGTGCAATCCGTGAAGGAGAAAATACAGAGACTGTCAGTCAAAAAGATATTTTTAATATACTGGAAGGCAGAGCATGAACCTTGAGTTTAAAAAGAGCTTTGCTAAGGACTTAAAAAAAAGACAACATGATAAATCTCTGCTTCGGCGTGTCCAGCATTTAATACAGGAAGTGGATGACGTCCAGGAAATCAATGATATAAAAAATCTTAAAAAGTTAAAGGCCGAAGGCAATTATTATCGCATCCGGCTGGGTGATTATCGTTTCGGCCTGATCATAGAAAACGATACGGTCTGTTTTGTCAGATTTTTACACAGAGGCGAAGTGTATAAATATTTTCCATAAAAAAGCGGATGGTCTGCCTCCTCGGGTAGCCGTGTCTTATCTAATATGCCCACCTGCCAACCCAAAAGGAATAGCTGCTGCTTATCTGTTTTAAGCGTTCTTTCCTGTCATGATACCGTGCGGATTACATAATAAATTTTGATCAGACAGAATTTTTCTCCTCAAAAACCATAAAGTCAAAATGCCGTCAGTGATAAAATTGAATTATGTAAACCGGCAGCCATCACGCCAGATCTGAGAGCAACGGTTTGTCTGTTTTATATCTGTTCCCAACCAGCCGCCCCAAAAGAAAACAGCGGTTAAAGAAAAACATTAACAGACAAGCCCGTGTGCATTCACCGTGCACGCAATTATGTTCTGCGATATCAAAATATTGAATGCGGTTTAGGTCGATAAAAGAACACGGTGTTTGTGTACCGCTTTTTTTCTTATTATTATGAAGGGTTATCGGCCCAAACATGTGTTTTGCGTGTTCGGCATTGGTACACAAAGTGGCGACAGGTGTGTCAGATTAAAGAGTTTTTCTTTTCTGTCTTTTGAAGGTGGTTTTTTAGGTGGAAGTTGTTCTGATTCTCGGCAGGATTTTTTACTGTTTTTCTTTTAACTGCTGATGTTTTTTTGAGAAGGATTTTTTAAAAAGTCAGATTAAAAAGATTTCTGTGTTTCGCAAAAATATCGAATTTTCTTTTTTACAAATGAAAATTTTTTTTCAGAATTTACAAAAATAAGTTTCAGTCTGGGAATTAAAATTTTGAAAAGTGTCTTTTCAAATGCATCACCCAAAAATCAAAAATTGCAGTTAAAGAAAAAGTCCGGAGCATTTTATTTTCCCTTTTTGATCGATTAATGACTTTTTAGATAAGATAAAATTTCATGGGCGTATGCAGAAAGTTTTATATCTTTGTTGATCATTTTTGCCATGCGATCATAAAAAGCAGCATTTTTTTCCGGGGTGGAAAGATCGGCTTTTAAAAAATTTTGTTCCGGATCATTTTCATCTCGCAGGGGAGAACGCACAAATTTTGACAGGTCTTCTCTGAACGGGTAGTGTATTCTTGCAAGAGGATTTTTAATGCATGGTGATATCCAATTTTCATGAAAGAGCCTTTGTAAAAATTTTACGGGAAGGGATTTTTTTTGTTGTGTTCCTGGACAAAAAGAAACGGCGGTTAAGAAAAATATTAACCGCCGTTGTAAGTTATTGAAAGTTGAGACTCCGTTTTTTCATTGATTAGAGTTTAGAATACTCATAAACCTTATTTGGGAACTCACCAACGAGAAGACCTTCATTCTCAGATGTCTGTAATGGAATTGGAAGTAGACATATACTCTTTCCAATTAATTCCTTATAAACTAAAATTCCATTTGAATTAAAAACACATAGCATGGACCGTTTTGTGGAGGAGCTAAATTTTGCGACAATGGCTAAAAAAGGACCTTCGTTGTGATCAAATCTGACTGCACAACCTCTAATATCAAAAATATCATTTTCTAAAGAGTGCTTCAATATCAGTTTTCCTTGATGATCGAAAATGAAAAAACTATTTCCTGAATTACTGAGTATTTGATTTTGATCTGTCCATGAAATAAATTCAAAAAAACCAGAGTTAAAAATCTGATTATCAAATTGGATTTTTCGAATTCTTTTTCCATAATAATCTCTAAATTGCATTTCTCCAGAAAGATTTATTGTTGCAACGAGTTGTAAGTTTTCGGCATTATCGTTAAAAATTTCCACATCATAAACCAGCCTGTCACTCTTCCATGTTAATATACCTTTTGAATTAAGTTGATGAAGCCCTTTACCAGTCGCTGCATAATATTCAGGCTCACCGTCGTTATTGAGATCAGCAGTAGACATAGAATGGACATTAATTCCTGGCTTATAATTCCAAATGGGAATACCATTTTTATCTATTAAACCCACATCAGAAACTGGGCCTCTGGACATAATTATATAAGAGCCAGGCTTCTTATATATTAATTCAGGTCGAGATATTTTCGTTGGCCATTGTAGTTTTAGCTCTGATTTCTTTACCCCTGAATCAAGATTCACAATATGCATTTCTTTCGACCCAAAAATAGCCAGGTCAAGTCCAATTTCATTATCAATGTCTTTCAAAAAAATATTCGTTATTCCATCTAATTCGCCTTCATAAAAAAGTTTCTTAGAAAAGATGTTTTCCTCTATCAATATTTTTTTTGCGAGACCAGTGTCATTGCTGGATATTAAATTAAATATATTTATTTTACTTGTTAAAACAATGAGTAACAGCACTACGGCAAAAAAACATATTATTTTGTATAATTTATTCATAATTTATGAGTTATTAATTGTTTGATTGTAAGTTGATAAAATACATTAATTATGGATGAATAACCAAATTACTAACAATAACAAATTAGTATAGCACAAATAATTTTAAGAAGTGTTCACTCTTTATGGTTGATATGCTGTCCAGCCAAGAGCCATAACCATAATATAATAATGCCTCGCTGTTAATGAACAATGGCAATAAGTTAATGCTCCGCCACCATTATTTCTTAAATCTCTACAAACATCCATCATATTCTCATAAAAATCCCAATCGCAGTTACTTCTGGCGGTTCCAGAGCCGCCATAGCATGCATCATGAATTGAACAGGGATTACTGAAATGAAAACCAAATGGATCATCAGGGACTATCACTCCTGTAGAACCGCTACCACAAATTGTTGCATTCTCACCTTGAAGGACTACACGGTTATAATTATGAATCATTTCGATTCCACCACCAATATAATACCCAGCGGCAAGGCCACCGAGCAATCTAAAGCCACCAGAAAGCATCGTTCCTATAAAAAATTTTCCGCTCGGATCAATATACATCACCGGGTTCATCTTGGCATACATATATTTATGCAACGTCACCGGATCAAGTGGCTTACCCTCAAGCGGATCGGTGGTCACGAACCTGCCAATCCCCGGATTATAATACCTCGCTCTTAAATAGTACCAATTTACCGCAGAATCAAGGCTCTCACCAGCAAACAAAAATGAATTTTGAGTATTGCCAGTCTGTTGAATAATATTCCCGAACGCTTCATAATCATAGGTATCGGTCACAGTTTCGGAAGAGTTGGTCAATGCACGGGTGGAGGTAAGGCCATCATGATGAAAGTAAGACTTCACACCAGATCGATCCTGGCTTACCAAGTCATCGCCATGAATATAACTGACTGTCAAAGAACCGAGTGTGTCACGCTCCTCTAGTATTTGCGCGTACTGTCTATTTTTGTCAACAATAAAGACAGTTTGTGCGCCGTCAACATCCTGCGCCACCCGGATGCCGTCTGCGTCGTACTGGTAAGCAACCGTTGAAGCCAGGGTTTGCATGCCGGTCAGCTGATTTTCAAAATTATAATCGTACGCAATGGACTCCCCGGCTGCTGATTTGGTGATCGTGTTGCCGTTCAGATCGTATGAATACGTACGAACATAGGCCGGGCCGGTTTCCGTTAACAGCCTGTCATTCACATCGTAGCTGTATGCGACCGTCCCAGTGCTATCGGTTTTCGTCAACCGGTTACCCTTGCTGTCGTAGCTATAGCTTATGGTTTCATTGCCGTTTACCGGATCAAGGATTTCTTCCTGGATCAACCGGTAGATTAGATCATACGTATAATTCATCACCCGGCCGGTGTTTTCAGACACGCTCAATCTGTTGCCGGTGGGTCCCAAGGTGTAAAAATAACAGGAGATCACATCTCCGGCAGAAGTCCGGTTTTCCAGATAGATGAGCCGGTTTAGCGTGTC
>JABZFM010000023.1 GCA_014237465.1 Desulfobacteraceae bacterium | reverse complement strand
TTTAAGGATCAACATTACACATTAGAAATATATCAACGATATGGATATTCGTGAAAATCATTCACAATATCTAATTCCGCATTCGCGGCAGGATGCCGCTCCCACAGTGTTCATTCAAACGAATTTCCAAATGCGGTTACCCTGCATTCCGGGGTTAGAATTTCAATAAACGGTTGCGACTTTTATGAGATAATGAACTCGTCTGGATAGTCTGTTAAAAAAAATTTTAAGATGGTATTATTATTCATAACGACAAAAAGACGGTATATTTTTCAAACATGATTTGGGGGGCAGGGCTATGGAGATTGACCCAATGAAGGCAATGGAAGCCATACAAGGCGACATTACCAAATTGGCTGTGGATGCTATTGTAAATGCAGCCAATAAATCCTTGTTGGGCGGCGGGGGCGTTGACGGGGCAATACATCGGGCGGCCGGTCCCCTGTTGCTCGAAGAGTGCAGGAAACTTAACGGATGTCAAACGGGAGAAGCTAAAATAACCAAGGGGTACAACCTGTCGGCAAAGTATGTTGTTCACACCGTTGGGCCGGTATACCGCGGACGTCCTGAAGACAAAATTTTACTGGCCAACTGTTACCGGAACAGTTTAAGCATTGCCGTTGAAAACAATTTGTCATCGATTGCGTTTCCTGCCATCAGCTGCGGGATTTACGGCTATCCTTTAGATAAAGCATGTGAAATCGCGGTAACGACAACCGCTAATTTTTTAAAACAATCCAAAGGAAAACTGAAAGTGTTTTTTGTGTTTTTTTCCGCATCAGACCTTGAAATTTATAAAGAATTTTTTCAATCCATTTAGCCCATTACAATTTTAAAGAAAAAAATTGTGTTGACAACTTTTGGGGTGATGATTATTTTTCTTTAAATTTTAATTTTTGTATGAACGCGGATTTTTAATTTCAAATACCCTGGAGGTTATAATGATGAATGTTACAGAAATGGCGCAACAGCAGATTGCGGAGTTTTTTAAGGATAAAGAGGTAAAGCCCATACGGCTTTTCCTGAACCAGAGTGGCTGAGGCGGCCCCTCTTTGGCACTGGTTCTGGATGAACCGAATGATATGGATGAAGCGTTTGAATTTAACGGATTTAAATTTATTGCCAACAAGGATCTGCTTGCCCAGGCACAGCCGGTGACGGTCGATTTCAAGGGAGTTGGTTTTCAGATCAGTTCCAATCTTCAGATGGGCGGTGGCTGTTCCAGTTGCAGCACTGACGGTTCCTGCGGTTAAGCATTATACTTAGTTTATAAGTTGTTTAAGGCAACATCCCTATGGATGTTGCCTTTTTTTGTATTCGGACCGGTTGATTGCTGAACGGTTTTTTTCGATTTGGTGATTTTTGTGCTGGTTTGCTGGGCATTTGCCGTATTATCAGTTAAACGCGCGATGATAATACCAGAATATCAGCTCCGGGCCAAAAAAAATGTATGCGATGGCTCCCAGGGAAAGAAACGGACCGAAAGGAACGGCAAATTTAAGGTCTTTTTGAGCAAAGAGCATCAGAACAGCGCCGATCAGTGAGCCGGACGCTGAGGCGACAAAAATTGTAAAGAAAACACCCTGCCATCCGCAAAACGCACCGACCATGGCAAGAAGTTTAATGTCGCCGCCCCCCATTCCTTCTTTGCCGGTGATAAAATGATACCCCCAGGCAATCAGAAAAAGGCTGCCCCCGCCAATCAAAGCACCGATCAGGGCATCCTTGAAGTATAGGGACGCCAGGAAGAAGGATGACAATAAACCGATGGGGATGCCGGGAAGAGAAATAACATCCGGAATTATTTGATGGTCAAGATCAATAAACGTAATGATCAGCAGGGCACTGATAAAGATAAAATAAATGAGAAAATCAATGGAAATTCCAAATCTAATAACACTGGCAAGTGCCAGTAATCCGGTCAGCAATTCAACGAGCGGGTATCGGACTGAAATCGGTTCCGCACAAGTCCGGCATTTGCCTAAAAGCAAAAGATAGCTGATAATTGGAATATTATCATAGAATTTTATGAGGGTGTTACATCCAGGGCACGAAGAGCCCGGAGTGACAATAGACCGGGATTCCGGAATTCGGCAGATGCAGACATTTAAAAAGCTGCCGATGCATGCTCCCATAATAAATGTTATGATCAGAATTGGCATTGTTGGCATATTGTTACCTTTGTAATGAAACTAACTATACAGTTACCGGATTTCAGGTCAGAAGGAATTTTTAACCGTAAAATATGTTGATTTTGCATCATATTTAATGAGTTTTTTAAAATCAATGCTTAAGTCGGATTATTGAAAATTTAAATTGATATTAATGGATAAAAATAATAGAAAAAAAAATTTTTAACTTTACAAATGCCTTATTTGTTTTTTAGTAAGGGTTGACGAAACAATCAGTTCACAATTTTGGGAGTTGAGGCGTCCGGCCGGCAAGGCGCGAGGAGTGCGAATACTTTACGTATTCAACCGACGAGCAACACAGCCAGGCGGGATGCATCGGCTTTCAAAATGTGGAGTTATTTTTTGAGTGAGCCCTAGGGTTGAAAATTTTCGGTTATGCATTAATTTAACATTTATAAATTATTAGACAGTATACAGGTGCATTAACATGGCAGAAACGGATAAAGACGATCTTGTAAGCCTTTTGGAAGATACTGACGGTAATATTGATATTCCGGAAATCATGCCTTTACTGCCGGTAAGGGATGTTGTGATTTTTACCGACATGGTGCTTCCTTTATTTATCGGTCGTGAAAGATCAGTAAAAGCGGTTGACAAATCAATGGGGGGTGACCGTCTGCTGTTTTTATCTACTCAAAAAGATCCTTCCATTGAAGATCCAAAACCGGATGATATTTACCGGGTAGGGACTATATGTCGTATTTTGAGGATTCTAAAGCTTCCGGACGGTCATTTTAAAGTGCTTGTTCAGGGTCTGGAAAAAGGTCGTATCAAGCGATATACCGGGAAGAAATTTTTTTATAATGTGAAAGTTGAAGTTTTTAAGGATGCCCCCACTGAAAAACTCGAGTTGGAACATCAGGCGCTGATGCGCAATATTCGGGAAAATTGTGAAAAAATTTTGACAATTCGCGGCGAATATTCAAGTGAAATCGGTATTCTTTTAGATGAAATCGAACATCCGGGGAAACTGGCGGATCTGGTATCTTCAAATTTAAAATTAAAAATTGACGAAGCTCAGGGTCTGCTTGAAATATCAGACCCGGTTGAACGGCTGCATAAAGTCAATGATTACCTGACCCGTGAAGTTGAACTTTCAATGATGCAGGCAAAAATTCAATCCAATGTGAGAGATGAGATTTCAAAAAGCCAGCGGGATTATTTTCTGCGTGAGCAGGTTCGGGCGATCAATAAGGAGTTAGGCGAATTTGACGATAAAGTGGAGGAAATCGGTGAATATAAAAAACTCATCAAAAAGGCCAAACTCCCGAACGAGGCGGCCCAGGAAGCTGACAAGCAACTGCGCCGTTTAGAGCAGATGCATCCGGACTCTTCCGAAGCGTCTGTGATTCGAACATATCTGGATTGGATTCTGGAATTACCGTGGAGTAAGTTGACTAAAGACAAAATTGATATCCAGGGAGCCAAGAAAACCCTTGATAAATATCATTATGGGCTCGAAAAGATCAAGGACCGCATACTTGAGTATCTGAGTGTCCGGAAGTTGAATCCCAATAAGAAGGGGCAGATACTCTGCTTTGCCGGTCCTCCGGGGGTCGGGAAAACATCTCTCGGGCAGGCGATTGCAAAAGCAATGAACCGAAAGTTTTTCAGGGTTTCTCTGGGCGGAATACGGGATGAGGCAGAGATAAGAGGACATCGCAGAACATATATTGGTGCTATGCCGGGTCGGATATTGCAGGGGTTGAAACAATGCAGGAGCAGTAATCCTGTTTTTATGATGGATGAAATTGATAAAATCGGTTCTGATTTCAGGGGCGATCCATCGTCGGCACTTTTAGAAGCCCTTGATCCGGAGCAGAATTCAAACTTCAGCGATCATTATTTGAATCTGTCGTATGATTTATCCAATGTCATGTTTATTTTGACGGCCAATGTGATTGATACAATTCCATCGGCGTTATTGGATCGGATGGAAGTGATACATCTTTCAGGTTATACACGTGAAGAAAAAACCGCTATTGCGGAAACATTTCTACTGCCCAGACAGATTACGGAAAATGGATTAAATAAAAAAAACATATCCATCAGCCGGGGGGCATTGCAGCAGATTATCGAAGAATATACCTGTGAGTCCGGTTTAAGAAATCTTGAAAGGGAGCTTGGGGCTATTTGTCGAAAGCTTGCGCGCAGAATTGCTGAAAAAGAAAAAGGGCCGTTTGCCGTTACGAAAAATAACCTTCACCAATTTCTTGGTCCGCCAAAATTTCTTCCTGAAATGGATCAGGAGGAAAGTCAGGTCGGTTTATCCACCGGACTTGCCTGGACATCTGTCGGCGGTGAGGTTCTTTACATAGAAGCCATTTTACTGGAAGGCAAGGGAGACCTGATCATCACCGGACAGATTGGAGATGTCATGCAGGAATCCGCCCGTGCGGCGGTTACGTATGCCCGTGCCCATCGTAAAGACTTTGGTATTAAAAAAGATTTTTTTGAAAACCTGGATATTCATATACATGTCCCGGCTGGTGCAATACCCAAAGATGGGCCATCTGCCGGAATTTCCATGGCAACAGCGATCATATCAGCGATCACCAACCGACCGGTCGATACGGAAGTTGCGATGACCGGGGAAATTACCCTGCGTGGTCGGGTGCTTCCCATCGGCGGTTTAAGAGAAAAATCATTAGGAGCCCTTCGGGCTGGCATCAAAAAAGTTATTATTCCTGAAAAGAATCGTAACGAACTGTCGGAAATTCCCAAAAATGTAAAGCGAAAGATTAAATTTCTGCCGGTTTCCACGATTGATGAAGTGATTGCCATTGCACTTGATGATAAATTAAAAGTGACTGCTCCATCGAAAAGCAAGAAAACCAAAAAAACAAATAAGAAGAATGAGTTTTAAGGGCTGTTTATGAAAATACTTGCGGTTGATACTGCGACGAAATCCTGCAGTGTGGCTGTTATCGATGAAAAGTCCGTAATCTCGGAATATACGGTTAATCATAAAGATACGCATTCCAAATTTTTAATGGGAATGATCCGTGACATTCTCGATATCTGTCATTTAACGGTTAAAGATCTTGACGGTTTTGCAGTAACAATCGGCCCGGGAAGTTTCACCGGGTTGCGGATCGGTTTAAGTGCAATTAAAGGGCTTGCATTAGCCACTGGTAAACCTGTTGTCGGTGCATCTTCTCTTGAAGTATTGGCATATCAAATATCCGGATCGGATAAACTCATCTGCCCCATGCTGGATGCCAGAAGAAATGAGGTCTACACCGCCCGTTACCGTTTTAAAGATCAAAAACTTGAAAGCGAACAATTGCCCTTAGCTGTCAGTCCTGATAAAGCCATTGAAAACATCAATGAGCCTTGTATCGTAGTCGGTGATGGTTCAATGCTGTATCAGGATTTGATAAAAAGTACTCTGGGGCCGATGGCTGTTTTTGCAAATTTCACCCAGCACATCATCCGGGCTTCAACTGTCGGCCAAATCGCCATTCAGCGCTTTAAATCAAACGATACAGATGATGCAGGCCTTATTGAACCGTTTTATATCCGAAAATCCGATGCAGAAAAAAACTTAAAGGCAATTCTTCCGGGTTAAATATACCTAAACTGAGGATATAATATCCTGTCATTGCTGTTTTTATTGACACAATGAACATATTCATTTATTCTACCAAGATTATCCTGAGTAATTAATGATAAAAATGATAAAGAAGATGAGGGTAAATTGACTGGTAATTCAATAAATAAGTTTTTTCGGGCAGACCCCCAAAGTCAGACGGGATTCCCCATTGCAAAGGCCGGCTGGCCGATAATATTTGCATCGGCATTTGTTACGTTTGTGCTGGCCTTGGCAGGCCTGGTTTATCCGGCATTAATTGGTATCCTGGTTACTTTTTTCATCTGCAATTTTTTTCGGGATCCCGACCGGGTGACACCGGATAAAAGTGACGCAGTGATTTCTCCGGCAGATGGGCGCATTGTTTTTACCGGTATGGTGAATGAAAATCCATTTATTAACGGCCCGAGTTTAAAAATCGGTATATTTATGAATATTTTTAATGTTCATGTCAACCGAATTCCATTTACCGGCAAAATAAAAAAAATATTATATTATCCGGGAAAATTTTATTCCGCGAATAAAGAAGAAGCCTCAACCGATAATGAACATAACGCTTTGATTCTGGAGACAGATAAACAACAGAGGTTATGCTTTGTTCAAATCGCCGGTTTGATCGCACGACGGATTATCTGTCATGTTTGTGAAGAGGAAAATGTTGTCTGCGGGCAGCGGTTCGGATTGATCTGTTTCGGATCCCGCGTTGATGTATACTTGCCGGTAGATTCAAAGCTGGATGTCGCCAAGGGAGATAAAGTAAAAGCCGGCACTTCTATTTTAGGATATTTAGAATGAAATTTAAATCCATTGAAAAGGAAAAAATAAAGAAAGGTATCTATATCCTGCCTAATTTTTTCACTTTAATGAATTTATTTTTTGGTTTTTATTCTGTGATCTGTTCGATCGAGGGAAACTTCAGAATCGCGGCCATTTCGATTCTGATTGCCGCTGTTTTCGATCTTCTGGATGGTAAAATTGCCAGAGCTACCAATACTTCAAGCCGCTTCGGAGCAGAATTTGACTCGTTAGCAGATCTGGTTTCATTCGGTATGGCACCCGGTTTGATGCTGTATTTATGGATATTGCAACCTTTGGGAAGATTGGGCTGGCTGGCGGCTTTTTTGTTCATGGCCTGTGGCGCACTCCGACTGGCACGTTTTAATACCAACCTGGATCAGCCCGGCGACGGATATTTTTCCGGACTTCCGATTCCGGCTGCTGCCGGAATGGTTGCTGTGACGGTTCTTTTTGTATTGGATCTTGGACTGAATCCGGAAATTATCCGTTATCCGATATTATTTTTAACTTATATGCTTTCGTTTTTAATGGTCAGCACCATCAAGTATTACAGTTTTAAAAAAGTTGATTTATTTAAATCAATGAATTTCAATGTGCTTGTTTCAATGATGCTTATATTAATTTTAATTGCATCAAAACCATCTATTACATTATATGTAGTCGCTTTGGGATATATCGCCTCCGGTCCTGTCAAATATTTCCTGTGGCATTCTCGAAAAAACGATCAGCAAGAAGACTTAATATCCGCCGGCAAAATCAAAGATTAGAAACAGCTTTTTAAAGTCAGATTAATAATTTTGCTATCATAGAGTATTCTATGTATCGCGGTAATTTTTTTTATAAGGAGTGTTATATAAATGACGAAAAAATATGATATTGCTGTCCTCCCGGGAGATGGTACCGGCCCTGAGGTTGTTGATGAGGGTTTAAAGGTTCTTAAAGCTGCTGCTGCCAAATATGATTTTCAAATGAATCTATCAACATTCAATATCGGCGGCGATCATTATATCCGCACCGGTGAAATATTACCGGAGAACATTGTTGATGAACTTTTAAAAAAGGATGCAATATTTTTAGGGGCGATCGGTCACCCGGATGTAAAGCCCGGGATACTGGAAAAAGGGATATTGTTAAGCCTGAGATTTGCGCTGGATCAATACATCAACTTAAGACCGGTTAAACTTTATGACGGCGTTGCCACCCCGTTAAAGGATAAATCGCCTGAAGACATCGATTTTGTGGTTGTCAGGGAAAACAGTGAAGGCCTTTACGCCGGTGCCGGCGGATGCCTGAAAAAAGGAACCCCTGATGAAGTCGCAATCCAGGAGTCCATTAACACCAGAAAAGGCGTGGAACGATGTATCCGTTATGCCTTTGAATACTGCAGAAAGCGTAATAAAGCGAAGAAATTAACTTTGTGCGGAAAAACCAATGTTCTGACGTTTGCTTTTGACCTCTGGGAAAGAGCATTTTACGAAGTGGCCAAGGAATATCCGGATATTGAAACGGATTATGCCCATGTTGACGCTATTTGTATGTGGATGGTTAAAAACCCGGAATGGTTTGATGTGATTGTAACGGATAACATGTTTGGGGATATCATCACAGACCTGGGCGCCATGATCCAGGGCGGTATGGGTATTGCTGCCGGCGGCAATATAAATCCCGAGGGAGTCTCCATGTTTGAGCCCATCGGCGGATCCGCACCTAAATATACGGGCCTGCAGATCATTAACCCGATCGCCGCGATTTCATCCGTGCAATTATTACTTGAAACAATCGGCGAATCTGAAGCTGCGGTTAGTGTTGAGTCTGCGGTAAAAAAGACGTTGCGCGATGACTTAAAGGACGTTGCTGCCGGGAAAATGGGCTATACAACCAGTGAAGTGGGTGATATTATAGTAAACTACGTTAAAGATGGTGCAGGAGAATAATTTTGAAACAAGTCCCCATCACCCGGCAGGGTTATGATCGGCTTAAAAAAGAGCTGGCGAATTTGAAATCGGTTGAAAGACCCAGCAATATTAAAGCGATTGAAGAAGCTAGGGCTCACGGTGATCTCTCTGAAAACGCAGAGTTTGATGCGGCTAAGGAACGCCAGGCGTTTATTGAAGGCCGCATCATGGATCTGGAATATAAACTGGGTAATGCGGATGTGATTGATCCGGATAAACTAAGCAAGGATTCTGCAAGATTCGGATGCACGGTTTTACTTGAAAATATTGATACAGGTGATGAAGTAAAATATCAGCTTGTCGGACCTGATGAGTCTGATATTAACGAAGGAAGAATTTCAGTGGCATCGCCGCTGGGCCAGGCAATCATCGGAAAAGAAATCGGTGATGAAATATCAATAATGGCGCCTGTCGGTAAACGCAGTTATGAGTTGATTGAAATTCTTTAATATCAGCCTGATCGTCTGCTTGATAACAGGAATCAACATTTGGGAGGAAAAAAATGGCCAGAGTTACCGTTGAAGATTGTTTAAAACGAATACCAAATCGGTTTATGCTAGTGCATGTGGCAACAAAGCGCGTCCGGCAGCTTTTGGAAGGAAGTCCGCGTCTTGTTAAATCAGATAACGAAAATGTTGTTACCGCATTGCGGGAAATATCCGCTGGAAAAGTGTTTATTAAGGAGGACGAGGAGAGTTCGGAATAATTTTGATGATTCTGTAAAAAGTCGGATTCGGATGGACAGAAAAAAGATTCACCATTCTTATAAAAATTGCCAAGGCGCATAAATTTATCAGGAATGAGGCGTAGATAGCCTACTCCCCCCAGCGGAAAAAGGTAGACGAAGAATGCAGTGCAACACAGAATTCGAACTTTTTGCGAAGCCATTAATATTGATTTTTAAATATTTATATATATATGTCGCAATATCTGTTTAAATCAATGAATCGTGATGTGGGAAAAGCGATTCATCACTATGATATGATATCTCATGGCGACAGGATTCTTGTCGGTGTGTCGGGCGGTAAAGACAGCCTGGCATTGTTATGGATCTTAAATGAACGTCTTTCACGAATTCCCATAAAATATAAATTGTTTCCTGTTTATATTGACCCTGGGTTTCCCGATGGATTTGCTGATGCGCTTTGTGAATTTTCAAGGCGCATGGGTTTTGACTTGCGAGTTGAGAATACGGATTATGGCGTTTCCGCGCACAGCTCCACGAACCTCGAAAATCCCTGTTTTTTATGTGCCCGTCTGCGCAGAAAAAGAATTTTTGAAATTGCCGATGAACTTGACTGCAACAAGGTTGCGTTCGGCCATCACAAGGATGATATTATCGAGACTTTTTTCTTGAATATTTGTTATTCAGGAAATATTTCCACAATGCGTCCCATGCAATCGCTTTTTAAAGGCAAAATTTTTATTATTCGACCTTTGGCCTATGTTGAAGAAGACAGAATCAAGCGGTTTGCCGGAATTAGACAATTTCCAGAATTTATTAACCCCTGTCCGTATGCGGATATTTCAAAACGAAAAGAGATAAAAGAATTGTTGAATCAACTGTATAAATCCAATAGAAAAATCAAAGGCAATATTTTCAGGTCTTTGAGAAACGTTAATCCTGATTATTTATTATAAACTGAAATTATTAAAATTAGATTTATTATATAACCGGCAGCTTTAATGAGCTGCGCCGGTGTGTTGAAACAGAAAACTATGAAAGATATGCAAAACGAACGTGATTATCGAAATGTTGCAATAAATAAAGTCGGTATCAAAGACTTAAGATATCCGGTTACGGTTCTGGACCGAAACCGGGGTAAACAGCATACCGTTGCATCAATTAACATGTATGTGGACCTTCCCCATGAATACAAGGGAACGCATATGAGCCGATTTGTTGAAATGCTTCATCTTTTCAGGCCCAATATTGCGCTGAAGACATTTGCGGAAATTCTGAGTCAGATGAAAGAACACTTAAATGCCGCATCCGCACATATTGAAGTGACTTTTCCGTATTTTATTGAAAAACAAGCCCCGGTGACCCAGTCCCTGGGCCTGATGGATTATACCTGTCGATTGAATGGGTCGATTGATTCAGACAGCCGGGTGGATCTGGTTTCTGAAGTCATCGTACCGATTTCTTCAGTCTGTCCCTGTTCAAAGGAGATCAGCACGGATGGCGCTCATAATCAGCGGGGTATGGTGCATTTAAGGACCCGGTTTAAAAAATTTATCTGGATCGAAGATATGATCGAGCTGGTCGAAAAGGCTGCATCCTGTGAAGTCTATTCGGTCTTAAAGCGCTCTGATGAGAAATATATTACGGAAAAAGGCTATGACAATCCGAAATTTGTTGAAGATATAGTCCGGGATATTGCGGTGGAACTGAAGGCGGATAAAAATATCACATGGTTTTCAGTGGCTGTTGAAAATTTTGAATCCATTCACAATCATAATGCATATGCCTTTATTACCAGTGGGCCGCAGCCGAAGATATAATCTGATTTAATTTTAATGAATCATTTTTTTTAACTCCTTCATAACAGGTGCGGTGGTTTTTCCCGGCGTATTGATGAAAACAACAAAAGGGTACAACTCGCCCTTTTGAGATACGAGATATCCTGCCCGAGTGTTGACGCCGTTTAATGTGCCGGTTTTATAATACTCATTGTTTTTGTGCTGCATCAGACCGTGGTATGGGTTGAATGCAAATAGTATTTCAAGAAATATGTGAGCTGTCAATCGGTTGTTTCTGGAGATTCCGGATCCTTCAACAAAAGCCGGATTTTTTAAATCAACCGAATCCTTTAGATCAAATCGTTCAGCCAGATATTTTTTCGCCGCTTTGACGCCTTTTTCCATGGAGGCCGGGGGACCAAATACCCTGGCGCCGGTTGTCAGCAGGAGTTGATTGGCAATAAAATTATTTGAATATTCAAGCAGCCGGGCGATAATTTCAGTCAGTTTGTATTGAGACATATGACGGTAAATGAGTTTGTCCCTGAGAGGATTAACCATACCGAGCTTAATGCCTCCTCTAACCTCTATTCCCTTTGTTTGTAAAAAATACTGAAATATCTGTCCCGCATACCGTGTGATTTCATCGCCGTTATTGGTCAGCAGAATTCTCCCGGATTTTAAATTCAATGTTTTGATTTTTTGCCGGGCAATATCCACAATAGGGGTCTGGGGTTCGGCGCTGATCATCGTTTTATTTTCGATTTTAAAATTAACGGTATTGAAATTTACACACAATGCCCCGTTCGGCGCATCATAGGGCTGTATCGAATTTTTTACCGTCCCGGGTATGGATAACGGTTTTTCAAAAAAAGTATCATCCAAAATTATATCATTGATCGAAACAATCAGTGGTTTGAGCGTTGAAGCAATTTCGCTGATTTCTTCAGAAACGAGTAACGGATCACCGTAACCTTTAATAATCAGGTTTGAATCTGTATCAATGTAGAAATCAGTCGGATATTTGTAGTCTTCCTTTAAATAATGAATGGCGATAAGGGAAGTAAGCAGTTTGAGTGTTGAGGCAGGGATTAATTTTTTTTCAGCATTAACGCTCAAGATAATATCTCCGCCTGGAGAGGCTAAAAGAACGGCATCGGCAGGGGTGATGAGGTCTTTAATTTTAAGAGAGGGGTCTGATGCAAAGGCGTTGGAAAATAAAAAAACAGTCAATGATGTAATACAAAATGTTTTTAAAAACCGGCCGGCAGTTTTGAATGCGTATTTCAAATTCATATAAAATCCTGTTAGTGGAGATTTGATCTTTTGTTATTTGCTTTCAATAATGAGCGTAACCGGCCCGTCATTGACCAGCTCAACATCCATCATTGCCCTGAACCGGCCGGATTGCGCCGGGATCCCTTTTTTTTCCATCTGTTCGGTAAAATACGCGTACAGTTTTTCCGCTTTTTCAGGCGGCGCTGCATTGATAAATGAGGGCCGTCTTCCTTTCCGGCAGTCACCATAAAGCGTGAATTGTGAGACCACCAATATTTCGCCGCCAATATCCATCAGCGATCGATTCATTTTCGCGTCCTGATCTTCAAATATTCTTAAGTTTGCTACTTTATCGGCAAGATATTCGGCATCTGATGGTTCGTCAGAGTGGGATACCCCTAAAAAAATCAGGAGCCCGGGACCTATTTTACTGATCTGTTTTTTGTCGACAGTAACCGAAGCTGTTTTTACCCTTTGAATGACTGCTTTCATTAAAACTTTCCGCCTCTCCGAAGTTGAATGTGATTTTCAGGTATTGGGAAACTTCAATTACGATTTTATTTGCCAGAGTAAATTTAGCGGCACCAGTGTTTGGTTGTCAAGTGGATCCACAAAAGTTTGTAAATGATTTAAGATGGAATTGACGCCGGATTAAGGCTTATTTCCTTGACACATAAGACTTTTGTGGCTTAACTTAAAAAACTTTTATACATCAATATTAAATATAATTATTTTAAATTTTAAAACATATTCGTCCTATAAGAATTTATTAATGGAGGAATTTATTAATGAAGGAATTTATTAATGGACTATAAAAAAACGCTCAACTTGCCGGATACAAAGTTTCCAATGAAAGCGAATCTTGCCAATCGTGAACCGGAGCAGTTGAAAAAATGGGAAGAAGCCGGACTCTATGATCAGGTCCGAACAGCTTCCAAAGGTCGACAGTCGTTTATTCTTCATGACGGCCCTCCTTATGCCAATGGTAATATTCATATTGGCACTGCATTGAATAAAATTCTTAAGGACATCGTGATACGGTCACGGCAGATGAAAGGATATGATGCCGATTATATTCCCGGATGGGATTGCCACGGCCTGCCGATTGAGCATAATGTGGACAAAAAACTGGGCTCAAAAAAGAAAGATATGGCCCAGGTGGAAATCAGGCGTGAATGCCGGACCTATGCTGAAAAATTCGTTGAGATTCAGCGGGAAGAATTCAAGCGTCTTGGTGGCATGGGAAAATGGGATGATCCCTATCTGACCATGGCTTACAAATACGAAGCGATTATTGCCCAAAAATGTGCTGAATTCGCTTTTGACGGGAGTTTAATCCACAGTAAAAAACCAATTTACTGGTGCTGCAGTTGCAAAACAGCTCTTGCGGAAGCGGAAATTGAATACAGTGACGAATCTTCCCCGTCAATATTTGTAAAGTTTGAATTAAAAGATGATGTCAGTGATACAGTCCCGGTATTATCCGGAAAGAAAGTATATGTGGTCATCTGGACCACAACCCCGTGGACTTTGCCGGCAAACTTGGCCGTTGCCCTGCATCCGGAGTTGAATTATTCAGCGGTTGAGGCGGATAATGGAGAAGTGTATATTCTTGCCACCGATCTTGTAAAAGAGTGCATGAAAACATTTGACTTGGAAAATTATTCAGTGCTGTCGCAGATTGACCCAACCGATCTTGAAAATAAACACTGTCAGCATCCATTAGTTGAACGGCAATCCCTGGTTGTTATGGGGGATCACGTGACTTTAGAAACCGGTACCGGATGTGTCCATACAGCGCCCGGCCATGGACGAGAAGATTTTGAAGTGGGAAATAAATACGGTCTTGATGCCTATTCTCCGGTTAATGCCAATGGATGTTTTACGGATGATGTGGGGGCGTTTGCCGGAAAATTTGTTTTTAAAGCAGACCCTGAAATTATTGAAAAACTGGATGCAGATAAAAAACTGTTAGCTACCGGTAGAATTAAACATTCATATCCCCATTGCTGGCGTTGCAAAAAACCGGTTATTTTTCGCGCCACCCCCCAGTGGTTTATCTCCATGGATAAAACCGGTATACGGAAAAAGGCCCTTGACGCGATAGACACGGTTTCATGGATTCCCTCATGGGGCAGGGACCGGATTTACGGTATGATTGAAAAACGTCCGGACTGGTGTGTTTCAAGACAGCGTTCATGGGGAGTTCCCATTACCGTATTTTACTGCAAGGACTGCAACGAACTGCTGATTAACCGGGAAATCGTTAACCGGATATTTTCCGAGTTTTCTGAAAACGGGGCAGACGTCTGGTTTGAAAAGGATGCGTCTTATTTTATTCCCAAAGGGACATCCTGTGAATCCTGCGGCGGTAAAGAGTTTATCAAGGAAACGGATATTTTAGATGTCTGGTTCGATTCGGGCGTCAGCCATGCTGCTGTCCTGGAAGAACGGCCCAGTCTGGGATGGCCGGCAGACCTGTATCTTGAAGGAAGTGATCAGCATAGAGGGTGGTTTCACAGTTCGCTGTTGACGGCCATAGGTTCTAAAGGGAGCGCGCCCTATAAAACTGTTTTGACCCATGGATTTGTGGTGGATGGAAAAGGTAAAAAGATGTCCAAATCCATCGGCAATGTAATTGCCCCCAAAAAAGTTATTGACCGGTACGGTGCTGAAATCCTGAGACTCTGGGTGGCTGCGTCGGATTACAAGGATGATATCCGGATTTCGGAAATGATCTTAAAGCAGTTGAGTGACGCGTATCGCCGAATCCGCAATACCTGCCGTTTTATCCTGGGAAATTTGTTTGATTTTGATCCGGGAAAACATGCGGTCGCGTATGATGAGATGACGGACATTGATAAATACGCTCTACACTCACTCCAGGAATTAATTGAACGGGACATCAAGGCATATGACAGTTTTGACTTTCATGTGATTTACCATTCTCTTTATAATTACTGTACGGTCGGTCTGTCTTCCTTCTACCTTGATATTTTAAAGGACAGACTATATACATCGAATCCGGAATCACTGAAAAGACGAAGTGCCCAGACAGTCATGTACCACATTGTTGATGCCATTTCAAAATTAATGGCCCCCATTTTACCGTTTACTTCAGAAGAAATCTGGAACTTCATGCCGGATGCCGACAACAGGTCCGCCAGTATTCACCTGGAAGAATTCCCAATATCAGATGAAAAATTTAAAAACTCAGTACTGGCAAAACAATGGGAGCTGATTCTTGATGTGCGTGGTGAAGTGACAAAAGTTCTTGAAAATGCAAGGGTCGACAAGGTGATTGGTCATTCCCTGGATGCATCGGTAACACTTTGCACGTCCAAAGAACTGTATGACCTTTTGGTCCATTATGAAAATGATTTAAGATCCATTTTCATTATATCCGAATTAAAGCTTATTTGCCCGAATACAGCGGATAATGCGAATACAGATGATGACGCGTTTATCTCAACAGAAATCAGCGGACTGTCCATAAAAGTCTCGGCCGCTTCCGGAGAAAAATGTCAGCGGTGCTGGATTTATGATCCAAGTGTCGGTGAGCACCCTGAAAATGAAACGATCTGCAGCCGCTGTCAAGCCGAGCTGGACAGTATGGGATAATTTGAAATGAATGCCTTGAAAAATAAATATATGATGCTGGTAACCATCTCCGGTCTCGTGGTTGTATTGGATCAACTAACCAAATGGCTGATTACCAGTTCATTATCATATTATGAAGTAGTAAAAGTGATACCGGGTTTTTTTAATTTGATCTACATCCATAACCCGGGCGGCGCATTCGGCATCCTTGCCAAAAACCAGAGCAACCTGCAAAGCATGCTGTTTATTATAATCGCTGTTGCGGCCATGGGGTTGATATTGTATTTATACAAAAACACGCCTT
The DNA here is from genome assembly GCA_014237465.1 of Desulfobacteraceae bacterium. Taxonomy (GTDB): domain Bacteria; phylum Desulfobacterota; class Desulfobacteria; order Desulfobacterales; family Desulfosalsimonadaceae; genus SURF-3. The sequence goes on along the minus strand of JABZFM010000023.1, from coordinate 62,642 downwards.
CTGAATACCCGGTTCTTTCCGTTGGGTTTGCGTTAATTTTCGGGGGCGCATTGGGAAACATGATTGACCGAATCCGTCTTGGCGAGGTCATCGATTTTGTTGATCTGTATATTGCCCATCTGCATTGGCCGGCATTTAAAACGCGGACTTTTTAAAAACTGAGGCAGCATATGTATCCTGTTTTGTTGAAATTCGGTGAATTAATAACCATTCATACCTATGGTTTTTTTATTGCCCTGGCCGTACTGGCCGGTATGTTTATCGCCAGGTATGAAGCCAAAAGACTCGGGATTGATCCTGATAAAGTGGTTGACGCCTGCTTTTACGTTGTGGTCGCGGCAATTGTCGGGTCACGTTTGCTTTATGTTTTCACAAACATTGAATTTTTTATGTCAGCACCTTTGGAGGTATTTAAAATATGGAATGGCGGATTGGTTTTTTATGGTGGATTTATCGCTTCAGCCGCGGTTCTTATTGCATACTTGAAAATTTATCGTCTGCCGTTGGGAAAAATGGCGGATATTGCTGCGCTTGCGCTTCCCTTAGGTCACTCACTCGGGCGAATCGGATGTTTCTTTGCCGGTTGCTGTTACGGAAAGATATGTCATCAGCCATGGGCGATCACATTCCGGCATCCGGATTCTCTGGCTCCCGTATTTGTTCCGCTGCATCCGACGCAGCTTTATTCTTCGGGATCCAACTTTTTTATATTTTTACTGATTTTCTTTTTTCGCCGATTTAAAAAATATGATGGTCAATTGTTCTGGATATATTTTGCGTTTTACGGGATTAATCGATCCATCATCGAAGTCTTTCGCGGCGATTTCAGGGGGACAACAGTATTTAATACGTTTTCGATATCACAGGTCATCGGCTTAAGCTCAGCGCTAATTGCCGTCATTATGCTGATTATCCTTGGCCGAAAAAATTGACGGCTTTGCAAAAAGTCCAAATTCAGTGTCATAAAAACATGTCAGAGATAAATTATCAGTCAATCAAAAAGTATATCAGCGAATGTTTAAGTACATCATTTGATCCTGTTTACCTGATATTCGGGGAAGAGTTTTTATATCATCAGGTCACCCAGGATCTTTTAAATGCCATTATCCCGAATCCGGTCAAGCAGAAGCATAATTATGAAGTGGTCAATCATCGGGAAGAAGGGCAACTTATTGATGTCATCGAACGAATGAATACCTATTCTTTTTTTTCCGAAAAAAAGATTATGGAACTGCGGGACGCCACGGTGTTTGTTGCCAGTCACAACCAGGGCATCATTTTACAGAAGGTAAAACAGTTATATGAAAACAATGACTTTGAAAAAGCTTCCAAAAGATTTTTGAATCTGCTGAGTCGCCTTCAAATTGACCTGGCAGATATTTCATGTGAAACGGCAGTTATTTCAGATGAAACAATTGCCGATAAATTTAATATCCGCGAAGATCAGGCAAACGACATTGACTGGATTAAAAAGCTTTCCTTATATTGCCTGGAACGCAATCTGTCGGTCCCTGAATCCGGCGATGATGCCGAACGTCTGAAAAATGCCATTGAACACGGATTTCCCAAGAATAACTTTTTGTTTGTCACCACCGATACGATTGATAAACGCAAGGCCCTGTATAAAACAATCAAAAAATTCGGAACTGTAATTGACTGCTCTATTCCTAAGGGAAACCGAAAAGCGGATATCGATGCACAACGACGATTTCTTCAGCAGCATTCGCGTCAGGTATTGAAAAAACAGAACAAGCAGATTGATTTACAGGCTTTTGAATTGATTTTTAAAATGACCGGTTTTGATCTGCGGGCCTTTACCTCAAATCTTGAGAAGTTGGTTGATCATGCAAAAGACCGGGACCATATTACGACTGACGACGTGCAAGCGGTTCTAATCCGGACACGGCAGGATCCGGTTTATGAATTAACCGGCGCGCTATCTGAAAGAGACACATTAAAAACACTCCATTATATGTCTTCGCTGCTTTCTTCCGGATTTCACTATTTGCAGATTATGGCGGCAATGACCAATCAGATTCGAAAATTGCTGGTGATAAAAGGGTTCCTGGAAAGCGGTTACGGCAGCAACTGGCACCCTGGAATCGGTTATGATCAGTTCAAAAAAATGATTATTCCATTAATATCCAAATACGATGCGGAATTAATCGAAAAGGCTGACTATCATCAGAATGCCGTAAAAGGCAAATTTGAAGCACAGGAATTAAAAAAGAAAAAAAAATTGTCCACTGACCTGATTATTGCCAAAAATCCAAATAATCCTTATCCGGTATTTCAACAGTTTGTTCGATCTAAAAACTATACAAAAGATGAACTTTGTGCTGCATTTGAAATTTTAAACCATGCTGATGTAAAATTGAAAACAAGCGGTCAATCTCCGTCAGCGGTACTTGAGGAAGTTGTTTTTAAAATTTGCGGCGCTGTTGATCTTAGGCATTAATTGATCATCGGCATTAATTATTAATGGCTTCGTAAAAAGGTAAAATTAACCACAAGAACACAGAGGGAAAAAATTTAAAAATACAGTCTTTTTTCTGTGGTCTCTGTGCCCGCTATGGTAAAAAAAAGGAATAACAAGAACTTTCAAGTGACTTCTTTTGTATGCTTAACCGCTGTGTCAACACTGCACAGCCTCCAAGCCTGGTTGTATGAATTGTAAAAAAGATATTGATGAATATATAAACTCTCTGGCCGCATCGCCGCGCCTGGGTTCACAGGTTGTATTCCGAAAAGAGATTAAATCAAGGCCGCAATCGATACGCGCGCTGGATAATTTTGTCTCTGATCCCGTTAAAAAAATTTTGTCAAGTTCCGGCATTAACAATCTTTATTCGCATCAATACAAGGCGATAAAGGCGATTCGTGAGGGAAATCATATTGTTGTCGCAACGCCTACGGCAAGCGGCAAAACAATAATTTACAATATCCCTTTTTTTGAAAAAATTATCAAACGTCCGGATGCCAGGGCCATTTATCTGTTTCCGCTCAAAGCCCTTGCCCAGGACCAGCTGAAGTCATTTCAGAATATGGCAGAACATTTATCATCCGTGAATGCGACTGCCGCAGTTTATGACGGTGACACCACGGCCTGGCATCGAAAAAAAATCAGAGAAACACTTCCCAATGCCATTTTAACAAACCCGGAAATGCTTCACCTGTCTTTTCTGCCGTATCATGAAAAATGGCGAAATCTGTTTGAAAATCTTGAGATGGTTGTTGTTGACGAGGTCCACACCTATCGCGGTGTGCTGGGTTCCCATATGGCACAGATATTCAGGCGGTTTCACAGAATCTGTGAAACGTACGGCAGTCGCCCAAAATTTGTTTTAAGCTCCGCAACGATTGCCAACCCGGCGCAGCTGTCCGAAGCCCTGATCGGCTGTCCGGTAAAAGCGGAAACAAAAAGCGGCGCCCCTTCCGGCAAACGTCATTTTGTCTTTATCAATTCGGCAGACAGCCCTTCTCATACCGCCATTTTATTGCTTAAAGCGGCACTGCATCGCTGGCTGAGGACCATCGTATACACTCAGTCACGAAAACTTACCGAACTGATATCCATCTGGGCAGTCAGCCAGAGCGGAAAATATGCGGGTAAAATCAGTGCGTACCGTTCCGGTTTTCTTCCGGCAGAACGCCGTGAAATAGAAAATAAATTGCTGTCCGGTGAACTGCTGGCTGTGATTTCCACCAGTGCGCTGGAACTGGGTATTGATATCGGGGATCTGGATTTATGTCTGCTGGTCGGATATCCGGGCACAGTCATGTCAACCTGGCAGAGAGGCGGAAGAGTCGGGCGCAGCGGACATGATTCAGCGATTATCCTGATCGCCGGCGAAGATGCGCTGGATCAATATTTTATGAGATATCCGGAGGAATTTTTCAGTAAAGGTCCTGAGGCTGCGGTGATCAATCCTGATAACCCGGATATCTTAAAAAAACACCTGAAATGCGCAGCCGCCGAACTGCCGCTGGAGCTTGACGAATCATTTGTTGAAGAACCTTCGGTAAAAGACTGTTTGAAGATACTGGAATCTTCCGGTGAATTGCTTCGAAGCGGTGACGGTTCCATGTTGTATGCTGCAAGAAAATTACCGCATCGGGATATTGATTTGCGGGGCAGCGGCAGCCGTTTTAATATTATCAATCATGACACCGGGGAAAATATGGGGGAGGTGGATGGATTCCGGGCTTTTCGGGAAACCCATCCGGGCGCCATCTATCTGCATAAAGGAAAAACCTTTTGCGTTGAAAAATTTGATCCGGGCGCTCAAATGGTGACGGTTAAACAGGCAAGCCCGGTTTATTACACGCGGGTCAGGGGTGACAAGCAAACTGAAATTTTAGACATTTATGACGAAAAAAGAGTATTTTCCACCTGGATTAAGTTTGGTCGGTTAAAAGTAACCGATCAGGTCACTGGATATGAAAAAATACACATTCATGGGAAAAAACGAATCAATATTATTCCCTTAGACCTTGTGCCGCAGATTTTTGAAACCGATGGCATATGGATCGAAATTCCGCAACCGATTCAAACATCCGTGGAAAAGGAAATGCTGCATTTTATGGGGGGTATTCATGCCATTGAACATGCAGTTATTGGAATCTGTCCATTGCTGGTGCTAACGGACAGAAATGATTTTGGCGGTATTGCCATACCGTTTCATCCGCAGGTTCAAAACGCGGTGGTTTTTGTCTATGATGCATTTCCCGGAGGCATCGGGCTCAGCAGAGAGGCGTATGTTCATGCGGAAAAAATGCTGCTTCAGACAATAAAGGTGATAAAATCCTGTCCGTGTGAGACCGGGTGCCCATCCTGTGTACATTCCCCGAAATGCGGTTCCGGCAACCGCCCGATTGATAAATCATCCGCGTTATATATTCTTGAAAAAATCATCGATCCGAATGCTGTGGTCAGCGCAAATAAAAAAATGCTGATACGTAAACAAACAATAAAAAAAGAGCCCCCTGCGCGCATACCAAAAACAGATAACTATGGCGTTTTCGATATTGAGACCCAGAAATCCGCCCAGGAAGTCGGGGGATGGCATCATGCGGATCAAATGAAAATAAGCTGTGCCGTGGTGTATGATTCCAAAGAAGAGAGATTCTTTGAATATTTCGAAGACGATGTTTCCCAGCTTATTAATCACCTGAAAAAGCTTGACCTTGTGATCGGATTTAATATCAAGCGGTTTGACTATCATGTGTTGAGCGGATATTCCGACTTTAATTTTTTATCCTTGCCGACCCTGGATCTGCTGGAAACGATTCATCTTCATCTGGGGTATCGAATTTCGTTAAATAACCTGGCAAATGTAAATATCGGCACAACAAAATCGGCAGATGGTTTACAGGCATTACGCTGGTGGAAACAGGGACGGATCAGGGAAATTGTGGAATACTGCAAAAAAGATGTGGAAATAACCAGGGATATTTTTTTGCTGGGCCGGGAAAACGGTTATCTTTTATTTAACAACAAAGCAGGCCAGTCGGTCAGAATCCCGGTCAATTGGTGAAGTTGACAAACATGCCCGCGGTTTGGTTAATAAGAAAACAGTTGTTGAAGTCATATTACAGTCAACATGATTCCCTGTTATAGTAACTTAACATATTTGCGGAGAGATTCCTTGCCAAAATATTTCCGGGGATGTTATATTTATTAAAATTGTAAATAATTAAGATTTTGGAGATGGGTATATGGCCAACGTGCAGGATTCAAATGGAGATTCAGGCACAAAAAGTCTTTTCAGGAAAGGTGCGGCAGATAAAACTCTTGATTTAAAACAGAAAAAATCCTGGAAAATAATTATTGCCGATGATGAAGTGGAAGTTCACAACGTCACGAAGATGGTATTAAGTGACTATGTTTTTGAAGGACGGTCACTTAAATTTTTAAGCGCTTATTCCGGAGAGGAAACAAAAAAATTAATCCAGGCCAATTCCGATACAGCCATTATCCTCCTTGATGTTGTGATGGAGACGGATGATGCCGGTCTCAAGCTGGCCAGATATATTCGCCAGGATTTACAGAACTCTTTTGTTCGAATTATACTTCGGACCGGACAACCCGGTAAATCGCCTGAACGGGATGTGATCATTGATTATGATATTAATGAATATAAGGAAAAGACCGAACTCACTGTCCAGAAACTATTTACCACAATAACTTCAGCCCTGCGTTCATACAGAGATTTACGTATTATCGAGAAAAACCGGTACGGGCTTGAACAGATCATTAAGGCATCTGCCCATCTCTTTGAACATCAGTCTTTAAAAGAATTTGCAAAAGGGGTACTGACGCAGCTGGTATCCATATTGAAATTAGATGAAAGTTCAGCTTATCTCCAGCTGTCAGGCTTCAGCGCGTTTAAAGAAAAAGACGATTTTATTGTACTGGCTGCGACCGGCAAGTATGAAAATGCGGTGGATCAATATGTGTCCACTATATTTACAGATGATGTCATAAGATATTTGCGGCAGGCGGTGGATAACGAAAAGAGTCTGTTTATCGACGATCTCTATGTGGGATACCTGGCCACAAAAAGCGGTATGAAGAATGCTTTGTTTTTAAAAAGCTGCAGTCACTTAAGCAAGATTGATCGTGATCTGATCCGGATCTTCTCAAACAATGTTGCCGTGGCATTTGAAAATATTTTTTTGAACAAGGAGATTGTAGATACGCACAAAGAAATGTTGATGACTCTTGGGGAAGTCATTGAAAACAGATCCACTGATGTCGGCAAACACGCGCACCGCATATCATTATTCTGTCATCTTCTCGCTCTTAAGGCCGGCTTATCCCACGAGGAAGCCGATCTCTTAAGACTGGTGTCGCCCATACATGATGTTGGAAAAGTTGCGATCCCGGATTCAATTTTATTTAAACCCGCCAAGCTCACCCCTGAAGAGTTTGAAAAAATCAAACCTCACACCTCCATCGGATATGATATTTTTAAAAATTCAAAACGGCGAATCATGCAGGCAGCCGCCATTGTTGCCCAGCAGCATCATGAACACTGGGATGGGGGCGGGTATCCTCAGGGCCTCAAGGGGGAGGAAATTCATATTTTCGGCAGAATTACCGGACTGGCGGATGTATTTGACTCGCTGACCCATTGGCGGATTTATAAAGAAAAATGGGGGATTACCCGGGTTCTTAAATTAATTAAAGGCCAGAGAGGTTCTCGCTTTGACCCAAATCTGGTGGACATATTTCTTGAAAATATTGATGAATTTGTTGAAATTAATAACCGGTATCCTGAATAAAAAAACATTGTTTATTCTACTAAACCATGATAGCGTAATTTAATTAAACGTATAGATTAAATTTTTTTATATTAAATATCCGGAGGATAGGAGATTGCAGGAGAAATCCACATTCAAACAATTAAGAGAAGATGAACGTGAAGTCCGAAAACAGTTGATCATCAAAGCGGCCATGGAACTTTTTGAGGAAAAATCATTTCATGAAATCGGCATGCGTGATATTGCCGTAAAAGCCGGTGTCTCCGCAGCATCCATCTACAGATATTTTCCCAGCAGGGATGACCTTTTTGTTGAAGCGCTGTTCCAAGACATCAATACCATAGAAAAATTATTACAGCAGCGGGTAAAAAATGGAGACAACATGGAAACCATCACCCTGGCTGTCGTTGACTATATGGTTGATAATGAAGCGACTTTTCAGATGATGTGTCATTTTATGATTCGGGGCGAATTGAATCCGCAGGCTTTAAAAAAATTTAACGGAGTGCAGCGGTATTTCCTCAACATGTTTGATAATGTTGTTAAACATACCGATGATGCCGGCAATCTGCGTTTAAATACCCAGGCATTTTTTGCGTCCCTGGCCGGTGTTGTATTGACATTCCGCAACTATCCCGGCCGAACAGCTGAAGAAAAAAGAAAAGCGATCCAGAAGCTCGCCCTCATTATCATGCGCCAGGGCGCTTTAGAGGCGCTTGAACGCTCGTAATCTTCTAATCTGAGACAACAAAAAAAATTCGTCTATCAATCCAAGCGTTTATTTTTCTGATAAGCTTCCATGGCTTCATTGTAAAACAGGTGTTCTGCGTCATTATAACGGGGAGAGAAGTGAAACAAAGTAAAATGTTTGGCGCCAGCCAAACCGGCAATCTCTCCCGCCTGACGTGCGGTTAAATGACGTTTTGCCATCGCATGCTCAATATCTTTTTCCAGAAAAGCAGACTCAATAAACAGATGGTCAACGCCCTCGGCCAATTCAATAATCTTTTTAACGTTAGATGGGGTATAGGCCACATCCGCCACATAGGCGATTTTCTGGCCTTCCGTTAAAATTGTAAGCCGGTCAATAAGATCTCTAAATTTATATTTTTTAAAGCCAGTTACCGAGTTTTTATTATATGGTACTTCAACTATTGATTCCGGGTCGCTTTTTTCAAAAACTGCCTGCTTAAACCGATAAAGCCATGCCCCGGGAATTAACCCAAGCGCTTCTAAAACATCTTTTCGGATATTAATTCGAAATTTTTCCTGGAGTGAAAAACCAAGGCTTGGAATTCCATGGTCTAAAATCGAAACGTTTATTTTAAGCGATGATTCGTCGTGTATCATATGATGGCAAAACGGCTGTTTTAATGGTTCGCTGGTGGCTTTAAACCCGTTTTGACATATATATTTCTGGGAAATCAGGTTGTCTTCAGAGATTTCAGTGGCATGAAAAATTAATTGGTTGGAAAATTTTTTTACAAGATTCCAGGAATATCCCGACAGTTTACCTTCGATGTTGCCTAAAAATCCCTCAGGACCATAAAGATAGAGTGTTTTTTCCCGGCCGAGTATAATCCGCAGTAAGCGGTCAAAGCCGGCGAAATGATCCATATGGGTATGGGAAATGAAAATATGACTGATCTTGAGAATTTCCCGGGAGGACAGGTTATAAATATCACCCAGGTCAAAAGCGATTGCCCGATTATGAAATGAAAATGATACAAATAGTCCAGGATCACCTGAAGAATTATTGATCAAACAGGGCTTAAATGAAGGCGGCATTATTTAGATAGAAATTTTTCCACCTGCTTATGGATGCAGGCGTAGATTTCCTCATCAGATCCGTAAATATCAACCGTGTCTTTGTGGTTAATCAGCTTTTCAATTACAAATGAAGTGACATAAATACTGATTATATTCGGGTTTGAAACAATATTCCGAATGGGTGCGATTTGATAATCAATATCAAAGTCATCCGCGTGAATCAGTTTTTCAAGGCAAAGGGTGATTTGTTCTTCCATAGAATTTTTATTGGTGGTCTCCACCAGATCACTTTCAACCAGTTTCATTGCAATATAATTGCTTAATTCCTCCGGTTTTTCAGCAACAGCATTAATTGATTTTCTACGTTCATATTCTTTTGATGACACGATCTTAGAGATAATTTTGGATTCACCAAGATTGCTGGGACGAAATCTTTTTGACATGGGGTTTTTCCCTTTTAAGTGCGATAATAGCGATATGTTTTATAATTTAAAAAATAATAATCTCAACAATCCATGATTTCAAGTAAAAAGTCATGGGATTTCAAGTAAAAAGTCATGGAATTGATATTTACGCGTCTTCCACTATGGCCTGGATGCTCTTTTTACCGTTCCAGTGATTCCAGCGCAGTTTAAAGGCGATTGTATCAAAATATTTTTTATACATATTTTCGCCTTCAACATTGAACCAGATGGCATTAACTGTTTTGTTTAACTTGGAATTGCGTTGTCTTAAAGTAAGTCGGCGATGATTTTTTCCGATGATTTTTGAAAATGTTATATCCACCTTTTCAGAGCAAAACAAAGGTTCCGGATTGTCCTGGCCAAACGGTTGCAGTAAGGAAATTTCATCAATTAGCCGGTCAGATATCATATCAAAATCCAGTCGGCAATCGATTCGTATGTTGGGGATTAACTCGTAACCGGCTGTCATGGTTTCAATGGTTTTTTCAAATTGCTTTTGAAACGGCTTCAGATTTTCTCTTTTTATGCTCAAACCGGCTGCCATGGGGTGTCCGCCAAAACCCTCCAGGTATTCCGAGCACCGGCAGAGGGCGTCATATAAATTGATCCCCGGGATACTGCGAGCAGAACCCTTACCGATATTTTCCTTAAACGAAATTAAAATCACCGGCCGGTAGAACTTTTCCACAAGTTTTGAAGCGACGATACCCAAAACCCCTTCATGCCACTCCTGTTTCCCGAGAATGACAGCATTCTGATTGATAAGTTCCGGTTCTTCGTTAAAATACATCAGAATATGATGAAAAATTTTTTGTTCAACTTCCTGACGTTGTGTGTTCATCGTATTCAAGGTCTTGGCTAACGTAAATGCCTTATCAATGTCTTTTGTGTTTAAAAGCTGGACCGCCAGCCGCGCATGATCCATGCGACCGGCAGCATTTAACCGGGGGCTTAATCTAAATGCAATGTCTTCCGCATTAACCGTTGATTTATTGATGCCGCTGAGCTTGATTAATGCTTCGAGTCCCGGTCGCGGGCAGGTATTGATGACTTCCAGTCCTGCCTTTGTCATAATCCGGTTTTCATGTATCAGCGGTACGACATCTGCAACCGTCCCCAGGGCAACCAAATCACACAGAGCCTTTAAATTCGGTTCCGGTAAATTGGGCCCCGGTTTGTTTTTCCAGAAATTAATATCTCTGAGATGCTTACGCAGGCGTATCAGCAGGCAGAAAGCAACCCCCACCCCGGCTAAATATGAAGACTCAGAAGGGCAGTCATGTCTTCTCGGGTTGACAACAGCCAATGCCCTCGGAAGTGAATCCGCAATTGTATGATGATCTGTAACAATTATGTCGATTCCGGCTTGATTGGCCTGGTCAACGGCATCATGGCTGGCAGATCCGCAGTCAATGGTAATAACAAGATTAAAACCGCCGGGAATGACTACGTGTTCAATTTGATGAACATTCAGACCATAACCTTCTTTGATGCGATGGGGGATGTAGTAGGTCACATCAGCCCCGGTTGTTGTCAGGAATTCATATAAAATGGTGGTGGACGTAATGCCGTCCACGTCGTAATCGCCAAACACCAGGATTTTTTCATTTTTAAGAATGGCATGGGTGATTCGCTTGACGGCTTTATCCATATCAATCAGAGTTTCAAATGACTGGATATGTCGCAACGACGGGTTGAAAAACTCAGAAATTGATTTTTGTGACGAGATCCCCCGGTTCACCAGAATTTTAGCAATTACCAGGTGGCAGCCTGTTTGTTTTTGTATGTTCTGGACTGTTGTTTTATCCGGAATCAGAATTTCCATTTGTTTTTCCATAAATGGGCATATAACGTATACCGCTTTGTGAAACAATGATATTTTGCAAAAATTAAATGAACAGACCCTGGTTTTTTACGAAGCCATCAATTTTATTCTTATAATCCATGTGCTAATTATGTTTGAAGTTGATTTCTCTGTAAGTTTTTATTGTCAAAGTAAAAACCGGGGTGTTATGTTTTCATAAATACTTTATATATGGAGATTTTTTGAAGACAATAGGCAAATTATACTCTATTGATAAAAAATCAGTCGGTTTTGTAAAATTCATTTTTGAAGCTTATGACGGCATTGCCGTGGTTGAAACCATTGACCGGCATGCCTCTATAATCAAATTGCATGTGGCGCCCGGTTGTGAAACGGATGTGGATGCTGTGCTGAATGAATTAAAAAAAGAAATATTAATTGAACCTGTCAGCGATATAATTGATTGAGCAGTGGCAAATACCAAGAATAAAATATGATGGCTTCGCAAAAAGTCCAAATTCTGTGTTGCACTGCATTCTTCGTCACTGCGGAGTAGGCCATCTACGCCTCATTCCTCAGATTTTGTGCGCCTTGAATTTGGAGCTTTTTTCTTTGCCATCCGAATCTGACTTTTTAGTGGATTATCATATATGAAAACAAAAAATGTTTATATCAACACCATTGGTTGCCAGATGAATGTTTATGATTCCGGCCAGATGGCCAAAGTTTTAAAACATAAAAATTATAAATCGGTCGATTCATTTTCAAATGCCGATCTTATTATCGTGAACACATGCGCGATCAGGGAAAAAGCGGTTCAAAAAGTCTACAGTTTTCTCGGCCGTCTGAGTGCTTTGAAAAAAAAGAATACCGGATTGAAAGTAGTTGTCGCCGGATGCGTTGCCCAGCAGCAGGGTGCAAAGCTAATTAAGCGGTTTCCCCAGGTCGATATTGTTTTAGGAACCCATGCCATCAATCAATTGCCTGATTTACTGCAAAAGATAGAAGAATTTCCGCAATCCATTGTTGAGAATGAGTTCTCGGAAATAATTCATGAAACCGTGCCTTCCGGTATTGCGATGACTCAAAAAAGAGAAGTGACCGGTTTTGTCACCATCATGCGGGGTTGTGATAACTATTGTACTTATTGCGTGGTCCCATATGTCCGGGGCCGGGAAATCAGCCGCAAGCCGGAGTCCATTATTAATGAGATTCAGATGTTGGTTCAATCCGGGGTAAATGAAATTACGCTTCTGGGGCAGAATGTGAACAGCTACGGTGTCAAGGAAGGGTTGACAACATTTCCTGAGCTGCTGGCTATGGTCAATGATATTGATGGACTGGAAAGAATCCGCTTTGTTACATCCCATCCCAAGGATCTTTCCGATCAGCTGATTGAATCGTTTGGTGGATTGAATAAGGTATGTAATCACATTCATTTACCGGTACAGTCAGGGTCAAACCATATCCTGAAAAAAATGAACCGGAAATATACCCGGGAAGCGTATTTGGAAAAGATTGAAAAACTCCGAGCAGTCTCTTCAGAAATTGCGATTACAACGGATTTTATTGTCGGATTTCCCGGGGAGACGGAACAAGATTTTAATGCCACCATCGGGTTAATGGAAACAGTGCAATTCGACAGTGTTTTCGCGTTTGAATATTCTGATCGTCCGGAAGCACCGGCCACCCGTTTTTCAGACAAAATAAATTTAGAGGTTAAACATCACAGGCTCCAGTGTCTTTTTAAATTGCAGAAAGAAATCACAAGAAAAATGCACCACTCGCTCATCGGCCAGGCTTTTTCTGTTCTGATTGAGGGGGCAAGCAAAAACCAGCTGAAAAAAATATCTACATCAGCAATGGTTGAACTTTCCGGCCGGACTTCCGAAAACAGAATTGTAAATTTTGATGGCTCTCCTGACTGGGGGATTGACATTGATTCATTAAAAGGACAAACTGTGAATGTGGAAATCGTTAAAGCATTTTCAAATTCCCTGTGGGGAGTTTTATCTGAACATCTAATAGAATACCTCAAATCAGAAGGAGGTCATTCTCATGTTGCATAAAATGATCATCGGCGGTCTGGCAATGGATCCATCTTCAAATGCCCCGATCCTTATATTAAATTCCGTTGACGAAGATTTTTCAATTCCAATCTGGATCGGATTGCTGGAAGCCGCCTCAATTGCATCCGTATTGCAGAATATTTCCTTTGACCGGCCGATGACCCATGATCTGTTTAAAAATTTTATTAAAACAGTGAAGGCAAACGTGACACGCATCGAAGTCTGTGACCTCAAGGATAATACGTTTTATGCAAAAATTTACTGTGTCTCAACGGATGGTGAATTTATTTTAGATGCGCGCCCGAGTGATGCCATTGCATTGGCATTGCGTCTTAAGGCTGAAATTTTTGTGGATGATTCAGTGGTAGAGAACCTGAAGGTTAAAGACGGGGAATATGAGATCGTAGATGACAGTGATCAAGGGAAAAAATGGGAAAAATACCTTAAAGATCTTTCCCCGGAAGATTTTGGCAAATATAAAGTATAATGGCGTCATTAAAAATCCCATCTACTACGTTGTAGCTATTTTTCAGGCACTCAAGATACTACATGTATGATTTTCTTGCCTGAAAAATAACTACGCCTTGTATATGGAATTTTTAATTTAGCCATTCTGCATACATGAACATGAGAACATCGAGTTTAACTCATCGTCAAATGGATACAATTTAATTATGATTGACCTGCATACGCATTCGATATTCAGTGACGGGGATTTAATCCCGGCGGAACTTGCCAGACGGGCGGAACATAAGGGGCTTTCTGCAATCGGCATCACAGACCATGGCGACTTTTCAAATATTGATTTTATTATTCCAAGACTCGTTGCGATCGCAGATGAACTGAATCCCGTATTAAAAATTAAAATAATACCGGGTATCGAAATAACGCATGTGCCGCCGTCTTTAATTGCTGATACGATTAAAAAATCAAGAGACCTGGGTGCAAAAATCGTTATCGTTCACGGAGAGACCATTGTCGAGCCGGTGGCAACGGGAACCAATCGTGCAGCCATAGATGCCGGTGCCGATATACTTGCGCATCCGGGATTGATTTCAGACGATGATGTCAGGGCGGCTAAAGATCAAAATGTGCTGCTGGAAATTACCGCCCGAAAAGGCCACTCCCTGGCAAACGGGCATGTGGCCCGCCTTGCTGAAAGAATCAGCACAAAAATGGTGATTAATACAGACACCCACGCCCCGGGGGATCTGATTGACGATGAATTGGCAAAACAGGTCATTTGTGGTGCCGGTTTAAATGAAGGGTTTTTTTCAGAAATGCAGGCCAATGCAGCGGCATTGATTAAAATTGATTAAACGAGTTTCTGGTGTTGAGTAAACTTGTTTAATCGACAATGTATAAAAAAACTTGACATTTAATTTAGAATCGTAGAAATTGTCTTTCACATTATTTTTTTAAAATTTAATCCTATTATCTAATAAAGATAACCAAATAAAAAAAACAATCAAATAAAAATGAATCACAACACAGGCAGAAATTTTGAATTTTATTTTTGGTATTTTAGCTATTTTTATTTTTACGCTAAGGGTTTGCCTGTGCGATAGTAAGTAAGACAACTAAAACACAAAGCCGCGGGCAGCCCAAATGCCCGCGGCTTTTTTATTTGAAAAAGTCGTGGAGAAAAAAATCTTCACGGCTTTTTTTTTAACAAGTGTCTGAATGAAAATCTGAAAATTTTTTCAAGTTCAAGGCGGGTGAGGATTTTAACCGGATGAATACATAGAGTATTTTGAGGATTAAAATTTGAGCCCTACGCAGAAATTGGAAAAATTGGCGGTTTTCGTTCGGGCACTACCAACCTACTGCGAAAGGAGAATTACAATGACAATTATCGGCAAACACATTAGAATGGAACGGATTATGGATCGAAACACGGGGCGAACAATTATTGTACCGCTTGATCATGGGGTTTCCGTGGGACCCATTGAGGGAATTAGTGATATCAAAACAACGGTTGCCAGGGTTGCCGATGGCCGTGCCAATGCCATCGTCGAGCATAAGGGGCTGATCGGTGCCGGTCACCGGCGGGGGGGATCTGATATCGGTCTGATTATTCATTTGTCCGCATCCACATCCCTGTCGATGTATCCTGACGCCAAAACACTCGTTTGTACGGTGGAAGAGGCTATTAAACTGGGCGCGGATGCTGTTTCAATTCATGTCAATATTGGAAACGGGCAGGAAAAAGAAATGCTCAATGATTTTGGGAAAGTCAGTTATGAGTGTCGTAACTGGGGTATTCCTTTGCTGGCCATGATGTATCCGCGTGGAGAAAAAATAAAAGATGAATATGATGTCGGGGTTGTAAAGCATGCCGCCCGTGTGGGTTGCGAAATGGGGGCAGACATTGTAAAGGTATCATATACCGGTTCTCCGGAAACTTTTTCAAAAGTTGTTGAAGGCTGTACCGTCCCTGTGGTCATCGCAGGCGGGGCAAAGATGGACTCTGATAGAAATATTCTGGAAATGGTGAAAGGCTCCATTGACGCCGGCGGGTCCGGGGTTTCAATCGGCCGAAATGTATTTCAGCATAAAAATCCTACACAGATGGTTAAAGCTATGGCTTCAATTCTATTTGATAACGGGTCGGTTGACGATGCATTAAAAATTCTTGAATAGCAAATTATATGGAAACATAATAAAATTTAATTTCATGCTTCGGTTTTCTTTAATTCATATGAAAGATATAATCTTGTCAAAAAAATGGAGAGGATACAGCTCATGCAAAAGATCTGGGTAAAAATAGACCCCTGGGATAAAAAACTGGTTACCACTGCCATCGAAGGCGGCGTTGATGGCGTGATGGTGCCGTCCGGTTATGCTGAAAAAGTTAAAGCGCTCGGGCGTATACAGACTATATCGGATGACGGTGATCTTAAGCCGGGTGAGGACGTCGTGGTGTTTAAAATTCAAAGCGGTGAAGATGAAAACGAAATTGTGAAGCTGTGCCATGACAAAAAAGTAATTCTGGAATGTACGGACTGGTCCATTATTCCACTGGAAAATTTGATCGCCAAGGGCGCCAGTGGCGTGATTGCTCAGGTTCATAGCCTGGAAGAAGCACAAACCGCTTTTGGAATCCTTGAAAAAGGTGTTGACCATATCCTTTTCTGTACCAATAATTTATTGGAGCTAAAAGAGGCACTCCGAGTCCTTAGCGCAAAAACTGATCAGATTCCCCTTGACGTTGCTGAAATTACGGAAATTAAACCGGTCGGCATGGGTGACCGGGTGTGCGTGGATACCTGTACGGAAATGAAATTAGGGGAGGGTATGCTGGTCGGTAATGCCAGCAGCGCACTTTTTTTGGTTCATTCGGAAAGTATTGATAATCCCTATGTTGCTCCCCGTCCGTTCCGGGTGAATGCCGGAGCAGTGCACGCGTATACAAGGGTGCCCGGCGGCACAACGCGTTATCTTTCTGAACTTTCAGCTGGTGACCAGGTGTTGATTACTGATTTTACCGGTAATGCCACTGTTGGTACGGTGGGTCGGCTCAAAATTGAAAAACGTCCTTTGATGCTGATTAAAGCCAAAGTGGCAGGAAAAGAAATCAACACCATTCTTCAGAATGCTGAAACCATTCGATTGACTGATCCGGACGGGAAGCCGGTTTCGGTTGTCAACTTACGCCCGGGGGATAAAGTGCTGGTTGCCATTGAAGAGAGCGGCAGGCATTTTGGCATGAAGATCAATGAAACCATAACTGAAAAATAATTCAGGAATTTTAAACAGCATGAACGATATTGAGAGTAATCAGGCGGACAGTAAAATCAGTCAATTGAGACTTTCCATCAACGAAATTGATGAATCAATTCTGAACTTAATTAATAAACGTCTGATAATCGCAAAAGAGATCGGGGATATTAAAAAGGAAAAAGGCAATTTTGTTTATGACAAATCCCGTGAAAATCAAGTTATGCAACGACTGAACGCTTTAAATAAAGGGCCTTTTAAACGGCAGGCGCTTCATCAGATTTTTACGGATATTATTTCCGCATGCAGAGAAATTCAGACACCGACAAAGATATCTTACCTCGGTCCGGAGGCCACATTTACGCATATTGCCGCCATGGAACTCTTCGGTCATTCGTCGACATATATTCCACAAATCGGGATTCGTGATGTTTTTATCGACGTGAGTAAAGGCAAGTGCGATTATGGGGTTGTTCCAGTTGAAAATTCCATTGAAGGCGCGATTAATCATACCCTGGATCTTTTTTTTGAATCTGACCTGAAAATCTGTGCGGAAAAATATTTGAATATTTCACACGCGGTTTTGTCCAGATCCAGCCGGATCGATGATATTGAAGTGATTTATTCTCACCCCCAGGCACTTGCCCAGTGCCGGGGCTGGATACGAAAAAACCTTCCCAATGCGGTCTTGTCCGAGTGCAACAGCACGGCGCATGCGGCACAGAAAGCGTCGAAGGAAGAAAAGACCGCGGCGATTGCCAACAGTGAAGCCGCCCATATTTACGGGCTGCAGATTCTTGAAACCAACATAGAAGATCACTCCAACAATATTACGCGATTTCTGTTAATCGGCAACGATGAGTCGAACCCGACAGGATGTGACAAAACGTCCATCATGTTTGTCATTTCTCATGTTCCCGGCGCATTATTTAAAATCCTTGAGCCAATTGCCGAGTCAGGCATCAACATGTCGAAAATGGAATCGCGCCCGACAAAACACGAAAACTGGAGCTATTTCTTTTTTGTCGACTTTGACGGACATATTGCAGATGAAAAAATCAAACATACTATTGAACGGATGAACCCCTACTGCAAATATATTAAATTGCTGGGGTCATACCCCCGGGCGCAGGCATGAGGGAAATATATATCTGAGCCGCGACCGTGAGGAAGCGTATAGAAATTAACGCAAAATGAGAATGAGATGGAAAATCCATGCTGAAAATAAAAACTGAAAAAATTCATGACACGGCGGTTACTGTTCCAGGATCAAAAAGTTATACCCACCGCATATTTATTGCCGCAGCGTTATCAAACGGTCCGTGCTGCATAGAAAACTGGCTGGACAGCGATGATACAAATTATACATTGTCTGCATTAAACCAATTCGGAGCGTCTATTGAAAAAAATCCAGCTGGTGATAAAAAGCCGGAGGGGGTAATTCTGACCGGCCGCAACGGAGATATGGATTCCAATGAGAAACCTATTTTTTTGGGGAATTCGGGGACCTCCATGCGGCTTCTGACAGCGTATGCTGCGATCGGCAATGGCCGCTATATATTAACCGGTTCTGACCGGATGCATGAACGACCAATACATTATCTACTGGACGGTTTAAACCAGCTGGATGTGCAAGCGGTATCATTAAATAATAATGGATGCCCGCCGGTTGAAGTGATCGGCACGAAAGTCGCCGGTGGAACGGTTAATTTAAACTGCAGTATCAGCAGCCAGTTTCTTTCCGGGTTGCTGTTAATTGCACCTTACACAAGAAATGGTATGGAAATTCATGTGACCCACGGACCGGTCTCAAAGCCGTACATTGATATGACACTCGATATCATGTCACAGTTTGGTGTTGATGTTTTCAGAAACGGGTATGATTATTTTAAAATTCCAGGAGGTCTTACATACCAGTGCGGACGGTACGTTGTTGAACCTGATTGTTCCCAGGCAAGTTATTTCTGGGCGGCAGCTGCGATAACAGGCCATGCAATAAAGGTAAACGGTATATCCAAACAATCCAGCCAGGGAGATGTTCGTTTTGTGGATGTTTTGTCTGCCATGGGATGCCGGGTGATCCATGAATCGGACGGCATCACGGTTAGCGGCGGCAAACTTTCCGGCATAGAAGTGGATATGGCCGATATGCCGGATATGGTACCGACCCTTGCTGTTATTGCCGCATTTGCTAAAGGCATCATGGTCATTAAAAACGTATCCCATCTGAAAGTAAAGGAAAGTGACCGTTTAAACGCTGTAATAAACGAGTTGACCAAGATGGGAATATCGGCAAAATCTGAATCAGACAACCTGATCATCACCGGCGGTAAGCCTCATGGTGCGGTTATTGAGACGTATGATGATCATCGCATTGCCATGTGCTTTTCTGTTGCCGGACTCAGGGTGCCTGGAATAGAAATAAAAAATGAGCATTGTGTTGAAAAGTCATTCCCCACATACTGGAAAGTGTTTGACGGGTTATATGAAAGGTAAGAGGTAGAAGGTAAGAGGTAGAAGGTAACGAGTGAAGTGACCGGTTCAGTACAGATAAGGCTTTCATTTCTTACTCTCACGCTTCTGCGTGGGAATGCAGAACATGTCGCCCTCTAACGGGTCCTTGCCTTTCTCATTAAATTTTAATTAAGGATAGATTATGTCAGGTAGTTCATTTGGGAAATTGTTTCAACTCACAACATGGGGAGAATCACACGGCAAGGGCGTTGGTGTGGTGGTTGACGGGTGCCCGCCCGGAATTGAAATGAATGAATCGGTCATTCAGGAAATGCTGGACCGACGCCGTCCCGGCGGATCAATAACGAGCACATCCCGCAAGGAATCAGATACAGCGAAAATTCTTTCCGGTGTTTTTGAAAATCAGACGACCGGTACGCCGATTATGATTATGGTGGAAAACCGCGATGCCAAATCAAGCGCTTACCAGTCAATTGCCGATATTTATCGGCCGGGACACGGGGATTTTACTTATCAGGCAAAATACGGAATCCGTGACTGGCGCGGCGGTGGCCGGTCATCTGCCCGTGAAACCGTGGGTCGTGTTGCGGCCGGGGCCGTGGCCAATGCGGTTTTAAAAAAGGAAAATATGCAGGTTTTGGCCCACACAATTGCTCTTGGAACCATCAGGGCGGAGACGTTTGATCAACAAACGATCAATAAAAATATGTTTTTATGCGCAGATCTGCAGGCGGCAAAAATGATGGAAGAAGAGGTTGACAGAGTCAAGCAGGAAGGGGATTCGTTGGGCGGCATTGTGGAAATCAGGGCAAAAAATATTCCGCCTGGCCTGGGGGAGCCGGTATTTGACAAGCTGGATGCGGATCTTGCAAAAGCTTTGATGAGTATCGGTGCGGTCAAAGGCGTTGAAATCGGTTCCGGGTTTCGTGCAGCCGGCCAGCGCGGATCACAAAACAATGATCCGATTTCCCCGGATGGTTTTTTAAGCAATAACGCCGGTGGTATCTTAGCGGGGATATCCAATGGTGATGAAGTTATTGTCCGGGTTGCGGTAAAACCGATCCCGTCCATCAGCATCGAGCAGAAAACCGTTGATACCAAAAACAAACCCACCCGAATTTCAATCAAGGGCCGTCACGATATCTCCGCAATACCCCGGATCAATGTGGTCTGCGAAGCCATGGTGAGCCTGGTGATAGTTGATCATTTGATGCGGCAGCGGGCGATTCGTAGTTAGGCAGAATATTGATTAATTTCCAGTTAATTAAAATTCTTTTGTAAATCAAAAGGAAAAAACAGATGGAAATTCATTTTTTCAATGACGATTCAGCGAAAGATGGATTTGTTCTTTCATTAACTCAATAATTTGATATTTTTTTTAAAAATTTCAAATTCGCTTTCAAAAAAAGCCGTCATTTTTTCAATCCCAATTATTGGAAACATAATATCTGTATTAATTTTTTGGAAATAATTTCCGGCTTTTTCAGCACCGGTTATTTGAAAAAAAACACTTAATAGCTCAGAAGCTTTTTCTAAATCGCCGTACACATAATTATTTTTTGATTTTCTCAGATACACATGAGGTTCTTCAGAATGGTTTGAAATATAAATGTCATAAAAAAAATCTGCCCTTTGGTGATGCCCAGTCATACTGAGCGATTCTGCTATGTTCAACAAAGCGTTTTGGTCTTTTGGATTATTCCGGTAAATCTTTCTGGAAATATCAAGTGATTGGTTATAATCTCCGGTGTGCAGAAGGCAGGCGGCTTTCAGTCTTGCGAATGCGGCCGGATTCCGGTTTTTGTTGATCATCTCAATTGCTTTAACCCATGCGCCTTCCTTCATATACGTTTTTATATGAAAATTATAAGCAATCTGGTGGGTTTCATCGGTTTCAACAGCCAGTTTAAAAAAATGTCGGGCATTTTTATAATTTTTCAGGTGATAATGGATCAGTCCTATATTCGCAAGAGTTGAGGCCTTTTCTTCTTTTGGATCATGCATATAGCCGGTTAACGCCTTTGAATAATAATTCAGGGCTCTTTCAGGATTTCTCATTCCAATGACAAACCCCATGGACTGCTTTGGCCGGGCGTGTCCAGGCGCTTTATTCATGGCATCAAACCAGATTGCTTCACCAGAATGCCAGTCAAAATTTCGGCTGTATGTTGAAAGACTGGTTAGAAAAATTATGGCGATGATGAAAAAAATTATCATAGTCCGCATATGCTTTTTTCTATGTTTAAAATGATCTAATAAGTGGTAAAGGCCTGCCGCTACAGGCGGAAAAAGAAATGCGGACGGCAGATAATTTCTGTGTTCAAACGCTATTTCAAGTGGCAGTATGCTTGATTCCACGCTGTGTGCCATGAAATAAAATACAATACCAAGTCTTATCAAAAGGGGAATTCGTTTAAAAAAAATGCAGACACAAAAAGACGAAATAACAATAATCAGATAAAAAAAAGTCTGGGGTGGTGAAAAAATACCGGTGGAGATAATAATTTCATGTTCAAGGGAAAGTCGTTGAGGCAATGGATAAAAAATAAGAGACAAATAATACAGCAAAACTTTAGGCTGGGTGAGAAGGCGGTCATATAAAGTAAACAGCCTTTTTTCGTAAAGTTCCTGCAAATACGAAAAGTTGGTTGAATAAAATAAAATGCAAGCGGATAGAAGAATAAAAATCAAAAATACAAGGATAAATTCTTTTCTTGCCAGTATCTTATAATCTCCATTTCTGAAAAGAAAATACTCTAAGGCTAAAATCAGGAAAAGGGTGGTGAAACCGTTTTCCTTTGAAAAAAAAGCGCATGTGAATCCTGCCGCGGAAAAAATCGCATAGAAGATTTTTTCTTTATTGGAATTAGATAAACGCGCTTTGAGGAAAAATCCGAGCGACATAAGTGAAAAAAAAGCGCATAATGCGGCCATTCTCTGAACAATGTATGTGATGGCCTGAATCTGAATAGGATTTACTGCCCAGAGAACTGTTGAAAGCAAGACAATAAAATGTTTTTCCTTGTCGGGAATTTTTTCAAATGTCGGGGTTCTGAAAACAAGAATCAGGAGCCACATAAGAATTAGTGATGTTGCCGCATGAAGTGAAATATTTACACAATGATATCCAAAGACATCTTTTCCGCCGGAAAGGGCGTTCAGGGCGAATGTTGCGCATGACAAAGGGCGGTAGAGCTTTTCAGGTGTCGCCAGAGAGGAAAAAAAACTTCCTTTTATGCTTTTCAAGGATAAGCTGCTAATCTGTATTTTGGGGTTATCCAATATGTTATGATAGTCATCTAAGAGCCAAGGGGATTTAAACGTATTTGAGTAAATAATAAAGACGAGAGCGACAAGCATGAATCCGGAAAGCGTATAATTGAACACTTTTTTTTGAGACATTTGCGTTCCTGTTTTTACGGCGTTTTTATAACTAAGTGACTTAGGACAAATTCGTTGAGAAGGATTTAAGGGTTCTGCTCAGCAAAGGTTATTCGGGTGATTGTGAGATATTTTCTGAGCCAGAGTGCCATAGGGGATAAATCTGAAGGGGAAAAATTTGCAGACCGGATTCGCTCTTAGAGTGTAATCCGGCCTTGAGCATTTCTACTTCCCTTCAGCCACAATCGCTGCCTGGGCTGCGGCCAGGCGTGCGATGGGGAGACGAAATGGCGAGCAGCTGACATAATCAAACCCGGATTTATAACAGAATTCAACGGATGCGGCATCGCCGCCGTGCTCTCCGCAGATACCGATTTTCAGGTTGGGCCGGGTTGAACGTCCTTTTTTAACTGCCACCTGTATTAACGAGCCGACGCCCTCAATATCCAATGTTTGAAACGGATCGTTTTTTACGATCTTTTTATCAATATATTCCCCCATGAATCCGCCAATATCGTCCCGGCTGAATCCAAACGTCATTTGCGTTAAATCATTGGTGCCGAACGAGAAGAATTCGGCAGTCCCTGCCATTTTGTCGGCCAGCAGGGCCGCCCGGGGGATTTCAATCATTGTGCCGTACTGATAATCAATTTTATCGATTTCAAATTTTGAAATCACATCATTATAAATTTTATCGGTAATAACTTTCATGTTATCAAGTTCTTTAACATCACAGGTGACCGGAACCATGATTTCAGGATGGGATTTTTTGCCCTCCTTAATTAATTCAGCAGCAGCTTCCAGTATGGCCCTGAACTGCATTTCAGAAATCTCAGGATATGTAATCCCCAGTCGAACTCCGCGATGTCCCATCATGGGGTTGTTTTCATTGAGCAATTCACTCCGTTTGGCAATGGTTTTTTCATCTATATTTAATGCCTTTGCCAGTTCCTGCTGATTTTGCTTGGTGTGCGGAACAAATTCATGCAGCGGAGGATCGAGCAGGCGAAACGTTATCGGAAGGCCATTCATGATTTCCATTGTTTTTTTCATTTCATTTTTAACATGGGGAAACAGTTCATCCAGGGCTGCGCGACGTTCATCTTCCGTGCTACTTAAAATCATTTTTCGTAACAGGAAAAGGGGTTTTTCCGAGCCTTCTCCATAAAACATATGTTCGGTGCGGAACAGACCGATCCCTTCGGCGCCGAATTGTCTGGCGATCCGGACGTCTTCAGGTGTTTCTGCATTTGTTCGCACCTTCATTGTCCGGTATTTATCAACAATTGACATAAATTCTGCCAGCCTGGGGTTTTCCGTGGCATCGATCATCGGCAGCTCTCCCGCATAAACAAATCCCTTGGAGCCATTTAACGTGTACGTATCGCCTTCACAATACTCAATATCATCAATAATGATTTTTTTATTTGATACATCAATCTGAAGGGCGCCGGCACCGACAATACAGCATTTCCCCCATCCGCGGGCAACAAGCGCCGCATGGCTGGTCATGCCGCCCCGCGCTGTCAAAATGGCAACTGCGGCACGCATACCTTCCACATCCTCGGGATTTGTCTCTTCACGGACAAGGATAACATTTTTTCCTTCTTTTTTCCCCTGGACCGCATCCTCGGAAGTAAACACAATCTGTCCGCAAGCGCCACCCGGACCGGCCGGGAGACCTTTGGCGATTACACTGCATTTGCTTTCAGCATCCGGATCAACCAGCGGATGCAGCATTTCACCCAGTTGTGCAGGCGTCAATCTTGTTACGGCAGTTTTTTCATCGATTAAACCCTCGCTTAACATATCCATTGCCATGTTAAGCCCCGCAAGACCGGTTCGCTTGCCCACACGGGTCTGCAGCATGTAAAGCTTGTTTTCCTGAATGGTGAATTCCAGGTCCTGCATATTGTGAAAATGGGTTTCCAATTTGTCGCGGATATCATGTAACTGTCGGTAAGATTCCGGCATGGCCTTTTCAAGTGAAGGCAGATGTTTGTTCTGTTCGTTTTTTGTTTCTTCATTTAATGGGTTCGGGGTTCGGATTCCGGCCACCACATCTTCTCCCTGGGCATTGGGCAGCCATTCGCCGTAAAGAAAATTTTCACCGGTTGCCGGGTTACGGGTAAATCCAACACCGGTGGCAGAAGTATCCCCCATATTCCCAAATACCATACTTTGAACCGTGACTGCGGTTCCCCACTCATCCGGAATTCCTTCGATACGGCGATATGAAATGGCACGTTTACCGTTCCAGCTTTTAAAAACAGCGCCGATGGCTCCCCATAACTGTTTACGTGATTCGTCCGGGAATTCGACTCCTAATACTTCTTTGACTTTTACCTTAAATTTCTCAGAAAGGACTTTAAGATCCTCAGCAGTAAAGTCAGTATCTCCTTTATAATCCTTACTGATCTTCATCTGATTCATGATATGTTCAAGCTGGACCCTTATGGCTTTTCCTTCACCAGGCTCAATCCCTTCCGCTTTTTCCATTACAACATCCGAATACATCATGATCAGGCGTCGATACGCATCATACACAAAACGTTCGTTATTTGTCTTTTTGATCATTCCGGGAATGGTTTTTGTTGTTAAGCCGACATTTAATACGGTTTCCATCATACCGGGCATTGATGCCCGGGCACCTGATCTGCAGGAAACCAGAAGAGGAGATTCCGGATCGCCCAACTTCATTTCCATGATGGACTCAATATGCTTTAAGGCATTTTCAACTTCATCATTTAAATGGGGCGGGTAATTGGCATCGGTTTCAAAATAATATTTACAGCATCCGGTGGTAATTGTAAACCCGGCAGGAACCGGCAGACCCAGTCTTGCCATTTCCGCCAGACCCGCACCTTTTCCCCCTAGCAGATTCTTTTGAGATTTATCTCCATCAGCTTTTCCATTACCAAATGTGTAAACATACCCTGCCATTTTCAATCCATCCCTTTTTTTAATAGCCCTTAATGAATTAAATTGTAATGAAATTTGCGCAAAGCAAATCAGATGAAATTCTATTAGTTGAAGTAATTTTTAGAATTTAAAATTTGTCAATATATCTTTTCCGGTCGGGTGTGGTCAAGAAAAATATGCTGATATTTGAATCCTGAGTAAGTAAATGATTTTAAGCAAAATTTTTTACTTTTGGATTGAAAGTTTTTATTGTTTATGTATAATCAAAATCAATTTCCATCCATGGATTATTTGTATGATGACAAAAAATGTCATCGGAAACCAAATTTTGTCAAATATTTTATCTATTGACCATTGAAAACCAAATTTTTAACTGTGGCATTCAATATATATTGTCTATATATACAACCTATTAAAATATAAATTGTCGGTTTTAGTCTTTTTTGGCACACCAGTTGCATTACGTAATATTAAATTAAATTCATTTTAAAATTTATTTTTAACAAGGGAGGGGGGATAAAATTTAAGCAAGAAGCACCAGTTCTCAATGTGTGAATGAAAGACCAACCACTAAACGCTTTATTAAACAAAACGCTTTATTAAAAAAGGAGACAATTATTATGTTGCAAAAACTTAGAGGAAACACAAAAGGTTTTACATTAATCGAATTGATGATCGTTATCGCCATTATCGGTATTTTGGCCGCCATCGCAATCCCAAACTTTATCGCCTATCGTAATAAATCCTTCTGCAGCAAGGCGGAATCCGATGCCAATAACATCGCCTCAGATATTGCCGATTACTTTGCTGTTCCGACACACACTGCTATAGCAACAGCTGATGTAAATTTCATTCCGGACTCAAACACGTTCACTGTGGGGGCAACTGATGCTAATGTTGCCATAACTATTACCGTAACTGATGTATCCGCCCGTTGCCCGGCAGATTACATGACCGCCAATCCGGTAAACGCCCAGGGTGATGGATGGAATGCCGGCATATATCAGAAATGTCTGGCTCAATAAACCCAAATAAATTATTTTTTTGACAAAAAAGCGGAGGGGAATTATTCCCCTCCGCTTTTTTTTCTAAGCCTTTGGCAATTTAATATTGAATATTTTAAATTCCGAATGTCCCAGATGAAACAGAATGATGAAACAGATTAATAAAAGTCGATTGAAAATCGTTTTTTCTGATAGAGCGATTTCTTTTTTTTTACTAACGTTTTTTATCATTGTTATATATTCAAACACATTTAATGCTTCGTGGCATCTTGATGACCAGCCTAATATTGTTAACAATTATTATCTCCATCTCGATTCCCTTCATCCGAATAAGCTGGTTAAGACGTTTTTCACTGACCCTCGTAATCCAGAAAAATTAAGCGATAAGCCATACCGTCCGGTTTCATGCCTCACATTTGCTTTGAACTGGTATTTTGGACAGGACCATGTATTTGGCTACCATATTGTTAATACAATCATACATATCTTGACTGCATTTTTTCTATTTCTTTTCATTCTTAATTTGTTCAATACCCCCAATCTTAAAAATTATTCGGGCAACCCTGTTTTTATCGCATTGCTGGCAAGTTTTTTATGGGCGGCTAACCCGATACAAACCCAGGCAGTCACCTACATTGTACAACGTATGGCCCAACTTGCCGCCCTGTTTTATATACTTGGCATGTATGCTTATATAAAGGCACGGTTGAGTAGTTTATTTAAGAGACGTTTTATCTGGTTTACATCTTGTCTTATTTTTCTTCTTCTTGGGGTTTATTCAAAGCAAAACGCGGCTCTGATGCCCATGGCTATTCTACTTCTTGAAATCACATTTTTTCAGAATTTTTCCAATAAAAAGACACAAAAAAGAGTTTTTCTTGCTGTTTTAATAATTACTGGGATGATATTATTGCTGGGATCTGTTGCCTTTCTGCAAGGTGATCCATTATCTTTTTTAAATCTTTATAGTTCAAGGACGTTTACCTTTTCAGAGAGATTACTTGCACAACCAAGGGTGATTTTATTTTATCTTTCCCAGATTTTTTATCCCATACCGGATCGATTTTCGATTGCCCATGATGTTGTCTTGTCGTCTTCTCTGTTAACCCCCTGGACAACAATACCCAGCATTTTAATTATTTTTCTTATGATCGGTTTCTCCGTTTCACAGATTAGAAAAAGACCGATTCTTTTTTTTTCGATTTTGTTCTTTTTCTTAAACCATATTATCGAATCAAGCGTTATTGCTCTTGAAATTATCTTTGAACACAGAAATTATCTGCCTTCCTTTTTTCTATTTCTGCCGATTGCCTACCTGCTGAACCATCTTTTATTCGTCTATAAAAAAAAGAATAAAGCAGTTTATGTTTTAACCACTTTTTTTATTATATCTTTTGGAGCGTTTTTTTCAGTCAGCACATATATTCGAAATCAGGTCTGGAAAGATGATA
Organism: Desulfobacteraceae bacterium; assembly: GCA_014237465.1. Taxonomy (GTDB): domain Bacteria; phylum Desulfobacterota; class Desulfobacteria; order Desulfobacterales; family Desulfosalsimonadaceae; genus SURF-3. Next base: position 34,316 of record JABZFM010000023.1, on the reverse strand, counting down.
TCTCGTTGTGGATGGATGCGGTATCAAAGGCGCCTGATAATGCCAGAGCCTCAAATATTTTAGCCATCAACCTGGCATGGGGCGATAACAGCAAACATCCAAACCGATATGATATGGCGCTAAAACTATTTGAAGACTCACTGGAAAAAGATATCCCGTCCCGCGATGTGAAAGCCGATATTTTCGGTAATATGGCACTGATTTATTTTCACAATAAAAATAACCCCCGGAAGGCGTTTGAATTTTTTGATCAAGCATTGAAAATTCACCCCGCAAACCTCAAAATAAGACGTGATTTAGTCCAGGCTTTGATAATTGAAAAAAATTTTGATACCGCACTTGAAAATGTGGATATCCTGCTTTCAGAAAATAGAGACAATGGAATATACCATAATATTAAGGGCCTTATTTTATTATGGCAGAAGAAATATGAAGATGCTTTACCCTGTTTTAAAATAGCTTATGAGCTGGTATCGGTTAAATCCAGCATAATCTTAAACACTTCAGTTGCTTTAAATTTAGCTGGCCGGCATGAAAAAGCAGAAATATTATTGCTGGAAGCAATTAAATATTATCCGAATGATATATGTTTTTATTTTGCTATTATTGAAAACAGCATACGGGCAGGCGAAATAAATAAGGCAATGGAATATACAAAAATAATGTTTAAGCAGCTGGATGATCAAATAATTAAACAAGGGCTTGAGTTTTATACAGATAATCCAAAATACGCACCCATGTCAAAAAAAATCATCGCCCCTGTTATTTTAAGTATGTACGAAGAAATTTTGTGAATCAACATCTAAACAAAAAAACAGATGGTTCTACCTTGGTAGAGGTTATGGTCGTCATTGCAATTATTGCCATCCTGGCGGCTATCGCGATCCCTAATTATATGCAGATGCGAAATAAAGGGTATTGCAGTGAAGCGGAAACAGACGCCGATCATATTGCCGCCGCCATTGCCGATTATTTCGGGACCCCTGGCCGGACAGAGGTTCCGACCATGGCTGACCTAAAAATTACGTTACTTAATCATGCCGATATTTTAGGAACCGATCCCAACGTTTCCATGACCATTCAGGTCACAGATCGCATGAGCAGATGCCCTGTTAATTATCAAAACGCGCATTCCGGGTGGGATTCAAATTTTGTATATTCAAGAACAATTGACTAAATTGTTAATAATATATATCTTTCCCAATGACCTTTATGCTTTTAATGGACATACGTTGGAAAAAATTTAAAAATGGGAAAACTCAACAAACAGGTGCTTCCTTTAGCCTATCCCTTTTATTATATTCCGGTGGTCTGCATCGCCCTGATCGGTCTTTTTGATTCGTTTTATCTGGCGATATCCCATTACCGCAATTATGTGGATATGGGATATCAGAGTTTCTGCGCTATATCCCGATCACTTAACTGTGATACGGTTTCTCAGAGCCCGTATTCCATATTCCTGGGCGTTCCGGTGCCGATCTGGGGTCTTCTGGGATATGGGTTTTTTCTTTTTCTGCTCATATTTTCTTGGCACCCTTTGGCCGGCAAAAAAAGGGTGTGGACCCTGATGCTGCTTATCAGTCTGGGATTTAGCATATACAGCGTCATTTTAGCCTTCATGTCATCATATCTGATCCACAGTTACTGCATCATGTGTATTCTTAGTCATGCTGTGAACCTGGGGCTTTTGTTTTATTCATGGATTATCCGGAAACGATTTGCCTGTGAATCGCTTTTTATTGCTATAAAACTGGATGTTTTTTATTTATTGCGTTTTCCAAAAATCAGTATTCCTGCCTTTTCTGCTTTTGCCGTCAGTGCCCTGATGATGATGTTGGCTTTTCCTACCTACTGGCTTATGGCCCCTCCGGTTTTATCGAAAAATACTCCAACCGGTATCACCGAAGACGCTCATCCCTGGATCGGTGCGGAAAATCCGGAACTTGAGATTGTTGAGTTTTCCGATTATCGCTGTTTTCAATGCACGAAAATGCATTATTTTCTCCGCCGGCTTATTGAGAAGCATCCGGATAAAATCCGTCTGATTCACCGGCATTTCCCAATGGATCACACCATCAATCCCCTGGTGAAGGAGCCGTTTCATACAGGCGCGGCCAAGCTGTCCATGCTGGCGATATTTGCAACTGAAAAAAGCAAATTCTGGGAAATGAACGATTATCTGTTTAATATATCCAGAGATATTGAAGCGTTGAATACGCGTAACATTGCTGAACATACGAACCTTGATGTTGAAGAAATGCGCTATATTTTTCAGGACAGGCGATTGTGGAATGTTTTGTGGAAGGATATTAAAGAAGGTATTAGAATCCATCAGTTGAGCGGCACGCCGGGGTTTATCATCAACGGTCAGACCCATCTGGGGCAGATTCCGGCAGATGTTCTGAAACCATATCTTAAATAACAAAGATGCTAATCAATACTATGACAACCTCATCCGATCAAAAAACATCCTGCACGGCCATAATTTATTGTTTTATGGTAATTGGGGTTGTTGCGCTGACTGCTCTCATGGCCGGTGTTCCGCCGGTGAGTCGGGACGCGCTGATTCATCATCTGGCCATACCCAAATTGTATCTGCGACATGGCAGCATGTTTGAAATTCCGAATTTGGCGTTTTCCTATTATCCCATGAACCTGGATCTGCTGTATTTGATTCCGTTGTACTTTAAAAATGATATCCTTCCAAAATTCATCCATTTTGCCTTTGCCTTGATTACGGCTTTGATGATTTTCCGATATTTAAGACGCCGGATAAATACCGAATATGCTCTGCTGGGAAGCCTGTTCTTTCTTTCTATTCCAGTGATTGTCTGTCAGTCCACCACTGTTTATGTTGATCTGGGACTGGTCTGTTTTTTGTTTGCAGCGCTGATGTATCTGCTTGATTGGATTGAATTCGGATTTAAAACACAATATCTTGTTATCAGCGCTGTTTTCTGCGGACTGGCTGTAGGGACAAAATACAATGGCCTGATCGGGCTTTGTTTGCTGGGCCTTTTTGTTCCGTTTATTTATGCCCGTTCTGGAAGTCCATCGTATGCCATTAGAGCCGTTATGAATTTCGCTTTATATATTATTATCGCATTAATTATTTTTTCTCCCTGGATGATCCGGAACTTTTCCTGGACCGGTAATCCTGTTTATCCGCTTTATAACAGCATTTTCAATCCGGAAATAGTCTCAGCAGACTCAACAAGCGATAATGTGCTGATGAGCCATTCTCGAATGTCTCATGTTAAAATCCGTAGAGACCTTTATGGCGAGTCCGGATGGGAAATCGCTTTGATTCCGATCCGGGTGTTCTTCCAGGGCAAAGATAATGACCCCAAGTATTTTGATGGAAAGGCTAATCCGTTTTTGCTGCTGTTGCCGATATTTGCATTTTTCGGAATGAAGAATGAACGTCGTTGTGAGAAGACGGAAAAGATGGTCATGTTTTTTTTCTCGACCCTGTTTCTTCTGATTGCATATATGCAAACCGTGATTCGAATTCGATATTTTGCGCCCATCCTGCCACCCTTGGTTATTCTCTCAATGTTTGGGCTTTATAATATTCAAACAAAATTGTTGGGCACAAATCGACGGATATCAATATTTTCAAAAAAAGTTATCGTTTTTTGTATTATTTTTGTTATGCTCGGCCTAAATGCAACCTATATGGTTTCACGGTTTAATTATGTACAGCCCATTGGTTATATAATGGGTGATGTCAGCCGGGATGAGTATATCCAGAAGTTTCGTCCCGAATACGCGGCTATCCAATATGCCAACCGACATCTGGAAAAAGAATCCAAAATATTGGGAATATTTATCGGAAATCGCGGGTATTACTCGGATATTAATATAGAATTTACTCTGAATATGCTGCAAAAATTTGCCGCTGCATCAAATTCGCCGAAACAGATATCCGAAAAGCTATGGGGAAAAAATTTTAGTCATCTGCTGATAAATTTTGAATTGTTCAATCAATCGGTTAAAAAAGATTATAGCTTTCATGAAAAACTGATGCTAAAAGAGTTTTTTAAAAGCTATACTGTCACAGAATTTTCAAAAGATGGGTATGGACTGTTGCGGGTGATTTAGTCAACCATTCAATTCATTTTTTCAGAAAGAAGGTGGATATGTATAAGGGAAAAACCATCGTCGTTGTCATACCGGCCCATAACGAGGAGACTCAGATCAGCCGGGTAATTGAAACCATGCCGAATTTTGTGGACCAGATGATTATCATAGATGATAAAAGCACTGATAAAACAATTAAAGTTGTTAAAGAATATCAAAAAAAAAATGACCGAATCAAATTATTCCAACATGAAACGAACCAAGGTGTAGGCGGTGCGATTGCCACGGGATACAAATTCGCACGCGATCAGAAATATGATGTTGCTGTGGTAATGGCGGGTGACGGTCAAATGGATCCACAAGATTTAACCGCTATTCTTGATCCTGTTGTAGAGGGCAGAACTGATTATAGCAAAGGGAATAGATTATTTACTGGCGAAGCCTATCAGAAAATTCCAAAAGTCAGATATTTCGGTAATGCGTTCTTGTCATTGCTGACCAAGATCGCATCCGGCTACTGGCATATTGCTGATTCACAATCCGGATATACTGCGATTAACCTGAAGGCCTTGCAAACCATTGATTGGGACAAAATGTATCAATGGTATGGGCAACCCAATGACATTCTCGTTAAACTTAATGTCCATAATTTTAAAGTGACGGATATTCCGGTAGAACCTGTATATAATATTGGTGAAAAGTCGGGAATAAAAATCAGGAAAGTGATTTTCACAATCAGCTGGTTGCTCATAAAGTTGTTTTTTTGGCGAATGAAGGAAAAGTATATTATTCGTGATTTCCATCCGCTTGTGTTTTTTTACACTCTGGGAGGATTTTTTTATTTTTTCATGATTTTATTATTTGCGAGGGTCTTTTATTACTGGATATTCCATGATTATATCCCTGCCATCAATGCATTGGCTGCTTTTTTTTCCTTTATGAGCGGGAGTCTTTTTACACTTTTTGCGATGTGGTTTGACATGGAGTCAAATAAAGAGTTGAAATAAAATTTTTTTTATTTGCTAAATTGATGAAGTATCCATCCGGTAAAAAAGATGAGTACCTCACCGCCCAAAAACCATAAGCGGGTCGAAATCGCGATGGTAGTCGCTTCGTTTATGGGTAAGCCGACTAACGCAAGATAACCGGTTAAAACGCCTTCACGGACACCAAGTCCACCTGGCGCAATGATCGCCAAAATACCGAGAGTACCTGCTAATGGGAATCCCAATCCTGAGAAGAAGGAAATCTCGACATTGGTTAAGCTGATAATCTGCAAATAAAACCCAATCGCCCAAAGCATCCAATATCCGCAATACCAAGGCACCAGCCGGAACACTTGTTGCGCTAACAGTTGAAAAGTAACTATATCTTTCCGGAATAAAAAGTTATATATTTTTATTATCAATAGATGAAGAAATCTACTGAAAATAACAAGACTCAGACATAGCCAAAGACCGATGACTAAACATCCCCAGAGATGAAAGCCATCAAAAATCAACAAACCGATAAAGCCCAGAAACAACCCGGTCCAAAGGGATATTATTTGAACGTCCAATGAAAGAATTGTCAACTGTCGCAGATCATGATTGCCTTTTGCAGCAATGTATGAAGAAAGACCAAAAACCATCCAGATCTTACCGGGAATATATTTACCGAAAATTGTCAAACCGACACCCGCTATACTCTCATGTATTCCGATCCGAAAACCGACAATATCCAAGGTCTTTTTTAGAGAAAGGGCATTTCCGATAAATCCGGCAAAAAGAAAAAAGAGTGAGCAAAATAATAAAAAAAAGGAGTGAATTTCCGGAATATTTAGATAATCAGCCTTGTATAGCGCCACACAAAGAAATATGAAGGAGAGATATATAACAATATGATATAATTTCTTCAAATTTTACTATAATCCTTCCCTAAATACGGTGATTTTTCTCGGATAAACCGGCACGGATTCCCTGTAGCAAGTGCATTTGACGGCAAATTTTTTGAGACAACTGAATTCGCTCCGATAATAACATTATCGCCAATTTGGACACCGGGTAAAATTACTGTATTCATGCCAATCCAGACATTATTTCCAATTTTTATCGGTGACGAATGGGGCCATTTGTCATAATCATCGGGGTCATGGTTTGCGCTGATTAATCCGACACCAGGACCGATCCGGACATTGTGGCCAAGAATAATTCCGTTGCGTCCTTGTATATAACAATTCGAGCTCATACCAGGAGCACTTCGATTTCCGATCAATATATTTTTATGGTAGAGCACACGTGATGTGAAATGAACCGGCCATGGAACACGGCCATTGAGGCGCAAAATTTTTTGCGGGAAAAAATAATATAACAAAAAATAAAATTGTATCCCTTTGCCTTTAGGATAGAATAGATTTAACCATTTGAAAAAAATAGAAAAATAATTAATTTTATTAATAATTCGTTGAACTTGAAGGTGGTGTGAGTTAAAATTCATTTTTTATTCAACTTTTATAGATTTTTTAAAAATATTTTTGGATTTATAGCATCTACTTGGATCAAATGCAATAAGCATTTAAATTTATTGATTTCTAACGGGTTAATTATTTTAGTCAATTTGAATCGGAACTGTACATTGAAAAATATATATTTATCAACTCCTGAATTCGGTATTTGATGGGTATTGCAAAATATCTTTGTTTAGAGTAATTACAGTGGTCGTATAAAAAAAATTGGACTATGACACATTGCGGCAATGAATCAGAATGAAGCTTACGATAATTTTTTTTATTAATTATGAAATGTGAGTCATTTTAAAAATAAACCTTTAGCTTCAAAAGCAATAAATTTTATGGATTATTTTATTCATGAATCAAGTTATGTTGATGATGGCGTGTCCATCGGTTCCGGAACACGAATATGGCATTTTTGCCATATTATTTCAGGCAGCCGGATAGGTGAAGAATGTAAAATCGGCCAGAATATTGTGATAGGTCCTGATGTGATCATAGGCAATCGCTGTAAAATTCAGAATAATGTGTCCATATATAAAGGCGTGACGCTGGAAGATAATGTTTTTTGCGGACCTTCCATGGTTTTTACCAATGTATTTAATCCCCGCGCTCATATTCGGCGCATGCATGAGGTTAGACCCACAGTTGTGAAAAGCGGCGCGACTCTGGGCGCAAACTGCACTGTTGTTTGCGGCCATACCATAGGTTCCTATGCGTTTGTGGGGGCGGGCGCTGTTATCACACAAGATGTGCCGGATTATGCGTTGGTTGCAGGAAATCCATCACGTCAAATAGGTTGGGTATGTCAATGCGGAGAAAAGATTCCATCCAATTTATATTGCTCACATTGTGCCATGCAGTATAAAAGTGACGATCGGACAGGTCGGTTGTTTTTGGAATTTTGAATTAATTTAACCTTTGAAGGGAAAACAGGCATGTATCGATTTGTTTTACTGGGAGCAGCTGGTTTTGTCGCACCGAGGCATATGAAGGCAATTAAGGAGTCAGGAAGTCAACTGATTGCGGCCCTAGACCCCAAAGATAGTGTGGGGGTTATAGATAGTTACTTTCCGGAATCTGATTTTTTCATTGAGTTCGAAAGGTTTGACCGACATGTGGATAAATTGCGGCGCAGGGGCAAAATGATTGATTATGTATCGATCTGCTCACCCAACTACCTTCACGATGCGCATATTCGGTTTGCCTTAAGAAACCAAGCGCATGCTATTTGTGAAAAACCGTTGGTTTTAAATCCATGGAATATTGATGGCATTGAGGAACTGGAAAAGGAAACCGGCAAGAATGTTTATAATATTCTACAACTCCGCCTTCATCCGTCGATCATTGAATTAAAAAACAAGGTTGATAAAGGGGCAAAGGACCAAAAGGCTGACGTAGATTTGACCTATATCACCTCAAGAGGCAGGTGGTATTTCATTTCCTGGAAAGGGGATGTGCATAAATCAGGTGGGATTGCCACAAATATCGGCATTCATTTTTTTGATATGCTGATCTGGATATTCGGGCCGGTTCAGAATAATGTGGTTCATTTGATGGAAGCTGATAAAGCCTCGGGTTTTCTTGAATTAAAAAATGCCAGAGTTCGCTGGTTTTTAAGCGTTGATGAATCTAATCTCCCTCATGAACAGATTGAAGAAGGGCAGCGCACATTTCGGTCGATTACAGTAAATAACGAAGAACTCGAATTCAGCGGAGGTTTTACTGATCTACATAATGCCAGCTATCAAGACATATTAAATGGAGGTGGTTTTAAGTCTTCCCATGCCCGGCCCAGTATTGAAACGGTTTTTAATATTCGAAATACCCCTCCGATTGGTTTAAAAGGTGATTATCATCCCTTTGTGAAATAGAGACAATGTCGCAAAAGCGGCTCAGAGGCCTCTTACCCTAAGATTATATGAGATAATTCATTTCTGATCTAATTGAAGTTCTTCTATGAACATAAATTCTGATGAATGGAAAGAATCTTTGGCATCATTGTGCCGGGACTTTCATATTGATATCGATCGACGGCAATCAGATCAGATGGCGCTATATGCAACCGAGTTGTTGGCCGGGAATGAAAAAATAAACCTGACCGCCATCACGGACCCGGCAGAAGTGGCTGAAAAGCACATTATCGATTCGCTCATTCCCGGAAAATATATTCAATCCGTGTCATCTGTGCCGGAAATTACTCTACTTGATATCGGCACCGGGGGCGGTTTTCCTGGGATTCCCTTAAAGATTTTTATACCTTCGCTGTCAGTCAGTCTTGTTGACAGTTCAAGAAAAAAAATAAATTTTTTAAAGTATGTGATTAGAATTCTGAATCTTAAAAATATTTCCGCACAACAGTACCGGGTTGAAGAACTTTCAAAGCATCCTGATTTTGCCGGACAGTTTGATATGGTGATCAGTCGGGCGTTTACGTCGCTGAAAAGGTTTCTTTTTTTGGCGGTTCCATTGATAAAGCCGGATGGATTTATAATTGTCATGAAAGGTAAAGATGTACAAAAAGAACTTGATGAGCTGAACGTGGCAAAAATCGGGGCAAATGGTTATCAAATCAACGATCAAAAAATTAAATTACAGGTTGAAAAATACAGGCTCCCCATTTCCGGTGATGATCGTTCGCTGGTGATTGCAGGGAATTATTTTTCATAATAATTGTTTACCGTTCGTATAAAGATTAATTAATTTGATATATTTTTTATAAAGTAAACTGCTTGACTTTTTGGGGCAACATTCTAAAATAAAAATATGCTAAACATTACCCGCTTGCGATATTTACACTCTGTTGAACCCTCGATTTTTATGAATTTTTCAACCAGGAATAACTTCCCTATCCAATAATACAGGATTCTGTTATGCAGATCATAACAACTCATCGAAGCACGGATTTTGACGGGTTTGCATCTGTTATTGCCGGGACGATTTTATATCCCGGTGCGATTCCCGTTCTTCCGAAAGCGTTAAACCCGAATGTAAAAGCCTTTTTGTCCATTCACAAAGACCTTTTTGAAATCAGCACAATCGATGAAATTGATCAAACTGAAGTGAAACGTTTGATTGTCGTTGACACAGGTCAATGGGCAAGGCTTGAAAAAATGAGCGGTCTTAAAAAAAATAAAAATCTTGAAATTTTTTTATGGGATCATCATGAAAACCAGAGTGATTTAAATCCGAACTGGAAATGTCAGGAGAAAATAGGCGCCAATATAACTTTGATGATTCGTGAAATCAAAAAGCAGAATATTCTTTTAACGCCGATACAGGCCACGCTTTTTTTAACAGGGTTATATGAAGATACCGGCAGTCTGACATTTCCGTCTTCAACAGCAGAAGACGCGTATACCGCAGGATACCTGCTGGAAAATAAAGCTGATCTGAATATTCTTTCAACGTTTTTACAGCCGGCTTATGGAGAAAAACAAAAAAATATTTTATTTGCAATGTTAAAAGCAGCCCCCCGGACAAAAATTGATAATTACACTGTAAGTATCAATACGATGCATATTGAAGGGCATGTCAACAATCTTTCTCTGGTGGTAAATATGTACAGGGATATCTTAAATGTTGATGCAGCATTTGGAATTTTCGTTCATAAAGATCATGAAAAATGTATTGTGATTGGGCGCAGCAGTGTTGAGGATATTAATGTGGGATTAATTATGCGGAGTATGGGTGGGGGCGGTCATCCGGGTGCCGGTTCTGCAATGATAAAGTCTGTTAACCCTTCCGCATTAAATGAGTGGTTGCTCGAATTACTCAAAGGCAACCAGCAGGGGTCTGTACTGATAAGCGATTTAATGTCTTACCCGGTTTTCAGCGTAACCTCGGACGCTCCCATGAGTGAAGTCGCAAATTTATTAAAAGAAAAGGGATGTACAGGACTACCGGTTGTTGATGATGAAAAGCTTGTCGGCGTTATTTCACGACGCGATTTTAAGAAAATCAGAAAGGCTTCTCAATTAAAATCCCCTGTCAAGGCATTTATGAACACAAGGAATATAACAATCGAACCGGACAAAAGCCCAATAGAGGCAGCTCGGATAATGGTTAAGCATGATATCGGACGGCTACCGGTAGTCAAGGATGATAGAATTATTGGAATTATGTCTAGATCAGATGCAATGCTTTATTTCTATGATTTGCTCCCAGATTAATATAACGGGATAAATATAAACTGACGATTTTTGTTTCATATTGTGAAAACTTCAGAAAGCATTCAGGAATACTCAATAAATTTACGCTTGCCTTAAAACCTCTTCAACAAGTTGTTCTATTCCGCTGGCCACATCCTTGATGCCGGGGCCAAGCATATACGCAGGTGTTGTTATCAGTTTATTGTCACGGTCGATATGGATCTGATCCACTGTACAGGCGACATGAATCCCTCCAATGCTCTCGATCGTTTCAATAGTTCCGAAATCATTGCCGATGGTCACTTCCGGGCTTTTATCCTCCAGAATTTTAGACAATACTGCGGGAGAAATACATATTGCGCCCACAGGTTTTTGGGCATCCACCATATCTCTGACAATTTTAGCAACATCCGGGTTGATATCCGCATCTTTTCCTTTAAGCGCAAAATTACTTAAATTCTTTGCTGCTCCAAATCCACCGGGGATGATCAACCCATCAATGTCAGCGGCATTAACCGCTTTGACATCTGTTATATTTCCCCTTGCTATCCGTGCAGACTCAACAAGGACATTACGTTTTTCATCACTGGGTTCACCGTTTAAATGGTTCACAACATGATGCTGCTCAATGTCCGGAGCCATACACACAGCTTCGGCGCCGTTTCGATCCAGGGCAAGCAGGGTAATAACCGCTTCATGAATTTCCACACCGTCATATACACCGCAACCTGACAGCAAAACTCCGATTTTTTTCATAGATTTCTCCTTATACCGGAAGAAAAAAGTTAATTATTAATAATGAACAGAGATATTAAAATTTTTAATGCGTCTTTTTAGATGCTTGATCCGGAAAAATTTTATCAATAATTTTTCCGTCTCCATCCAGCAAAAAGATGGAAAAATTATTTTCTAATGCATCCCGGGACAGATCTCCGTACATAATTGCCTGAACTTCATATTTTATTCCTTTTTGAGCTGGTAAATGTATTAAACAACTTATGGCATCATCCCTATTGTGGAACGCTGGTATATAGGAAATATCTGTTTTTTCATCATGCAGTCCTAAAAACTGTTCTTTTCCACTCGGATCCTGAACAACCACAAAAATCCATGTCGCATCATCAAGTTTATTCCTCATTGTCCCAAAACCTTTTAAATTTTTATAGATAATATTTTTTGAAAGCATTCTGCAGTGTTTGACTCTCTAACGATTTATCAAAAAATATAAATGATGACCACTGTTTTTTCAAATAATAAATTACAAACATTGATTGTGCATAGATTGACAGATCGCCTGCAATAGGCTAATTTACAAAAGTAAAGATCAGAGTCCGGAAGGCTCGGACTTGGGTTAAGCCCCGGAGGGCATGGTTTACTTTATTGATTATAACCAATACTCAATTTTTATAATCATAGTTTTTTAAGTTAAAATAAATCCAAAAGAATTATAAAAAATTATTCTATGCCCCATATAGAATCTGCGCGCTTTTTTTTTTAAAATATTGTTTTTGAAAAACTGCTAAGCTTATGGCACAGGAAAAGTTATTGGAATGTTCAAAACGAATCGGACTGCTTGCAGACTCTCATGGAAATCTTGAATCTATTTTAAAAGGTGTTGTTTGCTTAAATAATGCCCAGAGCAATATTTTAATACATTTAGGGGATATATTCGATTCATTGCGTAATGACAATCTGTATGAAATTTTTGAGACAATTGATCGTAATGGTTTTATGACCGTAAAAGGAAATAATGACTTTCAAATCGAAACAATGCTGAACAACGGGCATTTTTTTGATCTACCGCTGATTAAAAAAAAGAAGATTATATCATTTTTAAAACATATGCCGATGCGGCTGGTGGATGAGAATATTTGTTTTACGCATTCGCTTCCGTTTAATTCTGTCAGGTCTTTTTACGAACCCGTTGATACCGGCACAACTGATCGCGCGCTACAACTATTTAATGAAACTTTATATAAAGTTATTTTTTGCGGGCATTCTCATTCCAGTGTTCTTTTTCGATGGTCCTCAGGGAATGTCACGCGTGAACAGATAAAGCCAAATGAAACGATTCTTTTTAATTCATCCGAACGATACATCATTATTGTCGGCTCTTCGGATAATGGAGAATGTGGAGTTTTTGACAGGGATCAAATGTCTTATCGGAGAATTTACTTACATCAGTAACAAAGAAACCGGGAATCACAGCTGTCTTTACCAAAGAATTAATCAGGGCTTTTTATAATGCCAGAATCAAAAAACTTGTCGGGAAAAACAACAAAAGCGCTTGGGATCTGTCTGGGGGCATCAACTATTTCTCTGGTCCGGATAGAGAAGAATTCACCGGAAAATTTTAAAAGTTCAAGTCAGCCAAGGGATGCTGTTAATGTAATTGATTACGCAACTCATTCTCACGCCGGCAACCCGAAACATGTGTTGGCGTCGCTTTTGTCATCGCTTGATTTAACGGCATATGACAGAATTGCAGCAACCGGCCGCCGGTTCAGACATTTTGTGAATTTTTCATCGATATCCGAACCTGAAGCGGTCGAATATGCCTATCAGTTTGTAAAAACGCCGAAGGTTGAATCTCCGGCTGTGGTATCTGCCGGCGGTGAAACATTCATGGTCTATGTCCTGAACCGAAACGGACTGATTTCTAATGTGTTAACCGGAAATAAGTGTGCTTCAGGCACCGGTGAATTTTTTAATCAGCAATTGCGAAGAATGAATGTATCCATGGATGAAGCTTTACGCTGGTCATCTGTTGAAAATCCTTATGAAGTTTCAGGACGCTGTTCTGTTTTTTGTAAATCAGATTGCACCCATGCAATCAATAAAGGAATACCCAAATCAAGAGTCACCGCGGGTTTATGCCGCATGATGGCCTCTAAAGTTTTGGAACTGTTAAAAAAAGTCGAGAAAAAAAACATCATGATTGTCGGGGGGACAACCAGAAATCAAATGATGATTGACTATTTAAAGCAGGAAATCCCCAGTCTGCTGGTTCCTGAAGAAGCCCCTTATTTTGAAGCCCTTGGTGCCGCTTTATGGGCCCTGAATAATGAAGATTCAAAAAATTCCGATATTACAAACCTTTTTAACACGCACGTTAACTCATTTGAACCATTGCCCCGGCTGAAGCACTTTCAGAACCAGGTAATATTCAATTCTATGTCAAAAGAGATTCCCAGGCCCGGAGATGTATGTATTCTCGGGCTTGATGTCGGGTCCACGACAACCAAAGCGGTTCTTATGCGTAGGTCCGACAATTCAATTTTAGCGTCTATTTATTTATTAACTGACGGAGATCCGGTCGGTGCTTCAAAAAAATGCTACCAGGGTATTTTAAAACAGATTCAGCAAACCATGGACCCTTCGAAATTATCGGTAACCGGACTCGGTGTGTGTGGATCCGGAAGGCAGATAGCCGGTCTTCATGCGTTAACCGATGGTGTCATCAATGAAATCATTGCCCACGCGACGGCAGCGGTCTATTTTGACCCTGAGGTTGACACGCTCTTTGAAATTGGAGGCCAGGATGCTAAATATACATATATTACATCCGGTGTCCCTTCAGATTATGCCATGAATGAAGCATGTTCAGCAGGAACAGGGTCATTTCTTGAAGAAGCCGCTTATGAAACACTGGATATCAATGTTGAGGATATAGCTGCGGCTGCACTACAGGGGAATCATCCGCCGAATTTTAATGACCAGTGTGCTGCGTTTATCTCTTCAGATATTAAAACCGCTATTCATGAAGGTATTGGCCATAATGATATTATCGCAGGTCTGGTATATTCAATATGTATGAATTATATTAATCGCGTGAAGGGCAACCGGCCGATGGGTAAAAAGATATTCATGCAGGGCGGGGTTTGCTATAATCAAGCTGTTCCCCTGGCAATGGCCTCATTAACAGGAAAAAAGATTATCGTGCCGCCTGAGCCCGGACTAATGGGCGCATATGGCGCAGCGCTGGAAATTAAGAAAAGAATTGATATCGGCTTACTGAAACAAAAGGAATTTGACCTTCATCAACTTTCAGAACGGTCCGTGCATTACGGAAGATCGTTTATCTGTGAAGGGGGCCGGGAAAAATGTGACCGACGCTGTGAAATCAATATGATTGAACTGGAAGGGAAAAAGTATCCTTTTGGCGGTGCCTGTAACAGATATTACAATATTCGATATAAACTTAAATATGATCTAAAAAACCTGGACCTGGTCAGGGCCAGGGAAAAATTAATTTTTAATCAGCATGCCCCTTGGTCGATAACGGAAAATAAAAAACCATTCCTAAAAACCGTTGGCGTAAATAAAAGTTTTCTGGTCAACAGTTTATATCCTTTTTATCAAACCTTTTTTAATCAAATCGGATTTCGTACGCTTATCCCCGAAAGCCCTTCAAAAGAAGGGATAGATCAGCGAAATGCGGCATTCTGTTATCCTGCCGAACTTGCACATGGTTTTTTTCATACCATGATACAGAATAAAATACCGCCGGATTTTATATTCCTTCCCCATATTCGTTCGATTCCCATCGAAAACGGGACTTCAAACACACAGGCCTGTCCGTTTGTTCAGGGAGAGCCGTTTTATCTTAAAAGTGCCTTTCATCAGTCGCTTCAAGAACTGAAGCAAAAGGGGACAACACTCCTGACGCCTTTTATAAATATGCCGAAAGGATTACTGAGTGCAAAAAATCCAATGATTCAAATAGCTAAAGAAATGGGGGTTCACCGTAAAAAAGCAGAGGAATCATTTAATAAGGCATTAAATGTTCAACGTGAATGCAATAAAAAAATGATGTCCATGGGGCAGCGTGCATTAAGCGACCTGGAATCTGATCCGGAAAAAATTGCGATCGTTATTTTCGGCAGGCCCTATAATGCGATGGTTGAAGAAGCGCACATGGGAATTCCCCATAAATTCGCATCTCGTGGGGTTCAGATCATTCCATTTGATTTTTTGCCGTTTGAGAATGAAAAGTCAAAACGTCATATGTATTGGGGTATGGGGCAGATGATTCTCAAGGCCGCGCGGTTTGTCCAAAAACATCCTCAATTATTCGCAACTTACATTACAAACTTTTCATGCGGTCCGGATTCTTTTTTAATTACATATTTCCGATCCATCATGGGCCGTAAACCATCTCTGACGCTGGAACTTGACAGCCATACGGCAGATGCCGGGCTTGAAACCCGGATAGAAGCGTTTTTAGACATTATCAAGCAATACCGCCAGATTATTTTACAGGAAAAAGCTGTTAAAGAACCGGAAACATTTACTCCTGCACAAACCTTTATGAAAAACGGATCACCGACAATTAAAACATCTGCCGGTAATACATTGTTAATGACAGATCCGAAAGTGACGTTGCTCATCCCATCCATGGGCCGGATTTCAACCCTGGCCATCTCGGCTGTATTTTCTGAAGCCGGATATCATCTTGCTCCGATTGTGCCTGCTGATGAGTCAATCTTAAAACTGGGACGGGCCAACACATCCGGCAAAGAGTGTCTGCCGCTGATTCTGACCACCGGCACCCTGTTAAACTATGTGTATAATAAAAAACAATCCGATGAAATCCTGGTTTACTTCATGCCTTCGGCTTCCGGTCCCTGTCGATTCGGCCAGTATTCTGTTTATATGGAAGATTTAATAAAGCGACTGAAGCTGCCTGATGTTGCTATTTATTCGCTAACTTCGGATAATACATATTCAACAATGGGGAAGAGATTTAACAATAAAAAAGCATGGTGCGGGATTATTATATCAGACATTATGGAAGATTTTCATGCCATGCTGCTTGCGAATGCCAAAGATCCGGGTTCTGCGATATCAATATTTAATGACGCGCTGGAATCAATTTTAAATGTCCTGAAAAAGGGCAATTACAATGATTTAATTCTGGAACTGACGCATCAAATGAAGAAGTTTTCAGAGATTCCTGTTAAAAAACCATATGAAGAAGTTCCCAAAATTTTATTAACCGGTGAAATTTTTGCTCGTCGGGATGCTTTTTCCCGTCAAAATTTAAGTGAACAACTGGCTGAAATCGGGTTTGCCGTTGTCTGTTCACCGGTATCTGAATGGTTTCGATACTCTGATTACCTGCTGGGTATAGACGGACATTGGGCTTCGATGTCCATGCGTAAAAAAATGGAATTTTTTTTACGACAGATTTTTATGAATCGATATGAAAAACGTCTGACATCGATTTTTTCAAGTTCCGGAATCTTACATGCAAAACCGGTTAACCTTCAGAAAATAATTGATTCAGCATTGCCTCATATGTCTGAACAGCTAACGGGAGAAGCTATTTTAACAGTGGGCAGTTCACTTGATGAGGTGGCATCTGAAGTGTGCGGTGTAATCGCTTTAGGGCCATTCGGATGTATGCCGAACCGATTGTCCGAGGCTATATTAAACGAAACAATGACCCGTGAAGTTAAAATTACCAATACCGCTTCCGGGAAAAAACTTGAAAAAGTATTGGAAAATATGGATGACTTGCCGTTTCTTGCAATTGAAACCGACGGATCACCGTTTCCGCAGCTTATTAATGCCAAACTGGAGTCCTTTTGTCAGCGCGCCCAGCGCCTGCATCATCGGATGATACAATTTAAATAATAATGAAAACTGTTAAAATTAAAAAAGGCTGGCAGTTTAAAATAACCGGAAAACCTTCACAACGAATAGAAGAACGTCCGGCAAACACTTATGTGGCATCCCTCCCAGAAAAAATTCCATTTGTGAAACCCCGTCTGCATGTGCAAAAGGGCGATAACGTTAAAATCGGATCTGTTCTTTTTGAAGATAAAAAACATTCGGATTTAAAATTTTTGTCTCCTGGAAGCGGAAGGATTTCTGACATCAATTACGGCCCGAGACGTGTTATTCAGGAAGTAGTTATTGCGTTAGATGACAATGAAACTCATGAACCGTTTAATGTATATAGCGAACCCGTACTTGACGAGATAGATCGCAATACGCTTATTTCCCGATTGATGTCCGGTGGCATGTGGCCGTTTATCCGCCAGTTGCCGTTTCGGCAAATTGCAGATCCGGATTTCCTGCCAAATGCTGTTTGGGTTACACTTGGATCTGCAGATCCGTTTCAGCCTTCAGCCCAGGTTTACCTTAAAGATCAGGCTGACTTTTTTGAATCCGGAATAAAAGCGATTCGAAGGCTTGCCGATACAGTGAGTATCTGCCGATATGATGAAACGTCGGATAAAAATGATTCTGCCGCAAACATGGTGACTCACCGGATACTCGGTAAATATCCGGCATCGGATCCGGGGGTTGTGCTGTATCATACCAAAAAAACAGCTTCGGAAAACCAGGACTGGTATATAGACGGACAGGATGTTATTCATATCGGAAAATTTCTTAAAACAGGTGCCTATCCGACAGACCGGATTGTATCGTTTTCAGACGGATCTTCTGAAAACAGCTTTCATCTTAAAACCCGTATGGGAGTCCGGTTGAATGATCTTGTTTCTCGTAAAACAGACAATCAATACAAACGATGGATCGTCGGCGGCGTCCTGTCCGGTTATATGAGTACCTTTGATAATTTTTTAGACCTTTACCATACTTCAATAATGATCATAGAAGAGTCTCATGAAAGTGAGCTGTTCGGATTTGTAAGACCCGGTTCTAAAAAATTGAGCAATTCACGAACCGTTTTGTCCGCTGCATCATCAGAGCCCTTATCAATCAATTCAGATATGCATGGGGAGAAACGGCCCTGTGTCAATTGCGGATATTGCGCAAACATCTGTCCGGTTGATATTATGCCCCAGTTTACCTATAAAAGTATTGACGCGGATGAAATTGAAGAAGCACTGGCATACGGCCTGCTCGATTGTGTTGAGTGCGGTTTATGCTCGTTTGTCTGTCCTTCCAAGATAGAGCTGTCTGATTTCCTGATCAATGCCAAACACCGTTACCATAAGGAGTTAAATCAGATTGTTTAATCAGTTTGAAAACAACCTGCGAAGGCTTTTTGAAAAAAACAGTATCCATTTTTCTGAAGGCGGCAGATTTTATAAATTTCGGCCGCTGTTTGAAGCAGTTGAAACCATATTCTTTACACCGGCAATCCCAGCACGGCGTCCGCCGTTTGTCAGGGACGGCATAGATTTAAAACGCTTTATGAGTATTGTTCTGCTGGCATTGATGCCGCCGCTGATTTTCGGGATTTACAATACCGGATATCAGTCACAGCTTGCTGGCGGCAATGATTTAAATTTTTTTAATATTATTATAAGTGGCCTGCTAACGGTAATGCCTTTGATCATCGTTTCATATGCAGCTGGTTTTTTCTGGGAAATCTTATTTTCAATTATCAGGAAACATCCGATCAGTGAAGGATTTCTGGTCACCGGATTATTGTTTCCCATGACACTGCCGCCGACCGTTCCTCTTTGGCAGGTGGCGGTCGGTATTTCTTTCGGGGTCGTCATTGGAAAGGAAGTATTCGGCGGGACCGGGCGTAATATTTTTAACCCGGCCCTGACGGCCCGGGCTTTTCTCTTTTTTGCCTATCCGGCCAAAATGTCCGGTGACAGGGTTTGGGTGGCGGTTTCCAATACCGCATCAACCGCCATCAACGCGGTATCCGGGGCTACTCCTTTATCCGTGACAACACTTGCATCATCATTTGAAAATATCGAATCAATGCTGCAAAGTGCCGGTTTTACACTTACAACACTGTTTGCAGGAAACTATCCGGGCAGTGTCGGCGGCACGTCTGCTTTGTGTTGCCTGATCGGAGCACTGGTACTTATTATCACAGGTGTTGCCAGCTATCGAATCATTATCGGCGGTGTGGCCGGCCTGCTGAGCACCAGTTTTCTGCTCGGTATAGTCAGTACAGCGCATTTAAATCCCTGGACGGATATTAATCCGTTATACCATCTTGCTGCCGGTGGATTTGCGTTTGGAATTGTTTATATGGCAACAGACCCTGTTTCCGCGCCGGGAACCAATACCTCCAAATGGTTTTACGGATTTTTTATCGGCATGCTCACGGTATTGATCCGAGTATTTAACCCGGCATACCCGGAGGGCGTCATGATGGCCATTTTATTTATGAACCTTTTTGCCCCGCTGTTTGATTTTATCGAAATACGCATGCGGGTCAGTAAAAGGATTCCCAATGTCTGATGGCTTCGTAAAAATTTCAAATTCTGTGTTGCGCTGCATCCTTCGTATCTTCAAAGTACGAAAAGTACGAATCATCACTCAGGATTTGCGCGCCTTGAATTTGAACTTTTATACTTTGCCATCGAAATCTGACTTTTTACGAGTGTATCAATGTCTGACAGGATGAAATCCATTTGTTTTGCGTTTGCTTTATGCCTGGTATGCAGTGTTCTGCTCACGGCTGCGTCCACGCGCCTAAAGCCTTTTCAGGATACAAACATCCAGACCGATCGTAAAAAAAATATTTTAATGGCGATTTCATTAATAGACAGTACCCGAAAATATAAAGCCGCTGAGATCGATCGCCTTTATAATGAAAATATTTTTAAATATTTTGTGGATCAAACCGGTACGATTGTCGATCAAACCGCTGCCCTGGATACGGCCCAGGACAAATTTTTGCCGATTTATCTGGCAATGGATAAACAAAACATGATCCGTTCATATATCATACCCGTTGAAACCAGGGGGCTTTGGGGTAAGATATACGGATACCTCGCATTACAGAACGATGGATCGACCATCGAAGGATTCGCAGTCTACAAACATTCTGAAACCCCCGGCCTGGGCGGAGAAATTGAAACCAGGTGGTTTCAAAAAAATTTTGTGGGCAAAAAAATAGTGGACCAGAACAGTAACTTTATGTCCGTTTCCGTCGCAAAGGGCAGGGCATTGGACCAGGTGCCGGAAGAAAAGCTGCCTAACTACGTTGACGGTATTAGCGGTGCCACATTGACCGGACAATATTTGACCCGAGGACTGCAGGAAATTCTTTCTGAATATGAACCGACTTCTGTCCGGTTTCGTCAGAATTTATTACAGTGCCGGATGCAGACCGAGGTACCATGGTGCGAAAAATGAAGATTAAAAATAATGCATTAAAGATCTTTTTACAGCCGATTTGGAGCGAAAACCCCATTAACGTCCAGATGTTGGGTATCTGTTCCGCACTGGCCGTAACGGTACAGCTGAAAACCGCCTTTGTGATGGCGCTTTCCATGACGTTTGTTGTTTCATGTTCCAGTTTTATGATTTCACTGCTTCGGAAACAGATTCCCAAAAATATCCGAATTATTGTTGAGCTTTCAGTGATATCAACTTTTGTTATTTTAACCGATGAATTTTTAAGCGCTTATTTTTATGACATCAGTAAGCAGCTTTCGGTTTTTGTCGGCCTGATCATCACCAATTGCATTGTCATGGGCCGTGCGGAATCGTTTGCACTCTCCAACCCCCCGCATCTTGCCTTTATCGACGGGGTCGGAAATGGGGTTGGTTATGGATCTGTTTTATTGGCCGTTGCATTCATACGGGAATTACTGGGGGCCGGTAAACTATTCGGAGTACAGGTTGTGCCGGATTATTTTTATTCCATCGGATATGAAAATGCCGGGCTCCTGCTGCTGGCACCTGCTGCATTTATTATTATCGGTCTGATGATCTGGCTCCAGAAGGTGTTAACAAAAGACAGAGAATTAAACAGATGACAGAAAACCTGGTCGGTATCTTTTTAAATTCAGTTTTTACAGGAAACATTCTCTTGGCATATTTTCTGGGAATGTGTTCTTTTGTTGCTGTTTCTAAAAATATCGACACGGCCATCGGGCTTGGATTTGCAGTTATTTTCGTATTGAGTGTCACCACGCCGATAAACTGGCTGATATATCACTTTCTGCTGGCGCCTGGCGCACTGCACTGGATCGGCTTACCTCATATCAATCTCAGTTTTTTAAAATTTATCATGTTTATCGCTGTTATTGCCGCCATGGTTCAGGCCATTGAAATAATCATTGACCGGTTTTCGGCGGCTTTATATGCCGGTCTGGGCGTTTTTCTTCCATTGATCGCCGTAAACTGTGCAATTCTTGGGACTTCGCTGTTTATGGTTGAACGCAATCATACTTTTCTGGAATCATTGATATTCGGATTCGGTTCCGGTGTGGGCTGGATGGTGGCAATTATTTCCATGGCGGCCATTCGCATCAAACTCAGGTACGCAAACCCGCCGTATGGAATGGAAGGCTATGGACTGACAATGATTGTCACCGGGTTGATGGCTATGGCATTTATGCTTTTTTCAGGGATTTCGTTTTGATTTTCGCAGTTAGCATAACCGTTTTTTTTTCCGTGATCGGATTTCTGGTGGCCATGCTGTTGTTTCTCGAAGCCCGGGTGGTCAAAAAGGGCGACCGGACAATCGTCATTAATGCGGATGATTCAAAAAGCATTCAAGTGCCCACCGGAGCGACACTGCTGGCATCTTTGTCAAATAGTGATATCTTTTTGCCGTCTGCCTGCGGCGGCAGTGGTTCCTGCGGACAATGCCGCTGCGAAATCCACGAAGGCGGCGGAGATATCCTTCCCACGGAACTGCCCCATCTCTCCCGAATAGACAAACAGGAACATATCCGTCTGGCATGTCAGGTCAAGGTGCGCGAGGATATGAAAATTAAGATCCCTGCAGAAATTTTCAGCATCCGGAAATTCAGTGCAACCGTAAAATCCAATCAAAATGTTTCAACATTTATCAAGGAACTGGTTCTTGAGCTGGATCCGGGAGAATTCCTTGAATTTAAGGCAGGGGCTTATATTCAGATCGATATTCCGGAATACGAACTTGAATTTACAAAATTTGATGTTGCGGATCGCTTTCAGGCTTCCTGGGCAAAGTTCGATTTATGGCAGCTTAAATCACATTCGGAGGATCCGGTCTTTCGGGCCTATTCACTGGCAAGTCCGCCCTCTGAAAACACATGCTTTAAATTTACCATTCGGATCGCCACGCCGCCTCCGGGGATGCCGGAAATTCCACCGGGCGTCGGCTCCTCCTATGTATTTGGGTTAAAACCCGGTGACCGTATGGCGCTGAGCGGTCCATACGGCGACTTTTTCGCAAAAGACACGGACCGGGAAATGTGTTTTATCGGCGGCGGCGCTGGAATGGCCCCCATGCGGAGTCATATTTTTCATCAGTTGAATTCTGTTAAAACCAAACGAAAAATTACTTTCTGGTATGGCGCCCGTTCAAAACAGGAAATTTTTTATGAAAAAGAATTTCGTGAACTGGAAAAAAATAACGAGAACTTTACATTTAACATCGCGTTATCCGATCCGCTGCCCGAAGACAAATGGGACGGCATAACAGGGTTTATTCATCAATGCCTGGGGGATGAATACTTGATCTCCCATCCGGACCCGCCGGAAATAGAATATTATATTTGCGGCCCCCCGTTAATGCTTGCAGCGGTTCGTGAAATGCTCGACAGTTTCGGGGTGGAACCGGAAATGATCGCTTATGATGATTTTGGATAATCCTTGATGCAGGGTCTAACACTTGTTGAAAAACGTCATGAGCGCAGGCCAAACAAATTAAAATTAGATAAATTAAAATCAGCCAAGGCAAAATTTACGCGAAAAAGCGGAGTTTATATTTATAAATGAGCATTTTGAGCGTCAATTTTAACGCCGTATGGCCAAGCGCAATAGTTTTACAACTATTATCTTGCTTTGATTTCACCTTTCAAAATCTGTTTCAGCCCTTTAAGCGTTCCTTTCCAAACCGCATCTTCGCCGGCCATCAACGCCACGATGACATCTTTTTCCACACTGATTTCCATAACAATTTCTTCATCACCGATTTTAAATACCGCTTCTCCCCAACGCTCGGCAGGTAAACCGGTTGCTTCACAATCATAGTCCGTCCTGATTTCTCCGGTCATTCGAATAACGCTCATAAAAAATCTCCTTTTAGTCAAGTTGTAACCTTTTGTAACGATAAATTTTTTTCTTGACTTTGGTAGTTTTTCTGCTTAGATTACACTAAAATTCATGCTATAGATATAAAAAAGTGGAAAGAAATTTAATAAATTTGCGTTCCACAAAAGATTTTCAGACTTTTCCTGCAAAAAGACCAGACGAACACTGATAGTAAAAAGCTGTTTTTTTATACGAATAAAAAATTCTTTTTTCATAGCGGTACGTTGGCGGCCAAAAATAGGATCACGGTGATCGGAGTCTACACAATAGACGTTCTTTCTGGTGCCGAACAAGGATCCAACCCCAATGACAAAAAAAGTGTTGATTGCTACTTAGCTCCTACTGTTTCACCTCTCCTTCTTGTCAAGTAGTTGAATGTATTATTGTTATGTGTGGCTTGAGATACAGTAAAAAGCTGTATTTATAACAAAATATTTTTTTAGCCAAATTAATATTCCGCATATGTTTAAAGTGACGTGTGGGAAAGTATTTGGTTGCCCTGACATGGTCTTTAGCTGCTTAGGGTTCTCTTGCCACGCCATGTTGGTTCGTAGTCAATATTTTGTCCATGAATCATGGTTGCTCCGAATTTTTATAATTACAAATGATTTCGGTCATAAATGAAAAAAAAAGCCATTATTATTTTAAGCATTGTATGCTGCGTTATATTTGTAACGCTTGTTATGATTTTCATATCGGGCAAATCGACTGACGATATCAGCGAAACTTCGTATTTTATGCCTAAGCAGGTTCGATACAGCTTTTCCCTCCAGAACAAAACAAACAAACTTTTGAATGATATAAAGTTTTGGACATATGCACCGGTCAAACAAACATCAACTCAATTTTGCGAAAAAATCGAAGCATCACATCCCTATCAGATCATTAATAATCATCTGGGTGTCCAGGTTCTCGAGTTTTCGTTTGAGCATTTTCCGCCATTTGCCACACGGATTATTTCGATCAAGGCGAACCTTCTGATGTCTGAAAATCCTTGCCACATATCTGAAGTTGCAATGGACGAGTTTTTGAAACCCGGGATTAACTGTGAGTCTGATCATCCGGATATTATCCAACAAGCCCTTGCATTAAAGGCTGAAAATGCAATTCAAACGGCTGAAAATATTTTTTCCTGGGTCTCAAAACATATCAGGTATTCCGGTTATATTAAAAATGCTCGGGGATCTTTATATGCGCTTTCACAAAAAAAAGGCGACTGCACGGAATACATGTACCTCTTTATTGCACTCTGCCGGGCAAATAAAATTCCGTCACGGGGCATTGCCGGCTATATCTGCAATGAAAATGACATACTAAAACCATCCGCGTTACATAACTGGGCTGAGTTTTTTGACGGTAAAGTCTGGTGGGTTGTTGATCCGCAAAATAAAATATTTATGGAAAACAGGAAAAGCTATTTTGCCATGCGAATTATTGAAAGACAGAACAAAGAACCGATGCTGGAATTTAACCGTTTTCGTGTTCAGGGACAGGGAATTCACGTCAAAATGAATTAAAAATGATAAAATTTCAGTTGATTCGTTTCAACCCCTTTTAACGTTACTTTTTATATTACTATTTTAGATAAATTTTAGATTCTGACTTCAGATATAATCATCGGAGGAAATAATGAAAAAATTTAACTGTGGGAAAAAATATCTCTTAATTGGATTGTTACTTATTTCTGCAGGTCTGTTTTTATTTCCGCCCAACAACACCTTTGCGGATGATTCCCTGTGTGCGGTGGTCAAAATTGAAATACGGCAGGAGTTGACGCTTGAACGGCAGGCGTTTGACGCACATATGCGGATTAATAACGGTCTTTCCCATATTACGCTTGAAGATGTGAATGTTACGGTAAATTTCGCCGATGAATACGGACAAACTGTTATTGCGAGTTCTGATCCCGACAATACAGATGCAGATTTTTTTATTCGTGCGGACTCAGACGGGATTGGAGAGCCTGTCAATTCAATATGGCCCATAGATTCAGTTGCCCCATCATCAGCCGTTGATCTGTACTGGTTGATTATTCCGGCCCCCGGATCTTCCAATGATCTTGAAAAAGGAAAACTTTATTACGTTGGTGCAACACTCACCTATACCATCGGTGGCGAAGAAAATATCACTGAAGTGTCTCCGGACTATATTTATGTCAAGCCCTTGCCTGAACTCCAAATAGATTACTTTCTGACACAGGATGTTTTCGGCGATGATGCTTTTAGCGCTTCCATTGAACCGCCGATCCCTTTTACACTAGGAGTTCGTGTAAAAAATAACGGGCACGGAACAGCCCGAAATCTTAAAATCGATTCCGCCCAGCCGGAGATTATAGAAAACGAGCAGGGCCTTTTAATCGGTTTTGCCATTGAAGGCAGTGAAGTAAACGGCCTACCGGCCACGGAAAGTCTTCTCGTTGATTTCGGAGATATCCCTCCTGATACCGCCGGTGTCGGGCGCTGGATTATGACCTGCACATTGTCCGGAAAATTTATCGAATTTTCAGCCGACGTCTCCCATTCAGATGAACTGGGAGGGGAACTGACATCCCTTATTGAGGGTGCGTACTCACATTTTCTAATTAAAGACGTTCTGGTGGATTTACCGGGCAGGGATAATACTTGTGATTTTCTGGCAACATTGAATAACAACCCCGACAGTGAATTCAAAGTCTATGAATCGGACTGCACGGATACTTTGGTGAGCAATCAATCCCTTTCTTCAATCTTTGAGCAAAATGGTCAGTCAGGTTCGGAGGTTCGGTATACGCTTTCAACTCCTGAATCAACGGGCTTTATTTATGTACAGGTAAATGATGTAAATGAAGGCAACAAGTTTCTAAAAGAGGTTATTCGCAGTGACGGGAAACAGATCAAGTTTGATAATGCGTGGCTGTCTAAAACAAGGAAAGAGCCTGCTTCCTCCGGCTGGAATTTTCATATAAACCTTTTTGATGTTAATACAACGGGTTCTTATACGTTTGTATTTGATGATATAGTTGCAGTTCCTCAACCGCCGGTACTGATGTTTATCAATGAAAAATCACGTGCAGAGCTACAGCAGCTTTCATTTATTGTGCAGGCAAGTGACCCCAACAACACGATACCATCCCTTTCTGGTTTAGATCTTCCTCCGGGTGCAACTTTTGTTGATAATGGTGAAGGTGATTCGGTTGGTGTTGCAGAAGGTATTTTTGACTGGACTCCGGCTCTTGGCCAGGCCGGCACCTATTATATAACGTTTACAGCTTCAGACGGTATACTTGAGACCAGCAGGAGTGTCAAAATAACGGTTTGTTCACAGGATGATTCCGACTGTGACGGCATGAACGATGAATGGGAAATATTGCATTTTGAAGATTTAACCCGTGACGGATTTGGAGACTATGACGGAGACGGTATTTCCGATCTCGATGAATTTCTGTTTGGAACGGATCCGACAGCTGAAAACGGGTATGGCCCCAATGCGCCTAAAATTGTTTCGCCTTCTCATCAGGGTGAAGTGGATGTATTCTCACCACAATTTATTTTTGAGAATAGTGAAGACCCTGACGGTGATGTTTTGTCTTACGAATTTGAGCTGTTTTCTGACCCTGAGTGTGTTGATCTGGTATCGACGATTCAGGATATCGTTGAAACCCAGGATACAACTTTATGGACAATTTCAGAAGATTTAAATGAAAATACATTTTATTATTGGCGCGTAAGAGCTTCTGACAGAATTGCTTACAGCCTGTGGACCTATGGCTCATTTTTTGTTAATACGTCAAATGTTTTACCTGATGAATTTCATATCAGCAGCCCTGCAAACGAAACATATGCAGATACATTAACGCCATTTCTTGAAGTAACAAACAGCTCTGATGCAGATAATGATACAATCAGTTATATGTTTGAAGTTTATTCGGACAGCAGCCTGATACAACTGGTCGCTTCTGCATCTGAAATAGCAGAAGATCCGGACGGAACAACCGGATGGACGGTTCCAGCAGATTCATTACTCAATGATGAAACAACATATTACTGGAAAGCCATCGCAATTGATGAGCATGGCGCGCAGGTAGATACATTATCCGCCTCTTTTACCATTTCAACATCAAATTCTTCTCCCACAGCGTCTGCAATTCTTGCTCCTGAAATCGGAAGTGAGATTACATCTCATGACTTGGATCTTACAGTAAGCAATGCAACAGATGCTGATGGAGATTTTCTGATTTATCAATTTGAACTGGACCGGGTAAATACATTTGACAGCCCGTTTAAGGTGGTAGCGGGTGATATTGAGGAAGGTGTAGAGTCTACACCATATCATGTTGAAGGCCTTTTGAGCAATACGATGTATTACTGGCGGGTGCGTGCAAATGACGGAATGGCGAACGGTCCATGGATTACCAGCAGCTTTTTTGTCAACCCGACAAATGATACGCCTTTTACGCCAACCCTCAAGAACCCCGGAAAAGATACCTGGGTACATACTTTGACGCCAACTCTTTGCGTAAATTCAACAACGGATCTTGATAATGACACACTGCAATACAGGTTTGAGGTTTATTCGGACGCCAATCTGATTAATCTGATTGAGGAATTTGAATGTTCAGACCCGGAAGCAGACATTGTCTCAGATTTGTCTGATAATACAAGATATTACTGGAGAGTTCGTGCAGAAGATGGGCACGGTGAAGTCAGCGATTGGATGGATCCGGAAACATTTTTTGTGAAATCATATAATTGGCCAAGCCAAGCGCCTCAGATTACGATAACTGAACCTTCTGAAAACCTTATTACAGGTGCGGACATTGTAGTGATTAGCTGGGAAGACGTTGATCCCGACAGTAACGCAACCATATCCCTTTATTATGATATTGATAATTCCGAAGAAAACGGGATTCTTATTGCTGACAATATTGCAGAAGATACTGACGGCGCATCAGATTCCTATGTTTGGGATGTAACCGGGCCTGGTCTTGAAGGCACATGGTATATTTATGCTGTAATTTCGGATGGCCAAGTTTCAGTGTCTTCATATAGTCCTGGCGCTGTAACAATTGATCGGTCCGTGCCGGTAGTTACAGCTGCACCCTCAGGGGGCAGTTATACGGAAGCGCTTTCTGTAATTCTTTCGGCAAATGAGGTTGCAGAGATTTATTCTACAACTGATGGCAGTGATCCCACCGCAGCTTCACAGGTTTATGTTGATTCGATTGATATTACACAAAGCACAACCTTAAAATATATAGGTATAGATAGTGCCGGCAACCAGAGTGATGTTTTTACAGAAGAATATATTATCGCAGCCTCAGACTATATACCTGTAAAAGTGTTCACAGATGAAGGGACACCGATTACCGGCGTTAACGTTTTTGGATTTACTGAATCAGGCGCTTATACCGGTAAAAATGCAAACACTGATGATACCGGGGCGGCTTTGTTTACGAGGAGTGATTTTGTTGATGGGAATTATAAATTTCGTGTTGACTATATGTTTAATCAGTTTTGGTCGTTAGTAGTTCCTGTTACAGTAGCGGAAGTTGAGGTGACGATTGAAATAGAGGCAGCAGAGATAACAGTCACCACTGCTTCAGGCATATCAGAAGGTGTCAGGGTATATCTGTTTAATGAAAGCGGGGCTTATCTTGGCATTTTCAAAGATACGGATGCAAATGGTACTGTATCATTCGACCTTCCTGCAGAAATCGCTTTCAAGTTCAGAGCTGATAT
This sequence comes from Desulfobacteraceae bacterium, assembly GCA_014237465.1. Taxonomy (GTDB): domain Bacteria; phylum Desulfobacterota; class Desulfobacteria; order Desulfobacterales; family Desulfosalsimonadaceae; genus SURF-3. Next base: position 4,899 of record JABZFM010000023.1, on the reverse strand, counting down.
TTTGGGCAGTCAATACTGGAGCGATATTACAACGATTGCCAGCGGTGACATTAATTATATACCCGTGGCCGCCGGTGGTGGGCTATTCCGTGTAACGCTTCAGGAAGATCCTGCCACACCGATGGATGGTGTCAGAATATACCTCTTTTCAGGGACTGGCAGCTACCTTGGATTAAACCAGGCTACTGATTCATCGGGTCGCGTTGGTTTTGATGTACCGGAAGGTAGCTATAAAGTCAGGGCGGATTATATGGGGTATCAATTCTGGAGTTCTGAAACATTTATAGATGCTGATACGTCCATTGATCTGGATATAGTGCATCATGATATTGATATAACGGTTAATAGCCAATTTGACGCTGTAAATGATCCAATAGAGGACATCTGTGTATATTTATTTACTTCTCCAGGTACGTACCTGAATCAAAACAAAACAACAGATCCAAACGGTGTTGTCACATTCCATCTGCCGAATCAGGCATACAAGGTACGTGCAGATTATATGAGCCAGGAGTTCTGGTCAGATGAATTTACAGGTGTGGATACAGTGGTTAATATTCCTATGTCAGATGCTGACATAACAGTAACAGGAGAGGGTCAACCCATTGAAGGGGTTCCTGTTTATGTGTTCACCGACACAGGTACGTACCTGAATTTAAATGATGCCACCGATGCTTCAGGAAACGTGATGTTCCGTCTTGCTGCCGGAGATTATAAATTCCGGACAGACTATCAGGACAGCCAGTACTGGAGCAGCGCAGGAACACTGATCGCAGATCAGGCAGTCCCGATTGAAATATCGACAGGGGGTGGAACATTTACGCTAACGGTGTTAAAGGGTGCAATGGATCCGTTGGTGGGGGCAGAATGTTATCTGTTTTCCAGTACCGGCGCATACCTGAATATGTGGGAAGTAACCAGCAGCGGAGGTTTGGTTTCGTTTAACCTGGCCGACGGGGACTATAAGATTCGTGTGGATCATCTTGGATACCAATTTTGGACCGAAATTTTTGCAGTTCCGGAAATACTTTCTGAGGCATTTACCATCCTGCACCAGGATATCACCATAACAGTTAGCGAAGCCTTCCAGGCAGTTTCTAATCCAATAGAAGGAACCGCAGTTTATCTGTTCACTTCTTTCGGGACATACATGAATCAAAGTCAGACAACAGATGTAAATGGAGGGGTGGTATTTAATTTACCAAACCAGGCATACAAAGTACGCGCAGATTATATGAGTCAAGAGTTCTGGTCGGATGAATTTACGGGTTTGGATACCGTTGTTGATATTCCAATGGCAGATGCTGAAATAATGGTAACCAGGGGCGGAGAGCCGCTGGATGGAGTGCAGGTTGATGTTTTCACAGCTTCAGGTACATACCTGAATATAAATGATACAACAGACTCTGTTGGCGTCGTGATGTTCCACCTTGCAGCCGGAGATTATAAATTCCGGACAGACTATCAGGGCAGCCAGTACTGGAGTGATGTGGTAACTCTGGAAGCTGATCAGGCAGTTCCGGTTGAAATTTCAACAGGGGGAGGGGCATTTACTTTAACGGTATTAAAAAACGAGACGGAGCCACTGGTCGGTGCATCATGTTATCTGTTTTCAGGTACCGGCTCATATCTGAGTATGTGGGAGGCAACCAGCAGTGAAGGACAGGTGTCATTTAATCTTGCTGACGCGGAATATAAGATCCGTGTGGACCACCTGGGATATCAATTCTGGACCGATGTCTTTACTGTACCGGGAACGCTTTCTGAAGTTTTTACCATTCAACATCAGGATATCACCGTATCAGTTGAAAAATTATACCAGGGAACACCGGAAGCATTAGAGAGTATCAAAGTCTATCTGTTTAAGTCATCCGGTATCTATTTGAGTCAAAACCAGACAACAAATGCCAACGGTAATGTGGTTTTTAACTTGCCGAATAAAGGGTATACAGTTCGTGCGGATTATATGGGGTATCAATTCTGGTCGGATGAAATTCTGTTTGCTGATACGCATGTCAGCATTCCACATGGTATGGCTGAGGTTCATGTTCTCAGGTCCGGAGTAGATGCCCAGAGTGCAAGAGTGTATTTGTTTAAGGCTGGGACATATCTCAGCTGGTATCAGGATACAAATATTTCCGGTATCGTTGAATTTCTTCTTCCGGAAAATATTTTCAGGTTCCGTGCAGATGAAGGTGGGGAACAGGTTTACACTCCTGATGAAAGCATCCAGGCTGACATGATAAACAGCATTGAGATTAATATGGATTAGCCGGCCGGAATTGATTTTTTGGATAACCTGTTTCTCTTATAAAAAAAGAATAAATCAGATCAATAAAACTTATGAAACCATTTCAATCATTAAAAATTGTGTTAATAGTCAGTGCCATTCTATTGATATCGGTGCAGGTCAATGCGGAAGATAGAGAAACAACCGTAGGTGATCCAAATATCGAATGTGATCAAGTTTTAAAAAAACACGATCTTTCCTTTGCGGTTTCTGTAGAGGCTGTTCTGCACAAAATGAAACAGAAACGAAAGATACTTATCCTCGATGTTCGCAGCCCGCAGGAATTTGGCAAAGTTCATATCCCCGGATCAATGAACGTTCCCCTATATTCAATAAAGACGAAACCATTTCTTAAAACCAGTCAGCTTGTCCTGGTAAATAACGGATATATTTATGCCCCGCTTGAAAATGAATGTATAAAGCTGAAAGAAAAGGCCTTTGATGTTTCAATTTTATGGGGTGGCCTCAGTGCTTGGAAAGAAAAGGGACTGGATTTTGATGGAGATGTTTTTGCCGTAAAAGAACTCAATCGGATTTCCTCACAGGACTTTTTTCAGGAAAAAGAATCCAGGGAGAATATTATAATAGATGTTTCTTCCAAAGTAATCCCGGAATCCGGTCAACTGTTCCCTGATGTAAGGCATATTCATGATTTGACAGAAAAATCCTTTCATAATGTTTTAAAAGAAATAGATCCCGGCAGGTTTTATACAGTCCTGATATTTAATGAAAACGGCCAGGGGTATGACATATTGGAAAGGGCAGTCAAAAAGGCCGAAATCAGGAATGTCTTTTACCTGACCGGAGGGATAAATGAATACAAGCGGTTCCTTAAAAATTTTGCGCTTTCAAGAACATCAAAGGAAAATCGAATTAAAAATGTCAATAAGTGTATTCCGTGCGGACAATGAAAAAATTGAGATCTGCACTCTGGTCAGTCGGATGCTAAAAGAGAAAACGATGTTAAATTACAGAATTGAGAGGATGACATGCAATTGAAAATCCGGGTCAATGATTTGAACTTAAAAATTTCTGAAACAGGCTCTTCCTTTATTTTGCTATTATCAGCTTGGCTGATCCTGTCTTTGTCTGCAATGATTTTATCCTGTCCTGAATTTTTATTTGCTTATACAGAAAATGTCTATACGGATTATACCGAGGTCAGCGGAGATATCACAGGCCAGAACATTGAATGGACCAAGGCAAAAAGTCCTTACGTAGTATCAGGGGATATATATGTATATGGAGGGACTGATGTCAGTAATGTTGCAACCCTGACCATCGAAAAGGGAGTAGTAGTTCGTTTTAAGAGCGGAACCACTCTGTACGCAGGCTCCGCCAGCAGCACGAGACACTGGGGTGCGATTTTCGCCCAGGGCACAGCCAGCGAGCCGATTATTTTCACATCCAATGAATCAGTTCCGTCGCCAGGAGACTGGCGGGGGATATACTTCAGAAATGACACGGATGGTAATTCGACCCTGCTGGAACACTGCATAATAGAATACGGGGGGTATTTAACAACTTCCAATATATACTGTTACTCTGTTTCACCGACGATCCGGAACTGTGAAATTCATAAAAGCAGTGCCCATGGAATCTACCTGAATAATGCGTCGCCTGTTATAACCGACAATATCATTAAAAATAATGTCCTTGATGGTATATATGGTAATGACCTGTCAAAGCCGCAAATAAACGGCAATGATTTCAGAGACACCGATAATGATGGAATCCGCCAGAGATATGCCGTCAATATTTATCCCAATGGTGTGAGCAACATGGGAGATAATATCGGTTCCGGTATAGATGGCGAGTATATTAATATCCGTGCCGGTAATATCACATCGGATATTACATGGAATGCATTGTCTGCAGATGCTCTTCCGTATGTTGTTGCGGGGCATATATATGTATACGGAGGGACTGATGTCAGTAATGTTGCAACCCTGACCATCGAAAAGGGAGTAGTAGTTCGTTTTAAGAGTGGGACTACGCTGTACGCAGGCTCCGCCAGCAGCACGAGACACTGGGGCGCGATTTTCGCCCAGGGCACAGCCAGCGAGCCGATTATTTTCACATCCAACGAAGCGGTTCCGTCGCCGGGCGACTGGAAGGGGATATACTTCAGAAATGACACGGATGGTAATTCGACCCTGCTGGAACACTGCATAATAGAATACGGGGGGTATTTAACTACTTCCAATGTATACTGTTACTCTGTTTCACCGACGATCCGGAACTGTGAAATTCATAAAAGCAGTGTCCATGGAATCTACCTGAATAATGCGTCGCCTGTTATAACCGACAATATCATTAAAAATAATGTCCTTGATGGTATATATGGTAATGACCTGTCAAAGCCGCAAATAAACGGCAATGATTTCAGAGACACCGACAATGATGGAATCCGCCAGAGATACGCTGTCAATATCTACCCCAATGGTGTGACTACCATGGGGGACAATATCGGTTCCGGTATAGATGGCGAGTATATTAATATCCGTGCCGGTAATATCACATCGGATATTACATGGAATGCATTGTCTGCAGATGCTCTTCCGTATGTTGTTGCGGGGAATATATATGTATACGGAGGGACTGATGTC
>JABZFM010000022.1 GCA_014237465.1 Desulfobacteraceae bacterium | reverse complement strand
GGATTGTGATGGCAAAGATCAGGCTTGTGTGGCCGCTCCATCAGCCCCAATCGGTGTTGTCGCATCAGACGGTACGTTATCCGGTAAGGTTCAAGTAAATTGGACCGCAGCAACTGGTGCAACATCTTATGACGTTTATCGTGCCGATATGCCGGCTTGGACCGGAACGGCACCGAAACGAATTGCCTCGTTTGTTACAGAAACCTCATATGATGACAATTCAGCAGTCGGTGGCAGCCGTTATTATTATTGGATCAAGTCCCGAAATTCCGGTGGGGTCAGCAAATACAGCAATTTTGATCCGGGTTACTGGGGCACTGTGGGCTCTATTCCGGCAGTACCAACCAATGTGTCTGCCACAGACGGCACCGGCACCGTTTCCGGTAAAGTGAATATCACGTGGGATGCAATAGCCAATTCATTGGTCTATGAAATATGGCGTGCCGATATCCCGGCGTTTTTAGGAGGGAGTATTAAAAAGATCGGAACATCGGACACGACTTCTTATGACGATGCCACTGTCGTAAGCGGGAACCGGTATTATTACTGGGTAAAAGCAAGAAATTCATGGGGTGTCAGCAGATACAGCTTATTTGATACCGGGTTTATCGGAGCCGCCTCATCACCGCTTCCCGCCCCCACAGGTGTATTCGCTACAGACGGCACCATTTCCGGTAAAGTGCCTATTACATGGAACGCCACGTCCGGTGCGGTGGTTTATGAAATGTGGCGAGCCAGCAAGCTGGTTTCTAAAGGCGGTAAACCTCAACGGGTCGTCTTTTTATCTGGAACATCATTTAATGACACTTCCGGAACTGCTGGTACCACCTATTATTACTGGGTTAAAGCAAGAGATTCCTGGGGATCAAGCAAATATAGTGTTCCTGACACTGGGTATTATAATTAACGATTAACTGAATAAAATTTTGAATAAAAAAATGGGTGGCTATATGGATTTGAATTCATCAGCCACCCATTTTTTTTATATTTATTAACAAACCCGGTACGAGCACTTGCCAAAACCGGCTAAAGTCCTGCACCATTGATATTCCGTACACTGAATCCGAGTGGTCCACTCAACCAACACGTCTTTTCGGAAATGAACATTGAATAATTGTTCTTTTCGCTATAACATACAAAAAAATTAGAACTTCAAGAGAGAGGGAGATCATTGATGCGTCTGGTGTTTTTCTTTCTATTTGCAGGAGGCGTCTGGGCTGCGTATATGTTGACAGTCCGGATGCGTCGCCAATATAGGCGGCGTCGTGCTTTGCAGCAATCATTTCCAGATGAGTGGGTTGAGATTCTTAAACAAAACCTTCCTCCTTATGCCAAGCTTTCTGCTGACCTGCGCCAGGAATTGCATCAGGATATGAAAGTATTCCTTTCGGAAAAATTGTTTGAAGGCTGTGGTGGTTTGACCATAACTGATGAGATCAGGGTTACCATTGCCGCTCAGGCGTGCATGCTCCTTTTGAACCGGAAAGAGGACTGTTACCCGAAACTGTGTTCTGTGCTGGTGTATCCGAGTACTTATGTTGCTGGCGGCAAAGGGCTCTTCGGCAACAAATCAACACCAAAGTCTGTGCGGCTAGGTGAATCCTGGGAGCATGGCGTGGTGGTTCTTTCATGGGATAGTGTTAAACAGGGTGCTTTCAACTTTAGTGATGGTCACAATGTTGCCATGCATGAGTTTGCCCATCAACTGGACCAGGAGGATGGCGTTGCCGATGGTGCGCCTATTCTTGAAGATCGCTCTGCCTATACTTCATGGGCAAAGGTATTTTCCAAAGAGTTTAGCAGGCTTCAGGAGAAAAAGAGAAAAAGGAAACGCAGTCTGTTTAATAAATACGGAGCCACCAATCCTGCTGAGTTTTTTGCTGTTGCTACAGAATCTTTTTTTGAAAAGCCGAAACAGTTTCAAAAAAAACATCCTGAGCTGTTTAAAGAGCTTCAAGACTATTACAAAGTCAATCCGATTGAATGGACTTGAAAAAACGTTTGGTTGATTTAAATCTTTCGGTGACAACATAACTTACCTAAATCAATAGAAAAAACAGCGAGTGTTACGTACAGCTTGCCACAGTGCACGCCCGGAACGGTTCAAGTTCCTCTCCACCTGTCAAATAATATTCTTCCAAAATACCTTGCAGCTGCAAGGCACAAAATGTTGAGATTCCATTTAAAGGTGGAAACGGGCGTGTCTTGTCAGCAACAGCCTTTTACCCACATCAATTACCGGAATTGGACGACACATCAACCTATTACCTATTTAAACAATTCAATATACGCTTCATACCCTTCTTCTTCCAGGTTTTCTTTGGGGATAAACCGTAACGCCGCTGAATTAATGCAGTACCTTAATCCCGTGGGGGCCGGCCCGTCATCAAACACGTGCCCGAGATGAGAATCCGCATTTTTGCTCCTGACTTCAATACGTTTCATAAACAGATGGTTATCAGCTTTTTCAATCAGTACTTTCTCAAAAATCGGCCGGGTAAAACTCGGCCAGCCCGTGCCGGAATCAAATTTGTCCGTGGACGCAAAAAGAGGTTCGCCGGACACAATATCCACATAAATACCCTCTTTTTTGCTATCCCAGTATTCATTGTTAAACGGGGGCTCGGTTTTGTCTTTTTGGGTCACCGCGTACTACAGCGGGGTCAGGCGTTCTTTAAGATCCGCGTCAGCGGGCTTTGAATAGTCAGCTTTTTTTTCAGAACCTGTGTCTTCCAATTCGTTGACCCAAGTTTTTTTCAGGTACTGGTCCCGGCCGGAACTGTGCCGGTAGAATTTATAGCGTATGGGATTTTTCTTGTAATAGTCCTGGTGATATTCCTCTGCCGGGTAGAATTTGTCATATTTAATGATTTCAGTCACAATCGGGTTGTCATATCGGCTGATTGCCCCGATCTCCGCTTTCGATTTTTCAGCTATCTGTTTCTGATCTTCGGTATGATAGAAAATGGCGGACCGGTACTGCGGTCCCCGGTCGACAAATGAACCGCCGGCATCCGTGGGGTCAATCTGTCGCCAGAATATATCCAGCAGCTTTTCATATGAAATTTTTGTTGGATCATAGGAGATCCGGATGACTTCCAGGTGACCTGATTTACCGGATGAAACCTGTTCATATGTGGGATTTGCCGTTTGACCGCCCGTATATCCCGAGACAACGTCAATTACCCCGTCAATTTTTTCAAACGGTGTTTCCATGCACCAGAAACATCCGCCGGCAAAAGTGGCGGTTTCAGCATTTATCGGCTGCCTGGCGTTGATTTCTTCAGCGTTTGCGGAAATATCTTTATTATTACATCCCAATAGATTCATGATCATAATTCCTGATATTAATAGTTTGATAAGTATGTTCATGGCGATAATCCTTTTTTAAACAGTTATATAATAAAAATATAATACAGTTCTAAAAAGCCGCAACGCTTCATTTTTCATCGCCGGCCACGCCGCCGGAGCATATCCGGTTCGCTCAAGTGAATCATAGAAATTGCATCTTGCGACAACGTAGGGTGCATTCCATGCACCATTTCAGAGCCGGTCAGCTTTCAAGTGGTGCGTGAAACGCACCCTACTTAAGCGAAATGGATAACCAGGATAAAATATTTGTAAATTCAGTATTGTCTGCTTTTATTAATCTCTTTGGGTATAATTTCTCGCTGCTTGCTGCGAAACTATAGAATATCATTAAATGAATTTTCATAAAAAAAATACAAAGGTGAGCCCCTTTTATGGCCATCTTTCCGAAAACCTGAAATGATTATAAGGAGGAAAGATATGAAAGGAAATTCGACAGCTTCTTCCCATCAGCCGCAAACCTTGATTGACGGTAAGCCTGTTTCACGTCGGGAGTTCATCAGCCGTCTGGCCCTGGGCGGCGGCGCGCTGGTGCTTCTTTCCGGGTGCAGCCGATGGGCTCTTCCCGGATCCGGCGCCAAAGATCGCGAAAAAATCTATGAGTTTATTGCCGTGGATTACAGCAAATGCACCGGGTGCCGCACCTGTGAAGCGGTCTGCGCGTCTGCGAACAACCCGGTATCCGTCGACGGGCGGATGATGCCCGGACCTGGGAATCCTGCCCTGTCCAATATTTATGTGCATTCCTTTAACCCGGATGTCAGCGCACCTGCTGTCTGTGCCAGTTGTGCGGACATCCCCTGCGTAAATGCCTGCCCGGTGGACCCGGATCCGGCAACCGGTCGCAGGGCGCTTTTCCGGGAAGCAAAATGGGGAGGCATCACAAACGACCCGGAACGCTGTATCAGCTGCGGGAGTTGCGTGGACGCCTGCGGTGCTGACAGTGTGGGTATCCTGGCGCAACACCCGGAAACGGGCCGTCCCATGCGCATGTGTACCCTTTGTGATGGGGATCCCGAGTGTGTCAGGCATTGCCCCTATGACGCTTTGTCCATGATACGCGTCACTGCTGATCACCCGTATTACAGGATGTCGCCGGAAGAAATCGCCGAAAAACTCAGCAACCGCTGGTATGACTTATCCGTATAAGGAGGATGATATGAATGCACACCCATCCGGATACCATAAAGTATTGTTAGATATTAACCTGACCACAGGAGAGATTAAAAAAATTCCCATCCCTCAAGAAGATATTGAACATTTTGTCGGCGGCCGGGGACTGGGCATGAAAATACTATGGGACCGCCTTAAAAAACCGGGCATTGATGCCCTTTCACCGGAAAACCCACTGATGTTTATGCCCGGACCTTTTTCCGGATTTCCAATTCCGTCGGCCTCACGGACTGTGGTCGTGACCAAATCGCCGGCCACGTCGCCGGACACATCGCCGTATCCTCATGCCTCAACGGTCAGCTATTCCAACATAGGCGGATTCTTAGGCCCGGAGATTCGGTTTGCCGGTTATGACGGCATTGTGATTTCCGGAAAAGCGCCGACCCCATCCTATATTGTCATTGAAGATGATCGGGTGGAGATCCGGGATGCCAAACCATTCTGGGGCATGAAAACCGATGCGTTTGATAAAACCCTAGTCAAAGAGCTTAACAATAAACGGTTTCAGACCTGCTACATCGGCCCGGCCGGTGAAAATTTGGTGTCGTATGCATGTATATTGCATACCACCGCAAGGGCAGCCGGACGGGGTGTCGGCGCGGTTATGGGATCCAAGAATCTGAAAGCCATTGCCGTAAAAGGTACCGGTATGCCCAATGTGGCGGATCTCAAGGCATTCAACAATAGTTTGAGTGACGTCCGGGGTGTGTTTAAGGGCCTTACCGGCGGGTTGCTCACCGGGTTCTGGAGAGAATCCGGCACCGCCGCAGTCCTTCAAATGATGAGTGATGACGGCCTGATGGCAGTCAAAAATTATCGGGAAGGGACCTTTGCTGAAATTGAAAAAATCAATGCCAAAGTAGCCCGCGAGAAAGCATGGGTGCGTGATTTTGCCTGTTACTGCTGTTGCCTTGCCTGTAAAAAAAGCGGCGCAGTTAAAGATGGCCCCTATAAAACCATCGTACATGACGGGCCGGAGTATGAAACCGGCGTGATGTTCGGCGCCAACCTGATGATTTCCGATTTCAATGGTCTGATGAAGGCCATCTATGATGGGGATGACCTGGGGATGGATATCATCTCCGCCGGAAATGTCATTGGGTTTTTAATGGAAGCCCATGAAAAAGGATATGTCACAAAAGCTGATTTGGACGGCATTGACCTGACCTGGGGGAATGTGGATGCCGTTCTTTTAATAATTGATAAGATCAGCCGGCGGGACGGCATCGGCGATCTTGCGGCCCAGGGCGTAAAAGCGGTGTCAAAACAGGTGGGCCGCAACAGTGAACAATTTGCCATTCATGTTAAGGGCCTTGAACTGGCTGCCCATAACATCCATGCCAATCCGCCCCGGGCATTGTGTTACGCCACTTCCAACCGGGGTGCCTGCCACCTGAGTGGCGACAATATCGCGCACCAGAATTTCGTGGCAGCAGTGGACTCTCTGGGCCTTTGCCTGTTTGCGTCAGATCATAACAAATGGATGCTGCCGGGCATCTCAAAACGCAAGATAGCAAATCTGCTCACTGCCATCACGGGCATTGAGTGGGATGCGGATAAATTCATAGAAGCAGGCGAACGGGTCTTTAACCTGGAAAAGATGTTCAACCTGCGGGAAGGCTTTACACGGGAAGATGACCAACTGCCGGACCGGTTCTTTGCCGAACCCTTTACCATGGGACCGGAAAAAGGGGCCAGACTTGACAGACAGGAGTTTACTGAACTGATGGATAAATTCTACGCAGAACGTAACTGGAATCCCAAAACCACACGCCCGACAGACGAAAAACTCAAACAGCTGAACCTTGAGTTTACAATTTAACCTGTCCGCCGTCTGGCTTTCCTGGCAATCATTGCCAACCTGGGTTCAGGTCGGTATGTTAAAAGCCGTGACATCTGCTGGAATCGCTCCGGATTTTCTGGTCGGTGCCTCGGTCGGTGCAATCAATGTGGCTTTTTTTGCCTCAGACCCTTCAATGCAAGGGGCAATTCGGCTTGAAAAAATATGGAAGGGTATTAAACGCCAGGATGTATTTCAGGTGTCACCCCTTGCCGGAGCACTCAGTTTTTTATCCTGGCGCAATCATATATGCAGTGAAAAACCGCTAAAAAATCTCATTAAAAAACACCTGACTTATGACAGGCTGGAGGAAACGCAACTTCCCTGTCATATTGTTGCCACGGATCTGTTTAACGGGATTGAAGTTTCGTTCTCAAAAGGACCGGCGGTTAATGCGCTTCTCGCCAGTTCGGCAATACCCGGTGTATTTGCACCGGTGGAGATCGGAGCGCACTATTTAATTGATGGCGGCGTGACGAATAATACCCCGATTTCCGTAGCTATTGCCAATCATCGGAGAAAAAAATGAAATCAAAATTTTCTAAAATAATAATCTTACTGACGATTGCCGCGCTGATGGTCGTTTTTTTTGCGTTTGATCTTGGACAGTATCTGACCTTTGACTATCTCAAATCCCGGCAACTGGCGCTGGAAGCATATCATGCAGATCACAAGCTCATGACCATGGCGGTTTACATGGCCGTATATATTCTGGTAGCTGCGCTGTCACTTCCGGGTGCTGCCGTCATGACGCTGGCCGGCGGTGCGATTTTCGGTCTCTGGCTCGGCCTGTTGCTGGTCTCTTTTGCCAGCACCATCGGTGCCACCCTTGCGTTTCTGGTTGCCCGGTTTTTATTGAAGGATTACGTTCAGGACAAATTCGGGGATCGATTAAAAGCCATCAATGAAGGGATTGAAAAGGACGGTGCATTCTATTTATTTACCTTGCGCCTGGTACCCATTTTCCCGTTTTTTGTCATTAATCTGGTGATGGGGCTTACGCCCATTCGGGTGGGCGTATTTTATGTCGTCAGCCAGATCGGTATGCTGGCCGGCACCGCTGTCTATGTCAATGCCGGTACGCAACTGGCAAAAATCGATTCTTTATCAGGTATTTTATCGCCAGGACTGATTTTTTCGTTTGTGCTGCTGGGCATTTTCCCATTGATAGCCAAAAAGATTATCGCGGTAATCAAGGCGAAAAAAATTATGGCGAAATATACACGGCCCAAAAAATTTGATTATAATCTTGTGGTGATTGGGGCGGGTGCCGCCGGATTGGTGACATCATTGATTGCGGCTACGGTTCGTGCGAAAGTGGCGCTTATTGAAAAGCATAAAATGGGTGGCGACTGCTTAAATACGGGGTGTGTGCCGAGCAAGTCATTAATTCGTTCGGCAAAGATACTATCCTATGTCAAACGGGCAAAAGAATTCGGGTTTGAAAGCGGAAATATTCAATTTGATTTTGCCAAAGTCATGGAACGGGTTCAAAAGGTTATCCAAAAAATTGAACCCCACGATTCCGTGGAGCGTTATAGCAAACTCGGCGTGGAATGTATTTCCGGAGATGCAAAAATTACCTCCCCGTATACAGTTGAGGTCAACGGAAAAACGCTGACCACGAAAAAAATTGTGGTTGCAAGCGGTGCGCGTCCGTTTGTTCCGCCCATTCCCGGTTTGGAAAAAGTGACGTATCTGACATCGGATAATGTTTGGGAAATAAGGGAACTGCCGCAACGCCTGGTTGTGCTGGGCGGCGGCCCTATCGGATGCGAGCTGACACAGACGTTTTGCCGGCTGGGGTCGACAGTCACCCAGGTGGAAATGATGCCTCAAATCATGGGCCGGGAAGATACGGATGTTGCGGGTTTGATTCAAGAGAAACTTGAAAGCGAAGGCGTTAAGGTGCTGACCGGGCATCGGGCCAAAGAAGTAAAAATTGAAAAGGACACGAAAACACTGGTCTGTGATTATAACGGCAAAGACGTTTACGTGGAGTTTGACGTGATTCTGGTGGCAGTCGGGCGTGCTGCGAACATCAGCGGATTCGGCCTGGAGGAATTGGGAGTGGAACTGACGCCAAGAAAAACGATTTCCGCCAATGAATTGCTCCAGACCAATGTACCCACAATCTATTGTGCGGGCGATGTGGTGGGCCCTTATCAATTTACCCATGTGGCCGGGCATCAGGCATGGTATGCGTCGGTCAACGCGCTTTTCGGCGGGATTAAATCGTTTAAAGTCGATTACAAAGCGGTTCCCTGGGCAACCTATACTGATCCCGAAGTCGCCAGGGTCGGGCTCAATGAAATCGACGCCAAAGAAAAAAATATTGCTTATGAACTGACCCGATATGACATAGATGACCTGGACCGCGCTATTGCAGATTCAGAAGACCACGGATATATCAAAGTACTGACAAAGCCCGGCACGGATAAAATTCTGGGGGTCACCATTGTCGGCGCACACGCAGGGGACATCATCTCAGAATATGTTTTTGCCGTAAAACAGGGACTGGGTCTCAACAAAATCCTGGGAACGATTCATATATATCCGACAATGGCGGAAGCAAACAAGTATGCGGCAGGTGAATGGAAAAAAGCCCATGCACCGGAAAAAATTTTAAAATGGCTTGGAAAATATCATGCGTGGACAAGGGGCTGACCCTGTTTATTTATGGGCCGTGACTTTCCCATTGTGATGGAAATAAAAAAATCAAGGGTGTATTTTACGGCCACAAAAACTACGCAAAAACATAATATTAACTTTATGATATATGCGGAAACATATTTTTGACACCTTGCACCGAGATACCAAGATGCATACCGCAAAAACCGCCGATTCCGTAAATTCCACCGATCAAGCCTGCGCTTGCCCCTGATGAGATAAAGGAGCGAAGCACCATATTGTTCTTTTGGCGCTCCGCACCTTTTCGTCAAAGTCTTTTATTCCTGGTACAGACGAAGTGTCCAGAAGGATCCGGTTTGAAACCCGGGAAATCCAAACGGATTAAATATGGAATTGCTCGTGGCGCTTCCACCGAGAATCCCTTGTTCGGCATCAGGATAAACGGTCAAGTCGCAGCCCACCAAAATAATACCCGGCATTGGAAGATTGTTACTTGTTGCCAGGCAATACCCGTTGGACGTAAACTCCAAATCTCCAATACTGGCTTCAAAATAAAACGGCGCCAGAGATGCAAAAGGCGTAAAACCTGGATCGGTTATCACTGCCACGGCCGTACCGGTGCCGATCTGATGGACGGTATCTTCGACAACCTGGCCATCGTTCGCCCGTGTCTGTAACGCCCATATACTTGCCCCTAACGGCACGACAAAGGGTGGGGGGTTTTCCGGATCCCAGTCCGGCTGCCAGAAGGGCGCTCTTTCCAGAACTTCAGGATCATAAGGGACATTAGGGTCATCCAATGTCCTGAAAAGATAAATATTTTCTTCAAAGCACTGAGCAACTCCCGGGCAGAACAACCCGATTACAATAAAGGAAATGATAATGAATAAGCTGACGGATCTTTTCATAAACTACCTCCTTTTGCAGGCTGATACCTGCGATTAGAATGATCGTACTAACTTTAAATAACCACTTTTCATTATTTCTAATTCAACAGGGGAAAAAATACAATTAGACCCTGGTATGATTTTTTATAATACTGATTTGTAAATCAAAGAGTTGTATCCAACCATCGTCCTAAGACCTGCCTGTATAACAGGCATTCGATACCCTGTTATATGGCAGGAAAAATGAGAATAGACCTTGCTGGTATTATTACAAATACCGTTTATCTTTGATCTCAATGCCGGATCAAATAATGTTGGACAAAACCCGGTTTAAACGGTTTGTAATAAATTTCGAAAAAAATACAGGGATTATTCGGGCGTTGGATAATCCTGGGAAGATTTAACGGTCGATCGGTTTCAGCAATTCTTCTAAATTCAATTTGTTTCATATTAGAATTAATGCCGAAAGGTGAAGATAGGCTAACATCTTTTAAAAAGTATTTACAAGGATTTGAGTTTTTGAACCGCCTTTACGACCACTTCTATTGCCCGGTCAATTTCCGCTTCAGTGGTCATTCTCCCTATGCTGAACCGGACAGTTCCCTTGCCCCAGTCTTCAGGCACGCCCATGGCTGTCAGCACATGGGAAATTTCCACGGTATCCGAATGGCAGGCCGCGCCCGCGGATGCGGCCACTTCCAGACCGATTTCTTCTAAAATCCGGTTGGCTTCAAGACCGTAAAACGACAGGTTTAATGTGTTGGGCAATCGAAGCCCCGGGTGGCCGTTTAAGCGAACCCGGTCGATTTTTGAAGCAATTCCTTCATGAAGCCGGTTTCTGAGACGTTTCATATGCGCCATGTTTTTCAAAAGATCCCGAAGGGCGATTTCACAGGCTTTTCCCAGGCCGACGATTTCAATGACATTTTCCGTGCCGGCCCGTCGGCCGTCCTCCTGGCCGGCACCATGGCAGAACGGTTCCAGCTTTAACGGCTTTTGAATATATAATGCCCCGATTCCTTTGGGCGCATAAACTTTGTGCCCGGCAATTGTCAGCAAAGAAACATTGAGTTCCCGGACATTGGTGGAGATTTTTCCCACGGACTGGGCCGCGTCCGTGTGCATGATAATATTTTTCCCCTTGGCCAGTTCACCGATCTCGGCAATGGGCTGAATGGCGCCGGTTTCGTTGTTGGCGTGCATGATGGAAATCAGAATGGTTTCCGGGCAAATGGCATTCTTCACATCCGAAATCCGCACAATGCCGGTATCATCCACCGGCAGGTACGTTACCTGAAATCCTTGTGTTTCTAAAAACCGGCAAACTTCCAGCACGGCCGGATGCTCAATTCCCGATGTAATGATATGGTTTCCCCTGTCTTTCATCAGCCGGGCAATGCTTTTGATGGCATGGTTGTTGGACTCGGTTCCACCGCTGGTGAACAAAATTTCTTCCGGCTCGCAATTTATGGCAGATGCCACCTGCGCTCTTGCGCTCTCCACCGCCCGGCGCGGTGCAATACCGTACCAGTGAGAACTGGAAGGGTTTCCGAATTCAGTCTCAAAAAAAGGACGCATGGCCTTGATTACTTCCGGGTCATGGGGGGTTGTGCCGTTGTAATCCAGGTAAATGGGATGTGTCATAATTTTTTGCCTTATATGTCTTATGCGTTAGTCCAATATCTGGCGGGGATAAACCCCGCCACTACGATATTTATCGTAAAACTATGTAGCGGAGGTCTTTAGACCTCCATTTGTAACTGACTTATGGAAGGCTAAAGCCTCCCCCTACATTGAGTTATATGTGAACTGACATATTATAGCCCAGACTTATTGAAAAGTTACACAAAAACTCAAATTCAGATGGCAAAGAAAAAAGCTCCACCATTCTTATAAAAATTGGCAAGGCGCACAAATTCTAAGGAATGAGACGTAGTTAGCCTACTCCGCAGTGACGAAGCATGCAGTGCAACGCAGAATTTGGACTTTTTGCGAAGCCATCACTTCTAAAAAATCATGCACGTGCTAATGCCATGCGCAACAAGCCGTTCATTATCGTCAAAAATCTTTCCGGAAGCCGTCGCAATGCGGCTGCCCGAATGAATAATTCCAGCCCGGCAGCAAATCCGGCCGGTTTTGCCGGTCACCGGCCGGACAAAATTGACCTTCATTTCCAGGGTGGAACAGCTTTTTCCGATGGGCAGGGTGGACAGCACCGCAGCAGTCATGGTAGTGTCCAGCAATGTACTGAGAATCCCGCCATGCACAGTGGAAAACGGATTATAGTGATGCTCACCGGGCGCGATCTCAAAAACCGCTGCTCCGTTTTCCACATCAACGATTCGGTATCCCACCAGCCGGGCAATGGGCGGCGGGGAAATCTTTCCGGCCTTAATGGCCTTCAGATAATCCAGCCCGCTGACGGCATTCGCGTCCCTGACACTGATTTTCGGATCTTCCCAGGAAATGGTGCGGGTTCTTTCTGTGTTGTCTTTATTTAAAGTCATTCAAACCTCCAGGATTTCCAATTTCATCGCATATACTTCGTCAAATGCCGCCTCACAGTTCACTATAGCGAGGCAGCATTTTCCTTGTATCTATTCTTGTATCTGGGGCAAACTTGACAATCCATCAACTTGGTTAAGTTAACAGTATCCAAATTTTATGTAAAGAAATCGACCATCTTGTGTGTTATATGCGCCTCAATAAATCCCGCGATCAGCAGGCATAAAATCACAAACAACGCAATAGTTCGGATGGGAAGTTTGTTTCTATATGTCTGAACAAAGTCAAACACATCATTTGCCGGGTTGTTTCCGGCCGCATCTTTGACCAGCAGATGCCCTGAAAATGTGATCGCTCCGGCCAGGGAAATAACCGGAATTTCGATGATCCCATGGGGCCCCAGGGACATGATGCCGATTAAATAGGACCCAAACAAGTGAGTGGCCGTAGATACGATAAACCCGCATTCCGCGCCGAGCAATATAATGCCGAGCAAGGGCACCATCAGCCAGACGTATAACCGCCGGACCGGTTCTTCTTCTATTTTTGCGCACCCGGGCAAAAAACACAGCGCCTTCATCCGTGACTTCCCCACCAGTGATTTTCTCAGTCCCCGGGGAAATTGGGTAATATTGCGCGGATTGATTAATGACGCGGTATAAATAAAGGATATGGTGGCCAGCGCACCCAGAGAATTCCAGATAAACAGCAAAATACCCGGATCAATTCCGAATTTCATCCCTTTTTCAAATATCGAACCGGCTACCGCCAGACGTTTGGTGGTTATTTCAAACAGTTTTTGGGGATCCAGTTGAAACCATTCGATTAATATATATCCAACCGCCAGACTTGCGGCAAATGAAACCAGATAGGCACGAATCAATTTCAACCAGGCCTGAAGCATAAGTGCTTTATTTTCTTTATTGATCATAGCTGCGGGAACATAGACAGATTCATTTTCAGAGAATTCAAATCATTTTGTGAGCTTACGATGTGTGACGGTTTTTACTTATAAAAGTCTTCTTTTCTCTGCGCCAGCTGTATGAAATTTCCCCAGGGATCCTTGACAATTAATACTTTGGCTTCCGGATCAGGGGTTGCGCAATCGGTCACAAACTCCGCGCCCAGTTTCAGGAGCCTGTCTTTGTCGGACTCAATATTTTTGCTTTTAAAAGCAATGTGAAGCTGCAGCGGATGGGAAAGGGCTTCTTCAATGCATGCCAGGTTGATGTCAGTGATCAGTTCAAATATCAGGCCGGTTTCACTGCACTTAATAAACGCCACATGACCGTTTTCCGTTTCAAAAGAATTTAATACTTTAAACCCCAGTGCCTCGTGATACCAGCGGGCCATGCCTTCACTGTCTTTGACGACAAACCCGATATGTTCGATAGTGTTTAATGTCATTAAAATCCTTATCCAAAACAATCAACATAAAAAAATGATTAAAACGTTTGCACCCGGTCAGGAAATGATATTTTGAATTTGTCGTTTATGCGCCTGGTAGACTTGAACGTCTTTCTGGCTCCAGGGCCGATATCCTTTATCAACGTATTTAAACGCGCCCCTTGTAAGCATGGGCAGTGATTGAAAAATAAACTTCAGGTACGGTCCCCAGTTTTTGCGTTTGAGCAATATCCCGTCTTTTAAAAGAAGATAGAGCTGAATCCCGTAGACTGATACCAGTGTGGCCGGCATCCATATAAAAAGCAACGACAGGGTCAACAGCCAGGTCCGTTTTTCCAGGGCTGCAAACACATCAAAACATACGGCCTGATGTTCCAGTTCTTCCAGGGCGTGCCAGTTGGTGAAGTCAATGGCGACATTGGACTGATCGCCCGCCCAGAAATCCTGGTTGACAATAAATTCCCGGCTGATGGCGGATGTAAAATGTTCAAATGATGCGGGCATGGCCAGTTCCCACGCAGGCGGAGAAATTCTGCGCAATATACCGACAAAAAATTTCTGAAACCGCTCAAACAGACGGAGGGCAGGATACCCGCACTTTTTCAGCAGATCATTGCATCGCAGGTGCATCAGCGTGTGCCGGCCTTCCTGGCGGATCAGCGCATCCATGTCCCGGACCAGTTTCGGGTCGGAAATGCTGTCCGCGTATTTTCGGACAATGTCGATAACCGTCCGTTCCGAGTGGGGCACCACAATGGATAGGGCATTCATAAAATGAGAGGTAAACGGATCCCGCAGCCAATATTTACTGACATCTGAAAAGTCAAACTCCGGCCGACGGGGCTCGATGTCGATATTATCAGGGGTTGAACTGTATGCCGTTTCCGTCTGTATTATTCTTTTTTTCATCATCCCCCCTGACTTTTTACAGGATCATTACCCCGATTATTTGATTATTTTCCGGTTCTGAGCTTGGCCAGTTCTTCCACATACCCGTAAATATGAAGCCCTTTACTGCTGGCCACGATCGGACCGGAAGCCACACCGATTTCATCGGCCATTGTTTTCTGCAACACCGCGATACCGGCCAGATTTGCGGGAAATCCGCCCCACAGGTCCCAGGACCGGAAATACGGATAAAAAATCAGGGTGTTGTCCTTTATCCGCATATCAATATGTCTTAAACACGGCGGATCTTCCAGTTTATAATCATCATGCCGGGCCACCTGCAAAACCGCCTGGTTCGTATTGGGTGTTTTTTTAAACACCTCGATCCAGTAGGGAATCTGCGGGTATATCCTGGACCCGTATGTATATTGTTCGGTGGGCTCAATATGGTCGGTCATTAAATAAGGCAAATACTGCTCCACATACCCGTTGGCAACCGGGTTCGGTATGTTCAGATGAGTCGGTATCTGCGGCAGCATGGTGTCATAGGGGACGGTATACGGCCGTTTGATATGCACGACTATATGGTCAAATTCCAGCCGGGTTTGGCCCACATACGATCCATGATGAATTTCATATTTAAAACCGACATCTAAAATTGCCGCAATACACTGAAACCATGCATCCTGAATATCAACTGCATCAATTTTTGTAGTTACGAGATCCATACCTGACTTCATCCTTTCATGTTAATTCCAAAACAATTATGATATAACAAAATTATTGACTTAGCAAAATTATTGTATTTTTCATTTTAACGGCCCCATAAAAATAGGAGGATGGCTAAGTTAAAAGTTCCACCAATCCCATAAAATTTGGCAAGGCGTGGTGGTTTTTCAGGCTTGAAATCATACATATAGTATCTTGAACGCCTGAAAAACCGCTACAACGCAGTAGATGGGACTTTTTACGACGCCATTGATTTTAACCACCGGAACGCTTGACTGTCCATCCTTTTTTTTCCAGCTCAAGTACCAGCAGGCCCCTGTGGTCACCCTGTATTTCAATAATACCGTCTTTCACGGTGCCGCCGGTGCCGCATTTTTTTTTAAGTTCCTTTCCAAGACTTTTTATCGCCTCATGGTCAAGGGGGACACCGGAAATCAATGTGACGCCTTTGCCTTTGCGCCCTTTGGTTTGCCTGCCCACCCGCACAATACCGTCTGCTCTGGGATCACCTTTTTCTTGCCGGCAAATGCATTCGGTCACCGGACGGCTGCAGGCCGGGCACATTTTGCCGTGTTCCGTGGAATAGACAATCCCACTGTTATTGTTCTTTCTTTTTATCATTTTATTTTCCTATACTCTAACAGGTTGTTGAAAAACGTCATGAGCGCAGGCCAGACAAGTCAAAATTCGGCGAAAAAGCGGAGTTTATGACTATAAATGAGCAGTTTGAACCGAATTTTAACGCCGTATGACCAAGCGCAATAGTTTTTCAACAGCCTGCTAAAAACCGGACTGCCTGCCGGTCATGTATTGTACTTCGATCCTGATGACCGCTGTTGCCGTTAAATAAGCATCTTCGAAAACAAACGTCCGGTCATAGTATTGCCTCATAATAACATTTAACGCCTTGCGTTTTTCATCAAGACTTTGCAACAGCTCGGCTTTGCCGAAACTGATCACGCTCTGATATTTCATACCCCAGTTGCACGGGATTTCTGCTTTGACAATTTCAGCATGCGACTCAAATTCCACACAAACATTGGGGTTTTCCTTAATGGTATCAATTTTTCGGCCTTTTAAAGCACCATGCAGATACAGGTTGCTGTCTTTATATCCGAAACACATGGGCACCACATAAGGAAATTTACCGCCAGACAGGCCGAGCCGGCATACGGTTGACTTGAAAATGACCGCCTCGATGGCAGACCGTTCAGTGATTTCTTTTTCTTTTCTTCGCATGCTCCGCATTCTTTTTTCTATTAGCCTTCCACCTTCAGCCTATCCACCTTACGAATAAATTCCGCAATTGCGCCCCAGTATTTGGCCGGATCCGTCTGTGACAGGTTATTGTGGCCGGCACCGTTGATGATCACCAAACGCTTTTCAACATTCGCATGGTCAAAAATTTCCCTGCCCATGAAAAATGGAAGAACTTTATCTTCCGTGCCATGGATGACCAGCAGCGGGCACCGGATATTAGATATTTTAGAAAGATTATCAAATGCATTTCCGGCAAGAAACGAAAGAAAACCCAGCCCCTGGGCCTTAGCATGGGCCTTGGCACTGGTTAATGGGGTTATCAGAATCAGGCCGGCAATATCTTTATTCTGTGACGTATGAACGGCCACGGTGGTTCCGATGGAGCGTCCGAATATCATGATATTATGCAACGAATAGTCAAGCGCTCGTGTTGCATAGTTAATTGCCGCAGCACCATCGGAATAAATCCCCTTTTCACTGGGCTTTCCGCTGCTTTTCCCATACCCCCGGTAACTGATTGCCAGCACATTGATGCCGCAGTTTTTAAGGTTTCCGATATCGGAAAGACGATGACAGATATTACCGGCATTTCCATGAAAAAATATCAGAATCCGATCAGAGGCAGGATTTTTCACATAATAGGCCTGAAGTTTGACATGATCATTGGTGGTGATAAAAATTTCCTCAACACCGGGTGGGAGCTTTTCCGCAGGTATGATGTTTTGGGTATCCGGATAAAACGCAAACTGATTAACAACACTGCTGCAAGCCGTCAGTACAATCAGACAACTCGCCAGGATAGCAGACGTGATGAATGTTTTTTTCACTTGTTTCCTTTTTCAATGGCATTGCCTTTTTTCAAGGCAATGCCCAAAATAGTGCCTTCAAAGAGTTCCTGGCAAATAATCACCAGGCCAATGATCAACAGCCATGACTTTGTCCAGAAAAATCCGGCTGACCAGGTAGCGGCTGTCAACCCGATCAGCATAAAACGGATTCCCCTTATAAACCAGACCGCACTGACATACTCGCCCCTTTTGTTGTAGGCTGAAATGAACCTTTGGACAGAAAAGCATAAAGACACGGCTGCAATCACCAGCAACGCAACCGAGATATACAAATTTATGGGCGGGCTGAATAAAAAAGCCAAGGTCATTTCTTTTTTAGTAATTTAAATAATTCATTTCACCATCTCAGGACACAGACCTTTTTACCATAATACTATAATATTTTCAATGATTAACCCATCTATCCTCTCGTAAAACGTCGAATTTCGATGGCAAAGAAAAAAGCTCCACCATTCTTATAAAAATTGGCAAGGCGCGCAAATCCTGAGTGATGATTCGTACTTATCGTACCATGAAGAAACGAAGGATGCAGCGCAACGCAGAAGTTGGAGCTTTTACGAAGCCATCATATTGATCTTTTTTCTGATCATCATAAAGGAGATTAATCAAAATGAAAACCGCACAGGACATTTTAAATGAAAAAAAAGCGCCTAAAATGGTAACGATTTCAGAGGATACCACCATTTATGAAGCCATTGCGTTTATGGTGAAAAATAAAATCGGCGCCATGCTGATCAACAAAGGAGACGACATAAAGGGAATCTGGACGGAGCGTGATTATCTGAGAAACACAATGGAACCCGGGTTTAACCCGAAAGCCGCCCGGATCGGCGATTACATGAACACGGATTTAATCTCTGCCCCGCATGATACGACCATTATCAAGCTGCAGGAAAAATTTTTAGGACTCTTCATCCGGCATATCCTGATTAAAAAGAAAAAAAAATACATCGGCATGCTGTCGGTAGGGGATGTGGTACGCGCCAACCTTCTGGCAAAAGATGATGAGATCAGGAACCTGAATAAAATAGCCAGCTGGGAATATTATGAAAACTGGAGCTGGCGCCGGAAAACAAATCCAAAATAAATAAATTTTTCAACGCCGAAAAACCTAAAACGCCGGGCTTATTTGAGATGATCCATACAAAAAATCGGGTTAAAAAAAACGTTTTTAATTTTTCTTTTCAGGAGGAAACTGATCCAGAATTTTTTTAACGGTTTCATTTACATTCTTGGTAATTTTTTCAGGTTTCGACTGCGATGTGACACGACGCGAACCGACCCCGCGCCAGATTAACACTTCACTATCTGCATCGATTAAATCTATCACCAGCATGCCTTCATCATATTCTCTGATACCGCTGTCACTGCTGACCGCCACGCTGCCGTAACGGGTAGCCCTGCCGACCCCAACGCTGAGACCTGATCGCGTGTTATCCGATTCGATTCTGCTTTGAATCGTTGTATGATATTCAATATAAAAATCCGGATTGCCTTCAGCATCCTGGCGATAGCCCCGGGCTGATAGTGACCGGTCGATCGCACTCCGAATACGGTCATCAAGCAGCGGACTGTCTAATTGGACATCGCCGGTTTGTTTCTGTTCTTCATACTTCCAGGCATATGTTTTCAAGCTTGAAAAATCCATGGATTGATTATAGTCTTGGCTGACTTTGATGCTGGAGCATCCAAAAACAACCCACCCGAATACAATAGCCATAATAATATTTTTCTTCATTTTTATTCCTTAATACTATTCTTTCGGGCCCTGGCCTTCGTATCTTTCTTCCCAGGGGTCCGCAAAAAAGATTATTTCCATATATCCCTTACCACAAATAACGCAACTATTTGATATCACCAATAATACTTTGATATAAATCTGAAAAATACGGTGCAAATAAATACCGGATTTCTTCCAGCTGATCATCAATAACAAACGGCAGTGCCTGGGCAAACACATCCAGGATGATAACGGCGTTTACGGATGAATCCGTCCGGGTAGCGCTTCGTAAACGTTCCGCCATATGAATATTTATAATATTTAAATTTTTATAAATTTGAGCCAGTCCCGTCAATTCGGAATCAACTTCTCGCCCCTGTTTTTCAAGATAATACTGTGCCATCAGATACATTCCAGTAGCCCGAAATATCGTTTCCTGGCGGGTGGCCATGGGCAAATGAAAACGGACCATTGGCTTAAAAAAAGCGGTATGCGGGCAGCCGCTGACGGGAAACAGCACCCCAAGCAGAGAACTGATGGCTCTTTGCGCAGTGGTACGCTGGAAAACTTTTCGCTCTGATGTAATTATTTCCAGATCAACTTCATCATAGGACAAAATCTTATCAAACCGCGCAACGACATCAACCAGGCTTTCAGCCACAGGGCAGCAAGGATGAGTGCCGGTATCCAGGGGGCAATGGGGGCACTGATCAAATTTGAGATTCGCCCATGCCGGTAACTCTCCGCCGGGTTTGTTGGCAATCTCAAGATTGGCGGCATCTAACTGTAAATCAACCGTCTCTTGCAGTCCGTTAATTTTGAAAATATATTGAATCTCAATTAAATCCATTATAGCCCATCCCACGGAAAAAGCTTATACCGACCTTATAAAATTCGTACTCATTTACAGGGTGCTGCAGATGCGAGGCGCCAAGTGCGCAGACGACCTTTTGTACTTCAAGTACTCGACAACAAAGCAGATGCAGTGCCCTGTGAATGAGTACAAAAAAATCAATTCCGCATACTGGTAACCGGTGCAGGTAGGCGACCTCCCCGTTTTAAAAAATCCTTTGCTGAAAACGGGTTGACAGCCATCACCGGGGCGGTGCCTAAAAGCCCCCCGAATTTTACCAAGCTTCCGGCTTTTTTTCCGGGTACCGGAATAACCCGAACCGCAGTGGTTTTATTATTGATGATACCGATGGCAAGTTCATCGGCAATAATCGCATTAATGGTTTCTTCCGGCACATCACCGGGAATGGCAAACATATCCAGTCCCACGGAACAGACTGCAGTCAAAGCCTCCAGTTTGTCCAGCCCCAGAGCCCCTTTCTGCACCGCATCGATCATCCCTTCGTCTTCACTCACCGGGATAAAGGTGCCGCTTAAGCCGCCCACATTTCCGCTGGCCATGGCGCCCCCTTTTTTGACCGCATCCATCAGTAGCGCAACTGCAAGCGTTGACCCGTGGGCGCCAATCTTTTCGATGCCGAATGCCTCGATCACGTTGGCCACGGAATCACCCGCTACAGTGGTCGAGGCCAGAGAAATATCCACAATGCCGAACGGAATTTTTAATGCCGCTGCCAGTTCCCGCCCCACCAGCTCACCGGCCCGTGTAATTTTAAATACAGTCCGTTTGATAATTTCAGACAGCTGGGTCAAGTCACACTCGCGGTTCTGCTTCACAACGGTTTGAACCACCCCCGGGCCGCTGATGCCAATATTTAACGTGATGTCTCCTTCGCCAACCCCATGAAACGCCCCGGCCATGAAGGGGTTGTCCTCCGGCGCATTGGCAAACACAACGAACTTGGCGCACCCGATGGCATTTTTACTTTTTTCGGCGGTCTGCTTGAGCATGCCGCCCAGCAAATTCACGGCATCAAGATTTAATCCCGCCACATTGGAACCAACATTTAAAAACGAACACACCCGGTCGGTCTTCGACAGCACATCGGGCAAAACATCAATGAGCATCCGGTCGGACTTTGTCAGCCCTTTCTGCACCAGGGCACCAAATCCACCGATAAAGTCAATACCGGCATCAGCGGCTGCCCGATCAAGGGTCCGGGCCATTTCAATAAATTTCTTTTTTGTACAATGACTTTCCATAACCAGGCTGACCGGCGTGATGGAAATGCGTTTATTGGCAATCGGGATGCCATATTTCATCTCAAGTGCCCGGGCATTCTCCACAAGCTTGATCGCATTGGAATAGACCTTGCCATAGACATTTTTCTTAAACACTTTAAAGTCCGAGTCAATACAGTCTTTCAGGTTAATACCCAGTGTGGTGGTCCTGATATCAAGATTCTGATACAGGATCATGCTCGCGGTCTCATATACTTCTTCTACGGATATGGTCATTTTTATACTCTGTGCATCATTTTAAAAATATTTTCATGCTGAAGCTGAACTCTGAGTTCAAGGGATTTGCCGATTTTTTCAAGTTCCCAGGTGATTTTTTCCATGGGAATTGTCGATTTTTTGATATCCACCAGCATTGTCATAACGAAATAACCGTCCCCCATGATCCGTTGATTAATATCCTCGATATTAATATCTTTTTTATATAAAAAATTCGATATCTTGGCGACAATCCCTTTTTTATCTTCACCAATAACCGTAATAAACAGAAGCTCCTTTTCCATGGGTAACCCTTTATCGTTAGTGGTTTTACTTTTGTTGATTTTTTATAACTCCCGATGACCAGCGCCAACAAATACCTGTTTAGTATCTAAACGGAATTTCCGGTTTTGCGAATGATGATAAAAATTTATCATCATTCGCTCAATAACCTTCTTACCACCTTGTCCTTAGAATATCAATTTTTATACCACGACAAAACTATAACAGTCTTTCCGAAACAAGTGAGAGTCAATGCGCTTTAAAAATTTTAATTGGGAAATATCTGGGTAAAATAAAGGGGGAGATAGTTGGAGCGAAGGTAAATCTGGGGGAACTCTTTGGTGAGATTTGAATGACGATACAGTGCTTTTAAAATTCGCGTAATATGCTTGTCGCCGGACCAGATGGTTTTGGGCTTATTATCAATGGCTGCCTTAGAACAGCAATTTGCCACAAAATTAATATCCGTTTCCCCCGGCGGATCTTTTCTGATATCATGGAAGTAGTTTTTACAAAATTCGACGATGGCTTCATGTAAGGGATCTGATTTTAGATCAAATACCTGGCCATTGATTCTCAGCGTTTTCAAAAACATATCGATTTGTTCAAGAAAAAGCTTCTGATTCTTCCATATTTCTTCCACCCAGCTGTCCTTGTCGCATGACCGTGAGTGATAGGCATCAAAAAAATTCTGCAGACCGGTGTCCAGTTCAACATAAATATCTTCAGAGATAGAAATCGACGGGGCATAAATGATCTCTTCAATTACCTGGATAAAACGCTTTAACTCCTGAAACAGCAGGGGGAGATACTTTGCATATTCCCTGTTGTTAAATCTTTTGATAAAACCGATATAATTGAAAATCTGGTTTATTTCAGAAGATTTTACATACGCGGGATGCCTTCGTATACCATCATTTGCGGCCAGGGCTTTGCGGGGATCATCTATCCTGGGGATTGGAAAATTCTGAGGGATATAGGCGTTTAAAAAATTAGAATCAACAATATTCTCATACTGATTCGCTTCAAATACATCCTTCAATATATCTGGATAATTTTCAAATTCCTGCATCAGGAGGGGTTCCCGGTTGCTGATTTCAAAAAATAAGAATTCCTACAAAATAGAACATTACTCGTTTGCCAAGTCAAGTATCTTTTATTTAACTTTTTAATATAATTGAATAATAACCTAAACAAACACCAACACAAGAGAAGACCGCCCTTACTATTCCCGCCTGTAGCACAGGTCATGGGGACCTGGAAAAGCCTAACTATGTCAATACTTAAGAAATATAGATTTAAATACTTCGGCTTGCAGGGCCAGCTATAATTACCCTGAATATATAGAAAAAATTCAGAGTAAAATATGTACCGCTAAATTTTTGGCCCGCTAAATTTTTTTTCTCCCATCTACGAAAAATTTAAGTGCTTGAATTAAACAAGTATATTTTTTATAGGCATCAATCCCCGCTTAACGGCCCACCCGGTTTTGTCAACAGCATACGTTTTTTACGAACGCTTCGGCCCTGATCCACTTTTAAGGAAGCCTGTGAATATTACGCCCTTCATAGACGATCTTAAAAATATGAATACCTGTTCCCGTGCACTAGATTGCACCGACACACAAAACAGCTTGTTTTCATTTGAACATCAAGAGCAATTCAGAAAAACCGTCCCCATGCCCAGCTGTCGGTCCGGCGGCTGTAATTTTTAAAAACATATCCCGTTAAAATCTGAAAAAACCACCATTTTTACCGCTCATTCCCGAAGACTGATCAACAGGCTTTTTTCTTTGATTTCGATCTTGTCGATGCCGTCGGCAAATGATTTCCAAAAGCCTTTTTCTGCGCCAAATTCTTTTACCAGATCCACATTTTTCATATTCCCCATCCAGGCATTCGGAATGGGAACACCCCAGATACTGATGCCTTTTATCATAATCACCGGTTTTCCGTTTAAATAATCAATTCCAAGACCGGCTGTTACTTTAAGTGTCCTGCCGCCCAAAACAGGAAATTCCTCATCCAGAGGCAGCAGCAGTTTGGCGCTGGCCATGCCGTTGGAAAGATCAATAGCAAGTTTTTCTGCAAGATCCGTATTTTTTGCCAGCAGCGCATTGAGTTCTTTTTCGCTAAAGACAATCCTTCTCACGACCAGGTCTTCATGATAACGTTCGGGTTCCAGCGGAACTTCTCCGGACCCCGACGACTGACGTTTATCCGTTATGCTTTCCAGCCGTTCAATTTTTGTATCAAGGGTTTTCTCTTCCTTTACGGTCAGCATTACCGGCTCAAATTCGTCCGGAAACATATACTTTTGCATCACCCAGACGGAAACTACAGATGCGATAACTGTTGCAGCCACAACGATTCCCAGCAGGTTCAGATACCC
This sequence comes from Desulfobacteraceae bacterium, assembly GCA_014237465.1. GTDB lineage: Bacteria > Desulfobacterota > Desulfobacteria > Desulfobacterales > Desulfosalsimonadaceae > SURF-3. The sequence goes on along the minus strand of JABZFM010000022.1, from coordinate 61,605 downwards.
TATGCGCGATGATTTTTCTGACTCATTTAGCCTGTAAATTTCCTTTTTCATCATCAAATGCCCTTTTCTCAGTTCACATTACGGCCTTTCTGAAAACGATCCTGTTTTACCGGGAGCTACAGGGAATCGATAAAATCCATGTAAATTATTGCTGATTCTTCAGGCACTTCAATCATAGGGGCGTGTCCCACCCCCGCCAGGATCACCGTTTGAGAATTCGGTATCTGCTCTGCAAAAACTGACGCATTGTTCACGTGAATAATACGGTCTTCCTCCCCCCACAGGATTAATGTCGGCACTTTGATCTTTTCAATCGCATCAATAAACGCATCAGTGGGTATTTTGTGAAAATCTTTAAAAATCTTTTTATTAATGGCTTCATTTGCGACCGCTTTTTCTGCCATTACACCGGCTATCGGCCAGGGAATAAATGGTTTTTTTTCCAACGCAAAATCAATTAATTTATAAAAATCATCATCGCAACTAACGATTAAAGGATTTTCCCCTTTCTCAAGAAGCCGGGTGAGCTCACAATCGTAAACAAATATCCCAGCCGGATCGATTAAAAAGAGTGACTGTACCTGTTCCGGATATGCAACGGCATACAGTGCGGAAATAGCCCCACCCATGGAGTTGCCGGCCATATGAAATTTTTTGATATTCAACCGGGTCAAAATTTCATTCACATAAACCACCTGGTCACTATAGGTGTATTGCAGGTTAAAATCCTTCACGCTTTCCCCGTGCCCGGGCAAATCCATGGCCACCACATGATAGGCATCCGTTAAATAAGCGCTAAACCGGACCCAATTTTCCTTGTTTGCGGCAAACCCATGAATCAATATGATGCTCGGCTTATTTTCACTCCGTTCACTTTCCAACAAACTGATCGTCTTCCCGGCAACCTCAATGGTTTTTAAGCAAAGCCCGGCTTTCTTTAGTTCATGATTCATTGCCTTTTCATACAGGTTGTATTTGATCCCTGAACATCCGGCCAGAAGGACCGTAGCAGAAATAATCAGCAACCGGATCAATCCGGGCATTCTCCAAAATTGAGACATGATGTTTTCCTTCGTCTTTTAAATACTTAACTGAAAACTTAAAGATTATTTTAACAATCGTTCTTCCAGAGCCCAATGACTCGGTCAGCAACCTGCACCGGCGTTAACCGGTCCGTATCAATTTCATATAGCGCGGCATTTTCGTATTTTGAAATCCGCTGTTCAAGGACTTCCGCCACTTCTTCGGTGAATGTTTTGCCGTCGGTCAGGGCCGGCCGCTGGGTGCCGTCTTCAATACGCGACACAATGACTTCTACGGAAGCCTTTAACCAGAAGATGACGGCACTTTTTTGAAGCGCAAGGATATTTTCAGGGCGTTCAATCACGCCGCCGCCGGTATCGATAATAAGGTTATCCTGCACTGACAAATCCCGAACCACCGCGGATTCCATATCGCGGAACCGCGTCCAGCCGAATTTTTCAACAATTTCAGGAATTGACATACCGGCCCGTCGAACAATCTCCGCATCCATGCCGACACAGGCCATTTTCAGCCGATCGGCAAGAATCGCCCCCACCTCGCTTTTTCCCGTTCCCCGGTATCCAATTAAAACAATATTCATGGTTTTAATTGCTCCATTACGACCTTTCTCATCACCTCAACCGGCGCGTCAACGCCGGTGAACCGTTCAAACTGCAGAACCGCCTGATTAATAAACATTTCAACCCCGGAAATCACCTGAAGTCCTTTGGACCTGGCATCTGCCAGCAGTTTTGTTTCCAGGGGCGTATACACGATATCAAAAATAACCTGACCCGGACGGAACAACTCAACCGGAACCAGAGAGATCCCTTCTTTGGGATGCATGCCGATGGGGGTGCAGTGAATCACTATATCTGCTGCTGCCATGGCTTTGGCAAGGGCGTTATCCGTCATTTTATTTGATTTAATAACCGCTTGGGTGCTGGGCGTTAAATCGGCTGTCAATTCCTGAAGTATTGTTTCATTGATATCTAAAATTTCAATTACCGCCGGTCCCCCATTGCTTGCCAGGGTAAATGCGACGGCCCGGGCCGCCCCCCCGGCCCCCAGCATTAATACATTTTTACCGCTAATTTCCACTCCCGCATCCTTCAGTGCCTTTAATGCACCCGGTCCGTCCGTACCCAGCCCCAGGAGTTTTCCGTTATCATTAATAATGGTATTAATGGAGCCGATGCGGCGGTCGACATCTTCGATGGCATCCACATGCTTCATGGCCTCCATCTTGTGGGGAATCGTAACACTCATGCCGCGAAAATTTTCCAATGCCCGCATTCCGGCCAGCGCATGTTTTACATCCTCAACCCGGAACGCCACATAAACAAAATCCAGGTCCAGTTCCGCAAACGCGGCATTGTGAATTGCCGGAGAAAGACTGTGTTTAACCGGATTGCCGATAATCGCGCAAACCCGGGTGCTGGTTTTTATCGATCGTACATTTTTCATTAACTCCTCCATGGATATTTCTCACACTGAAATACGGCAAACAATGAACAAAAATTTAATTCAAAAGGGTCAAGCGCGCACAAATTCTTTGGAATAAGGCGTAGTTAGCCTACTCCCCCAGTGGGAAAATGTAGACGAAGAATGCCGTACAACCCAATAGATGAAATAGACGTTAGGCTTTTTGCGAAGCCAGAAATTATCACTGTTCTTTCTTCCATGCGACGGCCGGTTCAATTAATTGTCCATTTTTGTCAATCTCTGTCAGGATCAAATTTTTTCCCTTTATTTCATACTTCCACATGAATATGATATATCCGAATCCTGGGTCGCGAAGTGAAGCGGTTATCGTGCTGCCATGACGTGAGGGCCAAAGCCGGTAGTATCCGGATACTACACCGGGCTCAATCGTGCAGGATCCGTCTATTTTCAAAACCATGCCTTTTTTTTCATCTTTGTTTTCTGTAACCCATTTTCCGGAAATATCATTTTTCAGCATCCGATAAGAACGGAAATACACCATCTCAATACCATCTGCTTCAAGGATCATCGCCTTTCCTTTATTGGCCAATGAACACCTGAGATTGTGTATCATGGGATTTTCGCTATTCAGCGAATCAAGGTGAAGGGAAATCGTGTCACCGGAAACTGAATATCTGCCTGCCGTATCCGTATCATAAATATTTGAAATCAATCTTATGGAATCCGGTTTGCCGAACTCGAGAATATCATACTTTGGCGGCGGTGGATTTTTTTCTGCCAGCGACCGGTATTCTTTAAAATAAACAAAAGACCAGCTGCCGATGACTTCATCCGAATCAGACAATGAATAAAGTAAACTCTGATCGGATTTAACCGGATGCCCCTGCTGTCCGCCGGACTCAGCCAACACGTGATTAGCGCTAATTATCAAAAATATTACCAGTAAAAAAATGACTGCCCGATGCTTCATGTTTTTCTCCTGACCCGGTTAAAGCGAGGCCTGGTTTGCATATCAAACTCAAGATTAACTGTCGGACGTTTTTTCATCCAACTCTTTTAATGAATTTATCAAAATGCCCAGGAAATCTTCTGTTTTCGTTTCTGTTTCTGAATAAGAAAATGTAGGAAAAAAGGTCAACAGAAAGACACAAACAGTGATCGCGATAACCTTTTTTAACATCTCAAAGTTCTCTGCGTATTTAAAGAAGGCCCGATTATATGTTGTTTTTATTGAAAAATTATGACAGGAAGAAGAAAAGGTGTCAACGCCAAAATCATTTGACCGTGCCCGCTCACGGCGAGAACCCTCTAAAGCGAGCAACAATTCACTGTTGATTAACTGATACCCCCGGGCGCTCCGATCAGATTCATTAATTTTTGCCGCTGAATCCCCCAACGGAAAGCACAAGGAGATAAGGGTTATGAAAAAAATCGTTATTCTGATAAATCTGATACTGTTAATCACCGGATGCAGTCACCATGTTAAATCTGACAGCCAACAGGATATTGAAAAAATCAGCGCCCGTGTCCTGGTGTACATTCCTGAAAATTTTCTGCATTATCAAAGCGACCATGCGGCGGTTATAAAATCACTTTCCTTTAAGTTTAATGAGCCGGTTACACAATTCTTACCGGCATTATTTAATGATACTTTTGGCAGCGCAGATTTCAGTTACACACCAGCAGATTTGAATGACAAATATGATTTTCTGGCGGTTCCAAAATTTGAAAAAGTCACTTTTGATTCGGACCGCTCCTTTGGCCACGAACTGAGAGTCACTATCTCTACTTCATTTACATCTGCCAATCAACCCACACCCATAGAGGTAAAAGGCACCGGGCTTTCCGAAGATATGTACGGCGGGAAAACCATTTATGAACAGGAACTGGCCAATGAGGCGTTTGTTGATGCGTTAAAGGATTTGCAGAAAAATATACAAAACAAACGATCAGAATTCGAGAACACCGGGCAGTAAGTTCAGTTGAATTCCAATCAAATTTTTTCTTCTATGATGAACTTTAAGCGACGCTGAACACCTGAACGATCCTGGAGATCCGGCTGATACCACTCATTTTGCCCATGTGCCGGTAAACTTCTGCCGTCTCTCCGGTGGTTTTTCCCGGAGGAATAGTTTTGATAAATGGCATATAAATCCCCCCAATTTATTTAGATTTTATTCTTTATATCAAATAATTACCATCAACACAATGCGCACTGTTTCAGTACAGCCAAACTTGATAAACCCGTAAAAAATCAGATTCAGATGGCAATGAAAAAAGAAATGCCGCAGCCCTTGATTCCGGCTGCAGCATTTAGCAGATCAGACAGAAAAATCTTTTTTACAGGGTGTTGAAAAACGTCATGAGCGCAGGAAAGGCAAGGCAAAATTCGGCGAAAAAGTGGAGTTTATGTATTATAAATGAGCATTTTGAGCCGAATTTTAACGCCGCATGGCCAAGCGCAATAGTTTTTCAAGATCCTGTTAAAGTCATTGCCTTGTAGATACACACATCCAGACAAGAGAGACAGACAATACACTTTTCCGGGTTAAAGGAGACTTCCCAGGACTGCCTGTCCACATCCAAAGCCTGTGTCGGGCAATGCGGCACACATGATGTGCAGCTGGTGCAACGGTCGGTTAAATGCTGAATTTCCTGCGCCAGCGGCTCCACCTGCACACCGGTCCGTTCAAGATAATTGAGTCCGCGTGACAACTGGCTGTCTTCACCGGCAAGCTCCACAAACATCCGGCCATGTTTTCCGGGGTCGATACTGGCGCGCAAAATATTCACCCGGACCCCGTAATCCGCAATCAGATGATAAATAATCGGTTCTTCCGCAATATTTTCAGAAAAATTCAAAACTTTTTTCATTTGTTTCATTTGATTACCCCCTTGTATTGGATAGCCCGTTTTTCTCACAAGCCTGATTCGTTCATATGTAAGGCATAAGGGGTGACGCTGTGTAGTTTACCGCGAACCGCTTATAACGCAGCAGATGGACGAATCAGGCTTGCCCGAAGGGCGAAAAATTTATTTAATATTTCGTATCAATACAAACAGTGAATTTTTCAATGCAGCTTTATACGATCATAACTACTTGTATTAAAACACATCCTTTATAAGCCGCTCTAAATAAATTTTTCGTGAGAATGCGGGCTTGCGCCCGGAAGCGGGGCCTGGGCCTGAGTTAATAAAAAATTCCCTTTTTGAATCAGATCCTTCAGGTGGCCGGCAACCTCCCGGGCCCTGGCATAACTGGAAAATGATCCGGTCGGAACCTTTTTTCCCTTGACGGTAATGCTTCCGGATTTTAGTTCCGCGTATGTGACATCGCAAAGGCGCCCCTCTCCCTCGCCGGTAGGATAAAATGTGCTGTAATCCACCACCGGCGCTGTGAGCGCATCATCTGGAACAGATACATAGCGGACCATTTCCTCGTCAATAATCGGGATCGGAACCCCGACTGCGACACTCAGCGTCACGCCATAACCGGTAAAAGATACCGCCTTGAGCCACTTAGGGTTCATCTGCTTTAAATCCCCGATCAGGGCCACGGTTCCGGCCGGGGTTTCCGGGGTCCCGTTTTCCAGGCGTTTTACAGCCGGATTGTGCTGGGTGCCGTGCCAGGCGACATACCCCTGGGCACCGCAGAAAAACACCCGGGTGCCGATGCCGATGGTCCGGTAATACGGATCATTAAAAAGGGGCGACAACTGGCCGGCGCTGCAGTAATTGGCGTTCCCGAGTTTGGGTTTGAGTTTTCCCATATACGTATAAATCGGTTTATCCGAAAGGTTCACCGCAACATTATAGTTCTGATAACAGTTTCTCGGATTGAACAAAAAGGCGTCATTCATGTCGTCAAAGCCGATCAACTGCTCGCGCTCCTTGAGCGGATAGCAGTCCGTACCGTGCCCGCCGGCCTTGAGCGTCACTTTTTTTCCAGATACCAGATCTTCAATTACATGGGCACCCCCGTACCGAAATTTTCCGGGACGGCCGTTACTGTTGCGCGGATCACCGTCCGGCAACGCAGTGACCCCCAAATAGATATCTGCCGCGGCCAGACCGGCATACGCCGCCACGCCGTTTAAGGTGGCAAATCCGCCGCCGATTTTAATTTTTTCCTTAAGCTGTTTGATATTAAAAAAAGCCCCGGATGAACACATGGGGCTGAATGTGCCGGTGGTCACTACATCAACTTCTTCGGCAGTCTGCTTGACCCCTTTTTCCCGGACTACATCGATGATTTCCTCGGCGGTCAGCACCACCGCCTTTCCGGACCGAATTTTTGCGTTAATTTCTTCAATGGTTTTAGTCATGGATATTCCTCTTTTTTAAAATCATTAATCAATTGTTATAATATTAAGCTTTGCTTTACTAAACCCGGCTCCATTTCGGAGCCCCGGCATTATCCATAACTTAATCCAGTCGATGGTTTTGATTTCTGTTCGTTTTATTGTCTTCATCATATCCGGCAGTTTCATTTACGTAAAATTTGTTATTTAAATAAAAAAAGCCGTGAATCTTCATTAAAGACCCACGGCTTTGCTGTTGATTGAATATGATAACGATCAATCCATGGGTGCACCTCGGGTGTGCATCATGGACATCATGAAACCGGTGTGTGTGTTGAATTGATCGTTCATTTTAGTAATATGCTCCAAAATTAATTTATACCACAAAGTAGCAGCCCAAAAACCCGAAGTCAATAGCAATTTTGACAAAACTATTTTTCAGGCGTCTGTTTTAGAATTTGTTGCACTGAACAAATCTCTATCCTGAAAAACTTGAGATATCATTACAGTGATATTTCGGTAGGTTTACCTTCAGGACAAAACACATTTTTCATACGCTTTTTTTCGGCCGGGCGGACCACGTATTTATTGATAAAGTTCAGTGCAGGTCTTTTACTGGAAAGCCCAGATAAGCACTGCTGTGTTTGGAGACACGCACCCAACCGAAACGCAGTTCTTCATTTTCCCGGCGGTCAAACCCCGCCCGCTGCTCAAATGGTTTGCAAAAAAATGAGCGGGAGTAATCTATCCGGCGGTCATTGCCGGATCGCCTGTCTGCCCCGGATCTTTTATTAAACTGACCAAGCATGAAAGCCCTCCTGAATTTCTGGAGATTAAATATTAAAGCAATATTAGTTTATCAAAGTCAATCTGTGATGCAACAATAAAACTTTATTTTTCATCTATTCTCATATACCCGGTATTGCAAAGAGTTGTTGTTTTACACGGCATCCGGAAAACGATTGCATCTGCTGGCTTTTCTTATTGCCGTGATTGACTGGAAACCGGTTTTCCCTTTTTAATCCACGAACCGTCTTCCTGACGGCAAAAAACCACATTAAAGTCATGGCTCTTGTCATTATCAATCCAGAGTTCCGTTTTAACCTCTTTACAATCAAAAGAATCCTCGGTGAACTCTCTTAATATTGAAAGTTTACCAGCATTCCGGGATTCGGGATTTTTCCATTTTAAACTTGTGCCAACACCTCCGGTTTCAACGATTTTAAGTGTTGTTTCCCGGATCAGTTCAATATCTCCCGCAGTCAACCCCTGTATGTCCTTGCCCGGAAGAACCAACTCTTTCAGTTGTTTGGAAATAATTATCGGGTTAAACATGCTGATAAGCCCTGTGACAACTCCCTTGCCCGCATCAGCCCCGAACTCTTGCCCATGAGTGGTGATCCGTTCCGCCTGATCCAGTATTTCAGGAATCGATTCTCTTGTTTGTTTGACCTCTTTAAGAATCTCCGGAATCATGGGCCGAATTTCACCCATCTCAGCGGTAAACGACTGAACTGATTCAGAAGCCTTATCTATGCTTTCCATGGCCATGGGAAGATCTTTTCTGATATTTTCCGATTCTGCGATAATCAGTGGAATCTGTTCCTGAACGCGATGAACCTTTTCAGTCACTTCGGAAATCACTTCCCGGGTCATCCGGATCTCTTCTATAACCTCCGGAATAACCGCCCTGGTTTGTCGAACTTCTTCCAGAACATCCGGCAGTAACTGAGTTGTTTTGTTTATCTGTTCTGTGATGATAGCCGTCTGACTTAATATATCCGGCAGGGCTTCACGGGTGGCCTTGACTTCCTCCAGAACACCCGGCATGACTTCCGCCACATGGCCGAGCTCTTCAGCGATCGGCCGGATGTTTCTGCTGGTTTCCGCAATCCCTTCGATCACCGGGGATATTTCTACAGATGTCTTTTCCAACTGCACCAATATTTGGGGAAACTCCTTGAGAAACTGATGGACTTCAAAAGCAAAATATCCGATTGCCAGCGCCAGACAGATGATGCTGATTGAGAATATAAGCTGCACGTTTGTTTTAATTTTTTCCATTATCCTGTTCCTTGCCTTCTCGAAAAAATATCAGAGCAAAATTGAGCCAGGCATACATCCAATTCTCGATGAACAATATTCAAACTATCATTAAACCACGGACAATAAAACTCCATCAACTTGACCGGCTTGACTTACAGTTCATTTTTTGCCATATATTTATCAAAAAAACAAATTGTTATATTTTAACGTATGTTACACTGATCTACCTTCAAAATACCTTGAACGAGCAGCAACAACTAATTTCATAGAATGCAAAATAATTCAACAGAAGAAAATCAGATTAAACCAAATATTTATCATATACTTTTTGACGGATTCCACAGCCTCGTATTTTTGAATGCCTTAAAAACCTTAAATGCGATAAATGCCTTTAACGGGTTTACGTTTTTTGAAAAAAACAGGGCAAACTATGATGACACGTTTGCTTCTTTTCCGAGTTCACGATCCGGCAGTTTTTATGAAAAAGGCCCTTTTAAACACTGGATAGATATTCAGGATAACCCGGGAATATTTTCACAACTGAAAAAACACGGGTATGAACTGAATCAATATACGGACAACAGAAATTTCATATTTAACAATACCTCTTTACTGAAACTTAATATTGACCAGCTGAACCATTATAAACCGGCAACATCCCACACATCTAAAGCCCTCAAGCGGTACGACCATATTGTAAAATATCAACTCACAGAACGCATTGGAAAGGGAACACGACTGGCTCTTTCAAAGTTCATCAAACCCTTTAATATCTGGTTAAAAAATAATAATGGCTATCCGTCTTTTCCGATGGACAGATTTTTCTTATCTGACTTTGTTCTTTCTCTTCCATTAATGCTGGAGTTTATTAACAATGAACAAGATGTGCCTGCATCAGGCCAATACAACTTTGCGCATATTATGCTGCCCCATTCACCGTTCAACTGGACACGATCCTTCACCGCTTCAGACAGCAGTTATATGGAACAGGTGTATTGTTCAATGAACCTGATGATATTATTGATTAATGAGTTAAAACGGATAGACAGGTTTAAAAATTCTCTGATTGTTTTTCACGCCGACCACGGATGGAGCGACGTAGAGTTTGATTACCCGTACACGGCGGATATCCCCAAATCAATATTTGAAATCCTAAAAAATAAAATCAATTATACGCCATTTCGGTTTTTACACCGTTCCCATGCGCTATTATTAATTAAACCGCCTGGTTCGGGTGAAGACAAGGCGTTTGAGGTCTCAGACAAACTGACCCAGCTTGCGGATGTTCCTGCAACAATATCCCACCTGTTGAGCTGGAATATAAAGACACCCCATGGTGTACCGATTTTTTCCGGTCAATGGGATTTTAACAGGGACTTGCACATGTTTGCCGGACTGCACAGGTATAATAGATTGGGGCTAAAATGCGATTTCGGCACACATTTCCTAAAAGGGAGACTTGCACATGTTTCCATTAACCCGGAAAATGGCTGGAAACATTATCCGGATTTACCGATTTCATGGGACTGACAATAAACCATCATCATGCTTTCCAATGAGATAAGTCCATATCAATGAGTTTTTCCAGCTGATTAATATCCTGTAAATAATAATCCTGCAGCATTCTGACTGAATCATCATCAAGGGACTGGCGGGCACCTTTACCTTTTGAAACAACATTTAAATGATCCCGGATATATTCAGCCACAGGCGAGATGCCGCTGTATCTTAACATTGGTATCAGAAAATGCAGGTTGTGTTTGTGAATAAAGTTTCTGGAAAAGGTAATAAAGTAATTGAGAAATTGATTCTTATTTTGTTTTGTTTTGTTCGACGATGTCCTGAGCGAATCAGGGTAATATTCGTTGAGACCTAAAAAATCCAGAACATCTTTATACAGCACCTCCGGTTTTTCCTTCACAACGTCAAACAACAGTATTTTAATGTTCTTTGACGGAAACCGCTCAAAATATCTTTTTAAAAATTTAAAATAAAATCCTGAGTTTAAAATTCTATCATATTTTTTTATCGCGATCTCAAATGGAACCGGTTTTATTTCTCCGATTTGGATACCAAAAAAATAGCTTGAAAAAGCGACTTCTACAGGATTTCGCAACGTGACAAGCAGCTTTATATCCGGATTATACTGATATATTTTTTTTACCGCTTCCGATGATGTAAAATAATGAGGAGAAATTTCACCTTTGATTTGATCGGGTTGGGCATTTTCAAAAAAAGCATGATACCAGCTGACAGGTTTTTCATATCGGTAATTATGAATATCACGACCAAATTGCATTGTTTTATTAAAATAAATTAATTCTTTTTTTTCCGGAATGAATATCTGCGGATGATTCCGCAGATTGTCCGCCAGCCACGTAGTACCGGCTTTGGCAGCACCAATTCCGATAAAATCGATCTTAAAAAATTCTTTAATTCTCATTTTTATAAGCTATTTCTCGTTTTGATATTTTTGATTTGCAGGCTGGTTATTAATAACTTGATGGACATTTCATTTGCCGCAGCCTCACAATAATAACAGACATTAGCAAAACCCGGCGTCAACGGCAATAAACAAACCCATATCACCTGATTTCAATCATCCAAAAATAAATTATGACTGGGCTCCGGCAATACAAAAAGAGCTTGCCATATCAGAATTACCGTTTAAAATAACAGGCGTCGAAAAAATCATTTGGCCTTATATCGATGCCGCCATCAAATCCAATGACTGTTTAGATGATGCGAGGAGAAGCTGTGATGAATAAATTTGGTGAAAAGATTTTGAGTCTGAGAACCGAAAAGAACCTGAGCACCAAAGAAGTCGGTCATGCTGTTGCAATTCCCCATTCACGATACAGCGAGCTTGAAAAAGGGATTCGAATTCCCACAGAGGGCCAGATCGAACGGCTTGAAAAATTTTATAACGTCACTGCCGGAGAGCTTTCAGCCCTCATAAAAAAACAGCAATAAAAGACGCCGGCGCTAATGCCAAAATATTCCACCGGCAAACGCCGCAAGTCCGGGTGGGGGGACAGGTGCACTTACATAAAAATTTGACGGATTCCCTGGCCAGCCGGCGAGTCTATGTTCGGAGTCGATATCTCGCTTCCATAACATACTATATCGCTGTATCCCAAACTTCACACTGGCATCCACCTGGGCTTTTTTGGCCTTGAGCTTTAACTCGTCTATCTGCCGGCTCCAATCCTTAAACAGGGCTTTCTGATTTTCAAGAAAATCCTTTTTCCCGTCATGATCTTTCCTCCGTTGAATGAAGATGTGATTATCCGGCTAATCAGTGTCAGACAACTTCCCGTATAAGTTATCCGGGGGCGGCGTCCCTCTTTTTTCCCGTGACGTAACCGTATCAGGGGGTTGCGGTTTTGAACTTCGGTTATGAGCAATCAGAGATTTAACAACCCGCCATCCGACTTCCCCTTTCTCCGCCATTGAAGTCAAAACATCCAGAGCTGTGCGGTTATTATAAGAGACCGGCCGGTAAGGTCTTGCTGAGATAAGCGCATCATACACGTCACACACCGCAACGATCTCTATCATCAGATCCTGCTGATTTATCCCCCGGGGATAGCCCTGGCCGTTCATTCTCTCGTGATGATCCCTGGCTACTTTTGCCGCAATACTCCGGCGATCCCTGAAATAGTAGCTCAGCAAAACATAACCGGCCACTGCATGATGCTTCAGGTAATTGAGTTCATCCCGTGTGAGGGGATGTTCCTTTTTTAAAATATCCAGCGGCACACATATCTTGCCAAAGTCATGGGTCGGTCCGTATGCGATCTCTGACACCCGTTTTCGATAGTTCGGCACCAGGTCCCTGGCAATCAATATCGTCAAGGCAAAAATCGTCAGCATATGCCGGTAGGTAGAAGAATCATGGTGCTTGAAAAAATCAAGGACATCCAGAACAGGGGCACCAAACCGGATACTTTTCATCACATCAATAATTTCAGAAAGGCAATCGGAATCTGCAAAAATAATATTATAGGGCACGCTGTTAAGAATATCAAAAAGGTCTTTCATGACCGAAGCATGATCCATCAGGGGATACGTTTTCAGGCTGACCGGGTGGTGTGACGCCAGTAAATCCTTGAGAGATTCATCACTCAGCTCACTCCCGGCAGGTAAGAGCAGCTTACCGTCAAGCGTTTTTATCGGATAAAACAGTTTTAGAGGGCCCATAAGTAAATTCTACAGATAAGGATTCGCATTTTTGACGTCTATTTATGCCACCAATCAGATCATATGTCAAGGATGGTGGTATGTTATATAATAGAACAAACCTTCAAAAGGCGATCTATCTTTTCATTCCGGTGATCTGCCCGGGCTCTTAATACCGGATTTGAGAAGGCCATACGCCTTGACAGTTCTCAAATATTGCGATATTTATTTAAATATTGATTCTTTATCAACCTTAACTCATAAAAACTTTATGAGAATGGAACTAACCATGTCCTGGTTACTCCGAAGGATCTATGCCGCATCCATCGGCAGGTCTTCGATTCCAATCGAGGTTATTTTTTTTGACGGCTCAACTTACCGCAACTCATCCGATCCGCCGGAACTGAAAATTCATTATAAATCCAGATGGTCCCAGCTCAATTCCATCATCAATCACGGATGGGGGCTGCTTGAATCCTATATCAGCCAGGCAGTGGATATTGAAGGCGACCTGAAACTTTTGATTAAGGCAAATGCCGAAGCTGGACCGTCCCTGTCTGAAAAAATACGGCAGCCCCATATTCCGCACCTGATCATCCGGTTTCGGAATTTCTGGCATGAACTGCGCTTCGGAAACAGAAAAATATCCCGGGCGGTCAAAAACGCGCTCCATCATTATAATCGGGGAAATGAAATATTCTGGCAATACCTGGATCCTTCCATGACCTATACCTGTGCATACTGGAAAAAAGGCACCCGGTCACTTGCAGACGCGCAAAAAAACAAGCTGGACCATGTGTGCCGGAAACTGATGTTACAGCCTGGTGAAAAACTCATAGACGTGGGCGGCGGCTGGGGGGCCCTTTTATTTCATGCCTGCGAAAAATACGGTGTGATTGGAACAAACGTGAGCCCCACCATTGACCAGAACCAATGGCTGGCGAAAAAAGCCCGTGAAAAAGGACTTGAAGATAAAATTTCCATCCAGGAAAAGGATTTTCGTCAGGTGACGGGGACCTTTGACAAATATGCGTCCCTCGGAGTCTTTGAACATGCCGGGAAAGGACAGCTCCGAGACTGGATCCGATCCATGGCCGGGTGCCTGAAAGAGGGCGGGATTGGCCTGCTGCACTTTATTGCCCATGACCGGCCCATGGACACGGAATTTTTTATCCGTAAACATATATTTCCCGGGGGGTATTTACCGGGACTCAGTGAAACCATCGACATCATGGCGGAATACGGCCTTGAAATTTTAGACATTGAAAATCTCCGCCGCCATTATTCACTGACTCTGGATGCCTGGGCGAAAAATTTTGAACAAAACTGGGAAGCCCTCCATCGCTGCAACTGCGATCAGTTCAATGAACGGTTCTGCAGAACCTGGAAAGCATATCTAAATTTCTGCGCGGAATGTTTCAGAACCGATAATGCTATATTGCGGCTCTATCAAATCACTTTTTCAAAGGGGAATACAACGACCTACCCCATGGACCGGGGATTTCTATATCAAACTTAAGGCCTGGAAGATCTCAATCATAATCGTAATCCTAGCCTTAGATTATGATTAATCAAAAAGATTCCCTGTTAGAAGATGCTAACAAAAATCATTTTATTTTACGGATTTCAACCTGCTGTCCTTAAAACAGACTTCGGTTAAAAAGGTCTCCGTCAAAAGCGACGGCAGCGCCGGAAGCATCGAACTCCTTCATCAATACGGCGCTGAAATCGACCGGAAAACCGCAAAAAATGATGCGGACTTGATAGAAAAGGTACAGGCTTTGGGCGGGAAGCTTTAAACTTAAACTCACTGTTTGCACCAGCTTTAATCTGGGGCGGTTCATTTTTTCTGGAGGGTGTTGTTCTTAATCCACCAGGGGTTGGGTTTTCCATCGGTTATAAATCCAGAGCCACTGATCTGGATATCGCCGTATAATATCTTCAATAACCCTGTTAAAATTCTGGGTGTTTACAAGAATATCCTTTTCCATATCACCTGTTTTAACAATGGGAATCTCAGGCAACACCTCGAAGTGATATTTGCCGTTTTCACGGACAAAAAAGTATGGAATCACAGGCACACCCGTTGCAAGGGCCAACTGGGCAGGACCCTTGTTGGCACAAGCCTTTCTTCCAAAAAAATCAACAAAAACGCCCTGGTGCCTTTTGGCATTCTGGTCTATGAGCAGCGCCATACAGTTCCCCAAACGGAGCTCACGAAAAATCGCCTTCGCCGCCCCTTTCAGGGGGTAGAGCCGGCTTCCCGTTGACTCCCTTTTTTCATGAAAATACCTCTCAAAAGGTAGAAAATCAAGCTTTCTGTAAATGCCGTTGACTTTCAGGCCGGAAATATTGTTGAGCTGAACAGATATCTCCCAGTTGCCTATATGCCCGGAAAACAACAAAACGCCCTTACCTCTCATCTGCGCAGCCAATAAATGATAAAGCCCTCTTACAGTGTAATGTTTTGAAAGATCACCGGGTTTCCAGGTATACGCCCTGGGTGTTTCAAAAATCATGTTTACCGTGTAAAAAAAGGTTTTTCTTGCCATGCGTTTAATCTCATAAGAGGTCATTTGGTCGCCAAACGCATGTGCGATATTATCAATTGCAATATTTCTGCGCCTCTTATCCAGGGCAAACCAAATTTTCGAGAGGACTAAAGAGATCTTTTCACCTACTTCAGGTGGTATCAATGCCAAAATATCGAATAGCGTTTTGATTGACCTGTAGGCTATGGTTCCAATAACAGTCTCTTTCATTTTTTTATGTTTCACCTTTTTTTAAGTCTTTCATTCAAATTAACTCGCGATACTTTGGACAGAGCCACGTCCGAGCTTCCTGAAAATTCCGATTGCCTGTGCAACGCTTATATCAAGCCGTTTCACACGGTCCTCTTTAAAATAAGCAACCGACCCCGACCAGGGGCTCGGGGCTCCAGGCAGATATACAGCCACGTTCCCCGCTTCTGAGCGCTCAACTTCAAAACCGATTTGTGCGCTGTCGTCGAACCGGACAAGAACAGGCAGAAATCCCTGGGCAACTTCTTCGCTGTTGTTCATGCTCTCAGTGAATCCCTTGATAATGGCATATCCCGGTATGGCAAGCAACGCTGTATCAAGAGAAAGGTACGCTTTCTTTGCCAATGCACTTTTTGCAATGACACCGGCGATAAAACAACAGAGAGCAACCGCCAGCAAAGCCACCACATTGGCCGTGGCAATTCCCCCGATGGATTCTGTCGGAATCAATGTGCCCAGAGGTTTACCCACCAACAACATGATTTTTAAAGCCTTGCCGACAACGACCACAACGACAACGACAGGGAGCATAAAGAAGAGGCCGCCGATGATTGTGGTTTTGATGAATTGCATAAGATATTTCCTTTATATGATTATCAGCCTTGATTTTTTTCCTTATCATCCGGCAGGAATCGTTAACACCGGCAAACGATTATCGCTGCCGGTCTCCGCCAGCGTAAAGAAAAACATAATTACGGAAATCGCCCGCTTTGAACGCCAGTCACAGTCATCGATCCAGAACCAGTAGCCGCGATACTGCACGGCGCCAAATGCATCAACGGGTTTGTTTTTGCCGCTATATACCTTCACCGGGCTGTCTCCCGTTTCCAGGCTTGGGACCGCGCGTCCTTCCTGCACATGCTCCTCCGGCACGTCAACATAAGACGCGAAAGCAGCCAGAATTTGAATGATTGAACGGGAGTTGACGCTCAATTCTCCTTCACTGCCGCGAATCGGTGAAGAAACCAGCTTGTAGCGCTGCTGGCCCGGCGACAACCCCAATAATTGCTTTGCCTCGGCAATTTTCCGCTGCACTTCGACCGGAATATTTTCACGCCGGAAGAACAGCACCGTGGTTTCCGGTTCGTCCTTTTCATGTTCTACCCTCACCCCGACGGCGCCTGACGCCTGAATATCGCGAATAAGTTCCAAAACCCTGAAGAAGTCGGGATCAGCTTCCCGCAAATGTCCGGCAGCTGTAGACCGATTGCTCAGCCCGTTAAAGGATTCCAGGGTGAGCCCGAGGATAAAGTCAGCCGCATACCCCGACTGCAGCAGGAAAAAAACCGACCGGGGCGGAATCGGTGTCAACAGGCCCCGGAGAAACTTGTCGCCGGTCAGGGGCATATACGTAATAGTGGGGCGGTCTGTGAACCGACCCTGGCCGCCAAGTGATAAATTATCTTCGCCTCCAGAGACAGAAAAATTACCACCGATATTCACACCGGTTTCGAGCGTGTATCCGCTGACGATTTGAGCAACCTCCATAAAAATCGCAAGATCCATATAACGCAGCTTGACAATATTAAGAAGCATTTGCTGCTTCCATGATTCTGCCACCGCTGTTCCATAACTGAAGCGGTCATCCGGTATGGTTTTGGGACCTATATGCGCGCAAGCGACTAAAACCAAAGTTGTCAGCACCACCACAATTTTAAGAATCTGTTTCACGGTTACCTCCATATTATTTTCCTCAATTTTACAATACCTGCCCGCAATGGATTTCTATGGATGTGTATGGTTGTTCATCAGAACGTAGGCAAAAACATCTATATCAAATCGTTCCGCCATCTGACCTAACGTGTCGATAAATACATGCCGGTCTTTATCGAAAACAACAATATCCTGCCGGTTATTTCCCCGGGACAGGACATGATAAAGTGCGCCGTCATATTCTATTCGCCACGGTCGTGCCATAAACCTTTTTTATCAAATATCAACTCCCGTTGTCAAAGCATACTGACCCCATTTTTCTCTTCAGTGTGACAAATCGTTAAAGCAATAGTCCGGTTTTCTCACGAGGAATGCTCCTATGGGATAAGCATAATTTGTACAGTGCCTGTACATATTATGGTTATCTCTTTGGATTACATTTCATAAAATAAAATTAAAAATTATTTTTATGCATAGAAATCAACATGTAACGAATATCCCCGGATTGGCATGCTTCTTGGATTATAAAATCGAACAAAACTGAAAAATGGATTCTATGCAAATTCATTAATAGCAAAAATATGTCAACCGCTAACTTTCAAATTTATATCAGTTTAAAAAAATGGGAAGAAAATTAAAATGTAAAGAGGAGTAAAACTGACTTTAGGGATCTGCACTTGACACTTGTAAAAGTTTGCAATAAGTCAAGAGCAGTTCCGACCCCAAGAGGATTCAAGGCTGTTTATGCAAAACATAGATATCAAATCAAAATGAGGGCAAATGAGGGGCAAATGAATAATGTTTCAAAGAAAATAGATTATTCACCTGTGTCATATGAAGGAATTGAAATCGGCGCTGTATCCGTAAAATGGGTTCGAAGGAATCATAATGGCGATACAACAGCTGAATATATTAACCATGGCGGCAATCCGGAAAAAACAATAGCCAAGATTATTGATGCTCAATTTTCCGATTGTCATTCAAAGATTGTTGCCTGCGGCCAGGCGGCAAATGTGCTGCTGGATCTGCCGTATCGGTCAGTTTCCGAATGTCTGGAAAAAGCATTAACTTCACTTAATTTGTCTCCGGACATTCTGCTTTCCCTGGGGGGCGAAACGTTTCGCGTTTTTACGATGAAAAACGGCATCATTAAAAATGTAATCTCAAGCTCAAAATGCGCTGCCGGAACCGGAGAATTCATTGTTCAACAGTTCCAGCGGATGGGGATGACCCTTGAAGAAGGACTGGAACAATGCACCAAAGGAAACTTAGTCCGGCTGGCCACGCGATGCTCGGTTCATTGTAAGTCAGACAGCACCCATAAGCTGAACAAGGGCGAGTGTACGCGATACGATATCGCGAGATCATTAATTCATGATCTCGCGCGCCGGGTGAGCGAGATGGTGGAATCCGCGCAATGGCCCTTAAAAAAAATCATTGTTGCCGGCGGTGTTGCCTTAAACAAACATTTTATTGATATGCTGGCCGGTTTTTTCCCTGACTCGGAAATCCGGGTATTGCCTGAAAGCGCTTATCTTGAGGCGTATGGCGCCTCTTTGTTTGCCGAAGAGCTTGTCGAAGAAAAGCCCCTTGTTTTATCGCAAAAACATTTTAAAAAATCAAAACCCGAATTTGAGCGCCTGACGCCTTTAACAAACGCTGAATCCCTTTTGGATTACCGGGTCCGGAATAATCGAGAGGACAGGTCCGTCCGCGAGGGCGGCAGGTATATCCTGGGTGTTGACGCCGGTTCAACCACGACCAAAGCCGTGCTGATCAATATTGAAAACGATTCAGTGGATGCGGACTGTTACTTGAGGACCCTCGGCAATCCAGTACAGGCGACTCAGAATTGTCTCAATGAATTGATCAAACAGGTGGAAGATAAATCCATCCATATCATTCAGGCGGCGGTCACCGGGTCCGGCAGGGACGTGGTATCCGTATATTTGGATAATTGTATGAGTTTTAATGAAATTTTAACACATGGCCGGGCGGCTGCCGCAGAAGTGCCGGAAGTCGGAACTGTTTTTGAAATCGGGGGCCAGGACTCAAAATTTATTTCTTTTTTAGGCGGTATTCCCATTGACTATGCCATGAATGAAGGATGTTCGGCAGGAACCGGCAGTTTTCTGGAAGAGTCCGCCTCCGTCGACATGGGTATCCTAATGAAAGAAATCACCCAAATCGCCGAAACAAGCCGGGGACCGGTCGCATTTGGGGAAAGATGTGCCGCGTTTATCAATACGGATTTAAGAAACGCGCTTCAGCAGGGCATAGATCAGGAAGATGTTGTCGGTGGTCTGGTCTATTCAATTGCGGATAATTATATATCGCGGATTGTCGGTTCCAGGCATCTTCGCGATTCCCTACTTTTTCAAGGAGGCGTGGCGCTTAATCGGTCGGTTGCTTTAGCTCTGGCCGCAAGAATTCAAAGAAAAATAGTTGTTCCGCCGTATCCGGAATTGATGGGGTGTGTCGGCGCCGGTCTGATGACAAAAGACCGCCTTGAAGACGGCAGGTCAGCTGAAAAAATCTATCATCTCACCGCGCTTGCTGTGGGAGATATGGCAGTAAAAGGAACATTTAATTGTAAGGCATGTGAAAATTTTTGTGAAATCAAAAAAATATCCATTCGGGAAAAAACATTGCCGTTTGGCGGCTTGTGCTCAAAATATGAAATGGCCCGTCGAAATGAAGCGCCTGAAAAAGGACGTGATTTACTCAAGGCAAGAAACAAACTGATGTTTGATGACTTTAAGCCGAAGCCTGTTTTAAATCCACGCGGCACAATCGGTCTTCCCATGGCGTTGTCAACCTATGAGCTGTATCCCTTTTACGCGAAACTGATTGCCGGACTCGGGTATGAAACTGTTTTATCAAAACCCAGAAAGGATATGAATATCAGGACAGGTGCTTCAATATGCTATCCATGTCAGATTGTCCACACGGCTGTTTCCGACTTACTGGATAAAGGGGTAGATTTTATCTTTCTGCCGCGGCTCATGGAACTGGAAATTGCTGATAACACCCTTCACAGTTACACCTGTCCTTCAACAACAGTCATCCCGGAAATTATAAATGCCGCGTTTAACGGCGTTGAATCTAAAATCCTTTCACCCCATATCGGGCTGTCATCTGACCTGATTCATGCGACATTGCTTGAAATTGAAAAACTGGCCCCAATGCTTGGGCTTGAAGAAAAACTTGTCAGAGCCGCCGCGGAAGACGCCCTGGCCTGGTATGAACAATTTAAACGCGAATATAGAGAACTTTCAAAAAAAGAACTGGAACGTATTTCCGGTGAACCGGCGGTGGTGGTTGCGGGACGGTCGTATACCCTCTATCCTTTGGAAATAAACCTCTCTCTTCCGCAAAAAATTATCACCCGTGGATATCACGTCATACCGGCGGATATGATATCAGCACTGAATTTTTCTTCTCACAAAAGAGATGTCTGGCACTTTACCCAGCAGATCAGCAGCGCGATTGAATATTCAAAAAAGAACGCAAACATGTATATGTGTCTTGTCTCCTGCTTTTCATGTGGACCTGACAGCGTTGCCTATCATCTATTCCGGCAGGAACTGAAAGGTCTTCCCTTCTGTTACCTGGAAATCGATTCTCACACGGCCCATGCGGGATTTGATACGCGGGTCGGTGCGTTTTTAGATATTATCGAAGAACGGCATCGCAGCATCGAGGCCAAAAAATCCGTCAGCCCTGAACCGGCCGGAGGCATGCCGAATCAAAATAATCAGCCGGATCAGAATAATCAGCCGGATCGGAAAAATCATTTTTCACCTGCGAGAATATCAGAGGACGAGAGTTATATCATTGACAGCGATGGGAACAGGGTTGATTTCAATGATCCCAGGGTGATTTTCATTAATGCCAGGCCAAAGAACCGGTTTGAATCACAAATGTTAAAGGCCATTTATGAAAAAAGGGGGCGCAAGTTCAGAACATTCGGCCGACCGGATATCAACACCCTCCAATTGTCCAAAAAGGTTTGTTCGGGAAGGGAATGCATCCCGATGATTTCCTATGCCGGCGCTGTGATTCATGACGTTGAAAACCACAAGACGGATGACGAAATAGCTGTTTATTTATTTCTTGATCAGGAAGGCCCCTGTCAGAACGGCGCCTGGCCGATGATAACGGAATTATTTACCAAGCGGCTTGAAGCAAAAAATGTGATCTGCTGTATTGAAAGAACGCAGAAAAACAATTACCTGGGATTTTCTTTTGATGAGATAGTTGAGGAATTAAAATGCATGCTGCTGGGGGACCTGTTTGAAGAGGCTGAAAACACATTAAAGTGTATTGCCGGGAATCGAAACGGTGCCTTGGAGTTGTTTTATGAAGCATTCGATTGCTTTGCCAAATCCTTAAAAAATAATCAATTCACTATTGAGGCGGCTTTAGATATCTGGGCAAAAGATGTGGCTGAAATTAAAGTGGAAACGTCCGTGGAAAAGACGCCTAAAGTTCTGATCTTTGGCGGACTTAACGTGGCGTATGTTCACTATCCCATAACCCGATATTTCATAGACCAGGGCATTATACCAAAAGTTGTGGACACAGCCGAAGGTACTTCATGGATTCTTGCCGAAGATGTCATAAGGACCATGTTTAAGCACGGAGTGGTTGATCCTGAAAAACAATTTTTTGGTTCGCCAAGATTGAAAGACCGGAAGGACCAGTTAAAAATCAGGATGGCCAGGCTCGGGATGAATATGGTTAATGATACACAGAATAAACTGTATGACATCATGAAACAATCGGGCCTGCTTTTTGACAAACCAATTCCTTTTGGTAAAATAATAGAATCAAGCCGAAAATATGTTTCTCATAACGGATTTAATGAGACATCGGTAACAACCGGAAGATTTTTATGTTCCATTGAAGAAGATATTTATGACGGCCTGATAAACCTTGGATGTTTTAACTGCCAGCCGGCCATGAACTCCCAGGCAATCATCCGGCCGCTGGCAAATGAAGGGACAATACCATACATTGCCATTGATTGTGAAGGCCCCTGGATTTCCGCAAACCAGAAAGAACTTCTTGAAACTATTGCCATGCAGGCAAAAAGATCAAGAAAAGAAAAAGCAGCAAAGTTCTTCACTACGACCTTAGGGGGCACCCATTTAGTGTCTGAACGAAAACCTGAAAATTTTTTCAAGTTCAAGGCGGGCGAAAATTTTAACCGCAGGAATACATAGAGTCTTTTGAGGATTAAAATTTGATCCCAACGCAGAAATTGGGAAAATTGGCGGTTTTCGATCGGGCACTATTTAAATTTAAAAAACCGGGGCATATCTGCTCCTGACTCTTGTAAAAAACTTGCAATGAGTCAAGAGCAGACCCCGTCTTTATTCGTTCATTTTTTCAATCAATGGGCGAATCAGGCACAGAAGAAATTAACACTACCTGCGGCCACCGCCACGTGCACCACCACCGCTACGTACAGCCCCACCGCCATGTCGGCTGCCGCCCGTCTGCCAGTTGTAACTGTTCGTATTTTGTGTGCCGCGCTGGCGTGCCTGGTGGCTTCGCTCTAACTGCTTTGTATTCGAAGACTGGCCGGAAGAAGGCCTTTGAACGGATTGACCGGTCTGCCTCTGCTGGGTTTGCGGCTGCCGGGTTTGAGCCGGCTTATTCTGAACATTCTGAGCAGGCTTACTCTGGATATTTTGAGCCGGCTTTGTTTGCCCCTTATCAGACTGCCATCCGTCTTTGGTACGTTTTTCCCATCCCTGGTCTGTCCTGCGATGGACATTGCCATTCTTGTCCGTGTAAACATTATTTGCACGATTGCTTACACCGCCGGCCCTTGCCCGATCATCAGCCGGCATAGATCCCGGTTTCACCCGTGCCTGGTTACGTTGACTGCGATACATGTTCTGGCGATGGGATGCGAGACTCCCTGCTCTGTACCCGGCGCGGGCGCCATGTCGATATCCGTGCCGGTAGCCATGTCTGTAGCCGTGTCGATAGCCATGGTAACGCCCCGGCCCCCACCAGCCGCCGCGATACCATCCCCCCACTCCGATGGTGAACCGGAAAGGTCCGCTGCAGTAACTCCAGCCGAACCCCCAGCCCATCCACGGATTATAACGTACGTGAAACCCATAGGTTACCGGACGGGGATAATACCAGCTTCCATACCAGTATGGATAATAATACCCGGTGCCGTAAACGACAGTACCATGATACACATAGGTATGTGTATATCCGGATGTATAGCCCACATAAACCACTTCGGGTGTGGAATCGTAGATCCGCACAAATATCACATTATAAACAGGACATTCAGGCGGTATGGTATAGATCTCATCCGGGATTGACGTCGCAATCGTCCAGGGCCCTTCTGCATTATCTGCATCAAACCAGACAGCCTGATCACAGGCATAATAACGTTTCTTAAGCCGGATCACAGGCGTCTCCGTGTTTACTGCATAGGCCATTGTTGTCCCTTTAACACCTTCAAACTTGGGCTTGCCATCGTATGTAACCGTTAAGCTGGCTTTTTTTATTTCAACACTTGCTGTTTGTGGTATCTGTGCATCCAGTATTGCATCTTTAGCCGCATTCGTTCCCGGAACTGAATATAAAACCGTACTCATCTCCGAGTCTTCCGGGATTTTGGCAAAATCCGGTGGAAGCATATCCCCGGGGACATATTCCCAGGGACCTTGAAGTTGTAAACTTTTATACCATCTCCCTGCCAGCAGAACATAATATGTCTGGGTTTTGATATGAAGCAGCATGTCGCTGTCAGAGTTGCCCATATACAGAAGGTCTGTGCCGGAGATGGGTGTATATTCCGCCGGGCCTGTACTGGAGATTAACTCAGTCGGCTCAGTCGCCACAATAATTTTAGGTGGCGGACCCGGCTTTACTTCTTCTTCTGGATCAGCTTGGGGTTCAGCATCAGGATCTTCTTTAGGGGCTTTTTTTGAAATTTCGGAAGGCACTTTTTTTGCAATCGCCCACTCTCCTTTGATATCACCTGCCTCGTACCAGGTATCCGCATCTGCATAAAGATAATATTTATTTTCTGAAGGGTTTAAAAGAATGGTATACGGGGTGTTGACAACACGCATAATCTCAGACCCCTCCTCCTGTTTGAGGCGTGGTTCTCCGTCAATGGAAATCAATATAGCAGGCTCGTCCATAAACAGAACAATCGGCGGCGCAGTATTGATTGTATCAGCTGCTTTCACACGTTGCTCGGCAAGTTCCAGTGAGGCAATCAGACGATCCATGGATAGGGGAAGATCCCATTTAGGGATCTCTTTTTCCAGTAAATCGACAAACTCCTGATGTCTCGCCTCATCCACATCCGGGAGACGGACTCGGGTGATTGATAAATCTGCAATCGTGGCCATGCGTTCATCCCGATCAGTTTCCAGCCGGGCTTTAAACCAGGCGGCACCGAATATGGGTTCACCAGCGTCTTTAAGTTCAATGGACACTGCGAATCGACCTTCAAGATGATTATCCTCAAACTTTTCCGGCTGAGGCTGATAAATAATGACAACACCCTGTTTAATTTTTATCTCTCTTGGCCAGTCGATAGTACCTTCTTCCTGAGCCCAGGCATTTGCGAAAAAAAGCACAAATAAAAACAGAAATATTGATGTCCATTTGATTCGTTCTATCATGAGGCTTTCTCCAATATTTAATCTGAAAATTACACCTATTAATGATAAAAGATTATTAAACTATTTTATTATGTTGGTTAATTTTTAAAATGTCATCACAAAACTGTCTCCAGCTTATTGCATAGGTATCAAAAAGCCTGCCCTGCCATGGCCCACATGGAGAAGCCCTCATCTGAGGCCGCCCCGTCAATTCGGAGAACCACTTTTCGTGCCATAATTCTGATTCCCAAACCAATATCCCAGTGCAGATCCTTATAAAAGGAATCTGCTGATAAGTGACTGTCAACCCGACCGGCTTCTAAAATCCCGACAAGCTGTATCCAGTCGATATCAAAAAATTTAAGGACACTAATTCGACCAAGGGGATTCCAGTCCGGAATGAGTCTGAATTCAGCCCCATAGTAGATTGCGACTTTGTCACTAAAGCGATACTGGGGATAACCTCTTAACTGATAAAAACCTCCCAGCGAGGACCCCAGATAGGCCGGTGCCCGATGCAAATGACGTTCCCCTTCATCTGTATATTGTACTTCTTCACTTATGTTATCAGAGACCCACAGATTTAAGGCAATAACACGTTGGCGAAATTTTTCAGTCTCTCCCAAAGAGATATACTTGCTCGCCCCTCCCTTTATCACTGTCCACGATTCACTGCCAAACCAGCCAAAATCACTTGTTACGTTTAATCTTTGGATACTCCCGGTTGATGGATTCTGGGGATAGTCCCGATTATCATGCACAAAACCGAACTCAAAACCATTGGTGCTGCCTGATGACACATCTGTAGGAAACTCAAACGTACGGTATCGATAAAAGGGCTGAAATTCGATAAACGATATTCCGCTTTTTAGCGGATTCCAGAACTCGCCACCCGTTGCACCGGATACCAGAAGTCCATGGTCCAGTTTATAAGTACTGATGCCTGAACTGCCGGCATTTCCCCAAGGCAGGATGTACTTAAAGTTAAACTCTGCCCAACTGTCATATCCCGATGACGTAACATAATTTTCCGGGCTTGAATCATTTGATCCCGCCTCTTCATCTGGAAAATCAGGGTTGCCTGAGATATAATCCCTTACCTCGGCATACCATCCGTAGGTAATAATAGAGTCAACAAACAATCGCCGACCTAAAGGAACCCGGGTATCAGTACCGAGCAGAAAGGCACCCGTTGTGGAATTTGTTGTCGTGAACACCGTTCCATAAACACCTGCCTGTCCATCCTGAAAACCGGTAGCTCCCCCGCCGACACCGACAATAAACTCAAAGGATTCCGTGTAAAACGCATATGGCAGGATAAGCGGTGTAAGTTTTTTATCTTCATCATCCATTACATCTTTTGTAATACTCGGGGCTTTCGTGTTTTGACCGCTATTGGCAAGGGAGGTAACCGTTAAACCGATCATCATTATGATGGTCTGTATGACCAGAAATCGAAAGAGCTGCTGAGGCTTTATCATTTGGCAATTTGCAGTATGACTTATTTGTTTATGTATCATTGATCCATGTTTATATTTTTTTAAATGGATGCTTTTAATTTTTCAAATGAACGTTTGAAATTTTTTAATCGCCTACGTTACGGTACGGTTGCAGATAAATAACATGTACAGTAAAAGTGACTGAGGCGCCACCCTCTGCCAGTGTAAAGATTTGAACCCCCTCTCTCGTGTTACCTGCTGCCCCTTCTGCGCTTGCATCGCCGGCCGCTGCTTCAGCGCCTGCTTTAAAAAGGAATTTGCCCTTTTCTGCCTCGGCCACGATATTCTCATCCGCAGTCACGGCAATCACTTTAAACGCACGGATTCCAAAACCACCGCCAATATCTGCCCGAGTTACTTTCAGGTATGTTCGCTTGCCGGTATTTTTATTAAGTACCACACCCTTTCCGCGGCCGAATCCAAACACCGGGATTTTTGTGACCTTGGCATCAATAACCATGTAACCGGCAGCGTTGTCAAATACCGGTTGGAGATCCGGATTCCGGTTGATCAACTCTGCCACTGCTTTTGCAGCCATCATATCGATCGCATGCTTCTTTTCCAATGAAAGGCTTGAAAGGGTGGCACAACCGCCGATAAAAAAGAATGCCGCAAGAAAGATGAAAAAGACTGATTGATTCGATTGATTCAGCAATTGATGCAGCAGACGATTTTTAACTACCCGTTTAATAGGTCACTCCTTTCTACCAGACAAAGTTAATACCGAGAACCGGCCCGTGCATCCTGACGTTGTAAACAAACCTATTAAAACAATAGAAAGGACCTCTTTTGCAGATTGTTTTCTATTATTCATGTCATTATGCCTTTTTTTAAGTAGAACTTTAGACAAACGATATTTTTTTCTGTGGATTTTTTGTAATTTTTCATAATAATATCATGAATTAAATATATTGGATATTATATATCCTTAATTAAGGATGAGCAATCAACTTAAATAAATTTTCAAAAACCGGGTTACTGTTTAAAGTCCGGGTTAATATTG
Organism: Desulfobacteraceae bacterium; assembly: GCA_014237465.1. Classification (GTDB taxonomy): domain Bacteria; phylum Desulfobacterota; class Desulfobacteria; order Desulfobacterales; family Desulfosalsimonadaceae; genus SURF-3. Next base: position 33,999 of record JABZFM010000022.1, on the reverse strand, counting down.
ACAAAAAAATATAAATCAACAATTATAGACCATGCATATTTTCAATCATATTTACTGGAAGTTGGTCATGTTGACTTGCGGGAATTGAGGAAGGAGATTGCCGAAGATTTGATGTTGGTTTGTTTGCTGACATATATTTATCTCCCCTGTATGCGGAAAGTTTGACAAATTTTTGATTGATGTTTACGTTAGTCCATATAAAATTCACTCTCTCAACGATATTTCTTGCAGTAACAGATGAGCGAACAAATACAGAACAGAATAATTCTGAATGCCATTCACCTCAATTGCACCCAATTGATGAATCTAAAGAAAAAGAACCGATAAAACTAAAAGGAGTTTAATCATGAACACACAAAGATTATGCAAACTCGGCTCAATAAGCCTCATCTCTTTTTGCCTTCTTATCGTATTCTCTTTTGCCGGTATTGCGTCATCTGAAGATCAAACCGGCACGACAGAGAAAATTCAGGAAACATCTACTGCGCCTGCGCCGATCATCGTGCCCGCCGGAACACGTATGCTTGTTCGCATGGATAACACCATAGACTCCAGACAGCATGGTGTGGGGCATATGTTCACGGTCACGCTCGATATGAACCTTGCGGTTAACGGAAAAGTACTCGCCCCAAAAGGAAGCAAGCTGTATGGCAGGCTGACCCAGGCAAAACAGAGCGGAAGGCTGGCGGGTAAATCAGAACTTCTTCTTCAATTATCCGACATCATGATAAATGATATACCTCATCCCATCGTAAGCAGCGGACTCAAGGCGGTTACTGAAAACACAGCCGGGTCAACAGCCGGTTCCGCAGCCGGTGGCGCAGTTGTCGGTGGCTTATGGGGCGGATCAAAGGGTGCTAAAAGAGGCGCAGCAGTCGGGCTAGCCGGATCACTGCTGACATCAGGAAATACTGTTCACATTCCGACCGGGACCGTGCTGGAATTTACTTTGCAGGCAGACCTGACCTATGTACCGTAATCATGATGGATTCGTAAAAAGTCCAAATCTGACTTTATACAAGTTTATTAATCGTAAAGGATAAATATGTCATTTAAATCTGTAATTGAAGGAGGAAAGTACATGTGGGCGAAAAATTTTAAAAATGTATTATTCATATTATTCGCTGTTTTATTATCGATGGCTCTCTGGAGCTGCAGCCAGAAGAAAGACCTTGAATTGCCGCCAGGCATTGAACTGGGAGAAGAAGTGTCATTTACAGCCTCAGTAGAAGCTATTGATTATAAAGATCGCCACGTGACATTAAAAGGCCCGAAAGGAAATATGGTCTCGCTTTACGTTCCTGAAGACGCCTATAATTTTAAAAATGTAGACGTCGGAGACATTGTCGAAGTTCTGTATACCCAATCCATGGCAATCAGCGTTGAAAAGGCCGGAGAAGGGCCCTCTGCAACAGCCGGCGGTGGCGCTGTCAGAGCCCCTGAAGGGCAAAAACCGGAGGCTGCCACATACTCAGTCGTTGAACTTAGAGCAACTGTAGACAATATCGATTATGAAACCAGACTTGTTGACTTAAGAGGTCCGCAAGGAAATATCACAACGATCGAAGTCGATGATGATGTGGAAAACTTTAAAAACGTCAAAAAAGGCGATGAGGTTGTTGTGAAGTATATTGAAGCCATGGCAATCACTGTAAGACCTTCTGAAAATTAAAAACAGAAAAATTTGGGATCAAGTCTGCTCTTGGCTCTTGTAAAAATTTGCAATGAGCCACGAGCAAATCTGGCCCCTCCGTTTCTATTCCATAATCATGACAGGATCATCTACCCGGATAATTCCACCGGACAGAACCCTGGCAAAAACCCCTTCCTTCGGCATGATGCAATCAGTGGCCGGGTAGAAAATGGCACATTTCCGGATGCATTCCTTGCCGATCTGTTAATTACTTTAACAAAAAAATCAACAGACAGAATCAGATGTCAAAGTCATCATGAAAACCATACGCTGCTGTTTCTTCGTGTACCGCCCATTTTATTTTTTCGGCTAAACGGTTGCTTATCCCGTCAACGATTTGAATCTCTTCAACGCTTGCGGCAATGATCCTTTCAACGCTTCCAAACATATCCAGCAGTTTTTTGGCTTTCTTCGGACCGATCCCCGGCAGTCCCTGCAGAATAAAGAGCTGCCTTTTGGATTTTGTTTTGGGCTGATACCCGGCACGGTTTGAGAAACCGCCGCCGGTAATAGAGCGAATCTGAAAAGCTGCGTATCTTATCAGGCTCGCGGTTTCATATGAATCCATAGCGCGGAGCACCGGGATCCCGTATATTAAACTGATGGAAATCAGCGCCCCCTGCATTGCTTCCCGGCGGATGCCGTTTACCGAAAGGTCCCGTCCCGTGCCCTCCAGTATCACGACCGGCTTGTATCTGTTGTTTGCCAGCCTTGCGGCCTGCTTGAAAAGCCGGCCGTCAATAATCGACATTGCAAAATCATTGAGTGTTTTTCTTTCAAAAACAATCCGGTTGTCAGCCAGATAATCCCCTGTCGACAGCCTTGCGATCTCTACGGCAACATCCGGCATTTCCGACAGATACTTGATCACCCGGCTTTGTCTTTCCCGGTCGTCTGCGACAATGGTGATTTTCAAATTTTCAGGCATTTCGGCGCTTTAACTTACTGATTTTAAGAAAAATCAGAATGAGAGGTTTGTAAAACTTTAAGGGTCGTTATGTTGCGAGTTTGCTCTTGACTCTTGCAAAAAAATTTAATGGGTCAAGAGCAGACCCCCAAATTCACTCTGAGGATTAACAAAAACAACAAATTAAGGATTGAGGTTACAAACCGAATTTGTCAGAACAAGAGAGCCATTTTCTTGCTATTCTGGTCTTGATAGCCAAAGATGAGATATCGTTACCGGACAAGCTTGGCCACGTTTTTCCGGCCATTCGAATTCCCTTTTATGACTTGAGCGGTAAATCGAATATTCAACGACTTCGTAGTGCTCAATTATTTTCAAATTATCGTTTTCCTTGTTATCATCAAGCACAGAGGCTAATTTTTTAAATGAATATGGAGTTTTTACATACCCGACCATCAAAGCATCCTGCATGGCCCAGGCATAGTCACCGTTAACAAATCGTATCAATCCTTTTTTGCAGTAACAGGATAAAATCGGATGGTTACGGTCAACAGGTTTGCACTCCACAAACAGGCCATCCTGCTCACTAAGAACAGGCGGTTGTTCCCTTTTTAGATCAAAAAAAATATCAGGCATCTTGTCTGGGTGTTTCTTGTCGAAGTTTGTAATCTTTGGTTCCCGGATTACCTTGCCAAACAGAGCACAGTTGAAACCATCTACTTCACCACTTTTTCGTAAACGATTTTCAATAATCTCAACCAACAATTGGGTAATGGTATCTTCATATTCGGATTGCAAAAAAAAGCCGAAAGGTGGTTTTTCTTCGAGTAATTGCCAGGCCCTTTTGATTACTTTGCAAATAAGAAGAATGGTCCGCTGTGAGATTTGCGGATGAGGTAATGTGAATTTTATACCCTGGGTAAAAAAGCCGACCCCCATCAGCTACTCCCCATGGGAAAATCATCAAGATGATGGCGTAAAATATCCAGTGCGCACAGCCGGGCTCGGCTTAATGTCCAATAACGGTACTGACCAATGATTCCAATGACCAGGCGTCCCTTATCATGAACAACAACCCGACTACATCCTGTTTTGTTCGCTTGTTCGATAATTTGAGGAATTAGTCTTTTCTGTGTGGCATAGGGCATGCTTCCAGAAACGGAGGAAGAAAAAACAGCAAAAAAATGCCATGGCGAATGAATATCTTTTTTAACAATTTCGATCTCATCAATCTCTACTGTTTCATCCGTAACAACAAATGATGGATTAACAAAATATTTAAGTTCCTCATAGAATAGATTACGTTCACCCTTTTTAAGATTTCCATTGGCACGGTCACGTGATTCTTTAAAAGGCGTTGCTACTTCAAGCGTATCTTTTATAACTTGTCGGTCATACAGATCCATGCCGTAGAGATCGAAAATGAATTCGTTGATTTCACTCCAAGGCTTTCTGGACGCGGTTTCAAGCTGTCTGGAAAGTTGCACTGTATGTTTTCGTTGTTGCTTAGACAACAAGTCAATTACAGGGAACGTGAAATTCTCAATGTTCTCCTTAAGAAAAGTTCTTCGTTCCGCACCTATCCTCGAACTCGTCATTAGCACATGATACCTGAAAAGATCAGTATGAGTGAGTAGATGAAGCAGTGCTATGATCAAATCGGCTTCTTTAGTGCCATGAGCGGAAAAACCATAATAACTTTTACGGAATACGCTTGGTTCCCGTACAATCCATGATTTGGGAGAAAACAAAGAACCACCCGGCGATTCTGGCACAATAAGCAAAGGAGGAGTATACAATTCCATACATCTTGGCATATGAGCCATATATTGTTCGGTTTCAGGCTTGAATTCAGGCAATAAGGACACATCAACCGAGAACTCACCATTTTCCGGCGGACTAAAATCGGGCAATCCATGCATAAATGATGCATCACTTTGAACTAATTGTTTGGGAGACAAGTCATATCCTCTTCCCGAGTACAGTCCTTTGCTTTTCCAATATGACTGAACAGTAGGCCACTCCAAATTTTCAATCTTTCGAAGCACCTCCACATCAAGAACCGTTCCCATTGAAAGCGTTTTTAGAAGCCATGGATCCTCAACAACATCGCAGGCCGCTACCGGCTGAGCAGATTGATAATCAATGCGGATGCGTCCTTTTTCATTCAAACGCCGTTCAAAATGAGGTGTAACAAAATAAAAATGATGATTGTCCTTAGGCACTTGATTCCGTGCAAAAAATAGCATGAAAGGCTGACTCATCCCCGGCCATACTACAGTATCCGACAGGTTTGAACCATTCAAGATCCCTGTAATTTCGATTCCTCGCAATATCGTATTAAACGCACGAGTGCCGGGACCGGATTGTTTAAGAAAAATCCGTCCGGGTAGTGTTAGAGCGATAATGCCTCCCGGCTTGGCCCATTGAACAGTTTTCCACAAAAACGGCAGATCCGGATTATTACCGGGGTTTTGGTATGTTCGAGCAATATCGTTAAGACCTCGATCTGCCAGGACCTGTCGTATCAACTTGGTAAATTCTAAATTAAAAGCTTTATTCTTTTTCTTATCCCCTTTCAGACGACTCCAGGGAGGGTTGCCGACGATCATATCAAAACGGCCATTAAAATCGTTGGGAAGATCCGGGCGTAAACTGCCCAGAACAAAGCTTTCGGATTCCTGATCTTCAGGTTTTCTTTGATTGTGCAATACAATACCCTGAAGTGGTTTTGGAAACCTCAGACTTTTTGGGGGTCGAGGCGAATCATTCAGTTCAATGGCGGTAATGTAAAGAGATAATGCCGCAAGGCGTAAGGCGGACTCACTGACATCGAAACCACAGAGCTGATTATAGAGAATTGACTGAATCGTCGTGGTATTCGGCCGCTTCCCGTCGATTTCCCATCGGGCTGCCACAAGCTTTCTGAAGGCCAGAACAAGAAAAATTCCAGCCCCGCAACTTGGATCCAGAATTCGGGCGTTTTTCTTATCAATAACACCTTCAAAGGCATCATCCACAAGATAACGAGCAATATTTTTAGGAGTATAATAAACACTTGTTTTTTGTGATTGCTCAGAGTCCCATATTCTGCTAAAATTTTCATATACTTGGCTGAGCACACCGATTGGGATGTGGGCAAAATCGAGATCTCCCCAATCTATCTTAAGCTGAAGTTGAAAACCTTCTCTTCCCGCATGTTCCCACCCTTCTAAAATTGCTCTCAAATGATTAAATAATTTACCATTTGTCTTTTCATTCGCCTGCCTGAATACTGTTGAATAGTCGCTGGAAAGTGGAAGCAAATCGCCGTTGAAAGTTTCATCAAGCCACCGGCATGTCGCCACTGAGTTTTTAACATTAAAGAAGCAGTCACCAGGGGATTTTGCTTGTGGACATACGGAATGAAGCTCACTGGTTCGGATTATTTTACGATCACACAGGAAACGAAAAAACAATGCCCGGCCAAGAAACGAAAGTACATCTAAAGGATTGATGCCATATGTATTAATGAGAGTTTGCGATGATTCGGTCATCAGATCATGAATGGTCTTAAATACATAGTCAGGTTCGTCAGGCTGTCCCTCCAGGGTGAAAACGCCATTAACAATACTTTGAAAAAACAAGGGGGCTTCCGGAAATTCCTTTTTAATCTTGGCTGGACTCCCCGCAGCAAGAGCGGATCGATCGAAATTAACGGGATATACTTTTAACTCACCAGGGTTCAAGATTCCAAGATATGCCCTCTCTCCCCGATTAGCCAAAAGGCATTGCAGATCCAAGATCTTATTGCTGTCAGGATTTTGTATCTGATCACCCGATATAATGTAAAGCAGAGGCCTGGACTGGAATTCAGCAACAGCATCAACTTTCAGATTTCCTCGACCGGAACTCTTCAACAAGTCTAAGTAATCCAGATGCCTGGGGGTCGGCTTATCATCAAGCAACACGACATCGTGACATCCAAAATCTTTTACTGTCTTATCTATATTCATGTGCGATACCGATTATTCCTGGTTCGAACAATGCCCTGGTAGCGTCCAAGGATTCGGATAAAATCACTATTTTTTTTTAAATACTTAAGGTCTTCAAAGTCAGGATTTTCAGATTTAAGTAAAAGTGAATCAGCTGACAAAAAAACCCTTTTCAATGTAACCTCTTGGTCTATAAGAACAGCTGCTATTTCTCCCCTCTCAACCCAATCCTGCTTTTTTATGACAGCAATATCACCGTTTCTGATTCCTGCGCCTATCATACTGTCACCGCATACATGGAGGGCGAAAAGCTCCCTGCCACCAAACATAGATGGAGGTATCGGCAAAAAGTCCTCGAAATGCTGTTCAGCCCATATTGGAACACCCGCTGAAATCCTGCCGAGCAAGGGGATAGATTCCTTAGTCTTTCGAATAAGCAGTTTAGGTGACGATGACAACTTGATACCGCGAGCTTTCCCAAAATTAAGACGAATATAGCCTTTTTTTTCAATTAACACAAGATGACTCCGGACAGCATTAAGACTAGCGAATCTGAAGTGGTCACGTATTTCCGCCTGCGTCGGGGGATAACCATTCTCCCTCTGACATTCGCTAATAAAATCATAAATTTTGGATTGTTTGTCTGTCAGGCCCTTCACTATAGCCTCGCTAACTCGGTTTTATACTGTTATTATTAATACTGATATAATAAGCAGTATAAAAAAGCAAGACATAAATAACTGGAAACTCGATGACGGATCAAATCCGGCATGACGGAACTGAGGTATATTTTTGGAATGGCATTATAACAGGCAGGCTATATGCGAACCCGATAGTTTAAAAAGTTCTATTTTAAAATTGCAACCGGATCCTCTGCCCAGATAACTCCCCCGGTCAAAACCTTTGCAAACACCCCTTCCTTCGGCATGATGAAATCACCGGTCTGCTGATACAAATTACTTATATTTAGCCAATATAAGGTCCATGTTCCATAATATCAATGATCAAAACCTGCTCAGGAAGGAAGAATTTGATACGCCAAAACAATTTCACGCTTGGAAAACAGTTTTTTGGCAGAAAAAATGCCAAACAGATATCTATATAAATTCATATTGATTACATATTATTAATCCACTACAATACAATAATAACTGCCAAAACGGCATTGAACTCCGGCTACTACAGCCCCAAACCGGAAAAGTTAAAAGTGATCTAAAGTTTGAAGTGATCTAAAGTTATGGCTAATGCCTTTGGTCACGCGGAACGCGTGATCAAATTTTTATAATAAAAAAAATCGCGCTTTTCGCGCAGTCCGGAACTTTAGTCACCTTAGCTCACTTTAGTCACTTCAAATTCTTTTTTTAAGGAACCAACCATGATCGCTTTACCCGGGTATAAAATTACAAAGGAAATTTGCAGGGGAAACCGAAGATTTTATTTTGATGCCCAGAGAGAGGAAAATTCCCTGCCTGTGATGATTAAAACCCATTTTTCAGGTCCTGAGGCATCAACCGACCGAATCCGGTTACAGCACGAATATGAACTGCTCAAGAACTTAAAAGGCACCGGCATTCCAGACACCCATGCCATCGAATCCTACCCCAACGGCCTGGCCATTATTACCGACCCCATCGACGGCCTGCTGCTTTCAGATTATATGAGCACTCAAAAAACAGAGGTTTCCGATTTTCTGAAAATCGCCATTTCAGCGGCCAAGGTTTTGAGCAACCTGCACCGGCAAAATATTATTCACAAGGATATCTGCCCGGAAAATATGTTTATCAACAAGCTCACCCATCAGATATGGATGGTTGATTTTCGTTTTGCCACTGTGCTGCCCAGGGAAAAGCCGAAAAGTATCAACCTTCCCGCCATGGAAGGCTCTCTGGCGTATATGTCCCCGGAACAGACCGGCCGAATGAACCGGGACATAGATTATCGGACGGATTTTTATTCTCTGGGTGTGTTGTTTTATCAGATACTGACCGGCCATTTACCCTTTGAAAGCACGGACCCTCTGGAACTGGTTCACCAACACCTGGCAAAGCAGCCCGAGGCTCCCGATAAAACCGATCCTGCAATACCGGTGGTTGTCGCAGAAATTATCATGAAACTGCTTTCCAAAAACGCAGAGGATCGCTACCTGAGCGGGCAGGGATTAATCAAAGACCTTAAACTCTGTTATCAGCAATATGAATCCACCGGTCAAATTGAACCATTTCCTCTGGCAGAGGAAGACTATCCTGAAAAACTCCGGATTTCCCAGAAAATTTACGGCCGGAACCAGGAAATCGAAAAACTGATGGAGATATTTAAAAACACGAGCCAGGGAAGTATTCATATGGCCGTTATTTCGGGGAACCCCGGGGTTGGCAAAACCTCCCTGGTTCAGGAAATCCATAAACCCCTCACCCGGGAAAAGGGCTATTTCATTGTCGGCAAATTCGACCCGTTTCATCAAAATGTTCCTTACAGCGCCCTGGTGCTTGCGTTTCAGGAACTGGTCAAACAACTGCTGGCCGAAAGCGAGGAAAACCTTCGCCACTGGAAGGTAAGACTGTTGTCTGCGCTGGGCGTATACGGTCAAATCATTATTGATGTGATTCCGGACATGGAACTGGTGATCGGCCCCCAGCCGCCGGTTAAAAAAATGGATGCTGTTGAAACCCGGAACCGGTTTAATCGCGTGATGATGGATTTTGTCCGCGTATTCTGTGCCCCGGAACACCCGCTGGTCATTTTCTTAGATGACCTGCAATGGGTGGATGCCGCCACGCTCAAACTGATTGAAGGCGTGATGACAGAAGCAAGGATTCAGCACCTGTTTTTAATTGGTTCTTATCGAGACAACGAAGTCTCCAGCGCCCATCCACTATTTGCGACCTTAAAAAACCTGGAACAGGAAAATTGCGATTTTTCCCGGATCCACTTAAACCCGTTAAACCTGACTGATATTATTCGACTAATCGCCGACACACTGCAAAGCGGAAAGCGGCCGGTCAGCCCCCTGGCGGAACTGGTGGTTGGCAAAACCGGCGGCAATCCGTTTTTTGTTAACCAGTTTTTGATCATGCTGTACCAGGAGCAGCTGCTTAATTTTAATGCCGAGCAAGGTTGCTGGGAGTGGAATCTCCCGAACATCCGGGCCTTAGACATTACGGATAACGTGGTGGAACTGCTTTTACGCCGCCTGGAAATCATGCCGGCAGACACACAAACCGTCATGATGATGGCGGCCTGTATCGGCAGTAATTTTGACTTAAAAAGCTTACGAACCATCACCGGTTTTTCCGATTCGGAAATTATCAGGCATCTGCTCCCGGCCATCCGTGAAGACCTGGTGGTGACAATCACCAAAAACAATGTGATGAGCACAAACGAAGAAATCCTGCCGGCCATGGCTGAAAATTTTAAATTTCGTCACGATCGCGTACGCCAGGCATCCTACGCATTGATCGCGGATGAAAACAAAAAACCGGTCCACCTGAAAATCGGAGGACTCCTGTTTGAAAATATCGCCCCCCATCTTTATGAAGAAAACATCTTTGACATGATCCATCATTTGAATATGGCGGCAGACCTGATTTGCGACCTGCAGGAGCGCGATGAAACCGCAGAACTGAACCTTGTTGCCGGCAACAAAGCCAAAACGCTTGCCGCTTTTGAACCGGCTCTCAGCCATTATACTATCGGATTACAGCTCTTAGACGAGAACAGCTGGCAGCGGCGATATAACCTGACATTGAAACTGCACGTGGAATGTGCCGAAGCAGCAAGGCTTTGCGGAAAATTTACGGAGACACAAAGGCTCTTTGACGTTGTAATGCAAAATGCCCGGACGGTTTTAGACCGCGTGGAAATATATCAAACCAGAATTCTGTCTTTAATATCAGAAGACCGTCGTATAGAAGCCATAGGCATGACCCGGGAAATTCTCAAAAAAATCGGGGTGGACCTTCCGACGCAGCCGACCATAGACGATATTCACCAGATCCTTGAAGAAACCATTGCTGATTTATCCGGAACAAATGTCGAGGATCTCGCTGACCTGCCGGAGATGACCGACCCCTCCAAACTGGCGGCCATGAAAATTATGGGATCGATATTCGGGGCTTCCTACCAGCTGTCGAGGGACTGGTTCGTCATTCTTGTGTGTCAGCAGGTGAAATTGTCCATTCAATACGGCAATTTTTCGAATTCAGCCATCGCTTACAGCGGTTTTGGCATCATACTCTGCGGACATGTCGGCGACATTGAAACAGGTCATCGATTCGGCCGACTGGGACTGGAATTACTCAACCGTTTTGACGCCAGAGAACTGGAAGCGGAAGTCTATACCATTTTCTACGCTGGGATTAATCACTGGAAATTTCATTTGCGGGAGTCTTTAGAACCTTTATTCTCAGCTCATCACACCGGACTGGAGACCGGGGATTATGAATTTGCGACTTACTGCACCTTTTTTTTCAGCTATCATTCCTTTCTCTGCGGCAACCCGTTAGAGGACATAGAGCGCCAAATGGCAAGGTTCACCGATGATGCCAGGCACCACAAACAAATGCATTCGGATATATATTTTTCGATTTTCCATCAGGCTGTTTTAAACCTTTTGGAAAAAAATGAAAAGCCCTGCAGCCTTGCGGGCGGGGTCTTTGACGAAACCACCATGGAACCGATGCTTTATAACGCCAATGATACCCTGGCGCTTTTTTATATGCATTTTTGCAAGACTTTGCTCTGTTATCTGTTTGAAACATACCCGGAAGCGATTAAACATGCAGGCCTGGCAGAAAAGCTTGCCGGACGCGTACCCGGAAATGTGGTTGTTCCGGTCTGCAGTTTCTATGATTCTCTTTCCCGACTGGCGGTGTATGAAACGCTCACGGATGAAGAACAAAATCAAACCATGGCCCGGGTTGAAACCAGCCAGTTTAAAATGAAAAAATGGATGGAACATGCCCCCGCAAACTATGCCCATAAATTCTTTCTGGTGGAAGCTGAAAAAGCAAGGGTCTTAAAACAAAATGATGATGCGGTTAAACATTATGACCGTGCCATTTGCCTGGCACGGGAAAACGGATACGTTAATGAGGAAGCCCTGGCCAATGAACTGGCGGCAAAATTCTGGCTTAAACGGGATCGACATGAATTTGCCGGAATCTTCATGCAAAAGGCCTATGCGTGTTATTCCCTTTGGGGTGCTTCCCGCAAAATCGAACATCTGCTTGAAAAATACCACCCCTTACTTTCAAAAGCCTGGACCGACAGCACAATTGTCGCAAATAACGCTTCTCTCAACAAGCCCCGGCAGATCGACTGGAACCAGCAGGGACTTGATCTTGCAACACTCATGAAAGCGTCCCAGGCAATATCTTCTGAAATTTTATTAGATAACCTGCTGCGCACAATGATGAAAATCGTCATCGAGAATGCGGGTGCGGAAAAAGGATTCCTGCTGCTCAATTCAAAAGACCGGCTGCGCGTCGCAGCATCAGGCGTAGCGGATGCCAAAGAGGTTTTTGTGCAGTCTTTTGATTCCGCAACTGAAAAAGACGAAAAATTATCCCTGTCAGTGGTCAACTATGCGGCCCGGACCCGGGAATGCGTGGTGCTTAAAAACGCGGTCACCGAAGGACGGTTCAGCAATGATCCCTATATCAGGAAACAACGCCCCAAGTCTGTTTTGTGCATCCCCATCATTTACCAGTCAACGCTGACCGGCGTTATCTACCTTGAAAACCGCCTGACTCCGGATGTATTTTCGCCTGACCGGATTGAAGTACTCAAGCTGCTTACTTCCCAGATTGCCATATCCATTGAAAACACCATGCTTTTTGAAAAGCACAGAACCGCTGAAGAAAAATACCGGAGTATTTTCGAAAACGCAGTGGAAGGGATCTTTCTGGTAACCACTGAAGGACAGTTTGTCAGCGCCAATCCGTCCATGGCCCAGATCCTGGGGTATGATTCTCCCGAGGAATTATGTCGGCAAATCACGGATATTGAACACCAATTATATACGTTCCCCGAACAACGGGATAAAACATTGCGCATGCTGCGCAAAAATGAAACCGTGGCGGACTTTGAAGTGTCCTTTCGCCGCAAAGACGGAAATCACATCTGGGTCTCTTTAAGCGCCCGGTCGATTTACGATGAAAACGGGAAACTGTTTCTGATTGAAGGATTTATTATTGATATTTCCGAACGGAAATCCGCCACCGATGCCCTGCGTGAACGGGAAGAAAACCTGCGCAAGGAAAACATCCGCCTGCGATCCGACATCAAGGACCGGTTTCGGTTCGGCCGTATTATCGGTAAAAGCCCGGCCATGCAGGAAGTTTATGAACTCATACTAAAAGCGGCCACCACTGATGCGTCGGTTATTATTTACGGTGAATCCGGCACCGGCAAGGAACTGGTGGCAAGAGAAATCCATGAAATGGGTGATCGCAAAAACGGCAATTTCGTGCCGGTCAATTGCGGGGCATTGCCTGAAAACCTGCTGGAAAGCGAGTTTTTTGGATATAAAAAAGGCGCGTTCACCGGGGCCAACGCGGACAAGAAAGGGTTCCTGGATCTGGCCCACGCAGGCACCCTTTTTCTGGATGAACTCGGCGAAATCAGCTTAAATTTTCAGGTTAAACTGCTCCGGGCTTTAGAAGACGGCAGCTACACCCCATTGGGGTCTCAGAAAACCCAAACCTCAGATGCCCGGGTGGTCGCGGCCACCAACCGGGACCTCCAAGAGGCTATTCGCAAAGGACTGATGCGGGAAGATTTCTTCTACCGGGTCCATATCATCCCCATTCATCTGCCGCCATTGCGGGATCGTGCAGAAGACATCCCTTTGCTGATCGAACATTTTTTAAAAACCCACAGCCAGCACGCGCAGGCACCGTCCATTCCCGGCAATATGCTCGAAGCGCTGCTGTCCCACGACTGGCCCGGAAATGTGCGGGAACTTCAAAATGTCCTTCACCGGTATTATACCCTGGGTAAAATCGATTTATTGACCCCGTCACCCAAAACATCCGTAATGCCGAAAGACCATTTGCCTGATCCAGAAAACACTGATCCGGGTCAGGACCACCAGTCCATTATGGAGAACACGGAAAAGAATATTATCATCAAAGCCCTGGAGCTGCACCAGTGGAACCGTAAAAACGCAGCCGCCCACACCGGGATCCCTTTGCGCTCGTTTTACCGGAAACTGAAGCAATATAATATTATTCAAGGTGGTTAGGTCGGATTCTCTGGCCAGGTGCAATACAAAAAAATTACAAAATATTAAAAGAATAACTCTTTTGTATTGCACCCATCCGAACCCGGATCTTTTTTTTTATTCCTTTCAGGCACACGGCTGAAAAAACCATCCAAACGCCAGCCTGGCACAAAGAATGCCAACATGGCATTCTTTCTTAATTTAGTGATTTTTATAATAATTTTCAGCCGCGCCAGCAAATTGCTGCCAAATCGGCTCTCACCCGGTCGACCGGATTTTCCTGCCAACTGCCGCTGCCATCCAAATTCACTTTAAAACCAAGCACATAAAACAATTTGGAATTTCTGGCACGACTCTTGCTGTATAATATGCAAACAGCGTTTAGAAAAATTGACCATGTTTCACAAAATTTTCTTGACGCTGAGAAAAAAACAATTTAATTATAGTTTATTAAGTCGACGGTCGACGGTCGACTTAATAAACAGTGTTAGCGTTTTCTCACATTGTTTTTAAAATTCTCTCCTCTTCCTGAGCTAACCATTTGCAAATTGTTTTCACTTTTCCGGCATTTCATACCGATGCTTATATAATGGTAAAAACGTTTCAAAGTTCACTGAAAATATTCATACCAGTAAAAGTTGATACATCCAAAGCAACAACTTAAAGGAGGAAATGACCATGAAAACACAAAAATCAGATTTTGATGCCATTGTGGTGGGCAGCGGACCCGGCGGCGCAACGATTGCCAGGGAATTATCCATGCAGGGGAAAAAAGTGCTCATCCTGGAATGGGGGGACAACAACCCGGTAAAAGGAACCATTCAACAGACCATCCCCCGGGCCTTTATACCCGGAAAAGGCATGTTGATTACCCCGCAATTACTCGGAATGATCCGGGGCATCACCACCGGCGGAAGCTCTCTTTTATACTGCGCCACAGCCTTTGAACCGCCTGTTGAGATGCTTAAAACCCATGGCGTGGATATTACAAAAGAGGCCGAAGAAATAAGGGGCGACGTTCCCATCGCACTCCTGTCAGACGAACTCATGGGACCAGGTCCCCAAAAATTTTTGGAAAGCGCTCAGGAACTGGGCTATGACGCCCATAAATTAAACAAGTTCATCTATCAGAACAAGTGCCGAACAAAATGCCAGTTGTCCAGCTATGGGTGCCCCTATGGCGCCAAGTGGAACGCACGGAATTTTGTGGATGAAGCCCTTGAAAACGGCGCCAAAATGATCAACTACGCCAAAGTAACAAAGGTGATCATTGAAAATAAAAAAGCCGTTGGCGTTGAATATAAACATAATAAGGAAATATACCGGGCATTTGCCTCAAAAATCATCATTGCCGCCGGCGGCATCGGATCGCCTTTGATCCTCCGCGAAAGCGGCATGCGGGGCACCGGATATGATTTCTTCTTTGACCCGCTGGTGTTCGTTTACGGTAAAATCAAGGGACTTGGGAGCGGCAGATCAATCCCCATGAGTTCCGGTATTCATTTTGATGATGAAGGTATTGTCATGACCGATTTTAACATGCCCCATCTCATGAAAATCATGTTTGACCTAGAGGTTTTTAAAGTCAAACAGGCCTTTGCTTACAAAGATGTCCTCCCCATTATGATTAAAATCCGTGATGACCTTGGCGGGCAAATCACAAAAAGAGGGTGGGTCAATAAAAAACTTTCCAAAGATGACCGAAAGAGGCTCGACAAAGGCGCTGAACACGCCAAACGGATACTTACAAATGCCGGTGCGACAAATATATACAGAGGCTGGATGTTTGCCGCCCATCCCGGAGGAACGGTCAAAATCGGCGAACATGTGGACGCCAATCTTAAAACCAAATTCGACAACCTCTATGTATGTGACTGCTCGGTAATGCCCCAGGAATGGGGACTGCCGCCCACATGGGCGATTCTATCATTAGGAAAAAGATTGGCCAAACATCTGGCGGCTGCCGACCAGGCCACAAAAAAAGAAGATCTCGTTCTGGCGGTTTCAAATCAGGAAACAGAGCAAGCCCCCGTGGCAGCAGCCGCAAGCTGAAAATTTAAAACATTACTTTCCTCCAGACATCTCCTCTCCTTACTTTACCTTATAAGGGGAGGAGATCATAAACATCAACAAAAGGAACGTGTCATGAAAAGACTCACCACTAAATCCGGACTTCCTGTCGGCATTCAGAAATTAACAGACATTGATATTTTAGATGACGCCGGAAAAAATACGGCCATTGCCAAAATTCTCCAGACCCGTGAAGTTCGGCAAACCCTTGGCGGCGTTCTACCGGACGTTCTCAGCGCTTTTGCGGGGGACAGCAGAATAAGAAAATTCATCATGAAAGTAGTGGGCAAATATCTCAATAAAATCCTCTCGCGACCGGGTGATATTTTTGAAGAGAATGACCTGCAGCTTCTTTTTAAAGATGAAAAATTCGTCCGGAACCTTGGCAGGCCGTTACCGGACATTATTAACGGGCTTTTTGATGTAATCATCACCATGATGAAAACCCTTGAGGAACTGCCGACGGATGAGAAAACAGAAATCTTTGGTAAAATGATTTCCAAAATCTCTAACGGACAAACCGGTGAGCTCATCACCCAGGGATGCAGAATCATCAATGATCTCCATAAAGCTGATCCGGAATTTTTCGCCAATAACATGGAACCCGGTTTTAAAAAGTGGGTTGAATCTGTTGATTTTGGTGAGATCAGGGAAATGTTCGACACTTCCGCCGAAGACGGCCGGGCATTTGTGAAGATGGCAAACGATGTGCTGTGGCAGTATCCGGCAAAGATGCTTCTGCTTCTCTCCCTGCTGCCCTCAGCGGTAAATTTAATTGCAGATACGCTGGATATTTCCGTGGGCAAGTTAAACGAACTCCCGCCGGACTTGTTGACCGACGCTATTCTATCTTTTGCAAAAGAGATTAACAGCAGTTCTGTTGCCAATGTGTTGAACCAACTCACGGAAATCGTCAGAAAAATCCACACCGGCAGCGCACTGCTGGGCGAACCCGGCGCTCCCCAACTGCCCAAAGTACTGTCAAATATGATTGAAGAGATCGTCAACCAGACAGATCCCATCACATTATGGAAAGCGAAAATCGCCCTTGCGGAAATCCAGGCTTCAATCGGTCAGGCAATGACCGAAGCAGTGAACAACAAGCCCGCCTTCAAGCAGCTCAGCATGATCAAAAGGCCTGAAATTACCAATATTCGACTCAAATCATTAAATCAGAAGCTGTCCGACTGGGAATCCGTAGATGATGCGGAGATGTCAAAATCCCTGGCACAGCATCTGACTGCCTATGATGTACAGGAGCTTGCCGAAGTATTTAATAATATGCTCCGGATATTCAATCGGCTGGGAGATCAGAATCCGAAAATCTATTTACAAATCGCCGGGCAATTTGTCAATGCCGTTGACGATTATGAAATGGCAGAAGCGGCCAAACGGTTGTTTAATAGTATAAGCAAAGAATTCCAGCCAATGGCAAGGGCAGTTGTTCCGGGTCTGGTAACCTGGATTTGCGACGTGATTCAGCCGAAAGATGATGAGTATGAAGATGACGCGGCTCAAGCTCGTGACGCGCTCCGTTCATTATTCGCAACAGAGGAGGTATAAAATATGAAAATTTTTAATGATGCCGCAACCCAGGTACAATGCGAATCAATTACACAATGGAAAAAAGAAGGCAAGCCTGTGGTTGGTTATACCTGCTCATATGCACCGGCTGAGATTTTCTATGCCGCCGACATCCTGCCGGTCCGCTTAAGGGGAATTGAGACCGAAGGCATGGAGGTTGCTGACACTTATTTCGGGCCGTTTATCTGCAGCTTCCCCAAGTGCATTCTTCAGCTGGCCGGCAAAGGAAAATTTTCTTTCTTAGATGGCGCCATTATCACACCTGGATGTGACGGTATGCGCAGGCTTGATGAATGCTGGCGCAAGGCCGGTGAAGATTTTGACGGTATTGTGCCTGATTATTTTTATTATTTTGATGTACCCCATAAGTCGGAAAACCACGGTATGGCATGGTATATTGAAGAGGTTAAAGAACTGATAAAGAGCCTGGAAAATCACTTCAATGTCAGCATTACCAATGAAAAACTTAAGACCGCCATCAAGGTATTCAACAAAGGCCGGCGGATACTTAAAGAAATAGAAGACCTGCGGGGCAAAGACGATGTTGTGGTGTCGGGAACAGATGTTTTCGCCGCCACGGTTGCGGGAACCGTCATACCGCGCGATGAATACACAAAAGAACTGAAAAAATGGGCGACCGCGCTCAAAAAACGTAAGACCTCTCTGAGTAAAGAAAAAAAGCGCGTCATGCTGGTGGGCAGTGTCAGCGATGAGATCGACCTGTTCCAACTCATCGAAAACACGGACAAGGCAATAATTGTCGGAGAGAATCTCTGTTTCGGCATCCGGTATCAAGGAAATGAAATCAGCGAAGACGGCGATCCCCTTGAATCCCTGGCTGCACATTATCTCGGGGCATCGGTTTGCCCACGGATGTTCGGCAAATATAAAGAGCGATTAAAAATACTCAAGGACCGGATTGATCACACAAAGGCCGAAGGTGTGATTATGCAGAATATCCGATTTTGCGACCTGCATGGCGCGGAAAATGCCCTTTTTGAAAGGGACCTGGAAGCAATCGGCATCCCCTGTCTGAGGGTAGAGCGGGAATACGGCCCCCATATTGATGCCGGGCGAATGAAACTCCGGATCAACGCATTTCTCGAACGAATTGATGCTAAAAGTGATCAGAAATCAACCGAACCATTGTCAGTGAGTGCATAATATACCGCTCCCTTACGGTCGCGGCTCTGATGGTCGCGGCTCAGAAATATAAGCAGCTCAGAAAAATAAAATGAATAAAACAACAATATCAAATACGACTACATCGAATACGACCCCTCAAAGCCGTGACCGTAAACCCATTCAGAGCCGCGACCGTGAGGGAGCGGACAAAATGCAAAAATTTAAAAAAATCTTCAAGGAATTAAGAGCATGAGACCTGAGATAAAAGAATACAATTATGACTGGCTCATGGGGCATGCGGTTGCGGCCGCGGCAAAAGTCCCTGCCGGCATGCAAAAGGAAACGGAACTCACCCTCCGGTATATCCCCAATTTTAGAGGTGTGGCTGAATCGTTTATCAATGCGGGGCCGCCCGGCATTCAGTTTATGGGATTGCTGGCAAAATATTATGAAAACATCCTCGCCGCCCGTGATCAGGGTAAAATGATTGTGGGCACGACGTTTTGCAATACCCCGGCAATTCTATATGCCATGGATATTGTACCGGCAACGTTTGAAGTATTAACAGCCATCGGTTGCCTGATCTGGAAACGGGGAATGTTTGATTACATGGACTACTGCTGCGAGGTCGGCATGCCGGAAACGTCCTGCTCATCCCAGCGCGGATTCCTGGGGGCATATCTTGCCGGGCTTTGTGAAAAGATCGATTTCGTGATCTGCGACACACCCGGTGTCTGCGACACCAATGCCAATGCCTTTGCCTTTGCTTCCGCCTACCTGGACAAGCCCTTCTTTCAGTTGAATTATCCCAGCTCCATCGGCGACGACAGGAGCCAGACCTATCACATTGACGACTACAAAGCGATGATCCGTTTTATTGAAAAACAATGCGGCAAAAAACTTGACTATGACAGACTGGCTGAAATTCTTAAAGAAATCGACAAGCAGGACGCGTTGACCGCGGATATGGAAGATATGTTGATGCTGGTGCCGACACCGATTCCACCGATATTTAATGTGATCATATATGCCAGTCGTTTCTGTTTTGCGGGCCACAAGATATATACCGAAATTTTAGAGACAATGGTCGAAACATCAAAGCAACGTGTGGCAGCCGGTGTCCCGGGTTCGGCCTCCGGGGAAGAAAAACTGCGCGCGTTTATGTGTTATATCGATCACTACACCGTGGATATGAATTTTTATGATTACCTGGAAGAACGGGGGGTCGCCCATACGGGTTCCATCCTGACGCGGAACTTCAGGGACGACAATAAATATGTCCAGGATCTGGAAGGATCGAGCTACGGCATCGACACCTCAACACCGGATGCCATGCTGGATTCCATTGCACAAATGAATGCAAGATACCCGATGGTCCGATCGATTCGAGGGCCGTATGACAAACACGGCATGTGGCTGGAAGAGTCTCTGGCACTTGCTAAAATGTATAATGCGGACTGCATACTTTATAATGGTACGCCGGGCTGTCGCAACACCTGGGGGATGATAAAACCCTTTGCCCGGGACATGGAAAAGTACGGTTATCCCACTCACATTATGAATGATGACGCGTTCGACGATCGGGTGGAATCCTGGGATGCCACCAAAGAACGGCTGGATGAATTTTTTCACGTAAGGGGGTTGTTATGAATATCTTTGCTGGGTGTGATGTCGGATCTTTAACCGCGAAGGCCGTCATCATGAAAAATAACCGGATTATCGGCAGCAGTATCATCAAGTCGAAACCAAGGCCCAAGGATTCCGCTGATGCGGCTTTTCATGAAGCGCTTTCGGACGCCGGTGTATCTGAAGATGAAATCAAATACTGCATCGGAACCGGTTACGGCCGGGAAAAAATCGAATTTGTCGATGAAGTGGTATCAGAAATCACATGTCACGGAAAAGGGGCACGCTGGATGCTGCCCACTGCCGAAACAGTGATCGATATCGGCGGTCAGGACTGCAAAACCATGAAGATTGACAAAGACGGCAATGTCGGCCGTTTTTCCGCCAATGACAAATGTGCATCCGGAACCGGACGCTTCCTGGAAGTCATGGCAAAGGTTTTAAATGTCGGCATTGATGAACTGGGACGCCTGTCACAAAAGGCAAAAGATCCCATTACGCTGGCTTCCACCTGTACGGTATGGGCCCAGGCGGATGTGATCAAGTATATCAATTCCGGAGTCCCCATTGAAGATATCGGCGCAGGAATTAACTCCGCCATGGCTGCACGGGTGGCAATTCTGGTGAATGCCGTAAAACCCGAGGGGGATATTTTCATGACCGGCGGGGTAGCAAAAAACGTAGGGGTTGTGTCAACTCTGGAAAAACTGATCGGCAAACGAATCAAACGGGCACGAAAAGCCGATCCCCAGATTGCCGGCGCTATCGGGGCGGCGCTTTTGTCCATGGAAAAAGTCAACGGCAAAATGGCGGCGTAAAAAAAACAAATGGAAATAACTTTTCCGGTTTAACCGGGTTAGGAGACATTAACATGATAGTAGCAGGATGTGACATCGGTTCCCTGACAGCCAAGGCAGTCATCATGGAGAACGGAAATATATTATCAGATGCGATTATGCGGGCCAAAACCCGACCGGCAGACTCTGCGAACGAAGTGATGCAAATGGCATTGGACAAAGCGGGATTGACCATGAATGACATCGGCTACGTTGTCGGAACAGGATACGGAAGAGAACAGATCCCCTTTGTTGACCAGGTGGAGTCTGAAATTTCCTGTCATGCCAAAGCGGCGTGGCGAATCATGCCGTCTGTACGTATGGTGATCGACATCGGCGGCCAGGATGCCAAAGCCACCCGCATGGATGATAATGGAAACGTGGCCCGCTATATCTACAACGACAAGTGTGCTTCCGGAACCGGTCGATTTTTAGAAATAATGGCGGAAGCCCTGGAGGTGCCTCTTGAAAAACTGGGTTCGCTTGCCGCTAAATCTACCGAAAAGCTGAGCATTTCCAATCAATGTGTCATTTTTGCTGAAACCGAAGTGATCTCTCTTGTCAATGAAGGCAAGGAAACCTCTGATATTCTCAATGCGCTTCATCACTCCCTGGCCAAACGCGTGGCATCTCTGGCCAGAAGCATTGAGGTCAAAACAGATGTGGTGATGACCGGCGGTGTGGCAAAGAATTCCGGTGTTTTCAATGCCCTTTCCGAGGCACTGGACATCGAGTTAAAAGCCTTAAACGGCGTTGATCCACAAATCATAGGGGCCATGGGCGCAGCCCTGTATGCGGAGGAAAAGACGCAGGAAATGAAAAAAGCGAGTTAGTGGTTGAACAGACAATCCATCAATTACATTTTTTCTGTCATTGCGAGCCCCGCCTCGGCGGGGCAGGGACGGTACGACCGAAGCAATCTCATTAAAAGCAGGGGATTACTTCGTCGTTCGGTAACATCTCAATAAGCCAGGGCAAATGTTGGTCAGGATTTATTGTAAAACCATGTAGCGGAGGTCTTTAGACCTCCATTCCCACGGCCAAAAGGCCGTGGGAATGGAAACCTGAAAGTTTCCGCTACATTGCGTCTTGGTTATAACCGGGTTTTTTGAGAACATACGAAAAAAAGTTTAAAGTGCCTATGGTGAGCTAAAGTACTGGAGACAAAGCATGCGGCCTGAAATTCAAGAGTACAATTATGACTGGTTGATGGGCAACACATTAAAAACTGCTGCAAAAGTTCCCCTGGGTTCACAAAAGGAAACCGATTTAACCCTCCGGTACATTCCCAGCTATAAGGGGGTCCTGAAGTCCTTCATTGATGCTGGTCCCACCGGGATAAGATTTTTAAAACTGCTGGCCCGCTATTATGAAAACATCCTGGCCGCCCGAGACCAAAGTAAAAAAGTCGTGGGCACCACATTCTGCAATACGCCGACCATCCTTTATGCCATGGACATGGTTCCGGCAACATTTGAAATTCTGACCGCCATTGGATGTTTGGTATGGAAACGCGGGATGTTTGATTACATGGATCATTGCGTTGAAGTCGGCATGCCGGAAACATCCTGTTCGGCCCAGCGCGGATTTCTGGGTGCATTTCTTGCCGGACTTTTTGAAAATATTGACTTTATAGTCTGTGATACCCCCGGGGTATGCGACACCAATGCCAATGCGTTTGCGTTTGCTTCCACATACCTGGATAAACCCTTTTTTCAGTTGAATTATCCCAGTGCCATTGGTGATGACCGAAGCCAGAAATATCATATTGATGACTACAAGGAAATGGTCCGTTTTATCGAACAGCAGTCCGGAAAAAAACTCGACTACGACCGCTTGTCCGAAGTCCTGAAAGAAGTCGACAAACAGGACGCCATCACCGCGGATCTCGAGGACATGCTCCTGATGGTCCCCACCCCCATTCCGCCGATATTCAACCTGATGATATATGCCGGCCGGTTCTGCTTTGCCGGTCATCCGGAATATACACAACTGCTGGAGGTCATGCTTGATTCAGCGCACCAGCGCATTAAAGACGGTGTCCCTGGCTTGAGATCCGGAACTGAAAAACTGCGGCTATTCATGTGCTATATTGATCACTACACGGTGGACATGAATTTTTACAATTATCTGGAAGAACGGGGCATCGCCCACACCGGATCCATCCTGACCCGGAACTTCAGGGACGGCAATAAATACGTTTGTGACCTTCCGGATAATGCTTACAGTGTCGACAGCTCCAGTCCGGATGCCATACTGGATACCATTGCCCAGATGAATGCCCGGATGCCCATGGTACGGTCCATCCGCGGGCCCTATGATCAGCACGGCATGTGGCTGGAAGAATCCCTGGCGTGCGCAAAATTATACCAGGCAGACTGCGTTATCTATAACGGGACACCGGGCTGCCGGAACACCTGGGGTATGCTCAAACCCTTTGCCCGGGATATTGAGAAACAAGGCTTTCCGGTTCACATTATGAATGATGACGGATTTGATGACCGCGTGGAATCCTGGGAAGCCACAAAAGAACGGCTGGATGAATTTTTCCATGTCAGGGAATTGCTGTAATAAATTCAGGTGAAAGACTGAAGGTAGAAGACTTTTAGGAACAAATCATGCGAGAACACACATAAATTGAAGTAAATTCGATGACGTATTCAATCAAACATTTATCGGGCGGGGATAAACCCCGCCCCTACGGAAAACACCTTAATCCTATGTAAAGGAGTTCCATAAATGAATCAACTAAAGATGCGCCTAAAAGACGGTATGAGTATTTTTTGGCAATCCCACAAAGTATACAAAAAGCTGCAAAAGCATCTCGACAAGCAGCCCGTAGGCTTTCCAGCCACGGTCTCCGGGGTTGAACTCCGCCTTTTGCGTGACGCTTTTACCGTAAAAGAGGCGGAACTTGCCCTTGAACTGGATTATAAATTTCAGTCCTTTGAAGATGTTTTTGAAAAAGTAAAAGACAGGGGAATATACGAAGCAGATCTTCAGGCAATGCTGGATAATATGGAAAGTCACGGGGCGATTTTTGTAAAAATAGTGGACGGAAAAAAACAGTACGCGCTTCATCCATTTGCCGTGGGTATATTTGAAATGAAAGTGCCCACCATGAACGCCAGTTACTATATGGACTTCCGAAAATACGTGTACCAGTCATTTGCCATGGCATTTCTTTCCACCCCCCTTCCCCAGATGCGGGTCATTCCGGTCGAAAAAAGCGTCACCCCGGATTTGAACATCGCCACCTATGATGAAGTGCGGGAACTGGTCCTGCAAAATGACGGACATATCGCCTTAGCCGAATGTGTTTGCCGAAAAGGCAAAGACTCCATCGGACGGCCGTGCATGGAAACGGACAGAAGAGAAGTCTGCATTGGTTTCGGTGATTTTGCCGATATGTATACACGCAATGGTTTCGGCTGGCCCATCACCAAAGAAGAAGCCTTTGAGATTCTGGCACAAAACGAAAAGGACGGCCTGGTATTAATGCCTTCAAATTCCCAGGAAGCCCAGTTTGTCTGCAGCTGCTGCAAATGCTGCTGTGCGTGCCTTGAAGGGGTCAGCATGCTGGCCAAACCAGCCGAGTTTGTCAAAAACAACTATTACGCGGTCCTGGATGCGGAAAAATGTATCGAGTGTGGAAAATGCGGCAAAAAATGCAAAATGGAAGCCATAAAAATGCAACAAATGGAAGATGGCAAAAAAGTAAAAGCCATTGCCATTGATCTTAAAAGATGCATCGGATGCGGCGTGTGTGTGGCGGCATGCAAGTCAGGCGCGTTGACATTAGCGAAAAAAGATAAACAAACCGCACCACCAAAGGATATGGATACCCTGTATGAAGAAATCATGAAACAAAAAAAGGGCACTGCTAAAAGAACGCTTCATATGGGACGGAAAGTCATTGGATTTTAGCCGCGCCCATCCATAAATGGCTATTTTGCCCAATTTCCGGGAGAAATATTGGGTCAGGCTCAGATTTTAATTACTTTTAACCCATCTTTCGGGTTTCCTGTGGGAGCGGCTTCCAGCCGCGATATTTGAACGAGCGTTGGACGATTTGTATCGCGGCAAGATGCCGCTCCCACAGGAGGTTTCACGACGATCGCATTCGAAATCCGAAAGTTAAGCATTTAATTAAAATTTTTAAAAATAGAATTATTCTTATGGGACTTTTTGACAAACACTATAATGAAATAACGGCATACCTGAATCGCAGGCGAAACGAGGGTAAAATATCCGAGTTTATCCATAACGGACAGACAAAATGGCCGTCTGAAAAAAACCGGAATCTGGTTTTGGGCCCGGATACGGCGGTTGAACTTGGCAACCCGAAAGACGCGTCCACGTCTTTTCTGATGTGGGTGAATGATCCGGATAAAATAAAAAACGGCCGGATTACCATTGTGGGGCCGGACCTGCCGCATTTAAACGGTCAGCAGGTTTCTTTCGGCAAAGTCGTGATTGTTGACGCATCTGATTTTGATGCGGACAACAGCTATGATCGTTATCGGGAAATGGAACTTTTGCGCTACGACATTCATCTAAAAGGCTATATGATGCGCGGGGTATCCCAACACCAGCGGGAATGGAGCCGGGTGAGCAAGGAAGCGATTCAAAACGGATTTTCCTTTAAACATCTTGGCGGGGCTTTAATTGATAAGTTTTCGAAAAGGCCCTATGTCCGTTCAGTGGAAACTGTTTTCATCACGTCGAGCAGGGAAGATGTTCTGGAAGTAAAAGCCATATCGGACCATGTTACAACACTGATCAGCGCCATGAATAAAATGACGGAGGAATTGTCGTTTGATTGCGATACCTGCGATTATAACGATGTTTGCGGTGACGTGGCGGAGCTCAGGGCCATGAGAAAGTCTCTGGCGAAGAGGGAGACAGCAGCCCATGCTTAAACCGCAGAACAAAAAAGCCTCCGTCCTCGCCCTATGCGGCAAAGGCGGGGTGGGCAAAACATCCCTTAGCGCCACCATCGTAAAAATCCTGTCTTCAGATTCCGACAATAAAGTGCTGGCCATTGACGCGGACCCGGCCGTGGGGCTGTCCACCGCGCTGGGTATCGACGTTACAAAAACTGTGGATGACATCAGGAACGAACTGATCCGGCGGGTGGAATCCGGCAAAACGACAGATAAAATGGAAATGCTTTCCATGCTGGATTATGAAATGTTGTCCGCCATGAAAGAAAATAACAATATTGCGTTTCTTGCCATCGGCCGACCGGAAAAGGAAGGATGTTACTGCCAGGTGAATCACATTTTAAAAGACCTTATCGTGTCCATGGCGGACAATTTTGATTTTGTGGTGATTGACGGCGAGGCCGGCATTGAACAGGTCAACCGGCGGGTGATGGAAAAGGTCACCCACCTGATTCTGGTGTCCGACGCTTCGGCCAAAGGCTTAAATGTGGCAAAAACAATTAAAAAAGTCTCAGATACGGCTATTGAATATGAAAAAACAGGGCTGATATTAAATCGGCTTCGCAGTAAAGATGAATATGAAAAACTGGTCATCCCCGCAGAACTTGACTGTCTGGGATGGGTTCCGGAAGATGACACCATACGGTCTTTTGACATTGAAGGGAAAAGTATCCTTGAAATTAAAGACAGCCCGGCAATAAAGTCGGTCAAAAATTGTTTGTCTGAAATCGGAATACGGGTATCATTGAAAAGGGAAAAGACAGAGGAAAAAACAGACAACAGAAACAGAAAATCGGCTGTCGCTTTGACGGGATAAGCCTGAAAAGTTACAAGCGAACTAAAGTTTTTAGTGAGCAAAAATTATGGCTAATGCCTCCGGCATTGTCAATTTTTATATTAAAAATGATCGCGCGTTTAGCGCAATCCTCAACTTTAGTCACTTTAGCTCACTTTAGTCACTTAAAACTTGTTCATATTCAGTCACTTCAGACTTTTTGAAACAAATATGATTTAACAAAAGGGGAAAAAATTATGCCAACTGGTTATATGGGCAAAATCTTAATGGTCAATTTATCAGACGGAACCTTTGAGGAACAGCAGATCCCGGATTCCGTTTATGAAAAATTTTTATCCGGTTCCGGGCTGGGCGGCTTTATTCTCTATAACAACATCCCTGCGGACGCTGACCCTTTGGGGCCGGATAATATTTTAGGTTTTGTTTCCGGGCTTTTGACCGGAACCGGCAGCCTGTTCACGGGCCGCTGGATGGTGGTGGGCAAATCGCCTTTGACCGGTGGATATGGAGAAGCCAACTGCGGGGGTAATTTTTCTCCGGCCATCAAACGGTGCGGATATGACGGTATTTTTTTTAAAGGTATCAGTGAAAAACCGGTCTATTTATATATCAGTAAAGGCAACGCTGAACTTCGGGATGCAACGTCTCTGTGGGGAAAAGATGCCATTGAAACCGAGGAATTTTTAATTGAAGAACTGAAAGATAAACGAAAGCCCAAAGTGGCCTGCATCGGACCGGCCGGCGAAAAACTGTCCTGCATATCCGGAATCAGCAATGATCTGGGGCGGATGGCCGCCCGGTCAGGACTCGGTGCGGTCATGGGGTCCAAAAGGTTAAAAGCCGTGGTGCTGGACAGCGCCAAAAAAATTGAGACCCACAACCGTTCTGAAATCAGGGGGCTGAACGAAAAATGCAACAAGTGGGTGCAGTTCCAGCCCTGGTTTTTATCCGGAAACGGGGTACGAATTCTTGCGGCAATTTTGCGCTTTCTACCGATCCAGACCGCCATGGACGGCATGCTCTGGAAATTCATGCTCCGCAAATGGGGGACCATTGCCTTAAACCAGTATTCTGTCGAACTCGGGGATTCACCCATTAAAAACTGGGCCGGTTCCAACCGTGATTTTGCAAAAGACAAATCAAACGAGATCAATCCGGATGCCATTCTTAAAACCGAAAAATCAAAATACCACTGCTACTCCTGTCCTTTGGGATGCGGGGGGATCTGCAAAGGCAACTTCCCCAATGGCGAAACGCACAAACCCGAGTATGAATCAATTCTCGCCTTAAGCGGCCTGTGCCTCAATGAAAATATGGACAGTGTTTTTACCATGAATGATGTCTTAAACCGGGCCGGGATGGATACCATTTCCGCGGGCGGGACCATTGCATTTGCCATCGAGTGTTATGAACGGGGCATTTTAACAAAAGATGACACAGACGGGCTTGAGCTGACATGGGGGAATACCCCAGCTATGTTGTCACTGATGGATAAAATGATTTCACGTGAAGGCATCGGAGACATTCTGGCTGATGGCGTCAAAAGAGCATCTGAATTGATTGGTAAAGGTTCAGATAAATATGCCATACACGCGGGCGGCCAGGAACTGCCCATGCACGACAGCCGGTTTGACCCGGGATTTGCCGTTCACTATGCAGTGGAAGCCACACCGGGAAGGCATACCGTCGGATCACAGATGTATTATGAAATGTTCCGGCTCTGGAAAAAAGACAAGTCCTTGCCGGGCATCTGGCTCATGTACCGTAAAAAGAGTAAATATAAAGTCACTGAAAAAAAAGCAATTCATGCGGCCGCCTGCAGCAAGTTTGTCAATGTGTTAAACGGAGCCGGCGGCTGCGTGTTCGGTGCGCAAATCGGGGTGGACCGGGTTCCGTTTTTTGAGTGGCTCAATGCGGCCACCGGATGGAACAAATCCCCTGAAGAATATATGGAGATCGGCAAACGCCTCCAAACCATAAAACAGGCATTTAATATCAAGCACGGCATTGACCCGAAATCAACCAGGCCCAACCCACGGGCCCTGGGACAGCCGCCGTTGACTGAAGGCGCCAATAAATATCGCACCGTCGATATTGATCAAATGATTTCAGACTACTGGCGACAATTTAACTGGAACCCGGAAACCGGCACCCCGTCGCAGGATATAGTTGAAAGCAATATCAACCCATGAACCTCTATGAAGAGAGAATCAGGGTCCGCTACGCGGAAACCGGCGTCAAGGGAATGATCAAACCGGTCAGCGCGGTTAATTATTTCCAGGACATCATGACCCATCACTGCGCCCAGATGAAAGTATCGTCCTATGACCTGCTTGAAATCGGTTTCGCATGGGTAGTGATAAAATACCATATAAACATTATCCGCTACCCGAAATGGGATGATCTGATTACCATCCGGACCTGGCGATATCCTTTTAAAAACCTTTATGAACTGCGGCAATTTGAAATTTATGATGAAAATGAGTCCCTGCTGATTTCTGCAAAAAGCTGTTGGATTGTCATCAATCTGAAATCAAAAAGGCCGGCCAGACTCAGCAAGAGCCTCCCGGAAAATATGATTTCAGGACTTCAGCATCCTATAACGGATGATATAAATTCAATTCCTGAATTAAATACCATTGACTCGGAACGGATTTTCACCACCCGGATGCATGATCTGGACTTCAACACCCATGTAAATAATTCCGTCTATACTATATGGGCTCTTGAGACAGTGCCGGAAGACATCATCACCCAGTACCGGCCGGAAGAAATTTCCATCCAGTACACGGGCGAATCCTTATACGGTGACCGAATTAAATCAGAAATTCAGCATGTGAAAACAAATCCCAGGACGGAGTTTCTTCACAAGCTGACCAGTGAAAATACAAAAAAGGAAATCACCCGCTTAAAAACCGTATGGAAACGTTTTTAGATGCCAAGCTCTTTGAAAGCGGGGCCGGCACATCCGATTCACCGGGTTCTGATTGCGGCCGAACTGGTTAAAAAAGGCACGGGCTATTTTAAATAAAAACTTAGCGGAACTTTGATAATTTTAGAGGAAATAACAGATGAACAAAAATGCCCGAAAAGAAAAACCGAAATTTGACAGGGAAGTATGCATCGCATGCACCATGTGTGTCAATATCTGTCCGACCGGCGCCCTGGACCTTGAAATCAGAAACAGTACTCATGGATTCCGCCGATACCCGGTTCTGACGGACGCAAAAAAATGTATCGGATGTAATGCCTGTGAGCAGGATTGCCCGTCAGGTGCGATTCTGATGGTCCCCGCAACATAATTTGTTCATATATGGTGGTATGATGGTGCTTTATATGAATTAGCCCGCACCCATTAAAACAGGAATTCTGATGGAACAACTGGCACAAACCAATTTACTGGCCCGAAACAATTTATCTGATCAGATTTTTCATCTGATTGGCAATAAAATTGTGCATAATGACTTAAAGCCGGGAGAACTGATATTTGAGACTAAAATTTCAAAAGAACTGGGGGTCAGCCGAAGCCCGGTGAGGGACGCTCTGCGCATGCTGGAACAAATCTGGCTGGTGGAGCGGACCCCGAAAGGAAGCTACCAGGTAACAGCGTTGTCGCTGGACAGAATACAACATCTCTACGAAACCGCTATTGTCATCTACCAGTTTGTGTTTTCAAAAGCTGCGGAAAAAGTTTCACCGGATGACTTTGCGGAACTTGAAAAACTGATGAACAGAATGGAAGCAAGTATTGATGGCAATGATTTTGAACTCTATATCACCAACGTGACCAAAATGGCTCACAAAATATTAAAGATTGCCGGAAACCCCATGATCGAAAGAATTGCCAGCGAACTCATGCCGACAGCCGAAAGGGTTCAGTGGGCATCTATCACCTCTTTGCCGGACCAGCTGAAAAAAGTCGTTACGCATCTTCGAAAGGGCTACGAAAGTATCATCCGGCAAAACCCGGAAGAAGCCGCAAAAGCGTTTAAAGATTTTTGCACCGCCCATATCGAAGTCGTCATTGACAGCCTGAATCAATCATACCAACAAAGGGCTGCCAAATAAATTGGAGACCGGATAACGAAATGGACTTTCCATTCAGATAATAGTTAAATTTCTATTGCATCATATCGATTATCTTTTTAATTTCTTGTTTATATGTTTCCCGGCGTTTAGAAAAAAAATCACGGACTGTTGATTCATAAGATGCATACCCGTCAGCAGTGGCAACAACTTCCGGCCTTGACCAGGCATAAATTTGAACCGGTTTGCCAATCAGAGCGGATACTTTCTGCTCAATATCAACGACCTCTTCTGCTGAGAAATAACGGTTACCTGCCAACTCTAAAAGAAAGTAATGCATGCCTTCGATCACGGACGTATTTATGTTGACCAGAAATAAATCTTCATATTCATCAAATTGATTTTCCAGAAACTGTTTTGCTTTTGTATTTACTGCTTTATGCTCATCTGACAGTAGATGATCCATTGGAAACCACTCGTAATGCACAGTCCCATCTTTCGTGTGCAGATCGAACTTAACCTGACGAATCAATAATTTCAGATTCTTTTTTTCAAGCACACCCCGAAGAGCCTGTTCAATCTCATTAACTTCAGTCTTTGAAAGATCCCGAATACCGATAATTGTCGCAAAAATCCCAAAAGATTGTTCAAAGTCCAAAATTTCCACATCCACCAGGTTCACACCAAAACGTGGCGCCAAATAATCCCGAATCACTTTTTCAGACATATTTGTCATCCGAACAATTGGATGCTGCAGTTGATCGCTGATAAACATTCCATCCAGGGTTTGCGGAATTACCTGGCTGGTAGACCCTACTGCGGAGATATCCCGGGCAAGAACGCATCTGATTATCAATTCCGTGGGCACACCGGTTTTTTCAGCCAACCGATTTTCTATGGCTTTCACCTTTATGGGTGAAAGGGGTTTGCTTGAATGAAATTTGGCCAGAACATACAACTTGTCATCATCATCAACCTCATAACTCATTTTATCCATGCTGGTTGACGGCATGGCGGACACTTCGCTGGTCAGTACGGAACGAATATTTAATTCAAGGCGTTTATCACTGGCCATTTTATAAAGTGCATCCGTCAGAAAAATCGCTACTATACAAAAACTGACAAATGCCAGGCCAAACCGTTTGATGATGTCTTTTTTTGAAATTGTTTCAAATCTTCGTGCCAAACCGAAGACTGTAAACGTTATTGAAGCAACCAGCAGAACAGAAAGAAAATTGGCGAAAAACAAAAGAAATGATCCGATACCGCCAATGTATGATCCTAAAGCAAAACACAGACCACAATTGGCCAGCGGAGGCACAATGGCCGTGGCAATTGCGACACCCGGCAGGGCAGGGCTGATTTTTTCATCCACCATGGCATAGGATCCTGCAAATCCGGCAAGAACGGCCACCAGCAGATCAAAAAGATTCGGCGCGGTCCGTGCCAGCATTTCCGGGGTCACTTCCACAACCGGCGCAAGAATTCCCAGTAAATACCCCATGATAATGGAAGCGACCACCCCGGCAATTTCCGCGCGAATTGATTTGCCCAGCAAATCCGAATTTCCCCGGATAAGCGCAAGAGACATTCCAAAAATTGGCGTCATCAAAGGGGCTACGAGCATTGCACCAATAACCACCGCCGTACTGTTGGCCATCAATCCAAAACCGGCAATCAGGGTTGACACGGCAACCAGAATATAAAACCGGAGCCCCGGTTCGGACCCGTCCTTAATTTCCTGGTAGATAACACGAAATCTTGCTGGAGATATCTGAATTCCTTTTTTCTTTCCCATTCTAACCTCATGAATCGTCTGTATTCTGAAAACTGATCACTTTTTCCTGTTTTACTTTCTCTGAAAAACCACATCATACGACTGCTGAATAGCCGCCTGAAAATAGACGCCCACCATCATATCATGATCCGGATGATATTTCAGCTCATAAGTGGATCCGGGGTATCCCTGATCCCGGAGTTCAATAAACAGTATGATTACTCCGTCTACTTCGGAAACGGTTGAGCGTGAGACATTAATCGGCCGGGGATTTAAATAAGTAGCTTCCGCCCGGCCGTCCGGATGGATCTTACTGAGTTCAATCACATATCCGCCATCCGTTCGAACCCATCTTCCAATCAGCTTTTGAAAATCAGGCGCTTCTTTTTTTTGTAAAGTTATGGGTGCTGGTTCTGCAGAAGGCTCATTGATTAAACCATACACAAATGCGCCGGCAAGCCCTGTGGCGAGCAGACCAACAACAAGAAAAATCCATATTTTCCGAGGTATTCGATCCCCTTTATTTACTTTCATTACTTTTTTTCCTTTACTCATTTTTTTCCCTTTTTAATTAATGTGAACGGCTCACAATTATGCATTAATTAGTGACTGAACGGCAACATAGGGGCTTCACCCCAATTGGAATGTTGATTTGCCTGGAATTCAATATATTATAGCTATTACAATCAGAGCGATCAATATTTTTCGAATTTTACGCCTTTTCTTGCCCTGTTGAATGCCTTTGTGGTTTTATTTAACCGGGGGGCGGCTATTTCAATCGTCTTTTCTGCCAATAGTACACTATGATGAACATCGAACATCAAACGATTCTTCTTTTCTTGATTTGGTGGCAAAAAGTGATATCATAAAATCGGTATGAACAGGAACCATCGAAAAACTCTGAATACCATCTTCGCGGACCCGGTTTCCGGCAATATTGAATGGCGGAAAATCGAAGCCTTGTTCAAGGCCGTGGGCTGCAAAATCATTGAAAGCAGTGGTTCCCGTATCACTATTTTGCATAAAGGCAGCAAAGCCACCTTCCACAGGCCGCATCCAGGTAAAGAGGCCTTGCGGTACCGGGTAATTGCTGCTCGTGATTTTCTCAAAATGATAGGAGTAACGCCATGAAAAACGCCATGACTTACAAAGGCTATGTCGCCCGTGTTGAGTTTGACCCGGAAGACCATATTTTCTTTGGCCGCCTTGCAGGCATTCGCGACATTATCAGCTTTCACGGCGAGACAGTGAATGAGCTGGAAACAGCTTTCACAGAAGCTGTTGACCATTATCTTGACACTTGCGCCGAACTGGGAGAAAAACCGAACAAGCCATACTCCGGTAAGTTGACCCTGCGCATTTCGCCCAGTATTCATGCCGCAATTGCCACCGCAGCTGAGACCAGCGGCAAAAGCCT
>JABZFM010000021.1 GCA_014237465.1 Desulfobacteraceae bacterium | reverse complement strand
TCTAACGACAGCAGAAGATCTTGAATTAAAACCAAATGCAAGTGATGATGATCTCGGGTACGAATTTGACCTGTGGTATACGTATCAGCTAAACAAATATGTGCAGTTAAAATTAGATGCGGCATATCTGGTGACCGGAGACGGCGCCGATCATCTTGCAGCCAGCGACAATTATAAAAGCGATGACTTGTATAAACTGGCAACCGGCATTAAGATCAGCTTTTAAAGCCATACAATCATCGTTGCATTCAAAGAAGAAGTATTTTACATAAAAGCTGGCGGCAGAAATACCGCCGGCTTTTTAATGGGCCCGATGCTTTGACTTTTTCAAATAATGCTTGAAAAATAACTCCTGATTCCAAGTTGTCATTGCGAGGCGTGAGGAACGAACGACGAAGCAATCCCATTTTTGATAAAATTGCTTTGATCGCGCCTCTTTCTCAATGACAAAAAAATGTGATTGATGGACTTTCCGTTCAGATATTAAATACCCCTGGAGGTAATGACTTGAACTCCTTTTTTACGCGCTTCATCCTGTTATCAATAATACTTCTTTTCTTCTCCCCGTTAAACTGTATTTGTGCGGAAAAAACCATTCCGGATGAAATCGCAAAAGCGCTTGGCCCTTTGGAAGCTATTGTCATTAAAGCCCCTGAAGGACGCTACCTGATTAATATGGGAACAGATAAAAACGTCAAAAAAGGAAGTTTATGGACTATATATTCTACAGGGGAACAGGTAATTGACCCCGGTACAGGTAAAAGCCTTGGTGTCTTGCCGATATCTCTTGCGGTTTGCAGGGTAAAACAGGTTGAAACGCACTTTTCGGAAATATCTATTAAATGCCTTAAGGAACCGTGCGATATCCAATCTGGCCTTACGGCACATCGTTTCCGTGACATTAAAACAACATTTCAAGACGTTAACGGTTCCTCTTTTCGATTGTATGAATTAATACGAGCTCGGCTCCCGTCACTTGACTGGCAGCCATACCAGCGAATTGAAAACACCTCTCGCCCAATTCCATCTCCTGATAAAATCGTATTTGTAGCGGACAATAAAAACCTCACCCTCTGGAGCGGTGGTGAAATATTGGCAGCATATGAAAAATCTCCTTCTGTTCTTTCCGCTTTCCAGGAACCAACCAAAAAACCAGAGCTGTTGACTAAAAAAAAAGCAAACACGTCAATACAGAAAAATATACCAGGTGTGTCGAGGCTTACGCCGGGTTTGAATACAACTCTGGAGATAGAAAACTACACGGCAGTGGCCGGCATTGACCATCCGGTGACCAGTATGGGAATCATGACGCCGGATGGTTCAAAAATTCCCTATTTCATATATCTTTACAATAAAACCGTTTACGCCCGGGCCGAGGACGGCACTGAAAAATATCAGTATGATTATAAGGGATTCGGCGACGTGGTCAATATGTCGCTGGGGCATAACGGCCTGATCGCGCTGAATATCTATGTTCTAAAAGAAGGCATGGAATCCAGACTGCTTAAGTTTTCTTCCCGGGGATTTACGGTCCTGTCAAAAGGGGTTGGCCATTTCCTTGAATTTCTGGATACAGACGGAAACGGTATAAAAGAATCTCTGGTCGGCCAGAATTTTGATACGGAAAACTTTTTTACCCCTAGTGTTTTTCATCTGGGCGTTGATGACTCAGGCAAAATGACTCGGTATGGCACTATCAATGTTCCTGCTGGATTCAATCTCCCGGGTGCTATTTTTGCTGATCTGGATGGAAACGGAATTCATGAATCCGCCTTTTATAACGCCGGTGGAAAGCTGGTCATATATGAAGACGATAAACAAAAATGGGAATCTTCATCACCGTTTGTTCCTGTTAAGTCCATACTAATTGACGATATCATAAATGAAACCAACGCGCCGACGGATTTACCGTTATGGCCCCAGCCGGTCATATTTCACATAGATAATTTTGCTGTTGCCGTTATACCCGCCAACCATTCCGGTTTCTGGCGCATTGTAAGCGGCATCCCCCAAAATGGTGGGCTTGGCGTTCTTTGCTCCCTTGACGGTACATGGGCATTCAGGCTGTTGAGCACCCGGTTTCAGGGGCCGGTCCAATCCGTTTGCATGTATGATAATGCACTTTACATTACTGTTGTTGAAGGAAATACCTTTACCGGAAAGGGCATCACCCATGTTCTGACCGTGCCCATTAAAGATTTAAAGGAAAGCCTGAAGTAAAAAAACCTTATATCCGGACCCTTCCCGGCAATGGGGGGAAGCATCCAATTATGAGAAAAATTTTAATTATTATTCTGCTTCTGATGGGCCTGCTGCCATTTGTCGGCTGCAGTCCGGACGAACAGGCTGTTAAAGTGGACTTAAGCAAAAAGGAACAGGTCAACCTGAGAGAATCGTCGGATGTGATTACCTACGCTTATCTTCCGCAGTATTCCCATACGGTTTCTTACCAAAGACATCACCTGCTGGTAGAATATTTGCGCCGGGAAACAGGTCTCAATATAAAACAAATATTTCCGGACACCTTTGAACAACACATAAAAATGGTCGGCCAGGGCAAGATAGACATCTCTTACTCCAATCCCTTTATTTATGTTAAAATCGCACATCGTTATGGCGCCCGGGCCTTTGCGCGTATTGTTGAAGTTTATAACCAGGAAAGTTTTTGCGGGCAGATTATTTGCCGGGCGGATAACCCTCACATCAAAACTATTTCCGATTGCCGGGGCAAGAGCTGGATTGCGGTTGATTCCACATCAGCCGGCGGATATCTTTACGCGTTAGGCTATTTTGCGGCCCATGGCATTCAGAAAACAGATTTCAGCGAAATCAGCTTTGCGCCCGGCCCGGGTGGAAAACAGGAAGGCGTTGTCCTGGCGGTTTATGCCGGAAAATACGATATCGGAACCATCCGGGAAGGGACACTGAATGTAGTTGCAGATAAAATTGATACCAATGAAATCCGGATAATTGCGAAAACCCCATTGTACCCAAGCTGGGTGTATGCAGCCAGGGAGGGACTCGATTCCGAAATTGTAAAAAAAATAAAAACCGCGATGTTAAAACTCGAGTATAATCAAAAAGAGCACAAACACATCCTGGAAGCCGCTCATTTTACGAAAATGATATCATCAGTTGACCATGATTTTGTTCCGGTAAAAAAACTGGCTGCCTTGGTAGGCATCCGCCTGGAAGAATAATGAAATTAGGATTTCGCAGTAAAATTTATTTGGGAATGTTTTCCCTGCTTCTGCTCCTGGGCATCGTTATTTTATTCCTTGTCAGCAGGATCATGTCGGAATCTCTTTTAGAGGAGAACCGTAATCGCGGTATTTCCATTGGGGTCAATCTTGCCGCCCGGATGGTTGAACCCATGCTGGCCATGAATTTTTTAAGAATGAAGACGTTTATTGATCAAACCGCTCAATTAAGCGATGACATTTTCTATACCTTTGTGCTGGACGCAGATGAAAACCCGCTTGTTCATACGTTTAAAGGCGGTTTTCCGATAGACTTGAAAACAGTCAACAACGTCTCAGACCAGCAGAAATTTTCTATACGGCTTTTGGATACCGGTGATCAGCTGATTTATGATTATGCGGTTCCGATTTTTATCGGTAAGGACAGACTCGGGACCGTTCGGCTGGGACTGCTTCGCACCAAAGTCCGGAAAGCAATCAACCGCATCATGTTAAGTGCTTTCCTGTCCACCGGATTCGTCATTCTGATTGCCGGGTTTTTAGGGACATTTTTTGCCCGCACCGTTACCCGGCGCATCAAAATTCTTCATGCATCAACAGAACAGGCATTGCGGGGAAACCTGGATATCCATACCGCACCGCTGTTGAAAAAAAACTGCTGGGACATCATGCAATGTGACAAACAGGAATGCCCGGCATACGAAAATTTGCATCACCGGTGCTGGTATACTGCCGGGACCCTCTGCCCGACCTGTGTCGAGGGAGAATATGCAAAAAAAATCATCAGTTGTCAAAAATGTCCGGTTTATCGAAAATGTGCGGGTGATGAAATTCAGAGTTTTGCTGAAAGCTTTGATACCATGACCCAATCACTAAAAGCCCATCTTTTGGAGCGGCAGAATGCGGAAAAGGTATTAAAAGAACAACGGGAACTCCTTCAAACCATCTTAGATGCCATTCCCGATTTCGTGTCCCTCCAGGACAGGCACTTCGTATACAAGTCGGTAAACAAGGCATTTTGCAAAATCGTCGGCAAAAACGAAAATGAAATCATCGGAAAGACAGATTTTGACTTATTTACCCGAAAGCAGGCACAAACCTATCAACAGGAAGACCTGGAAATCATTTCCACGGGCAGGCCTCTGATTAAAGAAAGCAAGTTAGTGGGACCGAAAGAAACCAAATGGCTCCATGTTGTAAAAATCCCGGTTTTGGAAGCAGACGGCAACGTGGGGGGTATATTGTGCAGCGGGCGAGATATCACCGACCTCAAACAGGTCCAGGACCACCTTTCCCAGTCGCAAAAAATGGAAGCCGTCGGCCAGTTAACGGCTGGCATCGCCCATGAGATCAACACCCCTCTTGGCATTATTTTAGGGTATGCCCAACTTTTGCTCGAAGATGCGGCACAGGATAGTCAGGTTCATGAAGATTTAACCATGATTGAAAAACAAACCAGGATATGCCGCAAAATTGTTTCTGACCTTTTAAAATTTTCCAGATACACTGAAAGCGCTATTACCTTGCTGGACATGAATCCGTTGATTGAGGAAGTCATCCCGGTGGTGGAGCATACATTCAAACTGGATCGGGTCACCATTATCAGAGATTACGGATCTGATGTACCTTCCGTAAAAGGGGACAAAGACAAATTTAAGCAGGTTTTTATCAACCTGCTCGGAAACGCCCACGACGCCATTGAAACGGACGGAACCATTCACATAATAACCGACTATGATAAAAAAAATAATGAAGTGGTGATTTATGTGGGGGATACCGGTTCCGGAATCGCCCCGGAAGAAATAGACAGGATATTCGATCCCTTTTATACCACCAAGCCGGTCGACAAAGGAACCGGACTGGGCCTGTCGGTTACTTTCGGCATCATTAATGATCATGGGGGGCGTATTAAACTTGAAAGTCCGCCATCCAGCGCAAGCAATATCTTTGACACGGTTCAGAGCACTGTTTTTATCATTCGTTTTCCAGCAGCGCCTAATTAAGTGGAAATTTATTATTTACAAAAAACCTAATGGCCAATGGTGAAAAGAGGAGTCAGGAAATGGCAAACATTTTAGTGTTAGACGATGTATTAGATGCAGCTATACTGATCAAAAGGATTCTGCAA
This sequence comes from Desulfobacteraceae bacterium, assembly GCA_014237465.1. GTDB lineage: Bacteria > Desulfobacterota > Desulfobacteria > Desulfobacterales > Desulfosalsimonadaceae > SURF-3. Next base: position 95,257 of record JABZFM010000021.1, on the reverse strand, counting down.
AAAAAAGGTCACCAGGTTTTTACTTTTACGGAAGAGGAAGAGGCCTTAAATTATTTACGGTCCAATACAATCGACCTTGCGATTTTAGATATCAAACTAAAAAAAATGAGCGGTGTTGAAGTACTGGAAGAACTGAAAAAAATAGCACCGACCATACGGGCCATTATGCTGACAGGCTATCCCACCCTTGAAACGGCCCGGGAATCCTTAAAACTGGGAGCCGGCGAATACTGTGTCAAACCCATTGACAAGGAGGAACTGGAAGAAAAAGTGGCCAATGTATTAAGCGCTTAACATCTAACCGGGATAAACCAGAAAAGTTAAAAATGAACTAAAGTGTGAAGTGAGTCACGCCAAGGCGTGATTGTGGTAAATGCCTCCGGCATTATCAATTTTAATTTTAAAAATGGTTGCGCGTTTAGCGCAGTCCGGAACTTTAGTCACTTTAGATCACTTTAGTCACTTCAAACTTTTTATAAAGAAATGCCAGGAAAATTCCGTCATGCATTTAAGCAACCTTTTTAAATACTGGACCTACCAGGTATTTTTACCGGGAACCGTTCTCAGGGAAAAATACGAGGCGTTTAAATCCCTGTTGAATGCGGACAAAAAGGCCCATGAGTTAATGGCGGAATTAGAAGAAATATATCATCACAATACCAAAGTCGACTTTAAAGTCATTGAAAACAAATATGATGCGTTCGCAAAATGTGTTGGCAGCATCATAGAAGATCTGGGGAGAATGAGTCCCTCCCGCTACCTTGATTTAAAAGACTATTTTAAAAAATTCAACTTCTATATAAAATTCATGCTGGCCCCGCCGGAGTTCAAATTTTCTCCCCCGTTTACACTCCCCTTAAGCGAAATCCCCTTCGATAACGCGGTATTGTCCGGCAACAAGGCATTAAACCTGGCCAAGGCCGGTCAAAATCTCAATCTACCCGTACCAAAAGGATTTGTCGTCACCACCAATGCATTTTATTACTTTATTGAATTTAACAACCTCAGAAAATTCATTGATGACATACTGGTCAAGATTGATATCCATTCCATTGCCTCTTTGGACGATGCCGCCGGTCAGCTGATTGAAAAAATCATGTGCGCCCAGGTCCCCCCGGACATCGAAAAATCTATTTTTCAGACATTCAGTGCCATGGAATGGGACAAAGGACGAGACATCCGACTGGCGCTGCGCAGCAGTGCGGTGGCCGAGGATTCCCAGTCATCATTTGCCGGACAATACCGGACTGTTTTAAATGTAACCAAAGATGGAATAATAAATGCCTACAAAGCCGTCATTGCAAGTAAATATTCCGCCAACGCCCTGTTTTACAGAATCAGCTACGGACTGTCGGATATTGAAACGCCCATGGCCGTTCTGGCCCTTGAGATGATCGATGCCGAGGCAAGCGGGATCATTTATACGCGGGACCTTGAAAACATGAATTCAAGCCGCATGCAAATTCACTCAATCTGGGGGCTGGGAGAATCCCTGGTTGGCGGCGAACAGTCCTCTGATACCATCACCATCAGTTTGAAAGAAAAACGAACCCCTCGAATCATCGAAAAAAAAACCGGAATTCAGGCGACACAGATGATCTTTTCCAAAGACAGTGGAACAAAGATCGTTTCTGTCCGGGAAAACCGACAGGACCGGCCTTCGCTTGAAGATCAAAATGCGCTGAAACTGGCCGAATGGGGCATCCAACTTGAAAATTTTTTCAAGGAAGCACAGGACATTGAATGGTGCAAAGACCAACAGGGACGCCTTTTTCTCCTTCAATCACGACCGCTTAAAAAAGAAGAAGAAAACAGAAAACCCATAGATTGCCTTTTTGACGATGTGGCCAATACCGTTCTTGTCTCCGGCGGAGAAATGGCCTGCTCCGGAATCGGGGCCGGAAAAGTGTTCAAAGCCGAACGGGAATCGGACCTTGAAAAAATCCCGCAAGGCGCCGTGCTGGTGGTCAGAAATGCGTCACCCCACTACGTCAAAGTCATCGACAAACTCAGCGCGGTGGTCACAGACATCGGGAGTAAGGCCGGACATTTTCCATCAGTTGCCCGTGAATTCGGCGTTCCGACCCTGGTGAATACCGGCAATGCCACCGCTGCACTGACGCAGGGTAAAGAAATTACCGTATATGCTGACGGCAGAATAGTTTATGATGGAATCGTGCCGGTCATGGTGGAAAGCCCATGCGCCAGAAGAGACCTGATGTCAACCAGTCCGTTTATGCGCAAGCTGAAATATATTATGAGTTTTATTTCGCCTTTAAAACTCATTGATCCGCAGGATCCGTCTTTTGTATCCTATGGGGTCCGATCGCTTCACGATATTATCAGGTTTGCCCACGAAATGGCGATGCGGGAGATGTTTCTTCTGGGTGAGAAACGGCTGAGAAAAATCGGCGGTTCAAAAAAGTTAATTTCAGAAATCCCTATGCTTCTTTATGTACTGGACGTCGGTGGAGGGCTGCGGCAAAACCCGGACAATAAAAAATCGGTCAATAAAAAAACCGTTGAAATTGAAGACCTGATGAGCGTCCCCATGAAGGCCGTATTAAACGGATTACAGCATCCAGGCATCCACTGGTCGGACTTTACGCACTTTAACTGGGCGGAATATGATAAAATTGCCATGAGCGGCGGGATCATCAGTGCCGAATCGGCCATGCTGGCCAGTTACGCGGTTATATCTCACGATTATCTGAATCTGAACCTTAAATTCGGCTATCATTTTGTCATCCTTGATGTCATCTGTGGCAACCAGACTGAAAATAATTATATTCAGTTCCGATTTTCAGGGGGCGGCGGCGATATGTCCAAACGGATGTTACGAACTGATTTTCTGAAAGGTATTCTTGACCGCCTGGGATTTAAAGTTTCCATTAAAAGCGACCTGGTAGACGCCGAACTCAAAGGCGAACCCCAAAAAATAATTTTTCAGAAACTGGACATGACAGGACGTCTTCTGGGCGCCACAAGATTAATGGATATGTATCTCAAAGACAGCGACATGGTCTCAAAATATGTCGAAGAATTTATGAATGGCCGTTACCATTTTGCTTCAGTTGAAGACTGAGGCGTCGTTAAAAGCCCCATCTACTGCGTTGTAATGGTTTTTCAGGCACTCAATATACAACATGTATGATTTCGATCCTGAAAAACCATTACGCCTTGTATATAGAACTTTTAACTTAGCCATCCGGTTGCTTTTTACGGGACTATCAAGGCTGATCAATAAAACATAGAAAGAAAAAAATGAAAAGTGCGCCTGAAAACGGTTTTTTAAAAAAATTATTCAAAGCCTTAAACATTCAATCAAGGTTAACTGAGCAATTATCAAAGGATAAAACAGGTGATTCCGCCTACCGAATTACATGGATAACCGAAAATCTGGCGGTTGGTTATGCCCCCACATCGTATGTTGAACTTGACGCGATCAGGGAACATGGCGTTGATGCGATTATCAACCTGTGTGCCGAATTTTGTGATTTGCATGAAATCGAGAAAAAATCCGGATTTGAGGTGTATTATTTTCCCATCCCGGACGAGCATGCCCCTGACATGGATGAGATGGAAAAAGCCCTTGCCTGGCTGGACGAGGCCATCTATCTGGGTAAAAAAACGCTGGTCCATTGTTGCCACGGCATCGGAAGGACCGGAACATTTGTCTCGTCATACTTTCTAAGAAGAGGAATGGGTTTAAAGTTATCGTCCAAAACATTGCAGCATTCCCGGGCAACGCCGACCAATTACGACCAGTGGAACCTGTTGAAACAATACGGCAAAAAAACAGGCACGTTAAAAATAAGGGAGCCTTCTCTTGAAAACCGACAGGCCGTTGATTTAAGCCCTTATTTTGCCGATTATGAAGCATTGGTCCGGAAAATAGAAGAAGAACTTAAAAACCCTGAAAAACCTGATAAGGTGGAAGCCCGTTGCGGAAGCGAAACACTGGATTGCTGCTTTGAATATTTTGAACTGCAGTTAATTGAAGTGATTTATTTAATCAACAAAACCAATAAAACACTGACCAGTGAAAAACGGCTGGAAGTCATTTCGGATGCAGTCAAAATATCAAAAAAAGCTAAAGACCTCCGTCGCCTTTTATGTAAAAATAAAAATAACGACCGACCAGTCAAAGACGCCCTGGTTGATGCGTCTCTGATTGATGCGTATCGCAAAAAAAACATTTTGTGCCCGTTAAACAGAGATTCAAAGTGCCTCCTGTATCCGCACCGACCAATCAGGTGCCGCCTGCATGGGGTTTCCGAAGCTTTAATCAATCGTCATTTGATCAATGACATGCTTTTCACTCTCTCCAGCAATGTATTTTTTGCCTTTTCCGGTTTTTTTCTTGAAAACGGCGCATTGTCCTTTTCTCTTGCGGAAACCGTTTCCGGAAAGTTTGTACAGGAATACTTTCATTTTCTGACCCGCTCAAAAAAAAGTTGAATGAATACTCCCCAAAACAGCCCGTTTTAAAAAATCTGAAAGCAACTCACGTCAGCAAACTTGTACCGAATTAACAGTAAAAAATTATGAACCGGCATACCGTCGAATAATCCATCTTGATTTTTATTACCGGCCGATTTCTTCATAAATTTTTATGTATTGTTTGGCAACAATCGGCCAGCTGAAGTGTTCATCCAGGCGTTTTCGCGCCATTTCACCGGACTTGCGGCACAAAGAGGGGTTTTCTGTAAGGCTGACCAGCGCTTCACGGATGGCTATAACATCTCCGGGTTCAACTAAAAATCCGGCATTAGCCACGACCTCTTCACAACCGGTATGCCTGGTAGTAATAATTGCCATACCGGCATCCATTGCTTCCAAAAGGGAAATCGGAAAATTGTCCGAATCCGAAGGCAAAACAAAAATTTTCGAAGTTTCCATCAACTCGGTAAATTGTTCTGAATCGTTTTTAATAAACCCGTGGAATACAACGTCAAGAGATAATAATTTTGACAATTGTTTTAATTCGCTTAAATAAGGCCCATCACCAACAATGTGTATTTCATGATTTAAATTCAAACCATCTAATGCATTCAGAAAATACTGTACACCCTTTCGCTTGAACATGCGGGTGACCGTAAGAATCCTGTTTAATTTTGACCTGCCGGATCTGAACCTTCCGATGGGAAAACCATTGGGGATAATCGTTGTGCTTGCCAGCGGCATTTTATTTTTTAACAGAGATTCAAGATAATGGCTCAAACAAATCACCCGGCTGCTTGTTCGGACAATTTCTTTCCAGACAGGTGCAAGCACATCATGCATATTCACAAACCGATCCGGGTTAAATCCCGGAACATCTGATCCATGTGCGGTGATGATATAGGGAAGACCGGTGAATTTTGATACCAGATATGCCAGTATTCCATCCGGAAAAATAAAGTGCGCGTGAATCATGTCATATTGCTTTTTCCGGGACAACATTAAGGCTTTCGGAAAAGCTGCTAAAAGATAGCTCAACATTTCATGGGGGTGGCATATAATTGGACCGGAGCGGATGCACTTGATTCGATGGATGAAAAGGGTGCCTGTTTTTTCAAACCGCTTTAGCCCCTTATAGTCCATGGTTATCAAATCAACATGGTGACCTTGACGAACCAGGTGTTTTGAAAGTCCTTGCACAACATGCCCGCCGCCGCCGCCAAGCGGCGGATATTCATAACAGAGCTTGAGAATATCCAATAACTTTAACCCTCTTCCTGGTGATCCGGGAGGGAAATGATAAAAGTAGTACCGGCGCCCGGTTTGCTTTCCACATTGATATCTCCACCATGGTCTTTAATGAAACCATAGCAGACAGACAAGCCGAGCCCCACGCCCTTAACACTAGATTTGGAAGTAAAAAAACTGTCAAAAATTTTGCCAAGATTCTCCTCGGGTATTCCAACACCGGTATCAATGAACTGAATATTGACAAACCCGCTTCCGGAAAAAGTTTTAACCGTTAATGATCCCCCTTCCGGCATGGCATCCCGGGCATTTGATACCATATTGAGAAACACCTGCCGCAGCTGGTTGGTGGATGCATAAACATCAACCAGATCAGCCTCAAAATCCGTCGTAATTTTTATGCTGTGCTCCTGGAACTGTTTTTCATGAAGCAGCAGTATTTCATCCACAATGACGGTGACATTAACAAGCTTTTTTATTTCCTGTTCCGGCTTTGAAAAGGACAGCATTTTTTTCAGCATATCCGCCAGCCGGACAATTTCAGAAAGGGACATATCCAGCAGTTTGCGCCGTTTATTTTCCGGCGGGACTTCTGATTTTAACAATTCAAGGGTATTCATAATCCCGTACAGGGGATTGTTCAGCTCATGGGCAACCTGTGAAGTCAAACGCCCCATGGCCGCCAGCTTTTCGGAATGCAGCAGCTGTTCCTGGGTTTTACTCAACGCCCGTTCCATTTCAATTCGTTCGGTAAGATCCACAAATGAACCAACCGTTGCGACTTCATTGCCATCATCATCATAAATCATAGCCGCCGACAGATGCCCTTCTATTATCCGGTCGTCCTGGCGAACATATAAAACCGGCTGAGGCAGGAAAACGCCGATACCGCCGCCTTCAGGACTGCGGAGTAATTTCATAATTTCAAAGGCTTTTCCTTCAGGATAAATCTTTGTGATATGCATTTTCCCGATCACTTCGGAAGACGCATAGCCCAGCGTTTTTTCCGCCGCTTTATTCCATATGATAATATTGCCTGCCAGATCGGCTGCCATTATTGAGATCGGGGCACTTTGAACAATCTTGTTCATAAAATCATGGGCTTCCCTGATCTTACGCTCCATCTGGTATCGTTGGGTCTGATCAACATTTATTCCTTCATAACCAATAATATTTCCCTGATGATCATAGCGTACATGGCTTGTCATCAGGACTGGTATCGGCGTGCCGTCTTTACGCTTGAACTGGACCTCGTAATCAATAACCCGACCGTCCCTTTCGATCATCTCCTGAAACATTCGCCGGTCCTCGGGAAACAGATACAAATCCTTGATAATATCAATTTTTAAAAACTCTTCCTTGCTGGAATACCCCAGCATATCCAAAAGCCCATGGTTGGCATCCACGAATTTCCCTTCTTTAGTGCTGATATAGACGCCCACGGCAATATGCTCAAAAATTCTGCGATAGTCCTCCATGGTAGACTTCAGCTCGGCTTCCCGCTGTTTGCGCTGCGTAATGTCATGGTAAATACCAAGCTTTAAAACGTTACCATCCGAATCCTTAAACGGAGATGACGTTATTTTAAATGTCTTATCTACTTTTGGAATATACACCTCCTGGATAAAAGACTCGCCCTCAAAAACCTGATCGCTTCGGCACCAGGGGCATAATGAATTACTTTTATTGATGACCTGGTAACATTTTTGCCCTACTCCCTCCCCGAACAAATCCACCATTTGCCGGTTCATAAATTCCACCGTAAAATCCTGGGAAATGACGTAAATGGCATAATCAATGGTATCAAGAATTGAATTTAACATCAGCTTTTCTTTATTCATGACACACCTCTCCGGGGTTATATGCTCTATGATTGCTTACTTGTTTAGCAGCAACAAATGGAAACAACTTCAACTATGCTTATAATTGAAAAATAATAGCACAAGATAACACAATCAAATCCGAATTAAAAGATAATACACTTATCATTTCAGCCGGTTCAATATTTCAGTGCATCACCACGCATTTCCTGTTCAATTTTTAAAAACAAGTCATTTTTTTTGTTGACTTAAAATATACCGGCCGGTATATTTTAAGTCATGGAAAAAACAGCCCAGAAAAAAGCGGAACGTACCAAACAATTTATCATCGAAAAAGCCGCCCCTATCTTTAACAAAAAAGGGATTGCCGGGACTTCCTTATCCGATCTCACCCGGGCAACCGGTTTGACCAAGGGCAGTATTTACGGAAACTTCAAGGACAAGGACGAAGTGGCCGTATGTGTTTTTCAATACAATGTCGACAACCTGATCTCATACCTTGGCCGGGCGATTGATAAAAAAAATACCAGTATTGATAAACTTCTTGCCATCCCCAGGGCATATAGAAAGCTCTACAATACAATGATCGCTTACGGCGGCTGTCCCATTTTAAACACCGCAGCAGAAGCAGATGACACCCATCAAGTTCTTTGCCGCCTGGCGGTTGATGCCATCAAAACCATGGAAAAAACCATTTTCAAACTGATCGAAACCGGGAAACAATCCAAAGAGTTGCACCATGAGACAGACACAGATAAAATTACTGAGGTGATTATCTGCCTGATTGAAGGCGGCAGTCTTTTATCCAAAACCACCGGCAAAAAAACGTATATGATGAATTCTTTGGAACAGATTGAAAAATTGATTCAATCATCTATTTTAACCGAATAATATTTTTTTTGCTTAAAAATATACCAATCGGTATGAGGTCACTATTTATGAAAAAAAATTTAATCGTACAGACAATTTTATAAAAATGATTGGAGATAAAAAATGAGCGTTCTATTTGAATCCACAGAAATAAACGGAATGAAGCTGGCCAACCGGTTTGTGAGATCCGCCACATGGGAAGGGATGGCTGCTGATGACGGTGGTGTTACTCCAAAGCTTATCCAGACAATGGTCGACCTGGCTGAAGGCGGCGTGGGCTTGATTATATCCGGCCATGCCTATATCAGCCCGGAAGGCCAGGCCGGGCCATGGCAACTGGGGATATATAAAGATGAACTTATTGATGGTTTAAAAACCATGACCGATGCGGTCCATGAAGCCGGCGGCAAGATTATCGCTCAACTGGCCCATGCCGGGCATTTTGCGATCAAGGCATTAACCAAACAGCCGCCGAACGTGGTATCGAATTTTGAAGGTCTTTCCAAATCTCCCCGCCATGAACTGACAAAAGAGGATATCCAAAAACTTGTCAATGCATTTTCCCAAGCCGCGCAAAGAGCCAAATCCGCCGGATTTGACGGCGTTCAGATCCATTCGGCCCACGGATACCTGCTCAGCCAGTTCCTATCCCCGGCATACAACCGCCGGCAGGATGAATATGGCGGATCAATCGAAAATCGCGCCCGTGTTCATTTGGAAGTTTATAATGCCATCCGAAACGCTGTGGGAAAAAATTATCCGGTTCTGATTAAAATTAACTCCGAAGATCACATTGAAAACGGATTGAGCCTGGAAGATTCCATCTCTGCATCCAAAATGCTGGCACATGCGGGTATCAATGCCATCGAACTTTCCGGCGGCACATTGTCTTCCGGCAAGCTGTCACCTAGTCGGGGGGGAATCAATAAAGAAGAAAAAGAAGCTTACTTTAAGGAATCGGCTGCTGCTTATAAAAAAGAGATGACTGTGTCCCTGATCCTGGTGGGGGGTCTGCGGTCATTGAACGTTGCGGAGCAGACAATCAAAAATAAGACAGCTGATTACATTTCCATGTGCCGCCCGTTTATCCGGGAGCCCGGTCTGATCAATCGCTGGCTGTCCGGAGACACCAGCCCGGCCAAGTGCAAGTCCGACAACCTGTGTTTCGGACCGGCTTTAGAAGGAAAAGGCATTTATTGCGTGGTTGATGAACTCGAAAAAACCAAACAATCATAAAATGATATTAATGAACTAGTAAATAAATCAGATTCGGGTGGCAAAGAAAAAAGCTCCACCAATCTTATGAAAATTGGCAAGACGCGCAAATCCTGAGGAATGAGGCGTACTTTTCGTACGTTGAAATGACGAAGGACACAGCGCAACCCAAAGCTAAAATTGAAGTTGGACTTTTTGCGAAGCCACCCCTCAAAGGAGACACCAATGACAAAAGACATCTATCGCAACCTCCAGGAACGTCTGGACAAATACTCAGTGGGATTTCCGGCAACTGATTCGGGCATTGAAATCACCATTCTAAAAAAGCTGTTTTCCGAAAAAGACGCCGTCATGTTTCTGAACCTCTCCCCTATTCTGGAATTGGCCGAATCCATTGCCGAACGGATTAATAAACCGGTCGCCCAAACCGCCGCCTATCTTGAAGATATGGCCAAACGTGGACTGGTTTTCCGGCTGCAAAAGGGAGAATCCGTCAAATACGGGGCTATCCCGTTTGTACACGGGCTGTTTGAATTTCAAGTCAAACGACTGGACAAGGACTTTGCCAAACTGGTGGAACAGTATTTTGATAACGATTTTTATCATACAATGGCCCAAAACGCGGGAGGGTTTCTTCGAACCATTCCGATTCAGCAATCAATTGACGTTACCCAAAATATTGCAGCCTATGAAGATGCCTGTGAGATACTGAAAAAGCAGAAAACCATTGTTGTGACCGATTGCATCTGCCGAAAACTCAGAGCCACTGTGGAGACAGGCTGCGGCAAACTCATGGAAGCCTGTTATATGTTCGGCTCCATGGCCCAGTATTATTTGGATCATGATATGGGTCGCCAGGTTGATGTGGATGAGGCCATCCGGATTTTAACCGAGGCCCAGGAAGCCGGTCTTGTGACACAACCGGCCACTGCCCAGAATCCGGGCGGCATGTGCAACTGCTGCGGTGACTGCTGCGGGGTGCTGAAATCATTAAACTTATACGACAAACCCGCGGAAATGGTTTTTTCCAATTATTACGCTGTGATTGATGATGAGACATGCATCGGATGTGAAGCCTGCATCGACCGCTGCCAGATGAACGCCCTGACAATGAATGAAGAAGAACTCGCAAAAGTGAATCAGGATCGCTGCATCGGATGCGGCCTGTGCGTCACCACCTGCCCCTCAGATTCCATTGCCCTGGTATTAAAACCCGAAGAAAACCGAAAAAGACCGCCGGCCACCAGCGGTGAGCAGATGATGAATATGGCTATTAAAAGGGGGATTCAGTTTTAAGGAGCCTGAACGGCTCAGGTCTTTAGGTAGAAGGCTGAAGGTAAAAAACTGAAGAGCGAAAGATTTTGATTTTTTCCTTCGACCTTCTACCTTCAGTCTGTCCACCTATGTACAAATGTTGATATTTTAAACAATTTTCATAAATGAAAACGTCTCCAGGGAGGTAAATCATGTCTCAATGGCATAAAACCGGATGTGTATTGTGCGCACAAAACTGCGGGCTTGAAGTACTGGTAGAAGACAACCGTATGGTCAAGGTCAAGCCGGACAAATCAAATCTGCGCAGCGAAGGTTATGCCTGCCGGAAGGGGTTGAACGTGATTTACCACCAGTATCCCAAAGACCGCCTGACAGAACCATTGAAGCGGACAGGCGACCGATTTGAACCCATTTCCTGGGAAAAGGCCATTGATGAGATAGCAGAAAAAATGAAGGCTCTGGTAGACACCCATGGCCCGCGATGTCTGTCTTATATGGGTGCCAGTGCCCAGGGAGGCCATTTTGAAGGGGCCTTCGGCCTCTCAATTTTAAAGGCCATGGGCTCCCAGTATTTCTATAATTCCGGCGGGCAGGAATTTTCCGGCAGCTGGTGGCTGTTCGGTCGCATGCTGGGTAAACAATATAATGTGGCCATGCCCGACGATCATGCCACAGAAATGTTGGTGGGATGGGGATGGAACGGCATGGAAAGCCATCAGATGCCACAGGCACCCAAGATCCTTAAAGGTTTTTCAAAAGATCCCGACCGGCTGCTGGTCATCATTGATCCGAGAAAAAGTGAAACCGCATCAATCGCCAATATTCACCTCGCTATCCGACCCGGCACCGACGCCTTGCTGATCAAAGCCATGATATCCATCATTCTTGATAAACAATGGGAAAATAAAGAATACATCAACAACTACGTCGAAGGATGGGATACAATCAGCCCATGGTTTGAACACTTTGATGCAAAAGCCGCCATTAAGGTCTGCGAACTCGATTATGACCAGGTGGTTGAACTCTGCCGTCTGATGACCACCAAACGCTGGTGCATGCATCCGGACCTGGGTATTTACATGGGCCGCCGCAGCACCCTGAATTCCTACCTGATGAACGTCCTCGGCACTGTCTGCGGCATTTTTTGCTTGAGCGGCGGCAACGTCATTCCCGGCATGGTCATGCCCATGGGGTATCATGCAGATGAACGGGATCCCAAAACCTGGCGCACCATCATGACCAACATGCCGCCGGCATCCGCAGGTTCTTTTCCCCCTGCCGTCATGCCGGAAGAAATATTAAACGACCACCCGGAACGTCTGCGCGCGGTGTTTGTCAGTGCCTGCAACCCGTTACGTTCATACCCGGACACCACCGCCTATGAAGAAGCTTTCGGCAAGCTGGGACTGGTTCCGGAAATTCCGGATGAATTGCAGGAAGCGGCAAAAGGCGACCGACTGACATTTGGCGCAAAACTCATGGAATGGGCGGCCACTGAACCCAAATCCCTTGCCGCCATGCCCTTTGTGATGGCAAAAACCCTGGGAAAAGAATGGGACAGCGCTGCGTTGGCTGCCCTGTGGGGCGTACTCATGACCGCGCCCAAGGCGTTTCGGAAAAATGCCACCCGAATCGGATTTGAACCCGGCCTGGATCAGGGAGACCGAATCTTTCAGGCCCTTTTAGACCATCCGGAAGGACTATGGGTGGGTGAAGTAGACCCGGATGAAAATTTTAAAGCCATCAAAACACCATCCGGAAAAATTGAAGTTTATATTCCGGAACTGGAAGACGATACAAAAAAACTGGATGCCGCCAATGAAGCAAAAAATCTAAGATTGCCTGACGAATTTCCCATGATTTTAAATGCCGGCCGGCATACGAAATACAATATCAACACCATGATGCGCAATCCGGAGTGGAACAAAGGCAAGCGGACCTGCACTGTTTCAATCAACCCGGCAGATGCCGAGTCAATGGACTTTACTGATGGTCAGCAGGTCAAAGTCACTACCGAAGCCGGCAGCGAAGTGAGCGAACTCCAGGTGTCGGACCAGATCCGCCAGGGGACCATCCTGATCCCCCACGAATTTGGACTGATCTATGACGGCAGCGTTTATGGAATTAACGTCAATCGCCTGACCAAGAATACGCACCGTGATCCCATGGGCACCCCATTGCACCGGTTTGTACCCTGCCGGGTGGAAGCGGCGTAACCTCTTTTTTAGCGGTTATTCTTTCATTCCGTATAATTAAAATTTTCTTACCTATCGAACATCTTCGCAAATAATTCCGGAACAGGGCATCGTCTGGGAGCCTTGCCGATCAGCACAAAGAATACGGTGACCTGATTGCCCGGTCAAGCCGCACCCTTGAGCCGTTTCTGTTTGAAATAATTGATCGCATGTTTCCCAAATCAGATCTCAGATTCGGACACCACCGACCGATTCAAACGGCCGGATTGATAGCCTTCCATATCAATAGAAATATAGAGGAATCCGATTTTTTTAAGTTCTTCTATGATATGATGGCGGAGAGACGGGTTCAGCAATCGACCAATATCATCAGAAGGTACTTCAATTTTTGCCAGTTCATTGTAATATCTGACACGACAAGTTTTAAAACCCATATCAGATAAAATGATTTCAGCCTTTTCAATCATTTTTAATTTTTTCAGATTAATTGGCTCACCATAGGGGACTCGGGTCGCAAGGCACCCTGAAGCAGATTTATTCCAGGTGGATAGTCCCATTTCTTTTGACAGCTGACGAATATCTTTTTTAGTCAGACCCGCATCCAATAACGGCGAAAGAATATTCATTTCCCTGGCAGCTCTCATACCCGGCCGGTAATCACTTTGATCATCCACATTGACACCATGCGCGACATGACGAATACCCAGATCTGCGGCAATCTTGTTTATCTGCCCAAAAATTATTTTTTTACAGACATAACACCGATCCGGCAGATTTACCGTAAATGCAGGAGCGTCCATTTCTCCCGAATAAATAATTTTGTGATGAATATGATTTTCATTAGCAAACGATTCGGCAATTGATACGTCTTTTTGGGGATGAACAGGAGATACGGCAGTTATGGCAACAAATTTCTGATTTTTACGATTACCCTGAAATATTTTAGCCGCCACAGCCAGCAAAAAAGTACTGTCCACACCTCCCGAAAATGCGACTGCCAGTGAATCAAGCTTACGAAGCCCGGATTCAAGGATTTTTTTCTTTAAATTTAAGTCATTCATTTTGCATAAAATCCAGGCTCAATCAGTAATTTTTAAATAGAAACCGGTTTCATCGGATAACACGTCAAGTAAAAAACTGTTTACAAAAAAACACGGTTCTTATATAAAAAATTCTTTACGAAAACGACACATTCATAGGGCAATATATCAAATCTCAGAAAAAGCGAAAGAGGTTTATATGGGAAAAAAAAGCTTAACCAAATCGACCACGAAAAAGAAAGCAGCCACTAAAAAAAAGGCAACCCCCAAGAAAAAAGCCACGCCAAAGACTAAAACAACGTCCAAAAAGGCTGCTGCAAAGAAAAAAACAACCCCAAAAAAACCAACATTAAAATCTTTGATTAAAAAAGATTTCGGTTCCTGGACCCCGGAAACCCTGTTTGCTGTAACACCGGATGAAGATTATTTAAATAATTTCACAGCCCCGCCGGTGATCGATGAAACAGATAAAGCAAAAGCAAAAAAACTTAAATCCCTTCTGAGCAAACAATTTGACTTGAACGCCACCGAAAAACCGGCCAAAGCCCCAAAAACTGCCCCCAAAAAGACGGAGGCTAAAAAAGCGGCTCCAAAGAAAAAAACACCAGCCGCTGAAAAGAAAGCAAAACCTGTTGAGGAACCGGCAACAGAACCGGCAGCTAAACCAGTTGTCGAAGAAACAAAAGAACCTGAAAAGAAAGCGTCTCCGCCCCCGAAACCAAAGGAAACAAAGCCTGAAGCCAAAAAGGAAGCGCCCAAAACACCGGAAAAACCGCCTGCTCCACCGGCACCCCCCATCATGCCGAAAGTTGCCGAACCCACTGAACCCCCGGTGGGCAATGCCCTTAAAATACTTATTGCCATTGTCGGCGGCTTGTTCGGATTGCTGATCATTTCAAGTGCTATGAACACGAACAATTACTATCTAAAATCCGCGGACAATGCGGTTGAAATCTGGCAGGGTAAATTTTCACCGACCGGCAAGGAACTGGTAATAAGTGTGCCGGATGCAACCATTGACGAACCTGTCAAATCAGTTTATACCAAAAAGGAAGCACTGATCCCGGCTTTCAACTATTATATCAGCAAAGCGGAAGCACTTTCCGAAGCTAAAGGCCTGCTGGACTTTGAAACCATCAAATCCAACCTTTACAAAGCCATGGAATTTGCACCGACCTCTGCGCATAAAAAAGAGGCCAAAACCCGCTTAAATAAAATCGATTTTATGCTCCTGGTTTACAAGGCGGATGTTGCTGCCGGGAAAAATACGATTGAAGGCTACGAAACGGCTTTAATGGACCTGGCAAAAGCGGGTGCCCTTGGTGCGGATAAGACCCAAAAGGAGCTGCTGGATAAAAAGACAGTTGAAATCAGTGAAGCACTTGAAACATTGAAAGAAAAAATAAGTGCTCAGGAAGCGGCGGCGGCCCTGGAAAAAAAAACGGCTGAAAAAATAGCCGAAGAAAAGGTATCTGACGAAACCCCGCATTCAGAGGAAAATACGGAACAACGACCGACAAAACATCATTAGCCAGATTAAGATAAAAAAACCGGCGGGTTGCTTTAATAAGCAGGCCGCCGGTTTTTTTACGAATCCATCAAGCCTTAAAATTATAATCAAAAGACAAACCTTTTAATATAAAATCAACCATCACCCGCTCGAGTTTTTCCAGATCCGTATTTTTCTGAATCAGCATAAAATACAGAAGACTGCGCTCAAACAAACCGAATAAGAAAACTGAACCGATCTGGGCGTCCTCAATATGAATAAAACCCCGATTAATCGCCTTTTCCACCTGCTCTTCAATCAGTTCAAGAAATAAGGACAGCAAACCTTCATATATCTCTTTGAAAATACCGCCATTACCGATTCCCTCCCTGAACAGGAGTTCTGCGACAGTAAGATTATCATGATAAATCTGAAAAAGATCCCTGACCACCTGATGCACGTTTTTCACCACCTCATCCGAGGTGTCTCCGTCAAACAAATGCTCTGTTCTTTCAATGAACTTTTTTTGTACCTGATCAATAAAATCATTGCAGATTTCTCGAAAAATCTCTTCCTTGGAACGAAAATAATTATAGAAAGTACCCTGGGCAACCCCGGCGTCGGAGACAATATCCGACACCCGGGTCATTTGAAACCCTTTCTGCTGGAATATTCGGATCGCTGATTCAATCAACGAATTTTTCGTACGGGGCTCTCCCATAACCATTCTCCCGGCGCTTTTCTGACTGACATATCAGTCATTATCTGATCAAAAAAAATTTACTTACATGTTTTTATAAATTATATACTAATCTGTAAAAATTACAATATTAAAACAGAAAATGATTACCTGGTAATTGCAAAAAAAATATTTATATACTTTACGATACATTGTTAAACCAGATCAGTACCGGCTGTTTTTTCAAGCGAAGCACCAAATTGTTCCATCCTGCCGGATATCTCACCCACCGTTGATGCGGACTCCTGTAAAGAAAGAGACAACTGATCTTTGTCAACCTGGTTTTTGACCATTGAACCGGTTAACTGGGAAAGGTCCTGGGTATAATCATGGAACCGCTCCATCATTACATCATATATATTATCTGTTACCGCATCCACCAGCTGAAAAATATACTGAAATTTAAGATTTTCCTTGTAATTCTTAAAATGAAAAGCCAGGCCCTCTTCTGTTTCCTTTTTCATTCGTTTGATCGCATCTTTTAACGCAGATAACGCATTTGCTGTTTCATCTTTTACGGGTTGACGGATGAGCCGTTTGATTTGCTTGATAAAATTATAAACCCCCAACCTCATAATTGCTTCTGTTTTGATGGCAGTACTGTAATTCATGGTTGCCGCCGCCGCCGGTAGCTCCAGGTTTTTAACCTGTTTTAAAGTTTTTAAGTCAACATCGGCTGCCGGTTTACGGTAATCGGAAGCTACACCCAACCCCAGGCGCTCCATGGCGGTATTATATTCAGACAGTGCGTCATTTACCATCACCTCGTAAGGACCTGTGATGGTTTCAAAATACTCTTTAATTTTGATTTCTTCATTTTTCACAAAATTAAATATCTGCGGATTAATATTTTCCGCCATATATGTATCGATGCCGTGTTTGAAATCCTGAAATACCAGATACAGCGTGTTGGAAAAACCATCCGTCGCCACCCTGTCCTGATACTGGTAGAGTAGGATGTTATAACTTTTGACAAATTCAATCAGAGCCGGCACCACTTCCCCGGACCGATTGTCAAAAAAACGATCCACATCCGTCCTGATTTCCCGTTTAATCTGTTGCACCGCACCTTCCAGCGTGCTTTTAACCATTGATTTCACACGATTGGTTTTTTTCTGCTGGGATTTGATTTTCTTCATCAGGCGGGATGCCTCATCCGCCCCCTTGGCCAGAACATCCTGGTTTACCCGGATCCAATGGTTTAATCCGCTTACAATCATTTTCAACCGCTCAAAATGATTTTTAAAAAGCAGCGCATATCGCTGACGCGTCACCACCTGGCGTAAATTCGTGATAAACTTTTTTTCCTGTGTACTTGAAAAGGATATAATCTTTTCCTCACCCTTCCATTGCGTCAGCCGCTGGAGATCTTTGGAACCCAGTTTACCCTGATTTGCATTAAAAAGGCTGAACAGTGCGGAATACGTATAAACTTCCGGATCATTTTTTATGATTGCAAGATCTTCTTTTACTTTTCCGATAAGGCCCAGAAGTTCATCATAGGATTCGTGTTCGGACAAATCACAATTGACCACAAAAATAATATGATCAATAATCCCCATTTTTTTGATCATGGACAAAAAGTTGATATCCGCCTGGCGAATACCGGTCCGGCTGCTGATGACATAAATCAAAAGGTTTGCCAGCAGGAGATAGTCCTGGATCATTGCCATGTGAAGCGGATTGGGGGAATCGCTACCCTGGCAGTCAGCGATTTCAATATTATTTTCAATTTCTCCTGAATCAATCTCAAGGGAGATATCTTTTAAATAAAAGGCCAGCACCTCATTTCCGGAAAAATCACGATGGGCTGAAAATTCTTTGCCGCTGAATTCCTGCGTCAAATGATCGGAGGACAGAAAATCCTTCACACGATCATACCCTTTTAAATATGACGACAGGTATAAACTATTTAAGTTTCTTGTATCATTATTTAAAAGATGCTTTGTCGCCAGGGATCCCAGGGCCTCTGCAAGTTCCTCACGGTCAGTTTCCCGGCAGATGTCAAACGGTTCTTTACGGGACCGCCACTCCAGGGAGGGAAACAATACCAGGGAACGTTCAATATCAGCATTTACCTGTTCCCAGGATTTGAAATACAGCTTTGTCTTGAGCTGATCTCCACGGCGGGCCCGTGTTACCATCGATGTTACAACACCCGCACCTCTTTTAAGATAATCACCTGCAAACAAAGAATTAATTAACGTGGATTTTCCGGATTTGATTGTTCCGATCACCGCAACACGGATTAATTCCTCAGATAATTGATTTTCGATACTATGACATATATTTTCCCAGACCTGAAATGAATGCTGAGATGTTCCAGGCATGGCATTGATCCGGCCCAGCAGCATTGAGACATTCTGATTAATTCTTAAAAGTTCGGTTTTCAAATCCTCATAAACGTTCATTACCTTTCAGCTCCTGAACCATTGCCTTATTTTTGAGTGAGCCCTTACCGTCGCATTTATTACATTCTGAATAAAAATTGTCAAAAAGATTTGAGTAATTCTTCTAAAGTTTTAAGACATTAAAAATATAGATGTAACTTGTTAAATAAAGGATTTTATGATATATAAAAAAAAAATTAAAAATTGATAATAAAGGGGATCCTAATACATGTCAAAAAAACATCCTGAATGTCCATTATATAATCCGTTAAACTGTAAAGAATACTATAATCCAAAGCTGTGCGCTTTTGTACGAAAAGACAAAGTCTGTCTTAAAAAGAAAAAGCCCAAACCCAAAAAACCAGATGCCAAAAAACCAGATGCCAAAAAACCAGATACAAAAACACCAGAAGCCAAAAAACCGGATCAAGATAATAAAAAATAATGAATCAAACGTTTTTTCGTGTCTGAAATCCCAAATGTCATGCTGGAAGATCAAAAAAAATTAGATTCAATGCGGCAAGATGCCGCCACGATTTTTAACAGCGCTTTAAGCGCTGTTAATGCGTTTAGTGCAGTAAAAAAATATTGCCGCCTTAAAGAAGACACCTTTTATATCGATCAATTCCCTGTCAATTTAAAGCGGTGCAACAATATTTATATCATTGGGGCGGGGAAAGCATCTGCCTTTATGGGCGCTGCCATCGAAGAAATACTATCTGCAAAAATCACGGACGGTGTCATCAATGTAAAGTATGATCATACCGTCCCCCTGAAAAAAATAAAACTTGTTGAGGCCGGCCACCCCATACCCGATGAAAACGGCCGCACAGGTGCACTGCAAATCCTTCACCTTGTGGAAAAAGCAAAAAAAAATGATTTAATCATCTGTCTTATTTCCGGCGGCGGTTCCGCGCTACTGCCGTTACCCGCACCTCCACTGACGCTTGCAGACAAACAGAAAACCATTCGCACGTTGCTCTCCTGCGGGGCGACCATAAATGAAATCAATGCGCTGAGAAAACATATGTCCCTGATCAAGGGAGGACGCCTGGCGGAAAAAGCCTGGCCGGCAACTTTAATTACACTGATCGTGTCCGATGTTGTGGGCAACCCGCTGAATGTTATCGCCTCCGGCCCGACTGTGGGGGATCCCAGTACGTTCCATGACGGTATGGATATCATTCGCAAATATGATATTATAAACCGTATTCCGCCATCCGTAGCGGAACACTTCAAAAAAGGTATTGACGGCAAAATAAAGGATACACCGAAGCCCGGTGACCGGACATTTGATAAAACGTTCAATCTGATTATTGGAAGTAATATCGAGGCACTGTCTGCTGCCAGGAAAATATCTGAATCTCTCGGATACAACACGCTCATTCTCTCATCCATGATCGAAGGAGATACCCGGGAAGCAGCCCATTTTCATACAGCTATTGCCAAAGAAATCCGTAAAACCGGAAATCCGGTTCCTTTGCCGGCCTGCATTTTATCAGGAGGTGAAACCACGGTTATTTTAAAGGGGAATGGAAAAGGCGGTAGAAACCAGGAATTTGCACTGATGTCGGCACTTGATATTAAAGATGAAAACCGCATGGCCATTTTAAGCGGAGGCACGGACGGAACCGACGGTCCCACAGACGCTGCCGGGGCGATCATTGATTCCAATACCATAGAAAAAGCGCTGGATTCCGGTCTAAACCCGGTCGCTTTTCTGGAAAATAATGACAGTTACCATTTTTTTCAAAAAACCGGGGACCTGCTGAAGACCGGCGCCACCGGCACCAATGTGATGGATTTAAGGATTGTTCTGGTTAAATAAGATAAAAAGGCTGAAGGTGGAAAGCTGAAAGGTGTAAGCCGGATTAGCCACGCCAAGGCGTGGCGTAATCCGGCATTTATTACGACCAGACAGGGGCTATGGAGACCTGAAGGTCTCCGCTACATATCATCTAAAAGCGCTTTCGCCTGATCATTCCAGTATTTATTTTTCGATATTTTAGGCACTTGTTCTAAAAGTGCTTTTGCTTCTTTTCTGGTTTTCCGGTTATCCATCAGCAGTTCAGCAAAGTATACATTAAATTGGACCGTGTACGGAAGCCCATAAAATTTTGTTTTATGAAATTCCCGATAATATTTCATTGCCAGTTTTTTATCATTAAGGGGCCATGGGAGAATCGCCCAGAACCGGCCTAAAGCAGCGATGGGCCCGCCATGCTCATAATATTTGTCATACTTATAAGCCGTTTCAAAACTATTTTGAACTTTGCTCTTTAAACCCTCAATAAGTGCGGTTATTATGCTTACCGAGTCCGTATAAATGCCGACATTCATCCCATACCAGAAATGCCCCTCAACTCTATTCGGATATAGTATAATGGCCTTTCCAGCATATGCCATCCCTTTTTTACCGTATAACCTGCAGATGTCCTTCCAGTCTGTAAAGTACAACTCCTGGGTGTACATTCCGTAAAACCAGCAGGCCTTTGCAGCCATCCAGTTTGCCTTAAAATTGTTGGGGTCCTTTTTCAAGGCTTTTGTGCACAGATCAAGCGCCTTTTTGAAATTTTCCAATCCTTCCTTTTCCACGAGTTCTTGAGCCTGAACCAAATCCATAAGTTCTTGAGCCTGAACCAAACCATCAGGTGCTTTCTGAGTCATAACAGCTTCAGGTGCTGCCTGGGTGACTGCACCTTCGGGTTCGGTCTGGGATAATACATCCCCGGCCCATAAACTTGGGGAACAAAGCGCAACACCTAAAAAAAATGCCAGTAAACCGATGGCCAACTTTTTCATTCACTTGCCTCAGGTTTGAATGTCTAACATTAAATTATTATTCCCAATTATAGGGCATGGCACTTTTTTTGATTTATCAACATAAAGCCGTCGACCATGTTTATTCATGGGCCGTGACTTCCCCCATCGTCATAGAAATGAAAAAATTAGGACTTTTTACAGGGCTGTCATATAATTAACCCGAATTCTCGATTTATTGATGATTATGCGACAAAATCGAAAAACCGGGTTAATCGTATTCAATAGATGTTTAAAAATATTTTAATTACAGATCATCTAAAAGCGCTTTCGCCTGATCGTTCCAGTATTTATTTTTTGAAATTTTAGGCACTTCTTCTAAAAGTGCTTTTCCCTCTTTTCTTGTTTTCCGGCTATCTATCAGCAGTTCACCGAAATTAACATGAACTTGAACATTGTCCGGAATCCCAAAATGCTTGGTTTTCTGAAATTCCCGATAATATTTCATTGACAGATCTTCATCATCCAGGGGCCACGGAAGAACAAACCAAAACCGACCCAAAGCAGCGATGGGACCACCGTTATCATAATCTTTATTGATTTTATAAGCAGCTTCAAAGCTATCCTGAGTTTTATCCTTTAACCCCTCTTTAAGTGCCGTTAGAATACTTACCGAGTCCGAATAAATACCGACATTCATCCCATACCAGTAATGCCCTTCTTCACTTTTCGGATTCAACTTAACGGCCTTTTCAGCATATCCCATTCCCTTTTTGCCGAACTTCTTGCAGGTATCTTTCCAGTCGGACAGCCCCAATTCCTGGGTATCCATTCCGTATAACCGGCAGGCCTGCGCAGCCATCCAGTTGGCTTTGAAACTGTTGGGATCTTTCTTAACTGCACCCATGCAAAGATCAAGCGCTTTTTTATAATTTTCCAGCCCCTCCATATCGATGAGTTCAGCCGCCTGGGTCAATACATCTGGTGCTTCCTGGGTCAATACAGCTGGTACTTCCTGAGACAATACATCTGCTGCTTCCTGGGTTATAAACTTTTCGGGTTCTGCCGGGGCCATTGTCTCTTCAGCCCATAAATTTGACGTACATAGAAACAAGACTAAAATCAATGACATTAAACTGCCTGCAAACTTTTTCATGCATTCTCCTCCATTTTTTAAATTAAAAATTAATTTATAACGCGCAACATGTTTTCATAAGCTGAACAGTGATCATATATTTTTAAATTTTATATAGATTTAAACACTGTTTAGCAAGATAAAAAATTTGTGGATTTATTAATTGGGGAGAAAATCAAAAAAAAGGGGCTTCGCCGAATATGGCTGAAGCCCTGATAATTTATTGGAGGCGGCATCCAGATTCGAACTGGAGAATAGCGGCTTTGCAGGCCGTTGCCTTACCACTTGGCTATGCCGCCAAAAAAAATGGAGCGGGAAACGAGATTTGAACTCGCGACTTCGACCTTGGCAAGGTCGCACTCTACCACTGAGTTATTCCCGCTCAATAAGAAAGTTAAACTAAATGTCCACGACATTTTTGTCAACAAAAAAATGAACTTTGTATCAAACAGGTATAAAATCCTCCGACCTGACCGCTTTTAATAAAATCGCATCTTCCGGACAGGTGACCTGACAGAGCCCGCACCCCATACATTTTTCTATAATTACAACCATTTTTTCATCTTTTGCTTCAATGGCACTGAAAAAACATCGATCAATGCAGATTTCACATCCGCTGCAAAGCGCCGGATCAATTTCCGCCAGATATCTGCTGGGATCCAGTAGATTCAACCCGTCTGAAATAACCAAAGGCATGGCCTGGCAGCAGCAGCTGCAGCAATTGCAGATAAAATGCCCGGCATGCGCCTTGTTCATCGTAACATGCACCAGCCCCTTTTCCTCGCACTCGGTGAGAATGCTCAACGCTTCTTCTTTTGTAATCTCTCTGCCGGTTCCCCGGTCAATGGTATATTTTGCGGCATTGCCAACCTGCAGGCAGACTTCAAGGGGCATATCGCATTTACGCGCGGTCACCCGGCAGGTACATTTTGTTACGGCAATTGTATCCGCATTGAGAATAATCCGGTTGGCGCTGTCAATATCCAGGATCTGCTGAGAACCGGCATCAATGGATTGTTCTACCGGAATAATACGGGTAAACGGCTTGGGAAAAAACTGTTCCGCCAACCGGGCAAAATCCGGCCATTCTTCTTCCATAAACCGCTGCCAAAGATCATGGTAGGCTATTGACGCATCCGGCCAGAGAATCGTGGCATCATGGAACTGGATCATATCCCGGCACATTTTAAACCCTACCGTGCCGGTCTTAAAAGACTTAAACGCCAAACCTTTATAATAAAGCACCTGGCAGGTCTTTTCCACTTCATCGATGGGTCTGCCGGTTTTCCCGGCAAGCTGCTCCGGTGTTCCGGGCATAGCCATCATCAGTGCAGCTTCCGATTCATCAGCAATCATCCGAAAAAGCGCGGGGATAATTTTTGACCCGGTCAGCATTATCTTATCAGTCATCTGTTGATAAATATCTTTGCTCATCATGCACCGCCTTTGATATTTCAAATGTTAACCCGTTTAAAAACTCGGGTGTTCAGGTTTAAGGTTTAAGGCCGAAGGAGAAACCTTGATTTCCAATAATTATCAATACGTCAAAAGCTTTCGGAAACGGACAAAATAATCAACACCGGACCAGACAGTAACAACCAGTGCGGCCCACAACATCACATAACCAATCGCGTGAAAATCAATACCAAAATATTCATAATGAAGCAAAAGTGGTATAATTGCTGCCATTTGAAAACCGGTTTTCCACTTGCCCAGATTAGACGCGGAAACATCTTCTCCCTGTTCGCTGATTACATTCCTCAGTCCGGTAACCGCCAGTTCACGGCCAATAATCACACAGATAAGCCATGCCGGCACGCGACTGTGAGGAATCATCATAATAAATGCGGATGAGACCAGCAGCTTATCTGCCAGGGGATCCATTATTTTACCCAGACTGGACACAAGTCCGAATCGCCTTGCCACATACCCGTCAAAATAGTCCGTAACAGCGGCCACGGAAAAAACAATTGCCGCAAAGAAACCACACCATCTTGATGGAGAGAGCATTAAAACAATCAGCAGCGGCACGGCAGCGATACGAAACATGGTCAGGCTGTTCGGGTGCCCAATTCCTTGAAGCAGTTTATTTTTAATATCCATTAAAATCATCCAGCCTATTTATTTCTTTTTTCCCAGTCTGCCATAAACGCTTTAATCCCCTTGTCAGTCATGGGGTGGGCAGCCAGTTTTGCAAGAACATTAAAAGGGATTGTCGCGATATCCGCACCCATTAGAGCGGAATCCAGAACATGCAGCGGGTTTCTGACGCTGGCGACAATCACTTCGGTATCATAATCATAATTATCATATATAGTAACAATCTGGTCAACCAGCACCAGGCCATCCTGAGACAGATCATCTAAACGGCCGATAAACGGGCTCGCATAAGTAGCACCGGCCTTTGCCGCCATAAGGGCCTGCAACGGTGAAAATACAAGCGTTACATTTGTTTTTATTCCTTCCGACGACAATGTCCGAACGGCTTTCAGTCCGTCAATGGTCATGGGTATTTTTACCACGATATTTTCGTGAATTTTTGCAAGTTCTCTGGCTTCAGAAACCATGCCCTTTTCTTCAAGGCTGATGACTTCCGCACTGATGGGACCATCCACAATCTCACAGATTTCCGTAATAATTTCCTTAAAATCCCTTCCTTCCTTTGCAATCAGCGAGGGATTTGTTGTTACCCCGTCGACCATTCCCATATTATTAGCTTCTTTGATTTCTTCAATATTCGCCGTATCGATAAAAAATTTCATGTACTAACTCCTTCTGGTTTGACCGAGTTTCAATAATATTAATGTTAAAATGGAAAGTTCACTTTCATGCAGGTTGGGTTGAGCCCATTCGTTTTGCCGGGTTTCGTTCCTCAACCCAGCCTACGAAAATCAAATATCATCTGATATCAATAACCGGATGGTTAAGTTAAAAATTCCATATACAAGGCGGTGTGGTTTTTCAGGATTGAAATAATACAAGTCGTATATTGAAAGCCTGAAAAACTACACCAACGCAGTAGATGGGAGTTTTAACGACGCCATCATAAATTAATTTGCCATCTCCTCCATAGGTATACACTGCTGGTTTTGCGAACTCAATTCATCAAGCAGCCAGTGGATACTTTTGTTAAAAACCGGGTGAATCAATTCCGGTGCCAGATCACTAATGGGCCGAAGCACGAACTCCCGATTATGCATGCGCGGATGCGGAACAATGAGCTGCGGTGTTTCAATGATCATGTCATTGTAAAAAATAATATCAAAATCAAGGGGCCGCGGCCCGAACCGAACACCGCTGTCCACCCTGCCGTATTCGACTTCAAACGATTTCAGCACCGCCAGAAGATTAACAGGGTCCAGGCTGGTTCTGATTTTAGCGGCAGCATTCACAAACCAGGGCTGATCGGAATATTCCATGGGTTCTGTTAAATAAAAGCGGGATATGGATTCAATCTGCACGGTATCGGTTTTATTTAAAGCCGCTATTGCTTGCCGGCAGTTTTCCAGCTTATCTCCCATATTTGAACCGGTTGAAATATAGACAATATTTGTATGTTCTATTTTCATGTTCATAATAATAATATAATCTGATGATTATCAGTAATCAACTGTCACAGCCTCTGATGTCTCTCCCTCGTATCCGCTATCCGTAAAACATGAGACCTTAAAAGAATATCGAAAACCTTTCTCCAGGCGCTTTGCATATGATCCATCGGATTTGTTAATTTCAATCCTGATATTGGCTGACCTTTTAAACCGAACTGGACAATCCTTACACTCCGCTTCGGAAAGATCGATCTTTGAATGATACACATAAAATCCGGCCAGCGCATTTTCATCTTTTCCTTCCCATTCAGGAACCGGCCACTGCAGCGTCATCATATTGTCTTCAAGCATAACTTGAAGTCTTTCAACAACCGGCGGCGCGACATATGTCTGCGAAATCGGGGGCGCTTTTTTCCCGCATGCTGAAAGCAGAATCAGCAATGCCGTCAACACTAAAATAGTGTAACAGGTTTTAACACCGCCAGCCCGGTAAAATCGATCCGCTGTTTGAGTCATGGGAGTTAACATAGTTAGTTAATTTCTTTGGTTTATTGATCTGTCATTGACTTAATCTCGCGGGTAACCTGTTTATCCGCCCGGGCTATTGCCGCACTGACATTATCCGTTGATGTTCCGCCATATGACTGTCGCCGATCAATCATTTGACGGGTTGTCAGTTCCGAAAAAATATCTTCGTTAATCAAGTCTGAAAAAGTCCGAAGCGCATCTAAGGACAATTCATGAAGCTCCTTTTTATGATCCAGACCGTAACTAACCGCTTTGCCGACACAGGCGTGAGCTTCGCGAAACGGCATCCCCCGGCAAACCAGATAATCTGCCATATCGGTAGCATTTAAAAATCCTGTTGAAACCGCCGCCTCCATTTCAAACTGATTCACTTTAATATTCGGCAGCATCCGGATATAAATATCAATGCAGGCGGTTAAAGTCTCAACCGCATCAAATACCGGTGATTTATCTTCCTGCATGTCCCGGTTGTAGGCCAGCGGCAACGATTTCATTAATGTTAAAAGAGATATCAGACTGCCAAACACCCTCCCGGTTTTTCCACGAACCAGTTCCGGGACATCCGGGTTCTTTTTCTGGGGCATAATGCTGCTGCCGGTAGAAAATGCATCGGAAAGTTCAATAAACTTGAATTCCGATGAAGACCACAATACCAGTTCTTCCGAGAACCGGCTGAAATGGACCATGCACAGACTGGCTGCAGCCAGAAACTCTATGATGAAATCCCGGTCCGATACGGAGTCCATGCTGTTTTCAGAAATTTTTGGAAAGTCAAGGAGTGATGCCGTATAGGCCCTATCAATGGGATATGTTGTTCCGGCAAGAGCTGCGGCACCCAGCGGCATCACATTAATTCGCTGCAACCCTTCTTCAAACCGACGGGTATCTCTTGTAAACATTTCATAATAGGCCATCAGATGATGCGAAAAAAGCACCGGCTGGGCCCGCTGAAGATGGGTATAACCGGGCAGAACCACATCAATATTGCGCCCGGCCATTTCCACAAGAATTTTTCTTAAATGCGCAAGTCCGTATATAATTTTCCGGCTCATATCCCGCAGATACAGGCGGATATCCAGTGCCACCTGATCGTTTCTGCTCCTGGCGGTGTGCAGTTTTCGGGACACACTGCCCACATGTACAGCCAGCCGGTTTTCAATATGCATGTGGATATCTTCCAGACGGTCAGAAAATTCAAAACTTCCGGCATGAATCTCTTCCCTGATTTTTTCAAGGCCGTCAATTAGTGATTCAGATTCTTCATCGGTAATAATTGAAGCCCGGGCCAGCATTTTACAATGGGCAATGCTTCCGTTAATATCGTATTGATAAAGACGCTTATCAATGTCGATGGATGATGTAAACGCTTCCACCGCAGCGTCTGTTTTTTCCGCAAATCTTCCGTCCCACGGTTTTTCTGCCATTTTAGGATCCTAAAAATATTTAAAACTTTATGCATTCCCGGCGCAGGCGCGTGGGAACGAAGAAAAACCTTCCGCCTTTCACAAATGCCGGATTACGCTCTACGAGCTAATCCGACCTACGCATTAAAAAAAAGTTCGACGTTAGATGTCGGATGTTCAACGTTGAGTTTTTACCTTCCACCTTCCACCTTCCACCTTCCACCTTCCACCTTCCACCTTCCACCTTCTACCTTCTACCTATTTTTTTATGCCCGATCTTTCATTATTTTCCGAATTCTCAACCGAAGGGCATTTAACCGGATAAAGCCTTCCGCATCAAACTGCTTATAAACTGAATCATCCTCAAAAGTTGCAAAATCAACGTTATACAAAGAGTCATCCGATTTTAGGCCGATGACCCGGCAATTCCCCTTATACAGTTCCAGACGGACAACCCCGTTGACGTTTTTCTGGGTATCATCAATCATCTTCTGCAGAAGTTCCCGTTCCGGGGCAAACCAGAAACCATAATAAATCATTTCCGAATACCGGGGAATCAGAGAATCCCTTAAATGCATGACTTCACGGTCCAGGGTCAGCGATTCAAGCCCGATATGGGCGGACCGCAAAATGGTGCCGCCGGGTGTTTCATAAACCCCGCGGGATTTCATTCCAACGAACCGGTTTTCAACAATGTCATCACGCCCGATGCCATGCCGGCCGCCGACTTTATTCAGTTCGCCCAGTAAATTCGCCGGCGACAAGTAATGGTCATTGATTGCCACCGGATCACCCTGCTTGAATGTGATTTCGATGATATCCGCTTCATTCGGGGCCTCTTTGGGTGAAGTAGTCAATGTATACATATCTTCAGGAGGTTCATTCCAGGGATCTTCAAGGACGCCGCCCTCATAGCTGATGTGAAGCAGGTTCCGATCCGTACTGTATGGTGATTTCCTGGTGGCAGTCACCGGGATGCCGTGTTTTTGGGCAAATTCCATTAATACGGTTCTGGAGTTTAAATCCCATTCCCGCCAGGGGGCAATGATTTTAATATGCGGATTAATCGCAAAATAACTAAGCTCAAACCGAACCTGGTCGTTTCCCTTGCCGGTGGCGCCATGACTGACCGCATCCGCTTTCTCCAGTTCGGCGATTTCCATCTGGCGTTTGGCAATCAAGGGCCTGGCAAGCGATGTTCCCAGCAGGTACTGCCCTTCATAAACGGCATTGGCGCGAAATGCCGGGAACACATAGTCTTTTACAAAATCTTCCCGCAAATCATCCACATAAACGTTCACCGCCCCTGTCGATCTGGCTTTCTCATCAATATGGTCCAGTTCTTCCGCCTGACCGATATCCGCTGCAAACGCCACGACCTCACAGTTATATGTTTCAATAAGCCATTTTAAAATTACGGATGTATCAAGGCCGCCCGAGTATGCCAGAACCACCTTGTTGACCTGTTTTGTCACGGTAAATCTCCTTTATTAGTTCCATCCATAAATGGCCTTTTTGCCCAATATCTGCGTCAATCTTCTAAATTGCTTGTGCGACGTAGCCAGCTACGCCTCTGCGCAATTTCTCGATTTTCTTGATCTTGAACAAAAATTCTCATTTATAAATCAAACAATCAAATATTTATACTGATAGTAATAGGCTGAAGTAAACCAATCGAAATTATAATATATTAAGTAATTTTTTTAAAAGTTATCGGCCAGATAATAAAATATCCAAAATTGCCTTATGCATATGCATTTTATTTTCAGCCTGATCCCAAACCACAGACTGGGTTCCGTCCAGCACATCTGCGGTTATCTCTTCACCACGATGGGCCGGCAGACAATGCATGATAATGGCATCTTTATCAGCAACATCCAGAAGCAGAGAATTAACCTGGTATGGTTCAAACACCTTCTGGCGCTGGGCCTGTTCGTCTTCCTGCCCCATGCTTGCCCAGACATCCGTATTGATAACATCCGCGTCCCGGGCGGCTTTAAGGGGATCGTTAGTCACTGTAATTGCACTGTTTTTTTCAAGGGCCTTTGCCAGAACATCCTTATCCGGTGCATACCCTTTTGGACTGGCCAATGACAGGGTAAAACCCAAAGCGGCGGCCGCATTGATCCAGGAGTGGGCCATGTTATTTCCATCGCCGATCCAGGCAACATTCAACCCCTGACAGGGCCCTTTGTGTTCAATGACCGTCAACAAATCGCTTAAGACCTGGCAGGGATGATATTTATCAGTCAGCGCATTAATCACCGGGATATCGGATGACGCGGCAAATTGTTCGATCAGCTCCTGTGAAAAAGTTCTAAAAGCAATCCCGTCAAGGTATCGGGACAAAACGCGGGCCGTGTCTTCAATCGGTTCATTACGGGCCATCTGGGTGTCCCCGGAGCTGATGAATATGGGGGTCGCCCCGAGCTGAATGGCAGCGGCTTCAAAAGAAATCCGCGTACGGGTGGATGGTTTGTCAAAGATCAGACCCACAGATTTCCCGACCAGAGAACGATCCATTATCCCGCTTTTATGCCGCGCTTTCAACTCTGCCGCCCGGTCAAGCAACAGTGTAAAATCTGACGGTTCCAGATCTGATAGTGTCAGAATATCTTTTTCCAATTTATGTGTCCTTTCTTAAAACCTTTAACTACTTCAAATTTGATGGTCCCGTAAAAAGTAGCAGGATGGCTAAGTTAAAAGTTCCATATACAAGGCGTAGTGGTTTTTCAGGCTCGAAATTATACAGGTAGTATCTTGAGTGCCTGAAAAACCGCTACAACGCAGTAGATGGGATTTTTTACGACGCCATCAAAATTTCATCCAGACATGAAATCAATGAATCGATCTCTTCTTTTGTTATGATCAGCGGCGGGATAAACCGCAATATGCTTTCCTGTATGCAATTGATCAAAAATCCTTTTTTCATGCATTCAGTTACAATCGGCGCGCCGGCGGTGTTCAGCTTCAACCCAAGCAGCAGCCCGATGCCACGGACATCTTCAATAACCTCATGCTGATCCTTTAAAGACATTAAACGCTCTTTAAAATAAGCGCCCACATGCCGGCAGTGTTCAACGATATTTTCCCTTTCAAAATTCTTCATTCTGTTACTTCCGTACCGATGCCCTTATCCGTAAAAAGCTCAAGCAGCAGCGCATGGCGTTTGGTGCCATTGACAATCTGGACTTTTTCCACGCTATTTTTCAACGCATTCAACGCATATTCAATTTTTGGAATCATACCGCCGGAAATAATTTTTTCATCCACCATGTTTTTAATGGTTCTTGCATCAATTGATGAAATCAACTTTCCGGATGCATCCATCACGCCGTCAACATCTGTTAAATAAATCAATCGGCCGGACGAAAGCGCGCAGGCAACCTCGGAAGCCACAAGATCCGCATTGATATTATAAGTTTCACCATCAACCCCGATGCCGACCGGTGCAATCACGGGGATAAATCCCTGCTCACTCAACGTTTTGATAATCGACGGATTGATTTTGGTCACTTTACCCACATGGCCGGGGTCGATAATTTCAGGCGGTTTTGTTTCATCCGGCTGATGCATGAGCTGAAGTTTTTCAGCTAATATCAATTCACCGTCTGTACCGCTGAGACCGACTGATTTCCCCCCCTGACGATTTATCTGGGCGACTATTCCTTTATTAACCTTGCCGCCGAGGACCATTTCCACGACATCCATGGTCTGCTCGTCGGTAAACCGCATGCCGTTGATGAATTTCGTGGTAATTCCCATCTGGTCAAGCACCTGGTTGATCTGGGGTCCGCCCCCGTGAACCACAACCGGATTCATCCCGATATATTTCATCAGCGTAATGTCCCGGGCAAAGTCCGTTTTTAACTGTTCGTCAACCATTGCATGACCACCGTACTTAACCACAATGGTCATTCCGGAGAAAAATCGTATATACGGTAATGCCTCAATCAGTATATCGGCAACGTTTGGTGTCATGTTCTTTCCTAATTAAAGAATATATCGGCTTAAATCCTCATCCTCCCGGATATCCTTAAACTTGTTATCCACATACGCCTTGTTTATGGCAATATTTTTGTCCTCAATATCCGGGGCGTCAAATAAAATGTCTTCCAGCAGATGTTCCATAAGCGTATGGAGTCTCCGGGCACCGATATTCTCAGTATGATTATTGACGTCTTCAGCCACCTGGGCAATATTTTCAACCGCTTCTTCTTCAAACGATACATGAACCCCTTCAGTCCGCAGCAACGCAATATACTGCAGCAGCAATGCATTTTTGGGTTCGGTCAATATACGGGTGAACTCTTTTTTCCCTAATGAATGGAGTTCAACCCGAATGGGAAACCGGCCCTGGAGCTCAGGAATCAGATCCGATGGTTTGCTCATATGAAATGCACCGGAAGCAATGAACAGAATATGATCTGTTTTAACCGGCCCGTGCTTGGTCGTCACCGTACTTCCCTCAACAATCGGCAGCAAATCCCGCTGGACCCCTTCCCTTGATACATCAGGACCACTGCCCCCTTCTTTTCCGGTAATTTTGTCAATCTCATCAAGAAAAATAATACCGGACTGCTCGGCCTTTTCAATGGCTTCCTTAACCACCTTGTCCATGTCGACAAGACGCTGCGCTTCTTCCTGGGCCAGTATTTCCAAGGCCTCTGAAACGGTTACCTTTCTTTTCTTCGATGATCCCTTAGGCATCATTCCGCCGAGCATATCCTTAAAATTGATCCCCATTTCCTCTATGCCGGCGCCCGAAAAAATCTCAACCATGGGCATCGATCGGTCCGGGACTTCCAAATCAACATAGCGGTTATCCAGCTTACCGTCATGGAGCATTTTACGCAGTTTTTCCCGCGTTGAAAGCGTGAATTTTTCCTCACCAACCGGTTTAATATCTATATGTGGTTCGTTTAATTCATGAACATTGCTGTTTTGCCTGTCTTTGGGCTCCGGAAGAAGTATATCCAGAATCCGTTCCTCTGCAATTTCCCGGGCTTTAATCTTTACTGTCTCCTGTTCACGGGCCTTGATCATATTAATGCTCAGTTCCAGAAGATCCCGGACCATTGACTCCACATCACGGCCGACATACCCGACTTCCGTAAATTTCGAGGCCTCCACTTTAATAAACGGGGATTCCGTCAGCCGGGCAAGGCGCCTGGCAATTTCAGTCTTGCCCACTCCTGTGGGGCCGATTAAAATAATATTTTTCGGTGCAATTTCTTCGCGAAGTTCTGCATCCACATTCCGACGCCGCCATCGATTTCTCAATGCAATGGCAACAGAGCGTTTTGCCCTGTCCTGGCCGATGATATATTTATCCAGTTCGCTGACTATTTCTAATGGTTTTAAATCACTCATTTATTAATTATCCGAATTTTATTTCACTGTTTTTTAATTATAATTTAAATTTTAACTTCTACCTTCTACCTTCCACCTTCAGCCTTCTACCTTAAACCTTCTACCTAATTATCCAAATTCTTCTATACAAATAACATCATTTGTAAAAACACAAACACTGGCCGCGATCTTCATTGATTCCTCAACAATGTCACGGGCAGTTAAATTTAAGGCATCCGCATGCTTTAAAAGGGCTGTTGCAGCAGCATGCGCCGCAATACCGCCGGAACCGATCGCAATTGACCCTTCATCCGGCTCAATCACATCTCCGTTTCCTGAAATAAGGAGCATTTGCGAGGCATCCACGGCTATCATCATAGCTTCCAGACGGCGCAAATATTTATCCGTGCGCCAGTCACGGGCCAGCTCCACTGCGGAGCGGATTAAATTCCCATTATACCGTTCCAGCTTTTTTTCAAGTTTTTCGGAAAGTGTCAGAGCATCGGCTGTCGCTCCGGCAAACCCCACGACAATCCGGTCATCGTAGATCCGCCTGACTTTTCTGGCATGATGTTTCACCACCGAATTATTTAATGTGACCTGACCGTCCCCGGCAATTGCCACTTTTTCATTATGCCTGACAGCAAGAATGGTTGTACCATGAAAATTCATCATTTTTACTTCCTTGGGTGCGCAGAATCATATGCCGCCATTAAGCGGTCAATACTGACATGCGTATACTTCTGGGTTGTGGACAGCTGCTTATGACCGAGTAACTCCTGCACTACCCGTAAATCAAGCCCGGCATCCAGCATATGCGTTGCAAATGAATGCCTTAGATCATGGGGTGCTACCGGTATCGCCAAACCTGCCTCTCGGGAGGATTTATCAAGTATCCTGGCAACCGACCTCGCTGTCAGCCGGCCTTTGTTTCTATTTAAAAATAACGCCCCTTTGTGGTTGACCGGAACCGCCTTTTGCAAGTGGAGGCCTTTCCGGTAATCCTTGATAAACTCCAATGATTTTTGACCAATCGGAACAATCCGTTCCATATTGCCTTTTCCGGTCACCCGGATAACCTTTCCTGAAAATTCCACATCCCCCACGTTCAGCCCCACCAGTTCAGAAACGCGGATACCTGTGGAATACATTGTTTCCAACAATGCCCGGTTCCTTTTACCGGTCAGGTTATCTGTTTTGATGGAATCCAGAAGCCGGAACATATCATCAACCGTCAGATACCTGGGGATCGGCTTATCCTGTTTCGGGGTTATCACGGAAGTTGCCGGGTTTTCTGAAATCACCCCGTGTCTTTCCAGGAATTTTAAAAAAGATCGAATGGATGACAGCTTCCGGGCCACTGATGATTTTTTAATGTTCCGCTTATGCAAAAAACCGAGATAGCTTCGTATGATCAATCCGCTCACGGCAGCAACATCCTGGGTATCAATATCTTTTTCATCATCATCTGTTATTGCCAGCGCCCGGTTCGTTAAAAAATATGCAATAAAATCCTCCAGGTCATTGGTATATGCCCGGCAGGTATTTTCAGAATACCCTTTCTCCGTGGAAAGAAAATCCACAAATGTATCTAATAATTGTTTTAATGAAGTATAGTTCATTCAAACTCAATCCTAAATTGAGCGTTTTAAATTTTGAAAAAATTATTTTTTTAAATTAAGGATGTTGACCTATTTTTTATGGTTCAAAATTTAAAACCCTTCGGCATTGCCGATCTCACCGCATCTACTGCGTCAAATGCATCACCGCATAAACGCCTATAGCGGAAAAGCATTTTCCTTGTATATGCGGCAACCTCAACAATCGCTCAACCCAAAAAAATCAAAGATTCAAGTTCCTGCCAGTTTTCAACCTCGCAAAAAGGATGCGGCTTTCGATTCCACGGCTGCTTGAAAACAATGGGATGAATACCGGCTTTACTTAATGTAAAACAGGTCTCCAACCGGTCCTCAACAAAATACTTAATTCCCCTGCTTAAAAGGACTTCCCGCTTATCATCAAAAGACCCGGTAGCAACAACTTCAAAACATTCCTGCGCAAGGGACAATGTATTTAATATCCACTCCCTGGCCTGGTCCGCATCCGGCCGAGCCGTCACAAAAAGTGTGGGACAGTGTTTCTGATTCAACTTCTGCAAAACTGCCGGAGCGCCGTCCAGAGGATCCAGGGTGCCGGAATATTTTCCTCCCAGGATGCAATCAATGATTTTCACCATAGTCAGCGCATCAATACCGGCGATTCCGTGCAGACTGTATTCTTTGATATCTTCATACCGAATATCATGAATCCCGAAATTTTTTCCGGCAATATCAATAAATAATGTCATGGTGTCTGCAATCACACCATCAATGTCAAACGCCAATTCCGACGGATGGATCATCAACCGGGCACCTCTTTCTTACATTTAAATTTATCCGGCTTTCCGCGTCTGTTTCTTTAACCTGTTGATTCTCCGCTTGAAAATTCCGACCATTTTTTTATTGTTTTGAGCATTAAATTCTTCACGCTGTTTCTTTAATTCTTTGATTTTTAATTTAATGTCCCGGACCGAAGCACCAGGGCCTTTTTTTGAAGTGGTATCTTCAATTCCTTTTGCCTTTTTAATAGCTGTAAGCAGCTCGACTTTTTTCATTCCGTGAGCGCCGGTAATATCCGGTAATTCTTTTGCAATATCACGGAGTTCAGTAGCAGTCATTTTTTCAAGTGATTTTTCTTTGGTCTGTTTTTTTTCATTACCCATATGCCTCTTTTAACTCCTTTCTATTTTTTATGTTCCAAAAAAATACAAAGCGGAGGCCAGCCGCCCCCGCCATGTGATATAACTACTTGAATTATTATTTTTTAAAGCAATCTTTTTATGGATTGTCAATGAATATTTATATAGCACATTCGGAATATAATCGGTTCACTTATTCGGCTTTCAAAGAATTTACATGTCGTAAAATAATTATCAATAAACATCTTTCCGATGACCAATTTTCAATATAAAAATTATTTTTTCATTCCAGTCAACATCAAAAAGAATCCGGTATTCTCCTACTCTTAACCGAAAATCTGCCAACGGATGTGCCGACAATTTTTTAATGTTGCTTATGTCTGGAAAATTCTTCAACCCTTCAATGTTTTTTTTTATCTTGTGTAGAGTATTCCCATCAACACGTTTTATATCTTTAGCCACGCTTTTAGCATAAAAAATCTCAAACATTAAAAATCCTGCCAGAAATTTTCATGAGAAATGATATTGCTCTCTCTTATTTCTTTTCGCCGAACCTCGAGTTCCGTTCTTAATTTTTCATATTTTGAATGTTTAAAAAGAACTTCGGCAAAGAACAAAATTTTGCTTTTATCTTTTTCATCCAAATAATTTATTATATTTATTTTTTGCGTTGCCATAAAGAACTCCTCCTTTAATTAGCAATATATATCAATACATATAGTTAGGCTATGTAAAAAATCTATTTATCTGTCAATTCTTTTATTTACGCTCGCAAGTATTTCCATCTCACCAATCACCTGCTTGAGATCCTCCCACACAACCCGCTTGGCCTCCGTGTTTTGGATCAGATACTCCGGTGAATATGTCGGCATCACTCGCATTCCTCTGTAATCATGAAAATATCCCCGAAGCCTGGAGAGCGGTACCGAGGTTTCAAGCAAGGACATAGCTGCAATTTCGCCAAACGCACAAATAACATCCGGCTTTACCAACCTGAGTTCCTTATCGAGATACGACCTGCAAGTATTGACATCTGTGATTTTCGGTTTTTGATTTGCCGGCAGGCAGCACTTTACGGCATGTGTAATATAAACCTGATCCCGTGTCAGGTTCATCGCCACAAGAATTTTATTTAAAAGATCTCCCGCTTTGCCGCTGTATGGCTTTCCTGCCTGCATGTCATCCGGACTGGCAACCCCGCCGACAATGGCCAGGCGCGCTTTTTGATTTCCGTCCCCACAGACGATCTGTTTAGGATCTTTTAACAACGAACAATCCCGGCATTTTATGAAATTACTGTATATTCCGGATGAAAACCTGTTTTCCTTTATCTCTGCAGCACCCCAGCTTTGAATGGTTTCAAGACTTTTATCCGAGCACTCCATCCCCGCACAGCCAAGTTCCGAAAGAAATTTCAGGTGAGCGGTAAGCCCTTCAAATATTGCATCAACCGGATGTTTATCGGGTTTTTTATTCTTCAAAAATTAGGCACCTGTTGCATTTAAAAATTATGTTAGATCATCAATACTTTTATCTGCGTCCATCTGCGTGTGTCCGCGGCTAATAATTTGCCGCAGACACACGCGGATAAACGCAGATGATTTATTCTTTCAGACCCAAAACCATGCGTTTAATTTCAGCCTTTGGATATTTAAAATTTACCAAAAGACCGACTTGGAGTCCCGTTGCTTTCAAATAGTTTAAAATCTGTGCTTCATTTAATTTGCTAAAATTCTCAACACATTTCAATTCTATAATAATTTTGTTACAAACAAGAATATCGGCAAAATACTCACCAACAGCTTGCCCTTTATATGAAATCTTAATTGGGGCCTGACTTTCAGCTTTTAAACCCCTTTCACGTAATTCAATCAGCAGCGCTTTTTCATATACCTTTTCCAGAAACCCAGCGCCAAGGGTACGGCTGACTTGAAAAATTGCGCCATTAATTTGATATGTGAGATTATTAATTTCTTTGTCTGCGCTCATCTGCGTGTGTCTGCGGCTAATTAAAGTTTTTGCTCTGTGTTCGTCGTCATAATCCGACTGACAATTCTATCCAGCAGCACATGCGCTGCAGAATCCTTATCCATCACCGGCAGTTCCTCCATGCTCCCGTCTTTATAAAAAAGGTTAATTTTATTGGTATCTGCATTAAACCCGGATAACGGATCACCGACAAGATTGCCCGCAATCATGTCCAGGTTTTTCCTGTTCAGTTTATCAACCGCATTTTCTTTCAAGTTCTGGGTTTCAGCTGCAAATCCGACAAGGAACTGATGTTTTTTTCGCTTGCCCAGTTCCGCTAAAATATCAACGGTTCTTTCCATTGTTATGGAAATGCCGCTCTCTCCCTTTTTAATTTTATGGTCCGCTTTTTCTGATGGCGTATAATCTGAAACAGCCGCAACCTTGATAATAATATCCGCATGATCCATCTGCTCAAAAACAGCATCCGCCATTTCACCGGCTGTCACCACGTCGATCCTGCTGACGCCAAAAGGAGCCTTAAGAGCTGTGGGCCCGGAAACCAGAATGACGTCAGCTCCCCTGTCAGCTGCGGCTTTTGCCACCGCATATCCCATTTTTCCGGAAGACGGATTACTGACAAAGCGCACCGGATCAATGGCTTCTCTCGTGGGGCCGGCAGATACAACCACCTTCCTGTCTTTAAAATCTTTCGAGAAAAAGATATTGGCCACCCGATCAAAAATATAATCCGGCTCCGGTAGTCGTCCGGCACCCACCGCGCCGCAGGCCAGCTCCCCTTCCCCGGGATCAACAATAATAAACCCATCCCCTTCAAGGGTATCCAGGTTTCTCTGAACCACGCGGTTCTCATACATGTTCGTATTCATTGAAGGGCATACGATCTTTGGCGCTGTGACCGCCAGCATAAGTGTGGTCATGGCGTCGTCCGCGATTCCGTTAGCCAGTTTTCCGATAATATTGGCAGTTGCCGGGGCAATCACCACCGCATCGGCTTCTTCAGCCCAGACGATATGCCGCATGTCCGCATCCGGGTGACCGCCGTACATTCCCTTGAACACCGGATGACCGGATATGGCTTCAAATGTCATGGAACCCACAAAATGTTCCGCATTGCCGGTCATGACCACGTTCACATCCGCCCCGGCTTTTTGAAACAGCCTCAACAGTTCCACACTTTTGTAAGCCGCGATTCCGCCGCAAACGCAGAGAATGATATTTTTCCCTTCAATTATACTTTTCATCAAAGAACCAACCTTGTTTTGTAATCAAATAAAAAATTATATTACCACAACTCTCTAAATAAATCGTCCCCTGCGTTTATATTCAACCACAAATCGTTTTAACATATATGATACACCGCCATCCTTCAGTGATTCAAATAATTGAGCAAGCCGGTATCTTAAGCGGTAATATTTTCCGATTATTGAATCTGCAGGTTTAAAATTATATTTCCGGACCAGATATTCTTCTTCGTCAAAATATTTCTGCGTGGACCGGCTGTTATCCGTCTTCTGTTCTTCATGATTTCTGAACGCGCCCAGAAATGCATCAGTTTTATAAAATTTTGAAGGCCCCTCATTTAATAACAATTTAATTATAAAATCATTATCCATCAATTGATACAGGTTCGGATCAAAGTTTCCCAACCGCTTATGCGCTGAATGTTTCCAAAATATGGTCTGATTAAAGGCATCCAGGTTTTCATAAGGATAATGAGGGATTCGGTGATTTAATGCGTAATGCTTATTTATTATATGATCTTTTTCATTTATTGTATACCAGTTACCATAACAGACTTCAATATTTGTATTATTTGTAAAAACTTTTGAAACTTTATTGAAAGCCCCCGGCAAATATATATCATCACTATTCTGCCATCCATAAATATCACCGGTTGCTTTTAAGAACCCCTTATTCAAAGCTTCGGATTGGCCATTATCCGGCTCAGAGATCCAGTAAAAAATATTTTTTTCGTACTTCTGAATTATGGATAAAGTTTGATCTGTTGATCTGCCGTCAATAATTATCAACTCAATAGCAGGATAATTCTGATTGAGAATGGACAGTATGGTGCGTTCTAAAAAACGCCCCTGGTTAAATGAAGGCACGACAATTGAAATCTTAGGACTCAAATTCCTGACTTCATGATGTCTGGTCGAATCATCATGAAACCCTGAAACAAATCTCTGAATTTCTTTTGAGTTAAAGTTCAATTGGGCCCCTTATCAGGTATAAATGATTCAATCACATCCACCAAACGATCCCATGAAAACCGGTATTTTTCTTTTTTAATATTTTCGGAAAACACCGGGCCGTTATTTTCCTTAAAAAATTTAATCACCGCTTCAGCTATTTCTGATGGAGATCGCGGCGCTATCAGATATCCGGTCTCACCATCACGCACCACTTCCGGTAGACATCCGACATTTGTCGCAATTACCGGCTTATTAAATCCGAATGCTATTTGAACCACCCCGCTCCCTGTAGCAGAAACATAAGGCTGAACCACCACATCCGCTGCACTAAAATACTCCCCGACAGATTCATTCGGGATATATTCATCCACAATGACAACATGATCTTCAATAGCAAGTGACTTGATTAAATCCAGATACTTTGTTTTATCTTTCCAGAATTCACCGACAACCATTAATGTGGCCGGCATATCTTTCAATATTTCCGGCATCGCTTCAAAAAGATATTTCAACCCCTTATATTCTCTTACAAATCCAAAAAACAATAAAACGTGCCCTGTTAATCCAGATTTCTTATTGCGTGCCTTTAATTTCTGAGTCGATATTTTAAATACATCATAGATTGGATGAACATTCTTTTTTACGTTGGCACCCGGAATCATCTGTAAAAGGTTCCGCTTGTCCTCGCCCGAATGAACGACAAAAAAATCACCCTGCCGAAACACCATGCCTGTCAATAGTTTGTCAAAAAACATGGATTCATGCGCGACAACATTATGACAGATAAAAAGAATTTTTGCGCGGCAAAACTGCTTTACAATTAATGAAATAAACAGAAACTGCGGCGCCCAGAACGATACCCACCAGGGAAAAATAACGATATCAGGATCAGATTGAATGATTTTCCTTGCAGCAATCACCCAGGAAAGCGGATTTATCGAATCTATTATTCTTTCTGTTCCCGGAGAGCTGATATTTTCTTTGCTGGGGTCAATATCCGTCTTTCCCGGAAACAGCCATTGCGGATACTGACGTTTAAAGGAAAAAAACCGGACATCATGCCGGTTTTGAAGGTATTGGTTGAGCAACGTCGTATAATGAGCAATTCCGCCCCTGAAAGGATAGGATGGACCGATTAATACAAATTTCATTTTTCATCATTTTCGTTTAAAAAATCGAGTTCAATCCGTCTCACCCGGAGCAACGTCTCTTCAATCAGTTTACGGTTAAACGAAATGACATCCCCAAGAAGCCCCAGAATAATCACCTGAAACCCGACAATAAACATTATTGCCGCAAAAATCAGGGATTGTATGTGACCTGCGCTATCCCCTTCCAGAAAAAAGTACAGATACCGGACCGAAGGTATCAAGCCCAAAATGATACATAAGCACCCGATGAAAAAAAATACCCGCAACGGTTTGAACATGGTATACATCCTAACCATCGTATTCAATTGATTCAACACAAACCGGGGAACACTTTTCATGAGTCTTGATTCCCTGGTTTTCGGATTAGTGCCAATCTGAAGGCTCTTTACGCACAGCTGTTTTTTCCCTGCCTGGATTATGGTTTCAACGGTATAGGAATATTCGGAGACAATGTTAAGCTGCATCGCAGCATCCCTGCTGAATGCCCTGAAGCCGCTCACGGCATCCGGCACATCCGTATTAGACAACATGCGGACAACGCGGCTGCCCAATTTCTGGAACTGCTTCTTGATAAAGCTGAAATGTTCAATTGCATCTGTTTTCCGATCCCCTACAACAATGTCTGCCTCACCGCTAAGAATCGGAGTTATCAGTTTTGGAATATAACTGCCCTTATACTGATTATCGCCATCCGTATTCACAATAATGTCTGCTCCAAGTCTCAAAGAGGCTTCTATCCCTGTGATAAAAGAGAAAGCCAGCCCTTTATTCCCTTTGTTCCTGACGATATGATCAACGCCTAATTCCTGAGCTACTTTGATAGTCAAGTCGCTGCTGCCGTCATCAATTACAAGAATTTCAACAGTATCAATCCCTTCAATTTCACGGGGGATATCTCGAACCGTCTGTGGAAGCGTCTTTTCTTCGTTGTAGCAGGGAATCTGTACGATTAATTTCATAATATTTGCTCAACAATCAATGGTTACTACTCGATAATCTCTCTAATAAAATTTGCCTTTTTTAATGGCCCGGTTTGTACATATTGACAATATATACTACGAATTTTTTTCAGAATTTCATATTTGATTTTATCAAAACCATATGTTCTCGAACCGGACCATGCGTCAGGAAAAGAATATCCCCACTCAACCATAAACGGTCCAAAATTAGAGACTGAGAAATCTAAATTATTTTTATTATAATAATCAAGAAACGCCTTCTTGTTCTCCGTTTTGTTTAGAAGTGGTAAGGGCCTGACCGGCTTTATCCCTATCAATTCTAAAACATTGGCAAAACCCTCATCTATAGTTTCAAACCTGATAATGTAATCGCAATATTTTTTACTGACGCATATATTGCTAGTATATGGAAACCGGTAAAATTTAAATAAAAAATCACTAAAATCATTACTCTTATCATGTACAAATTTAAACTTATTCAGCTTTCTTTTTGTAACATACCCGCCGAATTTCAATTGTTTTTTTTCGCTTGTATAATTACTCCGATGATTGTTCAGAAACTTCATATAAACGCTGCCAGCATCATCTAAGGGATTCCGAACCCCCGCAAAAACAAAATAAGATTTTATTTTTTCACCGAAGATCCTTTTTAGTTCAAAAAAATGCGCATGTCTGTGTAACACCCGTTCACCACCGTAATTTTCGCATAATTCTTTGCTGATTGCCGTTGAACCGGTATGCGGGATTTCAATAAATATATATTTATACCTGTGATTGATGATCATTGCTTCAGATAAAAATTTAAAGTATAATTTATACTTTGAAATTTATCCTGCCCATCTCTTCATAAATTTATTAATTTCTTTGTCTCCATAAAAATGACTGCAAAACCTTGAAGCGTATATTTCTCTGCAAATTGAACGATCGATCCTAATATTGTTCTTAACATAATTATAGCTCAGTACATCTTTGGTGGATGCTCTCACATTTGATTCAACAAGAGATATCTGATTGGGCAGGGTCAAAAAATCTGAAATCACCTCAGGTCCGATCTGAGATAAATTTTCAAGCCGAAGGACCAGAACTTCAGCATTTTCACCATTAATTATTGTCCAGCCGGAATCCCGGTTAAAAGGTTTTGAAAAAGCATCAATGCCAAAAACGGATTTAATTTCTCTGTCAAACCATTTGAAAATATAATCAAAAGTTCTTAAATTAGAAAAGTTTTCCTGAATAAGAGCCATTGCTCTATTTTTATTAATCAAGCCATTCTGGTTCTTAATATCTATTTTCATTATTTCGGGATTTTGAAAAACATCTGAAATCTGTCGCGCAATAGGATCCCTGACCATTGAAATAATCTTGAATTTTAGTTTTCTTTTATTCTTCAAAATATAATTTCGCAGTACCATGCCCAATTCAAGATGATAGGGAGCAGCCTGGATGCCGGAATTTTGATACACCTGTTTATAATGGATTAAATCATTAGATAAAAAATGTACAAAAAATATCGGATTACGCAATCTTTCGGATTTTAATGATTTATAAACAGAACTGGATCCGACTTTACCCATTTGGTAGATTAAGACCGGACTGTCCTTCAATGTAATTAAATGATAATTAACCAAAGCAATAGCGGCAAGTTTTTGAATGCTATTAACAAGCGGTCCCCCTATTTTGCTTTTTCGCACGTCAAACACTCATTACCACCCTATATTCAAAAATTTAGATATGCGAACACAAAATTAAAACCGAATCAGGAGAGCAGTCCGGCTTCAAAGTTAAATTTTACAACTGGATTATATCCGTGTTCATAATCAGTTTCAGTCTGTCCGGTAAAAACCACCATAT
The DNA here is from genome assembly GCA_014237465.1 of Desulfobacteraceae bacterium. Taxonomy (GTDB): domain Bacteria; phylum Desulfobacterota; class Desulfobacteria; order Desulfobacterales; family Desulfosalsimonadaceae; genus SURF-3. Next base: position 50,922 of record JABZFM010000021.1, on the reverse strand, counting down.
CATATAATCAAAAAAAGCCTGAACGTAATCAAAGGCATTTGGACGTTGACCGCTTATCTTCAAAAGTTCAGATTTATATAATGCCTTATTCTCTGAAAGCTGTTCAATATGTTCCCGAAAACCGCATAGATATGCTTTAACAATCTTCAGGTCAGTCTGTTCGGCAAAACAATTCCAGAGATAATAATCTCCAGCCAGTTTAAATCGAGAAAGTGTTTTCAAGTCAATCAACGAGTTGAGCTCGAGCCGCCAGAATGTTGACTCCTGCTGAATCCATGGCAAAAAAGAACCGTACATCCCCTTTTTTATGAATCGTCGTCTGTATCGACCCGGCAGGTTTACGGAAATCAAAAATCCTTCATTATTATAACAAACGTTAAATCCTGTAACCCATTTCACATTCGCGTTGGAAAAAACATCTTTCAAAATATTAAATGCGTAAGGGCTGTAATAATCGCCGGCATTGAGATAACCGATAATCTCTCCACTGGCAATCTGCAGACCTTTAACCAGACCATCATATATGCCGTTATCACTCTCGCTGATCAGGTGAACCAGCGGACTATTCAGGGATTCTATCCATTGCCGGCTCCCGTCTGTTGATCCGCCATCACAAATAATATATTCAAGTTCAACATTGTTTTCCAGGACCGCTTTTTGGGAAAGAACCGACAAAACTGTATCCTTTAAAAGATCCATTGCATTCAGACATGGTGTAATGATGGTTATTTTATTTTTCTTAGCAGCTATATTAGAAATCATACCATTCAGTAACCCATTTTTTTATGTCTTGCATCCTGTTTTCCGGTAATAATAAGAAGATCGTTAACCTTGTAAAATGCCCGTCCACAACAAATTTCTTGAATAACCGACGAAAAATAATCATTACAATTACTTAATGTATAAACAACAACCATTAACTAAGCTTTATTTTCAATAATTAAGCTATTGGCTTGTCATCCACTCAAATGGGGTGCCGGACAGCCTATCTTTTACCTCGTTATAGTTAATAACAACCTGCACCGGCTCAAATGGATTTGTTTTGCTGTTTTTTAAGTCGACTTTAACCGGCTGTATATTTAAAAAGTTGCATATCCTATGATAACCGGCCCTTGGATTAGATAAAATATCATTTTCATATGTCAGGTATAAACAATTTTTTTCTTCCAATAATTTTTGCAGATGAAGATATTCACTCCGGAATTCATAAAGCCATTCAATTAAAGTCTTTGTACCGGATCCAATGGTCAGTTTATTCACATCAATCTCCACGCGCGTCAGCTGGGCTTTATCCTGTTCTGGCTGGTGATATTTTTTTGTCGTCTGGCCAATTACATGGGACACATTACGTTTTAAATAATTCCGGCGCTCAAGAATAATAAAATTTAAATATCCGAGTTGCAGTAGTTGATCAATAAAACCATCTAATTCAAAATGAATCAAATCCAGGTGCTGCTGCTGAAGAAACTTAATTTCAAACCCGTAAAACCGCCTACCGGCTAAATTCATTCGACTTTTCAGCAAGCCAATCGGATCACCTTTTATTGCATTTAAACCAGAGGATTTAACTTTGAATTTCTCATAAATCTCTCCATCCCAGAAAACATTCGGATGTTGATTTAAAAGATTTCCCAGCACTGTACTTCCGCATCGCCCGATGTGGAACATTACAATATTGCCCGGCCGAAAAGCTCTTAACGGAGATTTTGCCACTGCAACCGGCCGCCATAAATATTTCCGGATTTTTTTATAATAGTATGACATCAAAACGCATATGCCTGATATTTAACGCTGTGTTGAAAAAAACTGTCGAATCTGTTTTACCATTCGACCATATGATTTTCTTAATCCAAAAGTTCCCTTCAAACTTCCCCAGGCAGAATAAAACAATACCTGAAAATGCTGTCCTTCCCGGTTAACCATCAAACGAACATTATATCGCATAACAATATAACAGAAAGTCATCAATTTATTGAAGAACAGCGCGCTGAATGATAAAGAAAATTGGTTATCAATTAACCGTTTATATATTTCCAGGATCGGGGAACAATACCCAAACCCCTCGTGCATTTTGCACAAATAATTCCAGGTTAATCTGGATGGCTGTATTTTATGATGCAATGTTAAATCATGTTCATACCATAAATCCCAACCGAGCAGACAGCAATAAAAACAAATTTCACTGTCATCGCCTGCCAGGATGAGATTGCCTTTTCGACCGGTCAAATACAGGGGCAAATCAGCGGAATAGATTTTTTTAATAATTTTCGATCGAATTGAAAGCCCCGCTCCCCATAGATGTTTTTTTTTATTGCCGGACACAATTCCTGAAGCAGGATAGAGTTTACCGCATGCATAATTATGCATATACTGTTCAAACCATGCAGGCTCTTTTGTCTCAATCAACGGCAAGTTATAACTCCCCACCGCGCCAACATCCGGCTTGTTTTCGAACAAATAGAATACTTTTTTTACCCATTCAGGTTCAACAATGTTATCATCATCGACAAATGAAATGATGGAATATTTTGTTTCTCTCACACCGCGTTTTCTGGCAAAAGACAAGCCTGGCGTTTTTTCCTTGACCACATGAAGCTTCGCATCCGATCTCGCCCAAACCGATTCAGCTACGGATACCGTATAATCCGTACAATTATTATCAACTAAAATTACCTCAAAAGGAATCCCATTGTTTATTTGGTTGTTCAAGGCGTTAATGGTGTCGGCCACCAGTGCTTCACTGTTATAACAGCATAAGACAAACGATACACCCGTTGATGATGAATTTTCGTTGGTTTTATTCATTGAATAATATCAATTACAGATTTAACAAAATCAGATTTTATAATCCGCAAGTTCACACAATTTAACATAGCATTGCCACGAATCAGAACGATTCTCAAAATACTGTTTAGAGCGTTTAAGCTTAATATCAGGAAAATCAGTATCTACATTTGCGCCGGCAAAACCGGCAAGCCTTTCCAACCCATTGCCTGTCACCACCTGGTCAAAGTGAAGGAACAGCCATTTTCCTGTAAAGCAATGCGTCTCAAGAATATGAGAATACATAAGCGTCCACACGTCAAAAATATCTTCCCTGTTAATGGCAAGGCTATGAAGATATTTGGCCCGGCGACATTCTTTTAAAATGCTTTCGACGGTAATTGAAGGTTCCCGAAATACGCACACAAAAAAGGTATTGTCTAAAAACGGCCGCCAGTTCGGAAGAGTATAAGAAAAACGCGGGTCTTTAAAACAATACGATATATTCGATGTCAATTTTTCAATGCGATGCTTACTATCTGAAGTCAAAGGTATTTTTGTATTCAACGGGACCTTTGCCAACCATCTTTGGCCCCTTGCAGGTCGTTTGCGAAAAAAATATTTTCTAATTTTTCTGGGGATAAATTGAGGTCGTCGCGGTACAACCCGGGCTAAAATATCTTCATTGATTGAATTGACTTCAATATCTTCAAAAAATCCTTTGGGATTGGTTTCTCTGGCTTTAATAAGTTGTTCGCCCATAAAATATCCGGCCTTTGCCAATGTGCCGGCCACCATACTTGTGCCGCTTCTTCCCGCACCCAGGATTAAAATATTTCTCATATTGAATCAGAATCTCTACTTTCCGGACAATTGCATTAATTTTTCTTTAAAAACACCTATCAGGTTGACTCTTTGTTTTCTTTGAAGCTTCTTAATCAGTTCATCAGATATTTTAAGGTTTTTTGACGAATCAATGCCCTGGAAAGCGCTTGTTTCCAAGTTCAGAGCATGATGCTGAATTATTAAATGCTGAAGCTTATAATTCGAAGCTGTTACCCTGCTTAAGGGGTGCCACGGATGATACAAAAATAAATCCGGATGCCACATGATATGTAGTCCGAGGTTTTTTAAACGGGTATAAACATCCAGACCGTTGGCATGAAAACCGGACCCGAAAACCGGATGCTGATCATAACCGTTAATTTCCAGCAACCATTTTTTTTTTACAGAAAGACATCCCCCGAAATTATTGGAAGATTTTAAGGCACATACCTGTTTTAAATGATTTAAATCTATATCATCAGTATGATAAGTTTGAGATTCATCTTTCCGATAGAAATAAAGCGCTAACCTGGAATTTGTCTCATGTTCTTTTAAAGCCTTTTCAAGAAAATTACCTTCAACAACCACATCTGCATCAGGGACAAACAGGATTTCCCCCCGGCTCTCTTTAATACCCGCATTAAAACAATAGGAGGAATGATATTCTCCTTCTTTTCCTAATTTAACAATTCTTGCATTTGGATATCGTGATATCTTATTTTCCAATTCAGGATGGACTTGTTTATAATACTCAACCCAAATCAGTTCATAATCTTCAGGGGCTAATGTCTGATGGGAAAAAAAATCAACGGAATGGAAATTCTCTCGGAATGACCCGTCGACCATTATAATACTGGCATCAAATTTTTTTTTCATAAAATAATTATAAAATAAAATTCTTATATGTATAGTGTGGTTGGAATCTGAATTCCCTTTTTTTGAGCTTTTCTAAGATAGATTTCTATTCTTTCTTGGCAATACGTTAAATCAACATGAATTCCATGGATTTCTTTTTTCCGTTTTCGTTCGTTAATTCTTTCACCAATAAAACTGTCTGTTTTTTCAGTATAATTTAATTGTGCAACTTTAAAAAAATTCTGGATATAACTTTTCTCTGACAGCATTTCCAATTTTAACTCATATGTCGGAATATCTGGAAACTCTCTTTTAAACCGCTGAGAACGAGCCTCGATGTCTATCAGATAAGCGATTGCTTTATCACATGAATCCAGCTTGTCGTCCTGATCGATTGCAGGAATGGCTGCGGTTATTGCATTCGGGCTGCTCATCCATTCGAATGAAACAGGATTGTATGGTGTAAAATAATTAAGCTGAATAAAACTTTTTAATGTCTCGGCGATTCTTCTTCTTAGAATTATAACTTCTACATTCTTAAAATATTTACATACAACATCATGAAATGTTTTGATAAACATATGATTAGTTTCCACATAAATCATATTCGACTTCGATAAAAACCATGGCTTTCGCTTAAAAGACTCTATTATTTGATTAATTTTTTTTACTTTTATTGTTCTTTGATCTGCTGTCTCAGAGTATGCAAAATGGTCGATCATCCGTAAATACGATCCAGACATTGTTGGATCGGCTTCATGAAAAGCACGAACATTTTCTGCCGTTCCAGTCAGTTTTGCTAAATAACCAGTACCGGAGCGTCCAGAACTAATACAAAATATATATCGGGTATTGTTTTGCATTGAAGAAAAATTCAAAAAAAATTGTGATTAAAATATTCGTAGCCTCATTAAAAGAAAATCTCAGAATGCCAACATTTATCAAGTTTGAATATACTTATAACAAATCCAATGATTGAGCTAACTTAACAATACACTGTCAGGTTATAATATTAAATGCTTTAATTAAAGCATTTCTGATATTATTTTTAAACTTATTGAAATCATGATGATTCAAAACATACTCATAACTTTTTTGTGACCGAATTTTAATGTCGCTTTCAGGTAAGCCTGCCACATACTTCACCAGATTAATGATATTTAAAATCTCCGTATTTTCTATAATGAACCCAAAGTCATTTACATTAATGCTTGCTTCAACTGTAACAATTGGAATCAATCCGGTTCCCATACAAGTTAACACACTTCCGCCGCCACCCTCTGAACAGCTTGGGAAAATAACATACCCGCATGTTTCAACAATACATTTAAAATCAAGAGAAGAAATATCGACATACCCATGAAAAATTATATTCGGCAGGGAAAAAAGTTCTCTACGATATACAGAAAAAAAATCGTCTTCCTTTGGCCCACATATATGCAATGTATATTCAGGCAGTTTGGCGAAAGCTTCAATACAAAGATCAAGTCCCTTGTGCACTAACCCTTTTCCTCCAAACCATAAAAAATGCTTTTTCGCTGTTGCCCATTTCCTACTAAGTTTTTGATGTGGATAAAACATGTATACACTAACGGGAACACTGAGAATAGAGCCATCAAAAAAAGGTCGATAAGTAGAGATTGTCCAATTATTTCCTGTACAAAAAATCACATTACTGAAGGATGCAGATAAATTATCTGGATACTTTTTGATTCGTTGTGGATATAAAAGAGTTCCTTTTCTTTTTTTCAATGCTAATATTCGATAAATTTCAGCTGCATTTCGCTGGGTTGAATGAGCGCCTGTTGCATAAAAAATTCTTTTATCAATATTAATTTTTTGCTTAAAACTATTTTCTAATGGAAACCCAAAACCAAATAACAATTGATATTTTTCATAATTAACACCCCCTTGATCTAAATAATTTATTAAATCAATATTATATCCAAATTCAGAAATCAATTTAACGATATACAGAACTTCTCGAAAATTAGAATGAGTCAATGGCAGATTTTTATTTTTAAAAGGTTCCTCTAAATATGAAATTAAAGCATTTTTTTTGTAATCAGTATGAAATATATTTTCCATAAGGACTGGCATCTTTTTTGGATTACAAAATATTTTTTTAAAAAAAAACTTCATATTTGAGATAGAAATTAATATTTATAATTGAATTATAATTGAACTGAATGCTTCCTTTAAATATGGGGGGAGATTTTACAATCTATTTTATAAAGAAATTTTCACCTCACATGGCAAAAAAAATCCTGACAGGAAGGCAGCCTGTCAGGACTTTTTTATATTCATTATGCAATTTTAATTAATCTTATAATAACAAAAAGCTAATCACAAAATCCTGTATCGTAAACGCTATACCCGCTGGAACCCCAGGAATGCCTGGCCTTGACCCAGTAATAATAGGGTGGTGTGCCACAGGTTCCGGTTGTGTCATCAAATGAGGTTCCGGACAAGTAACCGACCCTGACCGGCTTGCCGTCGGCAGAGACCAGCTTGGTGGCGCGCCATATCTCATAACCTACCGCTCCGGCCGATGCCTCCCAGGAAATTGATACCTTGCCAGACACCGTCCCGTCGGTAGCCGTTACCCCCAGAGGAGCAGCCGGTGGTGAGGACGCGGTTCCGATATATCCGGTATCAAACTTGCTGTATCTACTGATACCCCAGGAATTCCGGGCCTTTACCCAGTAATAATAACGATTTCCTTCCACTGCAGCAGTATCATCATACAATGTATCCGTCACCGTGGCTATCTTTGTAAGGTTAAAATCCAGATACGCCGGAATATCTGCCCGGTATACTTCATATACCAGGGTACCGGACGAAGCGATCCATGTGACGGTGACACTTCCGGTCCCCCCATCATCCGCGTCAACACCCGTAGGCACCGAAGGTATGGATCCCACAGCCCCCCGGTATCCGGTATCAAAATTACTGAATTTACTGACTCCCCCGGAATTTCTGGCTTTGACCCAGTAATAATAACGGCTGCCGGCCACCGCAGTGATATCATCATAGGAAAGCCCGGCCTCAGATGATGCGATCCTTGCGGGACTTGCTCCGGCCCACGCCGGCATATCCGAGCGATAGATATCATATGAATCGGCGCCTGATGCAGCTTTCCAGGTCACCTGGATCTTATTGAAAGGCGTATTGTCCGTGGCGGCAACACCGGTCGGCGCTGGTGGCGGATCAACCTGGGTTCCGCCGGAGTCGTTTACCGTGACAGTGACGGTATCCGCATCTGTGGCCCCGTCATTGTCTGTTACAGTCAGGGAAAAGGTTAATGCGGTTGACACGGTGACATTCGGAGCGGTAAACGTCGGCTTAACCGCAAACTTGTTAGATAATACCACGCCCGGCCCGGTTGTCTGTGTCCACTGCCGACTGGCAATGGTTCCGTCGGAATCCGTTGAACCGGATCCATCCAGGGTGATGGTAGCGCCTTCCGTGACTGACTGATTACTTCCCGCGTCTGCTGTGGGCGGATTATTGGCACCTGCCTGAACATCAATTCGCACCATATCCGTTCCTGACAAACCGCCACTATCCGTCACCGTCAATTCATAGAAAACAAAACCGGCTTTACTGGGCGCAGTAAAAGACGGGGAAACTGTTGAAGCATTCAATAATGAAGTGTTTAACGTCCCCCCCTTAAATCGCCAGCTATAAGACGCAATCGCGTTTTCCGGATCCGTTGAACCGGATCCATTGAGGGTGACCACCGTGCCAAAGGCAACCAATTGATCCGGGCCTGCATTTGCCGAGGGTGGTGTATTATTCCAGTTTACATTGACAGTCACACTGTCAGTGTCTTTATCTCCTTCATCATCAGTTACCGTCAGATGAAAAATTAACGCATCATTTCCATTTAAAGTCGGCGACGTAAATATCGGTTGATCCATGGAAGTATTAGACAAGGTAACATCCGGGCCCTGGACCTGTGTCCACAAATAAGTCACTGGGCCCCCATCCGGATCAAGCCCCCACCCATTCAAAGCAATTGTAATATTTTCATTTACTGTTTTATCAGAGCCTGCATCTGCCATTGGTGCAAGGCTTGTACAAACATCAGCATCCTCTGCTGTCGCGAATGTTTCATAACCTTCGGCAATCCAATCATTCAAACCATCCGTCATATAAAAAACAGAATTAAAAAAGCCCTGATCGGCTAAATAATCAGCGGCATCATTACTCATGGTTCCATTCTGGTCATAAATCAGGACATCGTCATCATTAAATTGGTTTAATCCGGAAAGAGATGTGTCAAATTTTTGCTGCGATGGATTCCATGCATAATTCTTCGCACATAGCATATGACTGTTTTCATAGTCAGTTGAAGAACTTACATCAACAACAAGCGCTTTTGAATTATATGCCCCTATAAGAGATATGGGTTGTACTTTTAAGACAAAATAAGCTGTGACTGTCTTTCCCACATCCACATTTACAGTAATTGGATTTGTACTTCCGGTTACGCTGCCGCCCCACTGGTAAAATCTATACCCGACAGCTGTATTGGGAACTGCTGTCAGTTCATACGATCTGCTGCCTGAAAAACTTGCAGAAGTTTCTACCGGAACACTAAATGAAGGACTTGTAATCGAACCACTTCCTGCGGGGCTGACATTCACGGTCAGCACTGGAGAGGGGCATCACCCCCCGTCCGCAGTTACCGGAGACATAAAAAATAATGATGTAATAATTAAAAAAGAAATAATAAACAAAAATCCGAAATCTAAACGTTTGACATCTTGTTGCATTATAATTATGTTCTCCTTGTCTGAAATGATTGAAAAAATCCAAACTCAATGAATTTTAAATAATAAACAATCCCCCTGTTCATTGTCAAACAATATATATTATTGCATTATCCACTTCAATTAATTCGTGAAATTCAAATTTTACTTTTTCTTTGACTAATCTTTGAATTTGTAATATTTTAATAAGGATTAACATATCAAAATGATAAATTACCAAAATTTTAATTGCATTAACAGAGGATTACAATATTTATGGTTAACCCATTTAAACGATTGAATCCGGCTTTAATTTGTCAATTATTTCTCTTCACTTTATATATTTTCACGGCTGATACTGTTCAATCTGCTTCTGTTGCAATCTATCCGAATCCGTCATCCGGGATAGCACCATTAGTGGTAGAACTGAATTGCGTGGTAGACCTCAAAACCAGTGTGCCTGCCTCCTATACCATAAATTTTGGGGATGGCAGCGAAGAGGAAACAGTAGAATCGAGTAATTATTCTCATACATTTACACATACTTATCAGGATGGATTTTTTAAACCGATATGCGATGTAGTTAAATCAGAGATGGGGCAAGTGAGCCAGTCAAAATCTAGAAATATAATTGTTGCAAAATGGAAATTTGAAACCAGCGGAGACATTGACTGTTCTCCGGCTATAGGACCTGATGGCACTGTTTACGTGGGCTCTGACGATGGGAATATGTACGCTATCAATCCGGATACCGGAGAAGAAATCTGGCGATTTACAACCGGAGATGCAATTCGATCATCGCCGGCCATTGGACCGAATGCAATATATTTTGGGTCCTTAGACAATCGCCTGTATGCTTTAACATTAAACGGCGCCTTGAAATGGGCGCTAAATATTGATGACTATATTTTTTCGTCTCCCGCGATCAGTGCCGATGGCAGCAGCATTTATGTGGGCGCCAGCAACAACAACCTTTATAAAATTACTAGAAGTGGCGTAATAGCCAAAACATTTCCAACCGAAGGCAAAATTGTTTCTTCCCCTGTTATCGGGAATGATGGAATTGAAGATGTTGTTTATATCGGATCTTTAGATAACCATCTATATGCTTTGGCAGCTGACAACCTTAATTTGAAATGGAAATTTAAAGCCGATGCTGAAATTTATGGGTCACCTGCCGTTTCTTCAACCGGTCAAATTTATGTGGGAGAATGCCGAACTGGAGATTCTGATACATATGATTTCAAATTTTACAGTATTAATGTCGATGGTACAAAATTATGGGAATTTAATGGCGGCACCGGATTCTATTCATCTCCGGCCATTGGTCCTGATGGTATAATTTATGTGGGTTCCTGGGATGGTAGGTTTTATGCCCTTTATCCAGGTGGAAAAGTAAATTGGTCTATAACCACGAATCCGCTTGCTGATATCAATTCCTCTCCGGCTGTAGGCTCAAACGGTGTTATATATGTGGGATGTAAAAACGGAGCGTTCTATGGACTTCAATCATCTGAAATTGAAGATGAGGATAGAGAGGACTGGGCATTTTTAACCGGTGACCCCATTTTAGACTCCTCACCTGTTATTGATTCTAACGGGACTATCTATTTTGGTTCAAGGGATAACAATGTTTATGCCGTCAATCCTGGGAATATGAATCTTGCAGAAAGTTCATGGCCTATGTTTCACAAGGCGCCCGATCATAATGGTATGGCATCGGATATAACAATTTCTGATGTAATTTCGACATTTCCGGTTGTTAACAGTATTTATGTGAGTATTGACACCTCACAAGTTAAAATTAATTTTTCTCCAGACATCGACTCCTCCCGAATCCAAATCGATTCATTCAAACTTGAAAAGATGATTACTGAGTCTCAAAATGAAACCATTGAGGGCGAATCTTTTCTGGAATCAAATCGATTTAGTAATACGGCATATATTGCCACGGCAATTTTTGAAATACTTAATCCTGATGAACAAATAGAATATGGAACCTCATATTTAGCATCAATCTCCTACTCCGGCGATGAGGATCTATCTGAATCCGAACCATTCGAAACCTTTTCGTGGCAATTTACTACGGAACCGAAACCTCAAGAAAAAGACTCTGGATCAGGCGGCAGCAGTTGCTTTATTAATATGATCTATCCCGAACTGTCCAAATAAAATCGTGACGACTTCGTAAAAAGCGTTGTGACGCCGCCCTGTGCCGCTGTATCAAAAAACAACTTCGATAGAGCTATATATATAATAGCAGGTCGCCCCGCCAAGAGGGATTACCCGGCGATTGACATGTTCCATTTGCCTGGGAAAAAACCCGATTTCAAGGTATTGCGACAAAATCCCAATGTAATGGAAGGCTAAAGCCATCCGCTACATAATGGGTCGGCAACGCCTAAATGTGGGTCGGCTAATTCCAATGTAGCGGAGACCTTCAGGTCTCCAACCCTTGGCCAGGGGACTGGAAGGCTAAAGCCATCCGCTACATACACGACGGGGTGCCAAAACCCAATGTAGCGGAGACCTTCAGGTCTCCATAATCCATGGCAAATAAATGCCCGGAATAGTCCGTATAGAAGTGACCCATAGAAGTACCCAAACAGACAAAAAAAATAGTTTCTGATGCTCAATTTTCTTTATTGATGAGCATCAGAAACTATTAAAAACAGTAACCAATCAATCAACTTCGGTTACAACAGCTATTCTTTCCAGCCACCGTGGTGATACAATCCCAAAATTTCCTCATCAGTCAACGCCCTGTTTACAATAAGAACATCATCAATTACACCCATAAAAAAAGTGTCTGTTTCTAAAAGACCATTAAAACTACTGGCCAGTGATCCGGCACCAATAAATCCGTATCGCGTTGCTCCGGATCCCAAAGGTTGACAGTTGTGACAAGCTTCCGAACCACGGAGAATACCGTCAGCATATATTTTTTTGTCTGTCAAACTGACGACTCCTCCTCCGGAGACTTTAAACCACCCACATACAAAATGCCAGCCCCCATCCATATATGAGGATACTCCCCTCATACCAGCATCTAAATAATTCACATCGCCTGTAGCAGGATTGGTAATCCAATCAAACGAGAAGTAGGGATATTTGTAACCATTTGTTTTCCCGTGATAACGATCATAGGACAAGTTCCAATATTCGTTGCTGTCAAACGACACAATCCGCTGAGCCGAAGATCCAGCTGAGCCTTTAACCCAGGCACAAACCGTAATTTCATCAATCTCATCTGTATATGCGCCTGCATCAGCCCCATAATGTAATGGCAACGCAATGTAATCATCAACACCATCAAAGGAGTAGGCACAATCACATTCACCGAATCGATCAAGCGCTGGAACTGCCCCAAAAACCTGACCATGGTAATTATTACCACTCTCATCCCTAGCATTTTCATTAAATGGATAATATGCAACGACAGTGTGATCCTCGACAACATTTACGGTAATGAATGTTCGCACATGACCATTACCCCTGTCGGTAATAAGTATTTCCGTACTTCCGGCACTTGCGTTTTCCGGAAGGACAAGTGTTGCTCTGGAGTTATCCGAAAAACGTTCATCCACTACCACCTTTACAATATTTTCGTTTCCGGAATGCCAGTCATAATCAGGGGGATTCTCATGAAAATATGTAAACGCAACCAAATCATATGTTGGATTTTCATATAGAATCCCGGCTGACTCAAAAATTAATTCAATCGCGTCTTCTCCCTGAGGGTTTGATGGCGTCGAATTAATATAAATCATCCCTTGATCACCCTGAAAAAATTCACAGCTTGAAAACTGGCCGACAATGTTATGGCCGGTCCCAGTGTTTCTATTATTGTTGATTGTAATTTCAACATCCTCCAGCATGCTGCAATTTGTTGCAGGAACTACATAACTCTTGTATTCCAACCAGTAAAAGCTATTCGCAAAATCAAGCAACTTTTCCTGTATGTCCATCAAAATTATTTCTAAAGAGGTATATATAACAGTTGTCACATCTTTTTGATGGGTATAGGGATCGATTTCATCAGAATATATGGTGATGGTTTCAGTTTCTCCAGGATCAGGGACTGAATAGAACCCGGAATTTCCAAACTTGATAAGATCATCACTGTTACGCGAAACCAAATCATTTCCAACACTGACGGATATTACCTGCTTGTCACCAATCTCACTCAATACACCATCACTATCTACAAACCCTTGAAAAGAATTCCACCCATCTGATAAAGCAATAACAAATCCCTGTTGAAAAGCATCATTATCTTCATCCCAGGGGGATGCATCATTTTTCCAAAGATTGAGAGATTCGATCATACCACCGTAAAAGTCAGTTGAACTATAACCTGCAACTATTGAATCAATGGCATTATATAACTCTTCAACATCTGAAGTAAAAGATTGCACGAGCAGATCATCACCATATTCATCAAATGTAAAAACGGCTATTTCCTGCTGGTTATTTCCTTCTGCACCCAAAAGCGGTCCTGAGTCGGTATCATCTTTCGGATTATTAATATAGGCTCGGTTCACAAACGCTTTTGCAGCTTCTTTAATCAATTCAAGATTACCATCTATACTTGGCGTATTGTCAATCAATAACACGGTGTTTAAAGTATATGAAAATTCAGAAGGGAGCCAGTCACGCTTTCGCAGATTAACTTCTGATGCAGCTGAATCAATCGTATTCTGATCATTTTCAGGGCCTTCTTTAATAGTGAATTCGTCAGAAATCAAATCTGTGGCCCAGTCCCATTGATTATTCTCACTCAACTCGTTCCTGACCTGAAATGTAGCATCCACAAACCAGGGCGCCTTGGAATCAACCACATACTGAAGAAATTCATAAGAAGGTGATTGGAGCTCCACAGTTACCGCAAGCACAGCTTGAACGTTGTCCAACGGATTAACCTGAAGGTTGTTGTTTTGCGTATCTATCACCGTAATTTCTGTTTGGCCAGGTGCAACCACTGAAATGACGGCTATTGAGCTGTCATTTTCATCCGGCGTCACTGTAATAATGTCCTCATTGCCGGAATGCCATTCATATTGAGACGGGTTGTTTCCGCTATTTGAATAAGTCAAGGCGGTAATTTCGGAAGTTACTTCATCCTCGCCCGATTCAATCGTTATAATCTTTTCTGCAATTCCATCCGGGTTCGCTGCTGATGCATCAAAATATATACCATCTAATCCGGAAAATAGATTTGAACTGTCAAAAAAACCGGTAACATCCGCACTTTTCAAATCATAATTATTAGTAACAGCAGAGGAAACCCCTTCATTGCCGTTATTTTTGATGGTTAAAACTAAAGAATGTTCTAAATTCTGATCAATACTTGTTGTAAATGATTTATACTGCAACCAGTAAAAAGCATCCGCATATGCAAGCATTTGATTTTGTACCACTAACAGATTTTCGCATAAATTTTCATCAACAAGCACATCATTTGATTCGTCGGGGTCGATATTTGGCTTAGGAACAGGATAATACCCGGCATTCCCCAGTATCTGAAGGTCATTTAAAACTTCATCCGGAATGTCAGGCCCCACCGCTACAGTAATAACCTGCTGGTTTCCTCTTGCCGCAAGCGCATCGTCGATATCATATAAATTTGATGTATCAAGACCATCAGTAATTGCCACCAGAATCCCCTGAACAAATGATGTATTTGCCGATGATTCAATATTTTCCCAAAGTGATAATGATGCAATCACAGCCCCATAAAAATTGGTAGTGCCAAATGAAGGTTCCAGTTCCAGCAATCTTTCATTTAATTGACTAACATCACTTGTAAAATCCTGAATTAAAATCGGATCACCAGCCATATCATAGGCAACAATTGCAATTTCCTGTTGTTGCAGTTCATCAATATTATCGACAACGACTTGTGCTGCTTCTATCGATTTCTCAAGCCCTAAAGATGCACTAGGTGTATTATCCACGAGCAATACAGTTTTTAAGGTATATTCATACTCCGGTGGGAGAGTATTTCTCTGCCTGATGTTCATTTCGGATTTATCTTGATCAACTTCTGCGTTGTCTTCCAATATATTAAAATCTTCAACCACTAAATCCGAATATCCCCACAAATCTTCATCAAAAACCTGATATGTCACATTCACGAACCAGGGAAAATCGGAATAGAAATTAAGGGAATCACTTCCGCTTCCAGAAACAATAGAAAGCGGATTTATTGCCAAACCACTATCAACCCCATCATACCCGGTCATATAATACACTGGTCTATTATCTCCCCCGCTATCACTGCAACCAATTGTTCCGGCAACTGTAACCAGGCAAAAAACAAACACGGAAACCAGGCAGATTCGATAAAGAGTACTCAGGCTTACTCTTTTATTCCTCATTGTTTATTACTCCCTTTTTCGTATTTTTAATAATATCAATGAAAATTATTACTTATAGATTTTATTAATTTAACATAAAAAGTAAAAAATGCAAGATTAATTTAAAATTCAAAAAAGCTAATTAAAAAAATCCAACATCGGATTTGTTATATGCAATCTGATTCAAATTGTTGTGTTCAATATTCGATGAGCCAATTTTAAATATGGACTTGATGATTAATCCAAACCATGTTAACCTGATGAAATAACATCATAATTGATGGTGATTAAAACAAATTGCAGAAAGGAATTTCAATCCCGAAAACAAGGTGTTGTGGCAAAATCCAATGTAGCGGAGACCTTCAGGTCTCCATTTCCCCTGGCCTTCAGCCAGGGCACTGGAAGGCTGAAGCCATCCGCTACATTGAATTATATCCGCTACATTGAATTATATATGAACTGACATATTTCAGCCCGGACTTATTGAAAGGTTACGCCTGAAATGAATATTCTCCGGATGAGATTAAAATAAAAGTTATTGGTGTCAAACCCGGTAAAAAAATGTATAAATAAAAGTTATGTCATTCCCGAAAAAAAGCATACCCCAGCGAAGGCGGGTGTCGGGAATCCAGTGCCATATTTTTGGCTCAATGCTTATTTCGAACTCAACTTGAGTAAACCGGATAAGCAGAAAAAATTATTTCTGCAGGAGTCTCTCAATGAATCAACTCTTCACTGATATATCTGTATATTCAAGTTCTTTTCGTAAAACAATAATCCCAATCTTCATCATTGCCGTTACCCTTTTTGTATACTGGAATATCCAGTCATTTGATTTCATTAATTTTGACGACGATCAATACGTAGCTGAAAATCAGTTTGTTCAAAAAGGCATTTCATTAGATAATATCAAATGGGCGTTTGGCTTCTCAAAGGAAGCCATTAACTTTTACTGGCATCCGCTCACGTGGATATCTCATATGACGGACTGCCACTTCTTCGGCCTGAATGCCGGTATGCATCACCTGACAAGCCTGCTGATTCATATTTTCAATACCCTGCTCTTGTTCTTTATTTTTCACCAAATGACCGGGGCATTCTGGAGAAGCGCTTTGATAGCTACCCTTTTTGCCGTTCACCCCATCAATGTCGACTCGGTCGCCTGGATTGCCGAGCGGAAGAATGTGCTGAACACCCTTTTCTGGATGATCACTATGCTGGCATATATCTATTATGCCCGGCGTCCGGGATTTCGAAGATACCTGCTGATCATCATTCCGTTTATGTTAGGCCTTGCAAGCAAACCCATGCTCGTCACTCTGCCGTGTGTATTACTGCTGATCGATTTCTGGCCCCTTGGCCGGATGAACCTTTTTCAATCCGGAAACCATTTTGATCTTGATAGCGGTCGACTTTCTTTTCAGGAAATACCGGTCCGTCATTTAATCCTGGAAAAAATACCTCTTTTTATTCTTTCTTTTATAACTGTCGGCATATCTGTTCTCTCGGTCCATATCACCCAGCAGATCGTTCCAGATGATGCCATCCCCATGTCCCTTCGGACGGCAAACGCCCTGGTCTCCTATATAAAATACATCGTAAAAATCATCTGGCCCCATGACCTGGCAGTCTTTTATCCGTTTCCGGCTGCCATCCCTGCCTGGCAGCCGGCAGCAGCCGGCCTGATTCTGACGGGCATCTCAATCGGAATACTCTTGAAAATCAAAAAAGCCCCGTATCTGTTGACCGGATGGTTATGGTACCTGGGGACTCTGTTCCCGGTCATTGGTATTTTTCAGCAGGGGCTTTGGCCTGAAATGTCCGATCGCTGGGCATATGTCCCGCAGATCGGTCTTTTTATAATCTTCAGTTGGGGCAGTTTTGCAATTATATCCAGAGTGCCCCGGCATAAGACAATTGTTTCATTTCTTACTCCCGCAATAATTATTGCCCTTATGCTGGTATCCCGGCACCAGGCGTCCTATTGGGCAAACAGCGCAACGTTGTTCAGGCACAACCTTGATGTAACCGAGAACAACCCGGTGGCCCATTTTTATCTGGGTGCAGCGCTGGCGACCAATGGCCAAATCGATCAGGCAATTGATCATTATTATCAATCCCTGGCATTAAAAGAAAGCGACGAAGTTCACAACAATCTCGGCAACGCACTCGCTCAAAAAGGGCAAATTGATCAGGCCATCAAACACATCAATATTGCATTAAAGAAAAATCCGCTCAACCATCAGGCACTGAATAACATGGGGAATGTTTTTCTTGAAATGGGCGAACCTGACAATGCGATTATATACTTTAATCGGGCATTACATGCAGCACCTCAAATTACAGAAATACATAACAATATTGGCAATGCGCTGTTGCAAAAAAACATGCCCAACGAAGCGATTTCACACTTCAATATTATATTAAATGATGATCCGTACCATATTGAAGCCAACATTAATATGGGAGTTGCACTGATCCGTTTAAACAGAATCGATGCGGCCATCACCCATTATCAGGCAGCGCTGAAGGCTGCACCGGAAATTGCGGAAGCTCACAATAATCTGGGCGTACTGCTTTTACAAAAAGGCCAGTCTGACGAGGCAAAAACACACTTTGAAACCGCCATCCGACTCAGGCCCGGATATGCAAATGCCCGGTCCAATCTGGAAAAATTATTGACGATTCTAAAAAAAAAATAATACCCATAAGGTGAAATCAAAATCAATCCAGGCAACCCTTCAGACAGAAGAGATTATCGAATTAATTGCCAGAAATTAAAAAACATCATTGGATGGGAAGCTATACGATCTCAGTAAACCGGGCAAAACGTTGCTCAGTATCCGACGGGATGCCAAATTCCAATGTAGCGGAGATCTCCATAAATCCTCGGCCCAGGGCCGAGGGAATGGAAGGCTAAAGCCATCCGCTACATGGCGGGTCGACAACGCCCAATGTGAATCGGCAAATTCCAATGTAGCGGAGACCTTCAGGTCTCCATAACCCCTGGCCGAAGGCCAGGCCACTCCCCAAGGAAAACCATCCCCATGTTGAAAAAATAGCGGGAAATGTGATCGGGTTGCCGAACCATCCGGGATTGAGAGAAGCAGAATTAAACAGGGTTATCAGGGTGCTTGAATCTTTCGGGGGATGACGAAAGCATTACACCCTATTTTTAATGGACATTCGCGGAACATATATGGCGATATCCAGATCACTGAACGGATGTGCCTGGTCTATCACAATACTCCCATACACATAGGCAAAAAGCACCGGAGATACTTCAAAAATATTCGGAACCATTTTCAGGATATTCTCTTTGATGTCTGCGAGCTTCATGTTATCCAGTTCATTGGGGCATAAGGCCTGAGTCGTAAACTCCGCCACCCCCCGTTTAAGCCGGTTAAGCCGGTTAAATGATAAATGTTTTACCTGGCCTCTTTAAATGCCGTTGAAGTAACAGCAATAAGCCAGATTTTTTTATCCATCCTGTGAATATAAATTTGGAAACACACTGATTATTGCCGGTATGGCAGTTTCCTGGGAACCTTTTTCAATTTCTTCCACATAACTTTCATAAGAAACCATGCGGCATGCATTGAAAACATAAAAGGAGCCTTCTTCTGACCCTGGGACATCTTTTTTATCTTTATTTTTAATCGCGGCAAACAACAATACCACTTTTACCCCGCCTCCCCCTTCGCTTTCTTCAATATTTTGGGTGTAAAGATACGGAAATACCATCCCCTGGTCTCCAATTTGAATCGGCAATAATGCCTGAGGATTATCAAGTAAAATATTTTGACTGGCCATTTTTTTTAGCGCAGCACTTTTGACTTCATCCGGGACAAAATCCGTTCCCTTTTTAAGTGAAGCAGCCGGCGGTTCTTCAATGTCAGCTCCGGGAGTTTTTCCTGATTTTAAAGCCGATTCGCAGGTGGCCATATTGTTCTGTATCTGTAGCAGGAGCGGATCATCAGATCCAAGTTCTTTTTCAGCTATGCTAAGGGCCTGTTTATAAATCGACAAGGCCGGCTCAAATTGATTCTGCAAGTATTTAATACTCCCGATATTATTCATAATCTTTAAAGAATGCAGGCTGTTTTCCCCACTAATCACTTTACTGGCAGACAATGCCTGTTTATATGTAAACTCGGCATTCAAATAATCCTTTTTCGCTTGATAAATAATGGCAATGATCTGTAAAGATTTTAATACCGCCGGATCATAAAATCCATATTCATCTTCTGCTTTTTTTAATGCTTTTTCAGCGACATTCAGAGCCTCTGATATGTTTTGCTGTTCCAATAAAGAAATGGCATCGTTATTAAGTTCCTCAACTGTCTTATCCGGTTCTGTGGAGCATCCGGAAATAATCGTCATAAATGACAAGATAACCAAAACCATTCTCAAAAAATGCCTCATTCTTTCCTCCATTGTTAAACATAAAAAAAATAAACAACCGGTGTGCCATCAGTGAAATGAAAGTCTTAAATAAAAACCCTCAAAATCTATTTTTATAAATCTTTTTTTTGATATCATTTGATATCAATGGTCACGATTTATTTCAACTCTTTTATGGAAAAATTCCAAACGCATTTCACTCACATCAAATTTTCGATCCGTTACAGATCATCCGGCTTCAATATGCAAATAGCTTAATGTAGCGGAAGGCTTTAGCCTTCCAGTGCCTTGGCCTGTAGATTATGGACGGGTGGAGACCTGAAGGTCTCCGCTACATTGGAATTTGCCGATCATTGAAATTTACCGATTACCGGGATTTACCGAAACACCATGTAGCGGATGGCTTTAGCCTTCCAGGGGTTTATGGAGACCTGAAGGTCTCCGCTACATTGGAATTTGGCGACCCATATTGGGCGTTGCCGACCCGCCATGTAGCGGATGGCTTTAGCCTTCCATCAACGTGACCTATGGTCACGGTTTTTGGGTGGGAACCCAAAAAAATTTGATCGGATTTATTGAGCAGTCCAACACATCAAAAACATATTAAAAAAAAACGGAAAAACATTAAGTTTACGACATTGCGACCATGATCGGGATTTCACAGTATACCGCATCAGCGCAAAAAAAATATAATTCTTTACATTAATATCAAATCCATGCTATCTGAATGCTCGAATTAAATGCCTTTCCCACAATAATTGTGTAATAAAATATCATTTATGAAAAACAGTATTTCCGATTTGGCAATATGCGGCGGCCCACCTGCATTCAACGAAACCCTCCATGTGGGACGACCCAATATCGGCAACCGTAAGATACTTACCGATTATTTCAATGAAATTCTGGATAATAGATGGCTCACCAATAATGGTCCTTTTGTCCAGAAATTTGAAAATAAAATGGCCGAAATAATTGGGGTAAGACACTGTATTGCCATGTGCAACGGCACGGTCGCACTTGAAATCACCATCAGAGGCCTTGGGCTTACCGGTGAGGTTATTGTGCCGGCTTTTACCTTTATTGCCACGGCTCATGCCCTGCAATGGCAGGAAATAACACCGGTATTCTGCGATATCGATCCGTTAACCCATACCATAGACCCGCTCAAAATCGAACCGATGATTACGCCTAAAACAACCGGTATTATCGGAGTCCATCTGTGGGGAAGATCTTGTGAAATAAACGAACTTAATGAAATTGCACAACACCATAATCTGAAAATAATATTTGATGCCGCCCATGCGTTTGGATGCTCATATAATGGCCGAATGATCGGTTCTTTCGGTGATGCCGAGATCTTTAGTTTCCACGCCACCAAATTTATTAATTCGTTTGAAGGGGGTATGGTTGCAACCAATAATGATGAACTCGCGACAAAGATCCGTCTGATGAAAAACTTCGGATTTGCAGGATATGATCAAGTAGAATATATCGGGACAAACGGCAAAATGAATGAAATTAGCGCGGCCATGGGGTTGACATCACTGGAAAGTATGCAGGATTTCATTGACATCAATTACAAAAATTATAAGCAGTACCGATTAGAACTTGGAGATATTCCCGGTGTTCGCCTGGTTGATTATCATGAAAAAGAAAAAAATAACTATCAGTATATTGTCGCTGAAATTGACCCGAATATTTCACCACTCACCCGGGATCATATTATCCATATTCTTCATGCTGAAAATGTTCTTGCCCGTCGTTATTTTTATCCCGGATGCCATAAAATGGAGCCCTACAGGTCATACTTTCCCCACTCAGAACTTTTATTGCCGGAAACAGAAAATATTGCGAAAAAAATATTAATTTTACCCACCGGCACATCATGTAGGTTGGGTTGAGCCCGCTCTGACATGTTGGGTTTCGTGCCTCTACCCAACCTACGGGAATCAAGCATTTAACAAAATAGGATTCCAAAGGGCGAAACCCAACAAATCCTTTGTATGGGTTTTCGGTCAACCACTATTTAAATATTAAGCATATTCACTTTTTTATTATAGGAATAATTAATTTATGATAAATGTTGCGGTAATTGGATGCGGTTATTGGGGGCCTAATTTAATTCGTAATTTTATATTATGCCCTAAAACAGACGTTCGTTGGGTATGCGATAAGGATGATAAAACTCTTCATTCAGTTGTTAAGCCATACCCTTCGATAAAAACATCAGTGAATTTAGAAAATATTTTAGATGATAAGAAAGTTGATGGCGTTGCAATTGCAACACCGGTGGGAACTCATTTTGATATTGCAAAAGCGTGCCTTGAAAATGGAAAACATATATTAATTGAAAAACCGATGGCTTCAAGTGTTGAGGATGCCATGGAATTAATCGCTCTTGCAAACAAAAAAAGCTTAAATATTATGACCGACCATACCTATTGCTATACCGGGACAGTGAGAAAGATTAAGGAAATAATGGACTCAGGAGAGATGGGTTCTGCGCTTTATTATGACTCGGTGCGGGTGAATCTGGGACTATTTCAGCATGATGTCAATGTTGTATGGGATTTAGCCCCTCATGATCTATCCATACTGGACTATTTATTTGAGGAACAACCTGTAATGGTAAGTACTCATGGAGTTTGTCATGCAGGCAATGACATTGAAAATATTGCCTATGTATCGATTAGATACAACAATAATTTTATCGCTCACCTCCATCTTAACTGGTTATCACCTGTTAAAATTCGTAAAACAATAATAGGCGGTGATGAAAAGATGATAGTCTGGAATGATCTGGATGCCGATGAAAAGATAAAAATTTATAACAAAGGAATTATAATTAAAAATGGCGAACAAGAAATAAAAAGAAAACTTCTGGTTTCATATCGCTCTGGTGATATGCATGCGCCTCGATTTGAAAGTAGTGAGGCCTTATCTTTAGTTGCTTTGGAATTTGCCGAATCTATTATTGAAAATCGAAAACCGCTGACGGACGGCTATGCAGGGTTAAGGGTTGTGAAAATATTAGAAGCAGCTGAAAAATCTATTAAGGCCGACGGGGCGAATGTTCGTATCTAAGGTTATAAAGGTTATATCGGAGGTTATTTTTGGATTTTTGCAGAATAGCACCAGATGTTAAATTAGGACAAAACGTTTTATTACATGCCTTTGTAAATCTTTATGGATGTGTAATAGGTGACAACACTAAGATTGGAACTTTTGTTGAAATACAAAAAGGAGTTTCAATAGGCCGGAATTGTAAAATTTCCAGCCATTCTTTTATTTGTGAAGGTGTTAAAATTAAAAATAATGTATTTGTCGGGCACAACGTAACATTCATTAATGATAAATTTCCTTTATCTATCAATGCTGATGGTTCAATGAAGAATGATAATGACTGGAATGTTATTACTACTATCATAGAGAATGACGTTTCGATTGGATCCGGAACAACCATTCTTTGCGGTGTGAACATTGGCAAAGGTGCTCTTATAGGTGCAGGGGCGGTTGTAACAAAAGATATTCCTTCCAATGAAATATGGGCTGGTAATCCTGCTCGGTTTTTAAGAAAGGTCAGCAAATAATGGAAGTACCATTTATTGATCTGAAAGCACAAAATCGTTCGCTTAAATCTGAAATTTTTCCGTTATGGGAAGAAATTTTAGAATCAGCAGGATTTATTGGAGGAAAACATATAGATGCTTTTGAAGATGAATTCGCAAAAGCCTGCAATACTCGTCATTGTATAGCGGTTAACAGCGGCACTGATGCATTACGTTTTATTCTTATTGCGTTGGGTTTAAAATCGGATGATGAAGTAATAACTGTTCCCAATACATTTATAGCAACAACTGAAGCGATTACACAGGCTGGCGGAAAACCGGTTTTCGTGGACGTTGATCCGATTACATATAACATGGATCATAGAAAGCTTGAAGCAGCCATTACATCAAGAACAAAAGGAATTGTTCCTGTTCATTTATACGGACAACCGGCAGATATGGATTCAATTTTATCAATTGCTGATAAACATGGATTATGGGTAGTTGAAGACGCCTGTCAGGCACATCTTGCTGAATATAAAGGACATAAAACCGGTTCATTCGGAACTGCAGGGGCATTTTCATTTTATCCCGGAAAAAACCTTGGAGCCTGTGGTGAAAGTGGCGCTGTGACTACAAATAATGGTGATCTGGCTAAAAAAGTGAAACAAATCCGTGACCACGGTCAATCAAAAAAATATTATCATGATATTGAAGGATATAATGGCCGTTGTGATGCTTTGCAGGCTGCAGCGTTACGCGTTAAACTTAAACATTTAACTGCTTGGAATGAATCCAGAAGAAAAAATGCGAATCTTTATTTTGATCTTCTAAAGAGCATAGACTGTATTGTACTGCCACGCATCGATAATAATTGTATTTCGGTCTTTCATTTGTTTGTGATTCAGGTTGAGAATAGAAATCAGGTACAGAAAAGGTTAAGCAAAAAAGGAATTTCTACCGGACTCCATTATCCTATTCCATTACATCTGCAAAAAGCCTATAAATATATGAACCTGCATCCCGGTTCATTTCCAATTACCGAACAAGCAGCCGAACGACTTCTTTCCCTGCCTATGTACCCGGAATTGACAAAAGCACAGATTAGATACGTTTCTGAAGAATTAATCTCTGCTATCAATGAAGGAGTTGAGGAATGTTAAATGAAGGGAAAAAATGTCTTGTGACCGGTGGAGCCGGCTTTATCGGTTCTCATTTAGTTGACGCACTCATGAAAAAGCACTATTCGGTGCGAGTACTTGATAATCTGGTCAACGGCAATCTTGAGAATATTTCCCACCATTTTAATACAAAAGCCTTTGAGTTTCATCGCGGCAGCGTTACAGATCCTGTTGATGTCGGCCGGGCGATGGAAAAGATTGATATTGTATTTCATCTTGCATGTTTAGGCGTTAGGCATTCCATCGCTCATCCATTTGAGAATCATCGAGTGAATGCAGAAGGCACGTTGCTTATTTTAGATAGTGCATATCGCAATAATATTGAACGTTTTATTTATTGTTCATCTTCTGAAGTTTATGGAACTGCAGAATATGTACCCATGCCTGAATCTCATCCGACATTGCCATGCACAGTATACGGTGCCAGTAAATTGGCAGGTGAGTCTTATGCAAGGGCTTATCATAAAACATATGGTATGCCGGTTACCGTGATCCGACCATTTAATACTTTTGGACCTCGATCACACCATGAAGGAGATGCCGGAGAAGTAATCCCCAAAACCATTGTAAGAGCATTAAACAATCAACCAATTGTTGTTTTTGGAGATGGAAGTCAAACAAGGGATTTTACCTATGTTGTAGACACGGCAGACGCTTTGGTGGCGGCTGTTGAGAATGACAATATTGTCGGTGAAACCTTAAATATTGGAAGTAATTTTGAAATTTCCATTAAAAATTTAGTGAACAGTATTGCACGCATAGTCTCAAATTCTACAGTAAGGATTGATTTTATCGACTCCCGCCCCGGAGACGTATTAAGGCTTTATGCTGATTCGCAAAAATTTATGTCATTTTGTGGATGGAAGCCGAATATTGAATTTAAAGAAGGGTTGAAACGGACCGTTGAATACTTTCGTAACCACCCGATAGGGATAAAAAATTTATTAAAAGATGAAGTCGCTCGCAACTGGGAGGTTTAAGAATTTTGATCCCGTTAGCAAAGCCGGTTTTAGGGCAAAATGAAGCAGATGCTGCTGCCTCCACTATATTGTCTGGATGGGTAACCCAGGGCCCAAAAGTCAAATTATTTGAAAAAGCTTTTGCAAAATCTGTTAATGCGACTCATGCGTGTGCCGTCTCAAGCTGCACTGCAGCCTTGCATCTTTCTTTACTGGCCGTCGGCGTTAAGCCTGGCGATGTGGTCATTACTGTCAGTCACAGTTTTATAGCTTCTGCGAATGCTGTTCGATATTGCGGTGCTGAGCCCATATTTATCGATATTGATCCTGATACATATAACGTCGATCCTGACGAACTTTTTCGGGTCATTGAAAACGACTTTTATTTTAAAGATAGTCATTACCGGTATAAAGATATTCACCGATTGTGTTCAAAAACAAGTCCTCTGTGCAACCAGGAGGCGCCAGGTGGGCGTTTATCAGCAATAATAGCGGTTCATCAAATGGGTATGCCGGCAGATCTTTCGAAAATTCTGCCTG
Source organism: Desulfobacteraceae bacterium (assembly GCA_014237465.1). GTDB lineage: Bacteria > Desulfobacterota > Desulfobacteria > Desulfobacterales > Desulfosalsimonadaceae > SURF-3. The sequence continues at coordinate 24,731 of JABZFM010000021.1, read as the reverse complement.
TCGCAGAGTATTGCAAGATTCCCATAGTTGAAGATGCCGCCTGCGCAATCGGTAGTGAAATCACTTTTGATGAGGGTATGACGTGGGAAAGAATCGGTCGACCCCATGGTGATGTGGCCTGTTTCAGTTTCCATCCCAGAAAGGTCTTAACAACTGGTGATGGTGGTATGATTACCACGGATAACAGCAATTTTGACAAGCAGTTTCGATTGTTAAGACATCAGGGGATGAGCGTTTCTGATTTTGATCGGTTTAAATCAGATCAGGTGATTATAGAAGAATATCCTGCTCTGGGATTTAATTATCGCCTCACTGACATCCAGGCGGCGGTTGGTATTGAACAGCTAAAGCGCTTAGATGTTATAATTGAGAGAAGAAGGCATTTGGGGAATCTGTATAACCAACTGCTTTCAAGTGTTGATGGAATTGATATCCCGGTTGAGCCGGCTTATGCGCGTACTAATTGGCAAAGCTATATTGTACGACTAAATCCGGATTATAATCAGTTTGAAGTAATGGAAGCCCTGCAAGCCGAAGGGATTGCCGTAAGGCGTGGGGTGATGTGTGCGCATATGGAGGCACATTATAAAGATAGTTGGCGGAACGGCAAACTGTTGGAAAGTGAGAATGCAATGAATCACAGCATCGTTTTACCCCTTTATCCGGATATGACAGATCAGGAAGTCGAAACTGTAGTTAATAAAGTTCGAAAAGTATTAAATCAATAATGCTGCTACTCAATATTATTCATATAACACATTCATAGGATGATAATGGATTTTAATGGCATAAGAAAATATAAATATCATTGGCCGGACTTAGACTTAACAAAAACTCATGCATGGAAAACATCATTAAATGGAGATTTTTTTGTTAGAGAATTGCCGGAAACTAAAGAAAATCTGGCAAATGATAGCCGCTGGCCGGCTTTTTTTCCAGCTCCCATATGTCTTGTAACAACTTCCGATGGATCGAAGGTTGCCATGGAAAGAAGCGTTGGCGCTACGATTGTAAACAGATTTCCCTATATACTCGCCCTTAGTTTCTGCACAGAGCTCATTTCCGACAGACATTATCCTCGTAAAAAATTTATGAAGATGATTGAACAAAGTAAAACTGTAAATGTACAGTTTCTGCCACCAGGAAAAAATTTTGATAAGGCGTTAGATGCGGTTGCTGAATTTTCGGATGATCAGATATATGATCGAATAACTGCTTCGGGATTGAAGGTGCGGACGGCTTTAACCAACCCCGCCCCGGTTTTTGAAGATTCTTATATGGTATATGAGGCGAAGCTTGTCAAACCTGGAAAAGACTTTCTGGGGGGCAAAATTTTTGAAAATCCCTGGAAAGATGTGGACAGCCATCGCTTATATTTTTTCGAAATAAATGCCATTCAGCTGAGAGAAGATATTGCCGGATGTAAAAGCCAGGTTTGCTGGCGGAGCCTGCCTGCCTGGAATCCACTTTTTAAGGATTTGGGATTCCTTACACCAACAGACAAAAACAAAGTTTTTAAACAAAAATACCAGAAAGGATATACACCTCATTATCGATTTCCCTCATCATCAACGACTGCTTTTGAATTCGACGAACTTCAAAATGGAATGGCTGTTAAGTATCTTCCACCGCTGCCGAAAGATCAGGTGGAAGTTGATAATGACAGGGCGCGCTGGCCGTGTTTTTTCCCTTCACCACTTTCTTTTGTCAATACATGGGCTGATGATGGAAATCCGAATATAATGCCTTGCGGGTCTACGATGGTAGTCAGCCGGCATCCTATGACCATTGCGGTCTGTATTGCCTATGCCGCTATTAATGAACGATATAAGCCAAGAGCGACTTTAAATATCATTAAAAAAACGAAGAAGTTTGGTTGTGGGGTGCCCTATATTAATGAAAAAATTATTGATGCAATTCAATTCTCAGGAAACATATCTTTTTCAGAAGATCCTGATAAAATAAAGAATGCAGGTCTCGAATGGTATACGGATGAAGATGTTCCAATTTTACCGGCATTGCCGATAAATTTTATTTGCCAAGTTACAAAGGAGGTAATGCTTGGCACTCATATAATGTTTTTGGGAGAAGTTAAAAAGATATATATACGCTCAGATGTTAATTTTGAAAATCCTATGGAATGGTTTCCTTGCTCAGAAGTTAAAAAAGCAGATTAAATCATATCCCTTCAAATAAGAGTTGAATGTTTTTTTCATCTCCATCCCATTGTCGGCGAGATTGGTAGTTTTTATGATAGAAAAAAGAAAACTTTGGTTTTATTTTAAAATTTTTTTGAGTGTGTTCTTATTGATATATTTAATTTGTCTGGTTGACACTGAAAAGGTATTAGCCACTTTAAAAAGGAGTTCTTGTATTATATTTATTGCACCCGTTATTTCTTTGATCGGTTTCTGGTTTGCGTCGTCACGTTGGAAAATTCTACTATCGAGCAACAATCTGATAATTTCCAGTTGGTATGCCTTTTACGGGTATATGGTGGGGTTCTTTTATGGTACTTTTTTGCCGGGAAATTTAGGCGGTGACATATTTCGCATCCAGCTATGTGTTCGTCAAACAAAGTGTAAAATCAGTACTGCCACATCAATTGTCATTTTAGAACGTGTCTGTGGCGTCCTTGTCTTATTTTCCATGATTTTCTATATACTTATTTGCCCCCCATCAACACTGACGAATCTTACGCCTGCTGTCAACACACAACGAATGCTTCCTTTTGCTGCCGCCGGTATCATGGGAATCATCCTTTTTATATTCGGCTGTCGTATGGGAAGGCATATTCTCCAGAAAAAAAAATTTAAGGGAATCTTCGGATATATTCAAAAAGCAGTGTTGCCATTTAGCACGATTAGAGGTGGTATTTTATTTCAAGCCTTAATCCTGTCAGCACTTTTCCAATCTACGGATATTTTTGTATCTTTTCTGTTGTCTTACGCAATACATCTATCATTGTCCCTAAAAATTTTTTTTTTAATCATCCCATTGGCATATTTTACAGCACTTCTACCAATTTCGCTTGGGGGGCTTGGCGTTCGTGAAGGAACGTTGGTTTTTTTGCTAACAATGTTTGGAATTTCTGCATCAGACGCAGTCACTTTCTCAATGTTGGTTTGTTTGAATCGTTTTGCCATTGGCGGGATTGGTGGAGCGTTGAATATAATTGAAACGATTATAAGCCCAAAGTGATGAAGGCATTAAATTTCACTGAGTACACTGGGGATATCGATATTATTTTTACAAAAGGAAGCAAATGAATAAATACATTCTTCTTGGTGCAGAAAAGCAGGCTGCTGTTTCAGCTGCTCAGGCCTGGCCGGACAGGCATTTCATTTTTTTTACGGACCAGCCGATAATTGATGGCTGGGACCTGCCAAATGTTGAAATTTTTAAAGTTGATAAACCGTGTTATCCGCAATCTGATGATTTTGAAAGTGATCATCATCTCCCGCTCTGTCCAAGATGGATTAACGAAAAAAGTAAATATCCTTTAAATAAATTCCGTCGATTTGAGCTGTTAACTGTTATGAATTATTTGTCTCAGGAATTCTCGGATATTATTCTGCCTGTATATGACCAACCGCCAAAAAATGAAGACTGGATTCGAAAGGGCAATCTATTTCACCACCCTGATGAAGCCTTGACAGGGAAACCTTTGGATGTCATTTCGTCTTATAAGGCTTATGAGTGTGGAACCGTATTTCAAAAATATTTAGATGGCACAACAGATTACGTTGTGACCGGCAATCGAACAAATAGTCGCTCAATCTCTTTAGCTGTATTTCTGATTCATCGCCAGGCATTTGGCAGGGAGGATTTCCTTTTTGCCGGAGAAACCGTTTACCACCCATTGATGATAGATAAATCGGTGGCTGCGTTATCTGCCATGAATCATTTGGGGTTTTTTACGTTCAACTGGATAGAGCAGAAAAATAATTATTTTATTTCATCCTTTCGACCGGTTCCAAAAGGAGTCTTTGGTGTTTTCACCAAGAGTGGCATTGATTGCCTATCAATTAGTGAACCAGGTGTCCACATTGCGAGAAGTGGAATAAAGTATATCGCAACCCCAACTTATTCGAGCTATAAAAGGCTATAGATATGAACGTACTTGTGCTTTCAGCAGAAGCCTCTGCAATTAACTACATCAGATCTTTGAAGAAACGCTATGATATGCAGTTATTTGTTACTGACTGTAATAAATATGCAAGTGGTTTGTACGATGAAACGATTACCCCGGTGACAATACCTCCGGCGAGAGATTTGGAAAATTATCGGAATAAATTAGATGAAATTATTAAACAATACAGGATCAATATTTTGATACCAACGTCCGATTACGACATGGAAGGTGTTCTCGAACTGGTCAATCGAGGCTGGGACACGCCTGTCAACTTTTTTAAACCGGATTATAATATTTTTCACACATTGTCACACAAAAAAAAGGTTATGGAAACACTTCATGAAAAAGGCTTCAGAGTTCCGTTGATTTACAACAATCCTTCTGAAGTCGAGTATCCTGTTGTCGTAAAACCATGTCGTGAAGCCGGGGGAAAAGGGGTCAGCGTTGCAGTCAATGAAAAAGATCTTCTAAAATATATTTCATCGATATCAAGAAATTTTGGCAGTGAAATCGTACTTCAGGAATTCATTCCCGGGGACGCGGGCAGTATTCATGTCGTCCTTCTTTTGTATGGGAATGACGGTAATATCTATGGTGAAGTTGTCACGAAATCCCAACTTACTTTTATGACATGGGGAGGCTATGGGAATGCCGGGACATTGGCTGTGGAACCAGACCTTTTGAATTTTTCAAAAAAAATTATTTCATCAATGGGCGGCTGGTGTGGACCGATTAACCTTGAGTTTAAAAAACATTCAGGGAATGGACATTTTTATTTAATGGAAGTTAACTGCCGGTTAAATGGATACAGTTATTTTACTACCCTGGCCGGTTTAAATTACCCAGCAGCTGTGATTGAACTGTTATCAACCGGTAAAACCGATTATCTTTCAATTGAAAAGTGTAATGAAGAGGCAAACTTTATTATTGGTTTCAGGGAAAGAATCGTTGAAAAATGGATAACAGACGAAGAAATGATCTAAAGATTATTTTCTGATTTTTACTTTAAATTTTATTAAAATATGCCTGATATTAAAAACATTGAGATTAAAACGCTCTGTAATGAGTTAAGGACTGATTATGCATTATCATATGGTGTTTTAACTTGCTTTGAATCCGTTGTAGTGACGATTGAATTGGATGATGAAACCCTTCTGTACGGTGAAGTCACGCCCCTCACAGGGTATACCGAAGAAACCGTGGAAAGTTCAATCGACTCATTAAACCAGTTTGCAAAGGCGGTTATCGGGAAAAGTGTTGAATTTTCGTTGAACTTTTTCGATCAACATATCGGTCCTGAAAATAGTTTTGCCATGTCTTCCCTTGTCCCTCCAATCGAGTCCTACCAACGAAAATTCGGGCATGTTGCTGTAAGAACAAAGGATTTAATTCAATCTATCGGATGCAGCAATAAAACAATTGGTAATATTAAGTATGAAATAAATACTTTATATGAAAAGGGATTCAGGGTTTTTAAAATTAAATTTGGAAGAGATGTTCAATGCGATATTGAAACAATTTACAAGTTGTCTGAACTGGATTTGAAAGATATTCGGCTGCGGTTTGATGCAAATTGCGGGTTTACATTTAATCAAAGTGTAAAAATTCTAAAATTATTATCCCTTAAACTTCCTGATCATGCAGAGTATCTGGAACAGCCGTTGCCAAGGCATCGTTGGGAAGAAGTTGCACAGATTAACAAATTAAATTTGAAGATTCCGCAAATGCTGGATGAATCAATTTATACGGAGTCTGATATCATTAAATCATATGATGCCGGTGTCCATTTTATTAAATTAAAACTATGCAAGTTCGGCAGTATCTCAAGGCTGGAACATGCATTGGAATTGGCCAAAAAAAGTCATATGAACGTCGTCATAGGTAACGGTGTTGCATCGGATATATCAAACTATTACGAACTTGTTTTTTATTATCAAAACAAGCACAGAATATTTGGGGCTTCAGAAAGCGTTGGGTTTTTAAGGCTCAAAAATCAGATTAAATACAATATAATGGTTGAAAAGTAAAAAAAACATTCATTGATCGGATCGGAGATAAATTTTGAAAAATATCATTACAGGATTATCTGGAAGTATAAGAAGCCGGATGAATGCTGACAGAGTAATCAACACGATTACAAATTGTCGTTCTTTTGAAGATTTATTTAATTTAATTTATAAAGAAGGTGGAGATCGTAAAATCAGTAATTCGGAGGCGTTATTGGTTGCTGCGCTTTATGGCGCTATTGATGCAGGCTCTGATATAAAATATTTCAAGTTAAAGGATCTTTTCCCCTTAAATTGTGCGGCACATAAACCTTCAATAAAAAATTCTCAAATTGAAGCAGATGGTTATATAATATCCAGTCCTGTTTATTTCGGTGATCGATCCTCCTTAATTGCTGATTGGCTCAAAAGTTTAAATTTTCAGCAAGAAAAATTACTCCCCCTTGACGGGAAAGCCGCAGGGGTTGTGTCTGTGGGCGCAAAACGTAACGGCGGCCAGGAAACAACCAATATTTTTTTTCTTTCAGATGTATTAGAGATGGGTGCCGCTGTTGTTGGGAATGGTCCGCCTACCTCGCAATATGGCGGAACAGGTTGGGCAGGTCATATGGGTACGATTATTGATGACAATTTTGGTTTGATGACCTCGATGGGAACAGGACAGCGTGTCAGCATACTTTCTAAATGTTTAAATATTGAAGAAATTTCATCTACAGCGAGAATATTATTTTTAGTAACCTGTAAAGATAAACACAAAAAACTTATCCGCAAAATTGAGAGTCTGCCATTTTCCGAAAAGATTGAATTAAAAGTTTTGGATATTTCAGAATTACATATTCACAGATGCATTGCCTGCAATATCTGTCCTAATGGTAATCTTGAAAGTGAATACAAATGCATCATCCCGTCTGATTCCGGAAAAGCAGAAAATGATGATATGAGATTTATCCAACATGAGATGGTTAAGGCGGATACGATTGTTTTAACCAGTTATAACGGGAATGATGCCGGAAAAGATAATTATCAACCATTTATTGAAAGAACGAGATGTTTGCGTCGTGACAATTATGTTCTTTCTGATCGTCTTTTTTCTGTATTTGTCTGTACCAGTTCCATGACGGATATAACCCACATTCGCGCATTGAGCAGTTTTTTACGGCATAATATGTTTATATTAGGACCCTTTTATAAAGAAATTGTTGACAAAACAGGTGATTGTCTTGATGCAAATATTGGTCTGGATTTTTTTGCGAAAAGGTTAGAGTTGTATACATTAAAGATGGCTAAAGCCCGGCGTTCCAAAATAAGTAATTTTGAATATTTGTACAAGCCAATCGGTTACACCAGTTGATTTGAAAGTTAAAACGTTAGCGATCCCTACAATATAACCTTGAATAGGCATGAACATAAAGGATAAAAATGATATCGGTTATCTTTCCAGCATTTAATGAACAAGATAATATTATGTCGTTATATAAGAGATTGATTTCAGTAGCTTCAAAAGTCTCCGACCATGAGTTTGAGTTTATTTTTGTAGATGATTGCTCGAAAGATCAAACCTTTTCCATACTGCTCAACTTGCGCAATACTGATAAACGGCTTCATGTAATTCGATTTTCGAAAAACAGCGGAAGTCATGCTGCAATAACTGCGGGTTTGTCTGCCTGCAGGGGCGATATCGCTGTTGTTCTTGCTGCCGATCTTCAGGACCCGCCTGAAATCATACCGGACCTTCTGAACGAATGGGGCAAAGGGTTTAAAGTCGTCTGGGGGGTACGTAAAGAGCGAAAAGGAGAAAAAATTCACACGAAATTATTGTCACGGTTTTTTTATTTCTTGATGAATCGCATGACAACGGTAAAAAGGCCTTCCACCGGCGCTGATGTTGTTTTGGTGGATCGGATTGTGATTGATGCGTTTAAACAATCCGTTGAGAAAAATATTTCGGTTTTTATGCTGATTGTATGGCTTGGTTTCCCGCAGACTTATATTGACTACATCAAAGAGGAGCGATATGCTGGTTCGTCAAAGTGGAGTTTTTCAAGACGTTTAAAGATACTTTTTGATTCGCTTATTTCATTCAGTTATATTCCACTGAGATTTATGAGCTTGATAGGTATAATAACCGCTTTATGTGGATTTTTATATGGAGTTATCATTTTCATTAATGGACTTCGAGGACTGCCTGTTCAGGGTTGGGCAACTATGATGATTGTTATCCTCATATTAGGTGGTTTCCAATTGGTAATGATGGGTTTATTGGGCGAGTATATCTGGAGGACTTATGATGAGACTCGAAGTCGTCCAAACTATGTGATAGAAAAAAATACACTTATTAATGATCTACCTTCCACTGATTAAACTTGTTTAGTGCCGAAAAATAATCCATATGCTTAACGTTACCAAAATAAAATTACAAAATTTTATTTCAACCAATGAGGAAGCGATAATTCGCTTTTCATTTTTTTTCCTTGGCCTACTTGTTTTTACTTTTCTTGCTGTTCTTGGCTGGCAAAAACTCCAATACGGCTTCAATTTCACAGACGAAGGCTATCATATGACAAGTGCCTGGCGTCTATCTGCAGGTGATCATTTTTTAGAAACCGAGATTTTAGCTCTTTCCAAAATATTCAATAGTTTTTTATTTAAATTTTACCCCGACATCACGCTCCTTGAGTTTAGAAAATTACAGTATATAGCGACAATCTCAGCACTTGTGATCTTCAGTACCGCATTATTCCAGGTAACAAAACAATATTGGGTCTTACCTTATATTTTATCATTATTTGCTTTTACCGGTCTTGAACCAATGGGATGTTTTGATACCTTAAATTATTACTCATACCCGCATTTATTCATCACGTTGTCATTATCATTCTTGCTTTTTGGTTTTCATCAGAAAAGACCAACCATCAAACGACTTATGTTTATAATATCCGGTATCATGCTGTGGGGAATCAGTTTCAGCCTTCTTAATCTAAGTCTGGTTTTTTTCTCTCCAATATTATTATACATTTGTATGCGCAAATTAAAATTCCAATTCTTTTCATTTTCATTTAAAGATTTATGTTATGTATTAATCCCATTTATACTCTGCTGGTCTTTGTTTGTTGCGATTTATAACTACTATATCGAACTCATTTTAAAATCTGTATTTTATGCTCTATCATTAGAGTCTAATTCAGTTGGAAGAACGATTCATATAAATTGGGAGGCATTAAAACACATTGGCGTTTCAGGGGTGTTTTTGGCAATATTTATTGCAAGCAGAAAATGTCGGCCTGTTTTTTTAATGCCTGTGTTAGCTGTTTCGTCGGTTACTATGTATGTTTTCATCGAAACCTCCTTTTGGGGAAAAATTTCCCCTTATTTTTATGGATGGTTTGCCAAGCCCATGTGGTTCGCATCGTTATTGATCGCGTTTTTTATAATTTTCTGGTTCAACGTTATAGTAAAATTTTTTAAGAAACAAAATTATACCAAAAGTGAAGAACTCTCTGTCATTTTACTGATTCCAATAATCTTAATGGCTGCCAGCAGGAGCCTTTTTTCCACCACCGGGATACTTTCGATTTCATATTATTCTATCCCTGCTGTAACCGCCATGGCATTTGTTGTTATTAATAATCAACAGATACATCTAAAATCTGTTTTTGTAAAATTACTGATATTAATTTTTCTGTTTACGCCATTTTATTATACAACTTCGATGACTGACTGGGAATTTACATATTTTGACGTAAGACCAAAAGATATGACGACTACCATACAAAGCGGGTTTGGAAAAGGAATCAGAACCAACGAAGCTTATAGCAGGATTTATAACTGGATAAGAACAACGTCGGATAAATATACAAAAGAACATGACTTTATGATTTCTTACACTACAACAGCCATGGCCCATATGATTACCAAACGGCGCCCATCCCTGGACAAATCATTTATTAATTATAGTTCTGTATCTATAGAGTACCTTACCAATGCTGTAGATAAAATGATAAGATCCGTTCGCCAACCTGAGATCGCGTTCGTTTTTGAATCTCCCCCCAGTCTGCTGCGTTCCCTGACAAACAAAGATATGTATGGCTGGGTAGGGAAATGTTTTCAGTTTTCGACAGCCACAGATCCGTTGTCAATCTACATCAAAACAAATATGAAATATGTTGAGAATTTTAGATTTTCCCCGAATAACGACGTAAAATGTTTTGTCGATAAAAAAAATGAAAGGTTGTTGTGCGATCTCAATAAATAACAATGTAGCGGACAGCCTGTTCAGGTCTCCACAACCGTGACCCCAGGTCACAGGAATATGGAAGACTGAAGCCTTCCGCTACACGATGATATGCCACCACCTGATGTAGCGGAGACCTTCAGGTCTCCACACCCGTGACCGCAGGTCATGGGAATTTGGAAGGCTGAAGCCTTCCGCTACATGGTGATATGCCACCACTTGATGTAACGGAGACCTTCAGGTCTCCACGACCGTGACCGCAGGTCATGGAAATTTGGAAGGCTGAAGCCTTCCGCTACATGGGTATCGGAAAATTCCAATGCCGCATGTATGAATAGGACTGAAAATTATGTCTTCCGCAACACACAGCCAGGATGAAATCAATAATGGTCTTCGAGCGGTTTTGGGCCATCCTGTTATTTATAATTTTTTCGGGCGAATAGCTGGAATGCCGGGTAAATATCGAATGTATATCGGTAAATTCATGAAACCGGTCGACAATATGAGAATACTTGATATTGGTTGCGGAACTTCGACCATCCTTGATTACCTCCCTTCAAGTGTTTTTTATGAAGGTTATGATATAAACCCGGCTTATATAAATTTTGCCGAAAAAAAATATGGGCACAGAGCTGTTTTTCATAATAAACGTGTAAATCAAATGACATTATTAAAATCCGAGCCATATGATGTCATCCTTGCAGACGGTTTGGTACACCATCTAAATGACAGTGAGGCCAAAAAACTCTTTCAGATAGGGTATAAGAGTTTAAAAAAAAATGGATTTATGCTAACCAGTGACCCGGCATTTATTGAAAATCAAAACCGCATTGCTAAATTTATCAGTTCCATTGACAGGGGTCGGCATGTAAGATTCCCTAAAGATTATTCAAAGATTGCTGAATCGAGTTTTGCGAATATTGAAACTCATATTATTCACGATATCGGCACTGTGCCGATGACGGCCTGCATCCTTAAATGTTGGAAGGATTAGTTGTGTTATGGCTGATGCTGTCTTAAAAAATGAAAATATAGACTATTCAATTGTCGTGCCTGTATATTGCAATGAAGGCTCACTTGAAGACCTTTATATAAAAATCCAATCTGACGTGGTTCAGCAAAATGGATCCAAATCATATGAAATTATTTTTATTGACGACGGATCACATGACGCCTCCCTTGAAAAAATTCTTGATTTAAAAAAACAAAATCCCACGCATATTAAAATCATAAAATTTTCACGAAATTTCGGACAGGTGCCTGCCATTTTAGCAGGATACGAGCATGCAAAAGGTAATTGTATCATCAATATTTCAGCCGACCTGCAGGACCCGCCCCGGTTAATCAATCAAATGTTAAATTCTTTCTATGATGAAAACTTTGATATTGTTATCAGTTATCGAAAATCCAGAGATGAATCACTTTTCAGAAAATTTACTTCTCAAATATTTTACTGGATGATGAAAAAATTAAGCTTTCCGGATATGCCCGCCGGCGGATTTGATTTTATTTTGATCAGTAAACGGGTTAAAAACTGTATCTTAATAAGTAATGAATCAAATCCATTTTTACAGGGTAAAGTATTGTGGCCCGGTTTCAAAAAAAAATTTATCCCGTATGACCGCGAAAAAAGAATATCCGGGAAATCTAAATGGAGCCTGTCAAAAAAAATAAAATACTTAATAGACGGCATAATGGGATATTCCTATTTACCATTACGTTTAATGACTTTAATTGGAATAATCATTTCCTTCCTGGGGTTTGCATATGCATTAATAATTACTTTTTTAAAAATTTTTGGAGATATTCCAATCCAAGGATGGGCGCCCATCATGATCATTATTTTAATTTTATCAGGGATTCAGATGCTTATGTTGGGCATAATTGGTGAATATCTATGGAGAGCGCTTGATCAGGTCCGAAACAGGCCACAATATATTATTGATAAAATATTTGATTAGTATTTGAAAGAATATGTATTATTCAAAAGATGAATTGAATGAGATGGGCATAAAATTCGGTAGAAATGTCCAAATACATCGATCCGTATTATTCTTTGGAAACAATATTCAAATCGGTTCTGATGTAAGAATTGACTGTTATTCCGTGATTACATCAAATGAACCGATTGTATTGGGAAACAATATCCATATAGGAGCTGGAGTTCATATATTTGGTACTGGTGGTGTAGAAATTAACAGCTTTTGCAACTTATCCTCCCGTTGTTCAATATTTACAACGTCAGATGATTATTCCGAGGGCTACCTTACCAACCCGACAATTCCCGATGCATTCAAAAAGGTATCAATCGCGCCGGTCAAGCTTGAAAAACAAGTGATCGTTGGTTGCGGAAGTGTGATCATGCCGGGGGTGACATTAGGAATGGGGGCTGCTGTCGGTGCGCTGAGTTTCGTAAATACTGATATTCCGGAATTCACGATAGTGGCCGGAACTCCGACCCGAAAAATCGGAAAGAGAAATCAAAACCGTTTACTTGAAATGGAAGAAAAATTCAACTTACAGAAAAAAAATCAACTTGATTGATTTTGTCGACAAATTCATCCCCACGGATATCAGATTACGCCATTAACCATTATTTCCGGATTCTAAAATTAATGATGAACAAGATAAAAAATTTCGATAACCAAAAAATTATATTTTCCCTTGGAATAATTTGTTTTGTTATTATTGCCGTTGGCGGATGGGTTAAGCTCCAGTATGGTTTTAATTTCATTGATGAAGGCTATCATATGACAAAAAGCTGGCGGTTAACGGTGGGCGATCATTTATTAGATGATCAATATACAAGCATCCTAAGATCTTATACAATTTTTAACAGTCTAATTTTTAGAATAAACCCGGACATCACATTACTTGGTTTCAGGCAGATTCAATTTATTCTTGCACTCATTGCTTTATGCTTTTTCAGCACTGCTTTGTATCTGGTTACTAAAGATTATTGGTATTACCCTTTTATCTTCTCAATATTTGCCTTTACAGGACTTGATCCTGTGGGCATGATTCCAAATTTAAATTACTATACATATCCACATTTATTTATAGCATTATCTGTCTCCTGTTTCATCATCGGACTGCAGCTAAAAAATGAGTTCTACAGAAAATTATTTTTTATTATAACTGGTTTTTTTTTATGGGGAATAAGCATCAGTCTACTTCATTTAAGCGTTATTATTATTTTCCCCCCGATATTTCTTTTAATTAAGCAAAAATTAAATTTTACTTCCATCGCTTTTAACTTTAAAGATTTGCTTTATATTTTACTGCCATTCATGTTTTGCTGGATTGGATTTATCTTTATTTATCAAAATACTTTTTGGGATGCGGTATTTAACTCAATTAATTATTTCCTTTCGAGCGAAAATTATTCAGCAACATCATTAGTAAAATTTAATTGGGTGCCGCTTGCTTATACCATCATAGCGGCTGTAATTTTATCATGTTATTTTTTTGCCATTAAAAAATTAGCTTTCCGGATATTAATAGCACTTTTATCCAGCCTGTCTTTTTTGGTGTACATTATAATTGAAACATCATTTTTGGGGTTAATTGAACCGTATTACCGTGGCTGGTTTGACCGCCCGATGTGGTTGTCAGCTTGTTTAATCGCATTTAGTATCATATTCGGGTTGGATATTATAAAAAAAATCCAATTTAAACAGAATTTAACCAAAATTGACGAACTGATTATTATAATATTAATCCCTGCAACCATTCTATCCATTGCTTCCACTATCTTCTCGGGTCTCGGACCACTAACAGTCCTGCATAGCTCTATCCCTTTGGTAGCAGCATTTTCACTTTATATTATATATAATAAAAAGCTTGTTGAAAAAATTTACTTTTCAAAATTAATAATACTAATGTTTATACTCATCCCATTTTACTATACAACAGCTTGGGCGGACTGGCGATATACCTACTTCGACGTTATCCCGGAACAAATGGACCAAACCATTACAAGTGGTTTTGGTAAAGGAATTAAAACCAATAAATTCTATGCCAGATTATATGAATGGATAGAATCCACCTCAAAAAAATTTTCATCATCAGAAGACTTTATGATATCTTATATCGTGTCTCCCATGACACATATGATCGCTAAACGGCGACCGTCGGTGGATGATACGTATCTCGATATTACAATATCGCCGGAAAAAATTGAAAGATATTTAAATTCTATGAAATCAAAGGAAAGATATCCCACTATAGCTTATGTTTTTGAAAGAATGCCGATAATGTTCCCCGGATCATTAAAAAGTGGTAAATATGGCCTCCCTTCAAAACAGATTATATATAGCAGACCTTCCGACAATGCGTTATTAAATTATATCAAGCAGAATATGGTATTGACAGCAGAATTTAGAATTTCAGACGACCATAAAATAAGATTTTTTGTTGATAAGAAAAAAATGCATCTACTCTCAAAAAATATACCAAAAGGCAGTCAAATACTAAATCAAAATTAATACATGTGGTTATCCATTTCGCTTAAGTAGGGTGCGTTTCACGCACCACTTGAAAGCTGACCGGCTCTGAAATGGTGCATGGAATGCACCCTACGTTGTCGCAAGATGCAATTTCTATGATTCACTTGAGCGAACCGGATATGCAAATAAATTTAATGTTTGATATTTGACTTTATGAAAAGAAAAAAAATTGCGATAGTACAATCAAATTATATACCATGGAAGGGTTATTTCGATTTAATTGCCGCAGTGGATGAGTTTATCCTTTATGATGATATGCAATTCACTAAAAACGATTGGCGGAATCGCAATAAGATAAAGACACCTAAAGGCATCGAATGGATTAGTGTTCCGGTCGGTCAAAACATTAGGCGCCGTATTCGTGATGTCGAGTTGCCAAACAACTATTGGCAGAATAAGCACTGGAAGACGATCGAAAGCAACTACCGCCGTGCGCCGCATTTTGAAGAAGTTGCAGCCTTATTCGAACCACTATACAGGCAGCACCAGTACACAAACTTATCGGCACTTAACCGTGAAATGATCGAGGCTATATGCGCCTATCTATGTATTACCACCAAGATCAGCAACTCCTGGGACTATTGTTTGATAGACGGCAAAATCGAGCGCCTGGTCGATCTTTGCACGCAGGCCGGGGGCACGGAATATATTTCCGGTCCTGCTGCTAAAGATTATATTGACGAGAGCCTGTTTGCTGAACGCGGTATCAAGCTAAACTGGTTCAATTACGCTGGTTATCCGGAATACCCTCAGCTCTGGGGTGAATTTACCCATAATGTCTCAATACTTGATTTGCTGTTCAACTGCGGCAAAGATGCGAGGCGCTATATGAAGGTGCAAGTCCATGAAAATATCGATTGTCACGACATTATATAAATCAAGCCCGTATATTGCAGAGTTTTATAAAAGGCTGATAAAATCTATCATCAAGCTTGGAACAGAATATGAAATTATTTTCGTTGATGATGGTTCTCCAGACAATTCCTTGGCTATCGTTGTCGATCTTTTTAATAATGACCCAAATATCACTGTTGTGGAGTTGTCCCGAAACTTTGGGCATCACAAAGCGATGATGACCGGCCTCGAATATGCCAATGGCGATTATGTTCTTATGATAGATTCGGATTTGGAGGAGGCGCCGGAACTGCTTGAAGTTTACTGGGATGAAATAAGTAAAAACAAAGATACAGATGTTGTGTATGGAAAACTGATGAAACGAAAAGGCACATTCTGGGAAAAATTGACGGGTGGTTTATTCTATCGGCTGTTGAATTTTCTTTCCGGAGAAAAAATGCCTACCGATATCGCTTTTTCAAGGCTTGCAACAAAAAAATATATTTCCAGCCTGTTACGGTTTACAGAAAAAGATATATATATCGGAGGCCTTTGGCACATAGCGGGTTTTAATCAGGTTCCCGTACCCATAACAAAACATTCGAAAGGCCTCAGCAGTTACACTTTCCGAAAAAAAATAGAAATGCTGCTAAATGCAATAACGTCATTTAGCAGTATGCCGTTGCGGATGATATTCCACCTGGGCATTTTTACGACTCTGTTTTCAATTACCCTGAGTATTTTTTTTACTGTCAAAAAAGTTTTCTATGCTGAGGTGATTAGCGGATGGACGTCTTTGATTGTTGTTATACTGTTCATGTCAGGGATTATTATTATATCACTTGGAGTCATTGCGATATATATGTCTAAAATCTTCAACGAAGTCAAAAATCGACCGTTCACGATTGTCAGATCGATATTCACAAGAAAGGAGCTGAAAAATGATTAAACCAAACCTCGAAGGGGTGAAGAAAACCCTGGAGGAATATCGATTTCCAGTGGACATCATCGTAGAAGTTACCGGATATTGCAATCTGAGGTGTATAATGTGTCCTTACCCGAATTTGAAACGGGCCAAGGGGAATATGGATTTCAGCACATTTCAAAAAATAGTCGACGAGACTGCAAAAGAAAATCCTCAAGCACGGATTTGGCTGGCAATAATGGGGGAACCGCTCATGCTTGGGGAGCAGATTGTTGAGCTTATTCGATATGCGAAAGAAAAGGACATCAAAGAAATATGCCTGAACACAAATGCAAACCTTATGATTGGGAATCTTGCCGGGAAGCTGGTGGAGAGTGGTCTTGATAAGATATTGATAAGTATCGATGCCGCGTCGAAGGCGGTTTATGACAAGATTCGAGTTGGGGGTGATTTCGAATGTGTACGTAGCAACGTCGAACGCTTACTTGATATCAAGGAGAAAAATAACAATGAACACCTGGATGTGATTACCCAGTTCATCGTTATGGATGAAAATGAACATGAGGTCGAAACGTTTAAGACTCACTGGCTGGAACGAGGAGCGATAGTGAAAATTCGACCGAAGTTGGGATGGGGAAACGCTATCCAGTCTTCATTGCTTGATAATGTCGCAAAAAAAACCGAGCGCTTTCCCTGTGCATGGCTTACCCGTACCGTATCGATCCATTGGGATGGATCCTTTTCTCAATGCGATGCCGACTATGAGGGTTCTCACTCCCCTGGTAATCTCAACGCAAATACCATCAAGGAGGTGTGGGACGGGGCGCTGGCAGAAAGAAGAAAACGCCACTGGAAAGGAGATTATGATTTCGAACCTTGCAAATCCTGTAAGGATTGGCTTGCCGGACGATCATATTTCTTCTATCCTGAAAAGGTGGAAAGCCGATGAAGATGATTACCAGAGACCAGGTATTGCAGGCAAATATTGATCTGCATACCAGGCTTGCAGAAGTCTATAAGGAAACTGAACCACATTACCGCCCGGAGAACCAGAAACGGGTTGAGGGCATCCTCATGGAACTGGCAAAAATGGCCGGTAACGGTTCGCTGCTTGATATCGGTTGCGGGATGGGGTTCATCATTGACATAGCTAAGCGTCATTTCCGCAGAATTACCGGGATTGACATCACCGAGGCAATGCTTGAGAAAGTGAACCAAAAAGCCGAGACCTGCGAAATTTCGGTTAAAGTCGCCGAAGTTGAACGCATGCCGTTTCCTGACGCATCATTTGACGTAGCGACGGCATATGCAGTAATCCATCACCTTCACGCCCTTAAGCCAGCATTCGCAGAGGCCTTCAGGGTACTGAAACAGGGGGGGTACTTATACACGGATACGGACCCCAATTACTATTTCTGGGAAGCAATCCGTAATCTACCGGAAGGTAAAAAATATTCGCCGATTGTTCAACGGGAGTTTGATGCTGTTCGATACAAGGATCGCGAACTGGAGGAGAAATTCGGAATTCCCCCCGACATGCTGTGTACGGCTGAAATCCTGAAGCACGATAGCGGCGGTTTCAAGGCCGAAGAGCTTGAAAAATTGCTCTATGACATCGGTTTTTCCGAAGTCAAGGTCTTTTATGAATGGTATATCGGCGAGGCGTACGTCATCCACTCAGCTGACATATGTGATTGTGCGGAGCAAATCAGTCGTATTCTCAATGAGCAGCTGCCGTTGACCCGGCATTTGTTTAAATATTTAAGGATTATTGCGCAAAAATGAACGCGGAAAATTCTTCATATAAGCAGGTTGAAACGGTTTTGGCCAGAACTGCGTCTTTGCGAATAGCATATCTTCCGGTTGGATGCACGGAACAGCATGGGCCGATTCTTCCCATGGGAACAGACACTCTGGTGGCTAAAAAGCTTGCCGAGGATCTCAGCACTTTCCGGAACGGCAAAGATAATGACGGGATTGTCTACCCCGGGATTGCTTTTTCCCCATCGCGCTCCAATGCCAATTATCCCGGGTCAACAACGGTTGCTGAAGATGTATTCCGGTCTTACAGCGCAGAAGTCTGCCATTCAATATTGCGTCACAGTTTCGATGCCCTGGTGATAATCTGCATGCATGGTCCGGCTGAGCCGTCTCTGATCGAGATAGCCTTTCAGTTCAATCAAAAACAGTTCGAGCTAGGAGGCGACGTGCGGCCAATCATTGTCCTAGGCGTTTCGCGCCTTAGTGGAGTGTTTCAGCGTTGGCTGGGTTCCTTGGAAGGAAAACATGCAGACTACCGCGAGTTTCTGCTTCTGTATAAGGTATTAGGAACGGATTTCTTCAGGCCCGACGTGCTTACGGCCCTGGAGAATTTCAGTAATTGCTATGGCAAAACTACTTTACCGGACATTGATCTCCCGGGTATGCCGATGGAATTGCGTTCCGTCGAAGGGGTCATTGGGGCGCCCATGATCGATATCGGGCAGGCTCATCATGAACTGGCCGACGGTATTTGGGGTGATATGATTTTAGACTTTTCCGAGACGGTTGACCGTACTTTTGCCGGATTAAGGACATTATGAATTACCTGATTTACGGATCGAACGATTTTGCATTGGTTCTGAAAGATTTTCTTGAACTCCACGAGATGCGCTTCAGCGGTTTCATTAATGATTTCAGGGCAGACGATATGATCGTCGGCCCCTTTGCAGATGTTATTGATCGTTATCACCCCTCCGACCATGAAATCGTTCTTGGAATTGGATATAAAAATCTGCGGGGACGTCTTGATGCGTTCAAGCGTATCAAATCAGCCGGCTTCAAAGTGGCAACTCTGATTCACCGTAATGCATATGTCAGGAATCCCGCCAACATTCACGAAGGGGCAATCGTGATGGCAAATGCAACTGTTGATTTCAATGCCGTGATTTGCAAAGCCGCTGTTCTTTGGCCGGGGGTTGTGGTCAACCACGACAGCAGAATTTCCAAAAATACATTCATTTCACCATCTGCAACGATTTGCGGTTTTGCGAACGTTGGTGAAAGCTGTTTTGTCGGGGCAGGTGCCGTTGTAGCTGACCATGTTGATGTTCCTGATGGGACGTTTATCAAGGCTGCCACAGTATATAGGGGGGCAAAACATTGAAGTTTGAAAAATCAAGATATTGACAAATTCGAAGAATATTAAAAAAGTTGCCCTGTTGTTGTCCATCTGCGATCTGTTCTGTTGGACAACAATTGCTCCCATATATTTGAGAGGCTAAATGTGAACAACATTCCCTTTAATAAGCCATTCATCGTCGGCAAAGAATTGTTTTATATTGCGCAAGCTGTTATTGAGAATCGTCAAATCGCCGGTGATGGCCCTTTCACTAAAAAATGTCAGACATGGCTGGAGGAAAACCTCGGCTGCCGCAAGGCACTGCTAACCCATTCGTGTACTGCGGCCCTCGAGATGGCAACGATGCTGTGTGATATTTCACCCGGCGATGAAATCATCATGCCGTCCTACACGTTTGTCTCAACGGCCAATGCGTTTGTGCTGCGGGGTGGGGTTCCTGTTTTTGTTGATATCCGGCCGGATACCCTCAACATTGATGAAACGAGGATCGAAGCCGCCATTACGCCAAAAACAAAGGCCATTGTTCCCGTCCATTACGCAGGCAATCCTTGTGCTATGGACGAAATCATGGATATTGCAGCCAGGCATGGGCTTTTTGTCATAGAAGACGCGGCCCAGGCTCTGCTCTCCAATTATAAAGAGAGACATCTTAGCACCATCGGTGATTTTGGGGCTATCAGTTTTCATGAAACCAAAAACATTATCAGCGGAGAAGGCGGGGCGCTGATGATAAACAGGGAAAAATATATTGAACGGGCCGAATTCATCTGGGAAAAAGGGACCAATCGAAAACAATTTTTCCGGGGTGAAGTGGATAAATACACCTGGATGGATATTGGGTCATCCTATTTGCCAGGAGAATTGACCGCAGCATTTCTTTATGCGCAACTCGAACAGGCAAATAAGATCAACTCACGGAGGGCACAGATTTTTAACTTATATTATGAATTGCTGCGCCCGCTCGAAGACCAAAACCTGATCCGATTGCCGGCCATCGACCCGGCTGTCGGTTCGCACAATGGCCATCTTTTTTATATAATTACAAACACCCCTGAAACACGAACCCGCTTGATACAACACCTAAAGGACAGAGGTGTTTTCACCATTTTTCATTATATTCCGCTCCATTCATCCCCGGCCGGGAAAAAGTATGGCAGGCCCGGCGGCACATTAAAATGCACGGATGATCTCTGCGAACGCCTGATACGGCTGCCGCTGTTTTATGAAATGACGAATGGGGATGTGGAAATCGTAGTTGAAGTCATCAAAAAATTTTTCAAAAAGTGGTGACACGATTGAAACCTCTCAAAAAACAGAAAATCGATCAGATCCGCAAGCCTGAAAGACCGTTTACGATCCAGAACCACGCATTCTGTTTTCTGCCGGATGATCGAAGTCCCAGCAACAGTGCAGGCAACGGATTTTTGGCAGACATCCAGGGATTCCTTAAAAGATTCAGCCGTACCTATTACTTTTTGCTCAAAATTTTCGCTCCGGTCATGGCCAGCGCCACATTTAAAGGCCGATTAAAGTCCCTGCTGGAAAGGCATGATGAGACAAAAATAATCGTCAATCTTGGCAGCGGACCAGCCATACTGAGCAACCGGACAGATATCATCAATATTGATATTTTCACATTCAATGAGGTCGATATTGTTGCTGATGCCGTTGATCTACCGATTAAAGACCATTCGGTGGATGTGATCATCAACACGGCCATGCTGGAACATGTCGCAAATCCTGAAACAATCATACGCGAGATGCACCGGATGCTAAAAAAAGATGGAGATTTTTTTTGTTTTTTACCTTTTATTCAACCCTTTCACGCGGCACCGTGGGATTTTCACCGATGGTCAATTGAAGGCGTCAGGCATTGTTTTCAAATCTTTTGTCAAGCCGATGTTACAATTGGTGCCGGCCCCACATCCGGCATGCTGTGGGTGGTCCAGGAATGGCTGGCGATTCTCTTTTCATTTGGCAGCAGGACAATCCATGACATCCTCTTCATGCTTCTGATGGTAATTACAGCGCCAATCAAACTGGCGGATGTTCTGCTCGTTCATTTTCCAAATGCTGAAAAAATCGCCAGTGGGTTTCTTATAACAGGCAAAAAATAAAATCAGGGGATACCATTGGAAACAAGGCCATCAGATTACCAGATGCCGATTTTTATAATCGGTATGATACTGTTTACGGCTGTTGCCTGTTTCGGCTGGATCAAGCTCCAGTACGGATTTAATTTCATTGATGAGGGTTATCACGCGACAGAAAGCTGGCGGCTTGCTGCAGGCGACCATTTTCTTCAAGACAAAATCACCGGGGCGTTGGCGCATTATACGCTGATCACCCGCATCATCTTTAAAATTTATCCGGACATTTCTTTGCTTCAATTGCGGCAGATTCAATTCATACTGACCCTTGCCTCACTGCTGATATTCAGCGTCGCGCTTTTTCGGCAGAGCCGGCAATACGCCTGGCTGCCGTTTGTATTTTCGCTGTTTGCGTTTACCGGGCTGGACCCGGTGGGTATGATTTCGAACTTGTATTACCAGACATATCCCCACTTATTTCTCGTGCTTTACCTGTCTTTCATGCTCTTTGGCTTTCAATCCGAAAACACAGCGATTAAAAAAATTTCATATGTATTGTCTGGTTTGTGTCTCTGGCTGATGAGCCTGAGCCTGCTCCATTTAGGCCTTATTATTTTATCGCCCATAATTATTCTCGTACTTTCCCGCAAATTCAAATCTAAAGATTATCCTTTTACTTCCAAGGATTTATTGTATGTCCTATTCCCCTTTGCGGTTTGTTGGATATTGTTTCTCGCGGTATTCAACAAATCGTATTTATTAAACATCTTCGACTCCCTGGACGTTGTTTTATCCATGCCCTCTGTTTCCGGGGGGTTAATCAACATCAACTGGGAGTTCATCAAACAAATAACGATATCCATGGTTTTTTTATCGCTGTTTTTTGTTGCAATAAAAAAACTGCCGGTTCAGTTTTTCACCGCAGGATGCGCGCTCCTGTCCCTGATCATTTTTTTAATAATCAACACGTCGCTTTTCGTCTTCCTGGTGCCCTACTATAAAGGCGGGTTTGGTAAGCCGATGTGGTTTTCATCACTGCTCATGTCATTCACTATTCTTTTCTGGATGCATACGATACGGAAATATATTTTAAAAAAAATATTCAGCAAGGAAGAGGAGCTTTCCATCATTTTGATGGTTCCCTTTACAATTTGCTCGTTGACGATGGGCGTATTTTCAGGCCTGGGGGCCGTGTCGGTGGCACAAAGCGCCATTCCCTCCGTAGTGGCCATCTCTTACATGTTGACATCACAATTAAAAAACATGAGATACCAACATCCGGTCGCGATACTGATATTAACACTGCTTCTAGGGCCTTTCTATTATACAACAGCCCGACACGACTGGAACTTCACTTTTTTTGATGTTCAACCCAGACTGACGAATGTGAAAATAGAAACCGGTTTCGGCAGAGGCATTTACACCAATCAAGTATATTCCAAGCTCTATGACTGGCTGATCGCCAACGCAAAGGCCTTCACTCAGCTGGATGATTACGCCATTTCATATGTTGTGTCGCCGATGGTGCACATGATAACCAGGCTACGGCCATCCCTTGACGACACATTCATTACCTTTGAAAAGCCCAGAAGTTATTACGAAAAATGCATTAAAAAAATGGAGCAAAGGGGTCGTGAACCGAAAATTGCGTTTATTTTTGAACTGAAGTTGAAGCTTTTTCCAGTTTCACTTGAACAGGGCACTGTGTCTATTTCCTCCAAAGAATTTGATTTCATGTCATCCCCGGATCCGATTTCAAACTATGTCAAAACCCATATGACGCCGGCGTCCACGTTTAAGATATCAAAGGACCACATCATTCGATGCTATGTGGACAACAATTTGCCGAAAAGGTCAGAAAACAGTCCAAAAAACCCTTAACCGGCATATAACAAGGGGCAAGGCCTCCGGCAGGTATTCCCGGGCAGACCCTGGGAATGAGAAGAACTCCCGCCGGTTTATTTCTTGTACCCTTTTTCCGGTTTCGGGTTCTGCTTGGTTGGAAGGTGGGTCGCCAGAAAGTTTTTGATTAATTTGGCGGGCTCATGATCCGAATTTAAATAACAATAAAAAATATTGGCGTGCATATAGCCTTTGATGATGGCCAGTGTTGTTTTTTCTTTGTCTAATTGGTTATATAGTGAAACCGCATTTGTTTTCGGCACACACCAGTCATCGCCGCCATGAACGATCAAACAGGGCGGCTCTTTTCCGGTTGTCATCGCTGACGGAGAAGCGGCTTGTTTATAAGGAACGCATATCCATTCGATATATTGTTTAATCACGGGAGATATCAAATTTTCTTTTAAGTCCATATCGTAAAAACCGCTCATGGGAAACCAGCATTTTACCTTACTAATGTCAATCCCATATTTTTCGTGCGATTTTGTGTCCGTCACCAGCAGGGCGGCCATATGCCCGCCGCATGAAAAACCCGTTACCGCGAGATTCTCCGGGTCTCCACCATGGTCCTGAATATGGTCCATTACCCATTTTAATGCCATATTGCAATCTTCAACCATTTCAGGAAATGAATTTTCCGGCGCGCAGCGGTGATTGATGGAGACGACGGTATAGCCCAAAGACAGCCAGGTGTGAGCCGCAAATGTAACCGTTTCTTTATCCTCATTACCTGCATGTATAAAAAATATTACCGGGTCATGAGCATCTCCCGGCAACTTATAGATATCGAGCTTTTGAATCTGCAATCGTCCGTATGGAATTGTTTCATGCGATATCGGCCATTTCAACCAGATGACCCGTTCAGCTTTTCTTACCGCCTGGAGATCTCTAAATTGAATGGCAGTCAAAGACTCTTTTGAATCTACATATTTCGGGTAATACCTTTCGTAATCAGTATTGGGGGGGGGGGGGGGGGGGG
>JABZFM010000020.1 GCA_014237465.1 Desulfobacteraceae bacterium | reverse complement strand
TACAAGCCGTATATGTCAAAGAACCATGAAAACCGTACATTTATAGATATTTTCAGCTATTTTCTCGTATTTTTAACTATTTTTTCATATTTTTAACGAATTTCTAATTATTAAAGTTCAATTAACGAACAAGCGAATTGTGAGTTGTAAAGAATTTAGATAATATAATAATCATCAATGATGGTATAGCAAGCTTTTCATAACCCATCATATTTGCATTGATTTTAAATTTTTATGTTTATAACATCCCCACAGAATATGGGCAAGTTGATAATCAGTCATAGTTTCTATAGAATTTATTACAGTTTTTCTGAGTTAAAGTGATTTTAAATGGACGATAGATTAATAATAAATAATTCCCCAAATAAACAGGTCCGTCCCGAAATCCTGGCACCGGCAGGGGGAAAAAAGGCGTTTTTGGCGGCTTTAGCGGCCGGAGCAGATGCTGTTTATTGCGGGTTAAAGCGTTTTTCCGCGCGCATGGCCGCAGAAAATTTCTCCATTGACGAGTTGGGACAATTGACGCAACTGGCCCATGATCAGGGGAAAAAAGTCTATATTCCCATCAATACCATGATAAAATCCGATGAACTCGCCCCGGTCGGCCGGCTTCTGGATCAGTTGAACCGCTGGGTCCAGCCGGACGCGTTGATTGTTCAGGATCTTGCCATGATATCCCTTGCCCGCCAAACCGGTTTTAGCGGTGAGATTCATTTGTCAACGCTTTCTAATATCACATTTCCGGCAGCACTGGAACTGGTCAGAAAGTTTCCAGAGATCAAGCGGGTGGTTCTGCCGCGGGAACTGAGCATTGATGAAATAAAGATGGCAGCCGCCGCCTGTCCGGATGAATTGTCTTTAGAAATTTTTATTCACGGTGCGCTGTGTTACGCGGTCTCTGGTCGCTGCTACTGGAGCAGTTATATGGGGGGCAAAAGCGGTCTTCGGGGCCGGTGCGTTCAGCCCTGCCGCCGGGTGTATACTCAGGACAGCCGGAAAAACCGGTTTTTTTCCTGCCAGGATTTATCGATTGACGTGCTGACCAAAATTGTTGCCGGCGTTCCGAAAGTGTCTTCATTGAAAATCGAGGGGCGTAAAAAAGGGCCCCATTATGTCTATTACACGGTGTCGGCCTATCGCCTGCTCCGGGACAATTTTGACGACCCGAAAGCCAAAAAAACAGCCCTGGCGTTTCTGGATTATGCGCTGGGACGAAAAGGCACTCATTATAATTTTTTGCCCCAGCGTCCCCAGAACCCGGTTAATTTAAGTATTCAGACCGGGTCGGGACTCATGATCGGGAGTGTGAAAGGAGAACGGGCAAAATCCTATATTGTGCCTCGTGAAGCCCTTTATGCCAATGATATGCTGAGAATCGGGTACGAAGATGACGCATGGCACACCACCTTTCGGGTGAGCAAGTATGTTCCCAAAAAAGGACAGCTGTTTTTAAAATTTGCAGCCAAACGCAAACCGCAGAACGGCACACCGGTATTTTTAATTGACCGCCGGGAGCCGGAGGTGGAAAAAGAGATGCGTGTTCTTGAAAATCAGCTGGGCAATTATTCCGGGATCAAGCTCGGCGAATCCGCATTTAAAATCATTCCGCCTTCAAAAAACACCCCAAAAGGTTTTTTTCAGGAAATGCGGGTTATGCGGAGTATGCAGGGATTAAAACAAAATACCTGGGACCCGGTGGGCGTCTGGCTGGCATCGGACACCAAAAGAATCATTGTGGGAGACCGGCGGCGTTCCTGGTACTGGCTGCCGCCGGTGATCTGGCCGGATGACCAGGAAAAGATGCGGTCTCTGGTAAAGGAAGCGCTGAAAAAAGGATGCAGGAATTTTGTCCTCAATTCCCCCTGGCAGCGGGTATTTTTTCCTAAAGACAAAAGCTTAAATCTCTGGGCAGGCCCGTTTTGCAATATCTCCAATGAACTGGCCATTGAGCAACTGGCCGGCATGCAGTTTAAAGGGGTGATTGTCAGCCCGGAACTGGGAAAAACCGATTATGCCGGATTGCCGTCAAAAAGCCTGCTTCCCTTAGGAATCGTTGTCTCCGGCAACTGGCCCCTGTGTGTTTCCCGGATCATTTCAGATGATTTAAAGACCGCCCAACTGTTTAACAGTCCCAAAGGGGAGCAGGCCTGGGCCCGCCAATATGGATCGGACTTCTGGGTCTTTCCGAACTGGCAAGTCGATTTGACCCCCAAAAAAGAAGCTCTGAAAAAAGCCGGATATAAAATACTGGTGCATCTGTCAGAACCCCTGCCCAAAAAGGTCAAATTAAAACAACGGCCCGGGTTGTGGAACTGGGAAATCGGGTTAAAATAAATAAACAGCCGGGGATATTCGGCAATATAATTATTGCCGAATTGCGGCATCAATGACTCGTTTTGAATGCCGCAACAAAAATCAGGATTGTAAAAGAAGCCAGTCAAAAAATAAAATTGTAGAATTGAATCGACAATCCAAGCTTTTTTATCTTTGTTTTCCGCAAGTACAGGTAGTCACCATTCTATATCCAATGGTGGCCTTCCAGAGGTGAGGATAGACATAGTGCTTGCTTTTTGTGGGTTAGATTTTATGGTTCCAACAAGTTTATATCACCGCGCCGCCATCACCTTATCCAGCTCATCCAGATCCCATTGGAGATCCATTTCTTTAAACATGGTCCTTGCTTTTTCAAGGTATTCTTCTGCGGTGATGCCGTTAAATTCTTTGTACTTGCTGTTGGGCTCAAGCAGGCGTTTGCCGATTTCAAAATATGTTCGTGATAAATCCGGCCGAGCGCTCAACTCTTCTCCCTTTTTGATAGCCTTGTCCCACCATTTGAAGGCTTTTTTCTGTTTGCCGATAAGCCAGTAATATTCTCCCGTCAACCGGATGATTTTGGTCCAGTATGGCGCATACTTTCTCAATTTCCTTAATGCTGTTTTTCGGCTTTTAGAGGCTTTTTTTCGAAAATTTGATAAATTTAGTGTATTTTGGGTAACCGTGATCTCTCTCAATAGAGAGATATCAGCCACGAACTGAGCAACAAGATGCGGTGCAATGAAAACAGATGGAATGAACTTATGATGATCGATTATTATACTAGCCTGGAGCATTGATTTTTCTGCTGCATCAATATCGTTTGACAAAATTAAAGCTTCAGTTCTTAATCCTGCAAACATCAACTGATGCAGTTCCGTACTGTGCTGGCTGGAAAATGTAACGCCCCGTTCAGCTCCCTTTAGTGCTTCAGATAATTGGCCCCGCTTTAACAGTAAGTCTGTTTTAATAAATCTGGCATATACAGCAGCAAGATCATAATCGTAAGTTTCTGCGACCTCATATAATTTCTCAATCGAAAGTTCAGTATCAAAAAAATCACCCTTTTCGACTTTTACATAGGAAAAACAAAATATGTAACTTGCTACATTCCACAAATCACCTTTTTTTAATGCATCATTTATGAGCGTTTCTTCAAGAGATCTAAATTTTCCCCAATCCCCCGAACAATAATTCGCGACTGTATATAGACTTGTATATGCCATAACATTTAGAATGTTATTCATGTCCATTATGGACTTGCTTATCTCCAAAAGTTTGTAAGCAAATTTAAATAAAAACCCACTATATGGAAATGCAGCGCCCAAAGCCATAAAATTATTGATTGCTTCAGGAGACTTTGTCAGATCAATTTTGCAAGCCTTATTAAAGCTGTTAAGTAAATTAATAAACAACCCTATGTTATCGAAGTATACGAGTGCAGTACTCTTCTTATAAAATAAATCGTGAATCTCGGTATCTCTCTGGCTGGGAAGAGGTTTCGTCCTATTGAATAGACGATCCAGGCCTGTCATAATAGAGATGGCATTTTTGATAAACTTAATAAGAGAGAGTATCATATTTGGGGAAGTTGATATATTCCAGTATTCGAAAAGTTTGTTGTTGTGTTCCACAGCCTCGACCCAGCGAGATTTGTTGTACAATGCAATAGCTATGTTTTTTTCAAACATAGCCAGCTTTTCAGGATCTGCGGTATCTTTATTGGACTGAAGATATAATTTTAATCCGTCCTGATAGTAATTCAACGCTTCACTGGATGCGGAAGAACGCAATGCTTCTTCCCCGGCCTTGATCAGGTAATGCTCTGCTTTCTCATAATCTTCCCCTTTGATATAATGAAGCGCCAGCATGCCGTAAAATTCATGCAGGCGTTTGTCAAAAATCTTTTCGATAGACCGGGCAACCTCCAGATGAAGATTTTTTCGTTTTTGATGTAAAATGGACTCATACGCTGCTTCCTGGGCAAGGGCGTGCTTGAAGAGATATTCCAGTTCTTCCATCCTGCGTCGCTCACGGATGAGTTCAATCTGTTTTAAATAAGAGAGTCTGTTGTCTATACCATCAACCGTTTTTGCCACTTTTGTAAGTATCCGGTAAAAAAAACTCCGTCCGATCACCGAGGCGACTTTGACAAGGTCACGGGTACTATCGTCAAGCCGGTCAATCCTGGCCATGAGCACATCATTAATGGTGTGCGGAATTACCATTATCTCCATCTTTTCAGTGACCTTAAATTCACCATTTGTTTTGACCACCGCCCCTTCATCAATGAACGACCGCACCACCTCCTCGATGAAAAACGGATTCCCGCCGGAACGCTGGATGATCTGATCAACCACTGCGTGCTGGAGGCCCTTGATATTGAGCATATTGTTAATAAGCGTTTCGCTCATTTGCTCGTTTAGCGGCTGCAGGTTTATTTCAACATAATAGACAGGAAGTTTTTCTTTGATGGTTTCGATAATTTTATCGCCGGTTTCCGGGTGATTGGGCCGGAATACATTGATAAAAAGAATCCGCTGTGCTTCTGCCAGGCGAAACAGAGATTCAAGGAGTTCGATGGTGCTGGTATCTGCCCAGTGCAAATCCTCTGTCACAATTACCAGTGGTGTAAGCTCAGTCGATTTAATTAAAAAATTCCGCATATTTTTAAAAATTAGTTTTTCAAGGGACTCCCCCTCAATACCTTTCACCCTTTCAGCATGCCTGCCGGACAGCTTCATGCCCATCAGGGTTGCCACAAAAGGAAAAATTTCATTGGTATCTTCCGGACAGATACTTCTGATTGCTGTTTCCAGTTTGCTCAATGCTGATACAGAAGTATCCTCATCTTTTATCCGTGCCCAGTGTTTTAAAAGGTTGATAATGGGGTGAAAACTTAGATTTCTGCCGATGGAGATGGCCCTGCCTTCAAGAAGGGTGATTCGTTTCATTGCACTGCTGTTTCTAAGTTCGGCGATGAGTCTAGATTTTCCAATACCCGCTTCACCGATAACATTGACGATAGATCCTTCTCCATCAACGGCTTTATTTACTTGAAGTTCTAATTTGTTGAGGTCATTGTCCCTGCCTACCATTTCAGAATAGATCTGCCGCTCCAGACCCAGGCGTGGTCTATCAACTTTGGCTTTAATCAGCTCATATACTTCTAAAGGTTCTTCTTTACCTTTAACCTTGGCCTCACCCAAAGGCTTAAAATCGAATTGCTGGCTAACTCGCATGTAAGTGATTGGAGAAACCAATACTGTGCCCGGCTCTGCCATGCTTTCCATTCGAGCTGCAAGGTTTGTTGTATCACCGATGGCAGTATAGTCCATCCGCAGGTCATCCCCAATAGATCCCACGATAACAGGACCGGAGTTCAATCCGATCCGCATTTTAAAATCAAATCCGTATTTTTCTTTTAAGTCTTCGCTGTATCTTTTGATGGCGCTTTGTATGGATAGGGCTGCCTGACAGGCGTTTTGGGCATGGTTTTCAATGGCAACAGGCGCACCAAACAGGGCCATGATGCCATCACCGGTAAACTGGTTGATGGTTCCCTGGTGATTGTGAATCTCATCCATCAGGATTTTAAAACACCCGTCCATGATCTGATGCACTTCTTCGGGATCGAGTTTCTCCGACATCGAAGTAAAACCGGCCACATCGGCAAAAAGCACCGTCACCCGTTTTCGCTCGCCCTCCATAGCGCTTCGGGTGGTGAGTATCTTATCGGCCAGGAATTTGGGGGTGTAAGAGTGGGGTTGGGTTAAGTCAATGGGAAAGGAGGATGCCGGGTTTTGAAGATTAAGGCCGCATCCATTACAAAAACTGGCATCTTCAGGATTCTCACGTTGGCATTTCGGGCATTTCATTTTATTCACCGGGGCTGAAAATGTTCTATATAATTATTCCAAAAAGGAAAATATGAACAAAAATAGAACCCGGGCGGAATCACCGGTCGAATTAGATTTGCAAATTAAAAGAACTCAAAAAGTAGAGGAAATGAATTTATCCTGCCCTGCGCGGGTAGACTTTTAGTAGATTAGGACGTAATAGTCGAATTTGTCAAGAATTGCTTTTTTATAAAAAAATTCAGTGAAAGTCTGAAAAGACGTGATTTGAAAATTAGACGGTGAATTTGGGAATAGAATGCCCCATTGCTTTTTTTAGTGAATCGTTATATTTGAAATCCACATTGACTGACATACTTATCATGTTCACATCCCATGATATTTAATTAATGGGACACGTATCTTACCGGAGTGGTGGAACTGATGACAGAGGGCATATCAAATGTAGCGACAACTAGTAACGGGCATTCCAACGGGAAAAAATTGAGCCTCGGCATTTGCCTGGGCGCTTCCACCATATCTGTCGTTCAGGTGGAGGCCAACAGCAACGGCGATCAAAGGGGCAGTGCAGAGAAAGGCAATGGTACGCGTGTCGTCGATTCTTCGGTTCATTACCATGGCGGTGATCCAAAACAGACCCTGATGTCTGTTGTGAAAAACCTTGATTTCAGCACATTTGATAAAATCGCGGTGACCGGAAGAAAATTTCATAAGTTCGTCAACCTGTCCGCCATTTCAGAGCCGGAAGCTGTTGAGCATGCGTTCAAGTTCGTAAAACCAGGAGATGTTTTATGCCCGGCGGTGGTGTCGGCCGGGGGTGAGACCTTCATGACCTATGTGCTGGACAGCAACGGCAGGATATCCAACGTGCTGACAGGCAATAAATGCGCTTCGGGCACAGGGGAGTTTTTTCTCCAGCAGTTGAGAAGAATGGACGTATCTCTTGAAGATATTGAGGGCTGGACCGATAATGAAGATCCTCACCATGTGTCGGGACGGTGTTCCGTGTTTTGTAAGTCGGACTGCACCCACGCCACCAACAAGGGAATTCCAAAGTCACAAGTCACGGCCGGACTGTGTGTCATGATGTCGAACAAGGTCCTGGAACTTTTGAAAAAAGTGGATCGCAAAAACATCATGGTGACCGGCGGAACAGCGTTGAACAAGATGATGATCAACAACCTTAAGGCTGAAATACCCGGGCTGATTGTTCCGAAAGAAGCCCCGTATTTTGAGGCCCTGGGTACGGCCCTGTGGGCACTGGACCACCAGACCGCCCCGTTTCCCGGAAAAGAGTTGCTTTTCAGGACGGAGATCGAACCTTTTGAATCTTTGCCTCCCCTGGCAGATTTCAAGGATCAGGTGGAATTCAAAACCATTAAAACAGACAAGGCGAGAAAAGGCGATCAATGCATTTTGGGCCTTGACGTGGGGTCAACAACCACAAAGGCGGTACTCTTACGAAGAGATGACAATGCCATGCTCGCCTCCATCTATCTGAGGACCAGCGGAGATCCGGTCGGCGCATCGCGGAAGTGTTACGAATCGATACTTCAGCAGGTGGAATCCGGGGTTGATCCCGACAGCATCAAAATCACCGGCCTGGGCGTCTGCGGCTCCGGCCGTCAGATTGCAGGACTTCATGCCATGACAGACGGTGTGATCAACGAGATTATCGCCCATGCAGCTGCGGCCGTATTTTTTGATGATAAGGTGGATACGATCTTTGAAATCGGCGGCCAGGACGCAAAATATACGTATATTACCAACGGCGTATCTTCCGATTATGCAATGAACGAGGCGTGTTCCGCGGGGACCGGATCATTTCTTGAAGAGTCGGCGTTAGAATCGTTGAATGTTGCCATGGAAGACATCGCGGATATTGCGATGAAAGGGAAAAAGCCGCCGAACTTTAACGACCAGTGTGCCGCATTTATCTCGTCGGATATTAAGAATGCGATTCACGAAGGCGTGGCGCATGAGGATATTGTTGCCGGGCTGGTCTATTCCATCTGCATGAACTATGCAAACCGCGTCAAAGGGAACCGGCAGGTTGGAGAGAAAATCTTCATGCAGGGCGGCGTGTGTTATAACCATGCTATTCCACTGGCCATGGCCGCCCTTGTGGGTAAACCGATCATTGTCCCTCCGGAACCCGGACTGATGGGTGCCTTTGGCGTGGCCCTTGAGGTTAAGAAACGAATTAAAAACAACCTCATTGAGGAGGGACTGTTTGACCTTAAATCCCTTGCGGCTCGCGATGTAAATTATGGAAAATCATTCATATGCGGCGGCGGAAAAGAAAAATGTGACAGACAATGCCATATTGCAATGATAGAGCTGGAGGGGAAAAAATATCCTTTTGGCGGTGCCTGTAACCGGTATTACAATTTAAGACGCAATATTAAATATGACATTAAAACGCTTGATCTGGTGAGGCTTCGGCAATCGCTTGTTTTTGATAAATATGCTGCCGCACTGCCGGAGGGGACAACGTCGAAGGGCCGGGTGTGGATCAACCGAAGTTTCCTGGTGAATACCTATTATCCGCTTTATTCAACCTTTTTTACCGAACTTGGATATGAAATCATCTTACCGGATGAGCCGTCCCAGGAAGGGATCGATAGACGGTCGGCGGCTTTCTGCTATCCTGCAGAATTGGCCCATGGATTTTTCTATTCAATGATCAATGATAGTGATAGTGCGAGAGATCAACCGGATTTTATATTTCTTCCTCACTTTAAAACCATACCCAGTAGCAACGGAGATGAAAGCTCACAATTATGCCCTTTTGTTCAGGGTGAAACATTCTACCTGCAGACCACATTCAGAGACCCGATTGAAAAATTAAAAGCAAAGGGCACACAAGTACTGACGCCGCTTCTGGATCTCAGAAAAGGACTTGAAACCGCAATAGATCAGTTTGTTGAGACGGCAGCAAAGATGGGCGAAGCAAAGAAAAAGGCCGTCAACGCATTTAAAAAAGCGGTAGACACACAGAACGCGTGCTTTAAGGAGATGAAGGAAACCGGTAAAAAGGTGATGGCTGAACTGGAATCAGATCCTGACAGAACGGCTGTGGTGATATTCGCCAGATCCTACAACGGGTATGTGGGGGAAGCCAACATGGGGATCCCTTACAAACTGGTATCAAGGGGCATCCAGGTCATTCCCATCGACTTTCTCAGTCTTGAGGATGAAAGGGATAAAAAGCACATGTACTGGGGTATGGGGCAGCGGATTATAAAGGCGGCCAGGGTTGTAAAAAAACACCCCCAGCTTTTCTGTACATACATCACCAATTTTTCCTGTGGACCGGATTCATTTCTTATCGGCTATTTTAGAAGCATCATGGGTAAAAAGCCCTCCCTGACCCTTGAACTTGACAGCCATACGGCTGATGCAGGGCTTGAAACAAGGATAGAGGCGTATCTTGATATTGTGGCGACATTCAGGCAGCTTCAGGAACAAGGGAAGGCCCCGAACAGAACAAACCGGGTCAGAACAAACCGGGACAGGACAAACCGGTTCAGGGCTGCCGGGACCTCTCTTGAAAACGGTGTCCCTGTGGTGACCACATCATCCGGAAGAACCGTTTCCATGACGGATCCGGAAGTCACGATACTTTTCCCGTCAATGGGTCGTTTTGCATCGGAATCCATAGGGTCCGTTTTTAGATCCAAAGGGTTTAACACTGTGGTTCATCCGCCTGCAGACGAGGCGATTCTCAGGCTCGGCAGGGCCAACACGAGCTGCAAAGAGTGTCTGCCGCTTTTGCTGACAACCGGATCTTTGCTGAATTATATTCAAAACCATAAAAAGGACGGAGAAATCCTTGTTTATTTTATGCCCACAGGTTCGGGGCCGTGTCGGTTCGGCCAGTACTTTGTTTTTATGGAGGATTTGATCAAGAGATTGAAGATTCCCGATGTGGCGCTTCTATCCCTTTCATCTGAAAACAGTTACGCGGGTCTTGGAAACGATTTTCAGATTAAGGCCTGGTGGGCGGTTGTTGTGTCAGACGTAATGGAAGACATACGTTCCATGATTCTCACAAATGCCGTGGATGTTAACGAAGGGATAGACATATTTGAAAAAGAATGGGGCAGGATACTGGAAACCTTTGAAACAGAAAATTTTGCGGGACTGGAAAAGAGGCTTCAAGAAACAAGCCAGACGCTTGGCGGAATTCGCATGAAGCTGCCGCCTGAAGATGTGCCGGTGATCTATCTTGCGGGAGAAATATTTGTAAGGCGTGACGGGCTGTCCCGCAGGTATCTGACCGAACTTCTGGCTAAAAGGGGTTTCGCTACAGTCTGTGCGCCCATCGCGGAATGGATGATCTATTCGGACTACCTGGTTGATAAAAAGCTGGTCTATATGTCCATGACGCTTCTGGAAAAATTGGGCTTCATGATAAAAAAGAGAGTCATGGCAAAACATGAAAAACGCCTGAAGAACCTGCTGAGAAAATCGGGTCTTGTTCATGCGGAGATAGTGGATATGGATACCATCATCGATAATGCCAAACCTTATGTTTCACCCAATTTAACAGGTGAAGTGGTCCTAACCGTCGGAAGCGCTCTTACCGAAGTGTCGAACCAGGCATGCGGTGTCATTGCCATCGGGCCTTTCGGCTGCATGCCGAACCGGATGTCCGAGGCGATATTGAACGAGACCATGAACCGGGTGGACAAGCTGTCGACCGCCCCGAAAGACATGCGACTTAAGTCGATTCTTGAAGATGTTGAGGCGCTTCCTTTTCTGGCGGTTGAAAGTGACGGATCTCCATTCCCCCAGTTGATTCATGCAAAGCTCGAAGCCTTTTGTTTGAGGGCTGAAAGACTGCATCACCGGATGATGCGTAGCCGACGTTTGTAATGGCAAGGGCGGGTGGGGCAATTACAAATGTGAGTTAAACGGCCTTTTTTCTATCTCTTTTGCTATTATTTCGAGGGGTT
Source organism: Desulfobacteraceae bacterium (assembly GCA_014237465.1). Lineage (GTDB taxonomy): Bacteria > Desulfobacterota > Desulfobacteria > Desulfobacterales > Desulfosalsimonadaceae > SURF-3. Next base: position 59,563 of record JABZFM010000020.1, on the reverse strand, counting down.
TGTTGTTGGTTAAGAATAAGCCAAAATCATGGGGTAACATCGTTTGGGAACTGCCCATTCATTAACCGATATTGGAAAATGCCGTGCTCTGCTGTTTGTAGATTGTTTGTAAATCCGTTTGCAAGCATCGTTTTTATTGATTGGATAGGGAAAAAAATTTCATCTGTCAAATCAACTACTTACATAGTAAAGGGGTCAGGGGCTGCCGTGATACCGGGGTTTATGGTTCAGCTGGGGCCAAAAAAGTTTAAAAATTTTCAGCCCACAATTACTCATTTGGGCTTTGCTTTTTTGGTTTTTTTTGTTTTTTGGGGTGGCGTCTTTTTAGGTGAAATAATGGATGCCGCCTTTTTGGAAAGGTAGAAGGACTCAAGCCTGGCACGGATGCGTTCTTCCAGATATCCTATAGATAATGCTTTTTCAATCCCTGGCGCGATGATTTCAATGAGCTCATTGATCACCATTTTCCGGGTAACCCCGATATCTTCTAAGATGACGTCCAGTTCCCTGTCTCCGTATTTTTTAAAAAAGTATTTAACCAGTTCCGTATAAATCCCCTTAAAATACTTCGTGTTTCGGAAATGAAGCCAGAAATCATATCCGATGATAATAAAGTCTTCCATGTCATTGTCATCAATGGCGGAAAAATATTCAGACAACTTTGTTTTTGCAATAGACTCCCAGATCTCTTCACCCGTATCAACTATCCGGGTCTCGTCAAAATAGTTAATTATGGATTTTTCACTGCGACGAATTGTATTTTCAAGATTGCTTTCGATGTAACTCTTTACCTTTTTTTCAATTGCAACCTCTAAAGAAGGCATGGTTTTATTGACTGCAAATTTTCCGACCTTTATCAAAGAAGAAACACCGGGTACTTTTTTGGCGATAATATTTTCAGCAAGCATGTATTCTTTGATTCCGGTAAACAGCACTTCCGAAATCTGTTGGGAATAGACAGAACTGTTTACAAACCGTCGAATTGAATCGTCTCTTGCTTTTTTGAGACTGACCACCTTGTCCACAATATCGTCATATTGTTTGCGTGCGAAGATATCTTCAAGTGAGGTTTTTTTGTTCTGGCGAGAGGCCAAAACTTTCTGGCTCATTTCTCCGGCCAGTTCAGTGACGCCGCCGGCCACAGGGAGTTCGACCACATTTCGTTTAATCAGTCCCAGGATCTGTTCAACCGGCATGACATCTTTTAGCTTTATTTTTTTGACCCATTCAAAAACCGCAGAGACTTCTTCCTTGATGGTCTGTATATAGCCATTGTCTTTGAAACGGTTTAACTCATGCGCAACGTGGGCTTCCAGAAATTGATGAATGAGATCATGCATGGCCGTCTCCTTGTTTGGTTTGTTCCCTATTTGGTTTATTCATAGATCAAGGCTCCCAGCAAAAGGAGATTGAGTTTTTGGATTGCGCGTCCGGTTATATCTCCGGTTATATCTCCGGGTTTAGCTTTCGGATGAACCAGCATTTCCATGCCGCTGCTGCTTACAATCGTCAGCATGGTTTCCGAGATTAATCGAACATCGCCCAGTTTATTTTTGGACGATTCGCTGAGTTGTTTCAAGTCTTCGGCCAGCAATTCGGTTAACTGGTCTGTTGCATCAAAAATTGCTTTTCGCATCGCCTCTGAACTGCCCGTACGTTCCTGAAAAAACAAATGGAGCAGCTGATTATTTTTTTTCAAGAAGTTTATAAATGTTTCTGCAAAAGGACGCGTCATGCATTCAATTGATTTAAGCAAATGCGCCGGGGAATCACTTTTTTTAATGGCCGGAAACGTCATTTTTTTCCGAGCCTGCGCCAGGCAATTATCCATCACCTCTTTGGCCTGAGCAACCATCGCCACTCCCATTTCGTCAATTTCACGGAAATGCCGATAAAATGATGTCGGCGCAATACCTGCTTTTCTTGCCACGGATCTTAAGCTCAAACTGGCATATCCTTCTTCGGCGCAGAGTTGCAGGGCCGCTTGAATCAGTGCCTGGCTTGTTTTTTCTTTTTGTTTTTTTAGGTCTTTACGAGAAGGCATTTTTTATCCTCGTGACTGATGAGATTTTCTATGTTTGAATATAACAGCATGTTCTATCCCGGGAAAAGCCCGATTGTCTATTTTCATGGATAATGGATATATATACTGTAATCATAATTTTTACAAACAGATATAGCGATCATTAATTGCATATAATGAAACCACCAGCTCTGCTGGTTCGACCCTAAAAGGTATTACCGTTCCTTCAGAGAATAAATATACTCAATGGCGGCCGAGTAAAGCATTTTTTGAACGTCCAACATCGAACATCGAATGATGAAATCGCTTCGCTCCACCAGTTTATAGTTTATAAAAATAGGCAGAATACCTTATTCAAAATTCACCGTTGGGCGTTCGATGTTCATAGCCTTTCAGCTGACGGCTACATCGTTGATAGTGGATTGTAACCTCCAGGAATCGAGATGCTTTTAGGCCCCTTCGAGGGGTCTTCCCCCCCCGTTCCACGGGTGCTAACCAAAAACCGGCCCTTTCCGGCGTCCTGCGAGGCGGTTAACCCCTTCCTGAATACAGGATTCAACCTCTTTATATTTTTTGTCTACATATTCGTTATCTTTCTCACGCTCGGGATCCGTGTCGATTTCAATGGGCTCGAGTATTTCAGTCCGTATTTTGGCCGGATACGGAATGTGCATCGGGAAAGCTTCGAGCGTAATGCCGAACGGAAACCCAAGGACAAGCGGCGCGATATCTGTTCTCAGATACTTTTTCAAACGGAGTATTTTGGCTAGCTTCCTGCATTCTGAGAGGACAAATACCGTGTCATGACCGCCCACCGTTGCAATCGGTACAATCGGCACGCCTGAGCGAATTGCCTGACGAATAAACCCTGTCCGGCCGCCAAGAACAACGTCATAACGTTTGGACCACGAGCGCATGGCATCCACTTCGCCCCCCGGCCAGATGACCACGTCGTGTCCGGCGGCAAATGCGGCGGTAACGGACTCACGTTTTGCCGGAATCACGCCGACATTATGAAAATATTGCCCAAGGACCGGCATCGCCATTAAGGCATCGTGAGCTGTGCCGTGAAGAATGCGCTCCCCTTGATACCTTCGCCACCATTCCGCACACAGCGTCCATGCATCCATTGTCAACCAGGTTCCCGAGTGAATTCCGATAAGCATGGAGGCTTTGTCCGGCAGACGTTCCCAACCTGTCATCTCCACACGGAAATAATGATCCAAAATAAAATCCCATACGCCACTGTGTCTTTTCATCATATCGACATTTGGGCCCTCTACGGACCATTTTTCCGTGCGACTGCTTAATATCCTACTTATTTTATTGGACCGGCCGCCCTTGACTGGTTTTACCATATTGACTACATTATCAGTATCATTGCCGATACTCTTTGTATCATTAATGGGCTTATTTATCGTCTCATTCATAAGGGCATCGTTGAATAAATATCGGCCTGTTTCAGGCATTTTTATCATTGTGCTGTACATTGTTTTTCTCCTGTTAAAATCTGCGACTCCGTAAGAAGTCCGTCTGCCCTGTTTATTTATGGGCCGTGACTTGCCCCATTGGATGGGGATGAAAAAATCTTCGAATTGTTATGAGTCCGCCATATATTGAAAGTTTAAAAACGTTCAATTCCTAACAGTACGCTTCATCCGGAGGAAACGGAGAATTATAAATTTGAAGCATTTCATTTTGCCATGGCTTCGCTTTTTGAGGTTTTGCCAATTTGAGTTTAACTGTCTTTTTTCTCATCAATTCTTTGACTTCATCTGTCATCAAATTCATTTCAGCGCGGATCCTCTCGATTTCAATATTTAAAAGCAAACGTGCTTCTCTTTTTGTTTTATTTTTTAAGTCTGCTGAAGTGATAGAGGGTTTATACCGCCTGCACAGAACAATATAGCGATTGATCTTCTTGTATGGCGGAAGTGGAATATTGATACCTTTGAGACCATTGGTAAACGGTACGCTCCAGCCAAATGGGAGATCGGCCCTTATATTCCAGTCTTCCGCACCCTGGTGGGCCATCAGACATATGCTTGTATCGGCTTTAATCGCTGCCGCAATCATTCCTTTTGATCGAAAGGGGGCAACATACTCGTTAAAAGACAAAAGACAGTTAGCGCCTTCAGGAGCTGTGCCGGTCAAACCGATTTCATTATTTTTAAGTAAGTCAACAATATCATCGACCGTATTCACATTAGTCGGAGTTCCCAATACTCTTTTGTAAAATCCTTTAAGACCCGGTATCAAAAACAATGCTTTATGTGGATACATTCCGCCAATGATGTTTCCGTGTCCATTATCATTGAAAAATTTTCCAACGAGCGCCACAAGGGGCATCCAGGCAACATTAGGGCCGTGAGATGCAATAGCTACAACCGGTCGGTCATCAGTGGGAAGTAATGCTTCTCCGTTGATTATCTCTGCCTTTTTTACGAGCTTGCTTAAAACAAAGTCGGTGAATGGTTTCCATTTTTTCATCTGAACACCTTTTCCTTCACCGTTCAAAAATTGCTGGTCCTTAACATTGGAATCATCAATTAAATCATTAGTGCCTGTCATTTCGAAATTTTTCATTTTTCCCTCCTCCTTAAGTATTTATGCTTTACAGTCTGGCAGGCTGATAATAATCAGCAGCGTTTCTGTAGAAAAAAACATGGTAATTCCATAAAAAAACTTTAGTCCGACACCCGCACATTTTATTGTTTTGACAAACGTTAAGATAAGCGTCAAGACAAATGCATGTACAAGTGTACGCAAAGATATGCGCTATGTTTTTCTATGTCAAGTGTTTTTTTAAAAAATAAATTAAACACAGATAATTTATTGAATTAGCAAGGTATTATTAATGATTTTTTTTAAGTTGGAGGGATGGGCACATCAAAATATGAAGTTATTTCTGAGCGAGCCCTTAGTCAAAGTCAGCCTTTTTTAGCGGATATCACGGACTCTCCGTAACGCTGCAGCAGCCGAAAGATTGTGTTTGCCCCAAAATGGATGGCATCAATGGGCACCCGTTCATTTGCCGCATGAATGGTGGAAAAAAAGTCAAACCCGGGGGACAGATTCATGGGGGTAAATCCGTAGGTCTGGATATTCAGGCGTGAAAAAAACCGTCCGTCTGTTGCCCCGGGCAGCAGCATCTGCATGGGAATGCCTTCCGGGTCTGCTTCACGCAGGACATCGGCCAGCAGGCTGAACATCCCCAGGTCCGGATTAGCAGGACAATGATCATAGCTGATGATGTCGATGGAGATATCCGTTCCTGTTGCCGGCCGGAGTTCCGCAATTAAATCTTCAGGGGTGAAGCCCGGCAGCAGCCGACAGTCGAGTTGCAGGGATATTTCCGAGGGGATCACATTGATTTTACTGCCACCTTTGACGACTGTCGGATTGACTGTGTTGAATAGCATTGGTTTAAATTTGTCACCCTTAGGACCAAGCAGTTTTAAAACCTTTTCAGTAAGAACCGGATTAAGCAGCTGGCGCAGGATCAGTCCCGCAGGCATCGGCATGGCGGAGGCAATGGTCTGAACCATTTGGCGGGGAATGGCTGTGATGTGCGGGGATAAATTTGAAGAGCTGATCTTGTTGATGAATTGTCCCATTTTGGACATGGCGCTATTTTTTAACGGAAACGATCCATGCCCGCCCGGGCCTTTGATTTTTGCCTCTATCCAGCAAATCTGTTTTTCTGATACCTGGATGGGATAAAATTTTTGCTGTCCCACGTACATGGCGCAAGCGCCGAATTCACCAATGGCATAATGGATGCCGGAAAATTGTTCCGGATAATTTTCAACCAGATACCTGGCTCCGAGATTTCCACCGGATTCTTCGTCGCTGAGCACCGCAAAAACGATATCCCCGGCAGGCTTCAGGTTTTCTGCCTTTGCCCGTAAAAGCGCGGCTGCCATCATGGCAACCGCACCCTTCATGTCTAAAGCCCCCCGTCCCCAGACAAATCCGTCCGTGATTTTTCCTTCAAACGGCGGATGGCGCCATATCTGATTTTCCGTGGTTACCACATCCGCATGCCCGTACATGAGCAGCGGCGGCGCGTAGTTGCTGCCGTTGAGCCTTGCGATTAAATTGGGACGGCCGGGATCTTTTGCAATTAAAACTGATTCGATTCCGTTTTGTTTTAACAGGTCTGCAATATAATCAATGCATGCCTTTTCATTGCCCGGCGGGTTGGTGGTGTCAAACCGGATGAGTTTTTGCAGAATTTTTTCAGGGTGATGGTAGTCGGCCGCGGTATCAGCAGAAGGCATAATGCGTTCTCCAATTGTTTTTTCCAGTTGTTTTCTCCGGTTGTCTTCTTCGGGGAGTTGATTAAAATGTCGCAGCAACCATAAACAGCTGGTTTGAGATGGTCCGGCAGTATTTGGATATATTAACTTATTATTGCGTGTTTTTCAATGATGGCTTCACAAAAAATCCAACTGGAGCAAGGGGGGCTGTTCCCTTTATGTATGCGATCATCGTTGCCTGTTTTATTCTTGCCCTGGAAGCGGCTTCTTTGTATATTAAAATTTACTGATTTTATTAAAATGCCCTAATTTAATGCAATGTGTGCTTAAATTTGGAGCTTTTTTTCTTTGCTATCCGAAGGTGGAAAGGAACAGATTTTTTATGGATCATAATGAAAAGAAGTCAACTTTATCAGATATTCAGGTTCAGCGGATTGACAGCAGTACCGTCGAATTGTGCTGGCAGCCCAAAGACAGGAAACCCACGGTTGCCGTATGCTCCGGTTTAAGACGGAAAGACGCATTGCAGAAAGTGCCTGTTGATGAATCAAGCTACGGGTGCGTTAAAATCACCGGGCTGGATCCGGCGACCCGGCATTACTACCATGTGGTGGATGAAGACGGAAACCGGCTGTTGACTGCCGAGCGGCGTGTTCCCTTAGAAGGCGCTGTGAATTTCAGGGATATTGGTGGCTACAAAACTAGTGACGGCCGTGAAGTCAAGTGGGGAAGGGTGTTCAGATCGGACGGGCTGGCCCGGCTGACGGAAAAAGACCACCAGGTGCTTACGCAGATGGGAATTGAACGGGTATTTGATTTCCGAACCCCGGCGGAAGTCAGCGAAGCCCCGGACAGACTGCCGGAGGATGGATCCATTACCCATGTCAACCTTCCGGTGACCCATGGGAAGTTTGATTTTGTTGATGCCATGGCGCGATTGAAACAGGGAGATGCCAGCTGGCTGACCCCTGATTTTATGGTGAACGGCTACATCCGAAATATCGAAGAATTCGCAAGTGTCTGGGGAGAGGTAATTAATGGTATCGCTGACTCAAAAGGTCCGGCTTTGCTTTTTCACTGCACCGGGGGCAAAGACAGGGCCGGAACCTGTGCGGCGTTGATCCTGCTGATGCTGGGTGTTGATGAAGAAACCGTTGTTAAAGATCACCAACTGTCCAATACCTATATTGCCGGGATGCTTCCCAAGATCTTTAAATTGATTGCCTCTTACGGTGTTGATCCGGATAAACTCGTTCCCTATCTCACCGCTCCGTTAGAATGCATCCATGCACTCCTGGACCATATTCGAAGCAAATACGGGTTTGCTTCCGATTACCTGGCTGAAAAAGCGGGGGTCGAAAAAGAAACGCAGGAACTTTTAAGAGAAAGGCTCCTGCGTTGATTTGATAAAATTGGTTATTTTAAGACTGATAGTCCCGTAAAAAGTCAGATTACTCAATTTCTGTAACTTCTACATCATCGATCCAGACGGTTCCTTTTGTCAGTAGAAAATCCAGAGTGATTTGTTTTGCGTCCGGCGGTGCAACGGTTGTCAGGGTCAGATTTTTCCAATCTCTTTCCCCTTTCATTTCAAGCATCAGGTCTATTGTGGGAACCGGTGCTAGTCTTTTTGGTTTGTAATTGATCCGTATGGCTGGTGCGATGAAGTTGGGGCTGTATCCCAGGCCTTTGGCCTTTATCCATACGCTGAACTGGTATTCTTTCCCGGGTTTGATATTCGTGATTTTCTTTTCCGGGTAGAACAGCACGCTACCCCCGGGCTCGTTGATTTTTATCATATATGAATATGAATCACTATGCTTTTCCGCATCATTAAAGGCAAACTCGGCGGATGTTCCACGGTATGTTTTTGTGAGCCAGCCCTCGGGAATATTTTCTGTTGTTTTTGTTTCAAAGCTGCCATTGGGAACAATATTTTTTGTCTTGCAAAGTGCGGGTGAAACAGCAATCAGGAAACCAACCAGAATGATAGTTCCAGCGACAATTTTTTTCATTGTCCTCCCCTTTGTTAGGATACTGTATGTAATGATCAAAATTGATAAATATTTTTTACGCGAGTATAATTTATAATAGGAAAAGAAGTTACGCAAGGGAAAAGATTTTTTTATGTTTAAATGTGCTTTATTATCAACTGTTAAAAATTTCATTCGTGTATTGATTACCGTCAGGTAAGCATTTAATTCGAATTATCTGTTTCAGCTATGATATATTCACATTTAATTAGATTTCTATTGACACAAATCGAATAATCATATTTGATGAAAGTACATTAATTTCCTATTAAAATAAATGGTTGTAGATAATTCGGAGTCTGGCAGGCGTGTTTTAGTTTTTGACCTGGAAAAGGAGGAGTATATGGTATCTTTTCAACGATTTGTAATCATTGTATGTTTTTTGATGGTCGCTTGTTTTTGTGTTCTGTCCTGTAGTGAGAAAAAAGAAGGAAAGGTCATTGTTAAGGAACCGAAATTCAGCATTCGGCAGGACGCGGAATTCAACTGGGTGATCAATGCAAAGGGCAAGATCAGAAATGTCGGTGACGTGGATGTCAAAAAAGTGGTGGTCACCGGATACTGCCGGTCCTGCGGTGAAGTCTTGACTGCCGGCGTATGGTTTGTCAATCGAAATATGGAGAGAACTTCTGAACAGAAAGATGTGATCAGTTACCTGACAGCCGGGGATGAAGAGGAATTCAGCTTCAAAGAAGTTGCATTCTATTTTAACCAGGTCGGTGAGGCACCGGAAGACATGCCGGATAATCTGGAGATTGTCATTGAATCTTTTGAAGTAGTTGATAAATAATAATTTAGATCATACCTTTCTCTTTAAGACGTATCGCAACCGGAACCCCGATATTTTCTAAAAGATTCTTCTCTGCCCGGTGAATTAAGGCTTCCAGTTCTTTTATCTCATCAGAAAAGATCGCGTCATTAACCGGTATCCAGACTTCAATGTATTTTCTTTCATCCTGTTTTTTGATGAAAAATTTTGAGGTATCGGACGGTAGATCCAGCAGTGACTGAATTGTAAGCTGTATCTGTTTTTTGTGAATTTTTATCCCGTCGATATTTATCAGGTCATCCGTGCGATCACCCCGCCACTTGATGCGGCAAAGTCCTCTCCCGCATGCGCAGGGATGGCTGATAATTTTTGCTTTATCTCCTGTTTTAAATCGAATCAACGGAAATGCCCGGGTTGTCAGGGTTGTCAGAATCAGTTCACCTGACTGGCCTTCCGGCAGGACTTTGCCGGTTTCCGGGTCCACAATTTCGGGCAGAAAATGATCTTCATTTATATGAAGGCCTTCATGGGCATCACATTCAAATGCAATTGCCGGGCCCGGAACCTCACTGAGTCCGTAATGAGCCCAGGCAATGACATGCAGGTCTTGTTCCAGTGATCGCTGGTCGTCTTCATCTATTGCTTCTCCGATAAGAATGAGTGTTTTTAATTCAAAGACATTGATATTGATTTCATTTTTCCGGACATAGTTTGCCAGTTGGAGCGCAGAAGACGGGGTTGTGATGAGCGCGGAAGTTTTGTAGTCCCTGAGCACCATCAGTTTTTTTTCAATGGACATGGGCGTATGCGGAATAACACTGGCTTCAATCGCTTCCGCGCCATATTTATAATCCCGTCCCCAGTTCGCCAGTCCCGGATTTAAAGTGATTTGAAGAATATCATGAACAGAGATTTCAGACGCCTGAAGCGCCCTTGCCAGAATGGATTGCCAGTTTGACAGATCCTGGGAAGTGTATCCGCTGACGGTGGGGTTATGGGTGGTGCCGGGCGCGGTATGAATCCGGACAATATCCCGAAGGGGCACTGCAAAAAGGTTATACGGGTAGTTCTCGCTGATGTTCTGGCGTTCCATAAACGGCAACCGGGCAATATCCGACAGAGATTCAATTTGAGACAGATCAATGCCCATTTCCTTGAAGCGTTTTTTATGAAATGGGACATTCCGGTATGCCCGGTTTAATGTGCTTTGAAGGCGTTCCAGCTGAAGCTGGTTTTTTTCTTCAGGGTTCATGCGAATAAAGTCATCATTTATCATCATAAAATTCTCCGTAATCTTTGCCAAGGTAAGCTCTTTTGACCTCCTGATCTGCCAGGAGTTCTGAAGCCGGTCCCTGGAGGACCACCGTGCCGGTTTCGAAAACATAGCCGTAATCGGCTATCCGGAGTGCGGCCTGGGCATTTTGCTCAACAAGGAGTATGGTTATTCCGTCGTTTCTCAATGTTTCCAGAATCTGGAATATTTTTTCAACAATCAGCGGAGCCAGTCCCATGGACGGTTCATCCATAAGGAGCAGTTTGGGGTGTGACATGAGCGCGCGTCCGATTGCAAGCATCTGCTGTTCTCCCCCTGAAAGCGTTCCTGCCGGCTGTTTTGCCCGTTCTTTTAAAATCGGAAACAGATCCAGAGTTTTCTCCAGGGTCTGATTCACTGCGGCATGTTGCTTTTTCCGATACATGGTGTAGGCGCCGAGCTTTAAATTGTCCAGGACACTTATGGGTGGAAAAATCAACCGGCCTTCCGGCACCAGGCTGATTCCATGTTTGACAACAGCCGGGGGATCAAGTCCTTTGAGGGGAAACCCTTCATAAGTGATTTCACCTTCCCATCCCGGCAGTAATCCGCAAATGGCCTCAAGAAGCGTACTTTTTCCGGAACCGTTTGCTCCGATTAATGTAATGATCTGGCCTTTTTTGACTGAAAGACTGACCCCTTTGACGGCCATTATCCGTCCATAGTAGCATTTCAGGTTTTTGATACGCAGCATGGTTTTGCCAACCCGATTAATTCATCATTCAATGTTGGACGTTCGATGTTTGTTTTTTTCAACAAACCATCCACCATCCACCTTCCACCTTCCACCTTCCACCTTCATCCTTCAGCCTTATTCCCCGCTGTCCCCAGATAAGCCGCAATTACTGCTTCATCCGCCTGAACTGTTCGCGGGCAGCCCTCGGCAATTTTCTTCCCCTGATCCAGAACCACAATCCAGTCGGAGATTTCCATTGTCAGGCTCATGTCATGTTCTACCAGAAGGATGGTCACTCCCTGTTCACGAATTTTCCTGATTAAATCACCCAACCGCATGGTTTCTACAATGTTTAAGCCGGCCGCCGGTTCATCCAGCAGCAGCAGTTTGGGGGAAGATGCAAGGGCCCGTGCTATTTCCAGCAAACGCTGCCAGCCAAACGGAAGGTCCCCGCTTGTTTTATCTGCGTGTCCATTCAGTCCGACAAAATCAAGCAGCTCCATTGCAAAGTGATAGGCTTTTTTTTCTTCCGCAGCGACCCATGGGAAGCGCAGGATGCTGCCCCACATGCCGCACCGGGTCCGGGTGTGCTGCCCGACGAGGATATTTTCCAATACGGTCATGCTATCAAACAGTTCAACGTTCTGAAAGGTTCTTGAGATGCCAAGTTCAACCAGTTTATGGGGTTTTTTATTTTTTATATCTGTTCTGCTGAATACGATTTTGCCTTTGTCCTCCGGAAAAACCCCGGAGATCAGGTTGAAAAGGGTTGTTTTGCCGGCGCCGTTCGGGCCGATCAGGCCGGTGATGGACCCGGGATTGAGCGAAAACGTGATGTCGCTTAGCGCTTGGACGCCGCCAAAGGCCTTATAAACAGTTTTGATTTCAAGTAAAGGATGTTCAGCGGTCATTTTTTTTTACGGCCCGTTCATAAATATCTAAAAGGCCCCGGGTTAATCCCCTGGGTAGAAAAATCATTACAATCATGAGAATGAGTCCATATACCACCATTTCAAATTCGGAAAACGCATGAAGCCATTCCGGCAACAGTGTCAGCAGCGATGCCCCCAGAAGCGATCCCCAGATACTGGCCATACCGCCGATGACGACCATGGTGACCATCCGGATGGAGGCAATAAAACTGAATGTGCCCGGACTGATAAAAAATATCAGGTGGGCATATAAAAAACCGGCCAGCGCACTGAAGGCCGCACTGAGTATAAAGACCTGCAGTTTTAGTTTTCTGGTATCAACACCGACGGCGGATGCCGCTTTTTCGCCATCATGGATTGCCCGCAAAGCCCTGCCGATCCGGGAGTCGATGATGCGTTGACAGACAATAAAGCTGGTGAGAACAAATCCCCATACCAGGTAAAAATAATTCCGTCCGGAAGAAAATGAAATCGGACCCAGTTCCAGGGTCGGAATGCCGATAAAACCGGATGCCCCGCCGGTGACACTGCTCCATTCCCTGAACAGGATATTAACAATCATCCCAAAACCCAGTGTCCCCATACCCAGGTAATATCCTGACAGCTTAAGGGTCGGGATGCCGACGATGTAGGCCACGATCATTGCTGAAGCAATGGCGGCGGGCAGCGCCATCCAGGGAGATAAATTGTAATGGACGGTTAAAATGGCTGTGCCGTAGGCGCCAATACCGTAAAAAGCGGCATGCCCGAGGGAAATCTGCCCGGCATAGCCCATCAGCATATTCAGCCCGAGTGCCAGCAGGGTGTTGATACCGATAAATGTGAGCACCTGAATATAATACGGGTTTTCAATGGTATAACCTGCGACGATGATCAGCAGTGAAAAAACCGCATAGCAGATTCTGTTTCGGGTCTGGTGGCTGGTCATTATTTGTTTCTAAGGTGATAAATTGTTTATTGTAAGCTGTAATCAGCTTAGGAGTTTAGGCTGAAGACTGAAGTCATTAATTTTCAACCGATAATTGTATATTTCCTACTCAAAAAGAAATTAAAGGCGCTGCCGTTGTGTTTTTATCTTCCACGTTCCACTTTCAGCCTTCCACCTTCTTCTAAAACCGGTTCACATCTGCAGAACTGATAATACCACCGGGCCTTACGTAGAGTATAAATAAAAGCAGCAGAAAAGCAGTGGCGTCCTTTAGTCCTGAAGAGACAAATCCAACACCGAGGGCTTCCAGTATGCCGAGGAGAAATCCGCCGATCAGAGCGCCCCAAAGACTGCCGAGCCCTCCCAGCATGGCGGCGCAGAATCCTTTCAATCCAAGCATTGTTCCCATGTCATAACTGCTCATGGTAATCGGTGCGATAATGACTCCGGCCAGCCCCCCCATGGCGGTGCTCAAGCCAAAGGCCATCATGACCATCAATTTGGACGGAATCCCGACAATCCAGGCTGCCCGTTTACTGATGGCATTGGCTTCCATGGCTTTTCCCGTCAACGTTTTTTTATAGAACAGCTGCAGGCCCACTGCAGCCACCAGAAAGATCGCAATGATCCAGATGCTCTGGGAAAGCAGTTTGGCGCCGGCGATATCTAAAGGCGGGTGAGAAGAAAAAGAAGGGATGCTGTAAGCATCCTTTCCCCAGATGATCATCCCGATACCCCTTAAAAAAATGGATGCCCCGACAGTAATGATAATTAATACAATGGGCTCGGGATGCTTGACCGAGCGAATGGCAAGGCGTTCAAACACCAGCCCGGCAAGGGCTACGCACGTGATGGTTAATATAATTGCCGGCACCAGAGGTAAATGCATGGAACCGAAAAAGGTTACCATGCAGAGAGAACCCAGCATGACAAATTCGCCGTGCGCAAAATTGATGAGTTCCGTGGAATTATAGAGCATGGAAAAGCCAATGGCGATCACGGCATAAATGGCGCCGTTGGTAATCCCGGAAAATAAATACTGGAGAATCTCCTGCATGATCTAACCCGCAATTCTCATGAAAATTTTATTTAAGCCGTCTTTAGAAAAAAATATTGTTAAAACAATAATTTATACGGAAAGATAAGTGCGTTGCATGTAATTCCGGCCATGGAATCAATTCCATGGCCGGCGAAATGTCAAAATTTGTTTTTTTGCATGAAGCGTGAAGGGTGAAAAGTTTGTTATTTGTTGCCCGGAGCAACCGTTTTCAGTTTCTTCAGCCTTCAGCCTTATACCTTATACCTAACACCTTATACCTTATATCTTAAACCTTAATCCCCTTATTGTAACAATTTCCAAGTGCTGTCTTGTATCTTGACCATCACAAACGCTTCCGGGCTCAGGCCGTTATGGTCTGTTTTGCTGAAGTTGAAAATACCGCTGACGCCCACATAACCGTTTGTGTTTTCAAGTGCTTCACGGATTTTTTCTTTATCTCCATTACTGTTTTTAAGGGCTGCTGCCAGAATCTTTACCGCATCATATGCGTATCCGCCAAACCCGGATACAGATGATTTGTATTTTTTTTCATACTCACTGGTGTAAGCATTGAGAACTTCTTTTTGGGGGTCGCTGTCTGGAAGAAGAGCGGCGACCAGGATTTTTCCGGTGGGCAGCATGATACCTTCAGCAGCAGATCCGGCCAGTTCAATAAATTTTGGAGAGGCAACACCATGGCTCTGGTAAAGGGGAATATCCAGCCCAAGCTGCTGAATATTTTTTGCCAGCACCGCAGGACCGGGGTTTGTGCCCCAGCAAACAATCGCTTCGGGATTATCCTGGCGTATCTTGGTTAACTGGGCCGTCATATCCGTGTCTTTAGCGCCATATGTTTCGGATTTTGAAACCGCTAAACCGAAAGCCGGGGCCTGGGAAAGCAGTTGTTCCTTTCCGCTTTCACCAAATGCATTATTAACAGAGATAATGCCGATTTTTTTGATATTTTTTGATTTTAAATTTTCATAAATAGCGGCAACCGCCAGAATATCACTCTGGGCGGTTTTAAATACCCAGGGATCGATCGGCTGTACGATTTTATTGCCGGCCGCACAGCTGATGAAAGGAATTTTCGCTTTTTGAATCATCGGCATGACTGCCAGGGTTGTCGGGGTCCTGCTGGGACCGATGATGGCGATTACGTTGTCTTTGTTGATGAGTTTACTGACGCCCATGACCGCTTTGGAAGGATCGCCTTCCGTGTCGTAGATCACCGCTTCCAGCATATGTCCGTCAATACCGCCCTTGGCATTGATCTGGTCAACGACCATTTCCATGGATTTTTTTTCCGGATCACCTAAAAAGGAGGCCGGACCTGTTACGGCAAAAATTCCGCCGATTTTATAGGGTTTTTTCCCTGATGCGGAAATTGCCGGCGATGCGACCAGCAGGCATGCAATGGCCAAAACTGATAAAATCATCATCATCGAACGGTATCGTTTGACTAATAACATAATTTTTCTCCTTTTTAAGTGGGTTGATGAAAAAATTTGTTTCTATGCTGATTTCAAATCGGAACATGTGTTTTTTTAAAGTGTACTCAATGTACTCCCATCAACTACAGTGACGCCTTTATCCAATAAAATCTTTATTGCTTCTTCGGTTTGATCAAATCTGAAAATCATGATGGCCTTATCCCCGCTCTGCTGGATGAAGGCATACATATATTCCACATTGATCCGGGCGTTTTTAAGAACTTCGAGGATTCTGTGGAGCCCGCCGGGATTGTCGTCAACTTTTACGGCAACAACGCGTGTTTTTCGGACGGTAAATCCTGAATTTTTAAGCACCTCTTCTGCTTTCGCGTTGTCGTCCACAATCAATCTCAGTACACCGAAATCGGATGTGTCGGCTACGGCCAGGGCCCGGATATTGATACCGGCCTTTGCCAGAATGCCGGTAACATCAGACAGGCGACCTGCTTTGTTTTCAATAAATATTGATATTTGTTCGGCTTGCATGGATTACCTCCTTTACCAAAACAATTAAAAATGCATTATTTACTGCAGTCATTAAATTTGACACCCATGTAAAAAGTCAGATTCAGATGGCAAAGAAAAAAGCTCCAAATTCAAGACGCGCAAATTCTGAGTAATGATTCGTACTTTTCGTACTATGAAGAAACGAAGAATGCAGCGCAACGCAGAAGTTGGACTTTTTACGAAGCCATCAAATTTTCCGATTATCAATCACCCGGGTTGCCTTGCCTTCGCTGCGTGCAATGGATTTCGGTTCAGCCAGCTGAACCTTGGCGGATACACCCAGCGTTTCTTTAATATCTTTTGAAATTTTATTTTCCAGCTGCTGGAGTTGTTTGACTTCGTCGGAGAATAGTTTTTCACCAATTTCAACTCGGACTGTTAATGTGTCAAGGTTGTCTTTTCTATCCACAATCAGCTGATAATGCGGCTCTACTTCTTGAACCTGCATCAGCACACTTTCAATTTGAGACGGGAATACATTGACGCCCCGAATAATCATCATGTCGTCTGAACGGCCGCTGACTTTGTTCATTCTCACATGGGTCCGGCCGCAGACACAGGGTTCCGGATTTAATGATGTAATATCACGGGTCCGGTAACGGATGATGGGAAAAGCTTCTTTGGTAATGGTGGTAAACACCAGTTCGCCGGGTTCACCATACGGAAGCACTTCTCCGGTATCCGGATTGATGATTTCCGGAATAAAGTGGTCTTCAAAAATATGAAGGCCTTTTTTGGCCTCACGGCATTCAATGGAAACTCCTGGCCCCATCACTTCACTGAGCCCGTAAATATCAATGGCATCTAAGTTAAGTTTTCGTTCGATTTCCTGCCGCATATCCTCGGACCAGGGTTCTGCGCCGAAAATTCCTGCTTTAAAATGCAGGTCTTTAAATGAAACCCCCATTTCTTCCGCCGCTTCCGCCAGGTGGAGGGTATAGGACGGTGTCGCGGTCAGAATGGTAGGTTTAAAATCTCTCATGATAATGACCTGGCGTTTGGTGTTGCCGCCGGAAACCGGAATTACCGAGGCGCCTAATTTCTCCGCGCCATAATGGACGCCCAGGCCGCCTGTAAAGAGTCCGTATCCGTAAGCATTATGAATAATATCCCCGCGTGAGGCGCCGGCAGAGGAAAGGGCGCGTGCCATGAGCTCCGCCCAGGTATCAATGTCTCTTGCCGTATAGCCGACGACGGTCGGCTGTCCCGTGGTTCCGGATGAAGCATGAATGCGAACCACGTTTGCCATGGGAACAGCAAACATTCCAAACGGGTAATTGTCTCTTAAATCCTGTTTGGTGGTAAACGGAATTCTCTGCAGGTCCTTTAATGTTTTTACGTCACCGGGCAGGATACCGGCGTCATCAAGTTTTTTCTTATAAAATGGTACAGTTGCATAAACATGGGAGAGAACTGTCTGGAGTCTCTTGAGCTGAATGGCTTCGAGCGCTTCCCTGGGCATTGTTTCATATTCAATGTTGAAAATCATCCTTGTCTCCTTTTATCAAATTTAGCCTTTTAAATTCCCCCTAAAGTCCGGTTTTCGTTTTTCGAGAAACGCCCGGGTCCCTTCCTGGGCGTCTTCACTGGCCACGCAAAGGGCAAATGCGTCAATTTCCGTTTTGCAGCCCGTCTGCAGATCCACATCCAACCCCTGGTTAATGGTCTGCTTTGCCATATTTAAAGAAACTTTGCCTTTAGACGCGATGGCCCGGGCTGTTTTGGTGACCGATTCCATGAGTTTTTCGGCTGGTACGACCAAATTGACAAATCCCATTTGAGATGCTTCTTGTGCGGAAATCATCTTACCGGTGAAAATCATTTCCTTTGCCATATTTTTTCCTATAATGCGGGAAAGGCGCTGGGTGCCGCCAAATCCGGGGATAAGCCCCAGGGTGATTTCAGGAAGTCCGAATTTTGCGTTTTCAGACGCGTAAATAAAATCACATGAAAGCGCCAATTCAAGTCCGCCGCCTAATGCAAATCCGTTAACAGCGGCAATGACCGGAATTGCAAGATCCTGAAGCGCTGCCATGGTCTTATGACCGTTTGCCACAAAAAATTTGGCTTGAAGGGTATTTAATTCAGCCAGTTCCGTAATGTCTGCTCCGGCGACAAACGCTTTTTCACCGCTTCCCGTCAGGATCAGGACCCGGATCTCTTCATTGGCGGCGACAGATTCAACTGTCTGAAAAATTTCATTCAATACTTCCGTATTGAGTGCATTTAATGATTTGGGGCGGTTGATGGTGACGGTGGCAATATTATCATTGATTTCAAAAAGTATATTGTTGTAGGTCATATTTTCCCCTCCATGGAATCTTTAGAATTTTTTTGTGATGATACAGGTAAATAAATTAACTTGATGGTTTTGTCAAACACAACCATCATTTCAGCTGGTTGAACATTTTAGAATAAATCAGGGATTCGGGTTTGACTGTTTGAGTGTAATTATATTGAATAAATATCAAAGATTTATTATGCTTAATATAAGGGTTCACAAAACCCTAAGCATCAAAAATGACGTGAAGCAGTGGTGGGTGCTGGTAAAATCAGGAATCAGAAAATCAAAAAAAGGACTTGCCGGAACAGTTCCCGGCAAGTCCTTTATATATAGTGGCACGCCTGGAGGGACTCGAACCCCCGGCCTACGGATTAGAAGTCAGATAACTTGCCTATCACCTATCTTCACGAACAAACATTTTTATATTGACATTTGAGGTATTTATATTTATTATGCTTCATAAGCCATAATTTTAAATCATGCCTTTTCAAGGAAAAACTTGGTCCCATATTGGTCCCAAGTTACCTACGGATAAAAAAAAAGAGGTCAAAATAATGTCAAGAAAATGGTTTTCAACGTCGGTCCCTGGGATCAGATACCGGGAACATCCAACACGGAAGCACGGGAAAAAACCGGATCGGTATTTTATGATTCGATACCGTAAAGACCGCAAGAGCTGTCAAGAATCCTTAGGTTGGGCAAGTACGGACGGGATCACCCAGGCAATTGCCATAGAACGGCTGTCAGAGATCAAGCGGAATATCCGCAAAGGCGAAGGACCGCAAAGCTTGTCTGAAAAAAGAGCTATGGAAAAAGCACGCCGGGAAGCAGTGGAAGCAGCACAACGGGAAGCGGCCACAAACAATATTACCTTTGCCGACGTATGGCCGAAATATCTTGAGCTTGCAAAATCCACAAAGACGGCCAAGTCTGTCACCACCGAACGGATATCAATAGAAAAATGGGCATTGCCTTCTATTGGGAAGAAACGTTTGTCAGGTATTTGTCTTTTAGACCTTGAACGGATCAAAAAAAAGATGCTGGACGCCGGACGCGCGCCGAGGACTATTGAATATTTGATGGCGATGATCAGACAGATATTTAATTATGCCATTGACCATAGTTTTTTTAATGGACCGAACCCGGCAAAAAAAGTCAAGCGGATCAAATACGATAATAAGCGGTTGCGGTTCCTATCAGTTGATGAAGCCGACCACCTTTTAAATCTGCTAAAATCCAGAAATATTGATTTGCATGACATGAGCCTGTTTTCGTTGCATACTGGTGCCCGGGCGGGTGAAATTTTTTCCCTTGAATGGACTGATGTTGACACAGACACCGGACAAATAACTTTCCGGGATACAAAAAACGCGGACTCCCGTCACGTTTATATGAGTGATGCAATTAAAACCATGTTGGAAGGACGGCAGCGGACAGCGGCAGTGGAACAAACACCTTTTGTTTTTCCTGGCCACAATGGCCGGAAGATCAGCGATATATCCAGAACATTTGACCGTATTGTTGAAGAATCCGGGTTGAATGACGGAATAACAGACCGAAGGCAGAAATTCACATTTCATAGTTTAAGACATTCAGCGGCTTCATGGTTGGTACAGGCAGGCACGCCGTTATATACGGTTCAAAGGTTGCTTGGACACAAAACAGCGGCATTAACGGAACGATATAGTCACCTTGCACCGGCAAACCTTCGGGCAGTTACAACGGTTTTTAATGATGCTACCGGCAAGCAGAACGCGGACGTTATACCCATGACCGACAAGAAATAAATTTTCATTTTCCCGGCATAGGCGGCGGCCTGATCACCGTACGCTGAAAACCTGCTACCCTGGCAGGCTGGCCGGGATCATCCACCAGGGACCGCAAAGGGGGCGGAATGCCTAAAACCTCAAATTTAAAATTTCCAGAAACGGATACAGAAATATCATATTATATAATCCCACTATTAAAACAGAGCATTGAAGAGCAGTCATGGGAACTGGTTGAAGACCGGCTTAAGAAAATTATCATGGTGACGAAAAAAGCCATGGTTGACTTTGATAAAGAGTATCAATTTATAACAGAACAATGTGAAAGCGTAAGCGATACGCTTCACATAAATGCCTTCATAAAAAAGGATACTGCTGCACAGGCTTTTGTGGAAGTATTGCAAATAGCCTTTTTCATCAAAGAAGGATTACCGTGCTCTTCTTGCCCGAATCAATCAAGCTTACAGAAAGAATTAAACCCACCTGTAATATGTCAAGATTGTCAGGATAAACCCCAAAAAGAGCTTGTTGACGATTTATTGAAAGGGGCTGATGATTTGGAAAAGGGTTTGAGAATTGCTTTATTGCAGCCGGTATTTTGGGAAAGGGAAGCCTTTAAAGAAAAGGAAGAAAAACAAAAAACGGATTTTGAGAAGAATAAAGAAAATCAGAAGAGAGAAAATAAACCGCTTTATCATTTTGTATATAAAAGTTTATTAAAAAATTCGTCTTTGTCTGCTGCAGGTATTTATGAAAAACTTAGAAAATATACCAATGAAAAGCGTTATGTTGAAAATAATTCAGAAATTTATGTTCAGGATGAGACTATTTATTTCAAAATAAATGGGCAGAGAGAGTTTAAAGACATAAAAAAACGTACATTAGAACATTACCATAAACAGGCAAAAGAAAAATTACGAGATCAAAAGCATAAAATTATACACAAATAGGTCTATTTGTGTATAAATAATTGATTTTAATGTATATTAATTTGAAATAATTTTTCATACTTCTTATTCTGGAGCCGTAACATCGGGTTTGATCCCTTTGTTACGGCTTTTTTATTTTAACCATAAGGAGGAAACCAATGCCTGAGCAAAGAACAAACTTAGAAAAATATTCCCTTTGGCAAGAAATCGCACAAGAAAATGCCTGGCCGGACCCTATTCTTTTAAAGCACATGACGCCGAAACTTTTATCAGGTTTCCCCTATTCAAAACAGGGCTTTAGAAACCGCGTTACCGGGCGGGACGCAGAACCAGAACTAACCCAAAAAATTTTTAACATTGGTAAATATCCGGCGATCCGGCGCGCGGACCTTGTTGACTGGTTGGACTCTTTGACCAGCACAAAAAAAGCGGCATAGGCGGCGGATAATGCTTAATTTCAACACTGCAAGACAACAGACATCGGAGCAATACGAACCGCCGGCCGCGTCAATGAAAAAACAAGATCCTGTTGAAAGTTTTTTATCTTTTATGTCTGACCATGGCTTGACGCCTGGGGAAGTTATAACCGACGGCAAATTGTACCGCTTTGACATCGATAAAAAAGGCGATAAGGCCGGGTGGTATGTTTTTCATTTGGGCGAGATCAGCGGCGCGGGTTTCGGGAATTGGAAAACAGGCGACAAGTGGAAGTGGTGTAGTGTTGAGGCGTCAAGCCTGACCTATGAACAGCGCAAAGCCTACCAGGAAAAGCAGGCGATTATTTCCGACGCTCGTAAAAAACAGAAAAAAATTAACCAGGAAAAAACCAAAAAAGAAGCACAGAAAATTTGGAAAAACGCAAAGCCTGTAGAGGATCACCCATATTTAAAAAATAAAAAAGTAAAATCTCATTTCTTGAGGGAATCACGTGGCGTGCTTTTGGTGCCGATGCTGGATGAAAACGGTGTGATCTGGAATGTCGAGCGCATACCAAAGCAAAAAGGCGCCAAGAAAAAAGGATTAAAATTCGGCAGGCGTGACGGCTTATTTTTTGAAATCCTGGGGAGTGATCAGATTTTGATTTGTGAAGGGTTCTCTACTGGTGCAACTTGCCACCAGGCAACCGGTGCAACCGTCTTTTGCGCTTTTAATGCCGGGAACCTTCCGAAAGTCGCAAAATTAATCAAGACAAAATATCCGGCCAGGCCGATAACGATTGCCGCTGACAATGATTTATCAATTGAAGCCAGAACCAGGAAAAATTCTGGACGTGAAGCTGCAGAACGGGCAGCCAGGGCAATTAATGCAAAAGTTATCATTTCCCCGATTGACAGTGACTTTAACGACCTTTACGTCAAGCAAGGAATTGAAGCGGTCAAGGATGTCTTCGAACAAGTAAACGCTTGGGAACCCCCTGTTTCATTATCCGAAAAAGAACCGCCGATCATGCCGCCGGATGTTTTGCCGGGAGTGATAGGTAAAATGTGCCGGGCTGTTTCTGATTCAACAGAAACGCCTATTGAACTCGCAGTCGGTCTGATTCTTCCGGTAGTGGCCGCCACAATTCATAATAAATTCAAAGTGAGAGTCAAGCCTGGATATTATGAATCATTAGCAATTTGGACGGTTGTAGCCCTTGAATCTGGGAACCGGAAATCAGCGGTTCAATCTAAAATGGTTAAGCCATTGATCGAATGGGAATCAAAAAAAGCAGCCGAATGTAAAGCTCTAATTGATGAACGTTTGGAAGAAAACAAAGCAAAAGAAGCCCGCATAGGAATTCTTCGGGCTTTATATGCGAAAGAAAAAGATTCAGCTAAGCGGAGTGAAATTTTAAAAGAAATTTCCGAAACCAAAGAATCTATTAAGCCGGAACTCGTTTCCCCCCGGGTGTGGGCGCAAGATATAACACCGGAACATTTAGGAACAATGATGTCCAGATATAATGAATCAATGGCGCTTTTGTCCTCTGAAGGCGGAATTTTTGATATTATGGCCGGGCGTTATTCTAAGGGAGTGCCCAACTTAGATTTATTTCTTCAAGGACATGCGGGGGATTCTGTACGGGTTGACCGTGGAAGCCGGGAACCTGTTATTTTAAACCATCCGGCATTGACTTTAGGTTTAAGCCCACAGCCGGACGTTTTACACAAAATAGCTGATATGCCGGGTTTTCGTGGCCGTGGACTACTCGCAAGACCTTTATATTTTCTTCCAAAATCATTTTTAGGACATCGAAAGCTACAAACCCCCGATATCCCAAAAAACACAATAAAAGCATATCATGAGTTAATCCAAAGGTTGCTTGATATTGAGATTCAATACCATGACGACGGAACGCTGCATTTACGAAAATTAACATTATCAAAAGAAGCATATTCCGAATGGTTTGATTTTGCAAAAGCGGTTGAGATTCAGCTTCAGGATGGCAATGATTTTGAGTTTATGCGGGACTGGGCCGGTAAATTACCTGGGGCAGCTATTCGTCTGGCTGGGTTGCTTCATTGCGCGGAAGCCACTTATATCGTCGATGGCGCCCCCATATCACTGGCAACCATGACCAAGGCGTTAAACTTGGTTTCAATTTTTGCCGGTCATGCCAAAATCGTTTTTGACCTGATGGGGGCAGACTCAGAATTGCAAGCAGCCCGCCGTATATGGTCATGGATTGAACGTAATCAGTTTGACGGTTTTACGAAACGTGATTGCTTTGAGGCTTTGAAGGGACACTTCCGGAAAATGGGGAACCTGAATCCGGCATTAGATATTTTAGAAGAACGCAACCTCATACGAGTAAATAAGATAAAAACGGGTGCCCGTCCATCATTCAAATGTATCGTTAATCCTAAAATTATTAGAGGGTGGTTCTGATGGGTTGGCGTGAAAATATGGGAATCATTCAAATGGTTTCAGATATAAAAACCTATTCGCAATATTCGCAATATTCGCAAATTAAGAACACTCCCTACCAAATTGCGAATATTGCGAATATTGCGAATACAAAATCAGATCCAAGAATAAGCGAATTTTCAAATCGTTTAGCCGAACTCATAACCATGGCCGACAACAGCAGGGGGATGACACCAGAACAAGTTCAATCGATATCAGAAGAGGGCAGCCGGATAATTGAAATATTGTCGCATAATGTAGTGAAGGAAAGGAAAAATGAATGCAGGACAGAAAAAGAGCTTAAGGGGTAAGCGGTTTGGGAAGCTCACTGTGTTAAAGCAATGGGGCAAGCGAAAGAATGGAACATATCATCTGTGTCAGTGCAGGTGTGGAAACAAAACTATTGTTCGTGGTGACCGACTTAAAGACAGAAAGACCAAAAGCTGTGGATGCCTTCAGATAGATATGGCAAGGGCAATCATTCGAAATACCACTCAAAGACAACAAGAGATGCAGGAAAAAATAAGTCTCCGGGAGGGATAACCATGGCTGACGCACCGAAAAGACCGTGCCCAAAATGTAAGCGGGTGTTAATTCAAGATCCCGCGAAGTATTGCCCGGAGTGTGAGGTAAAGCTTTCAACAACGAAGAAAAAACTAACACGTGTTTATGATCAGCGCCGAGGATCAGCGTCAAGTCGTGGGTATGGCAGGGCATGGCAGAAGATCCGCGCGAATAAATTAATGCGTTATCCTCTTTGTGAAGTATGCTTAAAGGAAGGCGACACGAAGCGGAGCGCTTTAGTCCACCATATTGACGAGGACCCTAAAAATAACAAATGGCAAAATCTTTTAGCTGTTTGTGTGTCGTGTCATGAAAGAATTCATGACAGGCAGGGGAGGGCGGGTAAAGTTTGCACAGCCTGAACTTTCGTAGACCGTATGGGCAGGGTCGCGCACGCTGTGTCAAAATGAAAGTAAAAAAATAAAAAATATAAAAGTTGCAGGTGGAAAATGAAATCAGATTGGAAAATACCAGATATGCCGGATCATCTTAGCGAACGATCAAAAGAATTATGGACCGAATATGCCGGGAAAATAATTAAATCACCTGGACGGTTGGCATTGTTTCAAACAGGGCTTGAAGCACTGGACCGGGCAGCGGCAGCGCGGAAAATTTTAGCAACTGAGGATATGATAACCGTAACCGGTAGAAGCGGTGTTGGTCATGCTCATCCGGCGCTGAAAATTGAAAAGGAATCACAGGCCATTGTCTTGAAAGTATGGAAAACTCTGAATCTTCACTTAGATTATACGTGGAATAATAAAGTGTTATGATCAGATTATGAACCGGAAACGATAAAGATCGATTTGTCATGTATTGAGGATTAGAGAATACGGAGGTATAAAAATGAGATTAGGAACCGCTGATGTACTGGTCAGGGCAAAAACCGGCCAGTATAAAAAAGACATAAACACAGCAGAAGGCAAAACACACGACTTTGGCAAGAAAGCGGTTGATCACGTCGGGAAAGTCACAAAGTCATTTGTTTTATTAGGTAGTGCCGTTGTCGCTGTGAGTGCTGCTCTCGGTTCAAAAACAATCGGCCTTGCATCTGATTTAGAAGAAACGCAGGGAAAGTTTGACGTTGTTTTTCGTGGAATGACTGCCAGTGCTGAAAATTGGTCCGATACGATGCAAGCCGCCTTTGCAATGTCAGAAACTGAATCAAAAAAATATCTTTCATCTATTCAAGATTTGCTTGTTCCGACCGGGATGCTTCGAGAAGTGGCCGGGAAGTTATCGTATGAGTTTGTGAAAATGGCCGCTGATTTAGGGTCCTTTAACAATCGGGAAACGTCCGAAGTCGTCAGAGATATCCAATCTGCTTTGCAGGGCAGCTCTGAAACTATGGCGAAATACGGCATTAACGTTAAGGCCGCTAAAGTCGAGCAAGAAGCTTATCGCCTGGGCCTTGCGAAAACAAAAAAACAAATCACAGACGCGCATAAAGCCCAGGCGATCTATAATATTATAATGCGTGAGGGCGCGGACGCGGTCGGAGATATGGCTCGAACCTCGGACAGCTACGCGAATCAGCAAAAAAAATTACATGCGAATATCAACGATATTTCAACTGCAATTGGAATAAGCTTGCTTCCCGTTGCCACTCAATTGACTTCTGAATTTAATAATTGGGTGAAGACAAACGACGAACTCTTAAAACAGGATTTGCGCGGGTACGCCATAGAAAGCGCAACGGCGGTTAGCTACCTTATTGATGCCGGTGCAGGGTTAAAACGTGAGTTCCAAGTGGCGGGGAGAGTTATAGCGGTTGGCTTTCAGTCCATGCAACTTGGAGCATACCAGTTTGCCGATGCTATTTATAACGCCCCAATCCGGGCACTTAATGCTGTTATTGAACTGTCAAATAAAATACCAAAGCTTGGTGACATTGAATTGTTGCCATTAACCGGTATGGGCAAAGATGTTTATGACCGGATGGTTTTTTTAACCAATGCTGTAAATCACGGCCTTGATGATATTACTGATATTTTAACAGCGCCTTTACCCGGAACAGGTATTCGTTCAGCTCTTGAGGATATAGGGAACGAAGTTGAGGAAACAGAAGAAAAAATAAAAGATTCTGTTAATAAAATAACAAATACTCTTAAAAAAGCTTTCGATCCCTACGAAATCAGCAAAGCTCAAACAAAACAATTCATGGATTTTATGTCTATGGATGATCAGGCGAACGCTGCTAAGATCATGCATGATGCGGCGATGTTTATGGCTGAAGACTCTCTTTTCAATCTTGACGAACTCAACCGCGAAGTTACACGCTCGATACATCAAGAATGGTCGGGGCTTATGACCGACGGTTTAACGGGCGAGCTTGATAGTTTTAAAGATTATTTCACGAGTTTTGCCGACACCTTGTCCGGTATTTGGGCGAACCGTTTTACTGCCAATATCATGGAGTTCGGTTGGGCGGACGGCTTTGCGAAGATGGAAAAAGATTCGACTATGAGTTATCTGGGCATGGCTCAGGCAGCCATGCAGGCGGCACAATCAGATAATCAGTACCAAATGGGCGGAACCGCTTTAGGTATGGGTGCCGGGTTTATGTTCGGTGGACCCATGGGCGCAGCGTTGGGCGGATCAGCCGGCGGGATGCTGGGCGGGCTTTTCGGCGGTGATGACGAACCGTCCTATTTAGATTTACTCGTGGATTCCATTGATGATCTTATCGTTGCTTTAGAAAAAAACACGCAATCAATTCTTGATCAGGTGCGGGGCACGTCTGATTTAGCAATTGCCCAGCGGGAAATGAAAGAGGGGATTTTTAAAGACATTATACCGGGCCAGGATTTTCCGTTTGCAGAAGAATTCCGAATTCCAGAAGGCATGAAACAGCGGGAGGGTGAATGGTATCAGAAATTTGCAGAACCTATAGCGCAATCATTGGGTTTTGTCCCTGGAATCGGATATTTGGCTGGGGAATATGCAGTTAAAGACAAGGGCTACACGGCTTACGATTTTGACAAATCAGAAACCGGCGATGTGATCGGCACGCTATGGGATAAATTGGGGTTTGTTGAATTTTATAATATCATGAAAGATTCGACAACAAACGCCGGGGCGCTGATTGACGCATTAAAAGCAAACAAGCTTATTAGCCCGGAAATTCCGGAAAACCGGCTTGATTGGTATTCCGCAGATTCAAACGCTTCGGTGCAAACCGAAAAAGTCGCGGCCGGGATCGTGGCTTCTTTAGAAGAATCATTTGCACAAATTGACTTAATCGCGGTTGGCCTGGTTGAAAACGTTGACCAGGCAATTGCCGGTTTTGATGATTCGAAATTAACGGATTATAAAAAAGCGATTAAAGACGTTGAGGACACGTTAGGCGTTTGGGCGTCTGATGCAAAAGATTTACTGGAAGTTGAGGCGCTTTTGGGCGATGCATCGGAAATGTCGGCAGAACAGCGCCGGAAATTAGCTGATGTCGAGGCTGAATATCTTAGAATCAAAACAGAGACAGAAGCGGAGTTTGCCGACAAACAAAAAGATATTTACGGTGATATTTCGGCATATATTGCCGGATTTAATGATCAGACAACGGCTTTGGGCCTGACTTTTAAAGTAATTGAAGAGCAGTTTTCCGGGTTTGAAGATCAATTAATTTCAGCCGGGGTCACGAGTGTTGATCTGATATCCGATATTGCAACGGCCAAAGGTGCGGCATTCGGCGCGGCAGCCAATGACAGCTTAAGCGTTTTGACCACGTTTTTTAGCAATCGAGAGGACGCCGGCCGGACACCTGATGACTGGAAAAAGGTTTTTGTCAACCTTGGTAAGGATATGGCGTCTTTAGATTCCGGATCTAAAGCTTATTATGAGCAATCCCTTGATATTTTTAATCAACAGGTTTCCGCACTGGAAAACATGACTGCCGGGCTGGATGAAATGGCGATTGGCCTTGCTCAGTCTTCAGACTCGATTGATTCCATGCTTTTTGACCTGACCGGCGGCAGCCTGGCACCTGTTCAGTCAAAAGAGTTGATTCACGGTTATTATTCAAGCCTGTATTCAACGGCCATGCAAACCGGCGATCCGGGCGCAATCGAAAAATATCTTTCCTATATTCCTGAATATTTGGCAGCGTCAACGGCCTGGGGCGCGGATTATGCCAACCGGGTGGATGCTGTGACCGGGCACCTTCAAGATTTAAATGTTTCTGTTGAAGAAAAAGAAAACGCAACGCTTACGCAGCTTGAAAGCATTAATATTTTTTCTGAAACCATGAGCCGCGAACTTGAAGCCTCAAACCAGCTTTTAGGTACGATTAACCAGTCAATAGTTTTTGGGTTTCAGGGATTGATTGACAAGATCGGAAATCAGCAAATTGTTGTTGACGGTAATGTTCTTGGCGACATTGTAGCGGATCAGTTTAACACAAACACGAACCTTATGGAGCTTTTGTAATTTGTATAGTTTGAAAGGGAGGTAGTTGATGGCTGACGATGTTTACAAATCTGATTTAAAAAATATATTATGTAAAATTCATGATTTCAACTCCCGACTTAAGGCTTTTGAGCCTGTTTTAAAGCAAATAATAGATAAGATACACGATTCTAACAGGCATACCAACAGCGTGGCTATGCTTCTCAATCTTCTATATGGCGTTGTATATGCAAATTTTCCTGAGCTCAAAAACCCTCTTATTAATATTCTGAATGCCCCCCCTAAGCCTGGGCCTGACTGTGACGCTACTTATTCTTTTGATTTAATAAAAAAAATTCAAAGGACTTTTCAGGTGATTAACAACCCATCAGCGCCATCAGTATCCTCTGAACCAGCATGGCTAAAAGGAATAATCGAAGGTGGTTTAAATGAGCCCGGTAGCAATTAATAGTTTTTTGACTTTTAATTTCCCAAAAGGGAACCGATTATGGAACCTTTTTGGATATAACTATTTAAAATAATAGGTAAAACGACTTGACATCGTGCAGTTTACCGCATACGATATTAAAAAGCCTAAATACCTTATGAAAAATTTATTAAAAAAAAGCTGCGTTGAGATTCCATTATTCTTTTGATGGTCAGGGGAGGCCCTGAGGCAATCTTGGCGCGGCTTTATGTTTTGGAGGGAATTCTTGCTATGGCAAAAAATCACAGAAAGGTAATCCCGTTGACGAAAGAAGAAAGAAAATGCTTAGAGGAAATGAATTTCTATGGTGACGAAAAATTAAAAAGGGCCATTAATCAGGCGATAAAAAACGGGATTAACGTAGTGGAATGGTTGACTGCTATGTGCAAATTAAAGGGGGCAGGTTCGACCCGATAGCGGTCGTAAAAGAAGCTATTGGCCAGGTAGAACAAAAGACGGCAGCATGATGAATATTATAAACTCAAGCATAGAGGATATCTGTATAAAGGGGAACATATATACAGGCCAGAAATGTCCCGTCTGTCATGGCAAAATGATTTTTAATGAGCGCGGCCGAAATTGTTTTTGTAAAAAATGCAATGTTCCGGCAGCCGGCGGTTATTATGTCCGTTTTGGCCGCGATATCTGCAAGCGATTTCAAAATAATATTGACGCCGCCATGCAATTTTTAACCGGACTTCGATTTAAAACCGATGAAAAAACGTATAACAAGCGCGATTATCAAAAAGATTTTCCTTTAGGCTTTGCGACCCAGGCCGAAAAATGGTTGAACATCAAGAAATCAACCGTCAAACCAAAATCATGGAACAATCTGAATAATTACATGGCCAAAGCCATTAAAGCCTGGCATCAAGCAAATGTTAAAATTATTAATTTCGCCATGATTGAAGATTTTCTATTTGACCCGGCCACCACAGGAAACGACAAAACCCGGTCCAATATAAAAAGTTGCCTGAATGACTTTTTTACATGGCTGAAAAAGCGTGAAAATATCCCGGTTCCGGAAATGCCGGATTGCAATTTTGAACTTGGCTGGCGAAAATATACCGATCTTGAAACGCAAAGCCTGATACTGGATCAAATAAAAAGATTAACATATCATGTTAATAAAAAAATCTGGTTCGGTGTTGAACTGCTGGCGTCCTATCCGGAATTAAGGCCCGATGATTTGCGCCGGATTGCTGAAGCGGATTTTAACCCGGAATTCTCGACAATCACGATTCACACGCCCACAAAGAAAAAAAACAAATTTAAGGTCATAAAGTTAATACCAGAGCATGCCGTGACATGGAAAAGCCTGAAAAACGAGCGCTCAGGGCTTCCGAATATGCCGTTTTTCAGGCATGTTGACGGCATAAAAGGCTGTAAGGCGGAATCGATTTTCGGGGAAAAATATCTTTATAAATGGTGGATTAAAGCTTGTGAGGCGTTAAATATTTCCGGCCTGGATCTTTACGGCGGCACACGCCATACCACAACAACCGAACTTGCCCGAATCGCTGGCCGGGACAACGCGAAAAAAGCAACTGGCCATGACACGAACCGGGCGTTTGAAAGGTATTGCCAGGCCCAGGATAATACCGCCTTTGAAATGGCGAAAATTATCGCTGAAAAGAAAAAAGGCGGAAACGTTCACGAATTTAAAAAGGTGGAAAAAAGCCCAGAAGAAATAAAAGAATAATTGTGCTAATATAGAAAGTGGAGAAAGATTTCAAAAAATGGAAAAAAACAAGCTCCACCATAAAAGGTAACAGGAACTTTATCAACTTGTCATGAATACACTGATATCAAGCATTAAATTAACGTCTGATAACGAACATTATGTAAACTTTTTGAATATTTATTCAATATTTCTAATAAAAATAGGAGTTTATAAATATTTTCGTTGATAATTTACAGTATTTTAAGGTTTTAAATTTTAAAAAACGTGGAGTTTGCGACTCAAATAAGCATACTTTTTTAATCAAAAGTGGAGTTTGAAATAAAAACGCAATAATTATAGGTGGTTAAATGCCGACATATAACACAAAAACACGCGGGAAAATCAAGGTGCCAGCGTTGCCAAAAGAACGGGTGCAATCATGGCGGGATAAGAAGAAAAAGTCAGGTGGAAAGTCGTTAACCGTCTGGCTTGATGCGGAATCTGTCAAGCAACTGGATGAACTTCTTTTCCGGTTCCCGCGTAAAAATAAATCTTCACTGGTGGTTTATGCACTTAAAACGCTTTTTGAGCAGGAAACAGCTTCGTCAAAGGCTGAAATTTAAACGATCAGGTGAAGGATGGTGTAGTTTGTTTGTATGGCAAGAATAAAAGAAAGCACCGGTCATTTAATTGAAGGTAAATCAGACATACTCATTATAGATAATCTAAAAATTATTGTGGTGGTTATTTTTGGTCCCATGTTGGTCCAAAATTGCTTAAAAATAAAAAAGGGTTTTTGCCATGTTGCATAAACCCTTTATATATAGTGGCACGCCTGGAGGGACTCGAACCCCCGGCCTACGGATTAGAAGTCCGTTGCTCTATCCAGCTGAGCTACAGGCGCATTTTGTAAAAAAAATTTCAAATATCATGATTTGTTTTTTTTGTCCATATCAAATATAATATAAAAATTAAATTAACAAGCATACTGAAAATATACTGTTTTTAAATTGAAAATTTAGTAATTGCTACTTGTAATTTATCAATAT
Organism: Desulfobacteraceae bacterium; assembly: GCA_014237465.1. GTDB lineage: Bacteria > Desulfobacterota > Desulfobacteria > Desulfobacterales > Desulfosalsimonadaceae > SURF-3. The sequence continues at coordinate 27,575 of JABZFM010000020.1, read as the reverse complement.
AAGCATTGTAATACCAAAATTGAGCGTTTAAAATTTTTAAACGGAACGTGATAGCGTGAGTTTATTTAAACGCTATGATTTGAAATAATAAAAAATTGATGGTTGATATCATAATGAGTAATCCAAAGAAAAAAAGTAAAAGCCGAGATAAGGGCGACAGTAAAGAAAATAATTCAGATATCAATAAGTTATCAGTAGGTCAGACAAAGACAAAAACAAAGGCAGGCAGTGGTAAAAGCCTTGTTGAATATGATCCGCTGCAGCGTTATTTATCTGAAATTAATCAATACAGACTTCTTACCCGGGAAGAGGAAATCGAACTTGGCAAAAGAATCACCGAGCAGGGCGATTCAGAGGCGGCGTTTATCATGGCGACTTCCAATTTAAGACTGGTGGTAAAGATTGCGCTGGAGTTTCAACGTGTGTGGATGCAAAATCTGCTGGATCTTATTCAGGAGGGCAATATTGGACTGATGCATGCGGTCCAGAAATTTGATCCGTACAAAAATGTTAAATTTTCTTATTATGCATCTTTCTGGATAAAAGCATATATCTTAAAGTTCATAATGGACAACTGGCGGCTTGTAAAAATTGGAACCACCCAGGGGCAGCGTAAACTTTTTTTCAAGCTTAAAAAAGAGAAGCAGAAATTAATTGATGAAGGGTTTGTTCCGCATACCCAACTCCTGTCGGACAGGCTGGGTGTTTCCGAAAAGGAGGTTATGGAAATGGACCAGCGGCTTGACGGATGGGACCTTTCCCTGGATGCACCGCTGAGAGAAGATTCTGATACTGAAAGAGGAGCGTTTTTGAGTTCCGGTGATGCGTCCATTGAGAGCCAGGTCGCCAAGAAGGAAATCGAAACCCTTTTACAGGAAAATGTGGGGATATTCAGAACACAATTAACAGAAAGGGAACTTGAGATATTTGATAAGCGGATATTTACAGACACGCCGTTAACTTTACAGGATATCGGCGATAAATACAGTATTTCACGAGAAAGGGTTCGCCAGCTTGAAAAAAACATAATTAAAAAGATGAAGGCGTTTTTCAAAGAAGAGATCCCGGACTTTGATTTATATGAGTAGGGACAAAAAAATGAAAAAGTTGATTGGTACGTTAGCTGTTTTAATCTGTTTTATTTTTATGCTTGTAGGGTGTGGTCTGAAGAAGGTTAAATCAGGGGCGCCTGAAGACCATTATATGGACGATCAGGTAATAAGCCCGCAGAAGGCCGGAGAAGACGGCAGTTCCGGCAACAGCTATTATTTGTTCATGGAATCTCAGATTTTCAGAGGGCGCGGGCGCTTGGATGATGCCATTTATTTTATGAAACTGGCAATGGAAAAGGATTCTGAATCGTTATTTTTAAAAAAAGAACTGGCAATTTTATATCTCCACAAAAAAGAGAATGAAAAAGCCTTAAGTGTCGTTGAAGAGATCCTTGCGAAAGATCCGGAGTCGGTGGATGCCCTGGTGATGTCAGCAACAATAAAAAAGACGTTAAATAAAGAAGCGGATGTAAAACCGATATATGAAAAAGTACTGTTAATTGATTCGAAACGGAAAAGCGTTTATCAGATTTTGGGCAAAATGTATTTTTCGGAAGGAGATATGGATAACGCCTTTCGGGTATATGAAAAAATGCTGGACCAATTTCCCGATAATTATGTGGGATATTATTATATCGGAGAAATTTATGGTGTCAAAGCCGACTACGATAAAGCGGAAGAATCGTTTTTAAAGACCCTTGAACTCGCTCCATCACTGGATGAGGCCCGTCTTGAACTGGTTAAGATCTACCGGTTAACCAAACAGAAACAGAAAATAATAACAATGTACGAGCAAATCCTTGACCGGAATCCGGACAATTTTATTGCCGCAATCGAACTGGGGCTTTTGTATAATAAAAATGATGCTGTTAAATCCGGGTCCCTTTTAAGAGATTTGGGCGAAAGGAGTGTAAGTGATCCCAATGTGGTCGGAGCCGTATTGCAATATCTGATACTCCAGAAGCGGGCCGATGATGCCGTTATTGTCCTTAACGGTATGTCGGAAGGTGCCCCGGAAAGTTCCGAGATTGCTTATGCAACCGCTGTTGTTTATTATGAAAAAGGCATCATGGACCTGGCCCTTGAAAATTTTAAAGCCGTCAAATCAGATACCCGGTTTTATCAGAACGCCCTGATACACATGGCCATCATTTATTATAAAAATGATGATTTTGACACGGGAATTGAGGTGTTAAAGGAGGCCATGACCAAGGCCCCTGACTCGGCGAAGCTGGAATTAATTCCTTATTTGAGTTCCTTTTATAAAGAAAAGGAAATGACCGAAGAATCCATCAAGTTAATCCGGGAAGGGCTTCTGATTGATCCGGAGAGTGCGGATCTGCTGTTTGAGTTAGGCGTTATTTATGACCGGCAGGGTAAAACCGATCTGGCCATAGAACAGATGGAAGCCGTTCTCGCGTTGAATCCGGAGCATGCGGATGCATTGAATTATCTGGGATATACCTACGCAGATAAAGGGATTAAACTGGATGAAGCCGAAACCATGATTAAAAAGGCCCTGGAATATAAACCGGATAATGGTTACATCATTGACAGTCTCGGGTGGGTATATTTTAAAAAGGGTCTTTATGAAGAAGCATTGCTTCAGCTTAAACGGGCTGTTGAACTCATTTCTGATGATCCGGTCGTTTTAGAGCATTTGGGAGATATTTATATTCAAATGAACGATCCGGCAAAGGCGCGTAAATATTACGAACGGGCACTTCAGGTGGAGGATAAGGATAAAAAAGGTTTGCGGGAAAAAATTGATTCACTGAATCAGAAAGGGTTTTAAGCTTCGATGAATGCAAAACGTCGGCTTGCCTTTCTGATGACAATCCTGTTTTTGCCTGCCTGTTATAATATGGTAAAAAGGGACGCCGGGTTCGAGTTTCAAAAAGCACCTCCTGAAGTGATCAGGTTCCTTTCAATCCTTGAACAGAGAAATGATGCGGTTAAATCTTTTAAGGGGATCGGCAAGGTCAGTGTCTGGGATTCAGGCAGGTCCCGTACATCACGCGCAGCCTGGCTGGGGGCGGCAGATGGTCGGCTTCGAATTGAATTTTTGGGCCTTCCCGGCCAGCCGGTTGCAAAATTAATATTTGACGGGAACCGTTATTCTTTTTTGTCCCATATAGACCAGCAGTTATACCGGAAAACATGCTCGGATCCAAACTTGAAACAGGTGACCGGTGTTTCTATAAAAGCCAGCGAGGTGATTGAATACCTGGCAGGGGGCGTCCCGATATATGAACATGATTCCGTTTCGTTTGAGTCGGGGGAGTCGGGGGAACAGGTGGAATCGGGGGGCAAATTTGTTTTGGTTTTCAGGAAACACTGGCTGGGCGTGGTTGAAAAAATATTTTTCAATGAATCTGTTCTTGAAAAAGTTGAAATATTCAGGTGGGGAAAGAAAGCATATCAGGTGGAGTTTAAGGACATAAGAACCGTCAAAGAACACCAGGTCCCTTTTTACCTGGTCATTAAAAATGCGGGTAATCAGGGATTTAGTTTTACTGTTGACATGCACTGGGCGGATATTAATGTGCTGCCCTCCATGTTTGAAATTACATCGATGGATTGATGAGAGTTGACCGGTTTTTCCTGATATTGTTTTTCGATTCAACTGTATTTTAACATGTTTGATATTTGTAAAATATAAAATCATTTTTAACGTTGACCTGATGAATCATCCAACGAATGTTATCGCTCTGGAATCCCGGCTGAGGCACTGCACAAATGTCATAACCCTGGGCGTCCGTCCAAATTTTTCAGACTACAGTGAAGAAGAAACATCGCTGATAATCAATTCTGAAAGAGTTTATTATCCATCTTCATTTTACGCGGACATGTTTGATGCAATGGGGAAAAATATATTTCCCTGTGTTCACACCTACCGGTTTGCCCAGGATAAAATCAAACAGACAGCACTATTCAAGCTGTTAAAAATTCCCCACCCGGTAACCAGGACTTTTTACGCCAAAAGCAAAAGGGAAAAGATATTATCTTATTTTAATTTTCCATTTATTGGAAAAATTCCCAGGGGCTCCGCTTTGGGCAGAGGTGTGTTTCTGATTCATAATCAAAATGAATTGGAAGAATACTGCCGTTTGATAAAAGTGGCATATATTCAGGAGTATCTGCCGATTGACAGAGACATCCGGGCTGTTATTATTGGTGACCGTGTCGTGCATGCATACTGGCGGATTAACCCGTCGGGAGAGTTCAGAAGCAATGTGGGACTTGGGGCTGAGATCTCTTTTAACAATATCCCGGAAAAGGCCCTTGAACTTGCCCTTGATACTGCCCGGCGCTGCGGATGGAATGATGTGGGAATTGATATTTGTGAATGCGAAAACAGGTATTATGTGCTGGAAGCGAACATGAAATACGGTAAGGCCGGTTTTAAGAAAGCAGGGATTGATTATAATCGGCTGATGGAGGCAATGATCCGTAATGGAGAAATATAGCTCAGATTCACTTGATAAATTAAGCGGTATTCTGGATTACCGGGAAGCGGATTTGCTCGCTGATTTCGCTACAAGAAGCACTGACGGCATTCGGAGATTTTCGGAAAAAGGGCTTGCGAGTGACTATCGGCAGAACTTTGCGGTTGATGTGGATCGTATCCTCCATTCAATGGCCTATACCCGTTATATCGATAAAACACAGGTTTTTTATCTGATCAAAAATGATCATATCACGCACCGGATGCTCCATGTTCAACTGGTTTCCAGGGTGGCCAGAACGATCGGCCGGTTTCTCGGGTTAAATGAAGACCTGATTGAGGCCATTGCCATCGGCCATGACATCGGACATCCCCCTTTTGGTCATGATGGAGAAAGAATTTTATCAAAAATATGCACTTCATTTAATATCGGCGGTTTTCATCACAACGTTCAGAGCGTGCATTTTCTGGAAAAGGTTGAACGTAAAGGGCGCGGCTGGAATCTATGCCTGCAGACGCTTGATGGGATCTTGTGTCATGATGGCGAAATTCATAATCTGCGGGTTGAGCCCATTTCCGGGAAAAAATTTTCAGATCTTGAATCGGAAATAGAACACAAAAAATCAGGTGATCCTGTCAGCCTTATTCCCATGTCTCTGGAAGGATGCGTGGTTCGTTTTTCGGACACGGTCAGCTATATAGGGAGGGACATTGAAGATGCCATCCGGCTGGGCCTTATTAACCGCTCCGAACTGCCTCAAGAGAGCATGAGTCGTCTGGGGGATACGAACGGCAAGATTGTCTATTCCCTGGTTACGGACATCCTTTTAAACAGTTCCGGAAAACCTTACGTCTCTTTCAGTCCTGAAGTTTCTGATGCCTTAAAGCTTTTGAAGAAATTTAATTACGATCGGATATATATGAATCCGGTTGTCAAAAAGGAATTAAGTAAGATCGAGCGGCTTTTTAAGGAAATGTTCAGCCGGTTTTTGGATGATATTACAGAGAAGAGAATTTCTTCGCCTGTTTTTAAAAATTTTATTGACGGCATGTCAGATGACTATATGGCCGGTCATTGCCCGGCGGAAGTCATCAGGGATTTTATTGCGGGCATGACGGATCAGTATTTTTTACGGCAATCCCCTGAGGCGCTGCGGCCGAGGCCTATCAGCCTTTGAATATAGTGTCGTGTCAACTATGAACTGACGCATCTTTCTCGCCATTTCATTTTTGACGCGACAATAGAGCAGAATTCGGGCAATAATTTAAGCGATGATTTATGTACGAGAAAAGAACATATCGTGATTTAATTAAAGCTGGCAGCCTGGTATCCTTTGGCGTGTCGGTCAAGGAAACAGATTTATGGATTTGCGCGGACCGGCTGCTTGAAAGCCAAGCAAAAGAACATGTTTTTAAAATCAGAGGATACATCGAATCTTATATCAAGTCGCATCCTCAGTTTCTTAAAACGCTTGTCCCGTGGGTAGTTGCAGAGCCGGTCCCATTGATTATCAGGGAAATGGGAGAAGCCGGAATCCGCGCCGGCGTCGGGCCTATGGCAGCCGTGGCCGGAGCGGTTGCGGAATCGGTGGGCACCGAGCTTCTGGCGTATTCGGATGAAATCATCGTGGAAAACGGCGGTGATATTTTTATTAAGTTGAATCGGCCGTTTACCTATTCCATTTATGCCGGTAAATCCCCCTTAAGCATGTGTTTTGGAATTCGCCTGGATTCTCAGAGCACGCCGTTTGCCGTGTGTACTTCATCTGCAACCATCGGGCATTCTTTCAGTGCGGGAAAAGCGGATGCCGTATGTGTTGTATCAAATTCATGCGCTGTCGCCGATGCCGCAGCCACTTCAATCTGCAATCAGGTCACTTCGGAAAAGGAAATTCAGCGGGCCATCGATTTCGGGAAACTGATTGACGGTGTTTCCGGAATCGTTGTCATTACCGGTGGGAAAATCGGTATCTGGGGAAACGCGGAGATTGTTCCGCTGTAATGCAATGTAGTGTTTTTGACGGCTCTGTAAAAAGTTCAAATTTTGCGATGCACTGCATTTTTCGGTTTTACGGGGAAGCCGAACTATTTATTATACAACAAAATTTCTGTGTTTCGGCTTTGGGACTTTTTTCTGTTCCTCTGCATCTGACTTTTTACCGGTTCCTCACCTTTGGATGCAAAATCCCGTGATATTTTTATTCGAAAAAACGGTTGAGTTTTTATATTAAAAAAGTCAATATATCAAATTGCAATGCATTATTCAGTAATTTTTTGAATGATTGCATCATTGTCCGGTGTTTTCAAAAAAAGCCCGGTGTTTTCAAAAAAATAGCCGTCCCGATTGCGTTTTAGGGAAAATAATTTTGTACCGTCAACCTGAAGATGGAGAGATTTAAATGAGAAAGGTTAAGCTCGCTTTTTGGCTGATTTTATTGGGTCTGCTTGGGGTTGTTTTTTGGCAGAATCAGACTTTTTTCCTTGAGAAAAGAGGGGTCGGAATTGATTATTTGATTGGTAATTATCATACTCCGGAACTGCAAATTGCACTTTATTTTTTGATTTTTTTTCTTGTGGGACTGCTTATTTCTTATTTCAGCAGCCTTTCAGAAAGATTTGTGGCGCGAAAAACGAACCGCAAATTAAAGGATGAATTAACAAATGTCAGAAAAAAGATTTCTGACCTGGAAGCCAGCCTTGCCTCACAGCAAGCTGACCGGACATTTACCAGTGAAGCGGCAAATGTTCCTGAATTATCAGCAACTTAATTTTCTTAAGATTGATGGCTTCGTAAAAAGTCCAAATTCTATTTTAGCTTTGGGTTGCGCTGCACTCTTTGTTTTTTCATAGTACGCTAAGTACGAATCATCACTGACGAATTTGCGCGCCTTGCCAATTTTTTAAGAATGGTGGCGCTTTTTTCTGTTCCTCTGCATCTGACTTTTTACAGGATCATCAAGATTAATCCGGTTCGAAAAAAATTTGTCAATGACGCAATCTAAAATCACCCCTATGATGAAGCAGTACCTGGCGATCAAGGAACAGTATATGGAGTATATACTGTTCTACAGAATGGGGGATTTTTATGAAATGTTTCTGGAGGATGCGAAGACGGCATCCCGCGAACTTGAAATTACATTAACCGCCAGAAACAAGAAAGATGACGATGCGGTCCCCATGTGCGGTGTTCCCGTCAAGGCGGCGGAGGGGTATATCTCAAGACTGATTGACAAGGGATACAAGGTCGCCATATGTGAACAGACAGAGGATGCGTCCAAGGCAAAAGGACTGGTCAAAAGGGATGTTGTCCGTGTTGTTACCCCCGGTATGGTGATCAATGCCGCGCTTTTAGATGAAAAATCCCATAATTTTGTTTTAGGGGTCACATGGCACAAAGATTCCTTTGGCCTTTCCTGCCTGGACTTATCCACTGGTACATTTCGGGTGGCTGAAACAAACAGTCCCGAGTCGATTATCGAAGAAGCCCATAAAATATCACCCAATGAAATCATCTTGGCGGAATCCGTAAAAACCGATTCTTTTTTTTCTTCTTTTTTAGAATCCTTTTCCCACACATCCGTCACATTCCTTCCGGATCGGGTATTTACTTATCGGGAAGCACGCAGCCGTTTGCTTGAGCAGTTTAACACCCGAAGCCTGGAGGGTTTCGGGTGCGAAAAACTGCATGCCGGGATCTGTGCGGCCGGCGCCCTGGTTTTTTATGTCCAGGATGCGCAAAAACAGGAAATCAAGCACCTGACGGGTTTGGAAACATATGGGCTGGATCAATACCTGTTAATCGATGAGGTCAGTTTCAATAATCTTGAGCTGTTTAAAAATTTAAAATCCGGTTCACGCCAGGGGACACTGCTCAGCGTGATGGATGCAACCGTCACCGCCATGGGAGGAAGGTGTTTTAAAAAATGGCTGCGATATCCATTGGTGGATATTTCAGAAATAAATGCCCGGCTGGATGCGGTTGAAGAGGTGAAAAACAACATTGCCATCCGTAAATCGATTCGGGGGCATTTAAAATCGGTTGCAGATATCGAAAGATTGGCCGGCAGGATTTCCATGGGATATTCAACTGCCAGGGACCTTCTGGCGCTGAAACAATCCATCTTTGTCTTGCCTGAAATTATCCGGGAATTAAAGCACCTGACGGCTGATTTATTCCAATGGGATGAATCAAATTATTCACCGTTGAAGGAGACAGCGGAACTGATTGACAGGGCCATCGTGGATACCCCGCCGCCCACGGTTAATGAAGGGGGGATGATAAGATCGGGTTACAACCATGAACTTGATGAACTGATAAAAATTTCCCGTGACGGCAAGAGCTGGCTGGCGGAACTGGAAACAAAAGAGAAGGAAACAACCGGTATCGGTTCGTTGAAAGTACGATACAATAAGGTTTTCGGCTATTATATCGAGGTGTCAAAAGCCAATTCAAAATCAGTGCCCCCGCATTATGTCAGAAAGCAGACCCTGGTGAATGCGGAAAGATATATCACGGATGATCTTAAAAAATTTGAAACCAGAGTGCTGGGCGCGGAAGAGAATCGAGCTGCATTGGAGTATGAGCTGTTCTGCGAAATAAGGGCGTATGTGGTTGAAAATAATCCAGCGATTATGAGTACCGCTCAGTTTATCGCAAAACTGGATTGTCTTTTAAGTTATGCGGAGGTCGCCGACTTAAATGATTATGTCCGTTCGGAAATAAATACCGACGGGGTGATCCACATAGAAGACGGCAGGCATCCGGTGGTTGAAAGACTGCTGACCGGTGAACGCTATGTCCCCAATACCATCCATATGGATAACCGGGATCAACAGGTGCTGATTATTACCGGGCCCAATATGGCCGGCAAATCGACGGTCCTGCGTCAGGTGGCGCTCATCGTGCTTATGGCGCAGGCGGGTTCCTTTGTGCCGGCAAGTTATGCTTCTGTTTCGATTACCGATAGAATATTTACACGTGTCGGCGCGCTGGATAACCTGTCCCAGGGACAGAGCACGTTTATGGTGGAAATGGAGGAAACGGCCAACATAATAAATAATTCTTCCCCGGACAGTCTTGTGATAATGGATGAAATCGGGAGGGGGACGAGTACCTTTGACGGATTGAGCATTGCCTGGGCCGTGACTGAATTTCTTCATGACTTGCGGGGCGCCGGGGTCAAAACTCTTTTTGCGACCCATTATCATGAATTGACTGACCTGGTGAAGGTCAAGCCGCGGGTGAAAAACTTCAACATTGCGGTGAAGGAATGGAATGATGAAATTATTTTCCTGCATAAAATTGTTGAAGGCGGTACGAATCGCAGCTATGGAATACAGGTGGCGCGGCTGGCGGGAATTCCCGATAAAGTGATTAAAGGCGCGAAAAAAGTGCTTTCAAATATTGAACATGCCGGACATGTGCTGGGTGCCAAAGAAGGCAGCAGTGAAGAAAAGAAATTATCAAACAGCGGACAGGTCCAGCTGAGTCTGTTTCGAGCACCGGAAAATGTGATAATGGAAAAGCTAAGAAAAGTTGATATCACCTCGATGACACCGCTTGAGGCGCTCAACTATTTAAGCCGGCTTAAGGAAAAAGCCGGTGGCGGATTCATGGAACCGGTTATAAAGAAAGTATCTGATCATTGATCCGAACCCGGATAAACCGGAAAAGTTAAAAGTGAACTAAAGTTTGAAGTGATCTAAAGTTGTGGTTAATGCCTCCGGCATTATCAATTTTAATTTTCAAAATGATTGTGCGTTTAGCGCATTCCAAAACTTTAGTCATTTTAGATCACTTTAGTCACTTCACACTTTCAGAGTTTGGAAGTTTTGTGTGTTTTTTGCACAATTCTAAAAAAGTTAGTGCATAGTGGGAATTTAATTCAAGAATTTCAATTATTATTTCGGAATGTCAACATACTGTTATTTTTTATGTCAAAAAGAAAAACGTTCATAACGATATTACTTTGTTGTACTGTTTCAGTATTCTGGTCATGCGCCTCGTCCGGTTCAACATCAAAGAATCTTTTTTTTCAGGCGGAAGCATGCCGTAGCGAACTTCGGAAAAGTCCCGATAAACAGAAATATCGCAGTTACTGGTTTGGGTGCATTCGAAAATTCGAGGCCGTACATCAGCAGGATCCGTCGGGACCCTGGGCTGCCGCCGGTCTGTTTAATATGGGCAGCCTTTACGAAGAACTGTACAGTCATTCTTATAAAAAAGAAGACCGGCAGAAAGCTGAGAACATTTACAGACAAATCGTCAAGGAATATCCGGCAAGCATTTATAAAAAAAGAGCCTTGGCAGCCATAAAAAATTTGCCAAAATACAATCATGGTTCTGATGATATTGCATCTGCAAAAAAGAAATTTTTCGAAGCAGAAGCAAGTTACACGGAACTGCTTTCCCATCCCAACAAGCAAAAGTTCCGCAGTTACTGGATGGAATCAATCAAAAAGTTCGAATCGGTTTACAGGCAGGATCCATCCGGGCCTTGGGCGGCAGCAGGCCTTTATATGATGGGAAATCTTTATGAAGATTTGTACAAACATTCTTTCAAGGAAAAAGATAAGCAAAAAGCAAAAGAATTATTTGAAAAAATTGTTCATCAATATCCGGACAGTGCATACAGCAAAAAAGCGGAAAACAAACTGAAGGGTGATATTCAATCACTGATTTTGAGCCGCGAAACGGAAAAATCGAACGATAAGGCCGCCTCGACAAAAGAAACAACCGTTTCAGCAGAGCCTGAGAAAGAAAACAATTCCGGATTGACGACCGTGACCGGCATTCGGTACTGGTCGAACCCCGATTATACAAGGGTTGTTATTGATGCCGACAGGGCTACGTCATTTCAGAACAATCTGTTGAAGAAAGACCCTGCAATTGATAAATCCCACCAGCGCCTTTATATTGATTTAAAAAACAGCCGGCTGGGGAATATTAAAAAGACCATACCGATTAACGACAGTCTGTTGAAGGCGGCCCGGGCCGGTCAGTATACGCCGGACACGGTTCGTGTGGTTATCGATATCAATTCATTTGAGGATTATAATATTTTTTCACTCCCAAATCCTTTCAGGATTGTCATTGATGTCCGGGGCCAAATTTCTGCTAAAAAAGATATCCCTAAAAAAGATCGTAATGGCCAGGATACTGCTTCTATCGCAAGGCAACTGGCATTGGGCGTTCAGCGGATTGTTATTGATCCAGGGCATGGCGGAAAGGATTTTGGAGCGCCTGGCTATTTTAAAGGGGTGCATGAAAAAAAGGTAGTTTTGGAGATTGCAAAAAAGCTTGCTGAAAAAATCAGACAGGAACTGGGATGTGAAGTGATTCTTACTCGGGAAGGCGATACATATCTGACCCTTGAGGAGCGAACAGCCATTGCAAACACTAAAAGGGGCGATTTGTTTATTTCCATCCATGCCAATGCCTCAAGAAATAAACGGGCATTCGGAATTGAAACATACTTTTTGAATTTAACGACGGATGATGAATCCATCACTGTTGCGGCACGAGAAAATGCGACATCGAAAAAAAACATCAGTGAACTTCAAACCATATTGAACGATTTGCTCCAGAACGCAAAAATAAATGAATCCAGCAGGTTGGCGACATATGTACAAAAAGAACTGTGCAGCACACTGGGAAAAAAATATAATCGTATTAACAATAAAGGGGTTAAGCGGGCGCCCTTTTACGTGCTGATCGGTGCCCAGATGCCGGCGATTTTGATTGAAACCTCTTTTATCAGCAACAAGATAGAATGCCAGCGCTTAAAGGATGCAAAGTATCAGAGTACACTGTGTGACGGAATCGTCAGCGGTATTCGCAAATACATCAAAGAGACCCAGCCGACAGCTTATTTTGGGGCTCCTGCAGATGAAGGGCCGAAGGGGTAAGCCGCTGGGTGCGGGGCGAACAAATATAACTATTTTTAGATAAATAACATTGTTCAAAAAAAAGTTAGTAAGGATATGAAATGGAAAGTATACAGGCGATTTCAGTTTTTGACGGGCGTTACCGTCGTTATACAAAAGAATTAAATGAAATATTTTCAGAATACGGGCTGATTAAACACAGGGTATTTGTTGAAATTCAATGGCTGAAGTTTTTATTCGCGGAAATGGCTTTCGAATCTGTCTCGAAAGATGATATCAAGCGGATTGATTCCATTTTTTCCGAATTCGATGCCGCTTCGGCGTTAAAAATAAAAGAAATTGAAACAGAGACAAATCACGATGTTAAAGCGGTTGAGTATTTTATTAAGCAGAAATTGACCGAAAAGGGGATGTCGCATTTAAGTGAATGGGTGCATTTTGCCTGTACGTCTGATGATATCAATAATACGTCATATGCTTTAATGGTGAAAGCGGGGCGGACAAAGCTTATTGCGGATATCTCATCGGTTATTGATAAAATTGAGTTCTATGCAAAAGAATATAAAGGTATTCCCATGATGTCCCGGACGCATGGACAGCCTGCAACGCCGACAACTGCCGGCAAGGAGCTTGTTAACTATGCCTGGCGCTTAAGGATTGAACTGACAAACTTGAAGTTATTATACATACACGGCAAGATGAACGGTGCCAGCGGTAATTTTAATGCGCATCATTTTGTATTTCCGGATATTAACTGGATTGACGCCAGTGAAAAATTTATTTCGAAATATTTGGGGTTAACGCCCATTCTATACACTACCCAGATTAACCCGAATAATTATATTTCTGAAATACTACATAATTTGATTCGAATTGCTTCGACAATCATTGATTTGGACCGGGATATGTGGGGGTATATTTCTCTGGGATATTTTAAACAAAAATCGATTCCCGGTGAAGTGGGATCATCGACAATGCCCCATAAAGTCAATCCCATTGACTTTGAAAACAGTGAAGGAAATATGGGAATGGCAATTTCCATGATGGCGCATCTTGCGGTAAAGTTATTAAATTCAAGATTCCAGCGTGACCTGACAGACAGCACGGTACTTCGTAATTTAGGCGCTGTCTGGGGATATCTGATGATTGGATTGCAAAGCACTTTAAAGGGGCTTAATAAAGTTTCTCTCAATAGCGAGGTGCTTGAAAAAGACCTTGAAGACAACCCCGAGTTACTGGCAGAAGCGATTCAGACTGCCATGCGTGTGTTTAAAGAAGAAAATCCCTACGAGAAATTAAAAGGTCTTACGCGGGGCAGACGTATTTCCATGAATGATATCAGCCAATTTGTTGATGATCTTGAAAAAGTTCCGCAGGAGTTGAAGTCGCGAATGAAAAAACTGACGGTAAATCATTATACGGGCCTTGCTGAAAAATTGGTTGATCATTATTTCAGTAAGATATAATTTTACTTTTTGTTTTTTTGTTTGATTAAATAAAAGTAATACGCTAAGAGTCAATATTGTTTATCTAACAAAACAGCGATTTTCGGTTCAATTTAGTCTTTATTGATTCGATATCGATGAGGGGTAAAGAATATATTTTGAAGAGGTGAAAATAAATGGATTTTACAATCGAATTTGATAAGCAGCAGATTGAGTCAATTGAGAACATCCTTCAGGAAGAGCTCATTGATTTAGGGGTTCAAAGTGTCATTTTGATGGACCTGGCCGGCAACGTAATCGTTAATCTTGAAAACGGTGATTCAAGCCATGATGTGTATTCCCTGGCCGCCCTTGCGGCTGGAAATTATGGCGCGGTCAGTGCAATGGCAAACATTATCGGGGAGCAGGAATTTTCTCTTCTTTTTCATAAAGGCGAGGAAGAGAGCATCCACTTCAGTAAAGTTGTAGAAGATTTATTGTTGCTTACCATTTTTAACAAAAATGTGTCATTGGGATTTTTGCGTTTAAAAGTTGCCGAAGCGATTAAAAGAATTCAAGTTCTGATCTAATCTTAATTTTTGTAAGAAAATAAGTAATAGAGAATTGTAGTTTTTAGTCTTATTGACAATTTATTTTGTTAGCGTCTGATGTTGTTTGTTGCCGGGTTTTTATTATAATCGGCAAAATTTTAACCTGTGAGTGCTGGAGGTAGGTGATTTGGCATTAATAAATCCGAAAAAGAAGGAGGTCCAAGTAAAAATAGTCTACTATGGTCCAGGCCGAGGGGGTAAAACAACAAATCTTGAATATATAAATAAGAAGTTTAAAAAAAGAATTCAAAATGAAATGGTGACGGTAAAAACCTATGGTGACCGCACCCTCTTTTTCGATTTTTTACCGTTTGATATAGGTGAAATTAAGGGACATAGTATTAAGGTCCAGCTTTACACCGTACCCGGCCAGGTAAAATATAATGCCACGAGACGACTGGTTTTAAGAGGCGTGGATGGCTTAGTCTTTGTCGCAGATTCAATGGATTTAAGACGCGAAATGAATATCCGTTCGCTTCAAAACCTTAAAGAAAACCTGGAAACATTCAATAAAAGCATATTCAATATTCCGCTGGTCCTGCAATATAATAAACGTGATCTGGAAGAAGAAGGCATCCCAATTCTTTCAGTCGAAACGCTTCAAAGAGATATGAACAGCCGGTTAAAAGCACCGAGCTTTGCGGCAAGTGCAGTTAAAGGAGATAATGTTGCCGCAACAATGAAAAAAATTATTGCATTAACCGTAGGGTCATTGAGAAAGAAACTTGAATAGGAGGGTAAAACATTGACTACGAAGGATGATGATGGAAGCCTCGGTGCTGAGGTTTCCAATCGGTTAGATGAATTGTTTGGAGATGAGGATCCCGAAGTAACTCCGGTGTCATTAGACTCTTCTGATGCAGTCAGTGTTGCTGACGAATCAAAAAGTACGGCTAAAAAAGCAGCGAAACCCAGTGTTGACATTGCTGCGGATAATTTGGGCGATGACTCTCCGATAAGAAATTTAAAGGCATTGGTCTTCTCCATTGACTGGGAAATCACCGATGAAACAATGGTAGATTTTCTTGTCGAAACAAAGCGCCTGAAACAGCAATATAAGGATGATAAAATCCTATCACTTTTCCTGAAACTGCATGAATCCATCGGCAAGTATATTAAAGCCAAAAAGGCCCGCGCGCATCCGGATTCCATTAAGTTTGTCGCGTCTGTTTATAAAAATTTTGAAAAGGTCCTGCTGACCCCGGGGATGAAGGAAAATAAGAAGAAGCAGCTGCTTACATCTGAAGTTAAAAAATTTAAGGATTTTAAACAGCGGGTTCTACTCAGTAAAGGCGCAGGTGAACCGGCTGAAGCAGCAGAATCTGCTGGAGGCGCTGATGCCAGAGTGGCGCAACCGGTCAGCGGTGCTGCGCTGTCGTCGGAATCCAAAGAAGCGATTGATTACATTGTGGAACAGATTAAAAAGGAGATCAAGGCTGAATTTCACACCTTACGTCAGATAATCAAAAACCTTGGCGCATAAAAGTTCAAGAGCTGAATAACTTAATTTTTTTTGTTTATTCCTTAATTTTGATGATCTTGTAAAAAGTCAGATTTCGATGGACAGAAAAAAGCGCCGCCCCTTCTTATAAAAATTGGCAAGGCGCGCAAATCCGTCAGTGATGATTCGTACTTAGCGTACTATGAAAAAACAAAGAGTGCAGCGCAACCCAAAGCTAAAATAGAATTTGGACTTTTTGCGGAGCCATCAATGTTCCGTGATACGAATGTTATAGTGGTAAAATATTTAAGGATTTTTCGGAGGCTGAATAATGAATGTTTTTGCAGGTGATATGTCCAAGCTGGTTCTAAAACGGACAGTCAGGGCTGACTTGGGAGAAGTTTCACTGGATAGTGAAATGCTGCAGGTTCTGATGGAACTAGACGGGACAAAGAACCTCGGCCAGGTTGCACAGTCGTTAAATATGAATTTAAAACAGTTAAGATCGATTTTAAATCGCCTATATAAACTTCATCTTTGCGAAACCGCAAAAGAGGCAATCCCCAAGCTCGACAAATCCTTTTTTCATTATTTATCTGCAGAGCTGGCCCGTGCAATGGGGCCCATTGCAGATGTCGTGATTGAAGATGAAATCAATGAAATGAGTGAAAATCAATTGAAATTCCCATCTCACCGCGCTGCCGAACTGGTGGATTTACTGGCCCGTCAAATTTTAAGAGAAGAAAGAAAAGTCGCTTTTCAGCAAGCCATGGTCCGAAAACTTCGGGAAATCAAGGCATAAAAGAATAATATTAATTGAATATAATACGTGTTTAAAGTGCCGAATTATATCAATGCGGCCAATTAAATTAAGGAGGAGAGGATATGACGGTTATTTGTGAAGAGTGTGGGAAGGTTTATCATATAGACCCGGATAAACTAGACCAGTATAAAGGTAAATCCGTCAGGGTTCGATGTGGTGAATGCGGGCATGTGACCCAGATCTCAAAATTGATTGAAGCGACGGAAGAACCTACTGACGATTTCGCAGCAGCTGATGTTCCCAGCATGCCGTCAATGGAACCCGATTTAGAGGAAAGAGAAGAAGAACCAGTTGGACGCCCGGATAGCATCAGTGTCGGAACAACTGATATCCGCACAAGCGGCTGGCTTGGATTAAGAGGAAAAATGATGATCCTCTTTCTTGTTCTTCCGATTCTTTTAATGGCAGTATCGGGTTATATTTCTCAACAGCAATTAAATAAGCTGGCCAATGAGATTACCGATGACAGTACCGCCCTTGTTCTGGAAGAAGGTAAAGAAAAGCTGATGCAAAAAGCAAGAGATGTGGCGCTTCAGGCTGAGATTTATTTGAGAAACCACCCGGATCTTGTAAGAGAGGATTTTTTCTATGATCCTGAATTCAGTGGAATTGCCGTACAGAGTGTCGGTCAGTCCGGCTACACCTGTATTATTCAGCAGCCTGAACCGGATAAAGGTCAGAACTGGACGCTCTGGGCGCACCCGAATCCAAATATTGTCGGGATTGATGATATAGATATGCTCCGAAAGGCCTTGGGGCCATATTTTTCGCCATTTATGGAAGTGCTCTCCGCTTCCCAGGGGATGAAAGAGGCTGAAGGGTTTTATCGCTGGAAAGATCCGGATGGAAAAATCAGGGAAAAATATATGGCAGTTTCCCCGATTCAGCTTGAAGGGATGCCGTTTCTGTTGATGAGCACCGCTTATATTGATGAGTTTACCGGCAAGACTGAGATCCTTAAAAATCGGGCCAAAAAACTGGCGGAAGACACAATGAATATCAATTTTGGTATTCTGATTGGCGCTATTGTTTTGATTGGTTTAATTATTACCATCTATGGTTACCGGTTGACCAGAAATATTCAGTATCTGACGGAAGCGGCTGACCGCATCAGTGTCGGTGATCTTGAAGCAGAAATTGATGTTTATTCAAAAGATGAAATCGGCAACCTTGCAGATGCGATTTCAAGAATGCAGGACAGCCTCCGATTTTCAATAGAGCGGTTAAGACGAAGACGATAATTTTAAATAATATGTTAATATAAAAAACAAGCAATGTGCTTAATCACGGCACATTGCTTGTTTTGTTATATGAGAATTAAATAATATTTCTCCGGTATAATTTTTTCGGGAGAAATTCGTACAGGGATAGAAAATGATTATAATACCGAGGGAGAAACCTGCTGTTTCAGATTTAAACAGCTATTACCTTAAAATCGATAAACTGCTGGAACATTATCAGGGCGCTTTAGGCACCGGAGGGGTTTATTTTAAATCTCCGACATCTGAAGGGGTTGTATTTTTTGATGAGGACAACCTGCTCAATGGTTACTATAAAGATAAAAAAGTAGAGCTTAAAGGCGGGGTCGCATTAAGTAAAATTAATGAGACTGCTTCTAAAAACAATTATTCGGTAACGGTGTATTATATTTTGCCCGAGAGGGTTTATTACTGGGCAAACCTTTCAGATGCCGAACAATTATACAGTGATTTGAGTTCCGAGTTTACGGACCTTGAAGGTCTGATCAAGAAGATGGAAAATGAAAAAGTTACCGGTTACATTGATGTGAAATTAAATCAGAATTCCGGCGGTGGGCTGTTGTTTATTTATAATGGTGGAGTGATTGGCGGCGCATCCGCCCGGGGCGATGGTGAGTTGGATCGATCTGTTGAATATCGGGATGATTTAATAAAAAGATCCCGGGAAGTTGGCGGAATTTTTAATGTTAAGAAAATCCAATTATCAAAGATAACCACACTGTCAAAGACTTCTGTTTTAAAACCATCCAAACCCAGTAAACCTAAAGTGCAGTCTCAAAAAGACCCGCAGCGTGTTTTGAGTATGCTTCAGGACCTTTTGGTATTACTGGAAAGGGTGGTCAGGTCAAACAAGCGGATCAAGGTTGATTTTGAGACTTTGCTTAACAAACAGTTTGTTGATAAAGTGGATCAATACGATTTTCTTGATCCATTTGCCGGGGAATTTCGATATTCGAACGGCAAGGTTACATTCAACGGAAGAGCCAGTCAGAAAGAGCTTGTGACATCGATAGTTGAATGTGTTAAAGATATGAGTGCAGGATTGGGTGTGACCGCGGTTCTTAGAAAATATCTGGCGACATGGAAAAAAAACTATCTTGATGAAATTATTGATTTTAATATAGAAATATAGCATATATACATGTTAGTGTTCAGATGATTTCAAATGTCATCTTTTGTAGAACAAAGGAATAGAAAATGAGACCCAATGTTTTAATCGTTGATGATGACCAGGCATTTCTGCGCTTGATTCAGAAAGATCTTGAGGGATTTTCAGAGTCATTTAATGTATTAACCGCCGAGTCTGGAAACTCAGCTTTAGATTTATTAACAAAGACATATGTGTCATTTGTGGTTTCTGATTTAAGAATGCCGGGAATGGACGGTTTTGAATTGCTGTCCAGCATATTGAAGAAATTTCCGGATATTCCTGTTTACATGATGACCTCTTATGATAAGCCAAAGACAAAGGACGTGGTTATTAAAAGCGGTGCCGTCGGTTATTTAAGAAAACCGTTTACCGCCATTGAATTGTTTGGTGAAATAACGAAAACCTTAAATAAGAAAGCGGAAGGCGGGAGCCTTCACAACGTGACTTTGGAAACTTTTCTGCAGCTCATTGAAATGGAACAGCAGACGAGTACTTTGCGGATAGTCGATAAGAAAGGAGGCAGGGGCGGCGTACTGTTTTTTAGAAATGGTGAATTGATGAATGCCCGGTTTGGAGATAAACAGGGAAAAGATTCTGCCTATGAAATATTGTCCTGGTCCAATGTCTCATTGTCAATTGAACATGACTGTGTATTTCAGGAAAAGATTATTCAAGGCGATCTTCAAGCCATTTTATTGGATGCCATGCGTATGAAAGACGAGCTGGCTGAAGCAATTGAAATGGAAGAAGAGGCCGGTAATGGCGAAATCCTTTTGGATTCGCCGGTCCCGGAAGCAGAACCGGAATCGGCAGGCGCGAAACCTGAACCGGTTGTCCGTGAAATACCAACTGAAAAGCCTAAAACCATTGCAAAAGTAAGACCGGCAAAAAAAGAAGCTGAAATATCAAAGCTGTCTCCGATTGATACCATTCGTATGAAAATTAATAATTCCATTGGAAGTAGGAGCGGTGTATTAGACATTTACCATGACCAGAGCTGGGACGGACTGATTGATCAGGCTTCAAATATTGGAAATGCCTTTAATTGTGGCCGGTTGAATGTCTTATACGTCAACCGGGAAAAGGAAGAGCAGTTCATCATTCTCCCTGGCGAGGAAACAACAGCGATATCAATTTCATCTGATTCACCCTGGGATCGTATTATTGATGTTCTGGGGTAAAAAATTTATAAATTAATTTATACATGATATTATTAATATGAAAAACCAGCTCGGATAACGCAATGAAAGATATATTCAAAGATGTGATGGGGATAGAAGGTGTACACGGTCTGATGGTTGTTTCTAATGAGGGCGGCGTGATGCTGAGTAAGTTTTCTTCTGACTTCAGGGATGAGGAGGAAAAGCTTTCTCAGGTTAATTGGGAGCCTTTTACCATTGAGATGGGCAGTATTAAAGACGCTGAATTGATTTATGACAGCGCACGGTTTTATATAAAAAAAAGCGAGACCGGATTTCTGATTGTTATCATTGGTGATAATGCGCCAATCTCTTTGGTGCGTCTCAATTGTGAGATTTTGCTTCCTTTGCTGACAAAAATTCAGCCGGCCAGTAAACGAATCGGTAAAATCCTGAGAAAAAAGATATTTTAAAGACATCTTTTTTAATTAAAAATTGAATATGCACGTATAGTTTGCCGCACATTAATTTGTTTATATTTTTAAATTCATTCCGTCTGATATACAGAACAGTTTCTTAATATTTTTCTTAGTATCTTTGTCTGATAAATAAAGTTCTGCCGGTTTTGTGAAGAGGGCTACAAACAATAAAGATTGGCCGGGAGCCGTGATTATGGGAAATGTCCAAACAACAACTGAGGATTGTCAAGCTAAAATTAAATCAGCCGAAGCCTATGAAACGCATGGGCTTTATGATGAAGCGCTGGAATTGTATAAAGATATTTTAGCCGGAGATGCTGAACCGGATGAAGAACTCCTTCAAAGGATAAAGCTCAAGATTGATGAACTCGGTAAGGAGATTGAAGACAAAGACAGGCAAACCCCGTATAACCTGTCAACCGAAGATGTTTCCCATATAAAAACTGGGCTTTCCCTAGGAGAAAGCGGTCCTGAGATCTGTGACAGTGCCACTGCTTTTAAGGAACTTGGATTATACAAGGAAGCTGTTTCAGAATATAAAAAATTATTTCAGACAGATTTTTTAATAGATGATTTTTTTAATGATTTTCTGGAGTGTAGTCTGGCTGTTAACAGCCCGTCTGATGTTGTTCAGGAAGTAGAAACGATTCTTCAAGAAAATAATCTGGATGATAAGGCAAGGGCCTCTATTTATTTTATGCTCGGTGTTGGATTGGATAAACGGCACTATAAGGAACTGGCCGTTAAGAGTTATGAGTCGGTTCAAAAAATTGACCCGATTTATCCTCAAATTAGAGAAAAAATTGAGTCAGTTCAGCCGGATAAACGGTTTGACTCACGATATGATTATCTGTTGCGGAACAAAATCGTTGATACGGACCAGCTTCAGAAGGCATTGGCCCTGTCCAAGAAAATGAAAAAAAGTGTTGAAGCTGTTTTGATGGAACAATTTAAGACATCAAAAGAGGATATTGGAAAGTCTCTGTCAGCTTATTATAATTGCCCGTTTAAAACATTTGATTCCAAAATGGAAGTGCCTTATGAATTGATCAGCAATTTGAAAAAACCTTTTCTGATTCAAGATGTCTGGGTACCGCTGCATTGGGAAATCGGTCATATTGAGATTCTGATTGATGACCCAAAGGACCTCAGCAAACTGGACCATGCCAAGGCCCTTTTCAATACAAACAAGTTTGTTTTTTCAGTTGGCATTAAAGAAGACATTGTAGAAATCATTAACCGTTTTTTTGCACAAGGTAAGAGCCATAAAACGGCAGCCAGGGATTCGTCTTCGGTTGATGAATTTGATCAAATGCCGGATATCGCATTTGAGGAGGTGGATGATGAGGAAGATGATTTTGATGAATCTTTTAATGAAGCATCCGGAAAAGTTGTTCAGCTGGTAGATCAGATATTGATTACGGCATATCGTAAAGATGCATCTGATATACACATAGAACCGTCTACCATCGCAAAACGGACAAAGATACGTTTCAGGATAGACGGGGTCTGTCAGGATTTTCTTGAAGTTCCGAATTCCTTTGCACAAGCGATACTATCCAGAATTAAAATTATGTCAAATCTTGATATCGCTGAAAAACGTCTTCCCCAGGATGGAAAAATCAAGTTTAAACGTAAAGGGATTCCGACTTTTGAATTGCGGGTTGCTACTTTGCCCACAGCCGACAGTCAGGAAGACGTTGTCATGAGAATTCTGGCAACCAGCGGCGCGATGAAGCTGGAAGATTTGACCCTTACTGAAAGGAATATTAACGTTTTATTAAAAGCAATTGCCAAGCCCTACGGCCTGGTTCTTGTTGTTGGCCCCACCGGGTCCGGTAAAACAACGACCCTTCATTCAGCTCTGCACCAGATTAACACGCCGGAACGTAAAATCTGGACAGCTGAAGATCCTGTTGAAATCTCTCAGCTCGGGTTGCGGCAGGTTGAGATTAAGAACAAGATCGGCCTGGATTTTGCCAGAATTATGCGTGCTTTTTTAAGAGCGGACCCTGATGTGATAATGGTTGGTGAGATGCGTGACTACGAGACAGCCTCTATCGGCGTCGAAGCCTCGTTGACCGGCCATCTGGTTTTCTCAACACTTCATACCAACAGTGCCCCGGAAACTGTTACCCGTCTTTTGGATATGGGGCTGAATCCATTAAATTTTTCTGATGCATTCCTTGCAGTGCTGGCGCAACGTCTGCTGCGCCGATTATGCAAGAATTGTCGGAAAGCTTATTCACCGAGCCAGGAAGAGTTTGATGATATTGTAAACGATTACGGAGAAAAAGATTTTAAAAAGACCGGGATAAAATTTTCATCAGACTTAAAAATATATGCGCCGGTCGGATGTGATCAGTGTAGTGGTACCGGGTATAAAGGCCGATTGGGAATCCATGAACTCATGGAAGGAACAGCTGACATCAAACGAATGATCAAAAAACAGGCCAGTGCGGAAGAGCTGTTTATCAAAGCCAACGAACAAGGCATGACAACCCTCATGCAGGATGGAATCATGAAGGTTTTTGCAGGGTATTCGGATATGGTTGAGGTCAGGAGGGTTTGCATCAGTTAAGGTTGTCAAGGTTGTTGACAAATTCGTAAAAAAGTCAAATTTCGATGGCAAAGAAAAAAGCTCCAAATTCAAGGCGCGCAAATCCTGAGTGATGATTCGTACTTATCGTACTTTGAAAAAACGAAGGATGCAGCGCAACGCAGAAGTTGGACTTTTTACGAAGCCATCAAGGTTGAAGTAAGATTTTTTTTGAGTCTAACAACATATTCTGTCAATTTGAAAAATCATTTCATTTTCATTGTATTGCATGAACTGGCCCCAAAGATTGTGATTGTTTTTAAAAATAAGTTTAATCAACGGGTTGAATCAATTTAGGAACTGTAAATATATCAAATGGATCTCACCTTTAAATGCCTTCTTAAATTTTTTAATCGGTCTTCCGGCCAAAAACATGAAGCCCCGCCAGATCAGAAATCATATCAAAGATCCTTTAATCGTTTTTCCATCGAATTTGAAGTTATTGCCTCTGTTATTGACAGTGATGAACATCAAGACAGTGAAAGAAGTGAACTGCATGATGTATCCGGCGGCGGAGCCATGTTTATTTCACGCTTACCGGAGAGATATTATCCGGGACAGCTATTGAAACTGGATATTTTTTTAGCTGGTACGGAAGACGTCCGTGCTTGTATTAAAACTGAGGCATCTGTTGTTCGTATTCATCAGATAGAATTAAATGACCTGGAAGAAGCAGATACCAAAACAGGTATTGCTGTAAAATTTCACACGCCTTTTGAATTTGAAAGAATAGATAATTCTTTTTTCCGTTAATTTGCTATGAAACATATTTATCGTCGTGATTATAATACAATCGGAGGCAAGATGCTGGCTGCCCTGTCGTTAATGGCAGTCATTCCTTATCTTTTACTCTTATATTTGTTTATACAGGAGAAAATAACTACTTCTGAGACAATTATTCTGTATCTTCCCTTAATTTTGATTTCAACGGTTACCGGTTATTCCCTGATTCGAAGATCGGCTGACAGCGTATTCTATTTGAGCAGGGAAACCCGTCTGGTTGAAAATGGCGAGAAAAGTGAGCCGATCCAGATTCAGGCTGATCATGAGTTAAATGAGATCGCGACTCATTTTAATTCTCTGATAGGCAGGCTGGATAAGATGAAACGCAAGAATCAGGAACAGGCTACACAGCTGATGGTTTATTCCCGGGACCTGGCTTTATCTTATCAGAAAACAAAACAGGAAGAAGAACTCAGAAACCGGTTGAGTCGATATGTGGGCAACAATTTGGTTGAAAAATTGATTGATTTAAAAGGCGGTGGGCTGGTTGATACCGAAAGGCGCCAGGTGACTGGCCTTTTTGCGGATATCCGCTCATTTACCACAATTGCCGAGCATATGACGGCTGAGAATGTGGTTTTGATGTTGAATCAATATTTTAGCGTTATGGTTGATATTATTTTTAAAAATAATGGCCTGCTGGATAAATTCGTCGGAGACCAGCTGATCGCCGTGTTCGGACTCGTTGAAGCGTCGGGGAACCCAGCCGAAAACGCAATACGCACTGCCATTGAGATGCAGGAAGCTACCGAAGAAATGATGAAGAAAAGACTCCAGACCAACCAGGAGCTTTTTGAAGTCGGTATCGGTATCAATACCGGCAATGCGATTATCGGAAACATCGGGTCATCAAACAGGATGGATTACACGGTTATCGGTGATTGTGTTAATGTTGCCGCACGGTTGGAGGAAATGGCGATTGGCGGCGAGATCATCATCGGGGAACAGACATTTCTTGAAAATCAGGGTGAATTCAATATTGAAAGCAGGGGAGAGGTTTATGTCAAAAATAAAATGGAGCCTGTCATCTGCTATAATGTATTAAGAGATTAGAGTGAATGCTTTAGAAGTGCTTATACAAATTATACGGACTGATGATAAGATATGCATATCACAAAATCTTAATACATTACCGACCATGATAAGGGTATTCTTGTTGGTCGGGATGCTGTTAATCCCTTTGAATCTGAATGCATCAGATGAACCGGTGTTGAAAAATAAAGAGTATGTCATTCTTTTGCACGGCATGGGGCGCAGCGAGTTATCCATGCAACCACTGGAAGAATTTCTTACTGAAAACGGTTATTCGGTAATTAATACCGGGTATCCGTCCACCACCAAAACGGTTGAAACCCTTGCCGACAAGTATCTTTCGGATATGGTGGAACAATGTATTCAAAAAGGAGCAGATAAAATCCATATTGTCACCCATTCATTGGGCGGCATTATCACCCGCCAGTATCTTCAGAATCACTCTCTTCCACAAGGCAGCCGCATCGTCATGATTAGTCCCCCGAACAAGGGAAGTGAACTGGCGGATGAATTTTATGACCTGTTCATCTATGAATGGATTAACGGCCCGGCGGGCCAGGTCCTGGGAACCGGTCCGGAAAGCTTGCCCAATAAGTTAAAATCGGTCACGGGAGAGATCGGGGTGATTGCCGGAGGCAGTTCATTAAATCCCCTCTATTCGTACTTAATTCCCGGCGAAGATGACGGCAAAGTGTCTGTGGAAAGTGCGAAGCTGGATGAAATGGCGGATTTTCTGGTCGTGCCGAGTAGTCATTCTTTTATTATGAGACATCCGGAAGTATTAAAACAGGTCGTCTTTTTTCTGAAAAATGGAGCGTTTGAGCACATTTCACATACTCATTGAGTAGCGCAGATGATCGGTTATCTTTCCCCTATGCGTGGGAAACGGGTAAATCCGGTCCTTTGGAACCTGGATTTTTACACCCGTCCTTCAGGCTATTGTATATCACCGGATATCATTATGGAAAAATCGGGGTACTCCGTCCTGTCAGAAGTAAAGGTAAGTTTGTCACTAATTTTTTTAAGGTTTTTTATAATATTTCATGGCTTCGGGTATCAGTGACTGAATGTTTTGTATGCGTTTCGTGTCAGACGGATGGGTGCTTAAAAATTCTGGCGGCGACTGCCCTCCTTTTTTAGCCGCCATCCGCTGCCAGAAACCGACCGCGGCGTTCGGGTTATAACCGGCCATGGACATGAAGATCAGGCCCAAATGGTCAGCTTCATTCTCATGCAACCGGCTGTACGGCAGCATTAAGCCATACTGGGCGCCCAGGCCGTACACAGCCATCCAGAGCTGCCGGGTTGTTTCCGGCTCGGTTTCAAGGGCCGTTGATAAAGCCACACCACCCATTTGCGCGATCAATCCCTGGCTCATTCGCTCGTTTCCATGCTGCGCGACGGCATGGGCAATTTCATGTCCCATCACAACCGCCAGTCCGGTTTCGTCTTTTGTCAGCGGCAGGATGCCGGTATAGACGACCACTTTTCCGCCGGGCATGCACCACGCATTAACATCATTGCTTTCAACCAGGTTAAATTCCCAGGCATAATTTGACAGTTCTTTGCTCATGTCATTTTGTTTAAAATACTGCTCAACAGCCTTTTGAATTTTATCCCCCACACGTTTAACCATCTGTGTCTGGGCCTGATTTTTACTTAATTGATTCTCTATTAAAAACTGGTCGTATGCCTGGAGGCTCATGGAAAGCATGGTTTGCTGCGGCAGCAGATTGAGCTGCTGTCGGCCGGTAATCGGAACTGTGCTGCAGGCGATTAAAAAAATTCCAATTATTGCGATCAGGATTATTCTAATGTTTTTCATATGGATTCCTCTTTACGAAGTCATCAATTTTCGTTTGATCAAAATATTAAATTCGGCTCGTAACTTCTCAATAAATCAGGGCAATAATTCGATAGGAGGGCATGAAGCCCGCCATTACGATATTTATCGCAAAACGATGTAGCGGAGGTCTTTAGATCTCCATTTGTAAGTGACTTATGGAAGGCTAAAGCCTTCCGCTACATTGAGTTACATGTGAACAGACATATTTTGGCCCGAACTTTTTGAGAACACACTTCGGCTCTTGATATCGCTTTAATAAATGAAAAATAAATAACACGAACGGTTGATGTGTTCAATGGCCTTGTATATGAAACTTTTAACTTAGCCATCCCAGTACATTTTACGAGAGCATTAAACTTAATCAGAAGTATTCAGCAGCACATTTTATGGATATGAAAATATTGTGTTTTTGGGTGTATCAGATCTGCTGACTTAATAACAGCACCTGCGGTACCGGGCCAGGGTAACCGCATTTGGAAATCAGTTTCATTAAGGTTTTAATTCTGTGGGAGAGGCTTCCAGCCTCGATGTTTAAGGATCAACATTACACATTAGAAATATATCAACGATATGGATATTCGTGAAAATCATTCACAATATCT
>JABZFM010000019.1 GCA_014237465.1 Desulfobacteraceae bacterium | reverse complement strand
TGGAAATTCGTTTGAATGAACACTGTGGGAGCGGCATCCTGCCGCGAATTCGGAATTAGATATTGTGAATGATTTTCACGAATATCCATATCGTTGATATATTTCTAATGTGTAATGTTGATCCTTAAACATCGAGGCTGGAAGTCTCTCCCACAGAATTAAAACCTTAATGAAACTGATTTCCAAATGCGGTTACCCTGACTTGACATACAAACCGATGTATGAGACACATTAACCCATCAAAAGCAAGTTCCTGTCATTGACTTGATAATAAAATTGACGTCTATATTTAATTTATAGTTTTTTATGCCTTTGCCAGCCAATAAAAACAGTCTCAAGAGCCAAAAAATTAGGAGAATTTTGATGATCAGGTCGAAAAAATATTTAATTTTAAGAATTATTTCATTACCGTTCCTTGGGCTTTGTATAAGTATATGTTGTTTGTCCGGGATACTCTTTCCATCGATAATCTTCGCTGCCACAATTAATGGGGCGAACTATCAGTGTACTGAATTGATTCCTGAAAATGGCGATATTCTTTCGGGAACCTTTACCAATGTTCAAATTTTCCGTATAGACGCTGGGGTCACAGTATTTGTCGAGCCTGCCACAACCCTTTCTATTAGTGCCGAAAGCATTAATATTCAGGGAATCCTTGACGGAGTTGGGGCTGGTTTTTCTGGGGGAACGCCTTCGCTTGATCCTGCGACAGCTGGCGGTCCGGGGGAAGGCCCCGGAGGTGGAGAAGGTGGCCTGCATGGCAGTTGTGTTCATGCAAGTGGTGGCGGTGGCGGCGCTTACGGAGGAGATGGCGGTAACAGTGGTCAGGCTTTATCTTCCCCGCCGGCGGCGCTCGGTGGTACAGCGTACGGAAACATTAATCCTCCGGGAGTGGATATGGGGTCTGGGGGTGGAGCCGCTGGAAATCACTGCGAAAGCTATAATTCAACCGGAGGGGCTGGAGGAGCAGGAGGTGCTGCCATTTCCCTCACAGGCAACATTATAGACATTACCGGAAGTGTTCTTGCTGATGGTGCAGCCGGCTCACAGGGAGTGGCTGGGAGTACATATGGAGCACCTGGTGGCGGCGGCGGATCAGGCGGTGGGATTGAGATATGCGGCCAAACGGGTTCGATTATAGGGATTGCAAGCGCCAACGGTGGCATCGGGGCAGATGGTATCGCAACTAGTTCTCAATACGAACAGGGGGGCGGTGGCGGCGGCGGCGGCCGAATCAAAATTTCGGCATCGATCAACACAAGTGGAGCAACGTTCAGTGTGTCCGGCGGCGTACACGGAGCTTCTGCCATAAGCTCAAATACAGCAGCGACAGACGGACAGATTGGAACGGTTTATCTTGACGGCCCCGGTTGTAGTTATTCATGTTCTGCTGCTGAATCGTCAATTCCTACGATGACAGAGTGGGGCATGGTTGTGTTATCATTACTTTTGTGTGGGGTGGTTATTTTTCGGATGAAAAGAAGGCCGACAGTGTAAATAAAATGTTCAATTCAGGATATCAATTAAAATAAAAGAGCCATGAATATTTTCATTCATGACCCTTTTTTATTCTTGATCGGAATTACTTTCTCCGCTGAAGTACTGAAAGCGGTCAATGATTGTTGATGAAAGCAGGAATTAACTTTACTCTCCCATTGAAGATAGCTTGATATTCGCGACAGCATTGTGACCGCTCTTCAGTTTACCAACTTGAATTCGATAGTCCTCAGCTTTTCATAATTCAATGGCTTTGTTTTTTTGGGGAAAATGTATTACATGGAAAAATAAAAACCTGATTTTTCAAAGAGCTAAATACAAGAGATATGATTTCCCCCCCCCTCAAAAAACCCGTGTGGATCAGCCACCGCGGCTTTAAGGCAAATGCTGTTGAAAATACCTTTAGCGCGTTTAAGGCGGCGGTGGATATCGGATTTTCAGCCCTTGAAACAGATTTGCGGATTACAAAAGACAACCATCTTGTCCTGATTCATGATGAAACAATCACCCGACTGGCAAATGACCGTCGGTGTGTCAGAAATTTGACCCGCCGGGAGTTGGAATCTTTCCGGCTGGCCCATGGCGACCGGTTTCTTTTTTTAGAACAATTTACAGAAATGTTTATCACTTGTTCCTGGATATTTGATATCAAGCCGGAAGGCGGAAAACAAACCATCCAGGTGCTGGCGGCATGGGCTCAAAAAAACGATTTTGTGAAACAGCTCTCCCGGCAGGCAAAATTTTTGACCTGGAAACCCGGTCATGAAGCGCTGCTGAAATCCTATTTTCCATGGGCAGACTGTTATGCCAGAAAGATTGAATGCTGGCGGGCCGGACTGTCTGTTCTTTCCGGTATGCCCGTTCTTGGTTCAATCAAACCGGGCCGGACATATGCGTTACCCCCATTTTTTGGCAACATCCCTTTATTTAGAAAATCGGTGGTCCGTCATTTTCATAAACAAAACGCAAGAACCATCGCTTTTCTGCCGGAAACGGATTTTCTTGCGCAAAAAGCCGTCAGGGCCGGTTTTGATGAAATACTGACCAATGGAACCATTCTTTTATATTGACAAATATTTAGTATGCCGGTAACTGAAAAAACAACTGCCTGCTGAAGCCGGCAATTAAACTGACAATTTATACTCATTAAAAATTATAAACCACGAAGGTTTTCGCACCATGAAGGTGCGCGGATCTGTCGTGGTTTTTTTGTTTGGCAGCAGCAAAAAAATATAAGCGCTGTGATGCCATAAAAAAAAAGGAGGATACCATGAAAAAAGTATTATTTGTTTTCGCTTTCGCCGGTTGTTTACTGATTGCAGCCCAGGGCTTTGCTCATTTTGGCATGATCATTCCATCAGATTCCATGGTGATGGCTGATGACAGCCGAAGCATTGAATTAAACCTGTCATTTTCCCACCCTTTTGAAAATATCGGAATGGACCTGGAAAAACCCAAATTGTTTATGGTGTTCGAAAACGGCCAGCAAAAAGATCTGGCCCCGGAACTTGCGCCTTCAAAGGTAATGGACCATAAAGCATGGAAAGCTTCCTATTCCGTGAAGCGACCTGGGGTTTACATGTTCTGCATGGAACCCGAACCTTACTGGGAGCCCATGGAAGACTGTTTTATTATTCATTATACCAAAACCGTTGTGACCGCTTTTGGTGTGGACGACGGATGGGATGCGGAAGCCGGGCTAAAAACGGAAATCGTTCCGTTATCCAAGCCCTATGCCCTTTATGCCGGAAACCTGTTCCAGGGGATTGTCAAGCTGAACGGAAAACCGGTCCCCTATGCGGAAGTTGAAGTTGAATATTATAACCAGGATAAAAAAGCGGCAGCACCCACGGACTATATGATTACCCAGACGGTTAAAGCCGATGAAAATGGCGTGTTTTCCTATGCGGCCCCCAAATCCGGCTGGTGGGGATTTGCCGCGTTAAATACCGCCGATTATCAGCTTGAAAAAGACGGGGTCCAAAAAGACGTGGAACTGGGCGCGGTCATTTGGGTTCAATTTCTTCCCTGGAATGAAAAATGATGGCGTCGTAAAAAGCCGCATCTACTGTGTTGTAGCGGTTTTTCAGGCACTCAAGATACGGCTTGTATGATTTCGAGCCTGAAAAACCGCTACGCCTTGCCAATTTTTATGTGAATGGTGGAACTTTTAACTTAGCCATCCTGCTACTTTTTCGGGATCATCAAAAATAGTTCTTCTCTGATCAGAAGCTTAAAAGGAGTTTTTGCATGTTTAAAAATAAAATATTACTCGTGTGTATACTGATCGCCGGGCTCATGGCAGCAGGTCCTGCCTGGGCGCTTCATGAAAAGTCATCTGAAACGCGCATCGAGGACCTGTCTAAGCGCATTGAAATACTTGAAAAAAAACCCATGGAAGAACCGTCTCCGGATCTCTGGTTTAATAAAATTTCCATCAGCGGATTGCTTGAAGTTGAAGCAGGTTATGAAAAATATAATCCGGATGCGGCCGATGAACCCAGTGAAGAATCCAGTGACATTGTGTTAAGCACCTTTGAACTCGGCCTGGATGTGGATTTTATTGACCATGTGGGAGGTCATGTCCTGGTCCTCTGGGAAGAAGACGATACGGAACCCATTGACCTGGACGAAGGATATCTTTCCTTAACCGGTACGGAACAAACCCCGCTTTATCTCCATGCCGGAAAATTGTATGTGCCGTTCGGCAACCTGGACACGTATTTCATCAGTGATCCGCTGCCGCTGGAACTCGGGGAGACCAGAGAAAGTGCGATACTGGCCGGATATCATAAGGATATGTGCAATGTTTTTTGCGGCGGATTTAACGGGGATGTTGATAAGATCGGAGATAATAATCATATTGACAGCTTTTTTGCGGGAGCGGAATTTTCCCTTCCGGAAGATGATACCCGAATGCTGAATATGACCGCCGGGGTTTCATACCTGTCCAATATTGCCGACAGTGACGGATTGTCCGAAGCCAATGATATAGATGGGGACGGGGATCCGGACGGGATCCGTGATTATGTGGGCGGAATTTCAGCATATCTTTATCTGGACCTGGTACATTCGGTATACTGCGTTGCCGAATGTGTATGCGCACTGGATAAATTCAATGCCGGTGAACTGAATTTCGGGCCTGACAATGAAAGCCTCAGGCCCTTTGCGTGGAATTTTGAAATCGCCTATGTTACCCCGGCAGATATCGGGTTTGGTGCGAAATATGAAGGGTCAAATGATTGTAATGACTTTTTGCCGGAAAGGCGGTATGGTGGGATTGTATTCTGTTCTCCGTATGAAAATACATATTTAGGACTGGAATACCTGTACCAGGAATTTGACAACGATGATAAAAATGAAGTTGTGACGGCACAGCTGGCATTTGAATTTTGATGGCGTCGTTAAAAGCCCCATCTACTGCGTTGTAGCGGTTTTTTCAGGCACTCAAGATACTAAATGTATAATTTCGAGCCTGAAAAACCGCTATGCCTTGCCAATTTTTATGTGAATGGTGAAACTTTTAACTTAGCCATCCTATTACTTTTAGGGTGACCCGGTTTTTATAAATTCCGGCTCCTGATTATCGCTTTCATTCAGAATATTAATCATTTAACTATATTGTGATATATAACGATGCATATTTCAGAAGGCATCCTGTCCGGGCCGGTTCTTCTGTCCGGGGCGGCGCTGGCGGCTGCCGGAACCGCTGTGGGGCTGAAACAACTCGATTATGACCGGATCGCCCGGACCGGCATTCTATCCGCGGCGTTTTTTGTGGCATCTTTGATTCATGTTCCCCTGGGTCCCACCAGCGTACATCTGATATTAAACGGTATTGTAGGTCTTTTGCTCGGGTGGTGCGCCTTTCCGGCGATCCTGGTCGCGCTGCTGCTCCAGGCACTTTTTTTTCAATTCGGCGGGCTGACCACCCTTGGGATCAACACCGTCGTCATGGCGCTTCCGGCAGTGGTCTGCTATTATCTTTTTTCTCCTTTTATCAAGAATAACAATCGTGTTACCATTATTGCCGCATATGCGTGCGGTTTTTTCTGCGTGTTTTTCAGCGCGGTGATCATGGGCGGGGCATTGATATTTACAGAAGAAAATTTTATGGAAATTTCCTTGCTGGTTATCATTTCCAATCTTCCGGTCATGATTATCGAAGGGTTTATTACAACCTTCTGCATTCTTTTTTTAAAAAAAGTCCAGCCCGCTTTGATTAACCGGTAAAAAATTTTTCTCTCAATAACGGAGCACCTGCAATGAAAAAAGCGTTTCCATTAAAATTAAATTGTTTTAAATACTTTCCCTCCTTTATACTCGTCCTGCTGTTTGTTTTTTCAGCAGATTTTTCGTTTGCCCACCGGGTAGTCCTTTTTGCCTGGATTGAAGGGGATACGGTTTTCACACAAAGCCAGTTTCCGGATGGAAAAAAGATTGCCGACGGTCAGGTTCATGTGTTTGATATGAACCACAATCTGCTGATCAAAGGCAAAACCGATCTAAATGGTGAATTTTCTTTTAAAATTCCGAAAACGACTGCGCTAAATATTGTTCTGGACGCCGGGATGGGGCACCAGGGGCAGTGGAAGCTTTCCGAGGATGAAATAAACGCTTCCATGGGCATCCGTACTCAAAAACCGGTGTCAGAAAAAAATGAGCATCCGGCGGACAAGGCGGCAGCTTCTCAAAAGCTGCAATCCGAGTCTTTAACAGCGGCAGACAACCGCAATGGATCTGGGACGGCTGTTTTGTTGGATGAAAAACAGGTGGAACAGATTGTTGAAAAAGTGCTGGATAAAAAGCTGCAACCCATTACCCGGATGCTGGCCCGAATGCAGAACACCGGGCCTTCTATTAATGATATTTTCGGCGGTATCGGCTATATTCTGGGGTTGATGGGGGTGGCGGCGTATTTTTTATCCCGAAAAAAAGGATGACAAAGCAAAACAGATCAACTTATGATTGAAGAACCCTTTGCCGCAGGAAATTCCATTATCCACCGAATCGACCCGAGATTCCGGGTGGCCGCAGCAACATTCTACTCTTTTACGGTTGCTTTATGCTATGAATTCCAGCCGTTAATTGCCGCTCTGGCCGTTTCCATGGTGTCTGTATTGCTTTCCGGAGTTGGTTTAAAAAAAGTTTTTAAACGACTGGCTCTCGTGAATGTGTTCATCCTGTTGTTCTGGATTGTCCTGCCGTTAACCTATGCGGGAAATACAGTTTATTCCCTGGGGCCGGTCCACGTTTATCCGGCCGGAATTGTCTTTGCCGCAAAAATCACCATAAAATCCAATGCCATATTAATGGTATTAATATCATTTATTGCCACCATGACCTTTGCCACCCTGGGACACAGCTTAAGCCGACTGAGAATTCCCGAAAAACTGGTTTTCCTGCTCATGATCACCTACCGGTATATTTTTGTTATCCAGCAGGAATATCAGAAAATTATCCGATCCATCAAAATCCGCGGGTTTAAACCCAAAACCACTCTCCATTCCTACAAAACATTTGCTTATGTTATCGGCATGTTGTTAATAAGGGCATCTGAACGGGCGGACCGGGTTTACAATGCCATGCGGTGCCGGGGGTTTAAGGGAAAATATTACAGCCTGACCGATTTTCAGGCAGACACGAAAAGCTGGGTCTTTGTGACGATTGTTTCAGGCGTGACCCTGGGTATTCTTTTAATGGAAGTTCTATTTAATGAATAAAAATCAGATAATTATTAAGATGAGTGGGGTTCACTTCTCATATTCTGAAGAATCACCGATTTTAAAAGACCTTGATTTTGAATTTTTCAAAGGAGACAAAGTCGGAATTATCGCGCCCAACGGCAGCGGCAAAACCACCCTGTTTCATCTGATAATGGGATTGCTGAAACCCGTATCCGGTTCTGTTGAAATTTTCGGCAGATCCATGGAAGCCGAGCAGGATTTTGCCGGAATCCGGCACAGAATCGGGCTGCTGTTTCAGGATGCCGATGACCAGCTGTTCTGCCCCACCGTCCTGGAAGATGTTTCTTTCGGGCCGCTGAATATGGGTAAATCCAAAAAAAAAGCCATTGAAATATCTAAGCGTACCCTTGATTTTTTAGGTCTTTCCGCGTTTGAAAATCGCATCACCTTCAAGTTGTCCGGGGGTGAAAAGAAACTCGTGTCCCTGGCAACCGTGCTTTCCATGGAACCGGAAGTTCTGCTGCTGGATGAGCCGCTCACCGGCCTGGATATAAAGACCCAGACAACCATCACCCGGGTATTAAAAAAAATGAATATCTCATATATCATTATATCCCATAATATTGAATTTCTGGAAGCCACCACCTCTATCACCTTGACCATGCACAACGGCAAAATTTATACTGACGACCAGGTCCATGTGCATATTCATGATCATGCGCATGTGCATGGGAATGTGCCTCACAAACACTAAAAATTTGGGTTTGCCGTTTACCCGGCATTATGATTTAATTGATAATAAAAGTAGAGAAATAACAGATACAAAAGGCTGTGTACGTTATGGCAAAAAAATACTTTTTATTAATTATTTTAAGTTGTTTTATCGGACTCACCCAGACTGATACCCATGCCACGGATTTAGGGATTAACGCAGGTGTATTATTGCCAGCTGATAAATTTAACCATGCTGCAGATACCGGATTTGGCATTGGTTCTCAAATAAAACTGCATGTTTTTGAAGATTTTTACTATGGCCTGGCTGTCAATTACGGTTCTGCGAAAGGAAATAATGGGGTTGATTTCTGGGAAGTGGATTTATATCCGTTCGTCGACTGGATTTTTTTTCGGCCAAAAAAGACCGATGTCTTTGTAAGGGGTGGGATTGGTCTTTCTCACTGGGAGTCAGACGGCATCTGGTGGCTGGATGATGAAGGAAACGGTGTCGCCGTCACGTTCGGTATGGGCTGCAAAACAGCAAAAAACCTTGAGGTTACGGCTTGTTTCACTAAGCTTTATGCTGATTTTGATGTTGATTATTTTACAATTAAACTGGGATATAATTTTTATATTGGAGACTAATCTCATCCCCTCCTGTTTCATGCATTGACACAGACAATTCGTCTGATACAAAAACCGCTCAGTTTTAACAAAAAGGACTTAACGGCTTGAAATCACTTGGCTTTATAATTATCTTGTTTTCATGGTTCATCTCTTCATCCTGTTCGTCTGCCATTGTTTCCGAAACACCTCAAGAGACCGTGGAAGTCTTTATGTATGATCTTTCCAGACAATGTGAAAAAAACAGTGGAATTGCATTACATGTGATGGAAAAGGAACTCGATTTCCAGGGCATTACCGTGCTTTCATCCCGCAAGGGTTCTGACGGCAAAATGCGGATAACGGTCTGCGGTTCCTCAACCGGAAAAATAAATATTTATGTAATTTATGAAAAAGATCTGGAAAAAGCCGGACGTTTAGGGTTCAAACCGATATCAGAAATTGAAAAGTAACTTATTTGCTTATTCGGTTCACTCAAAAATGTTATAAATTTTGAACCATCATATTTTTTAAAACCGAACCGAAGCAGATAAGTATACTAATTAACAATCATAAACCTTTACACTCAAGGAACTGACAAATGAAACAAATCATTTCTATTATGGGAAGTCTTTTGATAATCGGATGCTTCGTGTCTTTTGGGTTTGCCGAAGAAAAACCCACAAACATGCCAAAAGTGCGCCTGGAAACCAGCCTTGGCAACATTCTCATCGAGCTCAACGCCCCGGCTGCGCCGAAAACCGTTGAAAATTTCCTGTCTTATGTGAATGGCGGGTTCTACAACAACACCATTTTTCACCGGGTCATTAAAGGATTCATGATTCAGGGCGGAGGGTTTTTAGAAAATATGCAGCAGAAATCCACCCAGGCGACCATTGCCAATGAAGCGGATAACGGGCTTCAAAATATTCGGGGCACCATTGCCATGGCCCGGACAAATGCTCCCCATTCCGCCAGTTCCCAGTTTTTTATCAACACCGTGAACAACACTTCCCTGAATTTTACAGCCAAGACCGGCCGGGGATGGGGATACTGCGTGTTCGGCAAAGTGATTGACGGCATGGACGTGGTGGGTGCCATTGAAAAACAGCCCACCACCGCTAAAAACCCCTTCCGGGATGTGCCGGTCACACCGGTGATCATTAAAACCGCGATTGTTTTGAATAATCCGGAAACAACGACTGCGGCTGAAGTTAAAAAGAAAGAAAACAAACCTGAAAATCAATAGGCTGAGAAAAGATTGGTGGAAAAACAAGTCGTTGAATATCCCTGCCAATGGTCCTATCGGATCATCGGCCAAAACGAGGAATTGATACGAAGCGCTGTTACAGAATGCATGAAAGAGGCAACGTATCAACTCACGGCATCCAATTCGAGCTGTTCAGGAAAATATGTTTCCTTAAATCTTGAAACCGTGGTTTTAAACGAAGAGATCCGAAACAGAATCTATTTTGATTTGAAAAGTCTGTCATGTGTTAAAATGGTGCTCTGATTGCGCTTTTTTAAATCTTGCATAATTAAAACCTATCTTAAAATCAGTCCGAAAACGTTGATCAGGAGAAAAAATGAAATTCTGCCCCATGTGCAAATCCGACCTGGCAGAGGGAAAGGTTGACAGCCGCAAGCGGTTGTGCTGCACAAACACGGAATGTGATTTTGTGTTCTGGGACAATCCTACGCCGGTGGTGGCAGCGCTGGTGGAGCATGAAAACAGAATCATAATGGCCAGAAATAGAGCCTGGCCGGCGGGAATATATTCCGTTATCACGGGCTTTCTGGAAAAAGGGGAAACGCCGGAAAGCGGGGTGATCCGGGAAGTGGCAGAAGAATTGGGGTTAACGGGATTATCGGTCGACCTGATCGGTGTATATGCGTTTGAACAGATGAATCAGATCATTATCGCATATCATGTGAAAACGGAAGGCAATATTGTATTGGGAGAAGAGCTGGTGGAAATCAAAAAAGTGGAAAAAAACCGGCTAAAGGGGTGGTCGTTCGGGACCGGACTGGCGGTGACGGACTGGGTAAAAAAACACCCACTAAAATGAATTTTGCTGGAATTATACCAAAATACAGGCTCCCCATCGGCATTGTTTTAATTTTTTGTCTGATTTCCGGGTATTTTTATTTCTATAACCAGTTCTGGACCCATTTGGATTCCAAAACATTTAATTTTCTGGCTGAATATATCGGCAGCCGGATCCGGGGACACCGGGGCAGGCAGGTGCTCGTTCACCGGGATTTTTATAAGATTGCGGATCAAATCAACAGATATGCCGTAAAAAACAACCTGCATCTCCTGATTACCCAAAGCTACCGTCCGCCGAATAAAAAAGTCCA
Source organism: Desulfobacteraceae bacterium (assembly GCA_014237465.1). Lineage (GTDB taxonomy): Bacteria > Desulfobacterota > Desulfobacteria > Desulfobacterales > Desulfosalsimonadaceae > SURF-3. The sequence continues at coordinate 62,605 of JABZFM010000019.1, read as the reverse complement.
TGACGCCATTGTCGCCCCGGCTGTTAAATCAAATCACCTGGCCGGCCATGCGCTGGATTTTAATATGGTTTACGGCGGCAAGGTCTTTGAATCCAGAGACCTAACAAGCGGAAATTTTAGTAAGCTCCCGGTTTTTATTAAAGGATTTATCAATGATGTTCGCTCGGATACCGACATCCGGTGGGGGGGTGATTTTGAAACTGAAGATCCTGTTCATTTAGATGACGGACTGAACATTAAGGATATAAAAAAATGGGAACAGCATTATGGTCAATGCGTTACCGATTATATGAACGCGGAGCCCAAGTGGCTGAGCCGGGTGAAACGAATTTTGAAAGGAATATTTGATGACGTTTGATGATCATCCTTCCGGAATAGAGATTCCGGACGCCCAATATCTACTGAAACTGGCACATGCTAAAATGCCGTATGGAAAATATGCCGGTGTCCGCCTGGTGGATCTTCCGGAACCCTATGTGGTCTGGTTTTCACAAAAAGGGTTTCCAAATGGGGAGTTGGGGGAGATGCTTAAAAATGTGTACGAAATAAAGGTCAACGGTCTTGAATATCTATTCAAGCCGTTAATCAAGGAAGATAGGAGTTAGAATAAAAACCTGTCTCGTGTTCCTTTGACAGCGGTTCTAAATATCTGCAATACACTTGACGAGTGCCTGTTTTGGTTTGTAACATAATGAATTTTATTACAGGGTTATCCGTTTCGCTTAAGTAGGGTGCGTTTCACGCACCACTTGAAAGCTGACCGGCTCTGAAATGGTGCATGGAATGCACCCTACGTTGTCGCAAGATGCAATTTCTATGATTCACTCTTGCAGATAACTGTTTCTTTTAAAAAGTTAACTGCAACTCTTTCTATACTGCCTTAAGATTACTTATGGAATATTTAATAAGAATTGATAGACAAATTCTTAAGTGGGTTTATTAAAAGCCCTTTAAGCACTCAATTTCTATAAAAGCACTGATTTTTATGGGTGATGGCCCATTTTGGCTGCTCGTTGTATTCGTCGCAGCACTTATAAGACAATTTATAAACATTGACTCCTTTTACCAGCTTTCTATCTTGCTTATGTTTGGATTAATGATCAGCAACATAGCATTTGTTCTTTGTAAGACCAAGGTGAAGCGGAAGCGTCCATATGCCAACGGTGAATTGCAGCAGCATCTACAGATTGAAATTAAAAATCGCGATCCGGGTCACGGATCAAAGGAGTTAGAAAGTTTTCCATCAGGTCATGTTTTATGGACGACCTTGTGTGTTAGCCTTATCTATTCTCAATTCGGTTATATATCCTTGATTCTGTTTGGGTGGATGATTCCTACAATGGTGTATTTGCGGATTTACTTAGGCGTTCATTACCCAAGTGATGTTCTTGTTGCGCTGGCCTTAGGTAGCGTTAACGTTTTGATTACGTTACTGCTTGCCCCTGGCCTTCTGGAATATCTGAATGGATTAAGAAATAATACAAGCTTTCTATTAGGCTATTGGGTCTTTATCGTTGCTTTTCTAATTGTTGGATTTAAATCTTGGTTGAAAAGAGTGTAATCCTCCAAGAGATGACTTCTTAAATATTTATTTTTTTTTAATTAATTTATTTTTCTGCAAATCATTAATCACCACCTTAATCACATCATTAATGATTTCATTTTTTGAGTCTTTGTTCCAGGTTTTTGATTGTCCGGACCAAATGAGTTGTTCGGTTTTTACATCATAAAGATTTGTTTCCAGCCGGACAATGGTATCTATACTGGAATAGCCTGGATTATGCACATAGCTGTGAGCATATCCGTAATATCCGTAATACCCTCTCCCTCCGCGGTAATTACGAGTATATATATCTTTGTCTTCTATGCTTTTTACATGTGTAATAATAACTGCGTCATTTTTAAATTTTTTAACCGCGTTTAATATATCTTCTTTTTGCAGTTCTAAATCTGCCGGCATCGGTATAACGTCCGCGCTTGATACGGCCTCAACCCCAACTGCTTTCAGATGTGCAACAAATTTTTTTTCAAAGGACAACCGGGACTTTTCTTTGTCTGCTATTGCAATTACAAGAATATCAGATACGGGTTTTCCTTTAAATTCTTCATTAACCTGTTTTTGGGTCAGTTTGGTGCCTGAACATGAGATAATAAAAAAAACAAAAATAAAAAAATACCATTTAATAGGATTTTTTTTCATTCAACTCCTCCAAACCATGTAAGTGATTTCATTTTTTATTGTTTATTAAACGATAAACGCCATACATCCGATATATGAATCCGGCCATCAGTACCACGCTGATTAAAATGATCAAATTGGATGCAAAAAATATCATTATAAAATAAAAGGGGTTATTTAATTGATAGGATTTAATTAAAATCTGGATTCCGAAGACTAAAAAAAACCCGCAAAAAAACACAAGAATAATTTGCCAAATCCACCAAAAATAATTAAAATAAATTTCCTTTAACGTCGCTTTCATTTTAATAAGCCGTGGGTTTATTTACACGCTTTTTTATAAACATTTTTGTATTGATATTTTGTTGATAACCGAATAGTTTTAGACAATTTTTAAAACACCGTTCATAAGTCAACAGTTTTAGAATCACAATGCAATACATTTTCATCACCTTTTTAATATAAAATATTTTTTATAATTAATCAGTTAAAAAGTTATTAGAGTTATGAACATTCCTTAATATTAATATAATATCTTTAAATAAAGTATTAAAGGAATCCAAATGAAGTTTACAATTCAGAAAAATGAAATTACGGATGTGCTGTCCCGCATTCAGGGAATCGTTGGTCGGAAAACCAGTCTGGCAATTACTGAAAATGTATTAATCAAGGCAAGCGGAGATGAAATTATTTTATCTGCAACAGATCTTGAGACCGGGTTTGAAGGAAGTTATACGGCAGTTGTGGAAGCCTCGGGCGTGGTCGCCGTCAATGCCAGTAAATTTCATGATATCGTTAAAATGTTTCCAACCGATTATATTAATATAGAGGAACTGGATAACCGATGGATCGAAATATCTTCCGAAAATGTTGAATACCATCTGGTGGGTATGAACCCGGAGGATTTTCCGGATATTCCAAAAGTTGAAGATGTTAATTTTTTTACGATTAATTCAGAATCATTTAAAAAAATGATTGAAAAATCAATCGTTATCAGCGTGGCTGGTGATGAAAAACGGGAACACATGATTGGTGTAAATTTAGAAAGATTATCGGAAGACAAAAAACAGATCATCCGCATGGTTTCAACAGACATCAAAAGATTATCCATGGTGGATTATTTATGTGAAAATAAATCAAAATTTAATAAAGGTGATAATATTATTGTCCCTAAAAAAGGACTGGCCGAGGTTAATAAATTCCTGGAAACGGAAGGAGATGTTGATCTGGGGGTTAAAGCCAATCATTTTATTGTTAAAAAAGACAATGAAACCATTATCATCAACTTACTGGAGGGAGAATTCCCCCAGTATCATGATTTATTGAATATCGATGACAGTTTTGACGTGGAATTTGATAGAAATTTGCTTCTGATGATGCTGAAACGAATGGCGATTATTACGTCCGATGAATATCGCGGGGTTGTTTTTCACCTGGAAAATAATGAGTTGATGATCCGGGCGACCAATCCCAATATAGGGGAATCAAAAGAAAAAATAACAATTTCTTTTAAAAGGGAGATGGTGGAAGCGGCGTTTAATCCGAAATATTTTATTGAAGCCTTAAATTATATTGAAACTGAAAAAGTATTACTAAATATTAAAGATGGTGAAAGTCCCTGTATTGTTCGCGGCGGAAAAAATGCTGTTTATTTAAATATTATCATGCCTATGAAAATATAGTGAAATATAAACATATATAAAATAAACCCGCCGGTTTTTAATATTTAAACTTGATTATAAAGCAAACAACAAATTAACAAGAATATAGAGAAGAGATTGTAAAATAATATGACTCAAAAAAAACAAACGTATGACGAGAATAATATTAATGTTTTAAAAGGGCTAGAAGCTGTCCGCCTCAGACCGTCCATGTATATTGGAAATGTGGATATGGCCGGGCTTCATCACATGGTTTACGAAATCGTGGACAACAGTATTGATGAAGCAATGGCCGGATATTGCGACACAATTAATGTGGTGATTCATACGGATAAAAGCGTTAGCGTAACCGACAATGGACGGGGGATTCCCATAGGAATGCATAAAACGGAAAATATGCCGGCCCTGGAAGTGGTACTTACCAAACTCCATGCGGGCGGTAAATTTGATCATGACTCCTACAAGGTATCCGGCGGTCTTCACGGGGTGGGTATTTCCGTTGTGAATGCGTTATCTAAATTATTGGAAGTTGAAGTCTATTTAAACGGGAAAATTAATTATCAGTCCTATAAACGGGGAAAAAAGACATGTGAATTAAAAATCATCGGTGAAACAAAAAAAAATGGAACCAAAATTCGGTTTATTCCAGACACGGAGATCATGACAACCGATGATTTCTCATATGATGTATTGTCCAAACGGCTCCGGGAACTTGCCTTTTTAAATAAAGGGCTGACGATTACCGTTGAAGATGAACGATCCGACCAGAAAGACAGTTTTTTTTATGAAGGCGGACTATCGGCTTTTGTCCAGTATCTGAACCGCCGGCGAACCCCCATGCATAAGCCGATTATCGTTGAAGGCGAAAAAAACGATATTCAGGTGGAAATCGCCATTCAGTATAATGATACATTTAATGAAAAACTATTTTCATTTGCCAATAATATCAATACGGTTGAAGGTGGATTTCATCTTAGCGGCTTTAAGGCCGGCCTGACCCGGTGTTTAAATGTATATGCCACAAATGCGGAGCTTTTAAAAAATGTAAAAACAAAAATCAGCGGTGATGATGTTCGGGAAGGGCTGACATCAATTATCAGTGTTCGAATAAAATCACCGCAATTTGAAGGCCAGACCAAAACAAAACTCGGAAACAGTGAAGTAAAAGGGATTGTAGAATCCTTATTAAATGAAAAACTCAGTATATTTTTAGAAGAAAATCCAGCAGTTGGGAAAAAAATAATAGCAAAATCCGTGGATGCGGCAAGGGCACGCGATGCTGCCAAACGGGCCAGGGACCTGGCTCGAAACAAAGGGTCTTTGTTGGATTCCACCCTGCCTGGAAAACTGGCGGATTGTCAGGTTTCTGATCCGGCGGAAAGGGAATTGTTTCTGGTGGAGGGTGATTCCGCGGGCGGATCCGCAAAATCCGGAAGGGACCGAAGGACCCAGGCCATCTTGCCGTTAAAAGGAAAAATTTTAAATGTAGAAAAAGCGCGGTTTAATAAACTGCTTCAAAGTGAAGAAATAAAAAACATGATTACCGTCCTGGGGACCGGCATAGGAAGAGAAGAATATGATATTGAAAAAATTAAATATCATAAAGTCATCATAATGACGGATGCGGACGTGGACGGATCACACATACGGACACTACTGTTGACCTTTTTTTACCGCCAACTTCCGGAAATCATCGATAAAGGATATCTTTATATTGCGCAACCGCCCTTGTTTAAGGTTGGTAAAGGAAAGAATGAAAAGTATTTAAAGGATGAAAAAGAGTACTCGGACTATATTTTAAAAAGAACCTGCGACCTGAAATTTGTAAAAACAGATTATGATGACAAGGAATTGTCCGGACACCAGCTTTATCTTTTTATCACCAACCTGGCGGATTATTATTCAACTTTGAATCAGTTAAAAAAACAGGGTATTTATCCGGACCTGGTGGAACTGTTAATTAATAACGGTGTTACCAGTAAAACATTTCTCCAGGAAGAACAAAAAATGCTGTCCTTTCAGGCCTCCTTAGAGGAAAACGGGTATAAAGCCGAATCTGTTAACTGGAATCCGGAGCGAAATGTTTTTGAAATGATGGCGATATCCACGGAAGTGGATATTTTAAATGATGTTTTTCAGGGATCATCCGGGAAAAATAAAACCCCTATAAAAATCGGCCGGGGGTTGATTTATTCATCAAATTATCAGAAAGCACTGGTTTTAAGTAATAAAATTGTCAAATATGATCATCCGCCGTTTTATGTATATAATAAAACAAAAGAGACTGAACCGGTCGTCATTGATAATAAAGAAGAATTGATTCACTATCTGATTGAAGAAGGCAAAAAAGGCATATCCATTCAGCGATACAAAGGTCTTGGGGAGATGAATCCGAATCAGTTGTGGGAAACCACCATGGATCCGGAAACCCGCACCCTGCTACAGGTTAAAGTGGAAAATGTGGTGGATACCGATGATATTTTTACTGTTTTAATGGGGGATGAAGTGGAACCCAGAAGAAAATTTATTCAGACAAACGCATTGGATGTTTCAGCTCTGGATATCTGATGATTTTGTAAAGACCCATATGCACGGAACATTATATAGAAATTTTATCATTAAAAATTAAATCCCGCCGATGGCGGGATTTTTTGTTATTGTAGAAACATGAACTTATATACCAGTTGTAAAAAAAACCTGTTAAATTGCAATAGCACCTGATATTTTATTAAAAATATTAGTTTTTTAAAGTATATATAAAACCTAAATTCAAATCATCAGTTGTAAAAATGGGAAAAAAATGAGCGAAACAGAAGTCAACCGTGTTTTTAAAAAGTGTACCATGTGTAAATTTATATGGAAGGAAAGAAATAAATTCTTAGGTGATCCGAAAATCGAAATGATTGGTTACCAGGCAGATATAGAAAACCTGGAATATGGTTTGTTTTTATTTAATCATCATAATGAAAACTGCGGGTCCACCATTGCAGTCAGAGTCCATCAGTTTAAAGATCTCTATGATGGACCCGTTTATTTTCAATGTTTGTTGGGCACTGAAGAATGTCATGAATTATGCCTTCACAAAAACAATCTGGAACCTTGCCCGGCAAAATGTGAATGCAGTTATGTGAGAGAGCTTGTTCAGACAGTAAAAAACTGGGAAAAGGTATAAACGGGTGGGTATTATTTATAAAAGAAACAACGATCCATACCACAGGATGATCAAATCAAAAAGCTACCCAAATTTAATTCAATTTCAAATGTTTTAAAACAATTTGATGCACTTGACCGGGCATTAATTGACACTTCTTCTCTGATTTATTTAAATAAAATAGAGCTGTTAGATATTTCATCAAAGACACTTCACTTAATGACGATTCCGGGCGTGGTCAAGGAATTCGGAACTTCGGCAGAACTTGAACGTGTTGAATTAATTGAAATAAAAGAAATTATCACTAAAAAAAAAGACACGGACCAGTCTTTGATAGAGACCGCAAAACATTTCCAACAGCCGATCATTTCAGAAGACAAAAAAATGTTGAAGCAGGCAAAGCGCAGCAGCCTTCCTTTTTTTAATACCCTGATGATAATGAATTTTCTGATATATAAAAAAGTAATTAATCAGGCGGACTATATAGCAGCCCTTGATTTGCTGCAGGATGAAGCCTACTATAATGCATTTATTTTTGAATACGGAAAAATGGTTTATGAAAGAATAACTGAAAAGAACAGGAAAGATTGATTTAATATGAACAAATGTGAAAAAGTTCTGACTTCACAGCCGGGAGATCTCAAAGAAGGACAACCCGTTGATTTAACCATAGCAGATTCAACCAACCTGGGCTATAAAGCCGTTATTGATAACCGTGCCTGGGGTATTCTTTATCATACGGAGATTTTTCAGAAATTGTATGAAGGGCAGAAGATAAAAGGGTTTGTGAAAAAAGTAAGAGATGACGGGAAAATAGATCTTTGCCTGCAAAAACCCGGTTATGAAAAAGTGGCGGACATATCAGAACAAATTATTCAAAAAATTGCGGCACAGGGTGGATATATCGAAATAACGGATAAAAGTTCAGCCGAACATATTTATAAAATGTTTGGAATCAGTAAAAAAAATTTCAAAAAAGCCATTGGTGCACTATACAAAGCCCATCGAATTGTTCTTGAAAAAGAGGGTATTGCGTTATCCAAATAAGCCCGGATTTTTACCAACAGAATTGATACCCATTACCTAATTACCTGCAAAAGGAATTTGCCATGCATGAATTACCGGTAATAAACAGCATTCTTAAGGTTGTTTTAAAGCATGCGGTGGATAATAATGTGAACAAGGTGATTGCGGTCCATCTCCAGGTCGGGGAGTTGAGTGACCTGGAGGATAAGTGGATGCAGCAGTATTTTGATCATCTAGCCAAAGGCGGCATTGCCGAGGGCGCCCGGCTGAAGATCGAAAGAACCCCAGTGGTGATGAAGTGCTCTGACTGCGGGGACGCCTATATCGCAGATATTAAACAGGACAAAGCATTGGTCTGCCCGGAATGCGGAAGTAAAAAGAATTCCCTGATTTCCGGGCGGGAATATTTTGTTAAAAACCTGGAGGCAATATGAGTGATGAAATAAGACTGATTGAGGTCAAGGAAGACATTCTGGCAGATAACACGCAGATAGCAAAACAGCTTCAGGAGAATCTTCGAAAAGAAAAAACATTTCTACTGAACCTGATGGCATCGCCGGGCGCTGGAAAAACCAGCCTGGTGATTCAGACCATCCGGAACCTTAAAGAAAAACTGCGCATCGGCGTCATGGAGGCAGACATTGATTCCATGGTGGATGCGGAAAAAGTGGCAAAAGAAGGGGTGGCTGCTATCCAGATACGCACCGGCGGTTTTTGCCACATGGATGCCACCATGGTGAAGTCCGGGTTAAATGCCATGGATACGGATACTCTTGATCTCGTGATCCTGGAAAATGTGGGAAATCTGGTATGCCCGGCGGAGTTTGAAACCGGTGCCATCAAAAATGCCATGATTTTGAGCGTTCCCGAAGGTGATGACAAACCCTTAAAATATCCCCTGATGTTTTCCGTCTGTCACGTCCTGGTTATCAACAAGACGGATTTTCTGGAGTTATCGGATTTTGACGTAGAAAAATGCCGTGAGCGGGTGTTAAAAATTAACCCGGACATCCGGATTTTTGAAGTCTCCTGCCGGACCGGCGAGGGAATTGATAAATGGGTTCAATGGCTGTATGAAGAAGTGAAGGTGTTATAGATAACAGATGGTTGAAGAAAGGGGAAAAAAAACAGACTGAAAATACATCTATTTCAGGCAAAAAAAGAGAAACTTAAAAGTTTACAATTTCGGCAAGCATCTTTTCAAGGGTCTTTTTCATGTAAAACCAGTTTCCCATAGGTGAAGTAACGCCTATTAGTCGGATGCGGGGATTTGTTTTTTTTGGGGGTTTTAAAATAATAAGAATACACTGCTCTTTATGCAGTGTAAAGGCCTCTCCTTTACCAAGGTTTATATAATTAGAGGCTTCCTTATCAGCGGAGGGAAAAAAATTTTTTAAATCACCAACCAGGTGAACGATATTGATTATTTCATCCTTTTGATCAGATGCCAGGATTTCACCTTTTTCTCCGATCACCGCCAGGGCCTGATAGCCTTTTATTCGGTTAAACTCTTCCAGAAATTGATTAAAAGTCGTCGAGAGGTATTCCGGGGTCAGCTGAACGGAATTAAGACCTTTTCTTCTGTTTTCGTGCCAACTTGCACCGGCCATTTCCATTAGGTGCGTCTTAACGCGCGTTCGGGTTCGACTTCGCGGTAATTCGGTTACCTTAATAAAAATACGGTCCCATTTCACTATTTCCTGTGCAGCACCCTCGCTGCTTAATTCTTTAAAATGGGCATCAATGAGACGACCGTCATTAAAATAAAGGTATCCTTTTCCTTTGTTTTTTGACGCTACTTCCAGACGACAGGTTTTTTGTAAGCTTTCGATCAGCGGCAGAAGGGCTGTCATGGTCATCCCTCTAAAATTTTTTCCTTCATCCCTGAGATTCAAACCGACGAGGATAGCGGATGCCAGCGTACTGCTTTTAAAGGGTTTTTCCAGGTGATAAAGAAATGATTGTTGCGCCATTTGTTTTTTAAACCAGGGTTTTCCCTGATCCGTCATGATAATGCAGGGAGTATTCGGACGCTTTCGAGTCATAAATGATAACAGGTCCAGGGCGTCCAGGTCCGGGGGAAAAATTTCGGTTACAAATACCGAAAAAGATTTCTTTTCAAGAAGCGCAATGGCTTTTTCTCCACGTGTAGCGGTTTCCACCTCAAACTGACGTATTTTATCCAGCCCCGATTTAAGGGAATGAACATAATCGGCATCTCCGTCTAGGATAAGAACTTTGTCCATGGTAAACCTATTGTTTCGTCATATAAAAAAATATTATTTTTAAATATAGCTAAATACTTATCAAATTAATTCTCTTTACCAAAGGCGGGCCGGAGCAATTCAGGAGCTGCGTTATTCAGCCATTGAAGTAAAAAAAAATTAAGTCTTCAGGGTTTCCTGGCAATGGCATCGAAGTTCAGGTGCCTTATGGTCAACCCGATGATGTCCTGAAGAGATTTTAATACATTTTTACCGGAGACAGTACTGCTCTCATTACATGGCGTCTTTTCGATGAAATGCCCGTTCCCATACAGGCATTTCCTGAGATCGGCCTTAAGGGTGAGAGGGGAAAGAATCGGGATGCCTTCCAGGGCAAGATCGACCTTGTTGAATTGAATTGCCAAGGGGATGGTTGAAATTTTTTTATTGTACAAACCAAGGGTCTGAATCAGATTTTCGAAGGATTGAATATTGTGTCTTCGCCGCAGGATCATCGAATCCGCCACAAACACAATGCCGTCCACCCCTCTTAATATCAGCTTGCGGAGCGGTTCCAGCCGATCCTGACCGGGCACCGAATAGAGCTGAATCCTGATATTAAACCCCTTTACCCTGCCGAGGTTGAGTGGATAGAAATCGAAAAAGAGGGTTCGCTCTTGATTGCCCTTCAGCTTAATTATTTTGGCTTTGTTGCGACTGGCAAGTTTCTGCTGGATGTATTCCAGGCTGCTGGTCTTGCCGCCTCTCCCGGGTCCGTAATAAACGATTTTCAGCTGAATTTCATTTTTTTTTGTATTGATCAGCGCCATCAGTCTAAACAGGACTTTCTGAAAAGATTACAGACTACTATAATCTAAAGTTTTCCGCTTTTATTACCATGCGGATCAGCCTTTAAAGTATTTTAATAAAAAAAAACAACAAAATCAAGTGGATATTTCTGTCCATGAAAAAATTTCGGGGGATAACAGCGCATCACATGCCCGGGCGGTCTGCATGGTCTGGGAATGAAAGACATTAAGAAGGGCCATGGAAAGGCCGGAAGCTGCCAGAATGGGAAAAAACGATTGTTCCAGGATCTGTTTTTTTTCCTTTGGGATTTTTCCGGTGGTCAGGTTTGAGATACCGGCAATGGTTTGAACGGAAAAGTCCAGCAAATCCGGAAGATTGCGCATCACCGACAGCATGCTCATATTGTGTCGAATACCATTTTCCCAGACGACCGGTGCAACCACCGGGTCAATGATCAACTGTTCATTTTCCAGCCCGGCTTTGGAAAATTCCTGGTAAAGCGCCAGCGCAACATGAATACAATCCGCCTCATCAATGGGCACATGACTGTTGGGATACAAAAGATAGCCGATAATTTTGGAACGAAATTTTTTTGCCAGGGGCAGAATGTGTTCCAGTTTTTTGGGTTCTAAGGAAAATCCGTTGATAATCGGCGTTGAAGGGTGGTTTTTGCCGGTCATCAGTCCTGCTTTCAGCGCTTTATGGTTAGCAGTGTCCAGCAGCAGGGGCAGTTGGGTCACCGATTGGACGGTTTCCACCAGAAAGGTCATTTTCTTTTCCGGATTCCGTGTTAACGGACCCGGGTTGATGTCTATGGCCTGGGCGCCCGCGGATTCGCACTGTCTGACAAGTTCCTGAATCGGTACGGGATTCAGCTGGTTAATGGCGGATTCAATGGTTTGATTGGTAATCTGCAGGTTATCGGCAACAAGTATCACCAGTTTTCACACAAAAGTTCAAAAAATTCCCTGGGATGAACACATGCCGGGCACTTGTCCGGGGCTTCTTCGCCCACATGGATGTACCCGCAGTTCAGGCATCGCCAGGTTCTCTCCTCCTCTCGTTTGAAAACCCGGTCGGCTGTCAGGTTGCCGGCAAGTTCCCGGTAGCGTTTTTCATGCTGTTTTTCCGAAACTGAGATGGCATCCCAGGTTTCAGCGGCTCGTTCAAAGCCCTCCTCCCTGGCGATTTTTGCAAACAAAGGGTATAGTTCCGAGTGTTCGAATTTTTCTCCGTCAGCTGCGGCAATCAGGTTGTCATAGGTGGTTTTGATGACACCGGAGGGAAAGCTGCCGGTAATTTCAAGCTCTCCCCCGTTGAAAAATTTAAAGAACCGCAGGGCATGTTCACATTCCTGATTCGCAGTTTCTTCAAAAATATCGGAAATCTGGACATATCCTTCTTCAATTGCCTGCCGGGCAAAATATGTATACCGGTTTCTGGCCTGGGATTCACCGGCAAATGAAAGAAGCAGGTTTTTTGCTGTCTGGCTTTCCCTGAATTTTTTCATGATATTAAATCCTTAATTATTTATCATCCTCAAGATCAATGGCATCCGCCCCGCACTCTGCTGCGGCCTGTCGGACAAGATCCTTATATTCATTGGGAATTTCATCAAACTTGACGATGGACTTGAGTTGATCTTCATCATATTCAAAAACTTCGGGACAAAGGTTGTTACAGTTTCGGTCTCCCATGCATTGTTTGGTAATGATAGCTTTCATGCTTCCCTCCTTTTACGTTTTGTGGTTGGGTGAAAAGGATCATTTTAAGATGAGAGGTTTAGTAAAAAACTAACCGAAAACAGTTTAAAATACAAGGATTAAAACAGAGTCAGACAGATTTCAAATTTCCGGCAACTAATTATAATATCGGTAAATTTTTGACATTACGGATTCATCTGATAAAAAACAGGCAGGCTCTTTTGGCGGTAACGATTGGAAATGAAGAAATATTATGAAAGAAATACAGAATAAAAGAATGTACCGGTTTTTAATGGTATTAACCATTTGCGCAACCGCCGGGCTGCATGTCTGGCGGACCTTGTTTGACAATTTTGCCGTCCATGTTATTGATTTAAACGGAAGCCATATCGGGATACTCCAATCGGTTCGTGAAATACCCGGGTTCCTTGCGCTGCTGGTGGTTTATGCGTTGTTTATCATAAAAGAGCATCGACTTTCCGCCCTTTCGGTCCTGGTCCTGGGAATCGGGGTGGCGGCAACCGGGCTTTTCCCGACATTTTACGGACTGCTGTTCACCACCCTGATTATGAGTTTTGGATTTCATTATTTTGAGACCACCAACCAGTCGCTGACGTTACAGTATTTTGATGAAAAAACGTCTCCGGTGGTTTTCGGTAAACTCAGGAGTCTGGCGTCTGCCAGTAATGTGTGTACAGGCACCATGATTTTTTTTCTGGCGTCTGTCATGAATTACACCCAGCTGTATCTTCTGTTTGGAATTCTGATTATTGGAGCTGCTGCATGGGCCCTGTCCCGGAACCCCACGGATAAAAATATTATTCCCCAGCGCAAAAGGATGATATTAAAAAAAAGGTACTGGCTGTTTTATTTTTTGACATTCATGGCCGGTGCCAGGCGCCAGATTTTTGTCGCGTTTGCCGTGTTTCTGCTGGTTAAAAAATTTGAATTTTCAGTTCAGGAAATAGCGGTTCTTTTTCTGGTAAACAATATTATTAATTACTTTTTAAGCCCGTTTATCGGAAGATGTATTGTCCGGTTCGGCGAACGAAGCGTGCTGTCACTGGAGTATTTTTCCCTGATTATCATTTTTATTTCCTATGCAATGGTGGAATCAAAAACAGTGGTAGCGTTTTTGTATGTGGCGGATCATATATTTTTTAATTTTGCCATCGCCATCCGGACATTTTTCCAGAAAATTGCCGATCCCAGGGATATTGCCCCCAGCATGGCCGTGGGGTTTACGATCAATCATATTGCTGCAGTTTTTCTGCCGGCTGTGGGCGGTCTGTTGTGGATGGTGGATTACCGGATTCCGTTTATAGGCGGCGCGGTATTCAGTTTTTTTTCTTTGATGATGGTTCAGCAGATATCCGGGCAGCTTGAAAAGAAGGGAAAAACAATAGGCTAAATGCCAATCCAAATTTTTTACCTGCTTTCAGCGCGAGCACTATTATTCTATAACTGTGTAAACTTAAAGAAGATATGAGGAATTGGTTGTTCTTAGGGTAAAAGAGATGTATTTATTGATTTTAGTCCGATCAATGACAAAATCAAGCATGTTTGTTAATAATAAATTTTCGAACAGAGGCGAAGAAATGAAAAAGACAGAAGAGAATTACCAGAATTTTAAAGCAAGAGTAAAAAATAAAAGAAAGGATTAAGCCTTCCGGTTCAAAGAGGGTTGTTTACCGGCCTGGAAATATTTTTTAATACCCCCGCCAAACACGATTAGACCGATGACTCCCATCACAATAGCGGGAACCAGGTTATGAAAGCCTTCAAGTTCCGGGCTGATAAAAAGCGTGTGGGTCTGCATATAATAAATCCATCCCAGGCTTCCCAGGAAAGCCATCAGGCCAAGGGATATCTTGGTCATCATGCTCAACCGGTCCAGTTTAAGATTTTTTTCGTTTTCTTCAAGCTTCTCATACTTCAGAGTCAGGCGGTCATGGACAATATATGCGACAACCAGAACAATTATCGTGATACTTGTTACAAATTCCCAAACATAATAATAGGTTTCGCCCATTTATAACGTTCCTTTATAATTTGTTGAAATTTTTAAACCGGTAACATTTGCTTAAAAACTTGTAAAGCAGTCTAAGGTTTTTAAACGGGGAATGCAATAGTGTATTAGAGCTTGGCGTTTAAATTTACCTGTTATTGGTCTTTTGATATAGCAGGAAGCCTCTATTTGAAATGTTATTTGTGATCGGGTGTGAGAGAAAATAAGAATAAAATTTTGAGCGAGTCCGTTCAGACAAATACAAGGCGAAAGTAATAACATTGTTTCTCCCCACAACAAAAAAAGAAATTAAACAGCTTGGCTGGGATGCGCTGGATGTAATCCTGGTCACCGGCGACAGCTATATCGACTCCCCTTTTATAGGGGTGGCGGTCATCGGCAAGGTTTTGCGCCATGCGGGTTTTCGAGTCGGCATCATTGCCCAGCCGGACACGGAATCAGATCAGGACATCCGGCGTCTGGGTGAACCAAAGTTGTTCTGGGGAGTGACCGGCGGATGTGTGGATTCCATGGTGGCCAATCTCACCGCCACCGGAAAAAAGCGTCAAAAGGATGATTATACGCCGGGGGGGATCAACAACCGGCGGCCGGATCGGGCAACGATTGTGTATGCCAACCTGATCCGCAAATATTTTAAAAACACCGCCCCCATTGTGCTGGGGGGTATCGAGGCCAGCCTTCGGCGGGTGGCCCACTATGATTTCTGGTCAAACAGGATCCGGCGCTCTGTTTTGTTTGACGCCAAGGCTGATTTTCTTGCCTATGGAATGGCGGAAAAGTCGGTTGTTGAACTGGCCGGCTGTCTCAAACAGGGAAAGACTCCCCATGATGTCCGGGGGTTATGTTATATTTCAAAGCAAATCCCGGAAGAATGCATTGAACTACCGACTTATGAAACTTGCGCAAAAGACAAAGACGCGTTTGCCAACATGTTTCACCTCTTTTATCGCAACAATGATCCCATAATCGCCAGGCCCCTTGCCCAGAGACAGGACACGCGGTTCCTGGTACAGAACCCGCCGGCTTTTTGTCTGTCCGGCAAGGACCTCGATGCCGTGCATGATCTGGAATATGAACGGGAACTCCACCCGTTTTATCGGAAGCAGGGCGATGTTCGGGCGTTGGAAACCATCCGCTTTTCCATTGCCACCCACCGGGGGTGTTACGGGGAATGTAATTACTGCGCCATTGCCGTGCACCAGGGCCGGCAGGTGACATGGCGCAGCAAACAGTCGATCTTGGCGGAGGCACGGCAGATTACGGCCCATTCGGAGTTTAAGGGGATCATCGCCGATGTGGGCGGGCCCACTGCCAATATGTACGGTATCGAGTGCACCCGGAAAAACACTAAAGGCAGCTGCACGGAAAAAAGGTGTTTGTTTCCAAAACCCTGCGTAAAGCTGAACATCAATCACGCCCGGCAGCGGTCCCTTTTAAAAGACCTTAGAGGAATCAGCGGTATTCGAAAAGTCGTCATCGCATCCGGCATCCGGCATGACATGATCCTGGCGGATCAGGTAAGCGGAACCCGGTATCTGGAAGAAGTCGTCCGGCATCATGTGTCCGGACAATTGAAGATTGCCCCGGAACATTGTCAACCGCACGTACTGCAGAAAATGGGAAAGCCGGGTAGTGAAACCGTCTTAAAATTCAAGGAAATGTTTTATCAACTGACGAAAAAAGAAGGCTTAAACCAGTTTTTAACTTATTATTTAATTGCCGCCCATCCCGGATGCACTGAAAAAGACATGGCAGTACTCAAATCGTTTGCTTCTAAAAAACTCGGGCTATTGCCGGAACAGGTGCAGGTGTTTACGCCAACACCATCCACCTATTCTTCGCTCATGTACTGGACCGGCAAAGACCCGTTTACCGGTGAGCCCTGCTTTGTGGAAAAAACGATTCGCGGAAAAGAGCGGCAGAAAAACATCATCACCGGTCGGGGGACAAAAAAGAGAAACCAAAAAAGGAATCAAAACCGACGCCCAAAAAACAAATAGTTTCTCATCTTTAATTTCTATTTTTGGATATAGTAAAAAAATTTAATTATTATGGATGCTTTTCAATAAGACAGATCAATTTTTAATTAGAAAAGGGAAAAAAATGAAAAAAAAGACTTTAAAAACAAAACTTATCTTTACGGTATTCATCGTTTGTCAGGTACTTTTTTTCCACACGGTTTCGGTATTCGGCCAGGAACCGGAAATCAGGGTGACGATCAAGGGCACGCTTTCAAACATTGCCGATGTCGGAGCCTATATTACTTCTCAAACCCACCTGCAGCTTTACCCATGTGAAACCATGGGCAAGCTGAACGTTCAAATGGAAAAAAAAGGAACTCTGGTTCCGGTTCCCGGACAACCGGAACAGACATTCTACTTGGATGGATTGAACCGGCTGGTGCCCCCATCAAGTTATCCAAGGATCGGATTGCCTGACTTTGGCATGTTTAATTTTTTTATGGTCCGCAAGCTTGAGCCGGGCAAATGTTACAAAATATGCGTCATGATGCTGGATCATCCGTATCCCGGAATGGTTTCCCTTGTCAACAGTGACGGAAGCCCGCTTGAAATTATCATCCCGGAAGCCAAAACGGGTCAAAACAGCCATAAAATAGTCATTGACTTAACAAAGGAAACGGTGATCATTCCGGAACCCCAAAAGCGCTGAGCACATAATTTGTATGCGTAATATGCATTTAATGTACGAACCGATCGAAACGGTTATTCCGGGCGGAATATGTATTAAAATAACAAATGAGTTTTTAACCGACAAAACCGGGGATTCCAAACGTGTCCCGAATTACACGACCAGTAATCATAGATGTCGAGGCATCCGGCTTCGGATCCGACAGCTATCCCATTGAAGTCGGCGTTGTTTTGACCTCTGGAAAACGCTACTGCAGTTTGATTTTTCCGGCGTCCGAATGGACCCACTGGGATGCGGAAGCGGCAAAAGTCCATGGTATTACAAAGGCTTTTCTGAAAAAATATGGCCGGCCGGTGACGGAAGTTGCCAAGGCGCTGAATAGTCTTCTGGCAGACCAGACTGTTTACACAGATGCCTGGGCGGTTGATTTGCGCTGGATAACGCGGCTGTTTTACACGGCCGGCATCTATCAGCAGTTTAAGGTCAGCGCTCTGGAAAATATATTATCGGAAGCCCAGATGAACATCTGGCATGAAACCAAAAATCAGGTATTGACCGGTGTCAGGCTTAAACGGCATCGAGCCAGTTCAGATGCATTTATCATTCAGGAAACTTATGCGAGAACACTCAATCAGGGTGCTGATTGAACATTCAACGTCGAACATCCAACGTTCAACTTCCAAATGGGTTTTGGTTCGTATTCCAAACTCACGAACTGACTCGTTTGTTGTTAAGGATACGATATTCGAGGTTGAGCGTTTAGGCTTCAACCTCGAATTTAAATTTTTACGAAGCCGGTCATTTTACAGGATCGCTTTTTTGAATTCCTCAACCCCAATCCTGTCCAAAAATCTTGACGCCCGTTCTTTTTTCTTTGCGTTTTCAAGGTAATAGGCCAGGCAGGAGTCAATAATCCGGATCACTTCGTCTTTTGAAAGATCTTCGGCAACCACATCACCGATTCGGGGTTTTTTACCGGAATTGCCACCAAAGATCATCTTCCAGCCGTTTTTTTTGCCCACCAGCCCGATATCCCGGACAAAGCTTTCGCCACAGCAGAACTGGCATCCGGAAACCCCGATTTTAAATTTGGCCGGCAGGGTTTTTTCAGCAAAAATCTGTTCCAATTCCATTCCAAGCCCCAATGAATCCTGTACGCCGAACGAACAGACAGCTGTTCCCGGACAGGCCTGAACATAGTGGAGACACAATTCCGTTGCCCGCCCAATACCGATGTTTAAATCCGACCATACGGCGTCAATATCTTCTTTGGCAATGCCCACCAGGGCCAGCCGGTGGCCGGAGGTTATTTTGGTAATAGGAATATTATATTTTTTTACCACAAGGGTAATGGCTTCCAGGTTTTCGATGCTTAAAACCCCGGCCGGTGTTCTGGGAACAATGGCATAGGTTTTCTTGTCTCTTTGTAAAATAGCGCCTTTTAAATCTTCTGACATTACAATACTCCTTTAATATATTTTATCTGGTTATCCACTTCGCTCAAGGGAAAGCTTAAACTTCACTGAATATGGTGCATAGAATGCACCCTACCTTTCAGCGATGTGCAATTTTTCTAACCAACTTAACCGAACCGGATATGCAAAATATTTTATTTAATAACGTCTCGAATCCAGGTACCACCAGTAATCTTTTTTGGACGCCCCGGTTTCATCCATTCGTGTCTTCAAAAGATCCAGCCGTTCCTCCCGCTGGCTGCCGCCGATGATTTCTCCGATCCGGGGAACAATCACATCCATGGCGGCCACTGTTTTTTCATCATCATTTACCCGCATGTAAAACGGTTTTATTGTTTTGGGGTAATCGTAAATAATCACCCGCCCCTTCGCAGTCCGATCCGGTGATGATTGGCGTATGGGCGTATGTAAATCCAAGGTCTTGAAAATATTTATGAATAGCGTAACTCAACCGGGAGCGGATGCGAAAGGCGGCGCCATATTTGTTGGTGCGGGGCCTTAAATGGCTGATGGTCCGCAAAAACTCATCTGTATGTCTTTTTTTTGCAGCGGGTAGTCGTCCGGCGCGATATTGATAATTTCAATCTCATTGGCATGAAGTTCCCCTTTTTGTCCTTTGCCCGGGGCAAAAAAAATAAAGATCAGATCAGATTATACCATTGGATGCAGGGACAGGCAACCCGGTAATTGTATAATCTCGAATTAAACTTGACATTGTTTTTCGTTTTGATATAACCACTCTCTTTTATAATGTATAAGTTTAATTTAGTTGTACAAAAAGTTTTTTTATTTTGTGCGTATTCGACAATAGCAACAAAGCTTTTTGGTAATGGACATTCAAAAATATTTAACTGACAACAGACAGAAACTGGTTGAAAAGTGGATTGCATCGGTGGTCGCAACCTATCCGGCGGATTCTGTGAAGTTTTTTAAAAACACGAAAGATCCATTTGCCAATCCGGTGGGTAGTACGATTAAGCGAAGCATGGGTCTTTTGTTTGCGCAAGTGATCAAGGAAAAAATGGATCCGGCGGCAGTAAACGAAGCCATGGATCCGATTGTCCGCTTAAGGGCGGTTCAGGAATTTACCCCCTCCCGGGCAATTTCATTTATTTTTACCATCAAACATCTTTTTCGAAAAGAGCTCGGCAAACAACTCCCGGACAAAAGCATTGCACGGTTTCTGGAAGATGTGGAGTCAAATGTTGATGAAATGATTTTGATTGCCTTGGATATTTATGGTAAGTGCAGAGAAAAAATTTATTTGTTAAGGATCAACCAGGCAAAAGAGAGTTTAAAAAAGCTGCTGATAAAAAAGGATCTAATCTGTGAAATACCGGATTTTGATCCGGGACCGCAGGCTTTATAACGGATAACGGTTATACGCATTCGCTTAGTGTTAACCTTGATGAAATGGTAAAAAGTCAGTTTCGGATGGCAAAGAAAAAAGCTCCAAATTTAAGGCGCACAAATTCTGAGGAATGAGGTGTCGTTAGCCTACTCCGCAGTGACGAGGAATGCAGTGCAACACAGAATTTGGACTTTTTATGAAGCCATCAAATCTGTAAATATATTGTGAACATGTAGGATGAGGTGATTTTCAATGAATGTAAATTATTTATATTCCTTCCTGGCAGTGGTTGTTCTTGGGTTGGTTGCCTATGTGGGTGGTGGAGTGGCAGGACTTCAGGGCGTGTTCGGAATTTTTATTCCGTATCTGGCGGTGGTGATTTTTATCGCCGGGTTTGTTAATCGGGTCATGGGCTGGGCCAGTTCCCCGGTTCCGTTTCGAATTCCCACCACATGCGGTCAACAGCAATCCCTGGAATGGATTAAGCAAAACAAGATTGACAACCCCAGCAGTATGTTTGGCGTAATGACCAGAATGTTTTTGGAAATAGTGCTGTTTCGGTCTTTATTTAAAAACTCAAGGGTTGAACTGGTTGGCGACCGAGTCTCTTATAAATGGGTCGTCTGGCTGTGGCTGTTTGCCATTTTGTTTCATTATTCCTTCCTTGCAGTGGTTGTCCGCCATCTGAGATTTTTTCTGGAACCGGTTCCCTTTTTCGTCAAGGCGCTTGAACAGGCGGACGGAATTCTGCAAGTCGGTCTTCCCGGTGTTTTTCTTTCCGGTGTTACCCTGCTGGCCGGGGCGGTTCTGCTGCTTTTTCGGCGAATTTTCATCTCAAAAGTCAATTACATATCCCGTGCGGCCGATTATTTTCCCCTGCTGCTGATCATCGGGATCGCATTGACCGGAATCATGATGCGGTATTTTACCAAGGTGGACGTGGTTAAAATCAAGGAGTTAACCATGGGCCTGGCAACATTTCATGTGGGTATTCCGGAAGGCAGTTTGGGCGGGCTTTTTTATGTTCACCTGTTTTTTGTCTGTATTTTGGTCTCTTACATTCCATTCAGCAAGTTGATGCATATGGGCGGTGTGTTTTTAAGCCCCACCCGAAATCTCGCAAACAACAGCCGGATGAAAAGACATATTAATCCATGGAACCCCAAGGTCAAATTTCATACGTATGACGAGTATGAAGATGATTTCAGGGAAAAAATGATCGAGGCAGGTCTGCCTGTGGAAAAGGAGTAATTATGGTAGATATCCTGAAACCTGAAGAAATGTTCAATAGCATCGATTACACGATTCCTTCGGATCGGTGGGAAGCGGTGCCAACGGATTTAACCGCAGGAAATTTTTGCTACCCCACCAAGAAAAAGAATTTGGAGTATCTTAGCCTCCCGGCCAGAGATGAATGGTCCCCGGCAGACGAAGACTGGAAACTCCCGGACAACTGGGAAGAGATTATTTATGAAGGGTTTAAGGAGCGCCTGGAAAAGTATCGTTCCTTAAAGGTCTTTATGGATATCTGTGTCCGGTGTGGGGCCTGTGCGGACAAATGCCACTTCTTTATTGGAACCGGTGATCCCAAAAACATGCCGGTACTGCGTGCCGAGCTTCTCAGATCCGTTTATCGCAAGGATTTCACAACCGCTGGAAAAATTCTGGGATCCATTGCCGGGGCGAGAAAAATGACGCCGGCAGTCATCAAAGAGTGGTTTTCCTATTTTTATCAGTGTTCGGAATGCCGGCGGTGTTCGGTATATTGTCCTTACGGGATTGATACGGCGGAAATTACCATGATGGGGCGGGAGTTGCTGTCCCTGCTGGGGTTGAATATTAACTGGATACTGGAGCCGGTGGCTAACTGTTTCAGGACCGGAAATCATCTTGGCATTCAGCCCCATGCATTCAAGGACATGATCGACTTCTTCTGTGATGATATTGAAGAAATTACCGGAATAAAAATCAACCCGTCGTTTAACCGAAAAGGGGCTGAGGTCCTTTTTATTACGCCGTCCGGAGATGTGTTTGCGGATCCGGGTACCTATACGATGATGGGTTACTTAATGCTGTTTGAGCATATCGGTCTTGATTATACCCTCAGTACGTATGCGTCTGAAGGCGGGAACTTTGGCCTGTTTACTTCATCTGATGTGATGAAACGGTTAAACGGTAAAATGTATGCGGAAGCCAAACGCCTGGGCGTTAAATGGATACTGGGAGGCGAATGCGGTCATATGTGGCGGGTCATCAACCAGTACATGGAAACCATGAACGGTCCGACGGACTTCATGGAGGCCCCGGTAAGCCCCTTAACCGGAACCCGGTTTGACAATGCCGCGTCCACGAAGATGGTGCATATCGCGGAATTTACGGCTGATTTGATCAAGCACAACAAGTTAAAGCTGGATCCGAGTCGAAATGACAAGTTTAAGGTGACATTCCACGATTCCTGCAACCCGTCACGGGCCATGGGGCTTCTTGATGAGCCCCGGTATGTTTTGAATAATGTGTGTAATCATTTTTATGACATGCCGGAAAACACCATCCGGGAACAGACATTCTGTTGCGGAAGCGGGGCAGGCTTAAATACGGAAGAAATCATGGACTTGAGAATGCGGGGCGGTTTGCCCAGGGCGAATGCCGTCAAGCATGTTCATGATAAGCACGGGGTGAATATGCTGGCTTGCATCTGCGCCATTGACAGGGCCGCATTACCGCCGTTGATGGATTACTGGGTGCCTGAAGTCGATGTCACCGGGATTCATGAGCTTGTAGGGAACGCGCTGGTGATGGAAGGTGAAATAGAGCGCACCACAGATCTTCGGTTTGAACCCTTGAGTGAAGAGGAGGAGTAAACGGATGAATGATAAACAGAAAATCATCATCGGGTTGATCATCTTTTTTGCCGTGTTTACGTTTCCGTTCTGGTACAATCACGGGGCCGCTTCATCAGCGCCGGAACCGTTGTTGACGGACAAGGCAAAGGAAGCCAAGCACTGTGTCAGAGATGCGGACTTCATGCGAAAAGAGCATATGCAGCTGTTAGACGGCTGGCGGGATCGAACGGTTCGTGATGCCCAACGTGTTTATGAAATAGATGGTAAGGAATATATGGCAAGTCTTTCCAGCACATGCATGGAATGTCATTCAAATAAAGCCGATTTTTGTGACAAATGTCATGAATATACATCGGTTGATCCATACTGCTGGGATTGTCATACATACCCGAAGGAGAAGAAGTGATGGAGAAGAACAGAAGGAGCTTCTTAAAATTCGCCGGTGTATCCGTTCTGGGCTTGGGCTCTCTGTCTTTGCTGGATGGGCTGGCATCAGAAGACGCGATTGCGTCCTCCGGACAGGCTTCGGCTGACGCAACGTATAAAAAAACAGCAAACGCCCTGACTGCAAAACGGTGGGGAATGGTTATTGATACCCGGAAACTGAACGGCAGGATTTGTAGAAAAATTGAAAAAGTGTGTCACCAGACGCATAATGTCCCGCATCATGAAGAAAAAAAACACGAGATCAAATGGATCTGGGAAACCCATTATAAACATGTCTTTCCGGAAAAGCAGGATGAATTTCTTGTCGATCGGTTAAAAGAATTGCCGATTCCGGTGTTGTGCAATCATTGTGAGAATCCTCCGTGTGTTCAGGTATGTCCCACCCAGGCAACCTTTCAACGGGCAGACGGGATTGTTTTAATGGATTTCCACCGGTGCATTGGATGCCGTTTCTGCATGGCCGCCTGTCCGTATGGTTCGAGAAGTTTTAACTTCAGAGACCCCCGTGCGGACAACGCCATTAAAAATGAAAATAAGGAATTTCCCACCCGCATGAAAGGCGTGGTTGAAAAATGTAACTTCTGTGCGGAACGCCTGGCTGTGGGAAAACAGCCGGCATGCGTGGAAGTTTCTAAAGGCGCTCTGGTTTTTGGTGATCTTTCGGACCCCAACTCAGGGGTTAGAAAGCTGTTAAAAGAAAATTATGCCATTCGGCGTAAACAAAACCTGGGAACAAACCCATCGGTATATTATTTAGTATAAGGTAGGTAATTATGCTGGAAAAGGCGTTAAAAGGAAGTAAGGCGTATTGGCTTTGGGTGTTTGCGCTGCTGGGAATAATCGCTGTCGGCTTTGGTTTTTATTTAAAGCAGCTTGATTTCGGTCTTGGAATAACCGGTATGAGCCGGGATGTGACCTGGGGGTTTTATATTGCCCAGTTCACCTTTCTGGTTGGGGTTGCGGCGTCTGCCGTAATGCTGGTAATTCCGTATTATCTTCATAATTACAAAGCATTTGGCAGAATCACCATTCTGGGTGAATTTCTGGCCATCTCCTCCGTAATCATGTGTATTCTGTTTATTGTGGTCGATCTTGGGCAACCCATGCGGCTCTTAAACGTGCTGTTATATCCATCCCCGAATTCCATGCTCTTCTGGGATATGATCGTCCTCAGCGGATACCTGTTTTTGAACCTTGTCATCGGGTGGAATGTGCTGGATGCGGAACGCAACTCCGTTCCGCCGGCCCAATGGCTCAAACCGCTGATTTATCTTTCGGTTCCCTGGGCTATCAGTATTCATACGGTAACAGCATATCTTTACTGCGGTCTGCCCGGCAGGGGATTCTGGCTCACGGCCATCCTTGCCCCCCGGTTTTTGGCATCCGCGTTTGCCGCTGGTCCCGCGTTTTTGGTCTTGTTATGCTTTATTGTCCGGAAAGTAACAAAATTTGATCCAGGCAAAGAGCAGATTCAGACCCTGGCAAAAGTCGTGGTTTACGGTGCCATTGCCAATATTTTCTTTTTTGCCTGCGAGGTTTTCGTGGCGTTATATAGCCAGATACCGGAGCATATGGACCATCTGCAATACCTGTTTTTCGGTCTTCATGGTCACGGTATTCTGGTTCCGTTCATGTGGACGGCCATGGTGCTGATGGTTGGCGGCATTATTCTGCTGGTGATACCGGCTGCCCGACAGAACGAGGCGGTTCTCGGAGTGGCCTGTGTCTTTACTTTTATCGGAATCTGGATCGATAAGGGGCTGGGCATGGTCTCCGGCGGATTTGTCCCCAATCCACTCCATGAGGTGAATGAATATTTTCCGACATTTCCGGAGGTAATGATTACCATCGGTGTCTATGCGACAGGGTTTTTGGTTCTGACAATCCTTTACAAGGTATTTGTTGGGGTCAAGGAAGAAGTGGCTGTGTAAGCTTTTTTAAATATATCAAAAGGGGACATTCTTGGAGAATGCCCCCTTTTTTTAATGGCTTCGGTTTTTGATGATATCGGAAATTCACGGAAATGTTTTTTCGTGGATCTTGTTTTTGAAACTGTTTTCCTGTAATCGTTATTTTAGGATATTTATTATATTTTTATTGACAAAACAGGAAATAAAAATATAATTTTTGAGTTTCTTGAAAGTTATATAAAGTCGTAAACGGAGGAAGTAAAAATGTATGCCGTAGTTGCAGCTGGCGGAAAACAGTATAAAGTAGAAGAAGGTGATGTATTACGGATTGAAAAGGTTGACGGCAATGTCGGCGAGGCCCTTACCTTTGACAAGGTGTTGCTGGTCGCGGACGGTGAAGCGTTAACCATTGGACAGCCGGTGGTTGAAAATGCATCCGTAAATGCTCAAATTGTTGAGCAGGGCAAAAGCAAGAAAATTATCGTGTTCAAATACAAACGTCGCAAACGGTATCGCCGGACCCAGGGCCATCGTCAGTCTTACACGGCTGTTAAGATCGACAGTATCAGCGCATAGATGGCGTCGTTAAAAGTCCCATCTACTGCGTTGTTGTGATTTTTCAGCCAATCAAGATACTATATGTATGATTTCTTGTCTGAAAAATCATTACGCCTTGTATATAGAACTTTTAACTTAGCCATCCGGGTTTAGCCATCCGGGTTTAGCTTTTCGGGTTTAGCTTTTCGGGCAACTTTTTATTAGAGCATAAAATCTGATTTTTAGCAGTTTATCAAATATATAAGGAGAGAAAACCATGTCACATAAAAAAGCTGCGGGTAGTTCAAGAAATGGCCGTGACAGCAATGCCCAACGACGCGGCATTAAAATATATGGCGGACAGCCGGTCAAAGCGGGAAATATTCTGGTCCGTCAGGTTGGAACCAGAATTCATCCGGGACAGAATGTCGGAATGGGTAAAGACTATACATTGTTTTCAAAGGTTGACGGTGTCGTTACCTATGAACGGCTGGGTCGTTCCCGGAAAAAGGTCAGTGTTTATTCCGTGTGAAATTTATTGACGAAGCGTCGATTTTTGTCAAAGCCGGTGATGGCGGCCGGGGCTGTGTAAGCTTTCGACGGGAAAAATTTATCCCGAAAGGCGGTCCGGACGGCGGTGACGGCGGTAAGGGCGGGGATGTCATCATCCTCACAACCTCCCGACGAAGAACGCTGTATCAATTTCGTTATAAAAAGATTTTCAAAGCAAAAAACGGCCAATATGGTCAGGGCGGGCAAAAGTCCGGAAAAAACGGCGAAGACCTGATCATAGAAGTGCCACCAGGTACGTTGATCGTCAATGCGGATACCGGTGAAACCATCAAAGACTGTATTTCCGACGGTGAATCCTTTATTATTGCAAAGAGCGGACTTGGGGGTAAAGGAAACCGACGGTTTAGCACATCCACCAATCGTGCCCCCCGGTATGCACAGCCCGGGTTGCCCGGCGAATTCTTTAATTTAAAACTGGACTTAAAACTTCTTGCCGATGTCGGAATTGTCGGATTTCCGAATGCCGGTAAATCCACGCTGATTAGCCGGATCTCATCCGCGCGTCCCAAAGTCGCAGATTATCCTTTTACCACCCTTACTCCCAATCTCGGTGTTGTTTCAACGGACTGGGGAGAGCCTTTTGTTGTGGCTGATACCCCCGGATTGATTGAAGGCGCCCATGAAGGCACCGGACTGGGCATCAAATTTTTACGGCATATCGAACGGAACCGTACTCTGCTTCATTTGATCGATTGTACAACCATAGATCCGGAGGATCCATTACAGTCGTATAATGCCATCAATCAGGAGCTTGCGGGATTCAGCAGCAAGCTTGTTGAAAAGCAGCAGATTATTGTGTTAAATAAAATGGATATGCCGGAAACGGAGAAGTCAGCGGCAGCCTTTCGGGCTGCTGTAGAGAACAAACCGGTATATGAAATTTCCGCCATTACCGGCAGCGGCGTGGATGAGTTGGTCTGTGAGTTAAATAAAATAATCAATACCCCGGATATTGATACGGGTATTGATACGGATACCGATGACAATGATTAACCGCCAATCCTATTTCAAAGCAGCAAAGCGTCTTGTGGTAAAGGTCGGCAGCAATGTGCTGACCGCTGATCAGGGGTTGAACCTTCCGGTAATTTATTCCCTGTCCACACAGATCAGCCATCTGATGGCAAGCGGGATTGAGGTGATTCTGGTCTCATCGGGTGCCATGGCTTCGGGACAGAAAAAGATCGGACTGTCAAAGCGTCCGGATGAAACTCCCAAACGGCAGGCCATTGCGGCAGTCGGCCAACCCGGGCTGATGCTGGAATATGAAAAAGCCTTTGGTGTTTATGGTATCAAGGTCGCCCAGATACTGCTGACCGGAGACGACTTGACCGCCAGCCGGGATCGCTATTTAAATGCCCGAAATACGTTAAACACACTCTTGTCGTGGAAAATAATTCCAGTCATTAATGAAAACGATACGGTGGTGGTAGAAGAGATTCAGTTTGGTGATAACGATAACCTGTCCGCCATGATCGCGCTTTTGATGAATGCGGATTTTCTTATCAATTTGACGGATATCGACGGATTATATACCGGCGATCCCAGAAGACAGAAAAACGTGGAACTGATTTCAGAAGTTGAAACCATTGACGGCAGCATTGAAACCATTGCCGGCGATATACCGGGAGCCTTGGGTTCCGGCGGGATGTTAAGCAAGGTCCGGGCGGCGGCAAAAGTCACCAATGCCGGAATTCCCATGATCATTGCCAATGGCCGGGAAGCAGATAGTTTGAAAAAACTGTTTTCCGGAGAGAACTTAGGTACGTTTTTTATTCCGGCAAAGGAAAAACTCTCCAGTCGGAAATGCTGGATCGGCTATAATATCAAGCCCAAAGGAACCCTCCGGATTGATGAAGGCGCGGTCATGGCGATATTACAACGGGGTAAAAGCCTTCTTCCCGGGGGGATAATTGATGTTGAAGGTGATTTCGGGGTTGGGGATGCGGTTGAATTAAGCGGCGAAAATAATTCGCGAATCGCAGTCGGGTTGGTCAACTACAGCGCTTCCGATATCCGGAAAATCATGGGGTGTAAAACCGATCAGATTCAGGAATGTCTGGGCCAAAAGCTCTATGATGAGGTCATTCATCGGGATAATCTGACAATTCTCAACGAATGCCTTCTTTAAAGGGAAAAACGGCGCCTTTGGCTCCAATACATCGTTATTTTTTTCAAAAAAATAAAATAAAAAAACAGGGACTATTTTTTTGAACGGCATCGGTCTTTTTGGCGGGACATTCAACCCGTTACACAACGGCCACCTGAAGGTGGCGGAAGACGTAAAGGCTGGATTTAAACTGGAAAAAATATACTTTATTCCTTCAGCTGTTCCGCCGCATAAGGGGGCAGATGATCTGGCAGATGAGAAAGACCGTTTTCAGATGATAAAGGCGGCGATACCACCCGGAAGGGGCTTTATGGCGTCAGATGTGGAAATCCATCGCCAGGGACCTTCATACACCATTGATACTGTCAGGTATTTCAAAAACAAGCTTCCCGAATCAACGCCCTGCTATTTAATTGTGGGAATAGATGCGTTTCTCGAAATTGATACCTGGAAATCCTTTCAAAAACTCTTTGGCCTGATCCCGTTTATTGTCATGACACGACCGGCGGAAGAAACAAAACGGACCGCAAAGCCATCCGCTGAACTGGGAAAATATATTCATGGTCAAGTGGATCCGGGATATGAATTTTTACAGCAGGAAACCTGTTTTGTTCACCCGACAAAGCAGTCGGTGTATTTGTTTCACGTGACCCCGCTTGATATTTCATCTACCAAAATACGAAATTTTGTCCGGCAGGGCGTTTCAATTAAACGCATGGTTCCGGGCTCAGTTGAAAAATATATTCACAAAAAAGGACTTTATTTATGACCCCCGACGTATTAAATCCATCGGACGTATTAGATCCATCGATACAATATTTTATTAAAGCCGCGTTGGGCAGAAAAGCGAGGGATCTTTTAATTCTGGATGTCAGGGCGCAGACATCGTTTACGGATGTATTTCTGATATGTTCCGGTAAATCAAACCGGCAGGTCACCGCTATTGCCGAACATATAAAAATGGATTTGAAAAAAAACGGCATCGCACCCATCAGTGTTGAAGGCCTTAAAGACGGTCATTGGGTCCTGCTGGACTATGGCCACATACTGGTTCATGTGTTTCTGGAGTCGGTGCGGGAATTTTATGATCTGGAGGGCTTCTGGGCGAGTGCTGAGCGGATATCTGTCGAAGATTATGTCGATATAACTGGAATTAATGAAAACAGCGGAGCGGCTGAATCGTGATGAAAGTAAACGGGCCTTGTGTATTGATGATTTTGGACGGTTGGGGGATTTCTGCGTTAAACGAAAACGGCAATGCCGTTGCCATGGCGAAAACCCCTTTTTTAGACAGTATTATAAAATATTACCCCAATACCCGGCTGCAGTGTTCCGGCTCGGCGGTTGGGCTTCCCGAAGGCATCATGGGGAACTCCGAGGTCGGGCATATGAATATCGGTGCCGGCCGGATCGTTTATCAGGGGCTGTTGCGGATTGATATGGCAATACAGGACCGGTCCTTTTTTGATAATGCGGCATTGGACACGGTGATGTCAAAAGTAAAGGAAAAAGCGTCCTCCTTGCATTTAATGGGGCTGGTTTCCGACGGCGGGGTACACAGTCAATTGACCCACCTTTTTGCGCTTATCGATATGGCGATACAAAAGGGGCTCACGGAAATTTATGTTCATGTGATTTTAGACGGACGGGATACCCCGCCGGACAGTGGCGTTGAATACATAAAAGCGCTTCAGGCGTATCTGGACGAAAAAAAATCAGGGCGGATCGCAAGTATTTGTGGCCGTTATTACGCTATGGACCGGGACACCCGCTGGAACCGCACGGAAAAAGCCTACCGGCTGTATTCCCTTGGGGTGGGCGCCAAAGAAAAAGATCCGGCAACAGCCGTTAAAAATGCATATGACCGGGGAGAAACCGATGAATTCGTCAAACCCGTGGTCATGGTGGAAAACAACGGGAATCCGGTAAAAACCGTGTCGGATGATGACGGGATCATCTTTTTTAATTTCCGACCGGACCGCGCCCGACAGATAACCCGGGCGTTCACGGAACCCGGATTTAAACATTTTAATAAAGAAAAAGATGTTAAATTATGTGAGTTTGTGTGCATGGCCCTCTATGATGAATCATTTACCCTGCCGGTGGCATTTGCGCCAATCCATCTGGAAAAGGTTCTCGGCGAGGTGATAAGCACGCAGGGCTTAAATCAACTGCGCATCGCGGAAACGGAAAAATATGCCCATGTGACGTATTTTTTTAACGGCGGTGAGGAAGAACCGTTTCCCAACGAAGACCGTCACCTGGTGCCGTCTCCCCGGGATGTGGCAACATATGATTTAAAACCGGAAATGAGTGCCTATGCGGTGGCGGATAAAACCGTATCGTTTATCCGGTCTGAAAAATACCGGATGATCGTGCTGAATTTTGCCAACCTGGACATGGTGGGTCATACGGGTATTCTTGAAGCCGCTGTCAAAGCCTGTGAAACCGTGGACCGGTGTGCTGAAAAAGTGGTCATGGCAGCCCTTGAAAAAAGGGGGGCGGTTCTTGTGACTGCGGATCACGGCAATGCGGAAAAAATGAAAGATGAAAAAGGCCTGCCCTTTACCGCCCACACATTAAATCCGGTTCCCCTGGTACTGGTGAGCGATAGTCTCCCGGATATTGGTTTGAGCGAAGGGGTGCTGGGTGATATCGCGCCAACCATCTTAGATATTATGGGCGTTGAAAAACCGGCGGAAATGACCGGAAAAACTCTTCTTTTGAAGAACAGATAAAAAGTACCGGGAAGGCTAAGTTAAAAAATTAAATCAGGAATAGAGCAACATGCCCGATATTGAAAAAGCCTATGATATGCTGGTGGATTATATTACCGGCAAAACAGTTCCCAATGTGGGGGTCGAGGAGATCCGGCAGCGCCTTGAACAGTATCTTGTGGAAATAAAAGGCTATCAAAAAAAAGATATTCGTGTTGACGCGGACATCGAGATCGATATTAAAGGCAGTCGATATGCGTCCCAGCTGGACCTGGTGGTATCCGTTGAAAACAGAAGCGTTATGGTGATTAAGTGTGCCGCCGGGTCCCTGGAGTCCCGGGAGAGGGAAGTGGTTTCCGCATCCCGAATTTTTGAATCCAAACCGATCCCTTATGCCGTGGTTTCAGACAGCAAAACAGCGGTTGTTTTTGATACGGTTTCCGGTAAAAAAATAGACCACGGGTTACATGCGATACCGTCCCGGGCAGCAGCTGAAGAAATTTTAAGCACAATAGAACCGGCTTTAATTTCTGAAAAGCGGAAGGAAAAGGAAAAAATTATCTTTCGATCCTATGACAGTATGAATGTGAATGTTCAACGTAATTTTTAAAAAGAGTCAACTGGCGGAAATGACTTTAAAAATATTTGAGTGCGACATTTATGGATAATGTTGTCATTAAAAAAAGACCGTGACAGAAAGGTCTTTTTGTCCGTTTTTTTATTTAATATGAAAACAAACGGGACAAACCGGTAAAAAAATGATATAAAAATATCTGATACGTTTAGGGGTAAAAACGTATAACAAAGTTTTCAAAAACACACAGAGCCTTGAATTTAAACGAAAAACGCTCACACAGGGAAAAACAAAACGAACACCATTGAGCGAAAAAATATGATCCAGCAGCAAGAACCGCTTCTGACGATATACTTAAAACGAATAGCGGCACCAGTCTTAACGGTATAAGGAGGGGGTCATGAGCGACAATGATAAACCCAAAAGGGAAGCACTGGCTGATCAGCGTATCAATCAAAAGGATACGGAAGGCGCCTGCAAGCTGCTCTTTGATTTAATCGTGGAATATGCCAGGGAAAAGAATTTTGTAAAAGCGGAAGCGTTGCATGAAAAACTGTATGAAACAGACCCGATGGCCCTGACGGAAATCGTACGGTCCAGTGAAATCATAGAAGAAGAAAAAAGTGAAAGCCTGGACCGGGAACATATTGAAATTTGGTCCAAATTGTATGAGCCCCTGTCAACAGCAGAAGGAAATGCGCTGTATTATTTAATGAAATCAAAAAAGTTTCAATCCGGCGAACCCATCATGGAGCAGGGCAAATTAAACAGCCGCTTATATTTTATCAACAGGGGCGAGGTGAAAGCACTTTTTAATCAGGGGGGCAAGGAAAATCTGATTAAAATTCTTGGGGTCGGCGATATTGTCGGCCAGGAACCCTTTTTTTCCGCAACTGTTTGCACGGTTTCGATGGTCCCTTTAAACAGTGTGAAAGCGACATATCTGGAAACTGATGTATTGAAAAAGTGGAAAGAAGAGGTGCCGGCATTAGAGTCAAAGCTCTATGATTACTGTTTGAAAAATGACTCTGTGAAAAAAGAGCTGGCGGGCAAAAGCATTGAGCGACGGTCGGATAAACGGGTGAACCTTTCCGGAACCGTTGTGTTTCAGCTTTTGGACAAAGCAGGAAAGCCAACAGGAAAAGGCTACAAAGGAGAGCTTTCGGACCTTTCTGCCGGGGGGATTTCATTTATTATTAAGAGTTCAAAAAAAGAATCGGTTCGCATGCTGCTCGGTCGCCGGCTGAAGATTAGCTTTAATCTGCCAATGAAGCATAACACCTACCACAAGGTGGAGCAGTTGATGACAGTCATTGCCGCCCAGCCCCAGGTTTTTGATGATTACTCAATTCACTTGAAGTTTGACACCAAGTGGGCCCAGAGAATGATTGAAGATGTGGATCCTTCCAGGCTGGCGGTCAAGCCGGACCAGGAATAACCCGAGCCTGAGCGGATCAGGAACTGCGTTATTCAGCCATTGAAACCCCGCTTGCAGCGGGGTTTCTTCTTAGCTGAAATGCCTTGTCCCTGAACCGCTCAGGCTCGGGAAAAAAATAGGGCGAACCAGACCCGGTAGAAAGTGCTTTTTATAAAGAATATCAGGTTTTTTGTTATTGCCCGGCAACGTCCCGGTTACAGTGTTTGCATATCTTGGCCCGTTTTTTGATGATTTCCGCACAAAACGGACATTCCCGTGTAAAATGCCGGGCATGAATTTTATCTACCGCTTCTTTTGCGCTTTTTGCCAGAATATCATTTCCGAATTTAAAGTTATTAATCAGGTCAATGGCTTCAAGGCCTGCCAGATCGCCCGTCATTTCTGCGGCTTTCACACGAACCCGCACGGGTTCGTGGGGGTCAAGCAGAAGCCGGACAACAGTCAGGTCATCTTTAGATGTGTAGCAGTCGGCCAGGATGGAAAATCCTTTTTTTATGGCTTCCTTGAGGGCTTCTTTTTCAGCTACCACCTGTTCATTAATTATCTGTCCCTGGCCGCCCATGGGGCTGAACACCGGCATGGCTTCAAAGTTTTTTCCAAACGGACTTTTGATGCATCGGTATGATGCCCGATGCGCATAATTTTCCATTAAATTATCCCATCCACTGACATACATGGGACACTCGTCATTAAAACACACATATAAATACGGGGAATCCCAGCCCAGGCCGTCACTAAAAGTGACCGGCGGGACTTCCCATAAATCCATCTCTTTGTTGCAATTCGGGCATACAGGCTTTTCCTGGCCGAGTATTTTTTCCAGAACCTGCTCTTTTGTTTCAAATGCCATTTTAATTATCCTTAAGTTTGTTCCTGCTGCACTGTTCGCGCATCAGTCGTTATCCTTGTCTTTTTCGGAAGCGTCACTGTCATCATCCAGCAGGTCGTCAATTTTCACTGATTTCTCTGTTTCTGCTTCTGGGTCTGGTTCCGGGATCTCTTTTTTCTCTTTCTGCATTAATTTGATATCATTAAAAACAAGTTCTATCGGCTCCTCTGCAGGCGCTGTGTTTTTAAATTGATCGATGATTGTGACTGCTATTTTTTCAGCATACTCTGCGATGGGGTAAAGATTCGGAGTTCGTATAACAGATATCAGCGCATCCTTTCCTTCCTCGATCGCCGTCTGGATCATCGCGTTATTGTATGTTTCTTCAAAAATTAATGAAAACATACCCTTCTCTAATTCTGCAAATTCTTTGATTGTCACGATGCCAGCTTCATTATCTTTAAAAATTGAGTATTTCTGCTTCATTTAGGTTCTCCCTTAAAAAATAAGGCCGCATTAAGGTAAATACGGCTGGTCAACACCCTTAATCGGTTATTAATTTAAAATCTATATAATAAGTTAAAAAACTTACATGTCAATATCCAATGCAGGGCATTTTGATCATTCTCCCGGGACATTGGCCTGATTTGATTTTATGCCCGATCAATCAGGGTTAAATATTGGTCAAGTCATATCTGATAAATGAAAAGGAATCAATTGAACCGGACAAAAATAACGGTTGAAAATATTTTTACATATAAAATATTTGATAAAAATAATATTGACCTGTAATTGTAAATTTTGTATTAAGTTTTCTTTAGTTGATGGAGGGATGGCCGAGTGGTTGAAGGCGGCGGTCTTGAAAACCGTTGAGCGAAAGCTCCGTGGGTTCGAATCCTACTCCCTCCGCCAGAAAAATCAGCAAGCTGATTTTTACTGATGGCGAATGGCTTTAAATGTGGTATACCGAATTAAAATCAGATTCCCGGAGAGATGGCCGAGTCGGCTGAAGGCGCTCGCCTGCTAAGCGAGTATGTGGGGAAACTTGCATCCAGGGTTCGAATCCCTGTCTCTCCGCCATTTTTATGCAAAGAGCCGGTTTTCTGATCCAGGAGACCGGCTTTTCCTTTTCTTGATTTCCATTTTTTTTCATATAAGATATATTCTATTAAGTTAAAATATCAATCATAACAGTTTCTTCAATCATGAAAGAAAGACATGTTCGTTGGAACGCATTTGTCTGTTCAATAGTTAAGAATGTCTGTTCAATAGTTAAGAAAATATAAATTTCCTATCTGCTATAAAGGTTTCCAAGATATGAACGACATGAAAAGTATAAAACGGATAAGAATCATCATTCTGTTTGTAATAATGGCATTTTTTTTACCTGTTATTTTAACCGAAACAGCTCTTTCCGATCAGACAGCCTGCCGGAATTACAATCTTTCCCTTCAGTCTGCAATTGAAAGCGCTTTGGAAAAGAACCCCCTGCTGGAGGCGGCCCAGCACCGAGTGGCGGCCTCGGCCGAACGAATTACACAGGCGAAATCCGGTTTTTATCCCAAGGTTTATATTTCAGAAGCCTATCAGTTAACCACCAATCCCATGTGGGCGTTTGGTATGAAACTGAACCAGGGGATTATTACGCAACAAGATTTTGATCCGGACAGTCTCAATGATCCCTCGTCTATAGACAATTTCAACACCATGCTGTGGATGACATGGCCGCTGTTTGACAGCGGGCAGACCTGGTATGGCCAGCAGCAGGCGGAATTTTCGCATCAGGCATCCGCCGCCGGTCTGGACCGGTCCTGCCAGGAAATTATTTCACAAACAGTAGCCGCATATACGGACCTGGTGTTTGCAAAAGAGAGTGTTTCCGTGGTGAACCAGGCTTTGCAGACAGCTGAGGCGCAACTGCGTTTGATTGAAGACCGTTACAAAAGCGGGCTGACGGTTAAGAGTGATCTTCTTCGGGTCCGGGTTCATATTTCGGAACTGGAGCAGCAACGGGTTGATGCGAACAGTCGGTATCTGATTGCGCAGGCTGCTTTGAATGCGGTTATGGGAAAGGAAATGAGCGATGATGTGTTACCGACAACCCCTTTGTTTAAAAGTAATGTTCCGGCAAAGGAATTGAAAGATTGGATTAATGAGGCGCTGTCCAACCGCCCGGATTTAAAGCAGATAAACCTTCACGAACAAACCGCCCGGACGGAAATAAAAAAATCCAGGTCGGCCCACTGGCCGTCAGTCAATATCAATGGCAGCTATGAAATGAATACTGCGGACTTTGATGACACGGCAAATAGCTATACGGTGGGCGCAAATGTGACCATGAATCTTTTTTCAGGATTTGGAATCTCCGCACGGGAGAGGGAAGCGCTGTACCGTCAAAACGAAATCAATGCGAATTTGCGGGCAATGAATCAAAAGATCCGGCTTGAAACCAGGGAAGCCTATTATAAGCTCCAAAGTGCTGAAAAGCGGATTCAGGTGGCGGAATTGTCAGTAGATGCGGCCATAGAAGCACTGAGAATTGTGAGCAGCCGTTATAAAAATGGGCAACTCTCGATAGTTTCTTTGCTTGATGCTGAACTGACGCTTACCCGGGCAAGAAATAATTTGAATATGGCGCTAAAAGATCATATTCAGTACCGTGTGCAGCTTGCACTGGCTGTCGGAACACTGGGATCTTCGTTTCAATAAAGTCGGATAAATATTAACAGCCATCAGGGAAAAAGGTGAAACGCTGTGAAAACTAAAAAATATCTTCAACAATTAAAAATGGTTGCCGCAGCAGGAGTTATCATCCTGATCTCCGGCTGCGGAGAGGAAATCCCTCCGGGGACAACACCGTTAAACCCATCGGCAGTGGTGAAAACCGCCACATCCATTATTGAAATTGTTCAACAGCCGAAAATCTATGAAGCGTCGGGAACTATCCAGCCCCGGACGGCTGCAACGGTTTCCGCAAAGGTTATGGGGGAAATCCGACAGGTTATGGTCCAGGAAGGGGACAAGGTTGCGGCCGGTGATATCCTGATTGTCCTTGACGACAGTCGATTATCCGCCCAGCTGCGCCAGGCGAAAGCTGCCCTGGCGGAAGCAAAACAAGGGGTCCGGGCGGCCCAGGCGGGCCTTGAATCAGCTCAGGCATCGTCAACGCTTTCCGGAAAAACATTTCGCCGTTATGAAATGCTTCTTGAAAATGAATCCGTGAGCCTGCAGGAGTTTGATGAGATGAAGGCCCGATACGATCAGGCCGCAGGTGCATTGGCACAGGCAAAATCAATGCGCGAGGCGTCTTATAATAGAGTTGAACAGGCAAAAGCCGCGCTTTTGGCTGCGAAAACAGCATTTAATGATACCACCGTCACGGCTCCCTTTGATGCCACCGTGACCGGCAAACTTAAGGATAAAGGAGATCTGGCGGCTCCGGGCACCCCCCTGATCAGGCTGGAAGCGATCGGTTCCTTTGAAATTCAAATGGTTTTGCCGGAATCACATATCCATCAGGTAAATATCGGCGATCGATTATCCGTCCGTATTCCTTCGTTTCAAAACGAGGCCCTGGCCGGAGAAATTAAAACGATTAATCCGGCGGCAGATCCATCCATCCGGTCTTTTCAGGTCAACGTGAGCTTGCCGGATCTTCCGGCAATCCGTGCCGGCATGTATGCGCGGGTATTGATTCCGATCGGTGAAACCGGCATGATTCTGGTTCCTGAAACAGCCGTGAT
Source organism: Desulfobacteraceae bacterium (assembly GCA_014237465.1). GTDB lineage: Bacteria > Desulfobacterota > Desulfobacteria > Desulfobacterales > Desulfosalsimonadaceae > SURF-3. The sequence continues at coordinate 24,649 of JABZFM010000019.1, read as the reverse complement.
CCATCATGGTCAGCTCAGCGGGATATTTCTGGTTGACGCCGATTCTATTGCGCATTTCAGGCTCATTCGGCCGGGGCGTCCATTTGGCAATTTTTTGGAAGTACTTTCCGGTTTGAAAAGCGGTGACCGTTTTGTCTCACACCCGGGACAAAACGTTGTTGACGGAGTAAAAGTGGAGAAACCATGACCCATACAACCGATCCGGCGGGCAGAATGGCCCGGATGTTTATCAATTCAAAACTGACCCCTTTAGTTATCATTGCGGGGATTCTTCTCGGAATCGCATCCGTCATTGCGTTGCCTCGCGAGGAAGAGCCGCAGATTATCGTCCCCATGGTAGATATTTTTGTTCAAATGCCCGGCGCCAGCGCCAAGGAGGTGGAGCAGCGGGCGACCGGCCCCATGGAAAAATTGCTGTGGGAAGTTCCCGGTGTGGAATATATCTACTCCACATCCAGCCCGGGAATGTCCATGGTCATTGTGCGTTTTTATGTGGGGGAAAACGAAGAACATGCCATTATTCGTCTGCAGTCCAAGCTGCTGGCAAACTATGACCGAATTCCCTTTACGGTCAGCCCCCCGCTGATCAAGCCGCGATACATTGATGATGTACCGATTCTGGCACTGACGTTCTGGAGTGATTCGGCGGATCATTACTTGCTCCGCCGGGTGGCCGGGGAAATAGAGGAGGTGATCAAGCGGGAACCGGATGTTTCCATCACCGAGATTATCGGCGGACCGCGCCGCCAGCTGGAAGTTCGGCTGGATCCGGTCCGTCTGGCTGCGTACCATCTGGATGGAGCAACCATCGAGCAAATGATCGGGGGCGCCAATTCTGAGCTTCAGGCCGGCAGTTATCCGTCGCCGGAGGGTCAGGTGCTGATCCAGGTTGGCGGATTTTTAAAAACCGTTGACGATGTCCGGCGTCTGGTGGTTGGGGCGTTTAACGGGCACCCGGTATATCTTGAAGATGTGGCCAATGTGGTAGACGGGCCGGCGGAACCGGATAATTATGTGTTTTTCGGCACCGGACCGGCTGCCGGCGAGATCGGGAACCGTGCGGGTGAATCTCAAATGGGGGTTTATCCGGCGGTCACATTGACGGTGGCAAAGCGCAAAGGCACCAATGCGGTGACGATTGCCGAACGGGTTCTGGAGAGAGTTAAAGAAACCCGGGGAACTTTGATTCCGGATAATATTCAGATGACGGTGACCCGCCATTACGGCGAAACCGCGGAGGAGAAATCCAACGAACTGCTGTTTCACATGGCAATTGCGGTGTTTTCAGTGACCCTGCTTATCTGGATAACCCTCGGCCGCCGTGAATCATGGATTGTGGCGCTGGCCATTCCGGTCACACTGGCCTTTACGCTGACGGTTTTCTATCTGCTGGGATATACATTAAATCGAATTACCCTGTTTGCCCTGATATTTTCCATAGGTATTCTGGTGGATGACGCCATCGTGGTTGTGGAAAATATTGTTCGGCATTTCCGGATGCCTGAAAACAGGGAGCGTTCAAAAACCGCTGTGGCTGTTGAAGCGGTCAGCGAAGTCGGCAATCCTACCATTTTAGCCACTATGACGGTGATCGCGGCAATTCTGCCCATGGCCTTTGTCGGCGGGCTCATGGGTCCGTATATGCGTCCCATTCCCGTGGGGGCGTCAGCCGCGATGATCTTTTCCTTAATTGTTGCGTTTATCGTTACGCCGTGGGCGTCGGTTCGTCTGCTGGGCCACGGGCATTCGGAAAAAGGCGGTCATATACCGGAAGACAGTGAAGACTGGTCCACCCGTCTGTACCGAAAGGTCATGGATCCGCTCCTGCATCGGCCGGCAGTCCGATGGTCTTTTTTGATTACGGTGGTTGTGCTGCTGCTGTCGGCCTGCGCAATGGTTGCGGTCGGCATGGTGCGCGTCAAAATGCTGCCGTTTGACAACAAGAGCGAGTTTCAGGTGATCATTGATATGCCGGAGTCGGCCACATTGGAAGAAACCGCGGCAGTGGCCCAGAGCATGGGCGATTACATTAAAACGGTCAATGAAGTGGTGGATTACCAGATCTACATTGGCACTGCTTCTCCCTTTAATTTCAACGGGCTGGTTCGCCATTATTGCCTCCGCCAAGGGGCTTTCATGGCCGATATTCAGGTCAATCTGGCCGGAAAGCACCATCGCGAGCAGCAGAGTCATGATATTGCAAAAAGGGTTCGGGAGAGGCTGAAAAGAATCGGTGATCAGTACGGCGCCCGGATCAAAGTGGCGGAAGTCCCTCCGGGACCACCGGTGCTTTCAACACTTGTCGCCGAAATTTACGGGCCGGATTATGACCGGCAGCAGGCGGTTGCCGGTCAGATTATGGACATTTTTTCAGAAACCGAGGGGGTTGTGGATGTGGACTGGTACATGGAATCCCCCCAGCCCCGGTATTTTGTTGAAGTGGATCAGGAAAAAGCCGCGCTTAACGGCATACCGGTCGCCGGGGTCGTGCAGGCCCTGAACATGCAGTTAAGCGGTAAAAAAACCGGGCTTCTTCACCGGCCCCTTGAAAAAGAGGATCTAAACATTGTTCTTCGGCAGTCGATTGCAGAAAGATCGGATTTGCAGCGCCTTCTTTCTTTAAAAATTCCGGCAGCCGATGGCCGCCTGGTGCCGATATCAGAGCTGGTTGATGTGCGTGAAGTAGACATTGACCGGAGCATTTATCATAAAAACTTAATGCCGGTGATCTATGTGACCGGCGATGTGGCCGGCCAAAAGGAAAGCCCGGTTTATGCAATCCTGGAAATGTGGAAAAAGATTGACGCCATTGCGATTCCGGAAGGGTACCGAATTGACCAGTATACGGCATCCCTTCCGGATACGGACCGCAAGCTGGCCATGAAGTGGGACGGGGAGTGGCATATCACCTATGAAGTATTTCGGGATCTGGGTATTGCTTTTGCCATTGTGATGGTGCTCATTTTTATTTTAGTGGTGGGGTGGTTTCAATCGTTCACAACACCGATTGTCATTATGGCGGCCATTCCTTTTTCCCTGATCGGAATCCTTCCGGCACACTGGGGACTGAACGCCTTCTTCACGGCCACCTCCATGATCGGTTTTATCGCCGGCGCCGGTATTGTCGTCCGCAATTCCATCATTCTGGTTGATTTTATCGAATTGCGGCTGTCTGAAGGAATGCCGCTGGATAAAGCGGTGATTGACGCCGGCGCGGTGAGATTTCGTCCCATGATGCTGACGGCCGCGGCCGTGGTGGTCGGCGCGTCGGTGATCCTTTTTGATCCGATTTTTCAGGGGCTGGCCATTTCATTGATGGCAGGCGAAGTGGCGTCCCTGCTTTTTTCCCGGATGACGGTGCCGATTCTCTATTTTATGGATAAGCGGTGGGAGGATGCGCATCTTTCACCGGCAAAACACGGTAAGTAAAAAGCCGGACCCGGAGGATATTTGAATAAAGACATAAGAACTTATTGTTTTTTAAAGTTTTTGCCCTGGAACAGGTCTTTTTCTTCCAGTGTTTTCTTAATGAGTTCAATGGTTTCTTTTTTTTTTAAAGACCACAGAGGGGCGACCAGTTCCCGGGGGTGGGGGTCGCTGGTCAGTCGCTGAATCACCATGTTTTCAGGAAGATATGTCAGGAATTCGCACAGGATATCAACATACGCTTCCTGGGTTATGCATGTGTATGTTCCCTGAGCAAGCAATGCTTCCATTTTTGTCCCTTTGATCACATACAGCATATGAAACTTTAACCCGTCAATCCCCATTTGAGAGAGGCTCTTTGCGGTTTCCAGCATCTGCTTTTTTGATTCACCGGGAAGGCCGAGGATCACATGGGCGCATATGTTGATGCCCCGGTTCTGCGTGGCCGCAACTGCTTTTTGAAAGGCGTTAAAGTCATGGCCCCGGTTGATTAGGCAAAGAGTTTTGTCATGGACGGATTGAAGGCCGTATTCTATCCATATCAGATAGGTTTGCGCATATTCCTGTAAAAGTGTCAGAATTTCCTCATTGACGCAGTCCGGCCGGGTGCCGATGGAAAGGCCGGCCACATCTTCAACGGCCAAAGCTTCATCATAGATTTGTTTGAGCTTGTCAATCGGCGCATAGGTGTTTGTATAGGATTGAAAATAGGCAATGAATTTTTTGGCTTTATATCGTTTAATGACATATTTTCTGGCATTTAGAATCTGATCGGAAACGGATATGCCTTTTTGGAAAAAACCGGTTCCGGATCCGCTTTGATTGCAGTAAATGCAGCCGTCGGTGGAAAGCGTTCCGTCCCGGTTGGGGCAGGACATTCCCGCATCAACGGTAATTTTATGCACCCGATGTCCGAAAATGTTTTTAAAATATGTATTTAAATCGTAAAATCTGTTTTTCATAATCGCTGACACGTATTGATTAATTCACATTAAAAAGATATGTATTTTGTTTTTAAATCGCTTGCGTTTTTGGTATGCAATACCATAGATATGGCGTTTATCGCAATGATTACAAGATGGCTTCGTAAAAAGTAACAGGATGGCTAAGTTAAAAGTTTCACCATTCACATAAAATTGGCAAGGCGTAGTGGTTTTTCAGGCTCGAAATTATACATGTAGTATCTTGAGTGCCTGAAAAACCGCTACAACGCAGTAAATGGGACTTTTTGCGACGCCATCAAGTTTGAAAGTATAGATATATGTCTGTTTATCCAACAAAATATGATGTTGTTGTTGTCGGGGCAGGACACGCCGGCTGTGAAGCGGCCTTGGCCGCTGCCAGAATGGGTTGTCGTGTGCTGCTGATGGCAATTGATCTTGATAAAATCGCGGCAATGCCGTGCAGTCCGTCGATCGGGGGAATGGCAAAAGGACAACTAGTTAAAGAGATTGATGCGCTTGGCGGAGAAATGGCAAAAGTAACAGATAAAACCGCTATTCATTACCGTAAACTGAACACCAAAAAAGGACCGGCAGTCCATTCTTCCCGAACCCAGAATGATAAAAATCGTTACCACATGGTCATGAAATCCGTGATTGAACAAACGTCCAGTTTGGATGTGAAGCAGGCGCGGGTGGATGAGCTGGTGGTGGAGAACGGCAGCGTTGTCGGGGTCATGGATCACACAGGGTATGGCTTTGAGACAAAAACAGTGATTCTGGCAACCGGAACATTTTTAAGCGGGTTGGTGCATATCGGCGAGAAGTCTTTTAAAGCCGGCCGCGCCGGAGAATTTGCATCTTATGCCCTTGCTGAAAGTTTGAGAAATCAAGGATTTACCCTGGGCCGCCTGAAAACCGGTACGCCGCCGAGACTGCATCGCGAAAGTATTGATTTTTCAAAACTGACCCAACAGGACAGTGACTATCCGGCGGAACCGTTTTCCTTTTTTTCTCAAGGGTTTGAAATGTCCCACATGCCTAGCTATATCGGCCGTATAGAAAAGAATACCATTCAGATTGTGCAGGATAATATCCGGTCTTCAGCGCTTTACAGTGGACAGATAACCGGAACATCCGCTCGATACTGTCCGTCGTTTGAAGACAAAGTGATGAAGTTTCCGCACCGGGGCAGTCATCAGTTGATTCTTGAACCGGAAGGGATTGATACGGATGAAATTTATGCCAGCGGCCTTGGCAACAGTCTGCCCATGGAAATCCAGCTGAAAATGGTTCGTTCAGTGGAAGGGCTTGAGTTTGCGGAAATCATGCGACCGGCGTACGCCATTGAATATGATTATGTGAATCCGGTGCACCTTTCGCCAAAACTGGAAACAAAAAAAATAACCGGGCTATACATGGCCGGACAGATCAACGGTACGTCCGGCTACGAGGAAGCGGCAGCCCAAGGGTTGTGGGCGGGAATTAATGCGGCGTGCCGTGTGCAGGGGCGGCCGGCGTTTTTGCTGGATCGTTCCCAGGCGTATATGGGGGTGATGGTGGATGACCTGGTTACCCGGGGGACAAAAGAACCTTACCGGATGTTTACGTCACGGGCGGAGTACCGGCTGATGCTTCGGGAAGACAATGCGGACCTACGGTTAACGGAGATCGGCCATGACCTGGGTCTGGTCGATGCGGATACTGTCAAAGACGTTAAAGAACGCCGGAAGCAAATTCATGATGAGATAAACCGGGTCCGGAAGGTGGTGATGAAGCCTGTTCCGGATGTGAATCGTTATCTGACGGAACACCATTCAAGGCCCATTGACAATGGGATACATCTTGATCAGTTACTCAAGCGGAGCGAGTTGGATTATGAACTGGTGAATACTTTTGCGCCTTTGAAAACGCCTTTGGATAAACGGGTGGTTCAGCAGGTGGAAATTGAAGTAAAGTATGAAGGATATATTCAAAAGCAGTTAAAGGAAATCGAAAAATTCAACGATCTTGAGGATAAGAAGATTCCGGAAGGTTTCGATTTTATATCATTGCACGGATTGTCCAATGAATTGAAGGAAAAATTGTCGGCGGTCTGTCCGCTGTCGCTGGGACAGGCATCCCGGATTGATGGCATGACCCCGGTCGCCCTGTCGATTCTGATGATCGCGTTAAAAGCGCAACCCGGTAATTCTAAATGTTAAGGTATAATAAGCGCTTAATTGAGCCTGGTTCTTGACATTTCCGACATCTGTCTTATTGTTTTAATGTATTAATCAGGTGGTTTAGGAAAAAATTTTAATTAAGAAAAAAAGGTAGGTACTCGATAAAATGGCCCAGAAGGATTATTATAAAAGCCTTGGCGTCAGTAAAGATGCCAGTGCAGGCGATATCAAAAAGGCGTACCGCAAGCTTGCATTGAAATATCACCCGGATCACGCCTCCGGAGACAAGGCAAAAGAAGAAAGATTTAAAAAGATCAGCGAAGCCTATGCTGTTTTAAGTGACGCGGAAAAGCGGAAAAAGTATGATACTTACGGTTCCGAAGGATTTCAGCAGCATTTTTCTCAGGAAGATATTTTCAGGGGATCCAACATAGAGGATATTTTAAGAGAATTTGGTTTTGGTGGATCATCATTTTCTTCCGGCGGCCGAAAGATGGGCGGCGGCGGAAAACGCTTTTCGTTTAACCCGGAATCCATATTTAACTTTGGCGGCGGAAGGCAGCAGCAGGCGGCCCCGGTAAAAGGTTCGGATATGGAATATGAAATTTCTCTGACACTTTCCGACATCGCCACCGGGACATCAAAAAACCTGTCTTTTCAAAACCCTTCCGGTGGCACGGAAACAATAACGGTTAAAATCCCCAAAGGAATGATATCCGGTAAAAAACTGCGTCTTGCCGGGCACGGTCAGCCAAGTCCATACGGCGGGCCCGCCGGTGACCTTTATATAAAATCAAGAATTTTGGATGATCCGAACTTTACACCCAAAGAGTTTGATTTGTATTTAAACAGGGAAATAAAACTAACCGATGCGTTGCTCGGCACGCAGATTTCGGTTCCGACGCTTTCCGGAAAGCAGCTCAGCTTAAAAATTCCGGGGGGAACAAAACATAAAAGCAAGATGCGGCTTGCCGGAAACGGCATTCCCCACATGAAAGGCGGTGGCTCCGGTGATTTGTATGTCGAGCTTCATGTGATCATGCCAAAGAGATTAAATAAAAAACAAAAACAATTAATTGAAAGCCTCGCCAAAGAAGGATTATAGGACTTAATAATAAGGCCGACAATCAGATCATGCATTGGTTGTCGGCTTTTTTATATATTTAGTCGGAGTTATAATTAATCAATCTCAGGAATACAGTAAATTTATTGACAAAAGTATAGGTTCAATATATAACAACTTTGCTGATGAATTCGTTTTAGGTCCATTTTTCCGGGGAACGAGGAGGTGCTACAGCGGTAATTGGCTAATTTATTTAACTTTTCTGTAAATTCAGTTCGTAAAATTGCGGCTGAAGTGACGGATTTAAAAGATGTTTATGCTTTATTTACGTATTGATTTATTATACCTGTTATCGCCTTTTTAGATATGCTTGAAATACTTTCCCTGATATTGCCCCGATAAAATAATTAATATTCTCGAATTCATAAAAATAGTACGCAGCGAATTCAAAAATATATGCCGGAATTAATTACAATTCTTACAGAAGAAGAAATTGACCAATTAGTCGGTTCAATAGCTCAAAAAATTTCTGAAGATTACAAAGACAAAAGACTTGTATTAATCGGTGTACTAAAAGGCGCATTTATATTTTTAGGAGATCTTGCAAGACGTATAACGATTCCGGTTGAGATTGACTTTATTCAATTTTCAAGTTACGGAAATAAAGATTCGTCATCCGGTGACATTCAGCTGCGAAGTGATATTTCTTCTGAAATAACCGGGAAAGATGTTCTGGTCGTAGAAGATATCATTGATACCGGCTTGACCATGACAAAACTTATTAAGCATTTGGAATCGTTTAATCCTAAAAGCATTCGGGTTTGTGTTTTTATTGATAAGCATGAACGCCGTGAGGTTGATTATAAAGCAGATTACGCGTGTTATTCAGTTGAGGGCGGATTTCTTGTGGGATATGGCCTTGATTATGCGGAAGAATACAGGAATTTGCCGGCACTTTATCACCTAAATTTATAACCAGCGAGGAAATAAAATGATTATTACCTGTGAGGCTTGCGGTACAAGTTTTAAAATTAAAACCAGCCTAATCAAAGAAACAGGTTCAACAGTCAGGTGTTCTAAATGCCAGCAAGTATTTATCGCTTATCCGAAGTCCTCAGAGAATGAGAAGCCAACTGATTTTGCATTAGAGGAAAGCCTTGAAGCAAAAATTGATGATGTCCTGGGCGATGAGCTTGAAGATGAATTTAACGACCTGGAATCAGAGATTTCTCTGGAAACTACCGAAGTATCATTGGCAACTTCAGAAGAGCTGTTTGTTACCTCGGATTCTGCGTTTGATGATATGGAAGACGGTTCTGAAGAGCCTGAAATTATGATGTCGGAATTGGAGCAGGATGACGACATCATTTCCCTGGATGCCCTGTCATCAGGAGCGACGGTTGAGGAAGAGCTTGATTTGGGTTCCTTGTTGGAAGATGAAGATGATTCCGAGGTTTTGCCCTTTGGCGATATTGAACAGGAGGATGAAGAAATTTTGTTGGATGACCTGGAGTCAACATCGGAACTGGATGAAGACGTGATCGGGCTTGACGATCTGGAATCAGATGCATTGGCAGAAGAGGAAATAATTTCCGGAGAAACAATAGAAGATGATGAGGATGTCGATTTTTTAGACTTTGAAGATGAGGAGGTTCAGCAGGATGATGAAATTGAGATGGAAATTGAGGAAGCACTGGAAGAGATAGCTGAACCGGAAGAAATAGAGTTAGAAATGGAAGGAGGTGTTGATACTGATTTGGATGAATTTGATTTAGAAAAAAAATCGGAAGATGAAGACACCTCTAAAGGTACTGCAGAAGATGCCGGAAAAATAGAAGAAGAAGCGGAAAAGCCGGCAGAAGAGGCGTCAAAAGTTGAGGCTGATGAGGAAGACTTTGAACTGGACTTTGACCTTGAGGAGGAAGCTGCCGAAGTTTCAGAGGAAGTAACCCTTGAAGAGAATGATCTTGGACTGGATCTGGATTTGACTGAAGAGCCTTCGGCTGAAGCATCCGTCGAAGAGGATCTGGGTCTGGACATTGAACTCGAGGCCGAAGCGGAAGAGGAGGATCTCGGGCTTGATCTGGATCTGGACGAATTCGATGACCTGGATCTTGATGATGATTTTGACCTGGACCTGGATTTGGGCGAGGAATCTGAAAAATTATCGACGGTTGAGGCTGAAGAGGAAGACTTTGAGCTGGATTTTGATTTAGATGCTGAGGCGAAAGAAGCGGGTGCTGAAGAGGAGACTTTTGAGCTGGATCTGAATATTGAGCCTGACCCTGTTGAAGCTGAAGCGGAAATAGATGATTTTGATCTGGATCTGGACTTTGATGACGGTCTGGGTGATGAGTCGTCAGTGGTTGCAGAGTCTTTCGTGGATGAAGATGAAGGTTCAGTGACGAAAACTGAAGAGTTTGATCTGACTCAAATTGAAGATGTACTCGATTTTGACGAAATGCCGGAACCTGAAGAGGTTGGGGCGGGTGATGGTCAGGAAGATCTGGACATGGAATTAGAGGAATCGGAGCCTGATACGGTTTCCGACGATGATGAGATGTCTATTGATCTTGAAACCATGCTCGACGAAGAAGGAGAGGCGCCTAGTGATGAAAAGGAAGTCTCTTTGGAAACCGTTGAAGAAAGAGAAAAACAGATAGAACAGGAATACAAGAAAACGGTTGTCGAGGAACAGGAAGAACCCGAAGAAATTCATGATGAAGTAGAAGAGAAATACAAAGAACAAATAATTGCAGTGCCTCCTGCAGAGCGGGTTGAAGAGAAGCCAAAGCTTAAAAAGATTTTGATTCCATTGATCCTTTTGATTGCTGTGGGTGCCATTATTTATGCCGGAATTCAAATTTTCGGCGGTAAGGAAGAAGCACCGGTCGCACCGGTAGCGCCGGTTGTTAAAGACCTGGGTAATCTCCAGATTGAAATGATAGCCAATCCGGAGTATAAATTTGTTGAAAACAAAGTTGCCGGAGAAATTCTTGTTGTTACCGGAAATGTGACAAATAAATATGACCAACCCTGCAGTAATGTTCTGGTAAAGGGAATTCTTTACGATAGTGCGGGGAAGGTCATTGTCACATCATCCGTGTACTGCGGGAACATGTTTACAGATTCAGAGTTAACCGGTCTTGAACTTAAAACCATTAAAGAACGTTTGAACAATCGTATGGGGGATGAAAATATGAATTCCGGCATTGAGCCCGGTAAAAGGATTCCCTTTACGGTTGTTTTTTCAAATTTACCTGAAGATATAAATGAATTGACCGTTGAGGTGGTTCAATCCGCCAAATAAATTAGGGTTGGTCACACAATATCCAAAATTCAAAAAAAATGTTTTTGGCATTGACCTGAACGGTTATAGCTGTTAAACAGCTCTTTTCCAAGTCTGGTCGCTGTTGAAGGTTTCGTAAAATGTCCGATACCAGATGCGAACACACATTTGTATACAATGGGTCGGAGGTTTTTTTCAAAAAGATGAAGTAATTAATGGATGATGTAAAAGGAATCCATAGAAAAACATTGGGCCTTTTACGAAATTTTCAACAAGGCGATGTAGCTCAGCTGGTTAGAGCATGCGGCTCATATCCGCAGTGTCCGGGGTTCAAGTCCCTGCATCGCCACCACTTAGAAAAAAATAACAGCCCCTTTGCTTAAAACAGAGGGGCTTATTTATTTTGAAAAACGATTGCACTTGATCATACGGCGTTAAAAGTGACGCTCAAAATGCTCATTTATAAATATAAACGCCACTTTTTCGGGTCACCTTTGCCTTTCTGATTTTAGTTTTGGTCTGCGATTATGACGTTTTTCAACACTCTGTTAAAGAAGCGATGAGAGTGTTTGACAATTTTCTGAAACATGGTGATAATCATGTTTAATTTAAATTGAGGGGTAAAAAAGTCTAATCGCTCAATTTCGGTTTAAGTAAATGCGGTCCGTCAGGAAAAAGATGTTTGTATTATGATCACCGGGTTTGAAAAAATTGTTGAAGAGAGGATTAAGCAATCCCAGAAAAAGGGGGAGTTTGATAATCTCGCAGGGGCTGGTAAGCCGTTAAATATTGAAGATATCAGTCGTATACCGGAAGATCTGCGTCTGGCGTATAAAATATTAAAAAACGCGGATTGTGTGCCTCCTGAAATTGAAACTAAAAAGGAAATCCGCAATACGGAAGCACTTTTGGAGAACATGACGGATGAAAAATTAAAATACAAAACCCTTAAAAAATTAAATTATTTAATTTTAAAGCTCAATACGTTGCGAAAGGGGGCCGTTAAATTTGAAATTCCCCAAAAATATGAAGAACGGGTGGTTGACTGCCTGTCATCCAATAAATCAAAACCCGGTCGATAAAATGAAATACATATTTGACGGCTTCGTAAAAAATCCAACTTCGGCGTTGCGCTGCATCCTTCGCTGCTTCATAGTACGAAAAGTACGAATCATTGCTCAGGATTTGCGCGCCTTGAATTTGAATTTTTATACTTTGCCGTCGGAATCTGATTTTTTGCGGGGCTATCATATTTAACGGATGAAATCCTGAAGAGCAGTTATGATGTGTTAGGCTGCTTATGCATTCAGGCAAATTGGAAAAAATGTTTAAAAAAAACAGTGAAATAACGAATATCACAAACAGCCTGATTCTGGCGTCGTCAATTCTGATTTTTCACGTAATTCTGCTGGCCGGACTCGGGATACTGGTTTTATTTTTCAGCGGAATTGTCAATTATATTTTCTGGGTTTTTTTAGTCGGTAGCGGCCTTATCTCAGGATCCGTTTACCTGCTTTATCGCTATATGAAAAAAGAAGGCGGCACAGCGTTTTTAAAAATCCTGTCGCTGCCCGAATTAAAAGGAAAAAACGTTGAAGTCAATTTACTCGGCGGCCTTGCCTCTTTTAAAATAGCCAGAGATACGAGAGATCCACGGGTGATCGAAAGTGATGCAATGCCGGTATCCCGCCAGTTAGAGGATCCGGATTCCAGGCGGTTAAGAGAGTTGATGGAACTTGCCCGCATGCTGGAAAAGAACCTGATAACCCTTGAAGAATATAATCAGGTGAAAAAATCGCTGCTGAATTAATTTAATCAATAAGCCAGATCACAGAATACGATTTATATGGAAAAGAAGATTATTACAGTGGCACTCCTGTCCGGCGGCACATCCTCAGAGCGTGAAGTTTCCCTTTCCGGCGGTGATCACGTGTATCATGCGCTGGATAAAAACAGATATAATGTATTCCGATATGACCCCAAAACAGAGATTGCCCAACTGATTGCCGATGCCCGAAAGATAGATGTGGCCCTAATTATTCTTCATGGCGCCCATGGTGAAGACGGTACGGTTCAGGGCCTGCTTGATTTATTGAATATTCCGTATCAGTGCTCGGGACCGCTGGGAAGTTCGGTTGCCATCAACAAGCTGGCGTCAAAACACTTCTATGCGCAATGCAACATTCCTACCCCGACTTACATGACGTTTAGAACAAATGATTCCATTGATGCGGACACCTGTATTAGCAGGCTCGGGCTGCCGATTGTCGTAAAACCGGTCAGCGGCGGTTCCAGTATCGGGATGACTATTGCGCATTCGAAAAATGATTTGATAAAGGCTTTGGATAAAGCGTTTGAATATGATGATACCGTTTTACTGGAAGAATATATTAAAGGGACTGAAATTACCGGCGCTGTTATCGGCAATAAAAACCCGGAAGCGCTGCCTATTGTAGAAATCGTGCCAAACGACACATATGAGTTTTTTGATTATCAGGCAAAATACACGGCCGGCGAAACTGAAGAAATCTGTCCGGCCCGGATCAGTGAAAAATTGACGAAAAGAGCCTGGGAGCTGGCAAAAAAATCTCACAGTGCGCTTTTTTGCAAAGGGTGCAGCCGGACGGATATGATTATTAAGGGTGAAGACATTTATGTTCTTGAAACCAATACGATTCCGGGAATGACGGCGTCCAGCCTGCTGCCTCTGGCGGCGGAAAAAGCCGGAATGAATTTCAGTCAGCTCATTGACCGGTTGATTGAGCTGGGACTGGAAGAACCTGTGAGAAACACGGGTTACAATAACCGCAGTTAGGCAGCCCGGTAGTTTTTAATGAAAGGAAACAATCGATGAAAATTTTAATTGTTGGCAGCGGCGGAAGGGAACATACACTGGCATGGGAAATTACGAAAAGTCCGAAAGTCAAAAAGATTTTTTGCGCTCCCGGTAATGCGGGAATTGAAGGGATTGCAAAATGTGTTCCGGTTAAAGCGGAAGACATTGTCGGCCTGGCAGCATTTGCGGAAAAAGAATCTGTCGATTTGACGGTTGTCGGCCCGGAAGCCCCGCTTTCTGAAGGAATCGTCGACCTGTTTGAAAAAAAGGGGCTGAAGGTATTTGGCCCGTCCAAAAAAGCGGCTCAAATCGAGGCCAGCAAATCTTTTGCCAAGAAAATAATGCTGAAATACGGCATCCCCACAGCCATGGGCCGGACATTTAGTAGTCATGACAAGGCGCAGGGGTATATAAAGTCCATGAACACTCCGATAGTCGTGAAAGCAGACGGCCTGGCCGCCGGAAAAGGCGTTCTGGTCTGCAAGACAAAAAAAGAGGCGGCGGATGCCGTTAAAATGATATTAAAAGATAAGGCGTTTGGCGATGCCGGTAAAAAAGTGCTGATAGAAGACTGTCTGATCGGAGAGGAAGCCTCTTTTATCGCATTTACGGACGGAAAGCACGTGCTGCCCCTGCCGACTTCCCAGGATCATAAAACCATATACGACAATGATGAAGGGCCTAACACCGGGGGGATGGGCGCTTACTCACCTGCGCCGGTGGTGGATGCGTCTATTCATGACAAAATAATGGACCAGGTCATGATTCCAATGGTAAACGCCATGGCCGCCGAAGGGCATCCCTACAAGGGGGTCCTGTACGCAGGGTTGATGATTGATCGGGACCAGGTCAATGTGGTGGAGTTTAACGCCCGGTTCGGTGACCCGGAAGCCCAGCCGTTGCTGATGCGTTTAAAATCCGATATTGTCGAAATAATGGAAGCCGTGGTGGATGAACAGCTGGATCAGTTCAGCTTGGAGATTGATCAGCGGCCGGCGGTTTGTGTGGTAATGGCATCCAAAGGATATCCCGGATCATATAAAAAAGGGATGCCGATTTCCGGACTGGAAAAAGTCAAACGCATGAAAGATGTAGTGGTCTTTCATGCCGGAACCGCGGACAAAAAAGGTAAAATCGTTACAAACGGCGGAAGGGTCCTGGGGGTTACCGCTCTGGGCGATACCGTGCAAAAGGCGATTGCCAAAGCATACCTTGCGGTCTCCAAAATTTCCTGGAACGGTGCCTATAACCGGACGGATATCGGGCAGAAAGCGATTAAAAGACTTGAAACACCGCCCCTTGTGGGAATTGTCATGGGGAGCGATTCGGATTACGGGGTAATGAAGCAGGCGGCCGACATCCTGAAGAAATTCGGTGTTCCTTTTGAAATCACCGTGGCATCCGCCCACCGGACCCCCAAACGGGCGGTGGATTTTGTGGTGAATGCGGAGAAAAAAGGCGTTAAGGTGATTATTGCCGGCGCCGGGCATGCGGCCCATCTGGCCGGTGCGCTGGCAGGACACACCATCCTGCCCATTATCGGCGTTCCCATTGACTCTTCGGCTTTAAACGGAATGGATGCGCTGCTGTCCACCGTACAGATGCCCCCCGGGGTACCGGTTGCCACCATGGCGATTGGAAAATCCGGGGCACGAAATGCCGGGATTTTCGCGGTTCAGATTTTATCCGCATCAGATCCCGAACTGCAGCGCCTGCTCAAGGAATTTAAAAAAGAAATGGCGGATCAGGTTGAACAAAAGGCCAAAAAGTTTAGCATCTAAATCCAATATTCGACATATCGATCCGGACCATCCGGAGTTATCGCTGATTTGCGAAGCTGCTGATGTTGTAAAGAGAGGAGGGGTTGTCGTTTTTCCCACCCGCACGCTGTACGGCATGGGCGTGGATGCCTTTAACGCCGAGGCGGTGAATCAGGTGTTTTGCGTCAAACAGCGCTTAATGCATAACCCGCTGTCCGTGTTAATCAAATCAGTCGATGCCGTAACATCATTGGCTGCGGAAATCCCATCCGCGGCTGTCAAATTCATGGAAACATTCTGGCCCGGCCGTGTGACAATCGTCTTTAAGGCCCGGCCGGATGTCCCGTCCAACTTAACGGCAGGAACGTCGAAAATCGGAATCCGGGTGCCGGAACATCCGGTCGCCGTCAAGCTTGTCGTATCCCTTGATCATCCCCTCACAGGCACCAGCGCCAACTTGTCCGGTGATCCCGGCGCGGATTGTATTGAGGATTTGTCTCCGGAAATCATTAAAGGTGTCAACCTGGTGATTGATTCGGGAACGTTAAAAGGCGGTATCGGTTCAACGGTTGTGGATGTGACAACCGATCCTCCGACAATTATCCGCGAAGGCGAAGTTTCTCAAAAGGAATTGTTTCGCATATTATGATTGATGATCCTGTAAAAAGACCGTAATAAATAGAAGTTCCTTATGTTCTTTCATCACTCCCATCCCCACTCATCAAAATATTCTCTTTTCATTTCTTCAGCCTGTTCTTTGGTCAGGGGTTCGCCGGTAAGATACTCCTTGAATCCGGGTTCCTTAAACCATTGATCGGGCAGGGCTTCCTTTGAAGCATCCAAGCCTTCCCGGATGTTTAATTCTCGAAACGTGGTCCAGACCCGGTCGACCCGTTTTCGGAGATCGTCTGTCGACGTGGGGATTCCTGTGGCGGCCTCATAAGCTTCAGCGCAAAGATCGGCATTGTAGAATCGGTTCACCTGTCCCCGGGCGCAAATACCCAAAGACCCCAGCATGGCAAACCAGGCATGGGAATACCGCAGGAGCCGCCCCACACGCAGCTTGTTCCGATCAGGCCCAAGGATGCCATCCACAGCATCTTCCGGAACGCCCATCCGTTTTAAATGCTTTGGAAATACCTCCAGCGGGCGTACCGCAAAATAGGTCGGTGATCCGCCTGATCCCACGTGAGGGCCCCGCGGGTCCAGTACCTGCCCCAGTTCCATGGTTCCGAATCGATCCCAGGGCAGTGCCGCTCCCGGGCCGGCGTACGGATGTATGCCCTTGATAAGCGCCGGCGCATGTTGTTTGGCTTCAGGCCCCAGTTTTTCCATTACCGCGGTAAATCCGTCTGCCAGGAGATCTCCCGTTCCCTGGCGCCGGGCGATCTTTTCGGCCCAGGCCGCCATGGAAGGAAGAGACGTTAAATCGATCTCCGGTTCTTCGGGCGCAAGAGCGATCACTCCGGAGGCTGCCAGCTCTCGGGCCATTTCCATCAGGCCAAAAAACTCGAACATATCCATACCGTAAGTATCAAGATCGGCAATCAGTTTTACGGCTTCCCATGGGTCTTTCATGCCGTACATCATGGGCGTAAACAGATTAAGAGCTGAGCTGGTGTGCTTGACCAGCCCGGCAAACGGACCGTCCGGAATGCGAACCACTTCCTTGCACCCTACGGGGCAGGACACACAGGCCGTCCGCCTTTCTTTCATGCGCTTATATACATCAACCGGGACCATGGGAAAAGCTTTAAGCATCCCCAGGTCCTGCCATTCTTTGAGATATTTGTATTCCCGAACAGAATTGAGCAGCGAACGGCTGAGTTTGTTAAAGCGCTTCCGGTCAGCCACCTTCACCCCCCCGGTCCCCCGAACCACAATGGCTTTTAAATTTTTTACTCCCATGACTGCGCCGAAACCGCCCCGGCCCAGGGTGGAAATACGATCCACGAACGCCATGGCAATTGTGGATTTGTTTTCACCCGCCGGCCCGATGGCTATCACGCCAGCCTGCGCATCATGAGCCCTGTAGACCGACTCACATGTTTCGTCTATGCCCAGCCCCCACAGGGCATCTGCGTCCCGGATGTCGACCCGGTCATCTTCGATATTTATGTATACGGGCTTGTCAGCCATACCGGAGACGATAATATGATCATATCCCGCGTACTTTAACTGTGCGCCAAAGGAATACCCGCCTGCGCCGCACCAACCCACGGTCCCGCTGGCCGGCAGCCTGGCCACCGCGTACATGCGCGATGATGATGGCAGATCCGTTCCCACCAAAGGGCCAACGCCCAGAACGAACACGCTTTCCGGAGATAGCGGATCCACACCGTGGGGAATCAGGTCATAAGCCAGCTTGATGCAAACCCCCAAACCGCCCACATAATCCCTGGCAAGCGTTTCGTCTAAAGGCACGGTCCATATCCGTTGTTCACTCAGATCCACATGCAGAATCCGTCCGGCAAATCCTCCTCCGATCATGCCGCCACCTCCCTGGGGCGCTTGGTGAGCGCGCCGAATAAACAGTTATCAGCACAAAACCCGCATTCCACGCAATCTTCCGTGAAAGCTACCCGGTATTCTGCTCCTCGGGTCTCAATTTTGATGCGGGCTGCAGATGGCTGGAAACATTTGGCATATGCCCGTGAACAGGCCAACTGACAGCGAAGACATCCCGAGCAGTCTTCCTGGACGTAGATAAGTTCATACTTCATACCATTCTCCTCTTGCATCAATTTCATAGTCAGCAGGCATGTTGGTCTCCTCTGTTAACGTATTTATCGTCCCGCCCGTCAATAAGACATGGCAATACACGCACTGATGGATAGTCTTTAAAGTTGAATCGCCAATTTATACATCGGGAAGATGGACAAACCAATGTTGACCTAATCCGCTACAATTGATTGAATACTATCAATAGATATGGCGATTGTAAAGAGTCGTTTTTTATTGCAAAAATAATGAGTCACTATACCATTTGTGTAAAATCGAGACGTAATTCCATTAAGAATTCATGAGCAGACCGCATGATCGCAGGGCCTTTTGATTTTTTTTGTTTCAAGCCATGGACAATCTGAACAGGGGCAGCATCTTTTAAAAATCGCTGAAACCGAAACAGGGAAGGGGAAAACCGATCATCAGAAACCTTGACTTCAATCATCATTACAGGCTTCTTGTCTATTAAAATCAGAAAATCAACTTCATGTTTTTCTTTGTCTCTTAAATAGTGAAGCGCAACGTTGCTGCCGGTGGTGTCCTCAATAAAATGCAGTTCTTTCAGAAGCGCACAGGCAACTGTATTTTCAAGCTTTGCGCCAATATCTCCCTGAACGGCACCGGTGTCATACAAATAATATTTTGATTCTTTTAAAAGACTGCGCGCAATATTTTTGTGATACGGGCGAACAGGAAAAACAATATACATATTTTCAAGAATCTGTAACCAGTGTTTTATCGTATGGATTGATACCTGCAGGTCATTTGCCAGTAAGGTATACGATGTTGTCGATCCCACGCGGGTTCTTAAAAGATCGATCAGGAGTTCAATGGATTTGATATCCCGGACACGTTCCAGATCCAGCAGATCTTCCCTGATAATTGTATCTGTGTGTATCCTTCGCCAGCGCTTTGCAAATTTTTCGCTGTTTTTGAAATATGGTTCCGGAAAACCGCCGAACTTGATTAAATTATCCAAAGCAGTTTTTGAATTTTCTTTTTGGAAACTGCAAATTTCCTTAACCGATAACGGGTGCAGTCGATAAGCGTAAAAGCGTCCTGCCAGAGATTCCCCGCCTTTTTTATAAGTATCCAGCCTGGCTGAACCGGCAACGAGCAATGAAGGGGGAATCCCTTCGGTGTCGTATACGCCTTTAATCCACGCCTTCCATTTTTTCATCTTATGGAGTTCGTCAAAAATCACCAACTGGACCTCTCTATCCCATTCTTGAGCATAAATGAGCTTGCGATCAGTCGTTGCGTCAAAGTTCATATAAACATTCGAGAGTTCCAGCTGTTTTGAGAGCGTTGTTTTTCCAACCTGCCTTGGCCCTGACAAGAGTATGATTTTGTCTTTCAGGTCTTTTTGAATATGTTTTTCCAGATATCTTTTCATTTGGCTATTATGAATTAAACTTCAGAAAAGTCAAGACTATTATGAAGTTTGATTCATTTTGGTCAATGATGCTTCAAACTTTTAAATACTTTATCTTGAGTTGAGTCTTTCCAAACTTGATGTCTTCTTCCCAGGAAAGAATTTATTATGGTTATCCGGTCTTTTCCAGCGCAGTGAAAAATATTTCATCATTTTTCCTGAATCCCGGCTTGCAGTCGATTCCCTCCTTTGGCCGGATGACGGATCATGAAACAATTTTTCAATAGAAAATCAATTGCCGCTGGAAAAATGAAAGTTGCTCACTGGAACATCCGGGCCGGACTGTGTTAGACCACAGAAATTGTATAAAAACAATAAGTTACTGAATGAAATAATTCACATGCATTTAAAGCGGTTGCCTATTGACAGCCAATTTAAATTGATATAATAACGCAATAATTAAAACAAAATTGTGCCGGAGTGGTGGAATTGGTAGACGCAGAGGACTCAAAATCCTCCGCCAGCGATGGTGTGCGAGTTCAAGTCTCGCCTCCGGCACCATAAATATAAAGGGTTTAGCGGTTATTTTCTTGCTAAACCTTTTTTATTTATAGGTTAGAGGCTGTCTGTCTTTATAAAAGCTTGCTGATTAAGCTTATACAAGATTGACAGTTTGAAAAAATTTCCCAAATTTTATAAACTGTGCCCGAAATTGTGCCCGTCATGTTTAAAAAATGTGAAAAAGCCAAATATATAAAAAAATTAGCCCCACTATTTCAGTATGTTATATTTTTTGTAAAGGAATACTTTTATAGCAAAGGATAAAAAGTCCTCTGGCACTCTCTAATCTTATTTTATTCAAAAATATTTAATATCAATAGGTTAAGCAATTATTAAAAGTAATCATATAAATTTTATCTTTATTTAACATATTGAAATTGTTGTAAATTTATAATTTGGACACAGGGGGCTAAAACTCCTTCGCCAATAAAAAATTATTGTCATGGTTACAGGACTCTCAAAAGTACAGAACTGTTGAGAATATTACAGCAATTCCAAATTGCTATATTTTTCTGTCATTTTTTCCCAAAACCCCTGACTCCAATCCATAACAACTGTTGCCCTCCAATTTTCTGGTAAAGCTTTCATTATTGCGTCAACCATCTTTCCGCCGTGCCCTTTAACGGCAGAGTTAATTTCATAAAACTGGATATCATTGAAATCTTTATGAATGATTAGATGCACGCCTGAAGCAGTAGGGTGATTCTGTTCAGATATTGGAATTTTAACCCGGCCTTGGGTTAATTCACTGGACGCCTGAATATCTTCTGGGGAAATTCTTATAAAATTAATAAAGTTAAGATGAGAAATCATGATTATAAGCTGTTCAACGACAGGATGAAGATCTTTGACCTGGGGGTTTATTTTGATTGTTGCGTTGCCAGCGAGGTCATCAATTATCGGGAATTTCTTTTTCCGCATAGCTAAGGCTTGCTCTATCAAAATTGAGAGGAAATCTTAATAAAATTTAATATCATCCGGCCCTTCTTTTTGTTTTATCAATTCCGTCGAAAAAAACTCAACATTTTTTCCTTTTTCAGTATCTGAAGGGAATAATTCTTTTAATTGAAAAAGGGCATCATAGCCATCAGGTTCAGTCGAATAATAAAACTCCTGAATCATTTCGCTGAAATTCACGATGTCAGACTCTTGTCGGCAAGCGGATATAAAGCGTTTAGCCAACTCGCCTAAGATATTGCTGAATTCATGGAAATAGGCCAGATCACTTAACAGATTCATGCTGGTCGGAGATTGATCAAGGCCAAATAACAAAAGGTTTTTAAGGTGAGGATCTGCTTTTTTGAAGTATTTTCTGATCAGGGGATAATTTGTATTTTCTGATTCCCGTTCTTCCAGATACGCCATTATGTCAGTTTTCTTGTTTTGCCAAGATCCAGAGGTCTGTCTGTATTATTTGCAATGAATTCATGGGTATCAACTTTTTAATTGACAAAAGGGTTAGTTTTATGCAATTTGAATATTAAATATTCAAATTGTAAGGATTTTATATGATACCAAGGCATCTTGAGAGAAAAATCAGGCAAGCTGCAGAACAATATCCGGTCATTACTCTCACTGGTCCCAGGCAATCAGGTAAAACTACCCTTATCCGGGCGATGTTTCCGGACATGCAATACTTTTCAATGGAGGACCCGGAGCTGAGACATCTTGCAGTGGAAGATCCTCGCGGTTTTTTTGCTCAGTTCCAGGAAAAAGGTGTTATTCTTGATGAAGTTCAACGGACGCCAGATCTCTTTTCCTACATCCAGACCCGTGTGGATGAGGTTGACCGACCAGGACAGTTTATCCTCTCCGGTTCCCAAAATTTTCTTTTAATGAAAAATATCAGCCAAACCCTCGCCGGCAGGTGTGCAATTTTTCATCTACTGCCATTTTCCCTTAATGAACTGAGGCAACTTTCCCATCCACCATTGGAAGATATGGGGCAAGAGATTTTATCAATACCGGAGCCGAAAAATACAAATTTATTCGATCTTTTATTTTCAGGGTTTTATCCTCGCATTCATGATAAGAAGCTCGACGCTCAGGAATGGCTGAAGAATTATACCCAAACATATCTGGAAAGAGATGTTCGGGATTTGATAAACATCGGAGACCTTGAAGCCTTCAGGCGGTTCATGGGATTATGTGCAGGGCGTGCCGGGCAGCTTCTCAATTTAAGTTCACTGGCATCTGACTGCGGGATAACTCATACAACAGCTAAAAGATGGTTGTCTGTTCTTGAAACTGGTTTTATCATTACTTTGCTGCGCCCGCATTTTCAGAATTTTAACAAACGTCTTGTCAAATCGCCAAAACTATATTTCCTCGATACAGGTATTCTTTGCTATTTACAGAGAATACGCAGCCCTGAGGATCTTTTATTGCATGCTTCACGCGGTGCCATATTTGAAAATTATGTTGTCGCTGAATTGTTAAAAAGAAGGCTTCATGACGGAATGGATCCGGATCTCTATTTCTGGCGCGATTCAGCAGGGCATGAACTTGATATTATAATTGATTTGGGCAATCAGCTCATACCGGTTGAAGTGAAATCCGCTCAGACCATTGCCAAAGATTTTTTTAAGGGGCTGAATTATTGGAAAACCCTGGCCAAAAAAGCGTCCGCACCGGCGGCTTTGATATATGCTGGCAAGCGATCGCTTTTTCAAAAAAACACAGCTGTCTATTCCTGGTGGAACTTTTAAAAACAGAATCCAGGATGACATTTTTTTGCTGATATGCAAGGTTGTAAACTTTCTTAGTAGCTATTTTTTCAAACTCAAAACTGTGCCTAAATTGTGCCCGTCAAGGTCAAACATTTCCAAATAAAACCAAACAAAACCAAAAGTAAAAAATTTTTTCCAATAATTTCAAGTTGTTAAAATTGTTAAAAATTTGAAATTTTCATTTTCGGGACTCAAAATCCTCCGCCAGCGATGGTGTGCGAGTTCAAGTCTCGCCTCCGGCACCATCTAAAATAAAGGGTTTAGCAAGGCCTATCTTGCTGAACCTTTTTTATTTTTGTTTCTTGACAAGTATGATTTAGTATTGTATATATTAATACAATTTTTTGAGCATTTTTATACAATAAGTTGACCAAATTCATACAATGAAATACCGACTAAACAAACAGGCGTTATTGGATGTCCTGAAGCAATGGAATGGGTTTCTAAAACGTAAGATTCATCTCATTGCCTGCGGAGGAACAGCGCTGACCTTGCTTGATGTTAAACCATCGACCAAGGATGTGGACTTTATGGTCCCCAATGATCAGGAATATAAATATTTAATAAAAATTTTAAAAGATTTGGGATATCGTCAAACAACCGGATCAGGCTGGCAAAGAAAAGGCGAAATGTTTATATTTGACTTATTTCAGGGGAAACGCATCCATACAACGGAATTACTGGAATCTCCATTAAAAGAAGGGAATCATATATTACTGAAAGAGTATTCTCATCTCTATATCGGTATTTTGAATGATTATGATTTAATCGCCAGCAAACTTTTCCGGGGCTCGAGCGTTGATTTTGAGGATTGTCTGATGCTGGTGAATGCGTACAAGGGCAAAATCGATATTAATCATTTCGTTCATCCTTTCAAAGAATTAGCGAAGTATGATGTTTCAGAAAAACGTATTGTCGGGAATTTAGAACATTTTATTAGTCTCATTCAAAAGGAGCGTCTTGGTGGTAAATAAGGAATTGTTGGAAAGTTTAAATCGACTTGGCTTTGCACTGATGGAAGCAAGGGATGATTTTGATGTTAATAAAACCCTTGCCGAAGTGGTTCAAAGTAAAGATATGCGGTTGTGGGAGGGCTTCCCCGTTTTGCTGGCAAATGCTGCTGAGCAGTATAATTTTGATTATAATCAGGTTGTAAAAAATTTAACTCAAAAAAAAGATCAGGTAGATTTTCATAATTTGATGTTATTGTCGCTGGCATTATACAATTATTACCGATTGTCATTTGTATGGTCGAACCAATTAAAAAAAAGACTCTCGAATCTCGATATCGTTCGCCTGGGAAAATTAAAAAACTCATTAGCCCTTGACAATGCTGTTTCCCTTGGCAACATGCGATTTCACTCTGATCGTTTAAAAGTAACGTTCAGTAATTATTTTGAGCAAGCCGCAAAAAAGACAACCCAACTGAAAGAAAAACATGAAGAGATGTCTCTCGAGTACGCTTTATCTCAATTATTTTCACCAAAACAAAAGGAATTGTTTAAAAAGAAATTACATGGTGAGCTTTTAACAAAAACTGAAAGGGAGTATTATTCCCGCTCTGTAAAAAAAAAAGTATCGGCTCTTGCCAACCCGGAACTCCATCGTTTCGCACAGAAATTAATGGATTATTAATACGACGATCAAAAAGATGATGTCTGAAAGACGCGTGCTGTTGTTGAGTGGCCCAAGGCAAAGCGGTAAAACCACACTGGCGCGTGAACTGGAGTCCGATCAGACAGAATACCGAACACTTGATGACGGCACACTTAGAGAAGCT
>JABZFM010000058.1 GCA_014237465.1 Desulfobacteraceae bacterium | reverse complement strand
ATGGTAATGCCGGGTGATAATGTAACAATATCTGCAGAACTGATCACACCGATCGCAATGGAAAAGGAATTGCGTTTTGCGGTCAGAGAAGGCGGCCGAACCGTCGGTGCCGGTGTGGTTAGTGAAATTATAGAATAGGGTTATTAAGGGGTGTTTTGTGAAAGTTAATATCACGCTCTCATGCACTGAATGCAAAAGAAAGAATTATTCAACAACTAAAAACAAGCGGACAAAACCGGACAAACTTGAATTTAAAAAATATTGTCGGTTTTGTAAGTCTCATACCGTGCATAAGGAGACAAAATAAGCGGTTTCAAGCTTTTCTTGTTAAAAGGAGAACTGAACCGACTGTTTAAGCTTTCAGGTATAGGCCAGTAGCTCTAACGGCAGAGCGTCGGACTCCAAATCCGGGGGTTGGGGGTTCAAATCCCTCCTGGCCTGCCACAAAATATTAACGGAAGCTCAAAAGTTGAAAGCTCATCATAATAAATGTTTTTTTAACTTTGAGCTTTCGATGTTTTAGGAGTTTTAATGGCACGTATTCAAAAGAAAAAAACAGCACCCAAAACAAAGAAAAAACAAAATAGTGCTGTCTCTGATGCGGTAATAAATAAAACCGATGCCGGAAAACCTGAATTAAGCAAAAAGGTTGCCGGTGTTTCGGTTGCGCCATCCGAAAAGAAGAAGAAGAAGACCTTTGCGGTAAAGAAATCTGCCGGTCCGGACCAATCTGCTGTTATGAAACTGGCGGATAAGTACTTTGGTGACTGGATTCAGTTTTTCAGAGAAGTTAAGGTCGAATTGACCAAAGTGACCTGGCCTTCCAAAAAACAAACGATCGGCTCAACTGCAGTTGTGATTGTATTTGTTTTTGTGATCGCATTTTTTCTTGGAATGGTTGATATCGGCCTGTCGAGCCTGATCCGGTTGATTCTTTAGAATTCGTTTGTGAGGTGAAAACGCATGACACTCAAATGGTATATTCTGCATGTCTATTCCGGGTTCGAAGCCCGGGTCAAGGCAAATCTTGAAGAGAGAATTGCTGCATTCCCTCATCCTGAAAAATTCGGGGAAGTTGTTGTACCAACTGAGCAGGTTGTCGAGCTGATTAAGGGAAAACGTAAAACTTCGAGCCGAAAGTTTTATCCGGGTTATATACTGATTCAAATGGGACTTGATGAAGATACATGGCATATGGTTAATTCAACGGCGAAGGTCACCGGATTTCTGGGTGGCAGAGACAAACCTGTAGCGATCAGTGATGAAGAGGCCGAATATATATTAAAACGGATGGAAGCCGGCAAGCTGAAACCCCAACCGAAGTTTTATTTTGAAGTTGGGGATGAAATCCGAGTTGTTGACGGACCGTTTACCAATTTTAACGGTACGGTTGAGGATGTCAACCCTGAGAAAGGAAAGCTGAAAGTTCTGGTGAGCATTTTTGGACGTTCGACACCAGTAGAACTTGATTTTGTACAGGTTTCAAAAAGTTAACAGGTTCCAGGAACGTCCGGCACCAGCATGGTGGCGAAAGCCCCTGCCGAGTCAAAATCGCAATAAAGGTTTTAGCTTGGTAATAAAAAAATATCGGGAGTAAAATAGACATGGCAAAGAAAGTGATCGCACAGATCAAGCTTCAAGTGATGGCCGGAAAAGCCAACCCTTCACCGCCTATTGGTCCTGCACTGGGCCAGCATGGTGTAAATATCATGGATTTCTGCAAGGCATTTAATGCCAGGACAGCGAATGATGAAGGAATGATTATACCGGTCGTATTAACTGTTTTCCAGGATAAGTCATTTACATTTATAACTAAGACACCGCCGGCATCTGTTCTGCTGAAAAAGGCCGCCGGCATTGCAAAGGGGTCCGGTGAACCCAAAACGGAAAAAGTCGGTAAGGTGACAAAAGATCAAGTTGCTGAAATCGCGACATTGAAAAAAGCGGATTTAAATGCGAACGACCTTGAAAATGCCTGTAGGATTATCGAAGGAACGGCTAGAAGTATGGGGCTTGAAGTCGTTTAATTTACAAAGGAGTTAATAGGATACAATGCCGAAACGTGGGAAAAAATTTCAAGAAGCAAAATCAAAAGTCGATCCGCTAAAGCGGTATACATTTGAAGAAGCCGTCAAGGGTGTAGTTGAATCTTCATTTGTAAAATTTGATGAAACCATTGATATTGCTGTAAAACTAGGTGTCGACCCGAGACATGCGGATCAAATGGTGCGTGGATCAATCATTTTGCCCAATGGGATCGGAAAAGAGGTGACGGTGCTTGTTTTTGCCAAGGGAGAGAAGGAAAAAGAAGCAGCCGATGCCGGCGCTGATTTTGTCGGAAATAACGATTTGATCGAAAAGATTAAAGGCGGCTGGTTTGGTTTCGACAAAGCGGTTGCAACACCGGATGTCATGGCTTTGGTTGGGAAAATCGGAAAAATGCTCGGCCCCAGAGGCTTGATGCCCAATGCAAAAACCGGAACCGTCACTTTTGATGTTGAAAAAGCTGTCAATGAATTAAAATCGGGCAAGATCGATTACCGAGTTGAAAAAGCAGGAATCATACATGCGCCCATGGGCAAAGTTTCTTTTGGTCCGGAAAAAATTCTTGAAAACATGATCGCATTTTTGGATTCAATTGTGCGGAACAAACCGGCTTCCAGTAAAGGCACATATATTCGAAGTATCGGTATTTCAACGACAATGGGGCCTGGATTTAAAATTGATCCGGCTTATGTAAAAGACTTGCTGAAATAGAATCTGCACAATAGTCTTCATGCTACATTACCATATAGTAATTAATGTGTCGCATTGCTTGATGCTGAAAACACATTAATTTAATAAATAAAAAATCCTGTCAAAGACCGTAGGTTCACTGATTTACAGTGTATAATCGGATTTTCCGCCCTACCGAGGCAGTCTTGCTTTTTCTGTGGCTTCCTTTGGTTTTTACAGATTTAGAAAGGAGGTGTAAAATTGCTAAATAAGAGTGAAAAAAAACAACTTGTTGAAGAACTTCATCAAAAGTTTACCGAGTCCAAGATTGTTATTTTAACCGATTATAAAGGGCTTGATGTTGATACAATCAATGAATTGCGACGAAAACTCACGGAATCAAATATTGAGTATCGCGTCGTAAAAAATACCCTGCTTATTCGGGCATCTGAAGATACGGATGTGGCATTGGTCAAAGACCAGTTTAAAGGACCGACTGCCATTGCCTTGAGCTATGATGATCCCGTGGCTCCGGCAAAAGTGCTGTCCGAGTTTGCAAAAGAAAATGACAAACTCGAGATAAAAATCGGTGTGATGTCCGGTAAGTTGCTGGATATTAACGCGATAAAGAGCCTTTCAGCGCTGCCTTCACGTGAAGTTCTGCTGAGCCAGGTGCTTTCGGCCATGAATGGTGTGCCGACAGCTTTGGTACGTGTTTTGAACAATGTACCAGAGAAACTTCTCTATGCATTGCAGGCAATCAAAGATCAGAAAGAAGCAGCATAATTAAGTTTTCCGGATAATAATTTTTTAACATACAATAAAAATATATTGAATTTTTTTATATATAATTTTGGAGGTAAATCATGGCTGATATTAAGAAAGATGATGTAATTGAATTTATAGCGAACATGTCGGTTCTGGAACTGTCTGAACTGGTAAAGGAGCTGGAAGAAAAATTTGGTGTCTCTGCTGCAGCCCCTTTGGCAGTTGCCGGTGCCGTAGTTGCCGGTGGTGATGCCGGTGGCGCAGCTGAAGAAAAAACTGAGTTTGATGTCATCCTGACCACTTTTGGAGATAAAAAGATTCAGGTAATTAAAGAAATCAGAGCCATTACCGGTCTTGGCCTCAAAGAAGCCAAAGCACTCGTTGAAGGCGTACCCACGCCGGTCAAAGAAGGCATCGTGAAAGAAGATGCAGAAAAAATTAAAGAAAAACTCGAAGCTGCGGGAGCTCAAGTAGAAATTAAATAATTCTTTTTATAATGATTGCAATCAATTATTATAATATTTAGAAAAATATGAAATTCGGCGCCCGGATGGTTCCGGGCTGCCGTTTTTGTGCTTTTTTTTAAAATACTGGAGTTACCATGACAGTAAGCCCACCGAATTATAGACGAATAAGAAAAAATTTCGGCCACATAAAATCAATCGTTGATATTCCGGATTTAATTGGAATGCAGCGAGATTCCTACAACCGTTTTCTACAGATGGATGTCCTGCCGGAAAATCGTAAAGGTATTGGTCTGCAATCTGTTTTTAATTCTGTTTATCCAATTAAAGATTTTACCGGAACGGCTTCTCTTGAATTTGTATCCTATCGTTTTGCTGAGATTAAGCATTCGGTTGGCGAGTGTATTAACAGGGGTATGACATATGATATCTCGGTAAGAATCCGGGTCAGGCTTGTCGTTTATGATGTCGACAAAGCAACCGGTGTTTCCAGTATCCGCGACATCAAGGAACAGGAAATCTACTTCGGCACCATTCCGTTGATGACTGAAAAGGGAACTTTTATTATTAACGGAACGGAGCGTGCGGTTGTCAGTCAGCTCCACCGTTCATCCGGTGTTTTTTTTGATCATGATAAGGGCAAAACCCATTCCAGCGGTAAAATTATTTATACCGCCAGAATCATTCCTGTTCGCGGTTCATGGATTGATATGGAAATTGATCCCAAGGATATTGTCAATATCAGGATCGACCGCCGGCGTAAATTTCCCGTTACGCTTTTATTCAAAGCGATCGGCTATAACGATGATGACATTTTGTCTTATTTTTACAGCCGCGAAAGAATTATTATTAAGAAAAAACAGATCTTTCGAGAACTCAATCCCGAATTTTTAAAAGGCCAGCGTCCAGGAAAGGATATTGTCAATCCGAAAACTAAAAAAGTGGTTGTAAAAAAAGGCCGCATATTTACCAAACGGGCGATCAAGGAATTGCAGGCCGCTGGTGTTGAACAGATACCTCTTTTAAAGGACGAACTATACGGCCGTGTATTTGCCGGTGATGTTGTCCATCCAAAAACATCTGAATTGATAGCTAAATCAAATGTCACCATTGATGAGGAGTTACTGAACGAACTGACTTCATCCAAGGTGGATACGTTTGATGTACTGGTCATGGAAGGTCCGTATGCAAGTAATGCTATTCAGAAAACCCTGCTGGTAGACAAAGTCTCCACCAAAGAAGATGCCTTGATTGATATTTACCGACGGCTTCGGCCCGGGAACCCGGCGACGCCCGAGGTTGCACAGGAGTTTGTCGACCATCTCTTTTTCAGAAACGCCTATTATGATCTCTCCGGGGTCGGCCGCCTGAAAATCAATCACCGGCTCAAGACAAACACCCCCATTGACGTCAGAACGCTTCGAAAAGAAGATATTCTTTTGACAGCCAAAACACTGGTTGAATTACGGGATGCCCAGGGAGCGGTTGATGATATTGATCATTTGGGGAACAGAAGGGTCCGTGCGGTTGGGGAACTTCTTGAAAATCAATACAGAATCGGTCTGGTTCGGATGGAACGCGCCATCAAAGAACGGATGAGCATGCAGGAAGTCGACGCGTTAATGCCGAATGATCTGGTCAATCCCAAGCCGGTTTCCGCGGTGGTCAAAGAGTTTTTTGGCACCAGTCAGCTGTCTCAGTTTTTAGATCAGACCAATCCCCTTTCTGAAACGACTCATAAACGACGACTGAGTGCTTTGGGACCCGGAGGTCTGACCCGTGACCGGGCCGGATTTGAGGTCCGGGACGTTCATCCGTCTCATTACGGCCGGATTTGTCCGATTGAAACGCCTGAAGGTCCGAATATTGGATTGATTGTTTCCCTGTGTACATATGCCCGTGTCAACGAGTTCGGATTTATTGAAACACCGTATCGGGTCGTTGAAAATGCAACCGTATCTGAGAATGTCAAGATGCTCAGTGCGTTTGAAGAGCAGGACCATCCGATTGCCCAGGCCAATGCACCGGTCGATGAAAATGATGAATACGTCAATCCCGTGGTTATTTCCAGGGTGGCTGGTGAATTTATGCGGGTCGGACGTGAAAAAATCGAACTGATGGATATTTCACCGAATCAGCTTGTGAGTGCTTCGGCATCCTTGATTCCTTTTCTTGAAAATGATGACGCCAACCGTGCGTTGATGGGATCGAACATGATGCGCCAGGCAGTCCCGCTTCTGGACAGCCGTTCTCCACTGGTTGGAACCGGAATTGAGGGCGTTGTGGCAAGAGATTCCGGTGTCACGGTTGTTGCACGAAAGGACGGCACCATTGTGGATGTTGATGCGTCCCGTATCGTATTACAGCATGAACCGTCTGATGATCTGTCTGAAAAAGATGTCACGATCTACAACTTGTCCAAATTTATACGGTCGAATCAGAATACCTGTTTTAACCATCGGTCTATCATTAAAAAGGGAGATCAGGTCAAAGCAGGAGAGGTGATTGCCGACGGACCCGCAACCGAGAAGGGTGAACTCGCTTTGGGTAAAAACGTAACCGTCGCATTTATGCCCTGGGGAGGGTATAACTTTGAAGATTCAATTCTTGTTAGTGAACGGTTGGTGAAAGAGAATGTTTTTACATCCGTTCATATTGAAGAATTTGAAGTTCTTGCCCGTGACACAAAACTCGGTAAAGAGGAAATCACCCGGGATATCCCCAATGTGGGGGAAGAAGCGTTAAAGGATCTTGATGAAAGCGGAATCATCCGGCTGGGGGCGGAAGTCGGCCCTGGTGATATTCTGGTCGGAAAAGTCACGCCTAAAGGGGAAACACAGTTATCGCCGGAAGAAAAATTGCTGCGCGCGATTTTTGGAGAAAAAGCCGGTGAGGTCAAAGATACGTCTTTGCGGGTCCCCCCAGGGGGCAGCGGCATTGTTATTGATGCCAAAGTATTTTCACGCCGCGGTGTAGAAAAAGACGATCGCTCCCGCACCATTGAAGATGGTGAAATCGCTCATTTAGAGAAGGACCGGGATGATGAACTGGCCATCATCAGAGAAATGGCATGGAATCAAATAGTTTCAATAATAGTCGGTCAGCAATGTGCAGCGGATCTGACTGACGGGAAGAAAGTTTTAATCCCGAAAAACACAAAAATTGATCATAAGCGTCTTGAAAAATTATCCCTTTCCAAGCTGGAACCACTTGAATTAAAAGGTGAAAAAATAAATGAAAATTTTCATCAGCTGATATCCCTATACAGGGAAAAATCTGATCTGACGCGAAGGGCTTTTGAAAACCAGGTCAGCACTTATGAAAGAGGCGATGACCTGCCGCCGGGCGTTATCAAAATGATTAAAATTTACGTGGCCATGAAGCGGACCCTGTCTGTGGGCGACAAAATGGCCGGTCGGCATGGTAATAAAGGGGTTGTGTCAAGGATCCTTCCGGAAGAAGATCTTCCGTATTTCCTTGACGGTCGGTCGGTGGATATGGTTTTGAATCCGCTGGGGGTTCCATCCCGAATGAACGTCGGACAGATTCTGGAAATTCACTTAGGGATGGCGGCCAAGGGCCTGGGCGATCAGATTAATGAACTGCTTGAAACTGAAAAATTTAAGGAATTAAGAAAAAAGTTTAAAGCGATATTTTCTGAATCTGAAAATAAATCAATGATAAACAATATGTCGGATGATGTGCTGGTTCAGTTTGCCAATGCATATAAAGACGGGGTTCATATGAATACGCCGGTTTTTGACGGTGCTAAAGAGGAAGAGCTCAAAGCCCTTTTGACCGAGGCCGGATTAAGCCGGACAGGCCAGATTACCTTATTTGACGGTCGCACCGGAGAACCTTTTGACGGAAAAGTGACGGTTGGAACCATGTATATGCTGAAGCTTCATCATTTGGTGGATGACAAGCTCCACGCTCGTTCAATCGGTCCATATTCGCTTGTCACCCAGCAGCCTCTTGGCGGTAAAGCACAGTTCGGCGGTCAGCGTCTGGGTGAGATGGAAGTGTGGGCCATGGAAGCATATGGCGCATCCCATGCACTTCAGGAGTTTTTGACGGTTAAGTCAGATGACATGGCCGGAAGAACACGAATGTATGAAAAGATTGTTAAAGGTCAGAATGTATTTGAACCCGGACTTCCGGAATCTTTCCGGGTACTCACTAAAGAGTTACAGAGTTTAGGTTTAGATGTAACCCTTCTTGAGGAAAAAGAGTAAGGAGATCATCTTGGAAACTCTCTATGATTTTTTTGTAAAACCAATAAACCCAAGACGTTATACTGGTGTTAAAATTGCCCTGGCGTCTCCGGAGTTGATCCGCAGCTGGTCACACGGGGAAATCAAAAAGCCGGAGACAATTAATTATCGGACTTTCAAACCTGAGCGGGATGGTCTGTTTTGCGCCAAAATTTTTGGCCCCACAAAAGACTATGAATGTAATTGTGGGAAATATAAACGGATGAAGCACCGGGGCGTGATATGTGAAAAATGCGGCGTTGAAGTCATACAATCTAAAGTCCGTCGCGAACGTATGGCGCACATTGACCTGGCAACACCGGTGACGCATATCTGGTTTTTAAAAAGCCTGCCGAGTAAGATCGGAAACCTGCTGGACCTGACACTCAAGGCCCTTGAGAAGGTTATTTATTTTGACAATTATATCGTCATCGACCCAAAAGAGACCGGTTTAACAAAAATGCAGATGCTTTCCGAGGACAAATACCGGGAAGCATTGGAACTGTATGGACCGAAATTCAAGGCAGGGATCGGGGCTGAAGCCGTCCGGGAATTACTCGGTGAATTGGATATTGAAAAATTATACAATGAGCTCCGGGTAGAAATCCAGAATACCGGTTCTGAAGCCAAGCGGAAAAAATTCGCCAAACGGCTGAAAGTGGTGGACGCTTTCCGGCAGTCCGGTCTGGATCCTACATGGATGGTGCTGGAAGTTATTCCGGTGCTGCCGCCTGAACTCCGTCCGCTGGTGCCGCTTGAGGGGGGTCGGTTTGCCACTTCCGATTTAAATGACCTGTATCGCCGGGTAATTAACAGGAATAACCGGTTGAAACGGCTGATAGATTTGAAGGCGCCGGATATTATTGTCCGTAATGAAAAACGGATGCTTCAGGAAGCGGTTGATGTGTTGATCGATAATGGCCGGCAGGGCCGGGTGGTTACCGGATCCAATAAACGGCCGTTAAAATCGTTGAGCGAAACATTAAAAGGAAAACAGGGCCGTTTCCGCCAGAATCTGCTGGGAAAACGTGTCGACTATTCCGGGCGTAGCGTTATTACCATCGGTCCGAATCTGCGTCTTCACCAGTGCGGATTGCCCAAACTCATGGCGCTGGAACTGTTCAAGCCGTTTATCTATCACCGGCTTGAGAAAAAAGGAATTGTTACCAATGTAAAAAGCGCTAAAAAATGGGTTGAAATGAAAAGCCCGGAAGTATGGGATACACTTGATGAAGTGGTAAAAGAGTATCCCATTCTGTTAAACCGTGCGCCGACCCTTCACCGATTGGGGATCCAGGCCTTTGAACCGGTTCTGATTGAAGGCAAGGCCATTCAGCTTCATCCGCTGGTTTGTACAGCATTTAATGCGGACTTTGACGGTGACCAGATGGCGGTTCATGTTCCGCTTTCACTGGAAGCTCAGATCGAGGCACGGGTGCTAATGCTTGCTTCGAATAATATTCTTTCACCGGCAAGCGGTGAGCCGATTATCATCCCCACCCAGGACATTGTTCTTGGTATTTATTATATGACACTCGGACTCCCGGGAGCCCAGGGCGAGGGTATGGTTTTTTCCAATCCGGAGGAAGTCCGGGCCGCTTATGATGCCGGCGTTGTGGAAATGCATGCCAAGGTGAAAGTCCGTCTCAATGGTAAGATCTTTGATACCAGTGTTGGGCGAATACTGCTCTGGGAAATTATTCCCAAAGGCGAGAGCTTTATATTGCGGCATATTATGGTTTCCGGCGAGGATACGGCAAAGAAGGTGGTTGCCGAACTTGACGGCGGCGCTTCGTTCAGGGCTCTGGTTCACACCTACTCAGAGGCCTTTGACAAGACATATAACGGTAACATCGGATTGCTTGAAAAAGATGAATTCCAGGAAATTTTTCAAGTGGATGATTCTGTTGCCGATGACGTCTATTGTCTAAAACAGGATGATGTTACCAGTATTATCGATTCCGGGGGAAAATATCATATATTCCAGGTTGTTGAAGTTAGACAGGAAATTCCCTTTGATATGGTGAACAAGGTCTTAAACAAGAAAGGCCTGCGTGAACTGGTCGACTATACATATCGGCATAAGGGACCTAAGGCAACGGTTCTCCTTTCAGACCAACTCAAGAATACCGGTTATAAACATTCAACTTCCGGCGGTTTATCCATTTCAATTGATGCGATGATTATTCCGGATACCAAATTGGATATTCTAAATACTGCTGAAAAAAATGTCGCAGATATTACCAATCAGCATATGGAAGGGTTGATTACACAGGGTGAAAAATATAACAAAGTCGTTGATATCTGGGCCAAAGCCACTGATGATATAGCAAATGCAATGATGGCGGCAATGGAAAAATCCTATATGCCCGAGTCCGGGCTTCCGTCACCTGAAGAAATTGATAATCGACTGATCAAAATGAACGACAAAACCGGAGATACGATCAATCCGATTTTCATGATGGCTGACTCCGGAGCAAGGGGAAGTAAGGACCAGATGCGTCAGCTCGCCGGAATGCGCGGTTTGATGGCAAAACCCTCCGGAGAAATTATTGAAACCCCGATTACGGCAAATTTCCGGGAAGGCCTTTCCGTACTGCAGTATTTTATTTCGACTCACGGTGCGCGTAAGGGTCTGGCAGATACAGCTTTGAAAACAGCCAACTCCGGTTATCTGACAAGGCGTCTGGCAGATGTTGCTCAGGATTGTTCGGCTGCGGAATATGACTGCGGCACCCGGATGGGGATTGTCGTGGAAGCCCTGATGGAAGGCGGTGAGGTGATTCAGCCGTTATCTGAAAGGGTATTGGGTCGGATTACCTTAGATGATGCACTGGATCCGTTTACAGACGAAGTGTTGATCAAAGCCGGTGAAGAGATTGATGAAGCAGGGGTCCAAAAGCTTGATCAGGCCGGTGTGACCAGTGTCAGTATCCGTTCCGTTTTAACCTGTACGACTAAAACAGGTGTCTGTACGCAATGTTACGGCAGGGATCTGTCCCACGGCGGGCCGGTTGAAATCGGTCAGCCGGTCGGCATCATGGCGGCACAATCTATCGGTGAACCGGGCACTCAGTTGACAATGAGAACTTTCCATATTGGCGGTACTGCTAGTCGACGGGTTGAACAGGCGGATATCAGGGCCCGTATGACCGGTACGGTAAAATTCGGCGCGCTTGATGTTGTTGAAAATACGGAAAAACGGACAATTGTTATGAACCGCCGCGGCGGAGAATTTTCAATTGTATCAGATTCCGGTCGAGAACTTGAACGGTTTCCAATTATTTACGGTGCCGAGTTAATGATCAAAGACGGTGATAAGGTTGTACAGGGGGATCTGCTGACATCTTGGGATCCTTTTACAACACCAATTAT
Organism: Desulfobacteraceae bacterium; assembly: GCA_014237465.1. Lineage (GTDB taxonomy): Bacteria > Desulfobacterota > Desulfobacteria > Desulfobacterales > Desulfosalsimonadaceae > SURF-3. The sequence goes on along the minus strand of JABZFM010000058.1, from coordinate 2,435 downwards.
TACAGCTGTTTCCGGTAAAGCTAAGTTTGGCGATCTGGTGATCGGCAAGAGCCTTAAGGAAAAAGTCGACCCGGTGACAGGAAAATCGAGCCTGACAGTTGTCGATACCAAGGCAATGGAGGCTGCCCGTCCGAGAATATCAATAAAGGATGAAGATGGAAAGACAGTGGTGCTGTCCGGTTCGGGTAATGCCCGGTATTCATTGCCGGTGGACACCATTTTAATGGTTGAAGAAAATGACTATGTGGCGGCGGGTGATATTATCGGTAAACTGCCGAGGGAAACTACCAAAACCAAGGATATCACCGGTGGTCTGCCCAGGGTTGCAGAACTGTTCGAAGTCCGCAAACCAAAGGAAACCGCGGTATTAACTGAAATCGACGGGTATGTTTCCATTGGTAAAACAGCGACCAAGGGGAAACAGAAAGTAACGGTTATCCCGGTTGATGCGGGTGAGAAAAGAGAGTATCTCATTCCGCGCGGAAGGCATATCAGTGTTTATGACGGTGACTATGTAAAGGCGGGTGAGCAGCTGACCGGCGGCAGTCCCAATCCCCAGGATATCTTGAATATTAAAGGGGATATCGCTCTGGCACGTTACCTGTTAAATGGCGTCCAGGAAGTGTATCGTCTCCAGGGTGTGCGAATTAATGATAAGCATATCGAAATCATTATCCGTCAGATGATGCGGCGTGTTAAAATCAAAACCATCGGGGATTCCGAATTTATTCCGGAAGAACAGGTGGATAAAAACAAATTTGAGGCCGTTAACCACGAGATCGTTGAAAAGGACGGACAGCCGGCTACCGGTGAACCGTTGATTCTGGGTATTACAAAGGCCTCGCTGTCAACGGATAGTTTTATTTCAGCAGCATCTTTCCAGGAAACCACCAAGGTACTGACGGATGCGAGTATTTCAGGTGCTTATGATTCCTTAAACGGGTTAAAGGAAAATGTTATCATGGGCCGGTTGATTCCCGCCGGAACCGGAAGGGATGAATACCGTTTACCGGATATTGATGTTGAAGGTTGATGATCGATCGGCGATATGCAAATGAGAATATTTCGGGCATGGAATTATAATTTTGGCTGTTATAGAAAATGCACTGCATGATGATAAAATGCTTGACATGGAGTTGGTTTAAAGTTAAAAATTATAATTTTTTAATTCATAATGAAAACTGATTTTTAAGGGTTTAGAACGATGCCGACAATTAATCAACTGGTTCGAAAAGGTCGAAAACGGACCGTGAAAAAGAAAAGCGCCAGAGCGCTTCAGGGATCACCCCAAAAAAGAGGTGTTTGTGTGCGTGTCTATACGGCAACACCGAAAAAACCGAATTCCGCTTTGCGTAAAGTTGCAAGGGTCCGGTTGACAACCGGTACGGAAATAACTGCCTATATTCCGGGAATCGGACATAATTTACAGGAGCACTCTGTTGTCCTGGTGCGTGGCGGCAGGGTAAAAGATTTGCCGGGTGTTCGATATCATGTGGTGAGAGGTGTACTGGATACCCTTGGCGTCTCCGACCGAAGGCAGGGAAGGTCCAAATACGGTTCCAAACGTCCCAAGTAGTTTGCATGTGGGTATTTGAAAAAATAATATTGAGTCAAGGATATGGTGTAGTCGATGCCAAGACGTAGGGAAGTCCCAGAAAGAAAAGTTGCGCCGGATTTAAAATATAACAGCGAGATGGTTTCACGGTTTGTAAACTGTATTATGCGTGACGGGAAAAAGAGTATTGCGCTCTCTCTTATATATGATGCGTTTGACATTATTGAAAAGAGAACCAATGAGCCGCCGGTGAAGATATTTGAAAAGGCGATGAATAACGTTAGGCCTCAGGTTGAAGTAAAATCCCGCCGTGTGGGTGGATCAACTTATCAGGTGCCCACGGAAATCAGGCCGGCACGTAAAGTCGCATTGACGATTCGCTGGATTCTGAGTTTTGCGGTAAAGCGATCGGAAAAAAGCATGGCACGGAAACTTGCCGGTGAACTGATGGATGCTGCCGAAGAGCGGGGCGGGGCGATTAAAAAACGTGACGATACCCATAAGATGGCAGAAGCTAACAAGGCCTTTGCACATTACCGCTGGTAGGCTTTTTGCCTGCTAAGCTGTTAGTATAATGATTTATTGAGTGGCTCACTTAGAAAGTTTTCTTGCCCATCCTGTGTATCGGATGGGCAAAATACTTGGATTAAAGATATAAAAGCCTAAAAAAAGAAAACAGAATAAGAATACGGACTCATTGTTGACGGGGTCTTAATAGATTGTTTCAGCCCTTTTGACTGGGAGGATGGGAAAATGTCAAAGCAGAAGTTTGAGCGAACAAAACCGCACGTAAATGTAGGAACAATTGGCCATATTGACCATGGGAAGACGACGTTGACGGCGGCGATAACCAAGTTGAGCGGATTAAGAGGAATGGCAG
>JABZFM010000057.1 GCA_014237465.1 Desulfobacteraceae bacterium | reverse complement strand
CCGATAAAATGGTTCGAGGATATTGGTCTTATAAGTCTGACCAACAGGTATATGACGTTAACCAACTAAGGAAACCGCCTGGTACGTAGCACGTACGCCCGGTGGTGTGAGAGGGGGAGGCCGTGAGGCCCCCCTCTACTCGATCATGAATTTTGAAATGGAAAATCATCCCATCATGGAAAATGAACACGACAGTAATCCTGAATTATTCCAAAATGAACCATATCGATAAAAAAGTGGCTGGGCTTTTTGATTTACCGAATATTCAATATATTGTGGTTCCCATAACATCTAATCAGAGCACAGGCCCACTTTTAAAATTTTGGCCGTTTAATAGATGCACGCATCTAAAATGGAAAGTACTTCTGATAAGAGTTCATCATTGCTGTGTTCAATACGTTTAGCGCGACGAGAATGAAAGTCGACTGATTTAACTTGCTCAACCATAATGAAGCCCGTCAATTTACTTTTTCCCGTAATAGGTATGTGAAATGGAAAATCTCGATCTGTGTTAGTTATTGGACATACAATTGCCAAACCTGTGCTTCTATTGAACAGGTCTTTGCTGACAACAAAAGCTGGTCGCCGCCCTTTCTGTTCATGACCAGATTGTGGATCAAACGTGATTGCGATTATGTCCCCTTGCTTGGGGATATAAGCAGCCATTTACCAGGCCTCCTTTCCAACCGGCTCTCCCCAGTCAACTTCACCGGGTTGGTAGCTTTTAGGAATGCGGGCCACAAGGTCATTAAGTTTATGACGACCTCGTATCCTTTTGGCTGGTGCGATAACCATAATACCATCTTTCACACTAATATCAACCTCATCGCCAACATCAAGCTGTGCATCTGCGAGTAGATTCTTGGCAAGACGAAGCCCTTGACTATTTCCCCATTTTTGAATTTTTGTAAGCATTCGATACCTCCTTATGTATATCCCTTGTATATCCAAATTGGGCATAATTATCAAGAAAAATTTCGTCAATATTATTATTTTGATCGATCAACCAGACTGAGCACACCACACATCGCAAGCCCACTATTGGAAGATAGGCATCATGGAATAGAGGGAAAACGACAGTAATGCAAAATTTTTCGCCATTGCAGCATGTCGATAAAAGCGGGCGGGTTTTTTGATTTGGGAGAGATTCAATATATTGTGGCTGCCAAAATTTAAAAAAATCTTCGAAGTGCTATTGAATTTTGAAAAAAAGCTGGAATTGCACATTTTTTGAGGGCATTGAAATATTCACCATGCTTTCCACGAAAGGCAATAGTGAGGTCTCATGATACTCTTCACACGGATAAGAATTTTTCATGAGCAATCAAACTTTTTTTCACCTTTCACCTTCTACCTTCAGGCTATCCGCTTTTTCTTTTTCCAATAAAAAATCGAAATATTCATCAATCAGCGTTTCCGCTTCTTCAAGCGTTCTGATTTTTGTTATCGACTTCCTAAACCGACTGCTGTTGGGAAGTCCTTTGACAAACCAGCTCAGCCGGCTGCGCATCATGCGGCAGGCATGCAGTTCACCGATATATTCCACGGAAGCGGCCACGTATTTTTTCATGGTGTTAAAGCGCCGGGAAAGATCAACCAGCGGAATTTTTTCGTTTTTAAGGAGTGCATGTATCTGGGAAAAAATCCAGGGATTGCCGATGGCCGCGCGGCCCACCATAATGGCATCACATCCGGTTTGGTTTAGCATGTCAATGGCATCTTTTGGTTCTGATATGTCCCCATTGCCGATGATCGGAACAGATACCTGTTGTTTCATTCTGGTAATCAATGACCAGTCTGATTTTCCGATAAATCCCTGGGTGGCTGTCCGTGGATGAAAGGCAATGGCATCCACACCGCAATCTTCTGCTATTTGGGCAATTTTAAATGCATCTTTACCGGTTGGGTCCCAGCCGCTTCTGATTTTAATGGTCAGGGGAATGTTGACTGCCGCACGGGTTTTGGTTAAAATTGCTTTTGTTTTTTCCGGTTCCTTCATTAAGGCGGCACCGGCCCCGCTTTTTAAAATCTTTTTAACCGAACACCCGAAATTGATATCTAAAATATCCGCGCCGGCCTCTTGGGCCATTTTTGCCGCATACGCTATGATTGCGGGGTCCGCACCGAATATCTGGACGGATACCGGTTTTTCTTCAGCACAGGTGTGCATCATGTCGATTGTTTTTTTAGATCCGTAAGATAAGGCATTGGAGCTGATCATTTCCGAACAGACCAGTCCGCACCCGGCTTCTTTTACGATCAGCCGAAAGGGCAGGTTTGTTATTCCGGCCAGGGGGGCCAGTACGGTGATATTGTTGAGTTTTATATTCCTGATGTTCATTAGGTGCTAACTTCCCAAAAGTTGTGCAAAAAGCAAAAAAAATTCAAGCTCAAAAAGTTTGAAGTGGCTAAAGTGGTCTAAAGTGACTAAAATTGAGGACTGCGCAATATGCGCGATTATTTTTTAACATATAAATTGACAATGCCGAAGGCATTAACCGCAACTTTAGCTCACTTCTAACTTTAGCTCACTTGCAACTTTACAGGTTGATTCGGGTTGGGTATTAATAAAATCTATTTACTTGTGTTTCCGACTGGCCGGATTTGCATAGCAAAATAAACAGTTATGATAGCATGGCTGCTGTTTATACAATCCAATATCCGTTGATACCATGCACCCGCACCCCTGTTTTATCCGCTGGCCGGTGTCTTTTTTAAAAGACAGCTTGCCGCCGAACAGGTCCTTCAGCAACCGGTTGGGAATGCAGGAACTGTTTTGCACGTTTGCTTCCGGCGGCATTGCCGAAAGCACCTTTTTTTCACAGCAGGTATACAGTTTCATATGTTTGGATGCAATAATGGATTTCATTTTTTGGAGGATGCGCACTTTTTTTTTAATGTTCGGGTCAAGGAAGTGAAAGCCGGCAAAAGGCTTGGACCGTTTGTCAATTTTTGAATAATGATCCATGAAGCTGGTAATGCATCTTAAAATGCCCATGGATGCCATGTGATCGGCGATTTTTGGAAAGGATTTCAGATTGTTCCCTTCAGAACCGTCCGGCAGGGTGTAAAAACACATGGGGTCGAATCGCCAGGTCACGGTCTGCGGGCCGAATGCCTCACATAACGCTTCGGCCTGTTCGATCCGGCTTTCAAGGGGGGGGATGTTGGGCTCAAGAATGGAATCCTCCGAGTTGATGGTAAAATTAAAAAAAAGATTATAACCTTTTTTTTTGAGCTGCTCACCAAACCCGCCATCAATAAACCGGGAAAAATCCTTGGACCAGAAAACAATGGTATGCACATGGTCCGGCGTGGCATGGACAATGGTCTTTTTCTGATTATACGGATTGACGGTTTCAAAAAAACTTTTATCAATCCGGTCCATAAACCAGTCCATGTAAAAAGCCGGGATGTCGGTTCGCCTGGAGGCGGATATGACGATTTTAGAAGACATTTGCGGATTTATTGAAGTGATGGTTACGCTTGTTGAATTGAAAAGTTACTTTTTCGGTTTTCTGTCCGACAGGGAAACCACTTTACCGCCTTCCGTTTGTTTGTCGGATGTTTCAGGTTTTTCTTTTTCCGAAAGATTTTCATCCTCCATAAAATCATTTTCATCCGGTGCCACCACTTTTCCAAGTCGCATCCGCTTTCCGCCCATGGTGAATTCGTCACCGTTGATATACGCATCTTTTAAAATCCAGGTAACAGTTTCAAGGGGAATCTGAAGCAACAGCAGTTTAATATGGTACCAGTCTTTTTTTGAATCCGGCAGAATGTCTTCCACCCGGGCAAAGGAAAAGGGCTGGTCTTCAAAATATATCAGAACAATATCATTGATTGTGGTCATATGGGTGTTTTCCGTTTTATGGTATCGGTCTTTTCAGGTCAATCATAGATGATGGATGCGTAAAAAGTCAAAAAACAGTTATCTCTGGATTCATGGCATCAATAAGTTCAAATAAGATAGAAAGACTGTTTCCCGGAACACCGACTTTTTATAAAGCCATCAGGATTAATCGCTATTTTTCGGGAATACCAATGTTCTTAGCCAGTGAGAAAATGTATTTCCTTTTAAGTTGTCTTTATCCAGCTGGTCAATGTCATTGGCGAGCATGGCCGGATCGGCAAACCATTCGGCGCGTTTGACAAAGGGGATTTCCGGGTCAAGCTGCTTGACAATTTTGGCCGGATTCCCTGCGGCAATGACATTTGGAGGGATTGAATGAATGACCACGGAACCGGCGCCGACAATGCTGTTTTCTCCGATATGCACCCCTTTGCAGATGATGGCGCTGTCACCGATCCATGCATTTTCACCGATATGAACGGCCCCGGGATTTCCGAGAGAGTGCACCCGGTTGTATATATCGTGCCAGTCGGTATCGGTAATATAAGCACCGCTGGCAATCATGCAGTTGTCGGAGATGGTAATTTCTTCCGCAGAACTGATCCGGACCCCCGGGCAAATCAGGCAATAATCACCCACCTTGATTTTCCCCTTATCTTTTTGTTTGGCCCAGACCGTCAATCTTACCTTGTGGTCAGACGTGGTAATAATATTTGCATGTCTGCCGATTTCAATGGGGGATCCAAAAATTTCAATATTCCAGGGATTCAGGAACGTAAAACCGTCGCCAAGATAGTCGAATTGAGGTTTTACAAAATACCTGGCATACAGTTCCTGGAATTTCAGATGAAATTTTTTTATACAATACGGACGATGATCTCTACGCAAGAAAAGTTGCCTTACCCGGGTTAACCCGAATTTCTCATGAAGAAAATTAAAAAATGAAAAGAATATGATTCCGATTAATTATTTTAAATTTAAACAAATATTTATAAAACAGTCCGTGCCGACCAAGCCTAAGGAAAATTTTTAAATTTTCTTCATGAGAAATTCGGGTTACGCGAGTCCTGATTTCTCCCAGAATTCGTGACTGAATAAATTGCATGCAGGGGATAATTGATAAAGCGTATCAGCGGCCATAATGACCACACCGTTGGTCCAGGTGATTTTATCCTCAGGCCAGATGACCATATCCGGGAACGTAAACCCGCACCAGTAGGATCCGTCTTCAAACGTGCGCTCGCTGATCCAGTTGAAAACGATTTCAGCGAGCTTGAAATTTCCCATGGCAGCAAGGGCGAGCACCAGTTCAGATGTTTCGGCAATGGTGATCCATGGACGATCGGATACGCAACGAATTCCCATGCCTTCGACTACAAATTTTTTCCAGTGTCGATCAATTCGTTTCCGGGCTTCTTCGCCGGTGGCAGCGCCGGAAAGCACCGGGTAAAACCAGTCCATGGAGTATCGGGATTTGGTGATGTTAAACAGGTGGTAGCCATCACGCAACGCATGACCCAGGTTCGTTTTTGCGGTTTCCCACGTTGGTTTTTTTTGCTCGAGGATTTTTGCAATGGCCAGGGAACACTTCAGGCTCATGTAGATGGAGCTGGACCCGGTCAGCAAGGCCATGTGATCAATTTCCATTTTAGGGCTTTTGGCCCAGTAGATTTCTCCGGTGGGTGCCTGAAGGCTGATCGCAAACTCCATGGCCGCAGAGATGGTGCCCCACATTTGTTTTAAAAAATCAATATCTTTGGTTATTAAGTAGTAATGGTATACGCCAACGGCAATATAGGTGGAAATGTTTGTGTCCCGTGTTTTATCAAGCGGCTTACCATCTATATAGGATGCGTACCAGCTTCCGTCTTCCAGTTGAATGTCTTCCAGCCACTCATATGCCCGGCGGGCTTCATTGATATAACCGCCGGTGCACAGGCCCATGGCGGCTTCAATATGATCCCAGGGATCGGTTTTGCCCCCTTCACTCCAGGGAATTTCTCCACTGTCTTTTTGCAGGCGGGCCAGCAGCGCAGCCAGTAAATCTATATTAACCGCAACTTCCTGTTTTTTTTTCAAAACCTCCAGTTTCATACCAATTCCTTTGTAAGCTCAGGTCGCCAAATCATTTGAAAAAGCAGATGAGTCTATATGTCATATGAAATTATGAACAGCTGATTCTAATGTTTGTATAAATTATTATATATGCCAGATTTAAAATGCCGGATCAATAAATTTCGAAATAATTGTGTTGTTACTCATTTTCAAATTAATCTTAGCCTTTGGTGAAAAAAATTAATAAGCTTTTTTAGTAAACATATTCGAAACAGACTGTTTTTAATTTTCTTCACGAGAATTCCGGGTTAGGTGATGTTGGGCATGAACGCCCATTTGATCACCCATCCATAAGGAATCGGGAGTTGATCCAGGCATACAATACCGCTGTTTTGAAATTTAAACACCGTGACATTCGGATTCCCGGTCGTCAGATAGGCGGTCAGGCGTTCGAGGAACGGCAGGTGGCTGACAATCATCAGGCTGTTGTTCCCGTCAAGACTCTGCGCAAAGTGAATAACGTCATCTAAGGGTTTAATCCCTTTTATCCGGGTTAAATTTTTTTTGACATTCAGTGTTCTTTTAAAAATCTCGGCTGTTTCTCTGGCCCGTTTTTTCCCGCTATGTTTAATTTGTGCGGGACGAATTTGGTATGATTTTGCTACTTCTGCAATGCGTTGCACATTGTTTCGTCCTTCCTCGGAAAGTCCGGGATCCGGATCAATTTCCTTGGAAACACTGATGCCATGCTGAACAAGATAAATGGCCATTGTTTGTTTCTCCTTAAATTTTGATGGCTTCTTAAAAAGTCCAACTTCTGCGTTGCGCTGCATCCTTCGTTTCTTCATGGTACGCTAAGTACGAATCATCACTCAGGATTTGCGCGCCTTGCCAATTTTAAAGATTGGTGGAGCTTTTTTCTTTGCCATCCGAATCTGATTTTTTACGAGAGTGTCATTGTTCAATCGGTTTTTTGGGGAAAGACTCCTTTCACAAATGCCGGATTACGCTCTACGAGCTAATCCAGCCTACACATAAATTTTTCTACCTTCAGCCTTCTACCTTCCGCCTTTCACTTGTTCATGCCCTTCGTTTCCGGAAAACCTGGAAACCGTTTTCTACCATGGTTTTTGCCAGGGAAAACCATATGCTTTGATTTGGCTTCGACTGCTTGCCTTTTGCAATATATGATAGCTGCTGTTCATACCAGGTCACTTCCAGAAGCGCCATTTTATCGATTAATTTGATGTCCGTGGTTAATGGTTTCACGGCACTGGCATAATTGACGCCGGATAATATTTTGATCTGTGCGCCGCAGGGAAGTGTCAACGGGTCCTTTAAAATATCACTGTGGGATTTTGACATTTCAGTGTTCCTGTAATTATCTGAATGCAATGTGAAATAGGTTGTTTATAGATATTTCACAAAAATGTATTTTCTGCAATACAGGATGGAAATGCAGGAAAAGGAAAGTTTCAGTCATCCCAGGTTGTTAAGCAGCCGCATGGATTCATATATCGTTTGATATGCTCATATTAAAAGATGCTTGACTGTCATGTGGAAGTGTCTTAGCTTTTTCTTTGCGTTAAATTTTATGATTTTAAGAAATAAATGATTTCAAAGATGGAATCGGAAAAAGAATCAGGATGGCAAAGTTCAAAGTTCCATATACAAGGCGCAGTGGTTTTTCAGGCTCGAAATAATACAAGTAGTATATTGAGTGGCTGAAAAATTACTCAACGCAGTAGATGGGACTTTGACGAAGCCATCAATAAGGAGTAAAAAATAATGGCCTATACAATTGCATTGGCGGGTAAGGGCGGTGTCGGGAAAACAACGATTGCCGGCATGCTGATTAAATATATGATCAAAAACGGAAAATCTCCGATTCTGGCCGTGGACGCGGATTCAAATTACAATTTAAATGAAGTCCTGGGTCTGGAAGTCACGGATACACTTGGAAATGCCCGTGAGGATATGAAAAAAGGAGCCGTGCCAGGGGGGATGACAAAAGATATTTTTATATCCATGCGTCTGGAAGAAGCGGTGATTGAAACCGGAGACTATGATCTGATTGTCATGGGGCAGCCGGAAGGAACCGGATGTTACTGCGCTGCCAATACGCTGTTGATTAACTGCCTGGAACGACTTTCCGATAATTATCCCTTTATCGTACTTGATAATGAAGCAGGAATGGAGCATATCAGCCGGTTGACCACAAGAAATGTGGATGCTCTGATAATTGTCGCCGATGCCTCCCGGCGCGGGCTTCAGGCAGCGTTTCGTATTGATAAGCTGGCCGCGGAATTACATATCGGGGTGGTGAAAAGTTACCTGATACTCAACCAGGTAAAAAATTTCGTGCCGGATAAAATCATGAAGATGATTGCGGAAAACGGCCTGGAATTTGCCGGTATTGTTCCTGAAGACGATGTGGTGTATGATTATGATTCAAACGGAAAACCTACTATTGAATTGCCTGAAGACAATAACGCGCTGCAGGCGGCGTTTAAAATATTTGATAATATAATTAATTGAAATCATATTTTTTTTAATTGGTTTAATTGTCTTCATGAGAAATTCGGGCTAAATCGTATGGATGGTCACAAGGCGGGCAACCTGCTGCCATACAACAAGCTGTTTATATATTATTTCCAGGGTAGATTATTATCAAAGACCGAATCGTTCGGGGACCGCTTTATCGGCAATTGGGAAGAAGGGGACACGTCGTTTCTCTTTTTTTCTGAATCAGCCGATGATAGAATGGATCAGCTTTTGCGTATTCAACCGCAATTAACCCTCGAAGACTGGTTCTGCATGTCCTATGATGAGTGGCATGGGGAACCGGTGAATCCGTTCCGGGCGGGCCGATTTTTGATTATGCCCCCCTGGAAAACGGCGGATGCTGCATCAGGCGATGTCCCGATTGTTCTTGACCCGGGGGTTGTTTTCGGCGCCGGGACCCATCCCACCACCCGGGATTGCCTTGAAGCGATTGAAATTGTATGCCATAATAATTTAGTTGAATCATCGGTGGACCTTGGGACCGGAACCGGTCTGCTTGCAATCGCCGCCGCCCGGCTCGGCTGCCGGTATAATGTGGCGGTAGATAATAATTTTCTTGCGGCAAAGACGGCCCGAAAAAATGTTGCATTAAATAATCTGAATGATCGTGTCCGTATCGTGTGCGGTCTGGCCGAAGATTTTCTGGACGGGAATGCGGACCTGTTGATTGCAAATATTCACTATGATGTGATGAAGGAATTGATAATTCGTCCGGGGTTTTTAAAAAAGAAGTGGTTTATTTTATCGGGTTTATTGCGGACAGAGACCGGACATATTGAAATGCAGTTGGCGCAGAAACCTGTCACCATTTTAGAAAAATGGATCAAAGACGGGGTCTGGCATACGCTTTTTGGCAGGGTGGATTAGGGAACTCTTTTGTTTATGGTGATTTCTTTCGTCTGTATTGCTTTGGTTATCAATTTTACTGAGTGCTGAACGAAAAACTGAATTTTTTATATTTTACAATAAGTAAAAATTTTTCCCTGTCATGGAAACCGGGGGGCAACGGTTTTTTTCACGGCACTGCTTAGCATTTGTCATTTATCAAAAGGAGCCGCATGCACATCAAATGTTGGGGATCAAGAGGGTCAATTCCGGTATCGGGTCCGGATTATCTAAAATACGGTGGAGATACGACGTGCATTGAAATCCGGACTAAAAGCGGCCATTTGATCATTGTTGATGCCGGAACCGGCATTCGGCGGCTCGGCAACCAGCTCGTTGTGGACAACTGCACTGTATATCATTTTCTGTTTACCCATTCCCACTGGGATCATTTAATCGGGTTTCCTTTTTTTAAGCCGCTTTACCAGAGCGAATCGGATATTCAAATTTACAGGTGTCCGTTCCCCGGTAAGTTTATCGAGGAAATTGTCAACAAGATGATGGGACCGCCCCACTTCCCGGTGCGATACTCGGACCTGAAAGCCAAGATAACATACAAAGCGGCGTGCCCCTCGGAATTTCAAATCGGATCGGTGACGGTGATCCCCATATCATTGAGTCATCCCAACGGCGGGTGCGGGTATAAGTTTATTGAAGACGGAAAGGCCTTTGTTTTTTTAACAGACAATGAACTCGGGTACATTCATTATGATGGCCTTCAATCTTCAGACTATGCCATTCTTTGTGAGAACGCGGACCTGCTGTTCCATGATGCTGAATATACGCCGGAAGAGTATGAAAAAAGTATTGAGTGGGGGCATTCAACTTATACAGACGCGCTGGAAATGGCTTTAAAGGCCGGTGTTAAGCGCTTGGGCCTGTTTCACCACAACCATGAGCGCACGGATGCCCAGGAGGATCTGATCGTTGATCATTGCCGCCGAATAATTGAGGAAAGAAGTGCAAGGCTGGATTGCTTTGCGGTGGGTATGGATATGGCGTTTGATGTGTGATTTTTTTTAAGCTTTATGTGATGCCAATATATAACTGAAAACAAATTAATATAGATAGTTAAAGAGATATTCTTATGGAAGATTTTATAAAAAAAACCGCTGAATATATTGTGTCGTCAAAGCATGTTGTGGCGCTGACGGGCGCCGGTATTTCAGTCGAAAGCGGTATCCCGCCGTTTCGGGGCAAAGGCGGATTGTGGGAAAAATTTGATCCCATGGAAGTCGCCCATATCGATTCGTTTATGAATAACCCGGAAAAGGTCTGGCGTTTGCTGATCAGTGAAATGAAGGAGTTGCTGGTTTCCGCAAAGCCGAATGCGGCCCATCTTGGACTCGCTCGACTGGAGGAACTGGGGCTATTAAAGACGGTGATTACCCAGAATATTGACGGGCTGCATCAAATGGCCGGTAATAAAGATGTGATAGAATTCCATGGGAGTTTTGCCTGGCTGAGGTGTCTGGATTGCGGCAGTCGGGAGCAAACCGTTGAGGTAGACCTTTCCCATATGCCCCCGAGATGCGACTGCGGTGGTATTTATCGGCCTGAATGCGTATTTTTTGGTGAAACAATCCCTATGCAGGACCTTGATCGGTCGCAGATTGCGGCTTCCACCTGTGATCTGATGCTGGTGGTCGGCACGTCTGCTATTGTGCAGCCGGCCGCGTTTATGCCGGTCATTGCAAAACAGTCCGGGGCTACTGTCATCGAAATCAATCCTGAGCCGACCCCCTTGACCGGTACGACCAGCACCCTCCTGGTGCAGGGAAAAGCCGGTAAAGCCATGAGAAAAATTACAGCAGAAGTTGGGCGGATAATTGCCGAAAAACAGCGCTAATGGTGAATAATAAGAGATGACAGGAAAAAGTCCCGGCTGGGTTGTGACCGTCAAAGTTTCCCCTCCTTCTTTAAATGATAATACCGCAGATGCGGATCGGTTGATCAATGAATTAAAGCCAGTTCTCAAAACAGATTATATTGATATTGATCTGTCATTGTTAAAGAATCTTCCCTGGCGGCTGCGAAAATTTTCATATCAGGCCCGGTGTGTCTGTTTTAACGACTGTGGCCGCTGGAAGCTGGTGGGCGTCAAAAGTGTCAATGATTCAGCAATTTGTGCCGGTATTGCCATTGATCTGGGCACCACCCGGGTAGTGCTCCGCCTGATCAATCTGGAAACCGGCGAGGTGATCGATGAATCAGCCTTTGATAACCCCCAGATAGCCATTGGTCCGGATCTCCTTGAACGAATTCATTTTGCGGACAATGAAGCGGGCTTATACAAGATCAACCGTCTGATCGTTGATGGATTTAACGAACATATTTCCGGTCTTTGCAAGAAGTCCGGTGTGCATATCCAGGATGTTTATCTGCTGGCGGTGTCCGGAAATACCAGCATGACCCACCTCTTTCTGGGATTGGCGCCCAACCATATTATCCGGGAACCCTATATCCCGGTGGTCAATACCCCCAACACGGTTTTGGCGAAGGATCTCGGCATCCAAATAAATGACAACGCACGAATCTTTATATTTCCCAATGTGGGCAGCTATTTCGGCGGTGATCTGATTTCCGGGATTATTTATTCAGGACTCCACCAACAGGATGAAATTTCGATCCTGGTGGACGTGGGCACGAACGCGGAAGTGGTGCTGGGCAATAAAGACTGGCTGGTGGCCTGTGCCGGAGCGGCCGGCCCGGCCCTGGAAGGCGGTGTGTCAAAAATCGGCATGAATGCCAAACCCGGTGTGATTGACCGAATTATGATTGATCCGGAGGACGGCACGTTTGATCTGCATACCATTGACGAGCTACCGCCAAAAGGCATCTGCGGGTCCGGTATGATTGATATGATGGCCCAGCTGTTTCTTTCCGGGATGGTGGATATCCGGGGCAAGTTTGTGGCGTCAAAATGCGGGGATCGGCTGAAGGAATCCGATGGCAGCCGCCGGATTGTTCTTGTGCCATCAGATGATTCCGCCACCGGCAGGGAACTGTCCATCAGCCAGGTGGATATCGACAGCCTGATGCGATCCAAGGCGGCCATGTATACCATTCTTGAAACCATTGCCCGATACGTGGGAATCACGTTTGATGATCTTTCCACGTTTTATATTGCCGGTACATTCGGATCATTCATCAACCCCAGATCCGCAATAACCATTGGTATGATACCCGATCTTTCCGAAGAGACCTATCATTCCCTTGGCAACAGTTCCCTTGGGGGGGCTGCCATGATTTTAACTTCCCGGGAGGCGCTGGATGAGGTGGAGGGAATCCGTGACCGGATCACCTACCTGGAACTCAACGTCAACCAGGAGTTCATGAACCGGTTTTCCGCGGCCAAATTTTTGCCCCACACAGATCCGTCGTTGTTCCCATCGGTCAAAATTGAGTGATATCTTTCAATGCCTTAGATATCGCATCATTAACCCATACATTTAGACTTTTTCCTGCTTTTCGAGATTCTATTGCAATATTTTTATGAAGCTCTGGTTCAACGCGTACAACGAACTTACCAGAGTAAGGCTTTTCGGGATCCTCGCCCCGTTCGACACAAAAATCCAGATAATCGTCAACTGAATCATGAAAAGCCTGATTAAGCTCTTTGACTGTTTCACCTTCAAAGGTAATCACATCTCTTAAGTTGATAACTTCGCCATGAAAGATGTTGGCATCATCATCAAATTCCACTTTTGCAAAATATCCTTTATATTCCATCATGGTTTCACCCCCGATTCTATTAAGAATCTTCGCACAGACTTTACAGACCCTTTGTTCGTCACTCGTTTAGGATGAGGTCGATGAAAAACAGCACGAACGTCATTAAGCGCCACCCGTACGCGGGATCCTTTGCCTTCAGTCACTTCAGCGCCAAGAGCTATAAATAACCCCTCAATATCATTCCATGAAATATCTGAACGCTCAGGCTTTTCAAAGATTTTCTGTAGCGCCTGTCGTTGCTTTTTATTCATGCCAATATAGTATCACATATTAGTATCATGTCAACATGAAAGAAAATAAACCAAAAGAAAGCGCGTCCTGTCACTCCTTCGTCGGGATGCCCTGTAAGCAGCAGAAAATCAACAGTCGCGGATCTAAACGCAATCCTTGAAGGGCTCATTAAAGCTGAGGTTAAATTTATTCTGGTTGGTGGTCTTGCCGCAGTTGTTCAGGGGGCTCCGGTGACAACATTGGATGTGGACATTGTACATAATCGGTCTTCAGAAAATATTGCAAAGCTCTTCGAATTTTTAAAATCAATAGACGCAATCTATCGTCCTCCGGATGATAAAATAATAGAGCCAAAGCGGATGACTTTTCCGGGCTGGTGCATGCACTTTTTACGATCTGTTTAGGTCCGCTTGACGTTTTGGCTGTGATTGAAGAGGGAAAAGCCTATGACGACCTGCTCGATCACACAATAGAAATTGAATTCAGGGAGCATACGATTCGCGTCCTCAACCTTGAAACGTTAATAACGCTCAAAAGAGCTTCCAACGAGCCTAAACATCAACAACAGCTCCCTGTACTTGAAGAAACTTTGCGGCAGTTGGAGAAGGGGTAAAGAATTTCCTAATTCCGGAGACCGTAATTACGGGTAGTACAACGTAAAATTTAAATCTTCGCATTTAATTTGATTTGTGGTATAGTCGTTCTCAAAAAAAGGAGGACGACATGGCGCCACGATACAGAGTAACATTAACGAAAGAAGAGCGGGACGAATTGAGCATTATTTCCACCAA
>JABZFM010000018.1 GCA_014237465.1 Desulfobacteraceae bacterium | reverse complement strand
GTTATAAAGGCTGGTTCAGTTCAACATTTTATCTATCATTGCAATCAGTTAATCACAACTGAGGCATTTGTTGGAGTGACTGCTTGTGCGTAAATCAGTGGCATCGTGTTTGGCAACGAAAGATAAAACGCTTATTATTGAAGTGTGCGGTTTTGGCCACACATGCAAAAAAAACGTAAGCACCTTTGATTATGGTTCTCGCGACGATCACTGTATTTAATAATTTGATATTATAATAAATTTTTGAAAAGTTAAATAAGATTTTCACCACAGAGATCGCAGAGAACACGGAGAAAATTATTTTTTAAAGATTTACCCTCTGTGATCTCCGTGTTCTCTGTGGTTCATCCTTTTAAGATCATCCATATAACTCCACCTGCTCCTTCACCGTAAACCCGATCTCTTTTTTGGATTTTTTCTCGGGATCTAGCAGCTGATCCAGCGCTTCAAATACAATCTGAAACCGATCGTCCGTATGTTTTCGCAAGTCTTCAATTTCTGTTTTAAGTTCATCACTGGCTGAAATCATGTGACGGATTTTGGTAAAAGTCCGCATGATCTCAATATTTACCTGAACCGCACGTTTACTCCTTAAGACACTTGAGAGCATGGCAACGCCTTGTTCAGTGTAGGCTCTCGGAGGTTTCCGCGTTCCGCCCCAACTTGATGTTCCAAAATGGGATTTCAAGTTTGCAAATTCTTCCGGATTTAGTTGAAGCATGAAATCCGGAGGAAAACGGTCAATGTTCCGGCTCACGGCTTTATTCAGAGCGCTGGTAGTTACGCCGTATAATTCGGCAAGATCCCGGTCCAGCATGATCTTGACGCCACGGATAAAGTATATTTTTGATGCAATTGATTCTGTTGTAATAAGTTCCGGCATTTGGCTTCCTTTTGCTATTTGATATTGCTCACCACAGAACACAGAGAAAAAAATATAGCGATTTATCCTCTGTGCTTTTCGTGTGCTCCGTTGTTAATGTTTTACTGGAGGTCACAAATTGTGACCTCCAATTCATTATTCACCAGTTTTAAGATGAAAATATCCGTCTTTTTGCGTGATGAAGGTCCCAGGGCTGTTGATGACAAGCTGCATATCTAATTCTTACCGGATTACCTTAAAAAAAATGAGAGATATCTCAAAACAAAGCAAGGATGGAAAAATAATTTCAGTTTTTCGAATCAAACAAATAAGGGATTATTTCAACGCATTAAGCCGCTGTTTTGTAACTTCTCAATAAGCCCGGGAATCCAGTGAAAGTATCACAATATGTGGGGCGCCCGAACTTTTTGAGAACATACGCTGTTTCTTTGTGCCATTCGGGTTTCATCCTCAAGGTCGTAAAGCTGCTCCTGATCAGTCAACAGTTCGGGCGCTTCGGCATCAGCAATGAGGCGGTTCATTTTATGCTTCCTCCGGTCTGTTTTTGTTCCGTTCTATTTTTCGGCAGATGATCAAAATGTAGTATAAGTTTTTCATACACGATAAACACAATTTAATCCAGTGGTTTGAAAAAATTGATGTATGTTCTCAAAAAGCTCGGTTATAACCAGGACGCGATGTAGCGGAAACCTTAAGGTTTCCATTTAAAATGGAGGTCTAAAGACCTCCGCTACATGGTTTCATCCTAAATCTAAGACCAACCTTTTGCCCGGACTTATTGAGAAGTTACAAATTGATGTCTAAAAGCAAAGAGTGGAGAGTTCCGGTCACAGGATCAAAAAATCATATTGACAGTTCTTCATTGATCTTCATAATAATACTTTGATTTTTTCTTAAAAAATTGTTTTGACAAAATAATCGGCTTTATTCTGATAAACCAATAATCCATTTAAATAAAGGTGATGACGGAATGATAACACTTAAAGACAAACTATCCCATTTATCGTATCCGGAAGCCTGCAAACTGCTGGGTGCGAAAGGCAAACAGCTGATCATTCAGGGTGGAAAATATGATGTTGATGTTTTTGACCAGGTAACAATCAATGAAAATTATTTTGAACTCAATCTTGGCGAGGCCGTTGTTGCCATTTCCATGAATTCGGAAAAACACCAGAAACTGGATATCAACTGTTCTGTGTGCCACGGATTCTGTGAGCACAAAGGCGCGGCCATTTCCCTGATCCTTGAAGAAAAAATGACACTTGGGCTTTCCGCGCCGCCGCCGGAAAGAATTCCCATGGAAAGTTTAAGTGAAGAAGCGTTTGTACAGCAGGCCATTGATGACAGAATTGAAAGAGCTAAAAAAGAAAAAATGCTGCTTAAGCCCTTGGATCCCAACAAATTATGGGCAGACTATATCATTACCAGCCAGGAGTCGGGAAAAAGTTATCGAATCGCTTTAAGGGGGTGGGAACGGGGTGAATCTTTCTGCTCCTGCCCTGATTTTAAAAAAAATACCCTGGGAACCTGCAAGCACATTATTCATGCCCTTGATAAAGTCAGCCGGAAATTTAATAAAAAAACAAAAGATACGCCGTTTAAACCGACTGAAATATGTATATATATTAATTATGGAAAAAATCTTGAGCTAAGGCTTCTTCTTCCCGAGGATATCTATCCTGAAGTCAAGAAAGCGTTTAATCCCTTTAAAGATAAGCACATCACCGACATTAAAGGACTGCTCAAAGCAATTAAAACCGTCGATAATCTGGGTTTTGATGTTACCATTTATCCGGATGCCGAGGAGTTCATCACCCGGAAACGCTTTCAGGAGAAAATGGAAGCGCTTGTCGCGGAGATCCGGCAGGACCCCAAAAGACATCCTTTAAGAAAACAGCTTCTAAAAACCGAATTGTTGCCCTACCAGCTTGACGGCATCGCATTTGCCGCAGGCAGGGGGAGAGCCGTTCTTGCAGACGACATGGGGCTGGGCAAAACCATTCAGGGAATCGGGGCGGCGGAACTTCTTGCGCGGAATTCCGGGATTTCAAAAGTCCTTGTGATCTGTCCGGCATCGCTTAAGTCTCAATGGCGTTTGGAAATAAACCGTTTTAGTGAAAAAACATGCCAACTGGTTCTTGGAAGTGCCAAAGATCGGCCGGCCCAGTATGACAGCGGCCGGTTTTTCACGATCTGTAATTATGAACAGGTCTTAAGGGACATCCTTTCAATTGAAAAGGTCAAGTGGGACCTTATCATCCTTGATGAGGCCCAACGGATTAAAAACTGGGAGGCAAAGACCAGCCGGATTGTTAAAGCTCTTAAGTCCCCATTTGCCCTTGTCCTTTCAGGAACCCCGCTTGAAAACAAAATCGATGAACTTTTTTCGGTTGTGGAGTTTATTGATGACAGGCGGCTGGGGCCGGCGTTCCGATTTTTCAATCAGCACAAAGTCGTTGATGAAAGAGGAAAAGTCCTTGGATACAAAAATATTGATGCACTGCGAAAACGGCTGAAACCGCTCCTGCTTCGTCGTACCCGTGGCCAGGTGATAAAAGAGCTCCCACCGAGGACGACGACAATTATACGAATAACGCCCACGGAAGAACAGCTTGATTTACAAAAGGGACACCGACAGATTATCCAGACCATTCTGCAAAAAAAATATCTTACTGAAATGGATCTCATGAGGCTTCAAAAGGCGCTTCTCATGTGCCGGATGGCCGCGAACAGCACATTTCTCGTTGATAAACAGAGGCCGGGCTACTCCAGCAAACTTGAGGAGCTTGATGAACTGATCAATCAACTCAAGGCGGAGGAAAATCGGAAAATCGTTCTTTTTTCCGAATGGACCACCATGCTGAATCTGATTGAACCCATTATCGAAAATCATCAGCTTAATTTTGTACGACTGGACGGTTCGATCCCTCAGAAAAAACGCCAGGCCCTGATAAACCAGTTCCAGAATGATCCGGACTGCACACTGTTTATTACCACCAATGCCGGCGCAACCGGTCTGAACCTTCAGGCGGCAAACACGGTTATAAATATTGATCTGCCATGGAACCCCGCGGTTCTGGAACAGAGAATCGGGCGGGCCCACCGCATGGGACAAAAACGACCGGTACATGTTTTCCTGCTGGTCACTGAAAATACGCTTGAAGAGGGCCTTCTTGCCACTCTTTCCGCCAAACATGAACTTTCACTGGCCGTGCTTGATCAGGCATCAGATATTGACACGGTCGACCTCCATACCGGCATGGAAGATCTTAAGAGAAGACTTGAAATTCTGCTTGGACAAAAACCCGATGCGCCGGAGGATGAAAGCATGAAGGCCCAGGTTGAAAACGAGGCTGCGGTTATTGCCAAAAAGAAAAAGATTGCAAAAGCGGGTGGTCAGCTCATGGGGGCGGCCTTTGCCTTTATCGGTGAAATGTTTTCAAATGATGAAGCTTCTGAAAAAACAGACGAGCTGGCAGGTGCCTTTAAAACAAAACTCATTGACTGCCTTGAAACGGATGATGACGGCGAACTTAAAATGACTATTTCCATCCCGGATGAAGGTATGTTGGACAATATGGCCCAATCCCTTGCCAAAATGGTGGGCGCGCGGATTTAGTGTATGTCCTCAAAAAGTTCGGTGACCCACATATTGTGATATTTTCTCTGGATCCCCGCCTTCCGGTTTGCCGTCAGGGCTGGTCCTGGTTTTCTTCTAATTTTTCCTTTGACAACTGTCACGAGACAGATTACATTCATGCTATGATAAAAACATTTGCCGATAAAGAGACTCAACAGATTTTCGTTAAGGGCAAATCAAAACGTCTGCCTCCTGATTTGATCCGAAGGGCTATTCGTCGGTTGGAATACATTAATTGGGCAACAAATATAAATGACCTAAGGGTGCCCCCAAGCAATCGTTTACATGCCCTCAAAGGTAACAGAGAGGGACAATATTCAATATCCGTCAACGATCAATGGCGTATTTGTTTCCGGTTTATCGATGGTGATGCGTTTGACGTTGAAATAACCGATTATCATTAACGATTATCATTAAGGAGCAGCACAATGACGATATCGAACACAATAAAACGTGAAATCCCCCCGACACATCCCGGTGAAATGATAAGGGAAGATTTCATGCCGGATTATAGTTTGACCACCGCATCATTGGCGAATGCTTTAGGGGTCTCCCGTCAGACGATCAATGAACTTTTGAGAGAAAGACGGTCCATCAGTCCCCCTATGGCATTGCGGTTGTCTCGTCTGTTCGGAAATTCTCCTGAGTTCTGGCTTAACGTACAGCACGCACGGGACCTTTGGGAATCTGAAAAACGTTTTCAAAAGGAGCTAAAAAAAATTCATCCACTCAATGCGGCATAATGTAGCCTGATTTTCATCTTTTACTTTATTATCAAAAAGCCGAAAACACAGAGTTAAGCGATTTTTGACCTCGCACAAACCATCACTGCTGCAGCTGTACGGCAAATTCTTTGGGATCACTGGTCGGCAGCTTGCATGTGCCGTTTTCACACACATAGGCGGTTGCTTTGCCGTTAATTGCTTTTTTCCCTCCTGCAAGGGGGATGATTTCTGCAAGGTTGGTTGTCTGCGTTTCATCCGCCACTACTAAAATCCGGTTGGGAATGAAGTGATTCCTGAACGTTTCCAGCAGAGAATCCCCGGCTTCCGGTTTGCCGTCAGGGAGGATCAGGATAATTTCTTTGGGGTCATCCAGAAAATAATCAATGGCCAGAAGCATCTCTGACAGGGCTGCCGGGTTGGCGGACAAACGCTTGGAAAAGGATTTGATTGCTTTTTCCGCCCGTTGTTTATACCGATAGTCCGTAGTAAAAGAATGCAGGCGCAGGAGGTTTAATACGGATACCGCATTTCCGGAAGGTATGGCACTGTCATAGTAGGGCTTTTCCCGGGCGATCAGGTTTTCATGATCCGTGCTGGTCATGAAAAAACCGCCGGTTTCCGGGTCCTCGTAGAAAATTTTCAGCACATCATCCAGTTCCAGGGCTTTTTCCAGCCAGTGGATGTCATGGGTAGCTTCATAAAGATCGATCAGGGCGGCAATAAAAAACGCATAATCATCTAAAAAGGCATTGTGCCGGGCGTTGTTGTCTTTGTAGCTGTGTTGGAGTCTGTTATTCTTGTATAAATGGTCCATGATAAACCTGGCAGCCTTTGTGGCCTGGTCAATATAGTCCGGATCATTAAACACCAGGCCGGCACGGGCAAACGCGGAAATCATGAGCGCGTTCCATGAGGTCAGGATTTTTTCATCCCGCAGGGGGGCCGGGCGTTTGTTTCTCTCCGTATATAGAAGCTCTCTGGATTCATCAATTACAGCAAACAGTTCTTTTTTAGTCATATTCAATGCGGCGGCTGTTTCATCTGTAGTTTTTTCCGTGTGTAAAATATGGCGTCCTTCAAAATTGGGAGTCATTGTCACGGAATAGTATTTTTTTACGATTTTGGCGCGGTCTTTGCCTAAAACACTCTCCAGTTCATCCGGTGTCCAGGTAAAATACCAGCCTTCTTCCATATGGCCTTCGGGTGTCATGCTGTCCGCGTCGGTTGCGGAATAAAATGCGCCGTCCGGCGATATCATATCCCGCGATACATACCGGAGAATATCATTGACAACACGCTTAAATTCGTCATTTCCTGTTGCCTGGTATGCTTCAAGATAGGCCACCGCCAGCAACGCATTATCATAGAGCATTTTTTCAAAATGCGGGACCAGCCAGTGCTCATCCGTGGCATACCGGTGAAAGCCGCCGCCTACATGATCGTACATTCCGCCACCGGCCATTTTAGCAAGGGAGTGTTCAATCATTTCAAGGATGTTTTTACCCTGTGTGATTTTATCGGGGGGCTGGCGGTAATAGCGCAGCAGGAATCGGATGGGCAGACTGCTGGGAAATTTCGGGGCGCCCGCAAGTCCGCCGAATTGCCGGTCATAGCTCTGGCGGTAAAAGGTTGTCGCGTTTTGCAGTACTTCTTTTTCGGGCAGTCGGTTGCCGGGTTTCGTCTCCATCATTTTCTGTATGGCTGCCGTGATCTGAAGGCCGGCGTTTTCCACCCGTCCGTCCGGGGCATGAAAGCTTTGGTTGAGTTTTTCAAGGATGGTCAGAAATCCGATATTTGCGCCCCGGTCACCGTCCCTGGGCGGAAAATAAGTGCCGCCGTAAAACGGTTTTCGGTCGGCGGTCAGCCATACGCTCATGGGCCATCCGCCTCGTCCGGTCAACGCCTGAACCGCGGTCATGTAGATGGAGTCAATATCCGGCCGTTCTTCCCGGTCGACTTTTACGCAGACATAATTCTCATTCAGATACCGGGCGATTTCTTCGTCTTCAAAAGATTCTTCTTCCATCACATGGCACCAGTGGCAGGTGGAATATCCCACGCTTAAGAATACCGGTCGGTTGAGCTGTTTCGCGGTTTCAAACGCCTCATCTCCCCATGGGTACCAGTTGACCGGATTGTGGGCATGCTGGAGCAGGTAAGGGCTGGATTCCAGAAACAGCCGATTCGTGTATTTGGCCCATCCGTCCGGCTGCAGATGTTTGGTTCGGGGCTGATATGTCTGTCCGCGCAATTTCCTGACCTGCGCCAGTTTTTTGATCAGGTCTTTATCATATGCCCGGGCCCCGGGCTGGGGAAGATAAAAAAATGAGCCTGCGGACTTGTCCGCAGCTGTTGCTGAAGTATGCGTCATTGTAATAACTCCTGTTATGACAATAATATATATTAGAATCCATTTAAGTGGTTTCATGTCCGATACTTCCTGAAAAATAAATTTATTGATTCAAAAAATAATATAGGTCTTTTATTTGGAAATACCACTTTGTGGTATAATATTTTTCAAAGAAAGAGGTTTCATCAGCGAAAAGGACACTGCGGGAAGGAAAAGATTTCTGTGGTTTTTTAGATAGATATGCATTCCCACGAAGGAGTGAGGGAACGAGCAAAGCATTTTTTGAACGTCCAACATCCAACATCGAACGTTGAACATCGAATGATGAAATCGCTTCGCTCTATCAGTTTATGGTTTATAAAAACAGGTAAAATACCTTATTCAAAATTCGACGTTGGGCGTTCGATGTTCGATGTTCATAGTTTTTTTTCTGGTTCTCACGGAGGAGTGAGGGAAGGAGTTCAAAGCCATCAATATCGGGGATTGACTCAAATTCTCCATGTAGGTCGGGATTCCCATCCCGACAAAAGGAATTTGTCAATTGCCGGATAAGAAATCCGGCCTACATGGCTGAGTACTTAAATGCTCGGGTGAAACAGGGGTTCATCAAAAAATCAGCAACACCCCCAGGCCTGCGCCGGTGGCTCCCAGCAGGATCGCCCCCACCAGGGAACCAAACCGCCAGCCGCCGGAGTAAACGGCAATACCGCTTTTTACGATACTGTTAGCCACCACTGCAATGGTGATGCCGACAGCACCCACGGCATGGGTCAGAGCAACGGCTTTGGTCTGTTCCGCAATCGACAGGGTGATGGCATCCACGTCCGCCAGGCCGCTGACCAGGGAGGCCAGGTACAGGCCTTTGTCGCCCAGGTATATTTTGGCGATTTTAGCGACAAACAGGATCAGCACAAAAAACAGGGAAAATTTTATGGCCGGGCCCAGTGAAAAAGGGTTCTCCAGGCTGATTTCCCGGGATGCGTCACTTTTCCCGTCCGAAGAATTGTTTTTTGAGCGCAACCACAGAAAGATAACGGCGATGGTGGCGGCCACGGTCATGGTGCCGATGGACCAGACCAGGTGGGTCATCAGCGTCCAGTCCAGAATGGCGACTACCACCAGCACCCGGCAGAACATGGTGGCATTGGCAATAATAGTGGCAAACGCGCAGGCAGTAGTCAGACCCGGGGCCTGTTTTGCCTGGGTTGCCATTGCCGCAGTAACCGCTGTGGACGAGGTAAGCCCGCCGAAAAGGCCGGTCAGTCCGAGGCCTTTTTCCGCGCCGAGAAACTTGGTCAGAAAATATCCCACAAAACTGATACCGGATATCAGGATCACCAGGAACATGACTTTGTATGGGTTAAATGCGCCATAGGGATCCAGTGCCCGGTTGGGCAGCAGGGGCAGAACAATGAGAATAATGGCCAGAAATTTTAATGTGTCCGTCAGTTCCACCCGTTTTAACTGCATGAGGGCTTTGGCCATAAACCGCTTTAATGCCAGAAGGACGGTGATGAGCAGTGCCAGCACACCGGCCGCATGGGGGTTCGTGTGGCAGAGCATGCCCAGACCGCAGCAGACCACGGCGGCGATTTCAGTAGTAATTCCAGGGTCTTCCTGTTTTGAGTGAAAGTACATGGCAATGATGAATACGATGAGCCCGGCAATAATGACGGGTGCGACCAACGGATAGGCGGATCCGACCAGAGCGGCGGAAAACCCCCCTAAGGACAGGATGGAAAATGTTCGCACGCCCAGCAGGGTGTCCGGCGGTTCGGGCGGGGCAGGTTGTGCGCCATTGGATTTAATACCGGTTTCATCCGGTTCGCAGGTGGCTGAAAACGGCGGGATCAAAGATCGTTCCAAGCCGATCAATACGCCGATGCCCAGCGCGTAAATGATTTTTAGAAAGATTTCAAGAGACAGGTCCATGAAGGCTCCTTTTTGCGGTGAATAGTGCCCGACCGAAAACCGCTAATTTTTTTCCAGCACCTCGCCGGCCCAGCCCATGGCCGCGATCATGGCCGGAAAACCGACGGTTGTCAGGGAAAGCAGCACCGCATGATGGATTTCTTCGGCAGTCGCACCGGAGTTAAGCGCTTTTCGGGTAAGAGACATCACGCCGCCTTTTGAGTTCTGGCCGATGGCAATGCCCAGTTTGACCAGATCCTGGCATTTTTGATCAAGGGGACCGTGCTCCCGGCAGGTTTTTGCCAGCTGTTCGTATTGCTGGTGAACGTCTGAAAAATTTTCCTTAAAATTTTTAAAGGGCTTGGGTATGTACATGGCGGCCTCCTTCTGGTTCAGGTTTTTTAAAAGGTGACACATCTATTTGATTATGGTTGATTATGGTTGATTATGGCATTTTTTAAACCATCGTTCAATCATCAACAATGGTTGGGTTGGTGTTGTAGTTGGAAATCAATCGCTGGATATCATGTATTATTTCCTGTCGTAATGTTTCAGGTTCCAGCACCATCGCTTCGGCACCCAGGGACATCACCCAGCGTTTGACATCATTCCAGCCCGAGGTTTCAATCTCCAGGATCAGGGAGCCATCATTGTTTTCAGTAATGGTCTGGTTCCGGAAAAATTTTCTTTCCCGGATGTATTTGGCCTGGCCCGTAGAAACCCATAGCCGGACTGACACCGGGTCATCGTAAATAATGTCAAATGATGATTCCAGCAGTTTTTCAGGGTCAAAATTTTCCGGGTATTCAAACGTTTCTTCGGATTTGTCGATTTTCTGGATCCGTTCCACGGCCAGGGTCCGGATGGAGTCGTGCTTCGGGACCCGGACAAAGATATACATCCCCCCGTTGCTTTCAAAAAAATGAAGCGGCTCGATGAGGTAGTGTTTTTCCTTTTCATCATAAAAGGAAAAATAACTCACCATGCAGATTTTCTGTTTCAGGATGGCATCGGCCAGGGTGTCGATGACCTCTTCCTTGCCGGAATAATCTTTTGCAAACTTGGACTGGGGGATGAACAGGGTCTTGATTTTGTCCAGCTGTTTGAATACCGGGGGCGGCAGAAATGCACTGATCTTGTCAAAAGCCGATTGGGCTTCGGCTTCCAGGCGGGTGCCTTTATAAATCGTTGCTTCCCCTTTGAGCAGGTACAGGGCCAGCATTTCGGCAAAAGAAAGCTTTAATTCCGGTACGGAAATATTGGGCATTTTTTTGACATATTCCGGCTGCAGCCGCCAGGGCTTATCGCGTTCTGAGGCCGTGTTGTCGTTATAAATGGGAAAATGCATGCTCTCCAAAGTCTCTATGAGGCGGTAAACAGCCCGGCGGTTGATCCCGAGTTCATCAGACAGTTCATTGATGGTGGTGCCGTCAGGTCGCGCCATCAGGTCAACGGCTTTGATCAGGTTGATAAGCTGCTTTTCTTTCATGGGTTTTCCAGATTTTTATAATTTTTCCGTGGAATGTAATTCACGGTATAACTGTAAACTTTTTGTGTGTAAAATGCCTGTTTGATTGGTTGAAAAAACTATAATCTCAATATGTTAAAGTGGTCATTGGTTTTATTTTTCATTTTTTATCATTGTTTTCAAGTGGTTATAAAAAAAATAAAAAAAATGATGATGTGTGACGGTAACCGCACACATGCCGTTGTATGATACCTCCAACAAGAAATATAAATAAAATAGAGGAAATGATCATGCAAAATCACAAAGAACAGAATATCATCACATTATCAAATCATCCGGCATTTGAGAAGAACGAACTGTTTGCCACAGAGAAAACAGGACCGGCGCGCCGGGATAAAGACATGGATTTTATTGAAACCCTGTTCCGGTTTCTGGGGGATAAACGCCACACCGTGATTTCATTTATCAGGATGAAGCTGGACCGCCAAAGACGGGCATTTTTCAGAAAAGAACTGAAAATGTGCGAAAATTTAAGGCAAGAGGGCCGATGCGCAAAAAAATATATCGGCTATCTTAAAGTAAATGATGCCAAAGCCTTGTTAATGAGCCTGCCGGATATGCTGCCCGGAAAAATTGAAGCATTGATCTATCATGGTGAAACATCACCTGAAAAACGCCTGATGAAATTTGCAAAAACCTTCGAACTGTCAGATGGAGATGCATTATTTTGCATGCTTTTCTTTTTAATGACGCGTGAAAATGTAAGTCCGGAAATTTTTTGTTCAATGACGAATGCTTAGATTTATAGAAATACGTGGAATGGATCGAAAAGTTTTACAAAGCAACAGGTTTTAGGGTTTGATGATAAAGTTGAATCAACTCTATATACGCTTGAACTCCCAGGTGAAGCATTTCCCGATGATGTTCTGAAACTTCTTTTTTTAGTTCAGCCGGAGACCCTGCGTAAATTTTGCCGGGCGGAATCTGCTGGTTTTTTATGACCAGGGTCTGTTCGGCAATAATCGAGCCCTCACCAATTACAACCCCCTCGCAGATCATGGCTTTCATGCCGACCAAAGAGCCATCTTTTATAATAGCATCATGGATCATGGCCATATGCCCGACGATAACGCGATTTCCGATTTCAGTGCAAGTGGCCGTGTGAATGACCACATTCTCCTCAATAAGGGATTCATTTCCAATAATGATCGGTCCAAAGTCTCCTCGAATAACAGCACCGAACCCGATATAACAGTTTTTCCCAATCGTTACATTGCCGATGATTTCCGCTGACGGGGCGATCCAGGTGCCGGCACCCACGGTTGGTTTTAAGTTGTTAAATTCATATAGGGGCATTAGATTCACCTATGTGTCGTTTTTATCATTTATAAACAAATGATCGAGCGATAAATCTACGATAAAATTGATGGCATCCTCAATATTATATTTATCATCTAATGAGAGCCGCAAAGACATCATTTCAAGCTGCCCTGTGAGATCATATGCTGCCAGGTCCGGATCGATTTTTCGGATAATACCTGCATCCACCGCATCTTGAATCTCCTTGATCACAGGCCGGGTCAGATGGTGATAGATTTTCTTGATTTTTTTTACCGGCCAATTGTCCTCGCCGGCCATTTCAGCCCGCAGCTGGTTTAATATTTCACTGTATTTTGTGTAATTTTTAAGAAACACCCGTCCCCTGATTTTCAACTTTTTAAGGAAATCCTCTTCCCCCTTTATAGCAACGGCAGCCTCGCCCACGATATTGTGAAAAACATCATCAATAACCTCAATAAACAGGTCGCGCTTGTTATTAAAATATAAATAAAAGGTGCCTGTGGAAATTTTCATTGAACCGGTGATGTCTGAAATCTTGGTTTGGTGGTATCCTTTATGGCTGAATATCTGTATGGCGTGTTTGATAATCTCCTGGCGCTTTTTCTTTTTTTCTTTTGTTGTGGTCACAGGTTTTCCAACATCATATCCATTATATGCCGTGGACACCGGTGAATCCACTTGATTTATTGAGTTAACCTGTTCTTTCAGAAATGCGATGGGCACCCGTGCACCCTTTTTCAGGTTCTGTATTTCCTTTAGCTGCTTTAAGTGGCTTTCATCATAGTAGGCCATTGTCCGCCCGGTTTTGTGTGGCGGGTGTAGCAGTCCCTGCCGAAGATAAAAATGTATGGTGGTGCGGGGCACACCTGATTTTTCGACCAGTTCTTTTATTCTCATTGCCGGATCCCTCCCATTATCTTTTTAACTATAGATTTTAACTCTATAGATTGAAGAATTGTTATCTCAGTCACTGTAACCGTTGACAAATGAACGCGATTTCTTTTATTTAAAAAACTCATAAATTCAATATATTATTTAGGATCATCCGATTTTTACAATAAATAAAATTATATATTGACACCCTGTTTTCTATAGAGTAACTACAGAAACGACACGTCATTTTCTATAGATTTAACAGCGCAAATTGAAGCTGTCAAGAAATAAAACAAAATAAAACTTTTTATAAACAAAGATTCAATACCAGCCAGCAGCTGGGAAAAAGGAGGCACCATGAGTAAGAAAAATTTGGCGATCATCGGCATCGGGGAGGTTCCCACCGGTACATATCCGAACCGGTCACGATGGGATATCATTTATGAAACATGTATCGCCGCTGTAAGAGATGCGGGGATCGATAAAAACGATGTGGAAGGGGTTGTTACGGTTGCTCCCCAGGCCCAGCCGCAGATTTCAGCTGAAATCTCGTTCGGTAAAATACCCGAAGAACTCGGCTTAAAAGGCTGCAGGGAAGTATGTATCTGCAATGCCGGTGGGGCGTCCACATCCAATTGCCTGCGGCTGGCCGAGCAATACATTGAGAGCGGTCAGGCAAAGATCGTCCTGATTCCCCATGTAACGGTTCACTCCACTATCCCGATGCCTGATCTGATCAATTTTTTTGCCAAAGCCGGCATCGATCTCCAGTGGGAATACCCCTACGGAACCACGTACAACGGTATTATCGCTATGATGACGCGCCGCTATATGCATGATTCCGGTACAACCGAAGAAGAAATGGCCTCAGTGGTTGTATCCTTAAGAAAATGGGCGGCCATGGATGAAAATTCCATTTTTTACGGAAAAGAGGTCCCTCCTGTAGAAAAAATTCTTTCATCCGGCATGGTCTCTTCACCGCTGCATAAACGGGAGTGCAATGTGCTGGCAGACGGCGGCGGCGCAATGGTGGTGGCATCTGCTGAAATCGCTAAAAAAATGGGCGTGCCGGCCGCATATAAACTTGGCGAAAGTTCACGGTATTTTTCCGCATTTACAACCACACGAACCAATGAGGAGCTGACGAATGGTTACCGTGATGCCACCGGTGAAGCCCTGGCAGATGCAGGAGTGTCCAAGGAAGATATCAATCTCTGGAATGTATACCTGGCATATCCGGTGGGGCATACCATGTTCATGGAAGCAGCCGGTCTTTGCGAACCGGGTCAGGCGGGAAAAGTATTTATGGAGGGCCATACATGGCCGGGCGGAAAAATGCCCTGGGCAACCATCGGTGATGCCACAGGCCGCGGTCATACCGGTTCCGGCGTGAGCATGGCCACCTACATTGAAACAGCAAGGCAGATGATGGGAAAAGCAGGAGAAAGGCAGGTGCCGGACGCAAAATACGCATTTCAGAACACGGCAGGGGGATCAGGCATGAACTTTATCGCAACCGTATGGGGGAGGGAATAATTATGACACAGACTCAAAGACCAATTCCAGTGATGCAACCCTGGACACGTGATTTCTGGAAGGCAACCAAACAGGGAAAGCTTCTGATTCAGCATTGCGATAATTGCAATTCCAATATCTTTTTTCCGAAAAAAGTGTGCCCGGAATGCTGGTCGGATCATCTGGACTGGCAAGAAGCCAGCGGCAAAGCAACGGTTTATACTTTTACCACCATGCTGGATATGGTGGAGCCCAAATTCATGGGCGATCTCCCCTATGTGATTGCCATGGTGGACCTAAAAGAAGGCATCCGCATGACCACCCGGATTGTGAATTGCAACCCGGATGATGTGGAGATCGGCATGAACGTTGAAGTGGTGTTTGAGGAAGTTTCCCCGGAATGTTCGCTTCCCATGTTTCAACCGGCTGACGAAACATTAAGACTGGCGTCACCGGATTCAGAAGACGGTGAGGCCGTTGCGGCAGAATCGGAAACCGGCATGAGTCCGGATGCGTATCAGACCATTATATATGAAATTGGTGGAAACAATGACGCGGTATGTACGATCACATTAAACCGGCCGGACAAATATAATGCCATTAACCGCCGGATGGCCGCAGAACTCATCGACGCCTTCCGCAGGGTAAGAGACGAGGCGTCCGTGGGTGTTGTTGTGCTGGCTGGCGCCGGTGAAAAAGCGTTCTGTACCGGCGGTGATCTGGAAATTTTTCCGTCTCTGGCCGAACATCAAAATAGCCTCAACTGGCTGTCCCATGAAGGACTCGATGTACAGCGTGCTATCAGCAGCTGTGAAAAAGTCGTTATCTGTAAAATCAACGGGCACTGCCTGGCCGGCGGCCTGGAAGTTGCCCTGGCCTGCGATCTCCTTTATGTCAAAGAATCGGCAAAGATGGGAACAACGGAAATCAACATGGGCGTATTGCCCGGGTGGGGTGGAACCGCCCGCCTGCCGCGAAGCATGCCGATATTCCGCGCCCGGGAAATCATTTTTTCCGGTCGAAAGGATTACACGGCAAGAGAAATGTACGACATGGGTCTGCTGACAAGGGTTTTTAAAGACGATGAATTCGAAGCACAATTTGAAAAAGTGGTCAATAATATTGCATCCAAAAAACCGGTCGCGCTTCGCATGGGAAAGGAAATCATGGCACGGTCTGCTGATGGCTGCGATATGGAGACCGCACTGGCGGTGGAGCGAAATGGCATCCAGTGGCTGACGTACGCACCGGATATCCAAAAAATGATGGATCAGTTCAGGGCAGCACCGGATCAGCTGACCCAGAGCCAGAAAAAAAGCAACATTGCTTCGGATGCAACATAAAACCAATTGGCGGAAGCCTGATTGTTCGGTTTCGCTACGCTCAACCCAACCTACGGGATCAATTAAAAATCGGTAGGTTGGGTTGAGGAACGAAACCCAACAACTTCAGCCCCCAGTCTTATAAAAGGAGAAAAATATGGATTTCAGTTTTAGCAAAGAACAGAAAATGATGAGCAAGGAGATGAAACACTTCTGTAAAAAGGAGTTGAATGATGAATATGTCCAATGGATGGATGAAAACGTCGATTTCCCACCGGACGAGCTCTGGCAAAAATTTATCGATATCGGCTTTTTTAAAGCAGCGCTTCCGGAAGAATACGGCGGCGACGCACTCGGCTATTTCGACCAGATGATCCTGTATGAAGAAATCTGCAAGGCATCCATGTCCGTGGCCCTGGCAGTGGGCACAACCACAGGTTTTGGAACACGGTTTATTGATGAGATGGGGACCGTCGAGCAGAAAGAAAAGTATCTCCCCCTGATCGGTGACGGCAAACTTAAAACCTGCATGGCCTTAACAGAACCGACCGGAGGCACGGATATCCTTGGCGCCTTATCAACAACTGCCGAAGAAAAGGATGACCGGTGGATCATCAATGGGGAAAAGGTATTTATTACGGCCTCCCACGCATCCGATTATATGATCACCATCTGCAAAACGGAAACAGACGCCAAACCCTCAAAATCCCTTTCCGTTTTTCTGGTCCCATCAAACAGCAAAGGGATCACCATCACCAGAATTCCGAAGATAAGCTGCCATCACTGTGATTCCCCCGGCATTACATTTTCCAATGTGGAAATTCCCCATGAAAACCTCCTGGGGACCAAAGGGAACGGCTGGTATGAGATGCTGGCCATACTGAATCCGGAACGTATCTCATGTGCCATGATGGGAGTCGGTCTGATGGCGGCGGCATATGAAGATGCCTTTGATTATGCCAAGCAGCGCCAGGCGTTCGGCGGTCCCATCAGCCGGTTCCAGATCCTTCAGCATTACCTGGCGGATATGTACATCAACCTGGAAAATTCAAGGAACCTCACATTCAAATCCGCCTGGCTGTGTGATCAGGGAAAACCCTACCATCTGGAATCGACCATGGCCAAGCTTGTGGCATCGGAAGGCGCACTTCATGCCGGGAAATTCGGCGCCGAGATTTTAGGGGGATACGGTATCTGTAGTGAGTACCCTATGCAGAGATATTTAAGGGATGCCTATCAGCTCCAGTTTTCTCCCATCTCCAACGAGATGAGCAAGAATATGATGATGCAGTTTCAGGGATTTCCCAAATCATGGAGTTAAAAATAATTACGAATTACGAATTAGGAATTACGAATAGTTGGACGCTGTCACATAGGTATAGGAGGAGAACATGTACACATTAGGCGATATTCCCCGGAAAAGTGCGTCTTTTTACCCGGACCACACGGCAACCGTATTTGAAGGCGAGCAATTAACCCATGCTGGGCTTAACCGCCGTGTGAACCGTCTTGCAAATGCGCTGACAAAATTAGGGTTTAAAAAAGGAGACCGGGTTGCAGTGCTGGCAGAAAATACCCACAAATATCTTGAGACGTATTTTGCTGCCGCGAAACTGGGCATGAGTGTGACTCCCTTAAACTTCAGGCTTTCCGATGAAGAAATAGTGCATGTTGCAAATGACAGCGAGGCGACCTGCCTTTTTGTGGGAGACGGTTATGAAGAACGAGTGCAAAAGATTGGCAAAGACTTAAAGCAAATCAATTCCTGGATTGCATACGATAATAAACCCCCGGGGTTTATTGAATATGAAGACATGCTGGCAGATGCCCCGGAGACCGACCCCGGTGTTGAAGTGGATGAAGATGATCTGGCGGTCCTTATGTATACAGGCGGCACCACGGGTCTGCCTAAAGGCGTGATGATGTCCCACCGCAACCTTATGACGGCTGTTCTGTCCGCGACCATTGCCATGGAATTCACAAAAAAGGATGCCACCTGTTTTGTCCTGCCGCTTTTTCATGTGTCTTTCTGGCCGGCCCTTTGCGTCCTCATGGTCGGCGGCAAAGTGGTGATAAACCGGAAACCGGATCTAAATGGCATATTAAAACTTATCCAGGATGAAAAATGCACCCATATTAATGCAGTGCCTACCATTTACGGATGGTTGCTCCAGTCTGCTGATGTGGATGCCTATGATCTGTCCAGCCTCAGGTCCATCTCATATGCCGGAAGCCCAATGCCCATCGAACTGTTGAAGCAGTGCATGCGGAAATTCGGCAACATTTTGTCCCAGGCATACGGCATGACCGAAGCGCTGGGCGTCACCATGCTGCCGGAGAAGGATCATTTTCTTGATGGAGACAGATCACGGCTGCTGGCCAGTGCTGGAAAACCCATTCTTTGCGCAGAAGTGGGGATTGTGGATGAACATGGCAAGCCATTAAAGGTCGGCGAAATTGGAGAAATTGTGGTGCAAGGTAAACATGTCATGATGGGGTATTGGAAAAATCCTGAATTGACACAGCAGACGATTCATGACGGCTGGTATCATTCCGGTGATATAGGGTACGTGGATGAGCAAGGGTACCTTTTCCTGGTGGACCGCAAGGCGGACATGATCGTCACCGGCGGTGAAAACGTCTATCCCAAAGAAGTAGAAGATGTGTTGTATGAACATCCGGCGGTCTCCATGGCGGCTGTTGTGTCTGCCCCGGATGAAAAGTGGGGCGAACGTGTCCAGGCGGCTGTTGTTTTAAAGAAAGATCAGTCAATTGCAGAAAATGATCTCATTTTTTTCTGTAAAGAAAGGCTGGCAGGTTACAAGTGTCCCAAGGTCATCGAATTCTGGGAAGCCCTGCCAATCACGCCTGTCGGTAAAATACTTCGCAAGGATGTGAAGCAAAAGTTTTGGGAGGGATATAAACGCACGATTGGATAAACAGGCTGAAAATTTATATATTGATCCTTCAGCCTTCAACCTTCAGCCTAAATACCTAAAATAAAGGAGGCAATATGAGCGAATTTCAAAAAGACGATTATTTTAAAATCGATCCTGAACCGCATTTAATCGGGAACATGGAACTGGTTCAGCATTTTCCCGGTGTTCAGATGTGGTGGAAGGCAGTTAACTCCATCCTCCGGCCCATGTTACTCGGCACGCCACCGGAATTCTATGTAGGCATGGAAGAATGGGAAATGCAGAAAAGTACCGATTCCGGTGATATCATTAAAGCCATGGATAAATATGGCGTGGATATCGCCTGCCTGCTCCCCGAATCCATGATGGATACCACCGGATATTCCAGCCGCTGGTGCACCAACGGCGAGATGGCAAAAATCGTGGAATCCAATCCGGACCGGTTCATGTACCAGCCCAACATTTCTCCCATCAAGCACAAAGGGGTGAAAAACACCATCTGGGAACTGGAATACTGGGTCAAGGAAAAGGGGGCCAAAATTTTTAAATTTTATCCGCCGGAGGACACCTATATCAACGACCCGGATATCTGGCCCTTTTATAAAAAAGCCGAGGAACTCGATATTGTATTAGACATTCACACCGGGTTTTCCTGGGTGCCGCCGGGAAAAAGCAAATATGCGCTGCCGATTTATTTGGATGATGTGGCACGCGATTTTCCTAATCTTAAAATTAATGCTTTTCATATGGGATTCCCTTACTGTGCGGATTTAAACATGATCGCCATGCAGCATCCCAATGTGTATGTCTGTTTAAGCCTGCTCCTTCCATGGTCAATCAGTTCACCGAGAAATTTCGCAAAGATTATCGGGGAGGCACTTAGGTGGGTAGGCCCGGATAAGATTATCTGGGGAACTGATTATGCCGGTTATGGCGTTCAATTCCGGACCGGAGTCATGGGGATGCGCGAATTCCAGATACCCAAGGATATGCAAAAAAGTTACGGTTATCCGGCCATTACGGATGAAGACAGAAAGAAAATATTTGGTGAGAACCTTGGCAAGTTACTGGGTGTTGATACAACAAAACGTAGAATAAAACCATAAACCAACAAGGAGGACGTCATGACAACACAGAAAAAATTTAAAAACATTTTTAGCCCCATCACCATCGGACCTGTTGAACTCAAAAACCGGATCGCTCTTGCCCCTATGAATGAAACCATGTCCGGTGTTAACGGAGAAGTCACCGAGCAGCTGGTCGCCTATTTTGGCGCCCGTGCCAAAGGGGGCACCGCCCTGATTACGACCGGCGCTATCATGGCAACCAAGATGGCGTCGGAATTTGTCTATGGAAGAAATATGCACTGTTTTCACTTAGGACATCTCCAAGGCCTTTACAGGCTGACGGAAAGAGTGCATCATTTCGGCGCGAAAATATCCGCCCAGATGAGTATCGGTTTCGGTCGCCAGGGTCATTCTTATGATCACTCCAAAAAGGCGCCGGCCCCTACTGCGGGATTACCTTACGAAATGCCTTTGGATAGTGTACCAAATGGAATGGACGGCGGCTTTAGGATGGCTGAGTTGGAGCGGGAGTTTTTGACCGGTCAGATGACGCGCGAGATGAGTATCGATGAAATCCATCGGGAGCAGAAAGAGTACGCAGGAAGTTGCCAGTTGGCTGTCAAAGCCGGATTTGATGTCATCGAGATCCATGGTCCCCACGGTTATCTCGAACATGAGTTCCTCTCTCCTTTCAGCAACAAAAGAACCGACATGTACGGCGGCGAATGGCGAAATAGAAAACGATTTTTAAATGAGGCCATGGAGCAGGTCCGGTATGCGTGCCCTGGCGTTGCCGTCGGCGTCCGAATCAGCGCGGAAGAACATATGGAAGGTGGCCTGACTGAAGAAGAGATGATTGATCTGGCACAGGATCTGGAGGCTCGAGGAGCAGACTTTATCAGCCTTTCAGACGGTGCCGGCTATGAAGAGACCGGTCATTTGATCACAGATATGGATAAATCGAAACATATCCCTGCACATGGGGCAGCGTTTAAAAAAGCGTTAAACATCCCGGTGATCATCGCCTCCCAGCATGACCCAAAAAAGATAGAAGCCAACATTGCCGCAGGTATGTACGATATGCAGGCTCTTGGAAGACAGCTTTTCTGCGATCCTGAATATGTCAATAAGCTGGCAAGCGGCCGCGCCAAGGAAATTGTACGTTGCGTGAGATGTAACACCTGCCTGCTCCGCACCCTGATCGGGATTACACCTGCATGTGAGCACAATCCCCGGCTTGGCCGAGAGTATATGTTTGACGATTACAAACTCGGTGAATGGCAGGAGCATGAACTCCTTGTTCCGGAAGGGC
Source organism: Desulfobacteraceae bacterium (assembly GCA_014237465.1). GTDB lineage: Bacteria > Desulfobacterota > Desulfobacteria > Desulfobacterales > Desulfosalsimonadaceae > SURF-3. The sequence continues at coordinate 52,522 of JABZFM010000018.1, read as the reverse complement.
TTATTAGAGCACCTATGCCGTCCTTGAATACCCCCTGGTGGAAAAAAGAAATGGATTTCATGGAAAAAGGCTGGCGAAAACCACAGGGCAGGATGCTTGAAAGTAAAAAGAAATAATAAGTGGATCCACTGATTTGTTCTCGTTCCCACGGTCCTCCGTGGAAACGAGGAAAAAATTATTACCCCCAATTAAAGAGGTGAAAATATGACCAATTCAAGTGATAAAATTACTTGGGATGAAAAGACACAGAAAGAATATGATTTTTTAGTCAGCAAGATTCCGCTTGTTTTACGTACTACCGCAAAAAGAATGATCGGCCCGAAAGCAGAAAGTATTGTCAAAGAAGACGGCCGTTCGGTGGTTGAGCAAAAAGATATGGTGGATGCGTTTTTCGCAAAAGTCCCGGCATCATTTCATAAGGCTATGAAGAGTGACATGACGGAATGCAACATTAACTGGACACAATACGGTCATCCGGAATAGAGAATTCACGCATAAAAGGCAGAGTTTTGGAATATTCTGCCGTAAAACGTATAAGAATTAAAACTTAGAGACTAAATCATTGAGGAACAGAAATGCTGACATTATCCGGAAAAACAGCACTGGTGACCGGTGCGTCAAGGGGCCTGGGAAAAGCCATTGCCCTGGCCCTTGGCAAGACCGGCGCCAATGTGGCAGTGACAGATCTGCTTGTTGAAAGTGAGAAAGTCGATAAAGAAAGACTGGCTGAATACAGCCTTCTGGCAGCACACTTTGTCGATACCGGCAATGTTGAAACAATCTCAACAGCAGCGGCAATCCGGAAAATGGGCGTCAACAGTCTGGGCATGAAAATGGATATCACGCAGCCGGATCAAATTCAAAAAGTCGTCTCAGAAATTTTCGATCAAATGGGCGGTGTGGATATCCTGGTGAACAATGCCGGTGTGATGGATAACATGGCAACCATGGAACACCAGACTCTTAAGATGTTTGAACGGGATTTGAATGTTAATCTGACAGGTGCATTTAACTGCATCCAAGCTGTCTGGCCCCATATGAAACAAAAAAAATGGGGTCGCATTATTAATATTTCCTCCTTTGTTGGCTTAAGAGGGGCTTTTGCTCAACCGGGTTATGGTGCCTCAAAAGCCGGCATGATCGGCCTGACACGATCTCTTGCCCTTGAAGGGGCCAGGCATGGAATTACCGTCAACGCGGTTCTGCCGGGATTCATTGAAACAGAAGCGGTGAAGCTGCACGATCCGAAAATGCTGGATCGGATCAAAGAGAGGATACCGTCAAAGCGTATGGGAAATCCGGATGAAGTAGCACCTCTGGTTGCATTCCTGGCATCAGACCGTTCAAGTTATATGACCGGCACAGCCATCCCTGTCACCGGTGGGGCAGATCTTTTCAATTTTTAGGCTGACCCATTGGTTGCCTGTCCCATTCGTTTCTTTAACATCATGGCCGATTCCGCATGTTTTTTGTCATTTATGCCTCTTTTGTATTCTGCTTAAAAGTGGTAGGTATTTAAGTAAAAACTGGAAGACTGGATGCGGAAGATTTTTGGGGAAAAGCCGCCCGTCATGATTGGAGATCCGGATATTACGCATGACATTTGTTGCAATGATTATTAACAGGCTGTTGAAAAACTATTGCGTTTGGCAATACGGCGTTAAAATCCTCCTCAAAATGCTCATTTATGAACATAAATTCCGCTTTTTCGTCGGATTTTGCCTTGTCTTGCCTGCACTCATAACGTTTTTCAATAACCAGTTAATGCCCCCATTTCCTTCAGTCTTTCGCCTTCTACCTAACCACCTGATTGATTACATAAGGAGGAACCCATGGCGAATTCGGTGTATGTGAATCTTTGGAACAAGCTGGATGAAAATTTTATGACGGCTCCGAAGGATCCGGACGGCAACCCCCAGCCTTCTTTTATGAAGTTCCTTGAGCGGGTGTATTCTCACCAGGAAGCAGACCTGATGCAGTACATGAAGCGTCCCGGCCAGTTCATCACCACTCAGGAATTAGCGGATGCCGCCGGGAAGCCGCTTGACGAAGTGGAAAAAGTGATGGATGGGGTGCACAAGCGAAACGGACTGATCGGCATGGGTAATTTTTATTCCCTGCCGCCCATGCCCCTGCTGTTAAACCATCACCAGTTTTATCCGGAGGTAAAGCCTGATGATCTCGAGGCGGCCCAACTGTATCAGGATTTTTACATTAAGGATAAATATTACATCTACTATGAAGGGTCTAAAAAGGGGACGCCCGTGTTCCGGACGATCCCTGTAGAAATGGCCATTGAGCCCGACCAGAAGGTGCTGTCCGCGGAAGAGGCCCATGACTTCATAATGAATCACGCCCCTGCGGAAATGGCGCTGGTTCCCTGTCCCTGTCGCACACGGACGGAAAAAATGGGAATTCGGGAATGCAAGGATAACAATCCGGTTGCCAATTGCATTATGATGGGGCCCACGGCCATGCATTTTGAAATGCTCGGTTTGGGTAAAAAAGTCACCCGGGAAGAGGCTGTGCAGTATTTTGACGCCATGCAGGAACTCGGCCTGGTGGGGCAGACGGATAATACCCTTTCCGACAGTTCCATTATCTGCATGTGCTGCGGGTGCTGCTGCTCACAACTGCGCGGCCGGACCCGTTGGGACAATATGTCGGCCCTGCTGCCGGCAAACTTCATCCCCCAAGCCGGAGACGACTGCGTGGCATGCGGGGTTTGCACGGAACGCTGTTTTTTTGGCGCCCTGTCCATTGACGAGGAAGCCGAAAGGTCCGTGGTGGACCCGGACAAGTGCATCGGGTGCGGGGTATGCACCCTGGCGTGTCCCCAGGAAACCCTGAAGCTGTATCGGCATGAACGGTCCACGCCGTTTAATACTACAAAGGAGATGGTTAAAACCATTGCCCGGGAAAACCGGGAATAGAAAATTGTTTTCGGCTTGTAAATTATTTTAGAATGACTGATTTAAAGTTGTCTTAATATAAATAATTGACTTTTATGATATATTTTTTTATCGTGTTTCTATCATTTTTCGTTAACCAAAACTTCCCATCCGGAAAATGGGGACACTTGCCACTGAAATTCCTTTTTTATTTCAATTCACCCTTATACCAGACCCCTTGCGAAAAATTTTAAACCGGTTAATTGTTTTTAAAGCACTGTCTTAAATTCCGTTTGGATCGGAATAAGCGTGGTGCCATTTTTTTGCGATTAAAAAACAGTTTCTCCGGTTGAATTTTAACCTGAAAAAAACAGGAGAAAGGGTATGCGTCAGAAGTATCAGATGATTCGGGATGATGCCGAAAACATACTCAAGATCAGGGAGTATGCAATCATCGATAAAAATTTGAAAAATGTCGCCACTTCCAACCTGCGTGAAACCGATTTTTTTCTGCTCTATGAAGAAATCTATGACAGTTCTTTTATCGAAAGTGCTATTGCCGGAGAGGAAAATCTGATCCAGGCATTACGGACCGTCAATTTTTTCCCTGTTGGAGACTATGCAGCCGAACTCGCCGAAGCGGTCATGGACCTGTATGATTCCGAAGAGCAATGCCAGACAGAGCTATTTTTTGATGACGCAACGCCCACGGTGTGATTTTGAATAAATGATTAAAATCAAGGATGAAAAAACATAAAGTATTTTTTCACTCATTTAGAAATTCAATTTAATTCAAATCAGGCGTTCGGCTTGTATAAACATTCAATAGATAGTATTTTTGGGAGGCAGGATGGAACACGGTTTTAAAACATTTGCCGAAGTGATCAGTTTTGCAGTGATGCGGGAAGAAGAATCTCATGAATTTTACAGGGAGCTGGCGGAAAAGACCACGGATCCGTTTCTTCAGCCCCTTTTCAGTGAGTTTGCCAAAGAAGAATTAAAACATAAACAGATGCTGCTGGATATTGACGCGGGTACCCTGGAAAAAATGTTTGAAAAAATAATTGAAAAACAGGACGACTTGGGAATTGCCAAAAAACTTGAGAATGTTGAGTCGAATCCGGAGATGGCGTTTGCCGACGCCCTGGTTCTGGCTATGAAGCGTGAGGACAAGGCTTTTGAACTGTATTCCCTGCTGGCTGAAATCTCCGATGATGACGATTTAAGTGTTTTGTTTTTAGGGCTTGCCAAAGAAGAGGAACAGCATCGCCTGAAAATAGAAAAAACATATCAGGCGATTTTTGACCCATAAAAAACCCGGTTCAGACTGAATCAGGATTCTATCACCCGGATTTTTTACATTGAAAGGTCCCGGATCACCATCAGCCGGATTTCCGTCATATCTTCCATGGCAAACGTGTGATGCCTTCCCGCCCCAGGCCGCTGTCTTTGACCCCGCCGTTTGTGGTAGGACGAAAAAACTGGCTGCTTTTCAGTCATCCAAATGGCGCCTCGGCCAGTTCATGCTTATACAGCCTGATTGAGACTGCCAAAGCCTGCGGCTTAAAGCCATATGATTATTTGCGGTACTTGTTTGACAGTATCCTGTTTGCGAAAACTGAAGCAGATTATGAAAAATTCCTGCCGCAGAATCTTACCCCAGAAAAAATTAAAAACTATACCAGCCGGTGTGCTTGATTAAGCGCTTACATAGCCACGTTGTTTAAGGTGCATAAAATGTACCTACATTACTGTTAACATCGAAATATTCAGTGTTTGCGCCAAATATTGATAAAAAAAATTGACAAGCACATCGCCTGTCGGCAGGTCTTTGACGGATTCTCCCATATCATAACCGATTAAATTTTAAATGAAAAAATTTTACTTTAACTGCTTGACCTTCGGATGATAATTATTCATGGTGATATATACTTACACCGGTGTTTTCCTGCGGGTTTTTTTCATCACCCGGCCGGTCAATGAACCCAATTCAACCGGAATATACACATGGCAAAAAATCCGAAATCACCAGATGAATTAAAAGAAACTGCCACGGAAATTATCCTGGAAAGTATTTCCGACGGCGTTTTTACGGTTGATCACAACTGGAAAATCATGTCGTTTAACCGGGCGGCGGAGGAGATTACCGGGATTTACCGCAATGAAGCCATCGGCAAGCACTGCTGGGAAGTGTTCCGGTCCAACATGTGTGAAAGTGACTGTGCCCTGAAAAAAACCATGAAAGAGGGCAAGTCCTTTATAAATACCTTCACGCACATCATCAACAGTGAAAAAAAACAAATTCCCATCACCGTATCCACATCCCTGCTAAAAGATAAAAAGGGAAAGATTATCGGAGGGGTCGAGACTTTCCGGGATCATACCCTGGTGGAAGAACTGCGAAAGGAGCTGGCCGCCAGTTACCGAATGGGGGATATTGTCAGTGCCAGCCCGGAAATGAAAAATATTTTCAACATCCTTCCGCAGATAGCCGAAAGCGACAGTACCGTCCTGATCGAGGGGGAAACCGGGACCGGCAAGGAGTTGGCAGCCCGGGCGATCCATAATTTAAGCATGCGAAAAGAGAACCCGTTTGTAACGATAAACTGCGGGGCATTGCCGGACACCCTTTTGGAATCGGAACTTTTCGGTTACAAGGCCGGGGCTTTTACCAATGCGGTGAAAGACAAGCCGGGACTTTTTGCAATTGCCGAAGGGGGCACCCTTTTTCTGGATGAAATCGGGGACACGAGCGCGGCTTTTCAGGCAAGACTGCTCCGGGTGCTTGAAGAAAAGGAATTTCAGCCCCTTGGGGCCGTGAAAAAGGAAAAAGCAAATGTCCGGGTGATTGCCGCCACAAATAAAAAACTTTCCCATCTGGTGGAAGAGAAAACATTTCGCCATGATCTTTATTACCGGATTAATGTGGTGAGCTTAAACCTTCCGCCATTGAAACAGCGGATGGAGGATATCCTGCTTCTGGTCGAACATTTTATCGCCAAATTAAACCGGATCCGGGGGAAATCCGTCAGCGGAATTGATCAGCAGGCCCTTGAAATCCTGATGTCCCATGATTTTCCCGGAAATATCAGGGAACTGGAAAATATTATTGAACATGCATTTGTATTGTGCTCGGAAGGGGATATCAACCCGGGGCATCTTCCGGCAACGTTCTCCCGTCAATCCCGGGCAATCCCAGAATATGAGACCCCGGATGATCCGGTGAGATCAGCAGAAATCAGGGTCATCATGGATGCGTTGAAACAAAACAATTATAACCGCAAAGCCGCTGCAGAAGATCTCGGCATGCACAAGAGTACGCTTTTTAGAAAAATTGAAAAGTTGGGCATTCGCCTGCCGGAAATTGATGGCCGTTCCAGAAATTATAAAAACGACGCATAGAGTCGCGTCCGTGCGACTCTATGCGTCGCATTTTTGCTTTCCTGTATAGATTTTCTATTCCTGTTTTTGTCTGCTTAAATTTTATAACTTTTTATTATTATTATTTATTCTTTTAATTTTAAAAGAGTTGTTTAAATGATGGCACAAGGATTGCTTTAATAATTCACAGGGCCTGGCCGGAAATTAGTTTATGGTCAGGCACTGGACAGGAAAAGGAGGCAACATTCGTATGAGAGTCGCACTGACTGCCTGGGAAGACAGAATATCGCCTGTTTTTGATTCCGCGAAAACGCTTTTGATCGCGGAAATCGAAAACCGGGAAATTGTCAACAGACGCTATGAGGCGTTTATTCCTGAAATGTCTTCCCGCCTGGCAGGTATGCTGAGTGGTCTGGGCCTTGATGTTTTGATTTGCGGCGCAATTTCACAAATACCTGCCGGCATCATTGAAACCTGCGGTATTCGGCTTATTCCGTTTATCGGCGGCAATGTGGAAGAAGTGCTTGTCTCTTATGCAAATGGCGAGGAGATTGTTCCGGTATTTTCAATGCCCGGATGCGGTCGGCGGCACCGACAGAAAAGAGGCCGCGTTGCTTTTTTAAATCAGCAAAAGGAGGTGAGGAATATGCCTGGAGGAGATCGAACAGGCCCACAGGGAAATGGTCCCGGCACCGGCAGAGGCAGTGGCGGAGGTAATAAAGGAAAGCCCGGCAAGATTCCGGGCCAGGGTCAAGGTCAGGGTCAGGGTCAGGGCCGGGGGCGCGGTGGAAGGCCGGGTCAGGGCACCGGCCAGGGCCGAGGAAAAAGAAATTAACATATAAATTGTGAACTTTTATATCCAAGGAGGTAAAAATTATGCCTGGATTTGACGGAAGTGGTCCAATGGGTGGCGGCCCCATGACGGGTGGTGCCAGAGGGTATTGTAATCCTTCATATGCGGGATATGACAGGCCAATTGGTTTTGGCAGAGGAATGGCGTATGGCCGCGGTTTCAGGGGCGGTTATGGCCCTGGAAGGGGTGGTATGCGCGGGTACGGCGGGGTGTTTCCCCAATCCCAGCCCGTGTATGCCCGGGAACCGGCGGATGAATTGAATGTTCTCAAACAGCAGGCAGATTCAATCAAGAATACACTGGATTCTATAAACAGCAGAATCGCTGAGTTGAAAAATATTGAATAACCAGCAAGCGTGTTTTGCCAATGTATAACCCGGCATCATGTCGGCCCCCAATCCGTCTCCGGCGGTAGGAATTATCGCCGGAGACGGAAACCCGTTTTTTTAAGTTTGAGTTGCCAGGTATGATTGTCGGAACGTTGCCTGGAATCAGAGATGAATGAGCGTGCGACCGCACAGGCTGCCGGAACAATCCGGCATAGAGGAGGAATTATAAATGAAGATAGCAGTATCGTCCAAAGGTGTTGGTATTGATTCAGAAATTGATGAGCGGTTTGGACGTGCCGCTTACATATTGATTATTGATTCAGACAGCCTTGATGTAGAAGTTCTGGATAATTCAGAAAATATAAACGCTGCTCAGGGGGCGGGGATCCAGGCGGCTTCCATGGTGAGTGGTAAAGGTGCGGAAGCGTTGCTTACCGGTTCTTGCGGTCCCAAAGCCATGACGGCGTTTTCCGCAACAGGTATTCAGGTGTTTACCGGTCAGACAGGAACTGTCCGGCAGGCGGTTGAACGATTTAAGCAAGGGGGGCTGCAGCCGTCAGCCGGAGCCAATGTCGTGGAAAAATTCGGCATGACCGGCGGATCCGGTGTGAATGCTGGCGGACCCCAGTCCCGAATGGGCGGGGGAAGTATGGGCGGTTCCGGCCGCGGCATGGGTATGAAAGGCGGCGGCCGCGGCATGGGCGGAGGCGGTCGATGTATGGGTGGTTCCGGTCGCGGCATGGGCGGGGGACGCGGAATGGGCATGCAGGGGGTTGGGAATTTTCCTCCGGCAGCTTCTTCAAAACAGGAAAGCCTGGCGGAATTAAAAAAACAGGCAGCCGATTTACAGCAGCAGATGGAAGAGATTCAGAGAAAAATAAAAAATATATAGAAAGACATTTCCATGGATGATTTTGATAATTTTGTGAATAACCTGCAGGAGCAGATATTTGATGAAGCCAGAGATGCCTATGGAGAAAAAGGGTTTGAGCGATGGCGTAATCCTCGGTACAACGGTAAAATGGAATTCCCTGACGGCCACTCGCGCATCACAGGTGATTGTGGCGATACCATGGAAATCTTTCTCAAATTTGAAAATGACCGCGTAAAACAGGCGGCATATTTTACCGATGGATGTGCGTCCAGTTCCATCTGCGGATCTTTTGCCGCGGAACTGGCGATGGGAAAAGACCCAGATGAATTAACCGATATTTCAGGGGTGACCGTGTTAGAAGAAATCGGACGGCTTCCGGCAGCAGACCGGCATTGTGCGGATTTGGCCGCTGCCACGCTTCAGGAGGCTTTGCGCAATTATATGATCGACCGGAGAAAGGCAAAATAATTGAAAACAATAACTCCGGCCGATCATGATTGTAAATGCGCCAAGCCGGTTGGTCCGGTCGACGGTCAGAAATCTATTAAAAAAAGGATAATGCATTTTTTATTCCGCTGGCTGGCATTTTTCGGGATTTTTGCGGGCACGACGGTTTGTCCCTTCTGCGGTCAGATGGGATGTCCCGTCGGCGTCGGAGGTGCGGCGGCTGCCGGTGGTTTTTTTGCGCTTTTAAGTCAAAACTGGAGAGCTGCCATATCAACTGTTAAAAATATATTTAAAAAAACAGGTTGAAAGATTTTTAATTTTGCCGCAGGTACAAGGAAAATGTTGCCTCGCTATAGTCAACTATGCGCGGCAGTATTTGACGCAGTAGATGCGGTAAAAGTGGAAATCTTAGGAGGCAAAATGACTAAAGTTGCCATTATACGTTGTGAGAAAAATGAGAACAGGTGCCCATTGACCAATTGCTTCAAATGCATGAGTGAAAACAAACAGGGCTTTGCCGGATACAGCGGGGCGGTGCCGGCCGGAATTTTTACCTGTCGGTGCCCGGGGGATAATGCGGCAGATCTGGGGAAAATACTTAAATCAAAAGGTGCGGAGGTGATTCATTTCTGCACATGCGCATTTGCTAAAAAAACAGACAAAGGGTGGATCAGCGAAGACGGTGGTTTTTGTGATCATCTGGAGCAGGTTATCGAACAGGTCCATAACGCCACCGGGCTGCCCTGTGTAAAAGGGACCGCGCATCTGCCCGAAGACTATGAGCTTGAAACGTGTGCGTAGATGAAGGTTTTTTGCCAGTGAAACCGTCTGAAAAAAAATTTGTCCAATTGTATACCGGCAACGGAAAGGGTAAAACAACCGCTGCCATCGGCCTTGCGGTAAGGGCTGCCGGACATGGAATGAAAACCTACATCGGTCAGTTCATGAAAGGCCAGATCTATGGTGAGCTGACGGCATTAAGAAATCATCCGTTCATCACTATCGAGCAGTACGGGGATACCAAATGCATCCGCAAGGAAGACGTCACCCAAAAGCATATGGATCAAGCTCGTCAGGGCCTTTTTAAGGCGCAAGACGCCATGCTCTCTGGAAAATACGATATTTTGGTTCTTGATGAGATCAATGTGGCGGTCTGGTTTGGTTTGATTTCAGTCGATGATGTGATTGATTTTTTAAGCAAACGGCCGGATAATCTGGAAGTCATTCTGACCGGCCGCAACGCGCCGGCGGCATTGATTGCCGCAGCCGACCTGGTCACGGAAATGAAAGAAGTTAAACATTATTACACCCAGGGAATCCTGGCGCGGGATGGTATCGAGCGGTAAGAAAATCTGAAATCAAAAGTGGCGATTTATTCCGGGCGCCCTTATTTTTATGTCCCGCCTTCAGGTTGACAAGTCTGCCTTCCGGTGTCATAGACTGAGAAGTAAAAGCCGTTATTTTTTACCAATCAGATATAGAATTTGATAAAGGTAAACTCCTTGTTTAAATGGCTGGATAAAATTCCCTTCGCCGTACTTTTAGTTCTTGCTTTATTCCTCGGACTGGCGCTGTTTAAACCGGAGCCCCATCTTGTTGAAAAGATCCGGATGCTGTTTCACGGCCAACTTTCAAAACCCATCGATATTTTTGACTTGTTCCTTCACGGGACAGCACCCATATTACTGATATTGAAAATTTTCAGACTTTATTTGAAAGGTTAAACGTTGAGTCCATTCGATGCGACAGTCTCAAGCCTGGTGAGTTGTCTGTCATCCTGTTTAAAACCCTGGCAGTCCTTTTTCATAACATTTTATGGGTATTGAATTAAACATTGCTGCAAAACATTTGTTGCAGTTAACACATGACGCTTCGGTTGATTTACCTTCCTGAAACCTTTTTACCAGAAAAGGTTCCCGGATAAAGGGCCGGGACATGGAGATAAGGTCAGCATCACCGTTTTCAACGATTTCTTCCATTTGCGATAATTTGCGCATCCCACCCACCAGGATCAAGGGGGTGTCACCCATATTTGGCTTGATTTTTTTGGCGGCATCAAGATTATATGCATCCTTGAATATATTGCCTTTCTTCTGAAAGTTAAGTTTGACTTTGGCCACCGGACGCATCCACATCGGAAGTCCTGCCGCCATTTCCGGAACAGGGATCTCTCCCCTTATGGTGTGGAAGGTATAATAAGTGCCGCAGCTTATTTCCACGGCATCCACACTAAGCACGGTCATCCATTTTGCATAGACAGCCGCGAGATCCGGTGTAATGCCCTTAAACGGTGTATAATCGTTGGTGTTCATTTTCACTATAACCGGTATGTCATCCGGCAGTCTGCTTTTCGTCCGTTTTATGACTTCTTTAATGAGCCGGAACCGGTTTTCATCTGATCCGCCCCATTTATCTTTCCGTTTATTGAAAAAGGGAGACAGAAATTCACAAATCAAGTATCCGTGGGCTGCATGGATCTGGACTGCATCACTACCTGCTTCAACCGCCCGGGCTGCTGCCGCGGCAAACGCTTCTATGGTTTCTTCAATGAGCTCTTCACTCATTTGCTGAGGTTTATTAAGGGTTACCGGGTCCCGGCTCTGTTTTGATGGTGCCAGCGGCTGTGTGCCGATCATTTGTTTTGGTGTCTGCCGGCCGCCGTGAGCAAGTTGGAACGCTACCTTTCCCCCGTTTTCGTGAATCGTATCAGCTAATCTTTTAAGGCCGGGTATCATATCATCGTTATGAATGCCCATTTGACCATGATGGGCATTCCCCAGCGGATGCACATACATATGCCCCGGGATGATCAGGCCGACTTCGCCTTTTGCAAGATTTTTATATCGCTTGGTCAATTCATCAGTGATACGGCCATTATTATCTGCCATGACTTCATGGGTGGCGGAATGAACAAACCGGTTTTTGATCTCCATTTCACCAATTTTGACAGACTGAAACATTTGGGACATCCGGGGCCTCCTTTGTATTGGAATGAAAAAGGATAAATTAATTAATGGCAACTACCTTATAAAATTTTTCCACGTCATTCAAGAACACCCTCATTTTTTGATGAGTAATTACTCTAATTGATACAGATATCAAACAGCGAATAATAAAAAAATAGGGGTCTGCTCTTGGCTCTTGTTAAGATTTTAAATGAGTCAAGAGCAGATTTGACCCCGAACTTGACCCCGAACTTCAGATTGAATATTGAGTGTGTACTTAGACAATCAGGGGATTGTGGTTGGGAGAACTGTCTGGAAAATATTTTTAAATTTACTAGTGTCGCGTCAAGAATGAAATGGCGCAAAATTGCGCCGTAATTTTTTGTGCCTGCAAGACGCGACTTGAGGAGCATAGTGGGCTACGCGACTCAAGTCGTAACGACGCAGGCGCGGAAAATGGCAAGCAAAATGCGTCAGTTCAGAGTTGACGAGACACCAGATGTTACTTGATGTCGTATTCGATCGTGTCCGTCAGGGCACTATCCATATTGCTTTCCTTTTCCCGGCCGAAAATAATGAGACCTTTCCCGGCGATTGGGTGTTCCCCTTTATTGATATACACCGGATCTGCATCTTGCGGATATATAAACGTCCCGTTGGTGCTTTTGTCCTTTACCATAAACACACCATTACGGTTTTCAATATATGCGTGGGTCCTGGAAATCCAGGAATATTGAATGGCAATATCATTAAAATCTTCTCGGCCAACCGATACCACCGGTTTTTGAACATCCACAACAATCACCTGTCCGCCCCTCATCAGATAGAGACTTGAACAAAGGGCATCGGATAATTTCCGGCAATCAATGACCATCGTGGTATTTTGATCTTCAAAGATAATTTCAAAAAGTTCAAGCTCGCCGGAAATATTTTTGGCGGTAATTTTGGTTATATATTTTGTAAAATGGCTTGAATCCCGGGGTAGATTTTCAATTGCCGCACGGGTTGCAACAATCTGCCGCGGATTGGCATAGTCGACTACCCTTGCGGTTACATTGACGGCATCGCCAAAAATATCTTCGTTATCTATAACAACAGACCCATGATGAATGCCGATGTGTATGTTGATCTGGGGCAGATCACTGTTATCTGATATTTCGTCTGTCATTGCCAGCTGCATTGATTTGGCGGCTTCAATCGAATTGTCGGTTGATTGAAAAGTTGCGATAATTGCATCGCCAACCGTCTTAATGACTTTTCCTTCAAATTTGTCCGTCAGATCGGACAGGAGATTCAGGATTCTCCCGACCGTTTCCTGCGCCGCCTGGTTTCCCAATAGCTCATAAATGTTAGAACTGTTGGAAATGTCAGCGAATAATATGGTTAACTGTCTGGTTTGCTGGGTCATGGCTGTATTATTAATGTTGCACGATTAATAGGTAATGATGGCCGTATGATAACATGCTTAAATGCTTTTTCAGAGCCAATGATGACGGCTTCGTAAAAAGTCCAACTTCTGCGTTGCGCTGCATCCTTCGCTTCTTCAAAGTACGGAAAGTACTAATCATTACGAAGTCTTTGCACGCCTTGAATTTGAACTTTTATACTTTGCCGTCGAAATCTGACTTTTTACATGAGTATCAATGATAATTGCCCCTGAAAAATTTTATACCGGCCACCATCGTTTCCGGAAACAAACACGTGCTTTCCATCCGTTCCGATTAAATACGAAAATATTTAACTATCCTCTATTCAGAATCAACCCTTGTGTAAAAAATGCCATAGTAATTTAAGGAATACTTTCTTTTACTCTGATCGGTATGCCATATATCTTCGGCGGCTATCCGGTTCCCGTGTGCGTATTTATCCGATCTCATCTTTGAATATGTATTTATACCGATATCGCTGTCATAAGGAACATTTACAGGTCCGGGGAAATAATAGGCAATAATATCCCCTTTTTTTGCAATAAACGGGCTGTCAAAATCAATGTATTGTTTACCGGTTTCTTCAGCTTCAACCTGTACCTGCTTGTCGTAGATTACGATATAATCATTTCCCACCGGCCGGAGTAATTTAATGGTAATGTCGGCTGAGCCTGAGAAATACCCGCCGATTCCATTGATTTGTCCGCCACTGGGAACAGGGTGGGATACGTTAACAACAAGAATGTTTTTTTCGCCGGAATGTTTTCTTTCGATCAATTCATTGCCGATAAAGTCTTCTAACGCGATGTCGGTCAGAAAATTGCGATTGTCCCGCATTTGCTGTTTTATGAATTCTCTGACCGAAGATGCGATGTTTTTGATTCGTTCGTCATATCGTCCTTTTTCACTTGTGCTGATATTTAACCGCCTGTTTAATTCGGCAATATCGACACCCATTTTTTCAATGCTCTCTTTTTGCTCGGCTATTTTCTGATCCTTCTGTCTGATTGTCGATTCCTGCTTTTTTATAATAAAGTCCTGATCCGTTAGTGTTACCTGGCATGTATTTAGTTCCTGCTGAACATTTTGGCAATTAGCAGCACATCCCATTGTTGTCAATGCAACCAGAATAAACAGAAATATCCACCGCATAAATTTTACCTCCGTTTGGGTATAAATTTTATCAGGGTTTCTGATAAAATTTTTCCATTTTGTCTTACTGTAATTGAATAGTCGCCAAGTGCAAAGCCTTCAATCGGGGTGACTACGTCTATTGGTTTACTGCCGGAACGATCATCCAACACCACGGGAATTTCCATGGTCTGTCCGTTTTTCTGATTTAAAACAACATTCACAACGCTGTTAGGGTCTAAGTTCCGGTATTGAATGCAAAGGCTCAGATTCTCAATGGAAACCGGCGCCTGGGAAATTATGTTCTCTTTACCGCACCCGGAGTTTGTGGCAAAAACTTCAAGAATGCGTCTGATTTTGCCAAATAATTCACTAAATATCAAATCCTTTGGTGCAATATCCATTGCCTTCTGTAAAACAGCCACCGCCTCTTTATTGTTTCCGTTTTTATCCAGATTTTTTGCCAGAAGTTCAATGCCGTTTTTTGCTTCACTCCTGTGTTTATCTAATTTCAAAGCGTTAAGGTAATAATCCGCTTTTTTCTGTTTTGAGGTGCTTTTATCGCCGTTTGCAATCAATATATCATACTGGGCATTAACCACATATTCATTCATTTCGGGGAAATCGTTTTCAACCAGAGTCATCAATTCAGCCGGAATTGTTTGCCTGCTGTTTTTTCTGGCTTTAATATCAGTTTTGACCTGGACCGTTACGTCATTCTTCAGATCCTTCATTGTTTTGAGGCCAAACCGATCGATGGCTGAATCCAGCTTTGAAAATAACGCTTTATAAAGTTCAACTTTTTCCGGTAATGTCTGAATCCGTTTGATCTTTAATAACAAAGTGAAGATTTCCGCTTTTGTATCCTGAATCTTTTTGATCGTCTGAAACATATCATTAAAAGCCGTATGGTCCGGTGCAATATCCATGGCCTCTTTTAAGACAGCCTTGGCTTCATTTGCTTTTCCATGATTGTCCAGATCTTTAACAATATGTTCAATTTTTACCCGTGCCCGAGGATGGGCCGGGTTTAACTTCAGGGCTTTTAAGTAATAATCCGCTTTTTCCTGTTTTGATGTGGCTTCATCACCTTTTGCAATCAGTATATCGTAATGTGTATTAAAAATTTCATTCTCATCAGGAAAATGACCGGAAACCAGTGTCATAAATTCAGCCGGAATGGGCTGTTTCTGTTTCTTTTGGGCTTGCATGTCTTCTTTTATCAGTTCTATTACACGATGCTTTAAATCCGCCATATTCTCCTGGCCATGTTCGGTAATGGCGGAATCCAACTCTGAAAACAGGGTTTTGTAAGCCGGAATTTTTTTAGAAAGTGGACCTGTCTGCCTGACTTGATGTAACGGAATCAGTACTTCAATTTTCGCAATCCGAACGACTGCCTGCTTGTTTTGAGGTGATTGTGCCAGGATTTTTTGATAAAAATGCCGGGCATTTTCATTCTCAGGAGTATTGAACTGTCCCTTTGATGCATACATGTCCCCTAATATAAGCCATTCGGTTGTCTGTAATTCCGGGTTGTTCGGGGCGACCAACCGGGCTTTCCCGATAAGTTCTACCGCCTCATTATAATTATGCTCTTTCTGTGCGGCCAATGCCATGGTTTTGTACTTATCGATAATGCGGGTGATTCCCTGCCTGGCGGCCTGATCATCCGGATCCAGCTGCAGAACCTGTCGGTAATAGGCCAGCGCATTATCCTGATCCGGCAAAGTCAGGCGGTTTTCATTAAAACTGATTTGGGCCTGGATGAGATACCCGAGTTTTTTCAGCCGTAAATGATCCGGCGCATTTTTTAATCCGGTTTTTGCCCATATGCCGGCCTGTTTAAAACGCTGTTGTTCCAGTTGATGGCTGGCGGATTCATAAACAGACTCCACGGACTCGATTTTCAACTGTTTGAAATACTGGGAATCGGTGTTATTTATCGCTTTGTTTAATAATGCCAGTAAGGCGTCATATTCCGCAATCGATGGATTTTGATTTGTCGCCATTGTCTGCTGTTTTTCGATGGCCACATATAGCAGCCCCAGAAGGGCTGACGTGTTCTGCGGGTCAACGGACAAAACCGTGTTGAAAATATCTCCGGCATTCATATACTGCTTTGATTCCAGAAACTGATCCGCTTTTTGCATCATTTCGTTGCCCGTCTCCGGCATTTCTTTCCGGATTTGCGAAATGTAATTAAGCGCTTCTGAATAATCCTTTTTTACAATTAATTCAGTTAACTGTTCCGGTAAATGTTCTGGGTCAACAGAGGGTGTCCATTTTTTTTTGATCACATCCAGAAAAGGTTTTTTCGGCGTCTGGGCTGGGGGATTAACTTGCCGGATCTTTGCGGGTTGCGGCTTGTCATCAGGTATTTTTTGCCGGTCCATGAAACGGGCTAAATACGGCTGGCTCAAATACATGAGACCACTGATGATAAAGACAATCGCAACACCCAGAAAAATATTGGCAGGTTTGACTTTCCGAACGGATTTGTGCTTCAGTACGACGGTCTCAATCGGAGAACCTTCACCATCAAGTTCACCAATGGCACGAAGCAGGTCATGGGCAGACTGGAATCGGTCATCGGGATTTTTGGCCATTAATTTATCAATGATCGGCTGAAAGCTGGTAAACTGTTCCGGTAGCTGGGGGACAGGATCTTTAATGTGCTTAAGCGCGACGGCGATAGCGGAATCTGCGTTATAGGGGACGGATCCCGTGAGCATTTCATAAAAAGTGACGCCCAGACTGTACAGATCCGTCCGCCAGTCAACTTCCCCCGTACCCTGGGCCTGCTCCGGACTCATGTAATGCGGGGTGCCGATACTGGTTCCGTCCAGCGTGTAACCGGTATCTGCCGTCAGATCCTTGACAATGCCAAAGTCTGTGAGTACTGCCGTGCCGTCAGAACGAAACATGATGTTTTGGGATTTGATATCGCGATGAACAAAACCTTTATCATGGGCATGGGCCAGCGCAGAGGTAATTTGGCGTATGATCTTGAGCGTCTGTGGAATTGACAGGGTCCGTTGAACATTCTGTTTGAGATCTCCGCCCTCTAAATATTCCATTATGATGTAATATTTATTTTCATAAACGCCGACATCATAAATCGATACAATGTTCGGATGGCGGAGTCCGGCAACCACTCTTGCTTCTTTTAAAAAACGTTTATCTGCCAGATCATCGGCCTGTGAGGGAGAAATAATTTTTATGGCAACCGTTCGATCCAGCAATTTGTGTCTTGCCAGATAAACTTCAGCAACACCGCCGCGCCCGGCCAGTTTTCCGATTTCGTAATTGGGAATATCAATCATAAAATCCGTATCAGAACAATATCATTTGGTTTTTAAAAAGACCTTTAATGTCCGCTTTAGCCAGGAGCGCAGTTTTTCAAGAAAACCGTTTGGCATTAACTCTTCCGTGTTGATGGGCACTGTATCGCCCTCCGGCATTCTGACAGGGGCATCATCATCTGCGGAAACCAGTATGGCGGTGATATTATCCTTCCCACCATTTTTTAAGGCAGCCTGGATAAGAAAATTCACTTTTCCCTGCTCCTCTAATTCAAGGGCCAGTGCATCGGCAATACCCTTGTCTGCGATCTCCTTGGTAAGTCCATCGCTGCACAGGAGAATCTGCTCATTTTGATGAAATTCATGGATAATCGTTTCAACATTCACATTTTTGATATCCGCTGCCCCCAACGCCTGAATCAGGACATCCTGGTAGGGGTGGTTTGCTGATTCATTGGGGGATATCACACCGGTATCGACAAGATGTTGGACGTAAGAATGGTCTTTTGTCAGCTGTTTCAGCGTAATGCCGTCCCAAAGATATGCCCGGCAGTCACCCACCCACGCAATTTCATAGTTGTTATCATTTATTCTAAGGGCCACAACGGTTGTCCCCATCCCTTCAGGCCCTTTTCCTTCCTTGCTTGCCTGTTTAATGGCGTGATGCGCCTGTGCAATCGATTTTTCTAAAGGTTCGCCGGCGTTGGTTTTGTCAACGATAAAGTCGGCGGCAATGGTGGATGCGGTTTCGCCACCTTTATGACCGCCCATACCGTCTGCAACAACCCAAAGCCCTAATTCAGGCTCGGCACGAAAATAATCTTCATTATGAGAGCGAACATTACCCACATTTGTGCTGAAACCATATTTTAAATGATTCATATCCCGTACCTGAGCGAACGATCTGGTTTTTGATTTTTAAAAAACAGAATTTTTAACATTATGAACGTATCATATTATCGCATCAAGGATGAAACATCAATCATATTTATATGCAGTGATTCATGACGGATAAAAGGGAAACACAGGATAAAACTTGACATAATTTTTTTTTTTACCATATAATATACAGCAAAATAAAAAATTTATTCCTTTCCTAATTCAAGTAGCATATTGCCCAATCAAGCCTTGGAGAGCAACCCATGCATAATGATCAGGTATTGAAAATCGAGCTGGCTATCAAAGACAATGTCCTTAAAACTTACTCCTTTACACAGGATATCGTGGAGATCGGCCGTATCCCGACAGCGGATATTTTTATTGATAACACCGGGATTTCGCGTCAACACACGAGGATCGAGAGATCCATCGGCGGGCCTTATATCGTCAAAGATATGGGCAGTACAAATGGCACCTTTGTGAATGATCTGCAGATTAATGAAGCTGCTTTAAAGAACAATGATGTCATCAATCTAAGCAAGTTTTCTCTGCGGGTGACAATTGAAGCGGGAGACCAGTCAAAAAACAATAGTAGCGGTGTTTCGCCTGATGATTTTGACGGTACAACTGTCCTGAGTGCCGAGCAGCTGGCCCAATTGCGCGCCGGCATCGAAAATAATCAGCCAAGTGATTCAGGCAGGAAGCCGCCAGGGGCCAGCGCGCAATCCGGTTCAAGCTCGGAAGACTCGGGGCTGTCACTCAGCCAGTTGATTTTATGGGGCGGGGTGATCCTTGCGGTGATTGTCATTGGTTTTTTCATATTCAAATAACAAGGCATCTGCCTTTTTGATTTTACAGTCAATAATAGCAATAAATTCAACCGGTCATGCTTCAAAAAGTCGGTTGCGATCATATTAGTTTTGCTCTTTATCTAATACCTTTGACTCATTTTATTGATAATACATTGCTGCAGTTTGTTCATATCATTTGTTCATATCAATGGACGTAAATTTAATTCCAACTCCGTTTTTTGTCTCTCTGGCGGTTTCTTCAAGTACCAATATAGAGTAGTCATTTAAATCAGAATCAGGATTAAAGTTAATAATTTTTAATAAAATCAACTAATTTTAATGATTCCACTATATTTTTGAGTGAAAATTTGCGTGAATTTGTGTGGATAAATCATTGTGCAGGAGAAACAAATAAAATGACAGGCTCAAAAAAAGGACACAATTTTAGGCACAATCACCAATTTTGGTCTATCCAAAAAAGGCCAATCGATATAAATCGATTGATAGAGGCGGCGCAAGTCGCCCGAGGCCTGGTTAATATTTTTAATAATAACAATATGTTATGCTTAGTCACGCCATTTTTGCACTGTTTTGCGAATAATGGAATACCTTAAACCAATTTTGTTTTTTATGTTTAACGGAATCCAGATTTCCATTTCATCATTCAAAATTTGCCACACTGATTAATACTCTTCATTGTTAAAAAATTCGCAATAGTCGAAACATAGACAAGTCCTCCACTAGTACATCCCCGTTGAATTTCTACACAATAGATCCGACAATCCTGCCAACATTCCGGCTTCCCGACTAATGAATTTATTATATTTTTGATTAATTGTATTCATTAAACCACCAGCTCCGCTGGTGTGAACCTAATAGGCTTTGCCGGTCAGACGAGATATATCTCCTTCTTGAGGGTCCCTGTTGTTGGTGTAGGCTTAAGAAGGAGGTATTGATGAAAGATTATCAAAGTCAATCACATGTAAAGTGGAAGTGCAAGTATCATATAGTTAGTCCTTGTAGTACCTTTTGCCATTCCCTTAAAATCACACAAGACCATCGAGACCGATGCGAAGAATTGAGTTGATCCATCGCTCTTTTCGTTCCATTGAGATTTCGTTCATGGCGACGTCATTAATTCCTGCCACTAGCATTCCTCGAAACGCTTTTGCAACAATTTCCGTATCCATGCTGGCTACTAGAAATTTTCTATTGATACCTTCAATGAGAATGCTTTCAATCAGTTGATCCATTTTATTCATCAGCTCAACAATTTTTTTTTTCAATTTTTTGTCCGTGTTTGCGCCCTGGGAAAAAATTATTTGAGCCATTTTCTGATCTTCAACAATTAGATTAAATATTTCATCTCCAAGTGTCTGCACAAAGTTTTTGAATTCTGAAATATTGGCGGCTTTATAGGGTACCGATATAAAAATTTGGTCCAGCTTTTTAATATACTGCTCAACAATATCTGAAAATATTTCTGCTTTACTCTGAAAATAGATATAAAATGTTCCATGAGCCATATTCAACTTGTTGGAAATGTCGCTTATTTTGGTGCTATGGTATCCTTTTTCCGCAAAAAAATTCATAGCTGCGGTGATGATTTCTTGTCTACGTTTATCACTTTTTTGTTTCATTAATATACTCTGTTTTTAATTTAATTAACTTAAGCGAATATGAATTTTTATTGATGGATTAATACGTCATATTTAAAGTTTGGTCAATGAAATTAAGGGGAAACATCGATCACCGTTTAACAAAATAGCTGTTCATAATCTGATGAAGCTCTTTAAGTCTTTTTAGCGGCACGTGACAATAACTCTTTTTTGTTTCCGTAAAATGGTGTGTTTCATAGAATTTAAGGTCACGACAGGCATCATTTTCGGACATGATCTCCTGATATAATTTTGATCCGGGCAGTGGTGTAAAAATACTGACAGATGCTTTGTTGAGTTTAAGGTCACGGACAAGATCGAATGTGCATTGAATATCTGCTTCATCTTCACCCGGAATTCCAATCATGAAAAATCCACTGATGTCGATATTTTTTTGTTTTAATAATTTTACGGCTGAGCGGATCTGTTCAAGTGTAATTTTTTTATTCAGGCGCTTTAAACTTTTTTCCGTACCGGCTTCGATCCCCAGATCAATTTGCGTTAATCCGCTTTTTTTTAGTAATTCTATTTCTTTTTCTCTGATCAGATCAATACGGGTGTTGATCTGGAATTTATAAGGATTTTTTTGTAAAATAAGGTATTTTGCAAAAGATATTGTCCACTTTGGATTAAGGTTAAATATGGAGTCTTTAAACCATACGCCCTCAAGGTCAAATTTTTTGCATAAGTCTATCATTTGTTGAGCTGCTTTTTCAGGCTCAAGAATACGAAATGATGAGCCCATTGTTTCACTTACTGCGCAAAAAGAACATTGATAAGGGCAACCCCTGCTAATCATCATTGAAATAGCGCGAATGCCACGAAGTTTTGATGTGTAATCGATGTATGTTTCAACCGGAAAAAGTGTATAATCCGGCACCGGTAAAATATTTAAATTTTTTATTAAAGGTGATTTGTCCGTAATAATGACGGACCCGTCACGATTTTTCCAGGAAATTCCTGTCATTTCTGTTGTTGGCACAAGATGATTTGAAAGAAGGTTTAAAAAAGAACATTCACCTTCTCCCCGAATCACATAATCTACAACTTCTGTTGTAAGTATGGATTCAGGATCAACAGTGGGGTGAACTCCGCCCATAACAACAGGCACAGATGGGAGGCTTGTTTTTGATATGCCGGCAATTTTTATGGCTCTGTGGACAGTGGGAGTCATGGCAGTAATACCAACCAGTTCAGGCTTGTATGTCACGAGAATCCTCTTTAACGCCTCATCTGTCAAATATTCTCCCTGCATATCAGCAAGTTTAGCTTTATACCCTTTTTTATTAAGGAACGTTGCCAGCATGGCAAGACCCAGTGGCGGTTCGAAGGGATGAACATACATATTACCGCTTTTTATGATTTGTTTATATTTTTGAAACCGTTTGGCGGCTTCCCTTGGGGAAAAATAAGATGGATTAATTAGAAGTATACGCATCATATATGTCCATATTATTATTTTTTAACGATAAAAATCCAAAAGTCATTGGGGTAGTAGGAATAGGCAGTAGTATAAGATGTATGTCTCAACTCTTTAAGGTAGAAATTTTCAACTCTGAACTCACTGAGAAGATTTAATATCTCATCTTTGGAAAAGAAATGATAAATGGCGCCGAATAATTCATTATCTGAAAAATTAAAGGTATTCGGTTCAATATTTACAGCAGCAGAAGCTGCAATTTTACAAAGTGTATTTGTCGTTGTCCGAACACTTCCTATAAAATAACCGCCTGGTGCAAGAATCCTTTTGATTTCGGAAATAGTTCGTTTGATGTTTTTAAGTTTTTGTAAATATAAACTCCTCCAGGAAAGAACGATTCCGACAGAATTATTTTTAAACGGTAATTTGTGCATATACCCAATGGTTAGATTTAAACCAGGGGTTGTTTTTGAAAGTTGAAAAAGTGATTCAGGTATATTTATGTCAAGACCAATTGAGACGGACTGTGAATTAAGCATGGGTAAAAGATGCCTGCCAAACCCGCAACCTAAATCCAGGTAAGGCATTTTTAGTTGTTTACTTAAAGTCAGGATGTAATGAACCAGCCATTTGTTTGGATCAATAAGATCATATTGGCCGGTGTTCATAATCTGTTTCCATGGATGGTTTATTGCTTGAATGTCGTCAAATTGGGTGGCGATATTCATGTGAAAATCTCCTGCAAAGCACTGCAACAATTACATTTTACGCATCCACACAGAGTACTTTCTGGGTCCAGGTTGAGTTTTCGCAGTCTTTCTTCAAGTGTTTCAAAAATAGGGAGAAGGCTATCAGGGTCAGGTGGCGGATAACTTTCCATGTCACTACCGGTAAGGGGCCTGAAAACAGTAACAAACGGAATAACGCCCAGATCCGTTATTTTTTCAATAGCGCTGATAGTGTTTTGACATGGTTCCAGACCTGCAATAAGCCAGCTGGAAACCTGTCCTGGGCCGATCAGCTTGGCAGCATATTCCAGCGTTTTAAGGTAATACTCTACAGGAATTTTACCTTTTTGTGGCATTAATTCTCTTCTGATTTTTGAATCATATATTTCAATGTTGAAGCTAAGGGACGCGATCCCTTCGGAAACAAGGCTATCCAGTTCCCCAAGATCGGAGGGGGGAGCTAATTGAGCATAGATTGGTATGTCTTCGACTGATTTAACAGCCATAACAGCATCCCTGTATAGGTTGATACTTGCTTTTTCATTTACCATACATCCTGAGTTAATATTTATTTCTGTGAATTTATGCCCTTTTTTTAAAAGATTTTTTAAAACCGATGTGATTTGTGTAGGGGATTTCTTTTTAGGGCGATCTATGCCATGCCCCATTGCACAGAAATGGCAGCCTTTTCCCATGCTTTTATATTCACAAAAATTTGTAAGGCTGGTTGCTAAAATCGATCTGTGGTGAAGTTGAAATACTTCGTGATATTTAGTCCCGTCATCTAAATTATCCGCGTACCAGGAGGGTGGGTATATGATAGACGCATTAAGAAATGGTGAACCGTTTTTTAAGATAATGCTGCGGTTTTCATCAAATATATAGGGACTTCTTGCTGCAAATGCTTCATGAACCGGTAAATTAATCGGAATCGGTTTTTTCCATTTATCAGAACTTAAGTCAAAGCATATCCCTTCAGATAAAGATGCCCGTTTATATTTGTAAGCAGGGAATCTATCCAATGTAGATTCTGAAAGTCGAATTCCTTTAGTAAGAAGTTCAAGTTTGGTTTTAACAATTGATCGGTTCATTTTAATCCTTATTTATGGCATTTTTTTTCTATTTCTCCGACATACGATCATAGAAAACGCAGACATATTGGATTAGTCAAAAATAATTGAATGTACATATTTATCATACAAATTATGAATTGTGTCTGTATAAATTGAATAACGTTAAATAATGATTATAAAGTCATTAAACAATTACAATATAAATTTTTAATATAATTCAGCATTTGTCTATTTATATCAATTTAGTTAAAAATTTATATTTTTTTTTAAAAAATATTAGTGACTACTGATTCAGTATGCTTATTTGAAGATATTTGTCAAGAATTTTTAACATAATATTATTAACTTGAGAGTCCAAAGTTCTTTTGAAAGTTCAATTTATCATGCTATAACTATCTGAAATAATTGAATTCGATAGGAACAGTTCTATTTTTTTGAGTAACAATAATTTCAGTATGTTGCGAGAATTTTAGGCTGCACAGTTATTAAGTGGTTTTTTAAAAAATACATATTGACAAATCAGAACTGTTATAATAAGCAAAAAATATGACTTTTAAATCATTTTTAAATTTACATTATGAAAACAAAATTTGACAAGAATTATTCTAAAAATAAAATATTTTTACCAGAACTTTTAACTTATACTTTCATTTATATTATATAATTAAGTAGTTATATAAATATTTGATCAATAGAAAAAGACATAAATATGAATGACTGCAAAATCATAAAGTATTTTTTAAAACGAGATTTTGTTTTCGCTTCATCACAGAGCGTACCCTCGTAAGGCATTACAAAACGCTAATTTTTTTCATAAAGGAGAATTCCCATGAGGCTACATAGTAAAGTTGCCATCGTAACCGGAGCAGGTTCAGGCATAGGAAAGGCGATTGCAAAGAGATATGCTAAAGAATGCGCCGTGTTAGTATTGGCAGATATCGAAGAAGACGGGCTTTTGGAAGTAAAAAAAGAAATTATGGAAATATCAGACCAGGTAGAAGTGACCTGTTTAACTGGGGATGTGGGAAAAGAAGAAGATTGCAATAGAATTGTTGATTTTGCGAAAGAAACATACGGCAGAGTAGATGTTTTAGTAAATAATGCAGGTATATCGGATGTGACTGCAGTATGTGAATGTGAGTATTCCAGATGGAGGGAAGTGATGAGTGTAAATCTCGACTCGCATTTTTTGATGAGTAAAAGAGCAATTCCGGTTATGGCTGATGGAGGTGGAGGAAGAATTATAAATATTGCTTCAGCGATGGGACTTGTTGCTCACAAGATGTGCGCATCATATTCCACATCAAAAGCAGGTGCAGTTCAACTTACAAAACAAATGGCTTTAGACTATGGCGAAGATAATATTACTGTAAATGCCATATGCCCCGGGATTGTTGATACACCACTAGTAAGTATTGCAGTTCAGGATGAAGAATTATCAAATTATTATGTTGAAAAAACGCCTTTGGGAAGAATTGGGCAGCCTGACGACGTGGCTAATCTTGCTGTTTTTCTTGCATCAGATGAAGCAAATTTTATTACAGGTGCAGCAATTCCTGTTGATGGTGGAATTATAGCCGGAGTCGATACCCTGTTGGGGCCTGGTTAGAAAGCATGTTGAATTATGGCTGTTAAAAAAGGAATTAATCAAAAATGGAGCAAACGAGAATAAAACTTGAAGAAAATGAAATGTGGGTCAGGGAAAATCTGCTGAAACTGCCCGAGACACCTGATGAAAGCCCACGTTTAATTGCTGGTAAATGTGAAAGTTGCGGTGATGTGTCCTTTCCCCAAAAGGAGAGATGCGGAGTTTGTTCATGTAAAAATATTAATCAAATTTATTTAAGCAGAACAGCAAAAATATATTCTTACACAATTGTTCACAGGTCAGTCCCCGGTTATCAACTGCCAAATATAGTGGCCATGCTTAAATTTAAAGAGGACGATTCATTACTTGTTATTTCTCAAATAAAAAATATTGCACCGGAAGATGTTAAATCAGGAATGGAAGTCGAGTTAATTATTGATAAACTCTCGGATAATTTTATGACCGGAAAGAAAGTAATCGGGTATGCGTTTCAACCTACCATAGGAGATATAATCAGGGAGAGATAATTAACATGAGAAATGTTTATATATTCGGTGCAGGTATGACAAAATTCGGACTGTATAATGGTATTAAATTATCCGAAAAATCATCACATGAGTTAGGAAAAGAGGCCTGCCTTAAGGCGATTGATTATGCTGGAATTAATCATAATGAAATTGAAGGAGCATTTTGTGGAACAGTTGCTTCACAGCCAACCTGCGCTCAGATGGTCCTCTCTTTTTGCGGGATATCCGGTATTCCGACATACAACCATGAGAATGGCTGTGCCAGCAGTTCAAGTGCGTTAAAACATGCCTGGGAGTCTGTGGCCCATGGCATATGCGATACGGCCATTGTATTTGGTGTGGAATGTTGGTCCCATTTAATGAAAACAAATGGTGCTGCACTTGCTGGTATGGCATCTCCTCCTCCAGGTAATAACTTAAATCAAGATGTGGCGGGTGCATTTGGACCGGCTCTCCTTGCAATGGTGGGAAGAGCTCATATGGACAAATATGGAACAACGGTTGAGCAATTCGCCAAAGTATCAGTAAAAAATAAAAGAAATGCCGTCATGAATCCTAATGCTCAGTTTCGAAAATCAGTAACAATAGAAGAAGTTTTGAATTCAAAAATGATTTGTGATCCCTTAACAAAACTTCAATGTTGTCCAAACACAGACGGTGCGGCTGCAATGATTATCGGTACGGGAGATATTGCACGAAAGCACACCGCAAAACCGGTAAAAATTGAGGTCATAACACAATTGTCATCACCATATAAAGGCCTTGCCGGTGATTTAAGCGGTTTTAAATGTTTTGTTGACGCATCAAAACAGGCTTATAATTTATGTGGAATTGGCCCTGAAGATTTAGATGTTGTTGAAGTTCACGATGATTTTTCAATACTTGAAGTTGTCGCTTATGAAGATATTGGATTGTGCAACCGTGGAGAAGGCGGAGAATTTATTGATAAAGGCCTTTCCGATTATGGTGGAAAAGTTGTTGTCAGTCCAAGTGGCGGTTTGCTGGGAAAAGGCCACCCAATGGGCGCGACAGGTGTCGCTCAGATTCTGGAACTATTCTGGCAGTTAAGAGGGGAATGCGGCGAAAGACAAGTTAAAGATGCCAGGGTTGGTCTGGCTCATAACGGCGGTGGAATTGGTGAAGGATTTGAACCAGGAGCTACGACCATTACCATTGTTTCCATATAAATTTAATCGTACTGGTCATCGTCCTTATACCGAGGTTTAAGAGCGTAAAACTATAAAAATAACACTAAAACGGAGGGCAAAATGAGCTTTAAAACCTACTTTCAAAAAGATATGTACGATATCCTGAACTCAGAAAAAGTTAAGGGATTACAGCTCGAAAAGTTGCGACTCAGGATGCAGCATTTTTATGTAAAATCTCTCCTGATTAAAATTGTTCTGGATGCCATGGATATTGTGCCATCAGAAATAACCATGGAACAGTTTCGTAAAGCTGTTCCTATCAGATTGCAGCGAGAAGCAGCCGAATCGGGTGCTTCTATGGTATCCGATGATGCGAATATTGTTGATCAGTTGGCAAGTTTGACCGGAGAGGATCCACAAAATTTTAAACTCCTTTGTTCAACATCCGGTACAACAGGTGACCCATCACCATATTTTTTTACTGAAGAAGATTTGGAATATGCCGCCCAAGGGTTTAGCAGAGGTTTATATTTACTTAATAATGGGGACGAAGAAAAAATTAAACAACTTAGAGTTCTTCAGGGGTTTGCGTTATCCATGGTTGGTGCTGGTTTACCAGCTGTTGAAACATTTATTCGTCTCGGAATTCCTGTGATTCCCGTGGGAGCTGAAGGCGGAACTGAGAAAATATTTTATTTTACGGAAAAATTCGGAGCCAATTTTTTATTTTGCACCCCTTCATTAGCTGAATATATGTTAGACACACAACCTGATCGTTCAAAAAGTCTTGGCTTAAATAGAATCATGTGCGGTGCCGAACCAGGCGCTGGAATACCAGAATTAAGAGAAAAAATTCAAACCGGATTTAACTGTAAATTATGCGACGCCATGGGATTGGTCTGGGGTGTAATGTTTGTCTCCTGCGATGAAGACGAATATCAGGGGATGCACTTTCTATCAGATGATTTAGCCATTGTGGAGCTGGTTGATCCGGATTCCCATGCCCACATTCCCTTCGAGAACGGCGCAATAGGGCAGATCGTACTTACTCCTCTTGTTGGCAGCATGCCGCCTATCCGGGTATCATCCGGAGATATTGTCCAGGTATTTACTGATCCTTGCAAATGCGGTGCCCCCGGTTGGCGCATGAAGGTTATCGGACGGTCTGATGATATGCTGAAAGTAAAAGGTGTGGTTGTCTATCCCGCTGCAATTGATGGTGTCATTACAGGATTTGCTCCAAGAGTTACAGGTGCATTCAAAATTTTGTTAGAAGAACCCCCACCACGGGTTTCTCCACCTTTAAAAATGAAAGTCGAATATTCAGAAGAAATAAACGAAGCAGAAATCAGCAGTCTTTCAAAAGAAATAGAAAATGAAATGCATGTCAAATTAAAAGTAAGACCTCAAATAGAGATGGTTCCACCGATGTCAATTGATCGGGCAACCTATAAAACTAATTTTTTTGAAAAATTATATGAAGATACTTAAACATAAACAAAGGGTATGGATGGCAGTGTTCATTATAAACAGCACGAGTATAAAAAAAAAGGAGACTTAAAATGGCTGGAGTAAATTTTGGAACACAGGACTGGGTTGATGAATTAGTTACCAAGGCAAATAGCAGTGACGCATACAAGAAGGCAGGGAAAAACTGGGAAGGTGATTTAAAGATTATTATACTGGCAGAAGAAGGGCTAACCGACAAGGACATTATCTACTATTTAGATCCTCATCATGGTGAAATAAGAAGCGCGAGTCTTCTTGAAACTGTTGATGAAAAAGAAACCGCTTTTACGTTAACCGGTCCATATTCTGTATGGAAAGAGATTACAAGCGGGAAGACAGATTCCATGAAAGCGATTATGAAAGGCCAGCTCAAAGTAAAAGGGAGTATGGCCAAATTAATGAGACAGGTTAAGGCCAGCCAGGTCATGATGAAAATTATGACAAGTATAGAAACCATATATTCGGATGAATAAAACCAGAACACAAAAAATCACTGGAAAATAATTACTTTTTATAAAACCGGAGGAAAAAAGTGTTTGCCGTTGAAAATCAAATAAAAAATATCGTTGGCCTGGATTTCGTGGAAAAGGACCTGGAAATAGTATCCTCACTATTTGCAAATGAGATTGATGGGGATATCGATTTTCGTGTTGTCTATCCGCAAACCGCTGAAGAAGTTCAAAAAGTGGTTAAACTTGCAAATGAAGAAAATATACCGGTTTATTCATCTTATGAATCATGGTTTTCCCATTCGGACATAAGCGGTAAAAACGGTATCATTTTCGATTTTAAACGAATGAACAAAATCGAAAAAATAGATCCGAAAAATCTTGTTGTGCATATTCAGCGTGGGGTAACGTTTGATCAGCTTATTAAAGAACTAAACCGGTATGACATTGAGCTATCTCTGCCTGTTTCCGCAACAAGTCCTTATGTTACCGAACAGTATGTCAATCGAAATACAACCATGAAAGCTGCCCGTTATCCGGAAGTAGCCGTAGCCAATATGAAAGTGGTGTTATCTGATGGTGATATCCATCTTACAGGAAGTCATGCATTATCAGAAGAGACCGCTGATCATAAAGAAGATGGCGGTCCCAATTTGTCCCAATGGTATATTGGCGGCAGGGATATATTTGGTATTGTGGTCCGGTCAACCATATGGCTGTTTCCCAAATGGAACATCAGAAAAATGCTTTCCTTCGGTTTTGACTCAAAGGAAGAGGCCGCACAATTCATAAGGGAAATGCCGAGACGAGAATTATGCACCGGAGCCATTGCCATGAATAAAAAAATGGCTTCTGAAAAATTTGAGAAAGATGCCGATAGCCTTCCCGAATGGACAGCGATGCTTATTGTTGAAGGCGTTGATGATCTGGTCCCCTACAGAGAAAAAAAGATTTTAAGTCTTGCGGATGAAAAGGGAGGCCGTAATATTTCCGATGATCTGAAAGATATGGACCATCTTGGTGAAATGCCTTGGTATGCGGATGGCCGCGTGCAGGTCGGATTTTACAGCAGGTTTGATACCATCTCCTTATTTGATGATATCGTTAGAAACGGTGGCGCTTCCCTGAACGATACCGGGCAGATGATCGTATCTTCTCATAATGGCGGTTGCTCGTGGCTTGAATACGATTTAAAAGATAGCACCCTGGATACCCCGAGAATAACGGATATAACATTAAAATTAAATGACAAGGGCGCGCTTTTTAATTCACCGACTGGACCCCTTGCTGGAGAAATGTATGCAAATATGGACAGCTCATATATCGCCCATATCAAGCGTATCAAAAAAATGATCGATCCGAGAAATATTCTGAATCCGGGATTACCAATGAAAAATTTAGTATAATATTGAGAGGGGAATATGGATTACAAAGCCAAATTAGGAAGAAACATCAAATCGCTGATGGAATACAGGAATGATGCCTGGAAATGTGTAAGGTGCGGGTTATGCAGAATGGGTGATCCTGAGGACGTGGATGGACAGGATTTTATAGATAATTGCCCGGCAGGAACAACATACGGTTTTGAACTTTTTTATTCAGCAGGAAAGTGGGATCTCATCAAGTGCCTGACAGCAGAACCACCTGAAATAGATGAACCCACAGAATTAATGAAAAAAGCAATATTTACCTGCACCGGATGCGGAAGATGTCAGGAAGTTTGTAACTATATGAAGGGGCTTGAGCCAATGAATGCATTTCAGGCGCTCAAAGCATATGCCATTGAAAAATGGGGGATTAAAAAAGAACATAATAATCTTGTTCAAAGTATATTAAACTACGATAACCCATGGATGGCCCCAAGGCGAACCCGTGCACACTGGGCACGAAAACTTGATTTTAAACTAAAAGATGCCACTAAGGAAGATGTTGATATTTTATTTTTTCCAGGGTGCAATGCATCGTATGTTCCTGAAATTGTACCAACGGCAAGGGCAACTGCTAATATAATGAGAAGTGTTGGTATAGATTTCGGTATTCTGGGGGAAAAGGAAAGATGCTGTGGAAGTACGGCCTTCCGTTGTGGCGCATTTGAAATGTTCGAAAAATATAAAAAACAGAATATTGAGCAGCTTAACTCCTTGGGTATTAAAACCATGGTTACTGCATGTGCAGGCTGCCATAGCACGTTTTCGCATAATTATGCCGGTGATCTGGATTTTGAAGTAGTGCACGTCATTGAATACGTTGCAAGATTGATTGATGAAGGAAAAATTGAGTTTAAAAATAATCTTGACATGACGTTAACTTATCATGATCCCTGTCATATCGGACGGTACGGAGACATATACGAAGCTCCTAGAAAAGTGCTGAAAGCACTGCCGGGGGTTACATTTAACGAAATGAAACGAATAAAGCAAAGCAGCATGTGCTGCGGGTCAGGAGGTGGCGTTAAAACGGCCTATCCTGAAATGGCACTTTCAGTTGCTTCAAACAGACTGGATGAAGCAAAAGAAGCTGCTGGCGCATCTACGGTTGTCAGTTGCTGCCCATTTTGTGAAATTAACCTTGGCGAAGCTGCCAAGGCCAGACAGGATGGAACGAAAGTCGTTGATATTATGGAACTCGTTGAACAGGCAATGAAAGGGTAAGGGGGCATTATGACTGAAATTGAAAATCCTGGAATAAATACGGAAAATATTGAAGAAGCAGTAAAATACCTCGGTGAAGCAATTGGTGAAAAATGGGTCAGTAATGATCATGCAGTTCTAAGCTCATATTCACGAGATTTTACAATAACCCCCGGGAACTGGCCGAACATAGTTGTAATACCGGGTTCAACGGAAGATGTACAAAAAATCTTCAGGATCGCCTATCGTCACAAAATACCGGTAGTTCCAATCTCCTCCGGATTTAATCACGGTGGTATGTGTATTCCGCGTAAGGGTGGGATCATGATCGACTTGATCAAGCGGATGGACAGGGTGCTTGATTTTGATGATGAAACTATGACCATCACTATTCAGCCTGGAGTGAGAAATGCCGTGGTTGCGGAACTTGCCGAACAGCATGAATCAATTCCAGGGGTGAGAAAAATAATTGCCGGCCTCCCTTTAACCATGGGGAGTGGCTCCACGCTGAGTAATTATTTTTGCAGAGGTGGCGCCTCAACAATGCTCAAACATGGAAATACTCCAGAGTCAATTGTAAGCATGACCATGGTACTTCCGGATGGCGAAGTGCTAAAAACAGGCCCATCTGCTATGAATGAAAAATCATATTTGCCTGTCGTAAGCGGTCCGGGACCAAATATTGCCGGGATGTTCATTAATTCAAGCGGTTGTTTTGGCATCTGTACAGAAATGACAATAAAACTTTTCCCTGAACCCAAACTTGAAGAAATACAAGTTTTTCAGGTTGAAGATGAAGACGATCCTTTGATAGTGGAGAAAATTGTTGATTTGATTTACCGTGTTACTCGACTTGATATTTGTGATTTTGTTTATAAAACCCATGGAGGGGCTCTTGCAAACGGGAACCCTGATCCTGAAGTAAACCGCGAAGATTCTGCTGAAATCATGAGTGAGCAAATA
The DNA here is from genome assembly GCA_014237465.1 of Desulfobacteraceae bacterium. Lineage (GTDB taxonomy): Bacteria > Desulfobacterota > Desulfobacteria > Desulfobacterales > Desulfosalsimonadaceae > SURF-3. The sequence continues at coordinate 19,576 of JABZFM010000018.1, read as the reverse complement.
TTATTAATTGGCGTGTCTGGCGATGATGAGGAAGAAATCAGGATTAAAATGGATATAGTCACAAAAATGGCTGAAGAGGCAGGATGCTTCAAGGTCATGCTAGAAGTGTTTGATGAGATTTTTCCTGACGGATTTCCATTTAGACGTGAAGCACGTATGCGTTTTAGCGCTTATGTCGGCGGGCAGGCGCTCGGCGGAAAAGGGTCATTTCAATGGCTGGCAGGAAATCCAAAATTGGAATTGATACCAGAGCTGTCAAGAGGTTACGAACAGCTTCTCGAAAAATACTGGAAACCAACTGATCCCGAATATCCACGAAAACGGACAATGGCAGGAACTGCTATACAAGGGCCTTATCCCTTTGGGCGGTGTGGAACGCTCGAATTTGATTACTGGTGGGACCCTTCAAATGTTGAAACCGTAAAAAAAGGTACCCAAATGATCAAAAAAGCGGCAAATCACTTGATTGCACACAGGGTTCCGCTATGGAGAAACATGTATGATCATGGCGAGCTTCACATACCGTTACTGGGGACCTATTTCGATCTTTTGAAAAAAACAAAAACAGAGTTTGACCCGGACAATCTGATGCACCCGGATCAAATCCCCTGTACGGATGATTATATATAAGGAGACAATCAATGAAGTTAAAGATCGACCCCATAAAATGCATACAATGCTGTGCATGTGAAATGGCATGCGGATACCGCTGGGACAGGGCTCTTTCACCAGTTACATCGAGCATGATGGTATATAGAACACGAGAGAAAAAAAACTATTTCGGGCTGATTTTGAAACAGGATGAAAATTTGCTTCTTGCGCGGCCTGAGGGAATCGAAATTCAAAGAATCGGAGTTGTAGAAGAGGGCGTTGAAGCAGATGCCTCGGCAAAACCGATTATGCTCCGCGAAGCATGTGACCTGTGTGATGGGCTTGAAACATTACTGTGTGTCTCCTATTGTCCGACAGGAGCTTTACAAATAGGCGAGTAGATAATTGTAATTTAAAAGGAGATACAAAATGGGTAATTTGATCAATGAAAATATTCTTATAATTGATCTTTCAAAAAATGAAACAAGTGAAGAATATCTGGAAGAGGAATTTATAAAAGAGCATATTGGCGGTGCGGCCACCAACATTGCTTTGTACCATCAATATGAAGATGATGACCCAATCATTATCGGAACGGGTATTCTGACCGGAACTCTTGCACCCGGCGGTTCTTTAGCTGTCATAACCGCAAAAAGCCCGCGAACCGGTGAAATTTGCCATGCCCCGGTTAATCTATGTATAGGCGCAGAACTTAAATATTCGGGTTATGATTATGTTGTTATAAAAGGCGTGGCTGAAAAACCTGTATATTTATGGATTCATGATGCCATAGCAGATATTAACGACGCAGAACACCTTTGGGAAAAGAATGCCTGGGAAACAACTGATACATTGAGAAACGACCTGGGTGAGGCTTTGATTCAGAACCTGACAATTGGCGAGATGGGTGAAAAAGAATCGGATCTTGCGCAGGTTATTTCCAACTACTGGTCTTCGGGTGATAGGTGGGGATTTGGCGCACTGTTTGGAAAAAAGAAACTGAAAAGTATTGCCATAAGAGGAATGGGGCTTTTTGACATGGAAGACGAGAAAGGCTTCCTGAATTTGTGCCTTGAATTGCTGAATGAGTCCAAAAACAGTCAGATGGCTGGGAAACAAGGGATAATTGATATAGGTAATGAACTTGACGCAGATCTTAAAGAATGGCTTGATCCGGTTTTACACAGAAACAGCGCTTGCTTTAATATGCCCTATCCTGGAAATACTTTTCTGAAAAATGGTGAAGATCCTAAAATTTTAAAAGAAACGGATGTTGAGGAACCCGGCGTTCTGGTAACTGATATTTTTGAAATTTTAGGTTTTAAAGAGTTGGGACTAACTTCCAAAGATACGGTTCAGGTGTTAATGGAATGCTTGAAAACAGGTATAGATCCGGTGGCAGCAGCGCAAATATGTATTAATAAAGAAATGAAATCAGTTAATGAGATAATTGCATCGTTAGGAAATTTTAAAGGTCCTGTTAATACAACCGGAAAAACAGCATTTAGTCCATGTTGCCCTGAAAAATCCGTTTTTAATAAATTCGATAATGAAAATGATACTCAGGATTGGTGGGTTAGACGTCAGAAAATAGCCTATGTATTTGGTATTCATCAGACGTACTCCATTATGTCACCGTTTTTATCTGAAGAAAAACTTCTTGAATTAGTAAATATCGGAACAGGATTAGATATTAGTCAGGAAGATGTGGAAACAGTAATTGCAAAATTATAGGAGTAGGTTGGGTCGAGCGGGCATAAAGCGTTGTGTTTCGCCGGGCAGGATATTGCTTAATGGATATAGCATCCCGGTTTGAGAGGCATAGCGGACCCAACGTCTGCCAGGGATCAACACCAGCCTACAATTTACGAGACTCTTTATCGTAGACTGGGTTGAGCACCGTAGTATTTAATAAAAAATTAAATATCATCGCTTTGTATTTTTTTACCTAAAGTTACAATCTACATGCGAAACCCGACAACGAATTATGTGTTTTATGAAAAAGCGACAGAGGTTTTATCATGCATTATCAAGCGGGTTTATTTTTTTATCTACTGGCATTTTTAACTATTTGCGTTTTCCTAATAGGAATTGCAGAATTGATTCATTTGTGGCGGATAGGGAAAGAACCGTCTTTGAACAAAGATATAGATATTTCCAACTGGTTTAAAATTTTCCTGAACACTGTAATAAAACAACAACAGATCAAAGAATACGGGGTGCTCCCCTGGGTGATGCACCTGATGATATTTTACGGATTTTCAAGTCTTTTTATCCTGACGGCATTCCACTCCATTTTAACCTGGGGATTTTCACCTTCCGGAAGTGTTGTCCATTTTTTTAAAGATGGTTTCGGGGCAATTTTATTCGCTATCTGGGGTGATATCGGCGGGCTGATATTATTGGGCGGCATTATTATAGCGCTTGTCAGAAGATATATTTTAAAGCCTGATGAATTACATACGATAAGTGATGATGCAGTAGTGATATGGTTGCTTTTTGCCGTAACGGTTACAGGTTATGGATGTGAAATGGTCAGACTTTTAGCAAGACCGGAATCAATTGATGCCGGTTATTCATTTGTTGCCTACTTGCTGTTTCCTTTGATTAAATGGGTACATCCCGGAGAAATAATGGTGACACTGGCATTTTATTTTCACGGCATTTTATCCATGGCGCTTATCGCTTACATCCCCTTCAGCAAGCTTAAACATATGTTTACGGCTCCTTTAAATGTAGCGTTTGTATCATCGGGCAGTCGATATACGAAGATTTGATCGAGTTTAAATAGTATGGATTTATTGCGGAGATATAATATGGAGCAGAAAAATAAAAAAGTCCCTAATCTTGATTTCAGCGGTTTAAGCTGGAATCAGCTCATGGAACTTGATTCGTGTACAAGGTGCGGTCAATGTTTAAAATGGTGCCCGGTATATGAGTTTGATAATAAGGAAGCAATTACTCCGATGGCAAAAATACTTAGTATGGGGCGTGTCATTAGATCTCAGCACAGTATTTTTAAAAAATTTATAAAACCTGGTACTTTTTTGGGAAAATATCTTCTCCCCAAAGAAATTTCCATGGAAGAAATAAATGAGATTGCTTCAAATCTCTATGAATGCAGTACGTGCAGACAATGTCATTTTGTTTGTCCCTCCCGAATAGACACAGTTGAACTTTACGAAGCCTTAAGAAAAATGCTGGTTAAGTCAGGGATAGGGCCACTTGAGAATCATAAAGGCCTGGTAACCAGTTCGAAAAATTATGACAATCCATGGCAGAGACCAAGAAGTCAACGGGACAGGTGGGTTAAAATAGCAAAAAAAGACAAACGCATCAAGGTTTTACCTCAGATTATAAAACCGGTGGTATAGCATTTAAGTAGGCGAAGGAGTTTGTTTTGGGTAATAACGGAACAAATAAAAATAGCGATATTGACGTGTTTTATTTTGTCGGGTGTACCGCTTCATTTGATATTAATGTAAAGGAAGTTGGGATTAACACAATCAATATTTTGAATGAGGCGGGAATAAGAACCGGTATACTTGGGAAAAATGAAAAATGCTGCGGAAGTGTTTTGCTGAGAATCGGTCAATATGATGAATTTGAAAGACTGGCGACAAGTAATTTAAAAACTTTTAACGCTCTGGGCATTGATACATTAATCACATCCTGTGCCGGATGCTACAGAACGTTAAAAGCGGATTATGAAAAAGTCGGAAAATTTAATTTCAGAGTAATGCATACGGTTGAGTATCTTGAAGAATTGATTGAAAACGGCAAAATAAGTTTAAAACATGAGGTTCCTCTTAAAGTTACATTTCATGATCCGTGTCATTCGGGAAGACATATCGGGTCTTATGATGCGCCAAGAAATGTTCTTCGTAAAATTCCGGGACTTGAATTTGTTGAAATGGATCGAATAAAGGAGAACAGCAGATGCTGCGGCGCAGGAGGGGGACTAAAGGCCGGTTTTGGAGATATTCAGAATTTAATGGCACAGAAACGTGTAAAAGATGCTGAGAAAACAGGCGCGTCAAGACTTGTTTCAACATGTCCGTTTTGCTATCAGGGACTTCAAATCGGTGTAAATGCTATTAAGTCTCATGTTAAAGTGTCAGATATAACCGAAATTGTAGCACTTGCAATGGGACTGGAAGCTCAGAGTGAAGAAAAAGCGACCTGATTGATATTGTTTTAAGGGCTCGAAAAATATATCAAACATGAGAATATCATGAAGACAGCAAAAAGTAAAATCAACACTTCATGTAAAGAAATTACAGAAATAAACACGTTGCTCGTCAATCAAATACCCGTTTCTGTCGATTCTGCGAACCTGTTTAGAAATATCCCTTCTTTCGATGTCTCCCCGGATAAATCATCAATACCTCTAAGAACGCCTGAAATCGCAGTTTATGCAGGATCAGGCGTTTCACATTCCTGGCTATGGTTTGTCGAGATTCTGGACAGGATGGAATTTTCAAATGTAACATTTTTAGATGAAAACGACGTTTCCTCAGGAAAATTAAAAAATATTGATTCCCTGCTGGTTTCAGGCGGAGAAACTTTTGCCATCGCAAATGGCCTTGGTATAAAAGGCAAAAAGGAAATCATTGATTTACTGAATCGGGGAGGTCTTTATTTCGGTGCATGTGCTGGTGCCTGCATGATGTTGAAATCAACTTCTTCAGATTTGGGCCTGCTTGATCTTGTCCCCGCCCGTATTGCAAACATTGTAGATGAACTTCCCGTACCGGTGAAACCTTCGAAAAAATATTCCTCTCCCTATGGATGTGCCTGGGTATTTCACCCGGTGAGAGGCGAAGTCCTTTTAAAACTGAATTCAAAAAACGGGAATAAAAATTTCAGATCAATATCAGCGCCACTTTTCGGCGGGCCTCCAATGGAAGTGGATGAAAGTACATACTCAGTTGCGAAATACAATGCATTTACCAATAGCACCGATTATCTTTCAACTCCTGCTGTTGCAGAAGAAGTACTCCTCGGGAAGACAGCCATCCTGATGAAAAAATATGACAAAGGCACCATTGTACTAAGCGGTCCTCATCTTGAACACCCGGATTATCCTGATGCGAACAAAATGATTGCCGAATTGATTTTTCAGCATATTCCGGACAAACCAAAAGTTTCAAATTGCCATAGTGAGAAAGCAGATCATTTCAATTCCGGTCTGTTAAAGTCATTAAAAAGGGAAATATCAAATATCCGAATCGTCTCATTTTCGCTTGAACGTACCCCTGTTGACTGGAAAATCGGAAGAAAATATTACGAACCCGAAAAAATCGGCGTATATGTTAAAACCATTTGGGACAGATTAAACGATTTAGAGAAAAAATTAAGGTCTGCAAAAGATAATCTATACAACATAAAAGACCTGGAAAAATCAATCGTTCATGCCGAATTTGCAACCAAACAGATTCGGGAACTCAAAAACAAAGTGAATAACAAAGAACCTTCGGACGATCTGGCAGCAATGCTTTTTTATAACCTTCGTAAATTGTCAATTTGTTTTTATAATTTTTACTTTAAAAACAAACAAAGCAATTTAACAGACATTCAGAAAAAAATAGCACTATCAAGGAAGACGGTATGGCATCACCAGACATAACACTCGATAAAATTTCAGAAACAATTCGTGAATTTCAAGGGATAAAGCTGAAACGTGAAATCTCGGTAGTAAAAGACATTCTGGGGGATCAGGCAGACACTCAAATGCTGCATGATGATGGTGTATTTTTTAGTGAAGGAGACCGGTTTATCGTAACTGCCTGTGATGCCATTTTACCGATGATTTGCAAAAAAATGCCGAGGTTTGCCGGAAGAAGCGCCGTCGTTGCTACCGTAAATGATCTTTACGCCATGGGCGCTACCCCAAGCGTCATCATGAATTCAATCGGTGCAAAAACAAATGAGGACCTGGCAGAAATTCTTGTGGGAATGAAGGATGCTGCAGAAATATTCGGGATTAAGATTCATGGCGGCCATCTAATGCCCATCGGGTCTCCTAATTCAATTACCGTCACAGCCGTCGGCACTTCAAAGAAACCAATATTGAGTACGACTCTCAAAGATTCTGACTGTTTACTGATGGTTTTTGATACTAAAGGCGTAACCCCGGATAATTACCCTCTGGCATGGAATTCAACATTTGGAAGAGACCCAAAAGAGGTGAGACGAAATTACGAAATGCTTCACCGGATTTCAGACCAGGGATTACTGACAGCCGGTAAAGATATTTCAAATGCAGGACTCATTGGAACCACAGCTATTCTCCTGGAAACATCAGATAAAGGCGCTGTAATAGATATTGATAAAATCATCGTGCCTGAAAATATTTCTCCCATAAACTGGTACCGCTCATTTTTTAGCTTTGGTTTTATATTCGGCGTTTCTAAGGAAAATGAGGATGTTGTTATTCGTGAATTTAAAAATTCAGGACTCTCTGCAAACACTATCGGCAAGGTGAATAATACACATAAAATAATTCTCAAAACAGGTGAGCAAACAGAGACATTATTTAATTGGGGAAAAGACTCGATTTTAAGGCGACCCTGCCTGAAAAATTAAGTTATGAGTAATATTAAAACATAACGGAGGGAAAAATGGGAAGAAAAATACTGGAACCAATCACAATAAATGGCATGGAAGTACCAAACCGAATCAGTTTTGGACCGATGTTAGGAAATCCAAATGGCGAAGATTGGGAGGTGACTGAAGATACTATAGAATGGTTTGTGCAACGTGCCAAGGGGCAGGTCGGGTTGGCTATTACCGGGACTATAAATCCTTTAAAAGAAGTTTTTGAAGAAAATCATGGCCTTGATTCTGTTAATGGATTTCCGCATCCGCTTACGTTTCATAATGACAGTTACATAGAGGGTTATAAAAAACTCACCAGGGAAATTCACAAATATGATATGAAAATTGGTGCCCAGGTGGGAAGTGGTGGACTAAAAGGCTCTTCGGAAAGCCCTTTTGCCAAAAGAAGTGTTATGGACTTGCTGCTTGATTTGGATATACCTACTGAAGCGCTTACACTTGATGAAATTGTTGGAATTATTGATGAAATGGCTCAATGCGCGGCAAGGGTAAAAGAAGCTGGGTTTGACTGCGTTGAACTGCACACTGCCCATGGTTATGTCTCACTTTGGGGGGGATTTATGTCCCCCCTGACAAATAAACGTACAGATCAATATGGTGGGAACTGGGAAAACAGGCTTCGTTTTCCTGTTGAAACCATTCAGGCAATGAGAAAAGCAGTTGGCCCTGATTTTCCTCTTTTTGTCAGAATAAGCGTGGATGAACTTTTTGGTCCTGATGGTGTTACTATTGAAGATTCTCTTAAGTATACCATTCCCGCGTTTGAAGAAGCCGGCGTTGACTGTTTTGATGTTACAATGGGAACGCAGCTTCATAATCCCAATAATATTCCACCACTATACGTTCCACGGGGACATTTCATGTATATTCCCGAAGCGGTCAAAAAAGTCGCAAAAGTTCCGGTTATCGGTGTCGGACGAATTCTTGACCTGGAGATGGCTGAAAAATTTCTTGAAGAAGGAAAAGCAGATATCATTTGTTTGGGAAGGCAACTCCTTGCAGATCCTGAAACACCAAAAAAATATTTTGAAGGACGGCCCGAAGATGTCAGGAAATGTATCGGTGATTTATACGGGTTTGGCGGATGTGAAGAATCCTGCGCTATAAATCCCACACCTCCTAACATGGTCGCCTCTAGCGAAGTCGGAAAGGGAGCGGATAAAAAGAAGAAAATACTTGTCATTGGCGGCGGCGTTGCCGGAATGGAATTTGCCAGAATTGCTACTCTTAGAAACCATGATGTGACGATAGTTGAGAAATCAGGGAAGCTGGGAGGCAATGTGGACATTCTTGCCAATACATCCCTTAATTACGAATTTAGAAACATTGTGGACTACCTGACGGTTCAAATGCAGAAGTTGAAAATTGATGTGAGTATGTGCAAAAATATTACCGAAGAAGAAATTTTTCAGATGAATCCTGATGCTGTGGTTCTGGCAACCGGATCTGAGATGAGTATAACCGGCCCGGCGCAAGACAAACTTCATGTGATGACCCATATAGATGCCCTTAAAAATATTTATACCATCGGAAAACGCGTAGTTATCCAGGGCCTCGGATACGGCGCTGAACTTGCCATTGAACTGGCGGAAAAAGGGCATGAGGTAGTCATTTTTGGAAAAGCAACAGAAATTGCATCAACCCTTGGCATGTTAAGACGCTGGTGGGTCGTAAAACGATTAATGCCTGAAGCGAATGTCGCAAGAGCAGATGGCGATATCCCGATGTCTGCACCGGAGAACCCGAAGGTAATGATAAATACTAAACTTTTAGAAGTAACGGCAAAGGATGTTATTGTTCAAAATGGTGACAATGACGAAACGATTAATATTCCTTATGATAATTTGATTATTTCCATGGGTAGAAAAAGCAACAATCAGTTATACGAAATACTTAAGGATAAAGTTCCTGAAGTCCACAAGATAGGTGATTGCAAAAAAACCGGAGAAATATACGACGCCATGGATGCTGCAAACAAACTGGCGCGGGAAATTTAATAATACGGTCAATTATGAAGGATTATCAAAAATACACATATTGGTTAGATCCTGAGCAATTTGATAAACTTGAAAAAAAATTAGTTTACAACAATGTAACTATCAGCAGATCAAAAAGAGGTGTTTGCTCAGCCTTATCAAGGCATGCTGAAATTGAATATATAACACCGGAGGTCTGGCAAAAATTCAAATTGTGCCGACGGCAGTTATCCTGGTACTTTTTATCGCCTTTTAAAGGCAAGTACTTGATTGTCAGTTCTGTTGATTTAAAGCCTTACGATTTGACTCCTGAAACCATTATTCAGTCTTCCACCTTTCGCCCTTCTGTTTTACCAAAACAAAAGGACAGGCTTTTAATGAAAAAATCCCAAACATATTTGCAAAAAAAACCTTATGAATGGGATAATTTCAGCAAAGAGAATATCTTATTTAGTGAACAATGGTTAAGAAAAATTGGTGTACGTGGAGTCAAATTTGAAGAATTATTTGTCACTCATGAAGCAAATCATGCTAATTTTATAGACCCTCAATTTTTTATTACTGAAAACAGTCAGGTTGTTCCTTACTCCATTGATAAAACAAAGCATATTTGTTCGGCATGTCTTGAATTTTTTAATATCATAGGGAGAAATTTTAATAAAAAATTTGTTGTACCCTGCCCTGGTTCAGTTCTGATGGCGGGGCTCCCTGTAAATCGATATTTTGAAGTGACAACACCTTGCAGCGAAAATTGAAGTGAATTTTAATGAAGGATAAATGATGTATAAAGAAACCATCGTTGAACTGCAAAGTTTTGGATTAAAGACAGCTGATAATATCAAAAATGACAGAAAAGGCGGTGCCGGCCCCGCAGACGGAGGAACATTTATTATCGATAATACCTATGTAAATATTCCGATGTCAGGCAAATATGTAGATAGCTCACCATACTCAATTGCTACATTAGAAGGCCGCTACATTCTCAGGAAGCATCAAAAAAACCTCATGATGATAGATAAACGCGTGAGACCCTCTTTTTATGATTTAAAAACAGACGATGGTATACCTTATTCAAAAATCGCGCTACTTCATGGCAGTGATTGCCTGGCCTCAACCATATTTCAAAAATGTATATACTGGAATTCAAAAGACAGATGCAGGTTTTGCGGGATCGAACTTTCTCTAAAATCGAATAAAACAATAAAATTGAAAACACCGGATCAACTTGCTGAAGTGTCACGCGTCGCTTTTGAAAAGGGCTATATTAAGCATGTGTTACTGACAGTCGGGACTTTTAACCAATCGGAAAATACATTGAAATATATTGCAGACTGCACAAAACAAATAAAAGCTGATACTCAGCTTCCCATACATGTACAGTTTATGCCACCCGGGGATGAGGACCAAATGTGGATGCTAAAAGAGGCGGGTGTAGATACCGTCGGCATTCATTTTGAATCTTTTGATGAGAAAATTTTATCCCAAATTGCGCCGGCAAAGCACCGATTAGGCATTAAAAAATATACAAAGACCTGGAAAAAAGCAGTGGAAATATTCGGGAAAAATCAGGTGAGCAGTTTCATTATTACCGGAATAGGGGAGCTAAAATCCAGCGTGATAGATGGTGCAGAATATCTTTCCGATATAGGTGTCTTTCCCTTTATTGTACCATTAAGGCCAATTCCCGGATCGATGCTTGAAGACAGAAAACCTCCTGAAGCACAGGAAATGATAAAAATATACGAAAAAGTGTCACGAATTTTGGAGAAATACGATCTTTCATCCCAAAAAAGTAAAGCCGGATGTGTCAGATGCGGAGCCTGCTCCGCATTACCGTTATTTGAAAATTAAGGTAAACGCTCTATGAAAGATTTCACAATTATAGAAGCGGAAAATAAAGAAGATATCCACAATGCATATCAAATCCGAAAAGAAGTCTTTATAAATGAACAAAAACTTTTTTCCGAAACCGACATTGACGAAAACGATATCCATGCCTGCTGCCTTCTTGCACTGCATGAAGAAGCACCGGTAGGTACCGTTCGGATATTTTCAAACGGCAAAAACGGAAACTGGATGGGCGGCAGACTCGCCGTTAAAAAAAAATATCGAGGTTTTGCTGTAGGCGAACAATTGGTTAAAAAAGCCGTCTCACTGGCAAGAGAAAAAGGTGCCACCTATTTTTCCGCAAACATTCAAAAGCCCAATGTGCCTTTTTTCAAAAAATTGAACTGGAAAGAAGAAAGTGAACCTTTTTCAATAAATGGCGTTTTACACGTAAAAATGTCGGTGGACTTATATTAGCAAAATTCAAAAAATTTTGAGCCATATCGACGGGAGGAGAAGTGATAGACTTTAGTTTGACCAAAGAGCAGGAAGCAATACTAAAATCAGTGAGGGAGTTTTGCGCCAAGGAAATAATACCCGTAGCAACCGAACTTGACCTTATTTCCGATCCTGATGAAACGTTTCCAAGGGTCCTGGAAATAATTAAAAAAGGTAGAGATCTAGAATTATCCTATATGCTTATTCCTGAAGATTACGGTGGTATGGGTCTGGACAATATCACTATTGGCATTATTTTTGAGGAATTAGCCGCCGCGGATGCCGGGTTTGCAGGTAATTTGGGAATCAGTAATATTGCATGGCTGCCGTTAATGATTGGCGGTACCGATGAACAAAAAGAAAAATGGTTTAAAATTGCAACAGAAAGTGATGAGGATATGTTTCTGGCCTCATGGGCAGTCACAGAGCCGCAGGGAATAGGTCTCAATACCGATGATGTATGGGAAACCGGTCAATTCACACTTAATGTTAAAACAACAGCAACAAAAGAAGGCAATTATTACCGGATAGATGGGGAAAAATGTTTTATTACAGGGGGAGCGGCTGCAAACCTTTGTGTCGTCCTTGCAGAGACTTCTGAAGGACCCAGTCATTTTATTGTACCCACTGATACGCCCGGATTCAATGTAATTCGAAATGAAAATTTAATGGGTCACAGGACGATGATTAATTCTGCTCTTTCTTTTGATGGTGTAAAAGTGCCTGAAGAAAACTTGATTTCAATGGATGAGGGAAACGGCGTTTCTGAGCTGTTGGGGGTTGCCGGGTATTCTGATGCTTGGGTGGCCGCCATTGCCGTTGGATTATCAAGGGCTGCATATGAATGTGCATCAACATATGCAAAGGAAAGAATCATTGGCGGAAAGCCGATTATTCAATATCAGGCAACAGGAATGATGATCTCGGATATGTCAATGCTTATAGAAGCTGCAAGGGCTATGACCTGGAAAGCACTTTGGATTAATGATACCAGGGAGGAGCCTGATGGAAAATTATCTGCTCTCTCAAAAGTGTTTGCGAGTGATGCAGCGATGAAAATAACCACCGATGCTGTTCAAGTGTATGGCGGCGCAGGGTATATGAAAGAAAATCCGGTCGAAAAATACATGAGAGATGCCAAGGTAATGCAAATTTATGAAGGTCCGAATCATTTATTAAGAGTATTGGTTAGTATCATGGACTATCTTGGAATGTAGCTTTTATATAAAATGTCAATATATGTGAATTTTGTTAGGGGAAGAAATGTTATTAGCACAATCAACAAAAAATCGAAAAAAACAGATCAAAAAACTTGCAAATGAAATGAACAAACGAAATGACAGGTTGCTTCCTGTTGTATCTCCAATAATAGATTTAATGGATTTTATGCTTGAAGACGAAGAAATTGAATACCTGACAAAATTAAACACCAGTGATTATTCATACGACCATCTCCTTCAATTGAGTGACAAGCCAACGGATAAATTTGAAAGCTTTATGGATGTCCTTCTAAAAAAGGGATTTATCATGGTGAATGTTGACGAAGGAGGCATAGAATATTTCGGATTATCACCAATTATCGTCGGCTGGATTGAAATGGCAGAGTATTACCACAGAGGGCGTACAAACGAAGAACAATTTCAATATAAATTAAATGAATTATTTAAATATTTTAGGAAATTTAATGTTAACCCGTTAAGAAGCCTGGTGAACCGGTTCGGACCTAAAGTTGTCAAGGCTACCCAGGAGGTGCTACTTTATCATCCTGAAAATGGAAAACGTAAAATTCCCATTGATAAAAAAATACTACACCCAGGTTATGAAATTCATCCGCACAAGACTATAAACGATTTAATTGAAGAAAGGGCTGAAAAAGACGCTATTTATGCAGCAGGATGTGTTTGCAGGAATGTACAAAAAGGCCTTGGTAATCCATGCTCATTTGATATTCCGGTTGATGATTCCTGCCTTTTTTTTGGTGACAGAGGATTTGGATATACTGCAAAACGCGCAGGATACGGCAGGAAAATATCTAAAGAAGAAGCCAGGGATATTTTGCAAAAAACCAGTGAAAAAGGGGCGATTCACGCGGTATTCCACGAAGAAGACGACCTTTCAACACGAAGTGAAATCGCATTATGCAACTCTTGCCTGGACTGCTGTGGGCTCCTTAGAGGTTATAACCTGGGTAGCATGATTTCAAATTACAGATGTTATTACTATTCAAGGGTTGCTGATTTGAAATTATGCGTGGGTTGTGGAAAATGCGTCAAACATTGTCCCACACTTGCCATTTCACTTCATAACGACAAAGTTTTTATTAATAAGGATAGATGTATCGGTTGTGCGCAATGTACCATACAATGTCCCCAGGACGGAGTTTTAACTCTCGTCCCGGAAACAAGAGATGTGATGCTGCCATGGTTGACAAAGTCGGAAAGAAGATTTAGCGCTTAGACAGAAATAGTCAATTACCTGGCTATAATACGCTTTAAATTAACTCTTGTTTCGCTCTTGTCAAACCCCGGCTTGGGAAGGCACTTGCAGCTTCCTGCTTTTAGCCTGAATGTATTTTAGAATAAAGAAAAAAGGGAGGAATCAATGAAAAAAGTAGTTGTTATCGGGTCAGGTGTCGGGGGATCAGCCATAGCCGCTCTTTTAGCCAAGCAAGGCGCTGAGGTTCATGTATTTGAAAGAAATAACTTTTTAGGGGGCAAAGCTGCCAGTTATGTCCGTGACGGGTTTACCTGCGACATGGGGATTCATTATACTGCCCGTGGTGATAACGGCCCCCTGGGAATCGTTGCAAAAAAAGTTTCTGCCGATCTTCAATTTATTACAGAAGACCCATTTCTTCATCTCATTTGGGATAATAAGTCATGTAAGCTCCCATTAAAATTTACAGGTCTTGTTCCGCTTGCAAAAATGGCCCTGACCACAGGTGTAAAGATAAAAAATTATTGGGTGGCATTTAAAATTTTAAATAAATTATTGAGTGCAAACACCTTGGAGGATGTTGAACCCTATAACGATGTCCCGTTAAAAGATTTTCTTTATCAATATACCGATGATCCGGAACTGCACACATTAATTGCGATTTTTTGCGGGTTACTTATTGCCATCCCCATAGAAGAGGCGTCTACAGGTGAATTCATGTGGTGTTTTTCAACATGGGCGAAGACCGCTTCCTGCGCGTATCCCAGGGGCGGATTTGGGGAAATATGCAATTCTTATATCAAAACGTTAAAAAAAAATAATGGTATAGTTCGGATTGACGAAGGGGTTAAAGATATCAAAGTTACGAATAACCGTGTTAGCGGTGTTGAAACAAATAAAGGCTTTTATCCGGCAGATATCGTTATCAGTAATGCAGGAATAAAACGAACCATAGAATTGGCTGGAGAAAATCAATTTGATGAACCTTTTGTGAACCAAACGACCGCATTAAGGGATTCACTTGCTGCTGTGACAATTAAATACGCACTTGATTATAAACCAGTTGATATACCAATTACGCTTTATTGCGATAAGGGGTTTGACCTTAAGGAATTTATAGATGAGATTAGCCAGGGTAAAATCCCTAAATCGAATCCACCACTTTTTATCCCCTGTCCATCAGTAATTGACAACACCCTTGCTCCATTCGGAAAACATATTCTGCTTGCTGGAACTGCGGTACCTTTAAGTTATAAGAATAACGAACAACTCAAAGAAATAATTGACAGGGTCGATAAAAAAGTTATGGAACTCTTTCCGGGTATAGACGATCATATTATATTCAAACATACTACGGATGTAAGCTATATCAAAAAAATGAGTGGCAGGCATGCAGGTGATGCTATAGGACTTGCACAAAGTTATGATCAGGTATGGAAGAACAGACCCGGACACCAAACATCTATAGAAGGGTTGTACCTTGTTGGGAGTGATGCCGGAGGAAATGGTATAGGTACCGAAATGGCGGCTGACAGTGCATTAAAATTAGATGAACTTATTACACAAAAATACGATTTTAAATAAATAGTTTTGGAGAGCAAAGTGAAAAAAGTGGTCGTAATAGGAACAGGTGTCGGAGGATCAGCCATATCCGCTATATTATCAAAAAACGGTTTCGATGTATCTGTCCTGGAAAGAAATAAGTTTGCCGGTGGGAAAACCGCGAGTTATGAAAGAGATGGATTTATTTGTGACATGGGTGTTCATTCCTCCCCGAGTGGAGAAAAAGGACCCATCGGCATCGCCGCTCAAATGGTTGGGGCAGAGATAAAATTTTTAAGCACTGATCCCATTGCATATTTTTTTATAGGTGAAAAGACAGCGACAATACCTCTTAATTTGGTTTCACCAACATCTTTATTAAAAATGGTGTGGTTGAGTGATGTAAAATTTAAAAATTTGTTTGGGGCGATGCTACTATTTTTGAAAATATTAAGAAAACAGGGAAAGAAGACTTTTGATAAATATCAGGGGGTATCATTCAGGGATTTTTTCCTTAAACATTCTGAGGATAAAGGATTATATGGCTTTCTGGAAGCATTTGCCGTACTTATGTTCGTGATGCCTTCTTCCGAATCATGCGCGGCTGAATTTATCAAATCATTTGCGCCTTTTGCGAGAAATAAAGCAACAGGTTATCCCAAAGGAGGGTATCGCCAAGTCCCTTTATCTTTCCTGGATGTCTGTAAAAAAAATAATGGAACAGTTAAACTCGATGAACCGGTACAAAAAGTCAGGATTGAAGATGGCAACGTAACGGGTGTAGAAACAAAGAATGGTTTTTATCCTGCAGATATTGTCGTCAGCAATGCTGGTATCCGAAAGACCATAGAAATGACCGGAGAAGAACATTTTACAGAAAATTATTTGAAATGGGCAAGCAAATTAAAGGATTCATACAGCGCGGTTACAGTAAAATACGCATTGGATTACCAGCCCATGACAGAGCTTGTAGGGCTTTCCATCAGAAAAAATTATAGTTTTGATAAAGATATTGAACAATTGAATAACGGAATAATTCCTAAGAATCTCATGTTATACATAACTTGTCCCACAGCCGTTGATTCAGGGGTAGCACCAAAAGGTAAGCATCTTCTTCTTGCAGGCACACCGGTTCCGGATGGTTTATCTTCTGAAATCATTGAAGGTATTCTGGATAGAATTGAGGAACAAATGGAGACACTTTATCCCGGCCTTGAAGACCATATTATCTGGAAACACAGAACAAATCTTGAATATGGGAATCTGATGGGGGGGAGAGGGGCTGCCGAGGCAATCGGTCTTGCCCAAAGTGTCGGACAAACCGGAAAATCAAAACCAAATCCCAGGATGCCTGTAAAAGGTCTTTATATTGTTGGCTGCGACGCAGGAGGAATTGGAGTTGGCACGGAACAGGCGGCTGACAGTGCTATTAATGTTTCTAATATTATTATTAATGAGAAAAGATGATGGAATGAATAAAATATTATTAATTAAGGGTGTTGAAAACGATCAATATTGCATTGAATTATAAATATCCCCTTAATTTTTGTTTCATATTTTTTTAAAGTAGAAAATATCTCATAAATTTCACTCAGTGGCAAAAAAATAGGGGTTAGCTGAAATCAGCTAACCCCTTGATTTTTTATGGCGGGAGCGACGAGACTCGAACTCGCGACCTCCGGCGTGACAGTCAGGGTAAGGCCTGAATGCGTAGGTAATAAAAAGTAAGAAAAACAAGAAAAAAGTATTGTTAATTTAAACAGAACCCAACCTTCCACTGATTTTACTAAAAATACTCTTATTTACCCATAATTTTGGCAATTATGGCAAAAATTTTTAATTAAGGCATGACTAAAATGTTATAATATTTTCTCCGTAATTAAATAAATTGCTTGCTTTTTAAATAAAATAGCTGCTTAATTAAGTTTATTATCTATTTATTAAATAGGGCGTATGCTCTTTTAAGTTTTAATGGAGAAACTTATGAAAAATTTTAAGGCAGGTCAATATATAAATCAAGGAACATATAAAAGTTTCCAGCCTGATAAAATAGACAGAAAGTGGAATATTGAAAATATGGAGTTGATAAATCTGTTAAGCCAGGCCGATAGGCAATTAGGCCGTCTTGATATGTACTCCGAATATATTCCTAATATTGATTTATTTATCAGTATGCACGTATTAAAAGAAGCATCCCAGTCAAGCAAAATTGAAGGAACAAAAACCAATATTGAAGAAGCTTTACTGGACAAAGAAGATATTAATGAGGAAAAAAGAGAAGATTGGGAAGAGGTTCAAAATTATATTTTAGCACTAAATACGGCAATCTCTAACCTGGAAAAGCTTCCATTTTCCTCAAGACTGATAAAGGAAACTCACAAAATCTTGTTAAAAGGAGTTCGGGGAAAACACAAACTCCCAGGTGAATTTAGAAGCAGCCAAAACTGGATTGGTGGGGCAAGTATAAATGATGCGATATTTGTTCCTCCATCAGACACAACAGTAAATGAATACATGGGGGACCTGGAGAAATTTGCACACAATAATGAACATTATTTCCCGGATTTATTGAGAATAGCATTAATACATTATCAATTTGAAACAATTCATCCCTTTTTAGATGGAAATGGACGTGTTGGGCGCTTAATGATCACTCTTTATCTTGTTGAAAAGGGGATTTTAAAAAAGCCTGTGTTATATTTATCTGATTTTTTTGAAAGAAATAGAACTTTGTATTATGACAATTTAACACGTGTTCGTGAAAAGAGTGATTTAAACCAATGGTGCAAATTTTTTCTTGTTGGGGTTATTGAAACAGCACAGAATAGCATAAAGACATTTGATAATATTCTTAAATTACAGAAAGAAGTTGATAGCAAGCTTCAAACTCTCGGAAGAAGATCATTGAATACTCAGGCAATTGTAAATTATTTGTTTCAACGTCCCATTCTGGATGCTCAAAAAGCAAAGGAGCTTACCGGTCTATCACTTCCATCTGTTTACAAATTAATAGATGAAATGGAAACTCTTTGCATAATTGAAGAAATTACAGGTGCAAAAAGAGGTAAAATTTACTTGTTTAGAGAGTATATTAGGTTATTTCAATAATTCACTTTTCACATTCTTGCCTTCAAGGGTCCAGTACGATGAGGCTGAGGCCGATTCGCGCTTTTGTCTATAGCCTTATTCAAGACGATTTAAAAGAGATAGAGGCAAAAGATTTAATTGAAGTGTTGTAAAAACATATTGGTGGTTGGGCATAGTGTTGGGTATGAGAATTTTTTAAAAGCATTACTGGCAATAAAGGGAAGAGCTGCCATGTAATAATGTGCCTCGGGTTGGAAAATTGATTTTTGCCAATTAAAAAAGGGCCTGGCGATTTCGCCTAAGCCCTTTATTCTTTTATGGCGGGAGCGACGAGACTCGAACTCGCGACCTCCGGCGTGACAGGCTCCTTGACCCACTTTGGAATTTCTAATAAAATCAATAAGTTTTAATGATTCCACTATGTTGTTGAGTGAAAATTTGCGTGAATTTGTGTGAATAAATGATGAAAAACCGAAATTCCTTCATTCATTTTCACTCAGTTTTTCACTCAGTGCTCGACTGAAAAAAAAGGGTATGTCGCGAAATCCCCCTCCTGACTAAAAATACCTTTATAAATCATTTTACAGAAGAAACAAATAAAAAATGGCTGGCTCAAAAAAAGGACACAATTTTAGGCACAATCACCAATTTTGGTCTATCAAAAAAGGCCAATCATTTGATTTATAAATAAATCGATTGGTGGAGGCGGCGGGAGTCGCCCGGAAAATTAATTTTTATCGATAAGCAATTTTAGTAAAAAAAACAATAAATTATAGATCGTTATCTAAATAATTTAATTTCTTTCTTTAAAAGCACTTTTTTGATATCAAAAAGTCAGTCTCAAGGCCGTTTATCTCACAATTCGCTTGTTCGTTAATTGAACTTTAATAATTAGAAATTCGTTAAAAATATGAAAAAATAGTTAAAAATACGAGAAAATAGCTGAAAATATCTATAAATGTACGGTTTTCATGGTTCTTTGACATATACGGCTTGTA
>JABZFM010000017.1 GCA_014237465.1 Desulfobacteraceae bacterium | reverse complement strand
CTGAATATCTTTTTACGTTCTATTCCCCGAATGATCACATGATGCAATACACCCGGAGCGTCTATTCGTGATTGGCGAGCCATACCTGCTGATTATCAGGAATGACTGTTTGCGTCAAGTTATTTAATTATTTAAGGACGTCCCCTAAATTTTCCCTAAATTTTCCGCTGCTTTTCGACGGGATTAAAAAAATTCAATTCCGGCTTTTGATCAATAATCTTTTCAGAATACAGACGAAGAAAGAATTCCTTCAGGCATTTCAGTTCCGAGTCACCCATACCGTAATACATACTGTTAAAATATGTTCTGCACAGATTAAGATCAATGCTGATTTTTTCAGCAGACAACCGGGCAATATCCGATATATTACGAAGTCCTTCTTCTTTGGATGTCTTGAACCTTTCCAGAACCGTTGAGACTCTGTCCGGATATTTTTTCGCATAGGATTTTCTGACTGCCCAGACACCAAAAACAAACGGCAGGCCGGTCATATGATTCCAGATCTCACAAAGGTCCCACACATAATCAAAATGATTTTCCCATTTGTGCTTTAACGCCGCATCTCCGATAACGAGTCCTGTCCCGGCAAGGGTCGTTAAGTCATCCGGCGACGTGACTTTTCCCCTTTGAAATACCGGAGAAATACCTTTTAAAGAAAATATAAGTTTTACCAGATCAACCGCTGTCGCTGATTCCTCGGTCAGCAGAATAGTCCGGTCCTGCAGTTCTTCAAAAGAATGACGACTTACCAGAAGCACACTCAGCACTTTACCATAACAGGCAATTGACAGGTCAGGCAGAATCAACCACTGATCCGAATGCCTTGCAAATGCCGACGAAGAAACGGAACTTATATCCAGTTCACTGTTTGAAAGCATTTTGTTTAAAACAGCCGGCGGCCGGCTGATCACCTGCATACCGGCAGGTATCGGTTCATGATCAAATTGATAATAAACCGGGTCCACATTGATGTAACTAATACGCCCGATTTTCAATTGATTATTTATGATGTCTCCGTAAAAAGTCGGATTTGGGGAAGGCTGATTTTTTTTCATATTGAATTTATTGATGGCAAAAGCCAATAAACAACTGTTTTTGACTTTTTACGAATCCATCATTATTGTCCTCACTGAATTGATGAATTTTGTGCATAGAGAAATATCCAAATTATTATTACGAGCCATGCCTTTGGCATGGCAGTCAGTTTTAAGTAGGTTGGGTAGAGGAACAAAATCCAACGTTAATAAGAGGTCTCAACACACCCTATAAAAAAACAAATTCTCGTTAAACCTCTAATTAAAAAATAACGCCGATTTTCCCGAAAAAATCAGAAGCAACAATTGATTCAAGAACACTTTCCGGATTGTTTGCCTTAACAGGCAAATAGATCATTTTTGCCGTTCTTCCGGGAGTCAGGCAGCCAAACTGATTTTCAAACCCCAGTGCAGCCGCGCCATGGGTGGTTGCCATGGCAATAATATCCTTTGGTGAAATCTCAGCAAAAAACTGTGACAAAAACTTCATTTCGTCAAACAGGCTCAACGAATCATTACTTGCCAGACTGTCGGTGCCAAGACACAGGTTTAATCCTGACTTTAGCATCAAAGCCACATCCGGAAGATGATGGTGCAAAATCAGGTTGCTTCTTGGACATAGACAGACATTTACGTTTTTTTCAGATAATAGCCGAATATCGTTTTTATCTGCAAAAACCAGGTGGACCGCCAGAGTTTTCTCATCTAAAAGGCCCAGTTGATCCGCATATTTTACCGGACCGGCACCAGTTAATTTCATTGCCGAAGTATCAATTTTTCTTTGATTTAAAAAATCCGCCCAGGCGCCTTTGCCAGTGGTTAAAAATTCAACTTCATTTTCCGATTCCGCCAGATGAAGACTAAACGGCAACCCATACCTGCCAGCAACAGATTTTAATTTGACAAGCAAATCAGAAGCGGTTGTATGGGGTGCATGCCCGGCAACTGATATTGTTTTTTCCGGACTGATTTTTTCACAGTCTAAGGGATATTCAAAATCAACGCCCAGATATTCCCTGAACCATACACCGGATATTTTTGAATTTAAAAAAGGCTGCCGGCTAAAGCTGAAATCTGAGCTGGCAATATCGCCAATAAGCAGTGAACCGGAATCGAGCATTTCTTCAATCCCTGCAAAAACGCCATCAAGAAGATTTTTTTCACCAGCTTCATCTCTTTTTTCTATAACGGATTTAATCCAGGGAATGAAACCTGAATCAATATCAGTTTTATTCTTTAAAGCAGATAATTCAAGGTGCGTATGGGAATTCACCAGGGAAGCCATCAAAACGCCGGGGCCATGATCGACAATCTGTTCGCTGAAATCACCTCCCCTGCCCTGGCCAACGTCAACGATTTTCCCGGATTCAGTCCTTACAAACCCGTTCTCCAGAATATTTTCAGGATCAATGAGAATCCACCTAGATTTATGGATTATTGAAGATGGGTTAATATTATTTCTATTTTTTCGAATCAATGACATGACACTATCGGTAAATATTTAAACAAGACGGCAAAGAAAAAAGCTCCAAATTCAAGGCGCGCTAATTCTTCGTAATGATTAGTACTTATCGTACAATGAAGAAACGAAGAATGTAGCACAACGCAGAAGTCGGACTTTTTAGGAAGCCGTAATGACATTGTAAAAACAATCCCTCTGACGTG
Source organism: Desulfobacteraceae bacterium (assembly GCA_014237465.1). GTDB lineage: Bacteria > Desulfobacterota > Desulfobacteria > Desulfobacterales > Desulfosalsimonadaceae > SURF-3. Next base: position 72,655 of record JABZFM010000017.1, on the reverse strand, counting down.
CAGTGTAACCGGCATTTTCAATCAAACGGACAATTTCAGACCGGGGTAGGCGAAATTTAACGCCTGCTGCGGCAACCACATTTTCTTCAATCATGGTACTACCGAAATCATTGGCCCCGAATGCCTGACCAAGCTGCGCAATCTTATCACCCTGGGTCACCCATGAAACCTGGAGGTTCGGAATATTATCCAACACCAGCCTTGAAATTGCCAGAACCCGTAAATATTCAACAGCAGTTGCCGGCTTGACATCAATTTTGGTATTACCCGGTTGAAAGGTCCAGGGAATAAAGGCTGTAAATCCGTTTGTTTCATCCTGAAGATTTCTCAGCTTTAGCAAATGATCAATAATATGGGTTTTTTCTTCAACATGGCCGAACATCATGGTGGCTGTTGTTTTTAAGCCCAGGTGATGGGCAGTCTTCATGACTTCCAGCCATTTGTCAGCCGAACACTTATTGGGAGAGATTTTCTGACGGATCTCATCCACCAGAATTTCCGCACCGCCCCCGGGTATAGAATCCAGCCCGGCTTCAATTAATTTTTCAAGCAATTCTTTTATGGACAATAATGACAAATCGGCCAAAAAAGCAATTTCCGTTGGCGAAAATCCGTGAATATGAATGTTAAATTTGCTTTTGATATGTTGAAGCAGATTGATGTAGTAATTTAAATCAAGGTCCGGGTGCATTCCGCCCTGGAGAAGAATCTGGGTACCGCCAAGAGCAATGGTTTCTTCAATCTTTTTGTCTAAATCAGATGTTTCAATCACATATCCGTCTTTATGGCCGGGAGGGCGGAAAAACGCGCAAAACTTGCATCCGGACACGCACACATTGGTATAATTAATATTCCGATCCGACACATATGTGACAATGGGTTCCGGATGAAGATCTCTTCGGCGTTTACCAGCAAGGTCTGCGAGAAGTAACAAATCTGCCTTATCAAATAGTTCAAGAGCATCCTGCCGATCCAGGCGTTGGTTGCTGAAAACTTTTTCTGTGATTCGTTCAATGTCTGTCATAATATTTAAGAAATAAGGGGTTTAGGTTGAAGGCTGAAGCCAAAGGAAATAAAATATCACATGAGCCTCCAATCAAATTGTTTAATATTTTTTTGCATCAATCCTGGATTCAAAAAAATTTGTGAAAACCTCAATATATAAAACCTAACAGTCTTTAGCCTTCAGTCTATTCACCTAATTAAATTTCATTATAAAAAGAATCCCTTTCCACAGGCTCCCAACCGGCAGATTGAATCATATTCCGGATTTTGGGGCGTGTCAGGCCTTTTGACGATGTGGCGCCGGCCATATGGGTTATTTTTTCCTCGATAATGGTTCCATCCAAATCATCCGCGCCAAACGACAACGCTGTCTGGGCCAGTTTTTCCCCGATCATGACCCAGTAGGCTTTGATGTGATCAAAATTATCCAGCATCAGTCTGGCGATAGCGATATTTTTTAAATCCTCAAAAGCGGTTGTTGATGGGATATCCGACATCGGCGTATTTTGGGAATGAAACGCCAGCGGGATAAACGCGGTAAATCCGTTTGTTTCATCCTGCAGGGAACGAAGACGAATAAAATGTTTTACACGTTCTTCAAGGGTTTCAATGTGCCCGTAAAGCATGGTGGCATTGGCGCTCAATCCGGCTGAATGAATTTTGGTAATGACTTCAAGCCACCGATCATGACCGATTTTCCGGGGAAACAATTTATCTCGTACACGGGCACTCAGAACTTCCGCCCCGCCGCCGGGTGTCATTTCAAGACCCGCGGCCTTTAATGTATGAATCGTATCTTCTAAGGATAAGCCGGAAAGACCTGCCAGATGATCTATTTCAACTGCCGTAAAAGCCTTTATGGTAACATTGGGCCTGATTTCTTTTATTGTTTTGAGTAAATCCAGATAATAATCAAACGGCAGTTCCGGATTGATCCCGCCCACCATATGGATTTCAGTAATGGGCTCGTCAATTCTGTCTAATAATTTTTTGCGGACATCGTCGATGGACAGTGTGAACGCCCCGGATTGGCCTTTGTTTCGTGAATATGCGCAGAACCGGCAATGGTTGATGCAGATATTGGTATAATTAAGATGCTGATTGTATACAAAATAAGCCTTTTTACCATGACGTTTCCGGCGAACAAAATTCGCCAAATGGGCGATGCCGATAATATCATTACTTTTATACAGCAACAGGGCATCATCCGCATCAAGACGTATGTCGCTGATAACTTTTTCTCTGATGCCTGTTATTTGACTGTCTGTGATTATAAATTCCATTCTTCTGCCGTTACTTAAATATAATATTTTTTATGTTTAACAAAATGACCAGGTGGTCATAAAATAATGCACTCCATTTCTGAAAGCAAGATTTTTTATCAATAACTGGACACATCTCCCTGCTTTTGTTACATGATCAAATTAAATATAATACAGTTCCGGCAGAATAAAATAATGTTTCGAGAGAACATGACAATAAAAACAGGCTGACGAATATGAAAATAATCACACATGAAGAAATCAATTCGAAATTATGCGGAACACCAGTCAATGTTGAACCCGATTTCAGCCGGATTGAGCTGAAAACAGATGACTCCATGAAGGTCGACAAACAGGGCCTGGTGCACGGCGGGTTTGTTTTTGGCCTGGCTGATTATGCGGCAATGCTGGCGGTCAATGATCCGAATGTGGTTCTCGGTGGCGCAGATGTTAAATTTTTAAAACCGGTTAAAGCCGGAGAAAAAGTTGTTGCCGAAGCAAAAACAACTTCAAAAAAAGGCAGAAAACATATTGTTTTCGTAACCGTCCATCGAAACGAAGAAACGGTTTTTTCAGGCGAGTTTACCTGCTTTATTCTGGACAAGCATGTTCTTTTGTAAAGTAATAGGTAGAAGGTTTAAGGAATAAGGCGGAAGGTGAAATAAAAAAAAATTTTAGGCCGGGCTTCCTTTCAACCGCTAAATATCATGCCAAATAACAACTGTCACTTGACAACTACCGGAGGCAACAATGGAAAATTCGGTGTCCCAACGAATCTCTCAACTTCGCAAGCAAATCGCCAAGCAGCAAATAGATACTTTTCTTGTTCTCATTGAAGAAAACCGTCGATACTTGAGCGGGTATACCGGAGAAGACACGCAGTTTGATGAATCTGCCGGCGTGCTGATTATAACCCAGGATGAATTGATTTTAGCCACTGATTCAAGATTTGAACTCCAGGCACAGGAAGAAGCCCCGCTGTACGATGTCGTGTGTTATAAAAAAGGCCTTGTCAAAGAACTTCCGGCAATACTCAGGCAGCTCAAAACAAAACGGCTCGGCATTGAAGGCTTGCGCATGTCATACAACCAGTATGTGAAAATTTGCCAGGAACTGGAGTTGCAAAACCTTACCGTCAAACTCATCGATACCGTTCACCTGGTTGAAGATCTGCGCGTAATCAAGGATGATGATGAGATTAAAGCCATCATAAAAGCGGTTGAAGTTGCAGAATGTGATTTTCAGGCGTTTTTGCAGCAATTGAAAAAAGGAGTCAAAGAAACCGATGCCGCCTGGGAGCTGGAAAAAAAAATGAGGGCCGCCGGTGCACAGGCCCTTTCATTCCCTGTTATATCAGCATTTGGCAAAAACAGCGCCCTGCCCCATGCCATTCCCGGCAACCGGACGTTAAACGCCAATGAGCCGGTCTTATTTGACTGGGGCGCGAAATTAAACGGCTACTGCAGCGATATGACCCGTACCGTGACCATGGGCAAACCGGACGATCAATTCAATAAAATATTTACCATTGTCTATGATGCCCAGCAAAAAGCCATTGAAGCGATACGCCCCGGTGTCAGCTCCAAAAGCATAGATGATATTGCCCGCAATCATATTGCCGAAAAAGGGTTTAAAGACTTTTTCGGTCATGGCCTGGGACACGGTGTGGGACTGGCAGTTCATGAACCCCCTTCTATCAGCCCGTTAATTGAAAAAGATATTACGATTAAAGAAAATATGGTGTTTACAGTTGAGCCTGGTATCTATCTGCCGGATTGGGGGGGTATCCGACTTGAAAATATGGTTCTGGTCACTATTAATGGTATCGAAGTATTAAATCTCCTGGAAATGGAATTATTCATATCAGAATCGGATTAATGGTTTCGTAAATATTACGTGTGTGGGATAAGTTTGTAGTTTATTTTCTTAGGTTTTTTCGATTCTTTTTATGACTTCTATTCTTATGAACTCAATTCATGAAGTGATCGACCAATATATAAATTACCTGATTGTGGAAAAGGGATTGGCCGATGCGACTATTGATTCATATTCTAGTGATCTTAAAAAGTTTGTCATATTTTTAAAATCATGCAGAATTAATCTGATTGCCGAATCCGATACAACGGTTATTTTAAAATATCTGATCCTTTTAAGAAATGAAGGCCTGTCGACACGTTCCCGGGCCCGCCATCTGGTTACTCTCAGGGGATTTTTTAAATTCCTGATCCAGGAAAAAGTCTTAAAAAAAGATCCCACAAGAATCGTCGACCTGCCCAAAACCGGTATTAAATTGCCGGATGTGCTGTCCATAGAAGAAATTGTAACAATCCTGAATACTCCTGACACCAGCAAACCAAGAGGCGTGCGAGATGTCGCCATGATCGAACTGATATATGCCGCCGGGTTAAGGGTCAGTGAATTGATTCATGTAAAACTCCAGGACATTAATCTGGAGATGGGGTTTGTCAGGACTTTCGGAAAAGGGTCCAAAGAACGCATTGTTCCCATTGGCAGTCAGGCCAAAGAAAAAATAAATGATTATGTGACTCATGCACGGTCAATTCTATTAAAAAATCATGTCAGTAAATTCATGTTTATTGCCAGGGCTGGAAAACCCATGACGCGTCAAGGGTTTTGGAAGCTTTTAAAAAAATATGCCAAGCAGGCAGGAATTAATAAAAAGATTACCCCGCATTCCTTTCGGCATTCTTTTGCCAGCCATTTGCTGGAAGGCGGCGCGGATTTAAGAGCCGTTCAGATGATGCTCGGCCATGTGGATATCTCGACAACACAGATTTATACGCATGTTGCCAGAGACCACTTAAAGAAGCTTCATGAACAGTTTCATCCAAGGGGATAGGGATAAAATATAGGTTACTCTTTGTGGAAAACAAGATCTGATGGGTGACGATTTCAGTCAGTCAGGTACCACCAATCCCTGGAGAAGGTCATCAAAACTGACAGCAAAACCGGAATTCTCAATTCTTGCTATTTCACCGGTGATCTTAATGTGAATTTTCTTATCCGGATGATCAAATGTCAGCGTAACGGGTTGACCGCTATTCAACCTTTGTATCGTATCCTGCGGACATTCGATAAATAACCCGCCGGAACTGATGTTGTTGATAAAGCCATTATAAAGTTGATCATTGGCCATATACTGGACGTTCATGAGATAGTCTTTGCGGTCATGTTTTCTCGAGTTTATGCCCTGCGTTTCCGTTAAGTCAGACAACAGGCGGCGTCTCTGATCAAACGGCATCTTAAGGATAATGTCAATAAGCTTGGCAGTGACGGCGGAAATAGAATTTCCATTTTTGAATGATCGCGCCATTGTGTCCTCTTGGGGTCTGTGATTAGTAAATTATTATATGCCGAACATTTATTAGTTAGAATTTTTAATATAAAACAAGATAACCTCAAAGTCAAATTCTAACCTGTCGGATATATTCTCTTTGTTAATAATCCCGATTTAAATTCAAAAAATTCAGACTCCACGCATTACTAAAAGCACCAAGGTTTTATAGAATTAGAAGATATGTTTAGGAGAACTCCCAAGAACTCGTCCAGAAAACACAGGCAGGCTTCATGGAACTGAGGACAAGATTTTGTTTTTAACGTTTATGAGTCGATTAAAACATGGTATTTATAAAACATCCGCTCTGCCCGCCGAATCCGGCTTCCCCTTCCTGTTCGGGCGGCAAAGGTGATGGGCCTTCTGTTATGCCGCCCTCCGGGTACGGTGCACCATTTGATACCCCGATTGCATCCAGGTCAAACCCGGCGCTGTTGACGGTCGGATACGGATCATAAATAACATTGGATTCAGAATCAAAAAAACTCCCATCGCCGATAATATCAACAATTCTCACATGGGTGATACGGGAAATATCTACAATGTTTGATTGAACTTCCGGCTTTTCTGAAATGTCTGACAAATCAAACGGTGTGCCATAGCCCTGTCTGAATTTACCTGCAAACCCGTTGATTAATGTGGTATCAAGACTTCCATAACCGCTGACCGGATCAGGTGTTAAAGATATATTATCAAATCGGACAAAATCAATTCCGTTGCTTGACACTTCGACATAAGAAAGTTCCAGACTATAGTCATTAAACGAATTCTCAAATACCGCAAAATCCCACCCTTCGCCGTTTTCAATGGGAGGATCAAAAATCATTGTAATACTTCCACCGCACCCTAAGGAAACGATGTCATAGGATGTGCCAATTGCCTTACCAAGGGCATATTCAGGGGTTTGCCATACCTCGTCAACGTCAGTTCCGATTTCATAATTTTCATATCCGTTTGCCCAGCCGATTAACACCGGATTATCCATATGGATGGCTATAGACCCTTCCTGTCCTGCTACTGGAGAATACGAAACAGCGCCTGCAAAAGAATAAAAGATAGGAATAAAAAATAGAATCAGACAAATTTGAAAAACCTGGTGAATTTTCAAAAACAACAAACCATATGTGTGCTTACGGATTAATAATATGTCCACCGGATGCCTCCATAAATCGTCCGCCCGGGCATGGGATAATATTGTTCATTGTATGCTGTTGTTGAATACAATTCATTAAAGATATTATTTATACCGGCAAATATCATCAAACTTTTGTATTCATATGTTAATTTACTATCAAAAACGATGTATTCGTCGAGTTTCTCATAACGGTCGTTATTCGTATCATTGCCGTCGAATCGTGACCCAGTATATACTCCTGACAGTGATAGCGCCAATTGACTGATGATCTGCCAGTGCATTCCCGCTGAAACACGGTGCTCGGGAACCAGTGGAATTGTCGTGTTTTTCTTGTCAAATTCGGCTTTTGTGAATGCATAGCTTCCCCACATGCGAATATCTTCGGTCGTGTATAATGTGAAATCGGTTTCAATGCCCTGCCGGATTGTTTTGTCTTCATAATTCCGGTTGATATCACTGTAATAGATTTCATCTTCAATTCGAATATCGAACAGGGTAACCGTCATAGACATAAAGCTGCCAAATTGCCACCTGCCGCCGATTTCAATATTAACGCCTTCCTGAGGCTGCAGCCCCTCTTCACATTCGGCAAATTCATCAACATTCGGGATTCGAAAACTGGTGGCGTAGCTTGAAAAAAACGAAGTTTTAGGGGACATGGAATATGTAAAACCAATAGAATATGCGCTATTATCCCATTCAGACATAGTGGTATCGCCGTTGACCCAGATTTTGACGTCATCAAAAAGTTTTTTTTCATCAGTCCGAAAATACCCCTGAAAGTTGTTATAACGGGCCCTGGCGCTCAACATCAGACTATCAGTGAGCGACCATCTGTTATTGATAAAAATTCCAAAACTTTCAGTTTCACTGTTTTTTCGTGGACCGTCCGGCTTTTCTTCCCGGATATAATCGGTTATATAATGGTCAATTCCTAACTGAACCATTTGCGTTTGACCACCGCTTGTATAGTTTTTAACGTAATTAAGGTCAAATTGTCTTGTATCTTCGTCAATTTTATCTTTTTGATCGCTTCGGGGAATCTGGGGATTGAAACCGATGATATACCGGTTATCTCTTAAATGATATCCGCGTATCAGGTTCAGCGTTCCCCACTTTTCAAAATCCATATCAAATTCAAACCGTCCCCTTGCTTCAGACGTTTCTCCGGAGTCATCCGGACGATCCGTTAAAACCCGCCTGGATCCGGAATTGATATCTTCCTTGCTGATCGGACCGGGAAGACCGTATTCGTCCTCATAATAAAACCCAGATAACAAGAAAGAAAAACGATCATTTATTGCATAACTTGATTTTGCGCTGATATCCTTTTTTCGAAAAAATCCATTGTCTCTGTATCCATCAGAATCATGCAGACCGGCATTAAGATTTAAATATAAATCTTTAATGTTTCCGTTAAGCGAGCCCCGAAGGTCAAATGTATTATAGCTGCCATAAGACGAGTATAAATCTATGGAAGACGTTTTCCCCGCCTTTTTGGTAATGATATTTATAACCCCACCCACTGCTCCGTTTCCATATACAACAGAACCGGCCCCCCGAACGATTTCAATACGCTCTATTTCTTCAATTGGCACCGAAGAGATTGAGGGGCCGGATTGATCCGCTGCGTTTAACATCAGATTATCAACCATCACAATCACATTGCTTGCCGCGGTATCTCCCATCCCCCTGAGGTCAACCACCGCCTGTTTATCGTTTCCAAAAGTGGTTCGAACGTTGACTCCCGCTTCCTGGGCCAGTAACTCAATAATATTTTTAGCAGTTGACTCCTTGATGTCTTCACTGGATATGACAGTTACATGCTTGGGAATATCGGAAATCGGCTCTTGAACCTTGTTTGCGGTAACGACAATGGCATCCAGTTCAAACTGAACCGGATTCTCCTCTTCTTCATCACTGATCTCATTATCCTGGGCAAACAAAAAAATCGGATGCAGCAACAAAAACAGGCTTGCGGCAAAAACAAATATTTTGATAAAAATTTTCTTCTTCATCATAGCTTTATTGCCAGGATATAAACTCAGACTTCATCGTATGAATAAAACAGGTGCTGTCGTCACTGCTGTCTTTTTTGTTAAAATTATCCATACAAAAATAAGCCGGGGTGTTCATGCCAAAATCGCCGTTATCCGTTGAACTTACCCCAAATGTCAGCTGCTTGACTGCCCCCAGTCCGTTTAAATCAACCCATGTCCAGGTATCAACGATATTGGTTCCATCAGCCAGATTAAATTCCACTTTACCGGTTTCTGACCCATCAGCATCAAACCCTGTGATGGTCAGCTTAAACCAATCATCGTCGGTAAATTTTTTTGAAAAGTCATCACCATTGGTCATTGAATAAAAGGCATAATTATTATTTGTGAAATAAGCACCGGAGATAACCTGTTCCTCGTTAAGGCTTATGGTGGGGGGAGTTGCCGCAAAAGAACTGATATATGCTACCGAATATATTTCGCTGGCATCTGCCCCGCTGCCGGTAATTACATTATATTGCGCACCAAACCCTTCAGCTGTTGTGTCTGTTATATTTGAATAAGCAAACCCGTCCCAGGAAAACCAGTCTGAATTATAATTATTGCTGAACTCGACACCGCCGCTGACAAAACCACCGGAACCGTCTGATCCGTTCCAGTAGCTTTCCACATCAAGCGACAAATCTTCAAAATCTGCTGTTTGCGCATCAACACCACCTGCAATAATAAAAAACGAACAAAATAAAAAAACTAAAAAAGTAAACCGTTTCATTAAAAACTCCTTAGATGTTATATTAATAATTTAAAATTTAGCCTTAAAAACAAAAAAAGGGAAACCCCGGATCAATAAAAACGACCCTGAGATTTCCCTTTTTATCTTCAGATCATATGACTTTTTTTTTACCGAGAAAAACAGTCAAATTGTTCAAGCAGGTCTTCTGACTTTTGGATCAATTTACTTGTCGCGCCTTCCCGCAGTTTTCTGCAGTGGCAGTAAGCGACGTTCATCCCCAATTACAGCGGCGGGCCCGTCCCTGATTTTCACAGGGTTCCCTATTATGCTTTTAAAAAAGCACCCGAACAATTTAATTAAATAAATAAATTCACCTATATGATAAGTCAAGCAAAATTATTTAGAAAAATTAATTAGTTTTATAATAATGTCTTAATAATCGTAAAAGCTCACAACTATGTGATTTTCAAAAGATGGAAATAGAACCTATCGGAATACAAAGAATTTTTCTTGACTTAAAGGATAAAAACATATTAAAATAAGTAAATTATCCAAGGAAATTATAATACAAAACTTTCTTTTGAGAGCATATGGACTATATCGAAAAAATCATAGACAATGATGCTCCAGATGGCGTGGTGGATACATCAGAGGCCTCGTTACGTATAATTGATACGGATCTTGAGGTGTTACAGAAACCCAAAAAACTTCAAACCGATAAAACAGTTAAACGCAAATTTCTCGTCAATCAATTAAACAATATTAACTTTAAAGATGAAACTGTTTGTATTAATTTTCAACATATTCATGAAAAGCAGGTAATTTCTTTCTATGGAAGCCCTCAACCCTGCTTTGGCAAAAGACTGGTCTGCCTCTGGAAAGATCTACCGAATATCAATAAGCTGATCACCACTTATCAATTCCTCAATTTTGTAATTAAAGACGCACGAAGCATTATTACGGTTGATGCAGAACTCAGATGCATTAACCACAGAGGTGCTTGTTTCACGCTCCCAGAAAAATCATCACAAACAAGCGCCCGTAAGGCAAAAAGGTTTCCATGCAACAACCTTGACGTCCAACTGATTCAAAACAGCATTATTTTTTCCGGAAAACTTGTTGAGTTCAGCTCCATATCCTTACAAGTAGAAATAGAATACTCGCCCAAGAAGCCTTTTCAATGGATTAATTTAAAGGATAAAGTAAACCTGATTGTATCTAATGATCAGGAAACTCTTTATTCTGGAGAATGCACCATATTAAAGGCTTCCGGTACTTCAAAAAAGAGAAAGGCCGTATTTCAACCCATTCATGAAACAATTCAGAGGTTTAACCCCAGAGTTTACCGAAGCATTCGATTAGCAATCACACCGTCTCCGGATATTCAATTCAATCATCCATTTACTAACAAACTGGTCAATTTTAAAGTCATCGATTTGTCCGGTTCAGGGGTATCGGTTGAAGACGAAGAAAAAAGTTCCGTCCTTTTACCCGGAATGATTATTCCGGCGATGACACTTAACTTTGCAAACAGTTTTAATTTTCCCTGTAAAGCCCAGGTTGTTTATCGAAAAGCTTTTGAAACAGATAACAGCTTGCGGATGATAAAATGCGGTATTGTATTTCTTGATATGAAATCAGAGGATCATATACGACTGTTATCGCTCTTACATCTAACGAATAATAAAAATTTTTATATCTGTAATGATATTGATATGGAAAAATTATGGGATTTCTTTTTTAAAAGCGGATTTATCTATCCGAAAAAGTATTCTTTCATTCATGAAAACAAAAAAAAGATCAAAACAACTTATGAAAAGCTGTATACCCGGGAGTCTAATATTGCCCGCCATTTTATCTGGCAGAAAAAAGGAGAGATCCTCGGTCACATGTCGATGCTCAGGTTTTATCATAACACCTGGTTAATTCAACATCTGGCAGCAATCATGTCAAAATATCAGCTGAAAGTCGGTATTGAGATATTAAACCAGATTGGGGCGTACGCATATGATTCTCACCGTCTTTTTTCAAGTCATATGGATTATCTGATATGTTATTTCAGACCTGAAAATCATTTTCCAAATCATTTTTTTGGCGGTGTTGCCAAAAATATTCAGGATCCCAAAGCATGTTCAGTCGATACATTTGCATATTTTCATTATCGCAAATCGACCAGGATCAATCCGGAATTACCCGAGAACTGGAATCTAGACAAATCCGAATTTAGCGATCTCGAAGATCTTGAATATTTCTATGAGCATCAATCCGGTGGTTTGATGCTCGATGCACTTGATCTGATACCTGATTCTGAAATGACCGATCGCCATGATTTGTCAAGTGAATATGCAAAAATTAAATTAAAAAGAGAACGTCGACTTTATTCTTTGAAACATGACTACACTTTAAAAGCTGTTGTCATGTTAAATATTTCAGATTTTGCGGTCAATATGTCTGATTTAACAAACTGCATCAACGTGTTTGTTATTGATCCTGAAAACCTGTCGCCTGAAATTATACTTTCAGCTGTTTCAACACTTTCTGAAAAATATAAAGAAAAAAAATTTCCTGTACTATTATTTCCCGCTGATTATGCTGATACCCATTCTTTAAAATATGAAAAATCATATAACCTTTGGGCTTTGAATATGCTGCATACAGATGATTATTTTAAAAATTTTAATTATCTCATTTAATTCATAACCAGCTTGAATTATACGCTATTTTTAATCATTCCTTAGCAAAATTCCTAAATATCATGCCTTAAAAATTATTATTTTAAGAATTTCTCTAAATATCAAAAGATTATATTGACTGTCGATATTTTAAATGATAGTAAATTAATTAATAGGGGGTCAAGTCTCCGTTTGATATTTACTGAAAGTTCTTGGAAACAAAAGATATGACAGATATGTTTGCATATAATTACCTGATGGAGAGTGATCAGGAGACGCTTCGTCTGAAACTCAAAACTGATCGTGCAACACTTGAGAAACAGGCAAAATGGGCGGGAATTAAACCTGGAATGCGGGTTGCGGATATTGGATGTGGTGCCGGCAAAACAACTTTCTATTTAAAGAAATTAATAGAACCTGGTGGTGAGATTGTCGGCATTGACAACTCAAAAATCCGGATTAAAGATGCGAATCACAATTTTAAAAGTGATTCCATTCATTTTCTTTGCAAAAATGCTTGTAATTCTCTGGACGATATCGGCGAATTTGATTTTATCTGGGTTCGTTTTCTGCTTGAATACCATCGATTAACCAGTTTTGAAATTGTCCGTAACCTCACTAAAATATTGAAACCAGGCGGAATTATCTGCCTGATTGATCTTGATCATAACTGCTTAAATCATTTTGAAGCCCCGGAGGCGTTAATAAGAAGCCTTGCAGGGTTGATGAATGAACTGGAAACAAATAAAAATTTTGACCCTTATGCCGGCAGAAAACTATACTCATATCTGTATGACTTAAACTTTGAAAATATTGATGTGGACCTATATGCACATCATCTGTTTTATGGCGAACTGAATCAAAGCAATATTTTCAACTGGATAACAAAAGCAGAGGTTGCTGCCAAACAGTCCGGATATGACTTTAATGAATTCAAAGGCGGGTTTAATGAGTTTTATGAAGTTTTCAAGGAATTTTTTCTAAACCCCCGGCGATTCACTTATACCCCCGTTATCACATGCCGAGGACGAAAGTCGTTAAATGGTTCACCCGGATGATGCACGCCGGGTTGAATTATTTAAAAATTCGTTCCGATAATAACTGATAAATGCATCAATAATTTTCCGGTCAAAAAAAGTCCTGCTTTTATCCTTTACAATATCAATGACCTGCTCCGGCGGCATCGATTCGTTGAAATACCGGTTGGCAGTCAGTGCTTCAAAGTAATCCGCAACCGCAATAATTCTGACGCCAAGCGGAATCTCTTTGCCCCGAATTCTTTTTATACCCTTGGAATCCGGATTGTCTAAGTGAAAATAAAGTTTTTGCAAAAAATTATTCTGTTCATTTCAGAGTTGACGCGACACTAGGCATGAATGATTCCGATGGAAGAACGTCTTATCCATCCCAATTTGCCGTCTGAAAAGTAGATTTTCACATAGTCGTTTTTTTCTGATTGAATTTTGATTTTGGATCCGGCATGCAGAACAAACAACTCTGTTGAATCATCTGAAAGGCCTGAACGTATGGATATTTTTTCAGGAAGAATTATGGCCTGTTTCGCATATGTGAATTGGTAATAATTATTGAAGCTGGTTAATATCAGAACAGCGCTTATATTCATTAAAGTGTAATAAATAATATTTGAAAATAATGATCTTAACCTTTTAGCAAAGACAAGCCGCAAAGCCGCCATTAGCCAAAAACAAATGGAAAAACCGATGCTCAGCCAGATGATTTCAGAAAAAGATAAAATATAATTCCAGAAAAATAAGGATTTAATGAGTGGAGATGTATGTTCTTCAGACTTATCTTTTACCAGACCGCAGGCATATTTCAAATTAAACTGAAGGTCCGGATCTCTTGGTATTAAGGTAAGGGCTCGCTCATACCACAAAACAGCCTGTCCGAGATTTTCCTGCTTTAAATAAGTATTTCCAAGATTATAAAAAAGTTGACCATTTTTAATTCCGCTTTTGGCTATTTTTGTGAACTCCATAGCTGCATCATCATAACTCCCTTCATGATATGACTTTATACTGAACCTTCCCCAAAAAACTGTAATCCGTATCAACCTTTTTTTGATTGAAAATTACTCATTTCACGAGGACAGTTCGAATATAAAGCAGGAAAGATTAAAAGAAGGTTAAAAAAAGATTAAAATTTTTTTATTTTTAATGGTCGAGTAGTAAAATATGTTCAACTCCCTTGTTGCACTGCATCCTCCGACGATTCAATATACCTGGAAAAATAAAGAATTTTTGATTTGTGTTTTAAAATATTATAATAATTTTTAAAAAACATCACAATGTCGCGACGCGCTTTTATCAAGCATCATTGGCAGTCCCCCATATTCAGATGGCGTAAAACCTAATGTTTTAAGCCACACCTCATCATCTTCCATGCAAAAATAAACAGTTACATTGGGTGCGATTTCCCTGATATATGAAACAATCTGGCGATAAAAATTAATACGCAGTGGTTTAAAATACCGCATTTTGCCATCAATCCCTTTGATAAATTCACCGTAAACAATTTTTGACTGATCAAATCTTTGTTCAATGATCGATTTTAATGCCGGCATAAATCGAAATGACCCCAGACTGATCCAAACAATATTTTCTGGCAGTATATTTGCAAACAGCTGTTTAATAATTTTTTTGTAATCTTCTTCGCAGCCCGGATAAATAATAAGTGGATCAAAATGAAACGCCAACGGATATCCCATTTCCTGACATTTTACAGCTGCGGTCAGTCTTGCCTTAATGCTGGCCGTTTGCCTTTCCTCACTCTTTACAACACGTTCCGTATTCAAAGACCAGGACACGACTGTCTTTCGATTATGCCTGAGAGATAATAAGTTTTCGATATTGACTGTTTTGGTTTTTAACTCCAGGATCGCATGGGACTGTCTGGAAAATTTTGAGACCAGCATTTCAGCAAATGGGTAGATTTCTTCCCATATCAGGCTGTCCGTATATTCTCCCGTACCAATGCGAGTCAGTTTTTTTTGCAAAAAAAGATGGTCAAGGGATTTTTCGAGGTCTTTATGGTTTACAAAAAATTGAAGTAACGGCGGATGAAAATATGACTGCAAAATGCAATATGAACAATCCATTGTACAAAAGATCCCGAAGTGCAATATCATATAATTGCAACATGTGTAATAATCAGTTCCGGGGCATTGTCTGATAAATTTTCCTTTGTTTTTGGTTAGAAAAAGTGTTTTTTTACCCTTCTCAACAGGGGTCTTGACGTTGGCGAATATACCATAGACGTCTTCGGCGTTATTAACTACCTGGAAGGAAGTATTAAGGCGATCACAAATGACATTTGTTGCAGGATAATCCAGAACTTCTTTATCAATATATAAGTCAGTTATCTTCAAGTTCTTTTTCTATGATTTTTGCAAAATCAGGATGATTCTGCATTTTATTTAATATTTTATTGATATCTTTGAATTGGGCCAAATTTTGAAAAACTAAATTAATTGAATACGTATTACCCTCAAAATTTACAGGCGGGATCAGATGAATTGATTCCGGTAATTTGATACGTTGCATGAGGGCAAAATATTTTGTTTCAAAACGAACGATTTCCGGGTATCGAATCTGCTTTAATTTACGGCGAATTTTTTTAATTTTTTGATTCCGGTCAAGTTCCGGGTCATTGATGGTATCGGCAATAATACAGTCGTTGATTATATCAGACATCGGCACATTGTTTAATCTGGAAATCTCTTTTGACAGGCGAATAATTTCTTTTTGATGATTTAAGGTTGGATTTAATTCTTCGATGATTTGTGAAAATACGATGGCAGTTCCATGTTCAAGTTCGCCAAGTTCAAGACCGATCGTAAGTGGAATCACACCAGTTGCTATTTTTTTTTTCAGTTCAGCATGAACTGTATTTATTTCTTTTAGCTTTTTTATCAGTCCCGTATTTACATTCAGGCCTAATTTTTTTGATTCTTGACTTAATGCGACATCATCATTTGAAAAAAATATCGAAAGCTTTGATATTGAGACAGCCTGTTCAATTACATTAAGCTGCCTGTTTTGGGCGTTATCGGCAATTGAAAGTTTAAAACAGTTCAAATCACTTTCATCAACACTGACAATCCGTGCATCAATGTGCCCCCAGCCTAAAAAATGACAGGCAGCGATCCTTCTAAAACCGCTAACAACAATATATCTGTTGTTAGCTTTAAGTTTTAGAATCGGAGGTGATATTAACCCGACATGATTTATCGATTTGATAAGATCATCAGTCGATATTTCGTTAGTTATTTTAAACGTGGTATCAGTAGAATCAATATGATTAATTTTAACCGTATCAGAAACAAAATGCATGAGATGAATTAATTGGTAAGGGAGGTCAGTGCCTCCATATATTTCTGATATGTTTTTTGAATTACTTCTTCGGGAAGTAATGGCGCGGGAGGGGTTTTATCCCAGTTTATGGAAGTCAGATAGTCCCGTAAATATTGTTTATCAAAACTGTTCTGAGGACCACCGGGTTGGTAGGTTTGTTTCGGCCAGAATCTTGATGAATCCGGCGTTAAAACCTCATCAATTAAAACCAATTGATCGTTAATAACTCCAAATTCAAATTTGGTATCAGCAATAATAATTCCTTTTTCTGCGGCAAGTGCAGCCCCTTTTTTGTAAATGGATATACTTAAATCCTTGACCTGCTCAGCCAGTTCAAGGCCAACCATATTAACCGCCTCACTAAAATCAATGTTAATGTCGTGCGCACCAAGTTCTTCTTTTGTAGATGGGGTAAAAATTGGTTCCGTAAGCTGGTCGGATTCTTTCAGGCCAGGCGGCAGTTTTATACCGCAAACTTCTCCGGACTCTTGATATGATTTCCAGCCGGAGCCGGAAATATATCCGCGAACAACACACTCAATCGGCAATGGTTTAGCTTTTTTGACAAACATGCTTCTGCCGCGTAAAGCATCCGCATAAGGTCGGCATGATTCGGGATATTCATCGACATTACTTGAAATCAAATGATTTGAAACAATGTCTTCCATAATTTTAAACCAAAAAAGTGATATCTGGGTTAAAATCTCGCCTTTTCGCGGAACCGGATTCGGCATAATCACATCATAGGCTGATATTCGATCTGTTGCGATCATTAAAATTTTATCATCCAGATCATAAATGTCTCTGACCTTTCCTCTTTTGATCAATTGAAGTTCGGGAAAATCAGTTTCAAAAATTGGTTTGCTTGCCATTAAAAACATCCTTGGTACTAATAATTAAATAGTTACTTTAAAAAAAGATTGTAACCTATTCATTAAATTGCTTATTAAATTCATTTATATATTTTTTTAACACAACCAGGGCATCCTGCTTGACTTGAATAAATTCGATACCGGCTTCAAACTTGCCTGAATCACCTCGATTGGTGTATACAACTTTGCCCTTAATTTCAACAAGTTCATCCTCAATTCCAATTGAGATTTGTAAAATATTTTTGGTATCAATCGGTTCATGGGTTTCCAGTTGAAGACCGTTTTCACTGATATTTAATGTTCGACCCATCCCCTGACCCCACTCTTTGCCATCCACATCAAGAATAACATAGGATAAAAGATTTAATGCGTCGACTCTCTCATGTTTGCGTTTATTGATTCCCATTACTTAACTCCTTATCCCTAAGAAATATTTTTAGCAATTACAAAAAAATGAATACATGGTGTTCATATAACATATTATTATTTTATACAAAAATAATAAAAGAATTAATGGTCATTCAATCATTTGCCTTTGAAATTTTTTAAAACATCTATCAGTCTTCCGGTCGTTACAGATAAACAAGTGGATGTATGCAAAATCATATTCTTTAATGTAGTGGATAACTCGTCATATTCTTCTTTTAAATCAATTAAATTAATTTCTTCCGTCTGAAAATTATCAGAAACAAAAACTGTGGCTGAATGCGGTTCATGGGAAGTGCCTAAAAAAGGGATGTTTCCGAGAACATCATCTGTTTTTAACAGGCACAATTGAACAAAACGATTATTTATTTGTTTAACGACAACTGCTTCTCCGGAAATTATTTTAAGGATTCTATCGTCGGTTTTTTCGGAAAAGTTTAACTCCTTAAGTTCCCCCATGTTTTTATGGATTTTTATTTTTTTGACAAGTGAATTTGCACAAATAGCTGTAACTTGTATCAATCGCTGTTCAATAGAATATAAAACATTATTCAAATTTTCAGATAGTTTGGAAAACTCTTCTAAAATTCGATGATAATCCAATACACCAAGCTGAACATCTCCCACAGCCGTAACGGTTGCACTTCGTACATTGCTTTTTTCCTTTAAAGAACTGATACTACCGATAAATGCGCCTTCTGCCAATTTACTGATCACTACCTGACCTTCCGGTAACAAACGGACAACCTCAACCGTTCCTTCCAGGATCACCCACAACCAGTTACCAAACTTTTCCTGAACAACGATTTCCTGACCATCAGAGAAACCATCCTCATCAACGATATAGAGGTAATCAACAAGCGGTCCTTTGATTATGGGAATACCGGACTCATCCTTAATTTCGGCCTTTGATTTTTTTGGCGTTGTTTGGCCTATCTTTTTGATTAATCCGTCATCGAGCATTCGCAATCCATCAAGAATAATCTCCATCCGATTTTTCTGAATCGTCTTACGGTGCAGAATCTTTTCATCACTGAATTCAAATTGTGCATCCATCCAGCCAAAAAATGAATTCAAAACATCCTGGCCTTTTTGATTCTGATATTCAGCATCCACAGGATTGCCGTCAATGAGATAGATAAAACCGGGACCTTCCGTATGCATACTCGTCAATTTGAGTATGCCGGTGCTTCCGGATCCGCCAAACAGTTGAAGCAGTTCTCCCAGGCTAAGATAACTCAGACTTCCCTTTAATACAATGTTAGAGCTCATCATTTTGTTATTGTGCCCATTTAAATTCATTCTGTAGCGACTGTAATGTCAGTTTAAGTGCCTGAGTTAATGTGTTGGCAACCCCGTCCCCGGACAAGGCACAGGCAGAAAATGCCGGGACTTTAAGTTGGCGATTCAGTTCATGCTCCATTTTCTGAATCGACATTGTCGGTAATCCCTTTTTCTCAAGATCCCGTTTATTATACTGAAGCACAAGGGGAATTTTTCGAATACTCAACCCCATTTTTAACAGGTTTTCATGAAGATCTTTTAGTGAATGCATATTTTTTTCCCGCCTGACGGCAAGTGAATCCGCCACAAATATGATCCCGTCAACTCCTTTTAAAACCAGCTGCCGGGTTGCTTTATATTTCACCTGACCGGGGACAGTGTATAATTGTACTTTTACGTCACATCCCTTAATTTTTCCTAATCCAAGGGGTAAAAAATCAAAAAACAAAGTCCGGTCACCTTCCGTATCAATGGAAATCATTTTACCGGTAACCTGTTTTTTAAACGCCCTGTGAATATATTCAAGATTCGTTGTTTTACCACTTCGGCCAGGTCCATAAAAAACAAGCTTGCATTCAATTTGCCGATTTCTCAGATTAATTACCGCCATTTTCAACTCCAAAAAAATCCATTATGAAATTTAATTTTCTTTGAGAACCTAACGATTGCAGAATTCAAAACATTATGAAACAATCTTAATGATTTTAATTTCAAGGCTGTAATCACCTTTTTTCGGACCTGCATCTATTTCATTTTTAGATGAAACATATCCTTCTCCGGAGAATATGGCTACCGGAGAATAGAACATAATCTCCTTGAGCAGATCACCGGGATTTATACTGTCAATCAGATCCTTTTCCCTTCTGGAAATTATCATTCGAATGTATTTTCCCGACTGGAAGCTAATTTCCAGTTCAATTTTTTCGCCTTCCTTTGGCCCTCTTGGCAAAACAAACCTGACAGAACTGATATCCAGGATTTCATCATCATCTATTTCCGAATCCGGTTCAACGGTCCGTTGAGATTCCAGTTCATCAATTTCGTGGTCAACTCCTGCTTTATCCATCAGTTCATTAAAATAACTTTGTATGGAATCAGCTTCTTCTGGCGGAAATAATTTGGTCTTGCGCCATTTTTGATAAAGCGACACAGCATAATCCGTATAATTTTGCTGAATCCAACACCAGAGAATATTTTTTGCCGCATCAAGGCGGAGGCTGTCATACTCGAGCAATCGATTCAACTCTTCAATGGCTTTATCATATTGCCCGAATTTGGCCAGAGCGATTGCTCCCCCTAAAGCCGATGACCCTTTTGCCTCAGGATCATCAAAGCTGAACATCTCTTTCATAAGCGATTGAGCGTCTTCGGCTACTTCAGGCGTTGTTTTCGGTCCATCCGATTTTTGAATTTTTTTGCTTGTTAATTCGATCTTTAATGCAATTTGTTTCAGAATTCCCTGTTGGTTTCGAATGGTCCGGGTTGATTTGACAAGACCTTCAACTGATTTATATTTTTCAAGAGCGTCTACCAGCAATCCATGTGACCTATAGAGTTCCGCCTCCTTGAAATATTTTTTTATTTTCTCCCCAAGATCCATCTGATATGTCCCGATTAAAATTTACTATAATTATTGCTCTATAGCATATTAGGGCTATTGATTGAACAAAAAAACTGAATAATGAACGATATATTACATATTATAAATAAACCGATGAGACTAAACACCTTCTGAAAGTTCAATATAATTTACATTGCCGATGCTTCTTCCGTTATGACGAATCTGAAATTCCCGAATAATCAAATCTGATTTATTTGATTTTGATTTATCAAAAACTATTTTATTATAAAGGAAACGGTTTGAATCATAAAACTTTTCACTGACCTGAATCATTTCAACCAATTCATTGTTAAAATATGATTCTGCGATTTTTGCTGATATTTTGCGATCCAATGTCCAGATGGGCAATTCAAGACTTTCAATCAAATAAGACTGGTATTCGTCGGCAATCTGTTCAAGCCTTTGTTCTTCAGTTACGGAGGCATAAAAATAATGGGAACCGATCGCAATCATTGACACGGTAATAACGATCAAAACAAGACTGATCGTTAAATCTTTTGTTATGGTTCGTCTTTTGAATTTACTTTGTCGGGATGATATTGATTGAACAGTCGTTTTATCTATCATTATGGTGTTTTTTAAACTCATTCTTTATTAACTGTTCAAGTTTGTTGTCTCCGTAAAAAGTCGGATTGGGGAAAAATTGTTTTTTTAACCGTATGAATTTATTGATGACAAAAAACAATAAATAGCCGTTGTTTGACTTTTTACGAATCCATCAAGTTTTGGATTAAAAAATTGAAAAGAAGAAATAGGTTTATATTTTCTATTATGGCAACCGTTTTTACTGGAGTTGATTATATTAAATATGTTAATCTTCCTCTATAGTTAAATACCTATATTCATAAATATTGTCAAGTATGGTATTTTAGCATGTCTTTCAAAAGCAGTGATACGGCAACTACGCTTTAAGTAAGCGATGCTTACACTGTCGTGTATTAATTTTATATTAAAATATCAAGTAATTATAATTATTGACAAAAAACTATTGACATAATAACATATATAAGTAATGCATACTTACAGTTAATATAAATTCTCAGTTTAATGGTTAATACTGCATTAAAAATTGATTAGAGGAGACGGTTATGGATAAAAAAGTTACAGTTATTGGAGCTGGAAATGTCGGGGCAACGACTGCTCAGAGGCTTGCTGAAAAAGAACTCTGTGATGTTGTTCTCATAGATATTGCCGAAGGGATGCCTCAGGGAAAAGCCCTGGACCTGGTTGAAGCGGCACCGATTGAAAAACATGATGCGTTTATTCAAGGTGCCAATACCTATGAAGCATCCGCGGGGTCTGATATTATCATCATTACAGCCGGGATTCCGAGAAAGCCCGGAATGAGCAGAGATGATTTGATCAAAACCAATATGAATATCATGAAAAATGTAACGGCTGAAGCTGCTAGACATTCCCCTGATGCCATTATTATTATTGTCAGCAATCCGTTGGATGCCATGTGTCATGTTGCTTATGATATCAGCGGATTTTCCAAAAACCGGGTGATCGGCATGGCCGGCGTCCTCGATTCCGCCAGGTTCAGAGCATTTATTTCCATGGAACTGGATGTGTCTGTTGAAAATACACATGCTTTTGTTCTGGGCGGGCACGGTGACACCATGGTTCCCCTTCCCCGCTATTCGACGGTGGCCGGGATACCGATTACAGAGTTAATGTCTGCTGAAAAAATCGAGGCGCTTGTGGATCGGACGAGAAAAGGCGGCGGTGAGATCGTCAGTCTTTTAAAAACCGGAAGTGCATTTTATGCGCCCTCTTCCGCTGCTGTTGAGATGGCGGAGGCCATATTAAAAGACAAGAAAAAAATTCTGCCATGTGCGGCATATCTTGAAGGTGAATATGGAATTAACGGTTTGTTCATCGGCGTACCGGTTAAACTGGGTGCAAACGGCATAGAAGAAGTCATTCAAATCGAACTGACCGACGGCGAAAATGCCGCTTTGCAGAAATCTGCAGATGCGGTTAAAGAGCTTGTTGAAGATCTAAAAAAATTATCTTAATCATTTAGACGGTTTATTAGAATTGCTTAAAGCCGTTTGAACGGTCTGTGCAACTTTTTGATTCATGCCGGGCACATCGGCAATTTCATCAACTGATGCCTGCATGAGCCTTTTGAAGCTTGAAAATTTTTTTAACAATGCCGCTTTGCGTTTTTTACCGATTCCTGGGATGGAGTCAAGGCTTGAACGCAAAGCGGTTTTTGACCTTTTCTGCCGGTGAAAAGATATCGCATATCTATGGGCCTCATCCCGTATGCGTTGAAGGAAATACAGTATTTCAACATCCTTTCCAAAATTAACCGGATTGACTCTGCCGGGTTTGTATATCTTATCCTGAGTTTCTTTTCTTTGGATGTCTTTTTTTGCGATTCCGATCACGTCAAATGCATTTTTAAAATTTAATTTTTCCAGAACATCTATCGCAATATTTAACTGTCCTTTCCCGCCGTCCACGATTAACAGTTCCGGTAAATCATTATTGAGATTATTTTTCTTAAAGCGTCTTTCAATGACCTCTTTCATGCAGGCATAATCATCCTGAAGGTCGACTGATTTAATGGTATACCGGCGATAATATTTTTTTTCCGGTTTGCCGTCAACATAGACCACCATACCGGCAACCAGATTTTTGCCCATCATGCCTGAATTATCAAAACATTCAATCCGATGGGGAAGACAACGAAGCCGCAATTTTTCCTGAAGTCTGTTTATTAGATCGGCTTGGGCGGATAACTCGTCGACCATCTTGTTTAATTGTGATTCCGCATTATCACGAGCCATGGCAATCAGGCGGACTTTATTTCCCTTTTTCGGAACCAGAATATTGACTTTCGATTCTTTGATGCTGGAAAGCCATTCTTTATAAACTGCTGTATCTGAAAGCTTTACGGGGAGTAAAATTTCCTTGGGTATAAAATTGGAATTCCAATAATATTGTTTGACAAATGCATCAATTATTTCATGGACAGACGAAATTGAATCCTTAAACGTAAAGTGCCTCACCCCCTGTAAGAAGCCTTTTCTGATTAACAACACGACGACAACGGTATACATATCATTTCCGGTAATACCGATGACATCCCGATCCACAAAATCCGTGGTAACGGCAATTTGTTTTTCAACAGTTTTTTCCAGAGCAAATATTTTATCCCTTAACTTTGCCGCATTTTCAAATTCTTCTATTCGGGCTGCTGCTATCATTTCATCCTTTAATTTTTTTACCAGGTCATGGATTTGACCGTTTAAAAACATCCGGACTTCAGTTACGATTTTGTTATACATCTGTTTATTAACATCATAACAGCAGGGGGCGAGGCATAACCCCATTTGATAATTAAGGCATGGCCTGGACCGCGGTTTGACCTGTTTGGAAATACATTTGCGAAGTTTAAATGTTTTATTTATCAATTTTAAGGTATGGCGCACAGCACCGGCAGAAGCGTACGGCCCGAAATAAACAGCATCATCCTTTTTTATTTTTCGGACAATCTGTAGGCAGGGATAATCACTTTTAACTGCGATTCGAAGGCAAGGATATCGTTTGTCATCTTTTAAAATAACATTATAACGTGGCTTATAACGTTTGATCAGGGTGGATTCAAGTATCAGGGCTTCTTTTTCTGAAAAGGTAACAATGGTTTCCAAAAATGAGATTTTTTTGACCAAAACGCCTGTTTTTAAATCATGATGTGATGCCCGGACAAAATAGGACGCCAGCCGCTTTTTCAAATTAGCAGCTTTTCCAACATAAATGACCTTGGCATTATTATCTTTCATCAGATATACACCCGGACCTGATGAAACAGAATGCAGTTTATCTGAAAGGTTTTTATCCATGGGCGTTTGTTGTTTCTTTAAAAACTTGTCTCAAAATCAAAAATAATTAATTCTTTCAATTCCCTGATGCGGTCCCTGAGTTCAGCGGCTTTTTCAAACTGAAGTTCCTTTGCCGCTGCATTCATCAGCTTTTCAAGGGATGCGATCTGACTTTCCAGGTTCTCATATGATGCATAATTTGCTTGTTTTTCCTCAACCTGAAACAACTGGCGGTCTGATTTAGGATAAAACTCTGAAATTAAGGCGGAAGAAATTTCCTTTTTAACCGTCATGGGAATAATATTGTGCTCGCGATTATATTTTTCCTGAATTTTTCTCCGGCGAGCGGTTTCATCAAAAGCCATCTGCATGGAAGAGGTAACACCATCTGCAAACATCAGAACTTTGCCGTTAATATTTCGTGATGCACGGCCACAGATCTGTATTAAGGAACGGGCGGAACGCAGAAAGCCTTCTTTGTCTGCATCCAGAATTGCCACTAAAGAAACTTCAGGGATATCAAGGCCTTCACGAAGGAGATTGATGCCGATCAGCACATCAAACTCTCCGGTCCGCAGGTCCTGAATTATTTCAAGGCGCTCAAGTGTTTTAATATCAGAATGAAGATATCGGACCTCTATGCCGAGTTCGGAATAATAATCCGTTAAATCTTCTGCCATCCGCTTAGTCAAAGTGGTGACAAGAACCCTTTCATTTTTATCAATCCGAAGCTGAATTTCTTCAAATAAATCGTCCACCTGCTTTTTCGCATCACGGAATTCAATTGTCGGGTCAATTAAACCGGTGGGCCGGACAATCTGCTCGACAATTGAACCATCACTGATTTCAAGTTCATAATCAGCCGGTGTTGCTGAGACATAAATCAGCTGAGAAACACGAGATTTGAATTCGTCAAACCTTAACGGCCGGTTGTCAAGTGCCGACGGCAGTCTGAATCCGAATCCCACCAGAGTTTCCTTGCGGGATCGGTCTCCCTTATACATTCCCCGCAATTGCGGAAGCGCAATGTGGCTTTCATCAATAAAGACCAGGTAATCATCCGGAAAATAATCCAGCAACGTCGGTGGCGGCTCTCCTGCCGCACGTCCGGTGAGGTGCCGGGAATAATTTTCAATACCATTGCAGTAGCCGATCTCCTGGATCATTTCCAGATCAAAATTTGTTCGCTCTTCAATCCGTTGCGCCTCAATTAATTTATTTGCTTTAACAAAATAATCGATACGGTCTTTTAATTCTTCATTCACCACTTCAATGACCCGTTTTCGGGTACGTTGCCGGGTGACATAGTGACTAGCCGGATAGAGAATTAAACGGTTCAAAGATTTCTTCTTATTTCCGGTGAGCGGATCAATCTCAACAAGTCCATCGATCATATCACCGAAAAACTCGATGCGGACAGCAGTGTTTTCTTCATAAGCCGGATAAACTTCAACACGGTCTCCCCTGACACGAAAAATACCCCGATAGAAATCCGTATCATTACGTTCATATTGAATATCCACCAGACGCGTCAGCAACTGCTCTCTTGAAAATTCCATGCCATTTTCAAGTTCAAGGCGCATGGCAATATAATCTTCCGGTGCCCCTAAGCCGAAAATACATGAGACACTGGCAACCACAATGACATCCGGCCTGGATAAAACCGATCGGGTCGAAGAATGCCTCATTTTATCAATCATTTCATTGATCGAGGAGTCCTTCTGGATATAGGTATCGGAAACAGGAATATACGCTTCCGGCTGATAGTAATCATAATAACTGACAAAATATTCCACCGCGTTATCCGGAAACAGGGTTTTAAACTCATTATACAGCTGAGCAGCCAGTGTTTTGTTCGGAGCCAGCACCAGCGTAGGTTTTTGAACTTCCTGTATGATGTTGGCCATTGTAAACGTTTTCCCGGATCCGGTAACTCCGAGTATCACCTGGTTTTTTTTGCCTTCCATAACGCCCTTGCTCAAAGCGCTGATGGCATTCGCCTGATCACCTTTTGGGGTCATTTCGGAAACTAAGTTAAATCGCGACATGATACGTGTATATTAAAACCTAACCCGGACAAACCGGAAAAAAATGGAAAAAATTAACATTCAACGTCCAACATCGAACGTCGAAAACGGATATCGCTTCGCTCATTTTTATAATACGAAAAATAAAGTGGAAAAATAAATCAAATTTTTACGATCCGCATTTGAACTTCAGAAAAAAACACTAAGAATTGATCGAATACCAGTCTGGAAGTTAAACGTTGGCGATTGGAAGTTTAACTTTTAAAGTAGCGTATTGACTGATAGACTATTCATTGATTAAACTTTGATTTTTTGAATCACTTAAGTTTTATCTAAAACAGCAATAGCAGATTATATGTCATAGCTATGACAGAACCTTCCAGATTGTTCCTTCCGGGCGGTCCTCAATTTCAATATTCATTTCCTTCAGCCGGTCTCTGACTTCATCTGCCTTTTTAAAATCCTTTGCCTTACGGGCATCCTGGCGTTCCTGAATCATGGCCTCGATCATTTCAGCATCAAATGATTTTTTAGTAATAACGCTTTCTTTTTTCTGCTGGAAATATGCACCCGGAGAAACTGTTAACAGGCCAAGGATATCGCCCATTTTTAAAATATTGAGGCATTCATTGTGTATGATTTGACGGTTCTGAATATCATCGGATTGATTCGTTTGATCAGTTTCATTTGTTTGATCCGATTGATCCAATTGATCAAGGAGCCTGTTTAAGCTTCGAACAGCATCAAACAGCACGCCGATCCCCTGGGCTGTATTAAAATCGTCATTCATGGCATCACAGAAAAGCACCCAGAAATCTTTTTGAGAGGCTATTACGTCTTTATGATAGTTGGAGTTCACATCCGGCAGGGATCCCAGATATTTTTCAGCTCTGTCAAGAAGTGCGTATATCTTGTCCAGACCGGAGGCCACATTTTTGATTGCCTGGTCTGTAAAATCAACCGGAGACCTGTAATGGTGGGAAAGGAGAAAAAGACGAATCGCTTCCGGGTGATATTCTTTAACAATATCTTTTATCATTAAAAAATTGCCCAGGGATTTTGACATTTTCTCGTGATTAATATTTACAAAGCCATTATGAATCCAAAATCTTACAAATGTCTTACCAAATGCTGCTTCTGATTGCGCGATTTCATTTTCATGGTGAGGAAAAATCAAGTCCTTGCCACCACCATGGATATCAAAACTGGCGCCCAGATAATCTTCACTCATTGCCGAACATTCAATATGCCAGCCCGGCCGGCCCTTCCCCCAGGGACTGTCCCAGAAAGGTTCATTGGGTTTTGAGGCTTTCCACAATACAAAATCAAATGGATTTTTTTTCCGCTGATCAACGTCAACACGCGCACCGGCGACCATATCATCGAGTTTCCGACCGGAAAGCTTCCCATAGCCTTTAAACAAATCAACCGAAAAAAACACATCGCCGTCGGAAGCGTATGCATATTTTTTATCCATGAGTATTTCAATGATCCTGATAATATGATCAATATGATCCGTTGCCCGGGGTTCTAAAGTCGGCCGTAAAACATTTAACGCGTCCATATCATGATGGAACTCGTCAATATATTTTTCAGCAAGAGATTCCGGAGAAACACCGAGTTCATTGGACCGGTTGATAATTTTATCATCAATATCCGTAAAATTCCGCACATATGTGACATCATATCCAACAGCAGTCAGATATCGATATATCACGTCAAAAACAATGACTGATCGTGCATGACCAATATGACAGGAGTCATAAACAGTCGGACCGCAAACATACATTTTGACACGGCCGGGTTCAAGTGTTTCAAACGGTTCCTTGGATCGATTTAAAGAATTATAAATATTTATTGTCATGGATGATGTCTCCGTAAAAAGTCGGATTTTGGAATCGTCGCTCTTTTAAAGCCTCGTCAATCAATAAGTACAACACACATGGCGGCAATACCTTCTTTTCTGCCGATAAACCCCAAGCCTTCGGTTGTTGTCGCTTTGATATTCACCTGATTAGGAAAAATTGAGAGCGCTGATGCAATTTTGTCTTTCATTTTATCTGCATACGGCAAAATTTTAGGTTCTTGCGCAAAAATGGTGGTGTCAATGTTAATGATGGAAGAATAATGGGGCCTGACGATTTTCCATGTTTCTTTCAAAAGCTCGAGACTGTAGATATTTTTATATACCGTGTCCGTGTCCGGAAAATGCATTCCGATATCGCCCATTCCGGCTGCGCCCAAAATCGCGTCACACAATGCGTGCAATAGAACATCCGCATCCGAATGACCATCAAGGCCTTTTTCAAATGGGATTTCAACACCTCCTAAAAAGAGTGGTCTTCCTTTAATAAAACGATGAACATCATATCCATGGCCAATGCGCATTATTTCAAGCCCGATAAATTTTAAATTTTTTTGGTAAAATCTATAAAAGAAAAAAACGACGATCATTTGATTTTGCAGGCGGGATATCAATTTTTTTCTTTAAATGCACTATAAATTCAATGATAACAGCAATCGAGTGTATACATGTATTTTCAATCGGATGACAGGTACATTCCGAATACAATTCCCCTTCTTCATATTCAACCCTTGTTGCAAAAAGTTCTTCTGCATCGATCCATGCGAGAATACCACCAGTTTTTGTCAAAGACAGCTCCCTGACTTCTTTGCGCTGAAAGCATTCCCGGCCGTCTGAAACAATTTTTTTGCCTGCCCACAATGTCAGATCAACCCATGTTAATTCACTAAATCGATGGTATGATGAAATCATAGACGTCAAAAATACGATTGATAAAAATTTTTAAAACTCAAACTGACATGCCATTAATCAATGCGGTGACATTTTGCCCCAGCACCTTATGGTTGTATCCGCCTTCAAGCAACGCAAAATAACCGGCGCCGCACGCTTTGCAGGTTTCTTTGACCATACGCCCGATCAAAAAGTAATCTTCCGTAGACAAAAGGCCGCCCCAGTCATCCTTATGATTGTCAAATCCGGCGGATATACCGATGATATCCACATTAATCATGGAAAGAACCTCTTTAACTTCATTAATATATTCCGCCCGATTATTTTTAACCGGATTGTATGTTTTAACCCAGTCAAACGCATCCAGTATATTATCTGTTCCATCACCATAGTGCAGGTCAACATCCAGCACAAAAGCGGTTTTAATCAAAAATTCTGATCGTAAAGTCAGCAATGACACCGCCATATTGTTAAAATAACAGAAGCCCCAGGCAGACTCAGCAGACGCATGATGGCCGGGCGGCCGGATCAGGCCGAAACAAGGTTCCTTTAATCCGGTCCTGGCTGTCTGAATCGCACCACCGACTGCCAAAGCTGCAATATCGTAAACGCCTTCGTTTTTAACATCATTAATGTGGTCTGTGGTATGTGCCAATTCAAGTTGTTCAATAGTTGCCGCTTCAGCGTCAACAAATTCAGTATCGGTTGGCAGACCTGCAATAATTGATTCCATACGTCCTTGGGCAGACGCGGGATCAGAGGAATAAACAAAATGGAATAATTCATCAAAAACAACCTTCATTGTCACCTCATACCATGAACCATTATTAATTTAAAAGTGATAAAAAAAACCGAATTTGAAGGCCCATCCGCCAATATCGGTTTTGTTATCACCAAACCGATCGATCTGAGAATAGCTGCTTTCAAGCAGGGCTCCGGTTCCTTTAAAATCTTCATCTGTATTGTATAACCGTACACCGATTTTTCCATGAAAACCGCCCACCCATTCTTCGATTTCAGGGTATTGGATTTTATCTTCAGTTTCTTCCTGACAGTACCAGTAATCCGGCCCAATGCCGACATATCCGACAATGTTTGGTAAAATATTCATATCATATTTAATTGAGGCAGAAACAGGAACAATTGTTATTTTGCAATTTATACCTGTTTGCTCACCTGATTCAGTCAAGAGATGCCCTTTTTCTTTCATGAACCCGGTTTCAACATCCATCGAAAAGTGCCGGAAAAAGAATCGTTCATAAAAACCATAAACCGGAAATATATCTTCACCGTAAAAATCAGTAAATTCGGAATCTGAAGGGATATAATATCCAACAGAAACACCGATTATATTTTTATCAAGGTCGTCGGTATCATTTGATGAAACTGCATTTGCAAAACCGGTAAACATCAAAACGACTAAACCGGACATAAAAAAAAATTTTAAGTATTTTTGAAGATAACTAAATAGTAAAATAATCGTCATCATAGCGACCACAAAAAATATTTCGGAAAACGTGTGGGACGATCCGTTAGTTGAACTGATAAAACATCCGCCGTCAAAATCGTCAGGCTGATTTAAAAACCTGACAGTTTCTTCCACAAGCACTGAAATCTCATTCGTTAATACGCTTTCATTCCCGCTGTAATCATAGGATGAAGCAGCAAAATACCAGGTGGAATTCACAGATAAATCATTTAAAACATATGAAAAGCTATCACCGAGATCTACGCTGTTATCCAGATTACCGGATACTTCTCCATAATATAAAATATTTCCGGTATAATCGGCCATCTGTGAGTTCCCATTTTCAATGGTGACTGTGATTTGAGTGGTGTTTGTCAGAACACCAGATATTGCGGCCGGCCGATAAGGCGACAAATAATCAATCAGAGTATCAATGATTAATTCCTCGGCCTTGCCGGACTCATTCCCGGAAGTGTCGACTGCTGAAATTGTAAAATAATATCGAAGTGATTCTGTAAGACCTGAGACTGTAAATGAGTCTGAGTCAGAATCATAAACAGTCAAAGTGGTGTCATAGGACCCGGACGTTGTGGCGTAATAGATATTGTAATGATCCAAATCCGATTCAGTATTCTTGTCCCATTTAAGAGAGACTGAATTGTTCGTAATATCATTAATATCGGTAATCTCGAAGCCGGTCGGGGTAGCCGGTTGACTACTATCACTTAAAGTTTTAATCGATTCTGTTCCTGAGCGGCCACTTTCCGAGTATTCGAAATCATAAGAGGAGACTGCAACAAAATAGGTTGTATCCGGTTTTAAACTGGTAATCGTATATTCATTGGTGGAAGAGCCTTCAACTTTAATACGAGTATCAAGATTATCCGATGAAGTTCCATAATAGATATAATATCCTCTGGCATCACTATCCCCGTTCCAGGAAACGGTAATTGTAGTTGTTGTTGATGTCAGCGTGACATCTGTCGGGACATCTGAAAAACCTGCAATTGCTTCCGCAGCAAAGGGAAAATGTGACAGGATCAGCAGAATGAGAAACCTGTAAAACAATCGACATTTCATATACACTACTCCAGTTAACAAGGTTGTAATAATTTACATCAATAATATTATAATAAATATCTAAACTTATCGTATTTTTAAAAAAATTTAAATTATTTATTGAATGCCTGCGGAAATTCCTCCCATAATTTGCTTCCCGGGTCATCGGTCATGATTACATCAACATTTAAATCAAGAACCCGGCTTACTGATTCCAATGAATTACAGGAATATGTCATGATTTTTTTCCCATCATGATGCACATCCTCAACAAATTGTCTGTTTAATAGTGAATACTCTATACAATATCCACAAAGTATTTCCGGGTCGATATTCAGGCGATTCTGATTAATCTGTGGGGCATTTAAATCCAGGACATAATTTAAATCCGGATCATTAATATATGCTGATTTAATGATTTCCGGGTCAAAAGAAAGTATATACATATTCGGGATTAAATCATGGGGTATCAAGTTTCTGACTGATTCAACAACCAAACCGGCAAGTTTAAAATATAAAGAATCGGTCTTTTTTTTGGGAGAAGGTTTAATTTCTATCAACAAGCTGGTTCTATACCCGTAAGTGTTTAATACCTGCTCAAGAGTAAGAATTTTTTCATTTCTAAATTTTTCGGAAAACCATTTGCCCCAGTCATAACCGGATAGCTCGTGAAATGTGTGGTCTGGAATTGATTTCAAACTTCCGTTTATTTTTGCCAGTGATGGATCATGAAAAATAACCGGGCAGCCGTCACTGCTTATCTGAACATCGAACTCAATCCCGTCAACAGAATAAGATATTGCTTTGTCAAAGGCGGCTTGTGTGTTTTCCGGAGCCTCTGTCATTGCCCCGCGATGTGCTATAATTAAAGGAGTCAAAATAAATACCCCGTCAATCAGGAAAAATCAGTTTTAACGTTTGTAGTTGTCGATATTGTTCACGTATTCATTAAAAGCATATTTTTTCAGAAAGGAGGAAACCATTTCATTGACTTTTTCAGCCGTATCAACTCGATATATTCCTTTTTCATCTGCCCCTGAAATTTTTTTGACATTTTCAACAATCATTTGAAGCGTTGAAGCAGCAATATCGATGGTAACATTTATGGAAATCATATCATTAGTGGTAGACAATTTTCTATTCCCCTCAACATAATTCGGTTATGATAATTAAAAACAATTATATTGGCAATAATAACGATAACTCAGCTCAATTAATACCATGGCAATAAGAGAAGACACGGTTTTATAGTTATTTATATACACAAAGAAAGGCTCTGGAAAGCATTTCTATCCGCATTTTTTGCAAATTTTATTAATTTTATACTATTCATTTTATTATAACAAGAGGTGGGAATGGAAAAGGAATAGTTTAATACAAAGCCATCAAGTTTCATGCAATACGATCCCGGAAGGCAGGGATTCGCCAAAGATGGTACTTTCTTCCACAGTTTCCATGGGTTTTACAGATGTTAAAAAATTGATTTCTGTTTTTAAATCCTCTTTCCGCAGCCATTGGATCACCTGATCCATAATCATCGGATCCGAATCACGCATGCGGTCGCCGGTTTTTCTTGCCATCTGGGCAAGTGCCGCGCCAACGGGTTTGGGATTTGTCCACTCTTTTTCCAGTATATGCGTGATCCATGATTCAACTTCTTTTGGCGGGACAACCCGGTCAATGGGACCGTAAAGCAATTCCCGTGCACCGATTCTGGATATTGCCCATAAAAGCGGCGGTCGGCTCTTTTTGGGATGCAGTTCGGAAAGAAGAAGTCGGCCGTATTCGATTTTATCTTTTACGGTCAGTCTTTCCATGTTGGCAACCGCCATCCAGATTTCAATCCGTTCCTGATTAGAAATTCTGACTTTGGTTCCTTTTTTCGGCATTAAAAGAGCTCTCAGATCCTGAATAAATTGGCGCTGTTTCCCGGGTGTCAATCCAGCGGCCACCCGACGCCACAGGATCCACCACTCATTATTGACCTGCAAATTTTTTTTATAATGAATCCCCTGCGTATAAATCTTCCATAATGCTTGAATCCGCTGGTCATCCATTCCATCACCGAACCCGGGACGCAGGCAATACCCGGCTAAATTCAGCCATCTGATTTCATGTTCGGCTGAAAACTTCCTGGCATCGATGCCGTCAAGAAGTTCATCCCCCAGTCTTCGGATCAATGCAAGAGGCCATTTTTCTTTAGCCCGGCCAACAGTTTTGGAAATTGTTTTCATTAATTGAATCAATGTAGCGGACTCGAAGTTCGGTGAAAATGACAATCGGATATCAGATACCGCGGAATCTATGATTGCGGAATCAAAAACTTCATAATCCTGGACTTCTGGTTTCCCGGCAGTATCTCTTAACTGGAACTGCAGTCTCCATCGATGGGAGGTGGATAGGGAACGGCACCATAAAAACAGAACCCCCATCTCGCTGAACTCAGCTTCAACCTGTATGGGAATTTCCTTTTTAATGCCTTTCTGGCCGAACTGAATTACCGTTTGTAAAGGCGGCAAAGGGGTTAACGTATCATCAATTAAAATCTCATCACCGCTCCGGTCACCGGAACGATAGGTGGAACTGTATAAATCAAAACTCACCGGCTGATTGGCCAGAACCTGGAATTTTTTATCCGGTAAACTGATCTGAGACCCTTCGTCAAGCCCTCTCTCAACCAGACAGACAGCTGATTTTTTAACTTGTGCGGTTCCATTTTTTCTTTCAAAACCCAGATAATATGAACGGGCACTGCCGCTGCCGACACGGACGCCTTTACCGGTTTTAACCAACCCGTAATAGGCGGCACCGAGCGCAACCGCAAGATCCGGCACCGAATTTTCAAGAATGGACGGACGACGGGAACCGGCTTCGTCAAACCAGCGCTGGACGGAATCCTGAATTCTTTTTTGAATCAATTGGGATTTTAATGATCCGCCGTTAAACAGAATTAAATCCGGAAACGGTTTTTTATCCAGAATTTTTTTTACATCAGCTTTGTGTTTTTCTAAAAATATACCGATATGACGCGTAATTGCCGGCTCGGTTTCATAAGGCAGTCCGAACTCGGAAATTCCTTTTTGGATTTTTTTCGCCATTGGATCATGATTTTCGATAACAGGAAAAAAACCATCTAGAACAATTTCTTCTAATTTTGATCGTTTCAGTCGTGCCGTCAGGGTTCCGCCGATCAGACTGCTCCCTTCGCCCATCATGGTAATGGTTTCAGATTCCTTGCCTTCATTTAATATATTTTCCTTGGCCTGCCGGCAAAGATGACAAAGGGTTTTCCAGCGATCAGAACTCAATTGATTGGATTGCTTAAACTGTTTTTCAACATATCTTGCCAGGGCAAGATCAATATTATCGCCACCTAAAATTAAATGATCCCCAACGGCAATCCTTTCGAACCTTGGCGTCCCTTCTGTCTCACGCAGCGTAATTAACGTAAAATCACTGGTGCCGCCGCCGACGTCACAAACCAGGACCAGTTCTCCGGGTTTGATAAAATCCTGCCAGTTCTGTTCGTGCCTGATCAACCAACTGTAAAATGCGGCCAACGGCTCTTCCAGCAAGGTAACATTTCTCAAGCCCGCCAGTTTTGATGCTTCGATGGTTAAGTCTCGGGCCACCTCATCAAAGGATGCGGGAACGGTGATAATGATCATCTGGTTTTCAAGATAAAAATCATCATCATCGCCTTTAGTGCTGTTCCACGACATCCGGATATGTTTCAGGTAGGAAGCGGTTGCCTGTACCGGTGATATCTTATACACATCTTCCCCGGAACCCCAGGGCAATATTTTCGCTCTTCTGTCGGCGTTACTGTGACACAGCCAGCTTTTAGCCGATAACACCAGGCGGGATGGGACCTTTGCTCCATGGTCCCTGGCAAATTTCCCGACAAAATTAATCTCATCACTAACCCAGGGAAGCCGGATCGAATCCTCGGTAATATCATATTTACCGGGAATGTAACAAAAAGACGGAAGTACCGGCAATGGCGATATTTCACCGGCACCGGTCAGTTGAGGCACTTTAAAAAGTTTAATCCCTCTGTTTTTTAAAGCGTCATTCGTTAAATCAACATAGGATACCGCGGAGTTGGTTGTTCCGAGGTCAATACCAATAATATTTTTTTTGTTTTCAAGATCCAAGTTAATCCTGCTCTCGAACATTAAATTCAAGTTTCCACTTTTGTTCATCTTCGCCAGATTGTTCATCTTCGACAGACACGCACCATAGCTCCAGCGTTCCGATTTCCGTCACTTTGATTTCTATGGTGACACGCACAAACTGACCGTATTCTCCGTCAAGGGTTGTCTCAATAGAAGTGATTTCTTCAATTTCATCCTGCCAGTCTTCAACTATTTCACCGGTCGCGTCTTTCTTGCGGGTGGAAGAGCATAGTAGCTCAAATCTCACCGGTTCACCCACCGCCAGCACAAACTCCTGGTTTTTGAGGTTAATATCCGTCCCTTCTTCCATGCCGAATGACGCCACACACAGTGCTTTTACCGGAACCGGCATACCCGGGACGGCCGGCATAGATGCCGCAATGCCTATATAATAAGACCTTCCCAGGCCGCCGCGAATACGAACGCCTCTGCCGCGGCGGGCCAGGCCGTAATAAGCAGCGCCGCGCGCAACGGCAAGATCAAAGTCATCTGAATGGATTTCCCTAATTGAATCCGATCCATCTTTTGTGCCCCAGGAATCAATCATGCGGATGATATGTTCACGCACTTTATCGGACTTCATCACTCCGCCATTAAAAAAAACAGCAGTAGGCAATGCAATTGAATCACCAGTGTCGTTCTTCTGGTGATTTAAAAAATTCGCCAGATGGCGGGAAACTGCCGGGTCGGATTCGTAAGACAGACCAGCCTCGGCAAGACCGATCTTCTGCGTTTTCATCGGTATTGATGTGATTTCACAGGCAGGGAAGAATCCATTAATAATTGAATTTTCAATTTCATCTTTGGATATGAATGATTTGATGGTACCACCGATCAGGCTGGACCCTCTTCCCAAAATGGTTACCGGATGTTCCTCTGTTTCACTATCCGACAGAATTTTTTCCTTGGCTTTACGACAGCTGTGAACCAGCCCGCGCATCTGCCAGGAATCCAGACGTGTACCGGAATCCGCCATTTTTTTTGCAATCGAATATGCCAGCGCCAAGTCCATGTTATCTCCGCCGACCAGTAAATGATCACCAACGGCAACTCTTTCCAGTACCAGATCACCGTTATCCTCTGTCACATGAATCAGGCTGAAGTCACTGGTTCCACCGCCCACATCACAAACAAGAACCCGGTCACCTTTTTTTACTTTTTTTCGCCATTGATCCTTTGATGCTTCAATCCATGAATAAAAAGCCGCCTGGGGTTCTTCGAGCAATGTCACATTGGAGAGTCCTGCAAGACGGGCGGCCTTGAGTGTCAGTTCCCTGGCAACTGCGTCAAAAGAGGCGGGAACCGTTAAAAAAATTTCCTGATTTTCAATTTTTCGCCGATCATCCTCTGAAGCCATGAGATGATTCCACACATCACGGATGTGCTGTAAAATCATCGAAGACGATTCAACCGGCGACATTTTGGATATGTCATCCGGGCTGTTCCATGGTAGAACCGGTTTATTCCTGTCTATCATTACATTACAAAGCCATGATTTACTGGAAGAAATAAGCCGCTGGGGAACTTCAGCTCCTCTTTCTCTAGCAAATTCACCGACGATAGTTTTATTTTCATGATTCCATGGAAGCGACATACTGCTGTCTGAAATTTCATGGCTCCCCGGCAAATAAATAAACGACGGGAAAATACTTCGATTATCAACCACGCCGTCACTGATAATTTGTGGGATATCAAGAACCGTAATTTCAGGTATCCGGTCGTCATGTTTCTGCTCATCAGATATTTCCGCTTCAGTAAATGCAACAATACTGTTAGTAGTTCCCAAATCAATACCGATAATAAACTCTGGATTCAACACCCTATTACTCCTGAAATTTTTTTATTTCAATTTAGAAAACCCGGCCCTGCGTGTCAGGTCAGAAAAATTTGGCTGTCCCGATAAAAGATCATAAGAAAGAATCAACCCGAACAAAATTTAAATTACATAATTTCAACTTCGGCCGGGGCAATTATACTCGGATCTTTTACTGTGGATAATGTCGGCAGTTCAAGACGGGAAGCACGCCACCCCTTATGTCGCAGCATTCCCTGAAATGGCGGTTCTCCGGTCACATTCCCCGTCAGCGTGATGGTATTCGGATCAAAGTCCACAGAAACAGAGATGGGGTCACCTTCATTCTTATCAATAACCGCCTTTGGGTTTAAATATTTTTTTAATGAATTTTTGCAGTTATCCTGAATACTGCGGACTGCGGCGCCGATCTGCGCATCCTCATATATGCTCAGGTCTTCGGAAAAAAAATCGATTAAACGCCCTTCCCTTTGCAGAACGGAAAGCAAGTGCAGATAAAACCGCTTGTTTGTTTCCATTAGTTCCTTTTTTGTAATCACAGGTTCTGCGCGGGTATCTGCTGATGATTCATCTTTCCCCCCTTTTTTCTTTGGCGCAACAACCTGTTGATCAACAAGAGCTGATTTTCGAACGAATCTGGCGATGGATCCCCTTAAAATAAGCCATAATATTAAGGCAAATATTACAAAAACAGCTGATACCACAGGAATGTAAAATTTTTGGACGATATTGACTACAGGCAAAACTTTTTCCAGGCTGATCTTTAATTCGTCAGAATGAATGGAAGCATCCTGCAATACCTGAATCGGCAAGGCGTTCAACAACAACCGGGCCCCATAGTAACCTGAGGCATTGAACAATATGGCCAGCAGCAGCATGACAATAAAAGACCATAACAAAATCCGTCGGGAAAAAGATTTTATGACATTCATTTTAAATTCTCCTAATATAGTGCCACGTCAAGGATTAAAATATTCCACCCGGTTTAATCATACTCATTATCTTATGGGTATGATTAAAAGCTCGAATAAACGGCATTTGTTAAATATATTCACTATCAGTGTCAAGGATCTTTTGAATTGGAAATACGCTAAGATCAAATTATTACACTA
This sequence comes from Desulfobacteraceae bacterium, assembly GCA_014237465.1. Taxonomy (GTDB): domain Bacteria; phylum Desulfobacterota; class Desulfobacteria; order Desulfobacterales; family Desulfosalsimonadaceae; genus SURF-3. The sequence goes on along the minus strand of JABZFM010000017.1, from coordinate 33,669 downwards.
TAAAAACCCCATGTTTCAAAGCTAAAAAAATTTGGGCTTTTTCTGAATTTTACAATGATGCACAGCTCAAGGCAGCTAAACTCAAAAAATTTACCATATTCCGTTTTAAATAATTAAACAAACACTGATCGATTATGCTTGATAATAAAAATTTTTTTATGATAAATTGAGTTCTATTTGGAAAGGTAACAATTCATGACTGTGAAAAGAAATAAATTTGACTTTGAAATCGGCTATTTAGTGAAAAGCCCATGTAAAGAATGCCCTTACCGTAATAACCTGCCGAAATGCTCGGATGAGTGCAGTTTACTCGATAAAATCCAAGTGATTTTGTCAAAGGGCATTTCCTGCACCGGAAAATATCCCTTCGCTAATTTCTGAAAATACATTTGTATCATTAAAAAATGTAAAGATATGATATTTGGTTTTCAAGTACACCTGTTTTCCATATTTACAAATTCACGTTCAAGACACTTTCGTAAGGAGAAATTTTTTTTAATGAATACAACTGCAATTAAGGTCGTGACGATCAGTCTCATTTTATTTTTTTGTGTGAATAATTCCATGGCGGATGATTACAATGTTAGACTTTCCGCCAACCAGTATGCCCTGGATTCTGAATTTGAAGCTGTGATTAATACGTCTAACAGTATAGTAATGACCGGAATCAGCGGTGTATATGATAATGACGATTACAAAATCTTATTTTTAAAGGCTTTAATCGGAAATGAAATTTTAATTGATGGGTTTACCGGGGGGTTGGGGTTTAAGGGCGCATGGGGTGAGGCGGAAAAACGCAATATCGATGGGGATATTCTTAATTTGGGTTTTACGGGTTATGCCGGTTATGATCTGTCTAAAACCTCTTTAAATAATTATCCTGTGATCCTGTCGTCAAGTTTATTTTTTTCACCGGAGCCGCTTTCATTCGGTGACACGAAAAAATTTATTGAGATTTTAGCCGAATGCAGTTGGAAAGTTTTGGACCAGGCAGCCCTGATATTAAGTTACCGATATTTTGAAATCGATTTTACGAACCGGACAAAATGGGAAAAATCAGAGAGTGCCGGATATTTGGGGTTGAAATTTTTCTTCTAATTTTATTAAAAGAACCGTTTCTAAAATACAAAGACCCGTGCCAGCGCAGCACGGGTCTTCGTATTTTATAATTATAAAATCGCGATTTTAAAATAATTAAATGGTCAACAGGTCCGCATTATCTGCCAGAATTTTGGGGCCGATTCCTTTTACCTGCTCAAGATCTGCCACACTTTTAAACAATCCGTTTTCTTCACGATATTGAACGATACTTTCTGCAATTTTTTCACCAACGCCCTTTAACTGTGTCAAATCTTCGGCTGTAGCGGTATTAAGATTAATTTTTCCATCGCCATCTGCGGCCAAAACACTACCGGAAAATCCCAAAACAAATCCAATAACAGTTACTAAAACAATTAATCTTTTCAACTTCATCATTGTGAGTTCCTTTCAAAGTTAATGGTTAGTTTTCTGCTGAAATCGATTGCAGTAAAATAAAGAATAAAAAAATATTAGAATGGAAGATAAATGAATTCTTAAATATTTGTCAAGGAATTAGTAGATAATTGATAAAAAAAATATAAGACAGGGATTATTTTGTGATCGAATCGATTAATTGTTGGCCATTTTTATAAAAAACGTTTTGGTAAAATTCTTGAGAGAGATTAAGATTTTTAAGACAATTTATTTCATCTGAACGGGGGTATATCAGGTTTGGAAAATCCGACCCATACAGAATTTTATCTTTATACCATTCAAGGCACTGGTTTCCTAAATTAAACATCAGATTCATTTTGGGTAGAAAAGAAAAAGAAGTATCAAAAAACAATAATTCGTAGTTTGGCAAAAGATCAAAAAACTCACGGTATTCAAAACCGCCCATATGAGCAACATTTACCGGAAGCGCGGGGTATTGTGTTAATAATTTTTTAAAATTTTTAATCCCGACATATTTATTTCCTGACGGACCGGTGCCGACATGGAATAAAAGCCGTTTATTTTTTTCCATAATCATTTCATAAAGCGGGAAAAGCCGTTTGTCATCCGGGTAAAAATTTTGAACAAGCAGTTGGAGCTTAATGCCTAAAACTTTTGGATGTCCAAGAACTTTGTCGGCAATATCCAATGCATTCTGATCTTCCGGATGAAACGCCGCAAAACAAAAAAGTTCATCGAATTCATCAAGAATTTTCAAATTCCAGTTGTTTAAACCTTCTGCGATCCCAGCCTTATGGGCATAGTTCGAATAAACAATCCGGACGACACCTTTTTGTCTTAAATGGTCGACACAATCACGGTAATACATATGATATCGAACTTTCCATTGATACACATCGGAAAAATAACGCCAGATCGAATCAAGCAGCCTATCCGGAAATAGGTGGACATGAAAATCAATTATTTTGTCAGGAAGCATCGGAATGTTATCTTTCATAAACTTAGGATTATAATAATCGTGAATATGTTTGGGAAAATGATATCGTTTTAAGTATTAAAAGTTGCGGCACAAAATAAAAACATTTTATCCATTTAATGATTTAAGAAATCAAGTTGATATGCCAAAATTTTTGACATCTGCATATCAAAGCCGTGCTTTGCGGCTTCATGAATCGGACGCCAGTAGATACTGTCAATTTCTAATGGCCGGCCAGCGTCATGATCAAGTTTCATGCTCGGACTATAATCGACCATCTGAAGAGTTGCGTTTAACATAATTTCAGCAAAATTATCTTCAATTTCATAACCACAGACTCTGGCGCCCTGAATTACTTCAAGCATGATTTCATTGACCATTTCCCGGGATGATTTATTTTTCATGATCTGATCAGTAAAAAAACAAAGGGATTAAGACAAGAAAAACTTTTAATTTACGTATTCGTCAGGTTCAAAAACAATTAAATTTAAATGTTCATTTATTTTAGATCAAACTTTAAAATTTAATCTAAAAAATTTTCAGTATAATTCGAAAAGAGATATTATGGTTTATTTTTATTGAAAAAAGCGTTTAAATAATGATAAATTAAAAATTTGTTTTTTTTGAAAATCTGATTTCTTGCGACTTGTTAAATTATCTTTACATATTTTTTATCCTTTTACATTTGTATCAATGCTCTGTTTTCATTTTTTTGAGTAATAAGGAGGTCAATCAATGACGGACGGATCAACAAGTACAAAAAGAAAACCAACCCCCAAGGGCCTTCTTGGTGAAGAACTTGTCAGTTCAAAACTGATTACCCGTGATCAATTGAATCAGGCCCTCACACGACGATCTCAAGTGGATATGCCGTTAGGTTCCTTATTGATTAAAATGGGTTTTGTATCTACCGATGACATGCTTAATTTTTTATCAAATAGATTCGGAGTTCCCTATGTAAATATTTTTAAAAAAAATATACCGCAGGATATCATAAACCTGATTCCGCTTGAAAAAATCAAACAATACAAGATCCTGCCGATTTCCTATAAAAACAAAACACTAACCCTTGGAATGGTCAGTCCTCAGGATTTTATGACTATCAGCGACCTTGAATTCACTATGGGGCTGAAAATCAAGCCGGTTGTCATCCCTTTCTTTATGATGGAAGCCGCCCTTAACTTGCTAACATCGAGTTTTGAAGATGGCATCAGCGGAGAAACCGTTAAAAACATTGCCCTTGAAGATAAAAGTGAAACTCAAACATCTCCTAAAATTGAAGCCTTGCTTTCCTACCTTGCCAAAACAGAAGCCAGTGATATGCTTTTGACCGTCGGTGTTCCGCCGTCCATCAAAGTCAGTAATCAGGTAAAACGTTTGGCAACCGTGTCTCTGACGCCGGCTGACTGTGAATTATATGCCAGAGAACTGCTTGCAAACAGAGATGATGACTGGGAAAAATTTTTGCAGACCAATGACCTGGACATTGCCACAACCTATCCGAATTTAGGACGATTCAGAATTAATTTTTATAGACAGCGCCATTCCATTTCAATTACCATCAGACGTCTCCATGATCGTCTGCCTACTCTAAAAGAGCTAAGATTACCGGAATGGATCAGAGATTATGCTTTAAAACCCCAGGGATTAATACTGGTATCCGGTCCGGCAGGCCACGGTAAATCCACAACGCTGTGCGCGATGATTGATATAATTAATACCACCCGGCGATGTAATATCATTACCCTTGAAGACCCCATTGAGTATCTGCACAAACATAAAAAAAGCAACATCAACCAGCGTGAAATCGGCAGAGACACAGCATCATTTGAAAAAGGCATGCGTGCTGTTTTCAGACAGTCACCGGATGTTATTGTCATCGGCGAACTCCGCGACAAAGAATCTTTTGAAATTGCATTGCGGGCCGCACGAACCGGCAGCCTGGTAATCAGTACGATGAACGCCGCCAATTCAACTGCTGTAATTCGAATCATCGTGAACATGTTTCAGGAAAGCCAGCAGAATCTGATTACCATGCTCCTTGCTGACTCACTACTACTATCACTTACCCAACGCCTTGTGCCGACTAAGGATCAAACAGGTCAGGTTCTGGCATTAGAAAGATTTACGAATTCCAATCGTATCAGCAACCTGATCAGAGAAGGAAAACTTCATCAGATCAGGGCCCAGATGGAAACCGGGTGTGAAGAATTTACCCCATTAGATCTTTCACTGGCAGAATTGTACAAAGAGGGAAAAATTGATTTTGAAGACGGATTGATGTATTCGGTTAATAAGCAGCTTTATCAGGATATCACCGGCATCAGCATCGATTAAGAGATAAACGTTTAAGCAATTTAATGATACATATGGTCACGATGCCGGAGAGAGGTATTTTTATTGAATGATATAATTCTTTTATCATTTGATGACGAGGTGATGAATGACAAAGATTATTCACTGTTTGCCGGTTGTCTATTATCCAGTCAACCTTTGTTTTCCCGGACACATTGTTTTAAAAACACGCAGATTACTGCCTTATAAAAAGTCATTAAATGAGTTTCCTGATTGATAGCCTTTTATCCGCACTTAAGCTTATGGCCGCGCTGGATGCCGCGCTCATTGACATTGTAACTGTTTCTCTTAAAGTTAGTGTCAGTTCAACACTGATTGCCAGTCTCATCGGGGTGCCTGCCGGTTTTATTATATCAACAAATGAAATCCCGTTTAAAAGGTCCATTATAACAATTTTAAACACTTTGCTTGCCCTGCCCACTGTTGTCATCGGTTTGTTTGTATATGCATTCATATCCAGGAACAGTGTTTTCGGTACATATGACCTCCTGTACACTCAGCAGGCCATTATTATCGGTCAAAGCATTTTAATTATACCCATCGTCACAGTTTTTACTTTATCAGCAATCAATCGAATCGACAGAAGATACCGCAAAACCGCTTTGACCCTAGGTGCCAATCAGGTTCAGACAGCGCTGATTGTACTGGTGGAAGCCCGTTTTGGAATAACCGCTTCGATTGTTGCCGCTTTTGGCCGCGTGATCTCGGAAATCGGCATCAGTATGATGCTGGGAGGCAACATCCGGGGTTTTACCCGAACGATGACAACTGCAATGGCACTGCAGTATGATAAAGGTGAGTTCATTCTGGCGGTTGCGCTTGGGATCATTCTATTAAGTATCAGTCTGTTCGTTAATATTCTGCTTAACTATTTTCAGGGAAAAACATCCGAGTGATCCTTTATTCTTTAAAAAATCTAAAGAAACAATATAACAGACGAACTGTTTTGGATATTTCAAAATTAGACATCCAGTCCGGAAATATCTATACCCTTTCAGGTCCCAATGGTGCAGGAAAAACCACTTTTTTAAATATATTAAGCTTTCTTTTAATACCCTCTTCGGGTCGCCTGGCTTACCTGAATATACCTGTGAAATATAATGAAAAATATCTTCAGCAGTTGAGGAAATCTGTTATCCTGGTCGATCAGCATCCGATTCTATTCAGTACATCCGTATATAAAAACATCGAGTTCGGTTTAAAAGTCAGAAAAATTTCTCGTAAAAAACGAAAAACAATTATCGAATCCGCGTTAGATCTTGTGGATATGAAAATGTTTATAAATGCCGACGCCAGGCATCTTTCCGGTGGGGAAACCCGCCGAATTGCCATCGCCCGGGCAATTGCCTGTTCTCCGGACGTTCTGCTGCTGGACGAGCCGACTGCAGACCTTGATCTGGAAAGCCGGTTAACCATAGAAAACATTATCAGGGAAATCCACGCCCGGAAAGATATCACCATTATTTTCTGTACCCATGATCTTTCCCAGGCATCGCGACTGACAAGTAAGAATATATATTTCTTAAACGGCCAGATACATGACATTTATCATGAAAATATTTTTAAAGGAGAGCTGGTCACATCGAACCAGAAAGAATATTATTGCAAAATTAATGAAAAGATATTGATCCCTGTCCAATCAACCGATAAAGATAAAATTAAAATTTCAATTCATCCGGGAATGATTAATATTATTGATCATAAAAAAAGTGATTCTGATGTTTCCTTATCATATACGGGGCGCGTGACACATCTTGGAATGGAAAAAGAAAAAATAAGGGCGGTCATTGATATCGGAATTTCAGTCAGCGTCTTAATGGAAAAAGCTGAATATGATTTACACATGCTCCGGCTTAATGATTCTGTTAAGATAAATTTCGATGTCGATGGGATAACGATTATCTGAGGGATAACGATTATCTGTTATGATGATTTCTTACAGGTGAATGGTTCAGTGATCTATGAAAACAGCAATTCTTTCTGATATACACGGCAATGCAACAGCCCTTGAAGCTGTTTTAAAAGATGTTGATTCATGCGCCGTTAATATGGTTTTAAGCCTTGGTGACAATATCGGTTACGGCCCGGAACCTGAAAAAGTCATAGACATTTTACGTTCACGAAAAATCCCATCAGTGACCGGCAACCACGAACTCGGCGTTACTCGCCCTGACTTTTTACCATTGTTTAATCCTATTGCCAGAAAATCAATTGAAATGACAATTGATATGCTCTCTGAAAACTGTATTCATCACATTGAAAACTTTCCAAACGCTATTGTCAAAGACGATTTACGTTTTGTTCACGGGTTCCCACCGGAATCACCTACAAAATATCTGTTTGAACTTTCAGATAATGAAATTGAAAATTCACTGTCAGTAATGGTTGAACGATATTGTTTTATCGGACATACCCATGATCTGGAGATCCTTATTCTGGAAAATGATCGCCTGACCCGGCACCCGCTGGAAAAAGGAATTTTTCCGCTTAACCCGAAAAATAAATATTTAATTAATTCAGGGAGTGTCGGCCAGCCAAGAGATGGTAACAGTCAGGCGAAATATGTGATATGGGATTCCATCACCCATGAATTGACCGTAAAGTATATCACATACAATATATTCGATACCGTCAAAAAAATTTACAACGCCGGTCTCCCCGATCAGCACGCCTTGCGGCTCTTGTAACTATTGTTTCTCCGCACTGACGATCAATTCCTGCCCGATATTGATGATCAAATCTTCTTTTTTCATGTCGTTCAGCTCCTGTAATTTTTCAACACTGATACCGTATTTTCTGGAAATACGATAAAGGGTTTCACCTTTCTCAACACGATGAAATATTAATTTAACAGTTTCCGGCTTTTTAGTGATCGGTTTTGCTTCAACGACCGGTTGTGACTGAACAACCGGTTTAGGTGTCTCAACGATGGGCTTTGCCTGAATTTCCGGTTTGGATTTTTTTTGAGGTTTTATCTGAACCGGTTTGGATTTTTCGGAAGGCTTGGCCTTAGTAACCGGTTTAGGCTTTTCCGGCGATTTTGTTACTGCAGTTGTCTTTTGTTTCTGTTGAACCGGTTTTTCAGCTCGGGGTTTAACCGCAACGACCGGTTTAGTTTTTTGCGCTGTTTTTAATTCGTTTTCAATATCATCTACTTTTTTTATTGTTTCTGAAATGACTTCTGCATTTGATTTTATCCAGTTAATCAACTGCTGGTATTCAAGAGGATTTTTTGATGGGTCAAATTCCCGGATACTGATATCCGATCCGACCTGATCTTCAATTTTCTGTTCCAGTTCATCCAGTCGAGTCACTATATGTTTATAGTCTTCCAAGCTGATTTTACTTTTTTTCGGAATAAACAAAACAAAAAGAACGACCAGTACTAATAAGCCGGCGCCTATCAGGATAATCGGAATTTCCATTCGATCGATCAGTTTCCCTGATTTATTGCTTTGAAATGAAGAATACGGCTCAACTTCCGACTCGTGTAAATTCGAATCTGTTTTCCAGTCCATGATGTCTCCTCTGAATATTAATCAAAAATCATCTTAAATTTAAATTTTTATACGTTCAATATTCAGGTATTAAATGATTGTCGTCTTGACCTGAATCTTTTTTTTCATTATGTTCGAAGTATTGTAAATGATGAGAAAATGAGTGCCCTCACATTATCGGTGCTCAAACAGAACATGATACAAATTTAGTATATTGTCAATGATGTCATTGTTACTTTTATCATCACCTTGAATCACAAAAAAAGTAGTCAACGGAATTTTGAATGAAAAAATATTCACACAACTTTGTTGAAAGCTATGATGGCTTCCCCGGTTTTGGCTTGGACCGGGAAAGTAACGAAAATACAGTTATCTGTTATCTCCAGATGTTTTCAGATGATATGCTTATGAAAAATATTGTCAGCAGATTCTCAGAAGAAGAACTGGAAGAAGTTTACTCGATGATAAACCGGCTTCTTAAAATTTATTTAAATGATACCGAATATCATCGGCTGTTTTTAAAAGAAGAACATCCTTAACAGGGTATAAAAACTATTGTGCTTGGCTATACGGCGTTAAAATTGACGCTCAAAATGCCCATTTAAAAATTTAAACTCATAATGTGGGAGAATTCTCCAATGCTTAATGATAAACAACTTCACCGTTATGCTGATGTTCTCTTGTGGGGGCTTAAAACCGCCAGGAGCGGTAAAATAAAAAAAAACGATGTTATTGCCATTCGATATGATCTGCCCGCAATAAAACTCGTGGAGATACTTCACAAAAAATTAATCGAAATCGGTGTCCATCCGGTCCACCGCCTTTTGCAGACACCGGTTATGGAAAAAAATTTTTATTCTTTGTCTTCAAAAAAACAGCGGGTTTTCATCCCGCCGGGAGAAGAAGAATTATATAAAAACTTAAACGGAACCATTGCTGTTCTTGGCCCGGAATCCCTTACACACTTGAGCAATATTGATTCAAATAAAATCGCACAATCTTTAAAAGCAAGAAAAGCTTTACGCGAAATCCTGGACCAGCGTGAGGAACAGGGTCTTTTCAGCTGGACTCTGGGCATGTATCCTACTGCAGAACTGGCAAGCCATGCCGGGATGTCTGTTAAAGATTATTCCGATCAGATTGTTCAAGCCTGTTTTTTGAACCGTACCGATCCCATTGCCCAGTGGGAATCCGTGTACCGTAAAGCGCAGACACTCAAAAAATGGCTGAACCGGATGAACGTCTTAAAATATCATATTGAATCCGATAATGTGGATCTTGAAATTACACCCGGTGAAAAACGCAGATGGATCGGCATTTCCGGGCATAACATACCCAGCTTTGAATTGTTTGTATCACCTGACTGGCGCGGTACAAGGGGAAAATATTACGCGGATCAGCCATCGTATCGAAGCGGAAATTTTGTCAACGGGATTCGCATTGAATTTAAAAACGGAAAAGCAGTCAATGCGACGGCTGAAAAAGGAGAGGACTTTTTAAAAAAACAATTGTCCATGGATGCCGGGGCCTGCAAACTCGGTGAATTTTCATTAACCGACAAAACCTTCTCGAAGATCAACCTGTTTATGGCCAACACGCTTTTTGATGAAAACTACGGCGGAAAATTCGGTAACTGTCATATAGCACTGGGCGCTTCCTATTCTGATACTTACAACGGGAAGTCGTCGGAATTAACCAAAGAGGTGAAAAAGAATCTGGGGTTCAATGATTCCGCGCTTCACTGGGATATCGTTAACACTGAAAAGAAAAGAGTCACGGCGCACCTGGCGTCCGGTAAAAAAAATGTCATCTATGAAAACGGCCGGTTTACTTATTAAAATTAAAAACCAATGAACAAACCGCTAATTTTAAAAAACACCATTCAAAAATACGCCTGGGGATCACATTCAGCCATTCAGCAGCTGATGGATGTCCCCCCGTCAGACGATCCCTGGGCGGAATTATGGGTGGGGGCGCATCCTAAAGCGCCGTCACAGGTTAATATTGATGGTCAATGGGTTTTTCTAGATAATTTTATCAGCCGTTTTCCGGAAAAAATTCTCGGAGAAGATACTGCAAAAAAATTTAACAACACCCTGCCTTATTTGTTCAAATTACTGGCCGCTGGACAGCCGCTTTCCATTCAGGCACATCCGAATGCTGTCCAGGCGCACAACGGATTTAAACGGGAATCCGAAACCGGACTGGATATCAATGCGCCGATAAGAAATTATAAAGACACCCGCCCCAAGCCCGAATGTATATGCGCACTGACAACGTTTACCGGGTTAAAGGGATTCCGGGAAATCCCTTTAACCCTTAAATTGCTCGAACGTTTTTGCCCGAAGAGGTTGTCACGCGAAATTGAAATGCTTAAAAAAATGGATTTAAAACAGTTTTTTAAATCCCTGATGGAACTGCCGGAACCCCAAAAAGATGAGGTGATCCTTGAGGCGGTTGAAAATGCAAAAAAACAGTTCCCTCAGGATATAATATGTCAATGGCTGATCAGACTTTACCATCAATACCCGTCAGACATTGGTGTGCTTTCGCCGCTGTTTTTAAACCTGTTTTGCCTGGAACCCGGTCAGGCATTATTTCTACCAGCTGGTGAGCTGCATGCCTATCTGGACGGCCTTGGAATTGAATTGATGGCTAATTCCGACAATGTCTTACGGGGCGGCCTGACGCCCAAACATGTGGATGTACCCGAGCTCTTGAATGTGCTGGCTTTTAAAGAATCAGACATTGAAATTCTGCTGCCGGAAAGTATATCCGACTGCGAGGGGCAATACCCGGTTGTGGCCGAAGAATTTATGCTGTCCACGATACATCTCAGTGATTCCAAAACTTATATTTCACCTGAACAGCGAAGTGTTGAGATTCTTCTGTGCATCCATGGCAACGCTCAATTAACATACAATGATAATCACAATGAATCTATTGACTTAAAAAAAGGAGATTCAGTCTTAATTCCTGCGAACGCTGATGTATATCAGCTTAACGGAGATTCCCGTCTCTACAAGGCAAGTGTTCCTCTCTGATTTTAAATCATTTGCGCAATAATTTTTTAAATGAATTTAAAAGTTAATGAAATATTTCACAGCATACAGGGCGAATCCCTTTATGCAGGACTTCCCTGTTTATTTGTCCGGTTAACCGGCTGTAACCTCCGATGTTCCTATTGTGATACGCGATATGCATATGAGGAAGGACGCTTAATGACCATCGAAGAGATCATCGATCACCTTTCACAATATCATTGCAGGCTTGTTGAAATTACCGGCGGTGAACCCCTGTGCCAGAGCGCAACCCCCCTTTTAATTACCCGTCTGATTGAAAAAGGATACACCGTTCTTCTGGAGACAAACGGCAGCAAAAATATCCGCATTGCGGATTCGCGCTGCAGAAAAATTGTTGATATAAAGTGTCCGGGCAGCGGTGAATCCCAGAGTAATGATCTGGAAAATTTAAACCGTTTGTCCGCAAAAGATCAGTTAAAGTTTATTATCACTGACAAACAAGATTATGACTATGCAAAAAATATTATTCATTCTACCTGGACCGGCCTATGCCCGGTTCCGATTTTATTCTCTGCAGCATATAAAGTTCTGGATCCCACAATATTGGCCGAGTGGATACTCGCAGACAATCTGGATGTAAGACTGCAAGTTCAGCTTCACAAAATCCTCTGGCCGAACGAAAAAAAAGGCAGATAATATAGTGAATCAAACTCAAAAAAAAGCGATTGTATTATCCAGCGGCGGTCTGGATTCCACCACCGCCCTGGCCATTGCACGATCTGAAAATTTTGAATGCTTTACTTTAAGTTTTTTTTACGGCCAGCGCCATCATCATGAATTGCATGCTGCCGAAAGAATATCCAAAGCATTGGGTGCCGCAAAACATTTTGTGGTTAATGTCGACCTGGGACAAATCGGCGGATCCGCGTTAACTGATGATATTGCAGTTCCCAAAAACAGAAATACGAAAGAAATCAGCACAGGCATCCCCTTAACCTATGTGCCGGCCCGAAATACGATTTTTCTTTCTTATGCCCTTGCCTGGGCGGAGGTCCTTGGCGCTTCGGATATTTTTATCGGCGTGAATGCCATAGATTATAGTGGATATCCGGACTGCCGGCCGGAATATATATTCGCTTTTGAAAAAATGGCCAATCTGGCACTAAAAGCAACGGTTGAAGGCCGGACAACCATCCACATTCGAACGCCCTTACTGCACATGAGCAAAGCTGTGATTATCAAAGCAGGGATGAAACTGGATGTTGATTATTCCATAACTCACAGCTGCTATGATCCGGATGATGCCGGACGCGCTTGCGGAAGCTGCGACAGCTGCCTGCTTCGAAAAAAAGGATTTGATGAGGCCGGGGTTCCGGATCCGACCGTTTATACCGTTCAATAACCATCTATGACCATATTAAAAACTTTATGAAGATTTTTGCTTAAACGTTGATGATCAAATGAAAATAGCCTTTCTCCATTATCATTTAAAACCCGGCGGTGTGACGACTGTCATTAAACAACAAATCAATGCCGTAAAAGATGATGGTGAGATTCTGGTGATAACCGGTGAACCACCGCCAGATCATTTTCCATTCAAAACCATTTTAATTCCCGAAATCGGTTATGACCAGCCCCATAAAAAATGCCCGGAACCTGAAAAAATCGCGCAAAAAATTATCAATGCAATATCTGATCATTGGAAATCCGGCTGTGATGTACTGCACGTTCACAATCCATTGCTTGCAAAAAACCGGATTCTTTTAAAAATTCTGTCCGCGCTTTCCGAAAGTAACATCCGGCTGTTTTTGCAGATACATGATTTTGCAGAAGACGGCCGGCCCTGGGTTTACTATGCGAATGAGCCCTATCCGTCAGATTGTCATTTTGGCGTCATCAATTCCCGCGATTTTGATATTTTATTAAAATCCGGGCTGAAAAGACCCGGGTTGCATCTGTTGCTGAACATGGTAACGCCATTTAATGTCAGCGCAGAAAGAAAACTTTCAGCAAAAATTGTTTTATATCCTGTCCGCGCCATTCGAAGAAAAAATATTGGCGAAGCCATTTTGCTCTCATTGTTTTTCCGCAAAAATGAGGTCTTGGCAATCACATTGCCCCCTAACAGCCCAGAAGATTGGAAGCCTTACAATAGCTGGAAACAGTTTGCTGCCGAAAAAAAATTGAACGTCATTTTTGAAGCGTCTGGTACCTATAATTTCACGGATCTTGTCAAATCCGCCAAGCGCATGATCACCACCAGCATTTCCGAAGGGTTTGGATTCTCATATCTTGAACCCTGGACTGCCGGACAGATGCTGACCGGCAGAAGTCTATCGGAAATATGCATGGATTTTACAAAAAAAGGAATGTTTTTGGATCATCTGTACAAAAAATTTTCCATCCCGATTGAGACCATTGAAATCGATTTTTTTTATGAAAAATGGAAATCCTGCATCCTTGATAATGCTGCTAAATTTAAAATTTCGATTTCAGATTCTGCTATTGCCCAGGCTTATGAAAATCTGACAAGCAGCCAATGTATTGATTTTGCAATTCTTGATGAGTCTTTCCAAAAACAGGTTATTGAAAAAATTCTGTCAGACAAAAATTTTAAAAGCAGGGTCATGGATCTGAATCCATTTTTATCCGATATAACCCATATGCAGGATCAAGACGTAAAAATCCGGCATAATCGATTGATCGTGGAAACAGAATTCAATCAGTCCGGTTATCGAAACCGGTTGCTGGATACCTATCAAAAAGTGATTCATAACATTGTGAGTCATAAAATCGACAAACAAATCCTGGCCAAAGAATTTTTAAACCCGGAAAATTTCAGCCTGTTGAAATGGGGTGATCATCATGTTTAAGGAAATTATGGCACCGTATGTCACGCCGCTGCTTCCGGTTCCCACGTCTATTAATACTGAAATCCACATCAAAACCCCGGTCCACGCCGTTATATTTGATGTTTACGGAACCCTTTTTATCAGCGCATCCGGTGATATCAGTATTGCACAAAAAAATTCACAGACCGCCGCATTACTGAAAACCCTTTTAGAAAAGTATGAAATTTCTCTGAGCGCCCCACTTTTGACCGATAAGGTATTTCAAGCCATTGAATCTGATCATGCAGTAAAAAAAAATAAAGGCATCGACTTCCCGGAAGTCTTGATCGACCAGATTTGGATGCAGGTGCTTCAAACCGTTGATATTAAGACTGCCCGGCGTTTTGCTGTGGAATATGAAATGATCGCCAATCCGGTGTATCCCATGCCGCATCTGGATGAAACCTTGAAAAGCCTAAAAAAAAGCAACATCCCTATAGGCATTATTTCAAATGCCCAGTTTTTCACACCGCATTTATTTGATCTGTTTTGCAGCGCCTTTCCCGAATCACTCGGTTTTGATCCGGATTTGATATTCTATTCCTTTGAGTATGGTTATGCCAAGCCCTCTCTATTTTTGTTTGAACAGGCTGTTAGGCAGTTAACTCAAAAAGGCCTGAATCCCATTGACGTCCTGTATGTTGGAAATGATATGTTAAATGACATCTATACGGCACACACCATCGGTTTTCAGACCTGCCTTTTTGCAGGAGACAGCCGATCCCTACGGCTGCGGGAAAATGATCCGAAATGCGAATTCTTAAAACCCGATGCGATAATTAAAAAGTTGAATCAGCTGACGGATATGATACGTTCATCCTGATTTATCCTGTTTTCCAATTTTAAACTTTTACAACATAAAAGATTTCCCTTTAACATAGGAGTACCCATGATCATAGAAAAAGGAAAAACCGTTTCATGCGAATATACCCTGACCCTTGAAGACAATGAAAAGATTGATACAAATGTAGGTGCTGAACCCTTGACATTCACCCATGGCTCCAACCAGATCATTCCCGGACTTGAAGATAAGATGAAGGGGATGAAAACCGGAGACTGCAAAAAGATCACTGTAAAACCTGAAGACGGATATGGACTGGTGATCACGGAAGCCATCATTGAACTCAGCACCGAGCAGGTGCCGGAAAATTCCAGAAAAGTCGGGGCCATGCTTCAGACCAAATCACCGGATGGACAGGTCATTCGGGGAAGAATCACGGAAATTGATGGGGATAAAACAGTTATAGATTTAAATCATCCCCTGGCAGGCAAAACTCTTTTCTTTGATGTAAGAGTCGTAGACGTTAAATAGCTTCCACTCATAAATGGCCATACATCCAATGATGTAAATCTTATGTTTGCTGATGGTTATTTCAAAATAAGGCGTTCTAATTAAATGCTGAAAAACACATTTTGCCACCTGAAAAATATTGGACTTAAAAAAGAAAATGCTTTCTGGCAACAGGATATCTTTTCCTGGGATGCTCTTCTATCAATGCTCGAACCAGGCATCAGACAATCCGTCAAACTGACGTCACATTTAAAAGACGAACTGGAAAATTCTTTTCAGCAGTATGCGGACGGCAATGCGAAATATTTTGCGAACCGATTAAGTTCGAAAGAACTATGGCGTCTGTTTGCTGATTTTCGTCACAGTGTTGCATATGTTGATATTGAAACAACCGGATTATATGATCCTGATATCACCACCATTGCGTTGTATGACGGCCACGATATTAAATACTATGTAAACGGGCAGAATCTTAATCAGTTTCAGGACGACATTCTTTATTATAATCTGCTTGTCACTTACAACGGCAAAACCTTTGATATTCCCATTATCGAAACATTTTTTAAGATGAAACTGGATCAGGCGCATATTGATTTAAGATATGTTTTAAAAAGCCTGGGATATACCGGCGGCCTGAAAAGCTGTGAAAAACAACTGGGAATTTCCCGCGGTGATCTGGACGGGGTTGACGGCTATTTTGCCGTTTTATTATGGAACGATTATTGTAAAAATAAAAACATCAAGGCCTTGGAAACCCTTTTATCATATAATATTGAAGATGTGATAAACTTGGAAAAACTGATGGTGATAGCGTTTAATAAAAAAATTGAACGGCTCCATCACATTTGCATCGATGCATTACCGGACCCGGTTCAGCCTGAAATCCCGTTTTCTCCTGATATGGCCACCATTGACCATATCAGGTATTCAGGTGCTGCGGCCGGTTTTTATTAAGGTGCTGCGGCTGATTTTATTAAACAGATTAAATCATGATTACAAGAACCGCCTGATGATAGCTATTCGACTTTTTTTCTGCTTTATTCTTATTTTAGCCGTTCCTGCAACAGTTAAAGCTGATTGTGATGCATGGCGTTTTGCTTTGGGCTACAGTTTTTTAAACAATGTGGATGAATTAAAGGATTCCTATAAAAACCTTTCAAAAGACGCCGGTGATGGCAATGACATCTATAACACATCCATCAATATAAGCTTTCAGCCCTATTATCAGTTTGAAAACAGGTGGCGTGCCGGTGCCGGTGTCGGGCCCTTAATTCTTTTTCTGGGTGATTCGCAACACATCCAAGTGCCGGTAAATCTGACTATGGGCTATTCTTTTTTTCAAAAATCCGATTATTCCGCGTATTTCAAGGCGGGCATCTCGTACCATATAGCATCCGGTGATTTTTACTCAGATTCCTCCCCCGGGTTTTACGGCGGTATTGGGTTTGTGATTTTTAAAACTAAAAGAGTGCATTTAGGGCTTGAAGCTGCCTATGATGCGGCTGAAATAGCTCTTGATCGTGCATCGGATCAAGCAGATCATGAAAAAATCAAAACCGGAGAGTTGACGTTTTATTTGTATGCGGATTTTTAATTTTTTCCATGCTCTACCCGGTCAAGTCTGTTGACCGCCATATGAAATCCGCTGATAAGGTGGTTGCACAAACCCTGTGCGCTATTTTTTACAGGTATTGATACCCAACAGCGTGTAAAGCGGACAATATCCGATAAAAGCTGACATAAAAAAAGAACCGCTGAAAACCAGTAGCAACGCCCAGTAACCCGGTAATTTACCTGCCAAGAAGGCAACAACAATAATGATGGCCACAACCACCCGCATCAGTCTGTCAATCATTCCTTCGTTTACCTGCATGCTATACCTCCTGTAAATTTGATTATTGAGCGTTTCTATTCAGTCTTTTGTAAACAATTTACAATTTATAATATTATCGAATTATTGATTGGTATGGCAAGAAATTTCATTTTAGGGATTATTTTACGGATTATTTTGGGATCAATTTTTTGATTTAAATAATCAGCATGCAACCCGCTCACCATGTAAATCACAGACGGCAAGTTCAGCTAACGGCTGATTTATCATCTAATCTGTCCCCGCCCAGCCGCGAAAAATTCAAAACTAAAGATACGATTCCGTTTTACGTCCTATAATTCTATCTTTTTGAATCGTTTTCTTGAAAAAATAGAATTAATTTAATTAGTTCTTCCAATCAAATAATTATTATGGTATAATTTTTTATTAAATGAAGGGTTATAAAAACTTGTTTTTAATATAATAATCAAGGTGTGATTCCATTTAGGCCTATTTAAAATTATATCAAGAGTCAATAGCAGGCTTAAGCCTATGCCATGGGTGGGTACCTGGAGAAAATGGGCTATAAAATGGCAAAGAAGAGATAAAGGTGTGCGTGCCATGAGTCTTTCAAGATCAATCAAGGCTTACACCATTATTCTGATTTCCTGTATCATCGGCCAGGTATCGCTGATGGCATTAGGTGCATTTTTATTTTATGGATCTTTTGAACTGATTCATACCGGCTTGGGGACAACAGGAAAGCTCGCGATAGACACCTTTCTGGCTTTACTCTTTCCCCTTCAGCACAGTGTCATGTTAAGAAAGGGCTTTCGGGACCGACTGGTCCGGTTTGTCCGGGCCGAATACCACGGGATTTTTTTTACCATCGTGTCCGGAGGGGTACTGGTGCTGATGCTCGTTTTCTGGCAGAAGTCGACGTATACGGTGCTTTCACTTGGGGGGATTTTTCGGTTGCTGCCACAGGCGGCCTATTTCCTTTCAATCGCCGGGCTGGCCTGGGGGGCTATGTCGATTGTGCCGTTCGACCCTTTCGGGTTTTACTCGATTATTCATGATCTTCGCGGCACGACACCGCCGCCGGAACAGTTGGCCATCCGCGGGCCTTACCGGTACGTGAGGCATCCGCTTTACCTGTTATCCATCGTCATAATCTGGTCATGCCCGGATATTACCGCGGACCGTTTGGTGTTTAATATATTATGGACCGTTTGGGTCATCATCGGCGCGCGCCTCGAGGAGCGGGACCTTCTCGCGACCTTCGGCGATGCCTACCGGGATTACCAGCGGAGGGTCCCAATGCTGATTCCCCGCAGCATCCATCCCATAGGATGAAAATTTCGATAACAAATTTTTTCCCAAAACTTTTTTTCAAAATTTCTCCTGATTTAAAACTCCAAGATTATTGCAATTGAAACCTTGTTAATGATATATAACACCTGATTCGTCCATTTGCTGCGTTATATGCGGTTCGCGGTAAACTCACTACCACTTCACCCCTTATGCCTTGTAAGTGAACGAATCAGGCTTGTGAGAAACCCGGGTTAACTGAATAATCTCATATAAATGAAGTTACATTATCGGTGATTAAACAACCATGCCCCTGTCATTAAAAAAATTCCGCACTTTCAGATGGCTGATCAAGCTGTTTAAATATTCCGCCATCTTCCTCATTTCATTGATTCTGCTGGTATCTTTGATCCTTGTTTTTTTGCCGACCGCGGTTTCCACGGACTGGAGCAATCAGTTTATTCAAAGTCAGATTTCAGATGCTCTGGATCGGCCTGTCCGTATTGAGAAAATAGACTGGTCATGGAAAGACGGGATTCTCATAAGTAAATTATTAATACCGGACTCACCGGGTTTCTCCGAAGATTCGCTGGTATCCCTTGAACACACCAAACTCAAAATCAATGTTAAACGGCTGCTGCACCGGGAATTAAACCTTGAATTTTTGCTTAAAGACCTGGATATCCATATTATTAAAGACAGCAGCGGACACCTTAATATTGAAACGCTTGCTAAAAAAAAATCTTCTGAAGACAAGCCCCCTGCCCCACGCAAAACAGATGACGAAAAGAAAGACAAAAAAGAGAAAAAACCGTTTGTTCTGCCATTAGATGTATCTGCTGACATCCGTTTAAAAGGCATCAATCTCTTCTATGATGACCAGGTGAAATCGGAAAAATATATTGTCAAAGACCTTGAAATTACGCTTAAGGCACCGTCTGTAAAAACCTCGCCCGTGGACCTGGCAATTGGGATGGATGTTCAGGTTAATGATCAGACCATCCCCCGGTCTACCCTTGTCGCATCTGTAAAAAACCTGTTTGACGCTGATGGTGCTTTAAATATTGATGGATTATTAGCCGGTCTGGATGCCAATTTACCCGGCATCGTCACTGATGTTCGTGTGGATATGGCGGCATCAGATATAAAGAGCGAAATCCGAGTTGATCTGGCAGCTTTGATGGAAGTTGCCGTTCCCCTGATTCCTGAATTTCCGTCTCCCACAGATATTAAAGGTACGATAGAATTGACTGCTGCTACCGGCACCCACCCTGAAGATCCAATGGCATTTAATGCCCGGCTGACCGTTGCTGATCTTCAGGTTTGCGGGAGAATCATTGACGGAAAATCAATCGGCCCGGGGAATTTCAACATTCATTTAAATGGTATCATGGATTTAAACAACGAAAGGCTGGAACTGGAAACAGGTGATATTAATATACTTGAAAACAGCCATATAAATGCATCCGGCCGTATTGAACAGATAAAAAGTGATGGCCGGGAAATCCACATGGCCATTTCTCCACTTTATCTTGATTTAAATGAAATCACTTCCTTTGTTCAACCATTTATTCCGTCATCACTTGTACTGGACAATCAAGATGCAAAAGCAAAAATATCGATAAAAGAACTGCGGGTAGACGGCCTGGTCCCTGACGGACAAACTGACATAGCCCTTGACGGTCTTGATATACAGCTGCCGGGAATCGTATTAACTAGTGAAAGAAACGGCAACGCCGCCCTGAAAGTATCAGGTACTCGTTTAAATCTTGATAAACTTGAGGCAAAACTTATCAACCTGTTTCCTGACTCAGCAGCTTTCAAATTATCGGTGAAAGTTGATGAAGTGGTTAACCAAGGTGAATCCCTATCTGTATCTGTTTCCGGGATTCGTCTGGACCATTTAACCGCGGAAGCTGTAAATATTCAAAAATCCGATCAGTCGTTTGCCGGAATTGAAGGCAGTTTATCGCTTAACAATAAGCTGATGATCGAACAGATTCAAATTCCGAACCTGGTTCAAATCAGTGACCTGGAGCAGTCTTTAGATGTCCGCGCTGACATTCTGCCGGATGGTTCCATCAAGGGGGCTCTGGATCATCTTAAGATCAGCACACCGCAAATTTCTGTTCTGAAAAAAGACATCGGCCCTGTTCGAACTGCTGCTTCTGTTAATCTTACATTAAAAGAATTATTTTTAAAAAGCCTTGACCCTTTTAATATAGATATTAAAAATTTTATTGCTCGCATGACCGCAGAAGATGCTGTTTCCATAACAATGGATGCCAGTACCGTTGATACCGGAAATACGTCTTTTAGCGCGGATATAAAAATCAATTCAGACCTTAATGCGCTGACAAAGAAAATACCTCCCCAGTTTCTGGCCGGCATTTCCGGCGGCGGAAATTTAAATATTCACTTAAATGCTGCCGGACGCAGACCGGATGCAAGCGAACTGGATGCGCTCAAAAACATGCAATTTACAGACAATATTGGGTTTATTGATAATGTGAAGCTCGGCATCCTCGCTGATAAAGGACGCATTGAAATTGTCCAAACAGATAAAAACAACTTCATTATTGGATCCATCACAGCCAGCCCTTTACTGGCGTATGAACTCAACGGAACAAGCGGCAAAGGTAATCTAGACAGTTATATTATAGCCGGTTCCATAGAGGGTTTGCCGGCCGTAAATCCTGACAAGCCGATTTCCGTTGATTTTTCATTATCCGGTAGTCATGATTATGCTGAATCGATTAGACTTTACCAGGAATTTTCCGTTCTTCCGTCAGGTATTCACGAAACTATTGATGCGACAATTGACGGCCTGGACCGGATTATCACCCGATCTCCATTGCCCGAACTTCCCCTGTGGATTTCAGATATGGGCGCACAAATTACTGCCAATGTAAATATCCCGGACTGCAGGACGTTTAAGAATTTGGGGCTGCCCGGTCTGTCCGGAACAGACATTGACGGTCAAATCGCAGCCGGACTTGAATTTCACCTGGTACCTGATCAATCGATTGATGGCGGTTTTTCACTATCTGCCAACAGCTTGAACTTTATGATGCCCAATACCATTGACGTTGAAAAAATTAATACAAACATTGATTTTTCAAAATCATATCAGATTCAATCTGCCAACCGGCAAGTTCCTGTATCGAATTTGCCTGCCCTTTCCATGAATGTGATCAAATCAGTATTGGAAACAACGTCATTTAGCGAAAATGCCGATATTTTTCGTCACATCCGCCTTTTGCATGAACGGATGAATCCTGATCCGGAAATATCAATTCAAAAAGCAGACATTGCCGCCGCCCCTTTCCCGCTTACCATTGGAGAATCCATGGTAATGCTGAATTTAAAAAACGGACTGCCGAACCTGGATTATTTTCAGTTTAACCTGCTGGGCGGAACCATGAACGGATCTGTTTCCCTGTTTGTCGAACAGCAGGAATTTTACGTAAACACGGCATTAACCTTTTCCGGAATAAATACTGCTGAAATATTTCCGGAAGCTTTTTCCCAAAGCGATTATTCGGAAGCAGACATCAGCGGCTCACTCTATGCCGACTTTCCCGTCACCGACGAGCTTCAAACCATGCTGGAAAATGCAGCCATTACGGTTGAATTTACCAGTATCGGCTCAAGGTCTCTTGAAAGGCTCTTATATGCCCTGGACCCATATGAAAACAACGAAGCAATCGTCACCCAGCGTCGGATTTTAAAAGCGGGATCCCCAAAGCAAATACGCCTGAAGATTAAGGATGGTTTTCTGTCTTTAAACGGAGAAGTTGGGATCAAAGGGATAGATATTTCCCTGCCTGCCATCCGCCGTTTAAATATTGCACAGGTTCCGGGAATGGATAAGTTTAACGACATTCTTTCCGGTTTAAAACCGATTATTTTAATTTTGCAAAAAATTTCCGCTGATAATATCTTTATCAACAAAAAAACGAATTTCATTTATTTTGAATAAGGGAAATCCTCATGAAAAAAATCTTCATTTTTTTTATCTTAACAGGGCTTGCCGGATGTACACTGGCAGATGTGAAAGTAGAAATGCTCAGTGAACGGACCGCGCTGGAAAACCAGGTGCTCGGTTCCTACAATTCCCTTGACGCGCAAATGCTGCTGGCCGCATCCGTCCGGGGAGTGGATACAAGCGGAAATATCACCAGACCGCCGGAGCACAGCCGGGAGTACAAGGATACCATCAATGCCATGCAGATTATCGATTTTCATGCAGATGATCTTGATACTTTCAAACACCTGGGCTGGGTGGGTGAAAACAATCAGGGACTGGTGGAACCTTTTTCAATTAACCGCACAGATGTTCCGGATGAACTCAAAAGTTTTGCAGATACCTATTCTGCTGAAGAATTTGAATTTGTGATTTTAAAAATTAACGAGTCCCGTGAAAAAATTATGCTTCGGGTAATCTATATGAATGAAGACCTGAGCGAATCCGACCTGACAGAAGTGAGAAAAATTTTTGCTAAAATAAATGCGGAAAATGCAAACCCTGGAGATAAAATTCAGGATGCAGAGGGAAACTGGCTGACAAAAAAGGAAGCCTCATGAAACCAATCCGATTGTTAAACCGGTTAATCCGTTCGGATACTTTATATTTTGGTTTAGTGATGATCGCCATAATATTGTCCGGCTATTTATGTCCGGCAACCGCGGTATCTGCTGAGGAATCATACAGCATCAACCGCCCGATCCAGATAACATCCCGCACGGAACCGGTCCTTGACATGGCAGTTTCATTAGATGGCCGCCATATTGCTTATATCAGCGGAGACGCAAAACCGACAACACTCTGGCTGGCATCGGCAGATCCGTCTGTTATGATACTGCCCCAAAAGCTGTCTGACGGACCTTCTGTTAAATCATCCCCGGCAGTTTCCGCTAACGGACGATATGTGGCGTATGTGGACACGGATTATGACGTTAAGGGTGACATCTATTTGTTAGACCTGAAAAAAGTAAATGAAAAGCCCATCCGCCTGACCGACAGGAAGACCGAAGACGGCGGTCCGTGTTTTTCACCCGATGGCCGGTTTCTATATTTTCATCAGGCCATCGGCAATCGACTCCGTCGGCTGTCTGTCCTTGACCTGAAGAGAAGCGGCCTCCGCCCCGCATCCCTCAGTACCGGTGGGGATGCCATGTTCTGCGCCATGTCTCCGGATAATCGCAGACTGGCTTTTGTATCTGTTAGAAATGACGCATCCGGCGATATTTTCATCATGAATATGAGCGACAACACCATCCGTCAAATTACCGGCGGTCCAGCCATTGATATGTTGCCGCAATGGGCGGCAGACAGCCGTACGCTCTATTTTTCAAGGATCGGATCAGATACCAATCATGATAAAAAACTGAGCACTGAAGATCACTCAATTATCTGCAGAATCAGCACCGATTCACCCGACAGTATCCCCTATCCTGTGACCCCTTTAAATATTGTTTCTTTCAAACCGTTTGTCGCCAAAAGCAGGATTTATTTCCTCTCCAACCAGGGCGGCGTCAGCAACTGCTGGTCTGTTCCGGAAGAAGGATATATCCGCAACGCAAACAGTCCCCACGATCAGTTTTTGGCAGCAGGAAAAATCGCAAACCGGATTCCATATGATCCGAATGTGACCTTGCTGGCTTATGTCAACGTTATTGAAAATTTTTCCGATAACCATGCCGTATGTGCAAAAGCCGGTTATAAAGTGGCCAGCATATTTCATCAAATGGACCTGCCTGTATCAGCACAGGCCGCTTACCAGTATATCCGCAGTGCGTATAAAGAGATTCTTCCCGAGTCCCTGCTGGCGGAAATAAAGCAAATTGGTATTGAATTTCAAACAGCCGCGGAATCAGCTGTCCGGACCTCGGAAAAACAAAATATTTATGAAAAAAGCCTGACCCGTCTGGACCAGATCGCGCTCCAGTATCCCGGGACAATTGCAGCAGAATCCAGAATTGAAAGTGTCACCATATTATTGAAAGGCAGCGAAAGCCTGTCTGATTTGACAAAAGCTCTTGACTGGCTTGATGAAGTGATTGCTGACGATTCTGCAGAAACGTCTCAAAAAGCACAGGCCTTGTTTCTTAAAGCGCAAATTTACGCTAAAACCGTGACAAACAATAAAGTGATAGAGACATACCGTCTGATTCTGATCAATTACCCGGAGCAGCGGAACTGGGTGGACAGAGCAGTGGAACGTATTATTGATACGATTCAGACTGATTTTGCCTATGCGGATCTGAATGAAAAGATCCGAAAACTCAATCTCACGGCAATCGAAAACCAGTTTGCAGCCCCGCCGCTTTCCATGGGTGCCTTAAATCGCATTGGCGATCTGTATTATGAAGCCGATCAACTGGTCCAGGCAAAAGCCGCCTATCAAAATGTCATTGATTCATTTTCAGAGCTCACAACCCAGACTGCCTCAGCCCGCTTCTCTTTAGCTGAAATTCTTTTTCGTGAAGAACAGTTTCGCCAAGCCATTGATCTTTATGAAACAGAAATCAGTCTATGGGATTCCTCGGACCGGATTTATCAGCTGGCACGCCTGGGGTATATCCGCAAAAACATTTCTGCCGGAGAATTTCTGTTTCGGCTCGGTGAAATTCCTTCCGCACGCAGCACGTTCAAGGAACTGTTGGATTATGATGATCAGATTATCGAAGCCCATCGCGGGTATATCAAATGTGCTGCGGTAACCGGCGATATTGAAAACGTCCTTTATAAATACCGTAAAAATCTGAAATCATCGCCTAATGATCCGGTCTGGCTTTATTGTACCGGGCTGTGCCTGTCTTACTTAAATAATTTTGATTCCGCAAAGGAAGCAAAAAAGCTGATTGAAAAATCGATCCGTTTCAACAGCAGTGTCGAGTATTTTCACCAGACGCTTGGATACGTATTTGAAGTTCTTGAAACCGTGTATGGTGAAACAAAAAAGCTGGAACAGGCTTTAATGTCTTATCAAAAGGCATATTTTTTAAACGATCATGTCAACAATACCGAGAATGCCGCAAACCTGGAGTTAAACCTGGGAAATATATATTATTTGATGGGTCAATACGAAAAGGCATTTAAATTTTATTCCCGGCGCCAGGAAAGAAATATTGAATTTGCTGATCCGAACACACAGATCGTTTTCTACAAACGGTTTGGGGAGTGCGCGTTTCAGGATAACGATATTAAAAACACAATTACCGCTTTCCAAAAAGCGATCGAACTCATTGACGGTCATATAGATCCATTAGCACCGTCTCGTGCGTTTGATCGGTTGAACCGGTACTTGAAAGACCGGATTATTGATCCGGCCATCAACACACCGGAAACAAAAGAGTTCGCCTTAAAAATCGCCCGGGAGCAGTCCGAACAAAATCTTAAGGTGGCGGATCTTAGCGAAAACACATCTCCTCCCCCTTCAGAACAGTGGCAGTCATATAAGGAAAAAATGCTGTTCCTTGTCTATGATCAGGAAAAGCTGAATAAATCCGCATTAAAGCTGGCCAGGAAACTGAATGCCGTAAATGAAAAAAAGCCCGGAAACCTGCCCATTGACAATCCGCGTCAGAATCTTTTGAATTTAACCCGGCAGATCACAAAAGCGCTGGATTTTCCGGAACGCCTGATTGAACTAAAAATTGAAATTTCAGACCGTTTGGGACTGGCTTATCAGGACAATAGCGAATGGGATAAGGCAACTGAAATATTTGAAAAAGTATTTTCATTAAATGAGAAAACCGGTAACAATGAAAACCTGGCCCGGAACAGGCGTTCGGTCGCCTATAATACGTATCAGCAGGCTAAAAGCGTTACCAGTGGTCAGCATATCAAACTGCTGAAAAAAGCTTCAAAGGACTTCGATCAGGTGCTTTCCCTGATCGATCAATACAGTGTGCCGGAACCTGCGGAAAAACCCAAAAGAGCGTTAATTGATATTTCCGTATCTACTTCACTGGACGCGTCTTCTGCAACACAGGCCGCCAAAGGATTTTCTGCGACCCAGGAAAAAAGGCTTGCCGAAACTTTCATTTCCCGGATTCAGCTGGAGCTGGGTCATCTGGAAACATCACGGAATGAACTTGTAAAACAGCTCAGGCAATACCCTGACCCGGAATCCGTTAATGAAAAAGATCGTTATGGTGTCTCCCTGCTGTATCATCGCGCCGCTCTTTTAGATAATGCAGTGGGTAATTACCTGAACGCATTTGAAAAATTCGCTTTTTCCGCAGAACTCTGCCTGAAAATGGAAAACCCGGCGAGCGCTGCCGCAAATATTACAAACATGACATCTGTGGGACAAAAAATATTTGATCTGCAAACAAAAACCGGGTTACCCGATGCACAAATGAGGCGTCTGCAGAAATTCGACAATCAAACAGCAGACCTTCTATCAAAAAATACAAATATTACCGGTTCTACGATCCTGATAGAATATCACAATATCCTTGGGGTATTTTATTCAAATGCTGCAGAGCAATACAGCAAAGAATTATCGTCAGCTGTACATAAAATTATCCTGCAGCAGCATGCGGTGAGTCACTTCACCCGGGGATTGGAACTGTTTGAAAATAACGTCTCTCAAGTCAGCCGGAAACAGCTTGAAACCGGCACCTCGCTATACTTGAATATGGCTGTTGTTGCGCGCGCACTCGGAGACGAGGAAACCGCAATACGGTATTATCAACATGCACTTAAAACTTCGAAAACCGGTATTTTCCCGGATTTAGAATGGCGGGCATTAGCTGGGCTTGGTCAACTGACAGATGCGCTGAATGTGCTGGAAACGGTTCCCATATCCCGTGCCGGATGCGAACCCTTGGAGATTATCCGTAGTTTTGGATCACTGATTTTCAAAAAACTGGAAAGTAAAAACACCGAAGCCGCATTAAACCTGGCGGAAAAGATTTCCGAACTGGAACGTTTCAATCGCCTGGCACCCTTTGTCCGTCCGCAAAGCAAGCATGAACAATCATTTTTCTTAAAATTGTATCCCCGGCTTGAACGGATCCGATTACTGAAAAAAGAAATCAAACAAGCAGATGAAGACAACGTGCCCTTTCTTCAAGAACGCCTTGATAATGAACAGGTTCTGCTTGCTAATCAAATGGGGGCAGACAATGAAAATCTTCCGGGTCCGTTTAAAGACATCCGGAATAGTGACATACAGGACCTTGCTGTCCTCCTCATGTCGATGACTGTAAAAATTGAAGAAACGGCAGATGCACTGGCGAATGTGAGCATAAAATTGTCTGATAAAAATATTAATGATGAAAAAACCCGGAATCTGGCCCGGGTACTTGAACAAAAATATCATTCCCTGGTCAGCAGATACAAGGGGCTTGCCGAAGACGCATATTACGCCCGGCCAGTTTCATCTCCACCTGATTTTATTGCATTGATGTCGCCGGAACCGTTTGAGGCCATGGATCTGATGGATGCGCTTTCAGATGATGATGCGGTGGCAAGGATTTTCCATACCGGCATCAAAAATTCACCCTATGCTGCTTTTCTGATCACCAAAGAAGAAATCACCGGATTTACCGCAGAAAATACCGATACATTAAAAGAAAAAATTGACGAAGAAATCGACTGGATAACCCCCTATATTGCCAATGAAAATCCCCCTGCTCTGAATCTTGAAATCACATACCCTTACGCATTAAGCGCAAAGCATCTGGCAAGATGTATAAACAGCCGGAAACCGTTTAAACAAAAATTACTCTCAGTGCCGCAGATTCCGTTTGCCGACCTGGTGGCCCAACAATATAATATCAAATCCTATGCGTCGGTGACAGAAAACGATGAAGACCATTTCCGGAATGAATTTTCATCCATCAATACACTGCTCATTTCCAGTGGTCCGAAGGCGGTATCAACGGTTCCCACTGAACCCGGAGAAATCGCCAGTCGTTTTTTTGCCGTATATCCAGACCCTGACACACGAGTTAAGCTAGAAAAACTCCTGGCTAAGACATCCAACCTTTCATTATCTATTCTCTCGGGAAATTACACGAATAATGTGTATCTCGTCGGACACCTGTTTTCCATATATGGATGTCCGGGGATTATTTTTATTAATGATACGGCCGACAGTACGAAATTGGTTCCTGACCTTCTTACATTATATCCTGAAACGTCAGGTATTGACGCGCTAAATACAGCTGCACTTACTTTGATACCTGAAACAGAAACCATGCCTCAAAATTTTAAACCTTCTGACATTAAAACTGACAGGCTCCTGTACCTTGGGTATCAGGGAATGACGGGCAAAGAATCCATCAAATTCGCCAAAAACAATTTCATCAAATATGTCAAAACCGGAAGATCAAATTTTGATCAGGCAAATTATGTATCCGCCCTGGTGATGTTTGAAAATGCTATTTCCGTTGCCAGCGAAATTTCAAAATACAGCCGATACCTGCCGGATTTATATAAATTCGCCCGTGAAAGTGCCTACCGGTCCGGCAATAATGAGGCAGCGTTAAATTTTTCAAAAGAACTTGTCCATCTTCAAAAAAACATGGAACCGGAGTCAAAAGCGCATGCCGATGCCCTTCTGCGGCTGGGGTTGATGTATTCCAAAAAAGATAATTATGAAAAGGCCATTCCCGTTATCGAAAGCGCTGTTCACATTATGTCCCAATTGCCGCCTGATGAAGACCTGATCCGTGCCTTCATGGATCTGGGCATTGTCCTGGAAAATGCGACAAATTATGAAACCGCTTTAAGCCGTTTTAAAACCGCGGTAGACCTGAGCCGGACTTTAAACCAATCTGAACTGATGGGGGAACAATATCTGAACATCGGCCGGGTCTATGACTTGCGCTTAAACCAGTATGCCACGGCCATATTAAATTATGAAAAGGCCCTGGAAATTTATACGGCGTCCGCGGATTTTGAAAAAATTGCTGAATCAAAACTAAACATCGGTCGATGTTATCGTCTGCTGGGAAATTTTACTGCTGCGGACCGCTATTACACTGAAAGTCTGGAACTGATTAGCTCAAAAGCGCCCGCGCAGTTAATGATTAAAGTCAAAATTCTGATTGAACAGGCGAACAATTCATGGTTCCAGGGAAGATACGAAGAAGCATTCCGTCTCCAACGGCAATGTTATACGATTTCACAGGAACAGGATTTACCGCTCATGCAGGTCATATCACTCAATACCGAAGGCCTGATCTGGTGGACCTTGGGGGATTATGATAAGGCGCTCGAAGCACTGAACAATGCATTAACCGATGCCGCAGCCCTGAAAATACGAAAAGATGAAATCGCCTCAACACTCAATAACGTGGGACTCATATTCCGGGACATGGGTAATTATGAAAAAGCCCTGGAAACATTTGAACAGGCAATTTCCATTGACACTTCGATTGATTCAAAATGGGGACTGGCCTATGATTACAGAAATAAAGGACTGACATACCTGAAACTCGATCAGCCGGTAACAGCTGCAGAGCTGTTTGATCAGGCATATTCGATTTCTACTGCCATCGGCAACCGCATTAATGCAGCCAAGGCAATTCTCGGAAAAGGTGACGCGCTGTTAGTTTTAAAAGATTATAAAGGCTCGCAAGCTGCTTTTCAAACCGCGCTGGAACTTTCCGAATCTATGCTGATTAAAGAGACTCAATGGCGTGCTCTGTTCGGCCTGGCAAGAATCCAGATCATATTTTATAATGATCTTGACGCTGCTGAAAAACTGCTCCGAAAATCCGTGGATGTGATTGAACAGCTCCGGTCTGACATAAAAGTCAAAGAGCTCAAGGAAAACTTTATCTCAAATAAGCTTTCGGTTTATGAAACACTGGTAAAACTGTTGGCAGATAAGGGACAGCCAAAACAGGCCTTTGAGATGGCCGAACGTTCCCGTGCAAGGAACTTTATTGACCTTCTGGGCAATCATCAGATCGGGTTAGCGGATGAAGCAGATAGCATACTTTATAAAAAACAGCAGATCTTAAAATCGGAAATTGAAACAACTGAGTTGTTGCTGGGAATGTCCACAGCCCTTGCAGAACGAGATATTTACAGAAAATCCATTGAAAAACTGAACCATGATCTTCAAAACGTGATGCTCGATATGCAGCTGCAAAACCCGCAGCTGGTGTCAATGGTATCCGTTCCCCATGTGGATACGGAAAAACTGCTGGAATATCTGGAACCCGGAACCGCTTTGTTGTCCTATTATCTCCTTGAAAAGGAAGTTTTCTGCTGGGTTTTGCGTTCTGATATTGAAATTAACGAAAAACGTCTGCAGCTGATCCGGATACCCGCAGACAGGATCGAACTTGAAAAGCGGATATTAGAATTTCGCCGAATCATCCAGAACCTTGAGCCCTATGAAAAGCATGCCGCCGGTCTTTACGCCCAGTTGTTCGCACCCCTAATGCCACAACTGGAGGGCGTTTATACCCTTGGCATCAGTCCTTACGGGTCGCTGCATTATCTTTCTTTTGCCACGCTGTACAATGAGGACTCCTTTCTCCTGGATCAATTCTCTTTGTTTTATGTTCCCAGCGCCGGCGTACTTGAGTATACATTAGGTCGACGGGTTGCACGCCCTTACCGGAGTCCCAGAGTTCTTGCTATCGGAAACCCGGACCTGGGCGACCCGATTTTAGATCTTCCATTTGCAGAACAGGAAGTCGGATCCATCTCCTGGAACTTTCCGGAAGTAACTATTCTAACAAGAGAAAAAGCGACGGAAGACTGGGTGATTAACAACATATCCGGATTTGACATCATCCATATCGCTTCCCACGGTGAATTTGACCCGGTAAATCCCCTGCTGTCTGCTATTAAACTTGCCGGGGCAAAAGATAAAAACTTTACAAAATCAGATTTCGATGGCAATTTAGAGGCAGGTGAAATTTTCGGCCTGAAAATAAATGCGGACATGGTATTTTTAAGCGCCTGCCAGACAGGACTGGGCAAAATAAACGCTGGAGATGATGTTGTCGGACTTAACCGGTCATTCTTCTTTGCGGGAACACATACGGTCGTGTCAAGCCTCTGGCGGGTCAGTGATGTATCCACTGCGATTTTGATTAAAACTTTTTATCGCATGTACATGAACAAAAACAAGGCCGACTGCTTGAAGCAGGCAGCACTCCATGTAAAAACGCGTTACCCCCACCCCGGATACTGGGGGGCGTTTACCCTGGTGGGGGATTATTATTAATGATGATGTCTCCGCAAAAAGTTGGATTTTGGGATCATCATTCTTTTAATATATTGAATTCATAAATAGTAAAAGTCAATCAACCGCCGTTTTTGACTTTTTACGAATCCATCATAATTAAATCTCGTAACTGAGGTGTCAAAATGAAACGACCGCTTATTTTTTCCTCAACTCTGACGTTTTTACTATTTTTTCTTTTATCTGTCTGTTTTGCCGCCACAACACTGTATGTCACTTCTGAAAATGCTGAATTGAAATCCGACTGTTCCAGTTCCTCTGCTACTATTGTCGAACTGAAGCGCGGTTCCGCCCTTACCCTTGTAGTCTCTGAGGGCAGATGGTATAAAGTCACGACATTGTTGAATGAGACCGGCTGGATTTATCGGGGCAAAGTTTCCGAAGAAGAACCGGAAATTGAAGATGCCGGGGATGACGAAGGAGGACTTGGCGGACTACTCGGCGGACTGTCCGGCAGTGACATCAACGCGGATGCGGCCGATTCTTCTCGAAGCATCAGAGGGCTGTCACCGGAAGCGAAGGAATATGCCGAAACGACCGGAACGCCCCAGCAGAGCCAGGATGCGCTTGATTCCGTAATATCACTGAAGACCAGTAACCAGGAGATTGATCAGTTTTTAAAAGAAGGTAAAATCGGCGAATATGCTGATTAATTTCATAAAATGAGAGGATATCATGAATAATCCAAAAGATATTTCCCCAAATAATTCAGTCTCCAGTCGAAGAAATTTTTTAAAACTGGCAGGTCCTTTTGCCCTGTTCCTTTCATGTCCGGCGTATGCGTTTGATCTTTTCAAAATCATTGATCCAGACGGCCAAAACAGCGATATCCAGAAAGCAAAACAGGCCTTAGAAGGCTTAACCGGCATTGTCCAGAGTGCCGAGGGCATTGATTACAAGTCCGAATTCACCATAGGTGAGACATTGGCTTTGGAAGGGTTTCAGCGTTACGGTCTTCCGGTAAAAAACAAAAAACTCCAGACATATGTCAATACTCTGGGCAACGCGGTGGCACAAAATTCCATGCGTCCCGATATCACCTATTATTTTGTGGTCGTGGACACGCCGATTTATAACGCGTTTTCCTGTCCCGGTGGCATCGTTTTTGTCAGCGGGTCACTGGTAAAGGGAATGAATGATGAATCGGAGCTGGCCTGTGTTTTGTCCCATGAAGTGGCTCATGTGGCGCATAAACACGCCCTCAGCTCTGTACGACGGGCTAAATTTTTTGAAAGTGCCGCCAAGATTGGTACCATTAACATGAAAGGGGACCAGGGGAAACAGTACCAGGAAATGGTCGGCGGTCTACAGACCATGCTCTTTGATAAAGGACTGGATAAAGGCATGGAATATGAAGCCGATGAATCTGCAATGGCGGTTGCCTACCGAACCGGGTATGACCCCAATGGGCTGATCCGTGTTCTGAAAATGCTGCAGCAAAAAGAGGCCACCGCCACCAGCAAAGGCTCATGGTTTTCAACCCATCCACCCCTGTCATCCCGGCTTGAAAAATGTTATCAATGGCAGAAAAAATATCCGGATGCCGCACAGATGGCCACGGTTGTAACCCGATTTCAGTCTTACCGGAAAATGCTGTAGTCTTTTGATCGATGCCCTCCTCCCCCTTCTCAAATTCCCGTCAGGAAAAGAGGGAAGCGTCCTAGAGGGGGACGTCCTTAAATATCTCAATAACTTATTTCAGCAGACTGTAGCCATAATGCCTGACAATCGATTCACCCCGTTGGACCGCGTACCCAACCCCTGCAGGTGTCATCATCAGCCTGCGGGCAAGTTCACTTAACGAGACGTT
>JABZFM010000056.1 GCA_014237465.1 Desulfobacteraceae bacterium | reverse complement strand
GAATATCTTTTTACGTTCTATTCCCCGAATGATCACATGATGCAATACACCCGGAGCGTCTATTCGTGATTGGCGAGCCATATCTGCTGATCATCAGGAATGACTGTTTGCGTCAAGTTATTTAATTATTTAAGGACGTCCCTAAATTTCCGCTCAAAAAGCTGCAGGGGATGCACGATTGCTGAAAATGCATTGAATTTAATTCTACCAGGCCCTTGCAGATTTAGGCCGCAGATGCATTTTCATTCTATTCGCCCTTCTTCGAACTTCTCCGACCTTAACATCCGTAAAATAATGGGTAAGAAAGGTATAGACAATAATTAACAATAAACCGACAACCACACCGGCAAAAACAAGAACAGGTCCATATCCTAAATAATGATACAGAACAGGCAATGAGAGCACAACAAGCGCACATTCAATTGCAGCGATGGTGGCATTAATTCTGGGAAAAACTTTTAATGCAGCTAATGTTTCTTGTATCTGTTTGTAAGTGATATTCGGGGACAGTTCATCTCCAATGATATTTTTATTAATCGGCCTTAAGCTTTTTAATGTCAAAGGCTCTATCATTCCGACCAGTGAAAGATGAATGAAGTATAGAATCGGATTTGTACAGAGAGTTATCTTGATCACCAGATAAAAAAGCTCCATAAACTGATTTTTCATAAAGAGGTATGCCAAAGGATACCCCAAACTCACAGCACATAACACCCATACAAGCGTATAAACTGCGACTGCAAACGTAAAATTCTTTTTTTTTGAAATTGCGTTAAATACTCCCATTGTTTCTCCCATTTTCTTTTTGCTTGTAATAAAAATTAAGATAGAAGGTTCAAAAAACAACCTTTAAACCCATCTCTATCAAGATATGACAATAACAAAAGCAAATATCATGCCACTTACCCTTAATGCGTAAGGCATCGAAATTTATACTAACCTTAAAACATAAAAACCATCGATACCTTCAAGCGCCATTATATTGCCATTAAGTGCCAAAATAATGGCACAACTTAATTTAATCATGCGACAGGAGAAAAGACTAAATAGTGCCTGCACTGAAACTGCTTCAATGATACCTTTTCTGTCATTGCGAACGAGGCACGGTCGAATCAATAAATCCCATCACATCTTTAGATAGGATCGCTGGTACTTCAAGGGCTGTCATATGACCGACGTCTTGATACTCAATAAGCTTTGCTTCGGGGATTTCTTTTGCCATCAGTTTACTTGACTGAATAAACAAATCGTCTTTTTCCCCATAGATAATCAGTACCGGGCAGGAAATTTTTCTTAAGCCTTCCGCCTTGGGATCCGGATCCGTGTAAAATGATCGTATAAAGCGTGCAATCAGGTGTCGGTCCCCTGGACTGAGAATCTCTCTGGCCTGCTCCATAAGTTGATCGGAGCTTTCAGATTCCATGATTCCCCTAAAAAAAGGCCCGGGATTATTTTTAAGATTTTCAACAATCTGTTCCCAATCAAACTTTTCAAACGTGCCGGCCAATCTGTCATTAAATTTACTGATAATCTTCGAGCTGCCTGGAAACGGTGAAGTAGCGGAACCTGTATTTGTTAATATCAGGGTTGCAATGCGACTGGAATCCTCCATGGCATGCCTCACCGCAGCTATCCCTCCTGTAGCGTGGGTCAGCAGATGGAATCGATCAATATCAAGATGATCGGCAAGTGCAATAATGTCTTTCCCAATAGTATCTGCATCAAAACCATAAGGCTCCTTTTCCACAACAGTTCGCCCGTGCCCGCGCATATCCATGGCAATAAACCGATAATGTCCGGATAAAATCTCAGCCACCTGTTTCCAGTATAACGAATTTTCACTAAGCCCGTGAATGGCAATTATCGGTTCTCCCTGCCCGGTCTCTTCATAATAAATTTTAGCATTTCCATGATCATAATAAGGCATCGCAAAAACATCTCCACGTTATATTAAGATAGTCTCTATGCATTATGCAAGGTATCCCCCGTCACAGGTCAAACAAATCCCCGTTGTATAGGAAGCGGCATCAGACACGAGGTACAAAACAGCCCCGGCCATGTTATCCATTTCGCTTAAGTAGGGTGCGTTTCACGCACCACTTGAAAGCTGACCGGCTCTGAAATGGTGCATGGAATGCACCCTACGTTGTCGCAAGATGCAATTTCTATGATTCACTTGAGCGAACCGGATATGCAAATTTAACAATTTAATTTTGATATTTAGTGGTTGATGGAAAACCCATTTGAGGATCAACCCAACCTGCATGAAATTGACTTCTCGTTCAGGGATTATTTATAAAATCAGGACTCTTAAACGCCGGGTTGGGATATTTATAAAACCCCTCACTGGTTTTGCGGCCCTGTTTTCCCTGATCCATATATTTTTTTATAAAGTCAGCGTTCGCCTGGGCCTGTTTATCATTTTGATTTTTTGCCCAGAATTGAATAACTCGATGGGCAGTTGGAAGCCCGACCATATCGATAATGCCGAACGGACCGATCTCTGTTCGCATTACCCCCATCCATGACCTGTCGATATCTGCAATTGATGCGACATCGTTTGCCGCCAGGGTCACGGCTGACTGCAAAAACGATATCAGCATATTATTATACACATAACCGCTATATTCCTTTTGCATAAGAATGGGAATTTGGCCGATTCTTTTTGCAAAATCGGTTACAACTTTCATTGTTTCCGAAGATGTTGACGCATGGGGCATCACGTCAACAATCGGTGCGCCGCTTCCAATATGAAAATGAAGTGCGCAGAACTGTTCCGAACGCCCGGTTGCATCGGCAAACATGGATGGGAGCAAAGATGACGTGTTTGTAGTGAAAATTGTTGAGGGTGCACATAAGCTGTTAAACTTGGCAAACACGCGCCCTTTGAGTTCCGGGTCCTCGAAAACAGACTCACTGATAATATCAACATCTTTTGAAGCTGTTTCCGGGTTGCTTGAATAACTGATTCTACCCGTAGCAGTTTCAATCGCTTCCGGTTTTAAATCAGGATAAACAAAATGTAATTTACTGTTTTCAATCATTTTTTTGGCATTATCAAGCATGCTTTCCGATATATCATAAATCACAACGTCAAAACCATGTAGCGCACAAACATGTCCGATATGCTGACCCATTGTGCCGGCACCGAGAATAAGAACCCGTTTGATATTTTCAATTTTCATAGTATCTCCTGTATATGTCCATCAAATTAAAAAATAATTTTTTGTTAAAAATTGCTGTGTTATTTTATTCATACCTAAATAAGGATCACCTTTCCCATTTAAACCCGGCATAAAAAAAGGGGGAATTGCCATCAGAGAATGCTGAGTTTAAGCTCAACCTCACGCGTTTGCCCTCCGTGTTTAAGGAACGTCTCCATTCTCCGCCTGGCTTCCGGGACTGCAGCTGACTGGTTGAACAATTGCGATTCTTCAATCAATCCTTTTTCAATGGGAAGATAAGAAATGTTTATGGCTTTCTTAGCCAGCTTAATGGTTTCGGCAGGAAATGAAGCAATCCGATATGCGAGATTTTCAACAAATGCACCAATCTCATCAGGCGGCAACGCTCTGTTTATATATCCATAACGTTCGGCTTGTTCAGCGTCAAAATCGCCACAACCAAAAATTATTTCACAGGCCCTCCCTCTTCCGACCAATTTAGGCAACCGCTGGGTCCCGCCCCCACCCGGAATAATTCCCATGGCAAGTTCGGGCTGTGCAAGAACCGCTTTGCCGATTGCGGCAAATTTCATGTCTAATGCCAACACAAACTCACTGCCGCCACCCTTTGCACGGCCTTCAATTTTTGCAATACTCACTTTGGGCATCGTTCTGAACCTGTCCAGCAGCTTCGAAAAAAACTGAAGTGATTCAGGCGTGGGAGATGAATCCGCTGAAAATGCCTGAATGAGCTTAACATCTGCATGTGCAATAAAAAACTCAGGGTCCGCACTTTGAAATACAATCACCTTGACGTTGTCATCGGATTCGATTTCTTTTCCAACTCTGTCTACTTCGAGCATCAATGCCATATCAAACAGGTTAATCGGCGGGTTGTCTATCGTAATAAATGCCACATTTTTATTGATGTCGACTTTCAGGCATTTATAATTAACATATTGCATTGGTATCCTCCATTCTAATTTAATTAAGGCATGACTTTGTTTCAGTATCCATTAAATTTCAGACCCGGCACGGTGCCCTTCATGAATGGCTTCTAAAATTCGGCGCGGACTCTTGGCATCACCGACAATAACATGACGGATATTCAGTTTCCCAAGCACATCCGAAAGTTGAGTATCTGATTGCGCGCCCATTGCTGTTATTACGGAGGTGAAAGACAGTGTCTGCTCTTCGTCTTCTTTGATAAATTGAACAGCATCCTGTGTTATCCTGGTGACCTTTGCGCCAAGGATTAATTTCCCGCCTCCTTTTTTGAGCCGTTTATGCAACCAGTAACCATGGGAGGTATAATTACCAACCGGCGGTAAGGGCTGCATCTCAAGAACAGCTGTTTTAATACCTTTGTCCAATAGAAAATCAGCAGTCTCCATGCCGACATAACCCGCACCCAAAATTGCTGCCGGGCCTGAAATCTCTACCTTTCCCATAAGAACTTCACGGGCATCTGATACATGAGGTGAGTCAATTCCGGGTATGGGAGCTGTGACCGGATACGCGCCAGTGGCCATGATTACAGCATCTGGTTTTCCCTGGGCGAACATCTCTTGCGTTACTTTATTTTTGTGACGGATTAACACGCCTGATTGGTTAAGCTGCCTGACAGCCCACTCAACCCAACTCCAAAAAACTTCTTTATTGGGTGGTTTACTGACGGAACGCATTTGACCGCCCGGAACGTCCTCCTGCTCGAAAATCTCAACCACATGCCCCCTTTTTGATGCAGCAAGGGCCGCAGACAGACCCGCAGGACCTGCCCCCACTACCCAGACGTTGAGCGGCTTCTTGACTTTTGTCGGTGCCCCCCGGAATTCCTGGCCGCATTCAGGATTAAAAGAACAGGTGGCGGACTTCATTTCCAGGCTCATACGCTCGATGCATCCCTGATTGCATGCCACACAGGGTCGAATATTTGACAAATCATTTAATTGGATTTTGTTGATAAAATCAGGATCTGCCAGGTGCTGCCGGCCAAAACTGATCAAATCAGCATCTTTTTCTGAAATCGCTTTTTCGGCAATCTCAGGATCGGCAATTCGCCCGACGCCAATCACCGGTACATTAACAACATCCCTGATGGCGTGGGCCCTGAACAGATTGAATCCGGCAGGGGTATCCATGGACGCAATGCTCGGCCCTCCAGGGGAAGAATAAACTCCAACCGAGACATGTATGGCACTTGCCCCGGCCTCCTCAAGTCGCGGCGCAAGTCTTACCATAGATTCAAGTGTATATCCGCCTTTAATGAGTTCATCAGCCGTTATCCTGATAATAACAGGATATTCTGGCCCCACAGCATTTCTGGTCGCTGCGATCACCTCGATCACAAAACGAAATCGGTTCTCTTCAGATCCGCCATATTCGTCTTCTCGCTGATTTGAAAAAGGCGATAGAAACTGGTTCAGCAGATAACCGTGCGCACCATGAAGTTCAATCGAATCGAAACCAGCAGTTTGAGCACGCACCGCAGCATCTGCAAAATCATTTATAACTTCA
Source organism: Desulfobacteraceae bacterium (assembly GCA_014237465.1). Classification (GTDB taxonomy): domain Bacteria; phylum Desulfobacterota; class Desulfobacteria; order Desulfobacterales; family Desulfosalsimonadaceae; genus SURF-3. The sequence goes on along the minus strand of JABZFM010000056.1, from coordinate 11,104 downwards.
TGAATACGTTCAATGCTCATCATTTCACAGGGCTGATTAAAAATAACGCTCGGGATGGCTGAGGGGGCCTCCGGCATCCCTCCTGCGGCTTGAGGAAAAGTCTCACGCCCGGCATGGTGAAGCTGGATAGCCACCTTGCCACCTTCCCAGTGGATGGCATCAGGAATTTTTGAAAGAGTTTTTATAAAATCATCGTTCCAGATTCCCAGTTCATTGAGGAACCCCTTTCCCCTTGGATTCACAGCAGTCACCTCAGTAATAATCAGGCCGGTTCCGCCCTGTGCCCGGCGGGCAAGATACTGAATAAGACGATCAGACACAGTACTGTCCATATTTGCATAACCGGTTCCCATGGCCGGCATGACCGCCCTGTTTTTAAGCTGCATACTTCCGATGGTTAAGGGAGAGAATAAATGAGGGAAGCCCGATGTATTATTCATTCCACGTTGCCTTTCTGTTTATTGTTTTTTGTTAAACGAATCTCTATGCTCTAGTTTTTAACGAAGTAACGACTTTTTTCAAGCACATCACAATTTATCACAGAGGGCTGACCTGTAAGAGCCCGCCGTCAATAACCATCGTCTCGCCGGTCATATAACCGGATGCGTCAGATGCAAGATAAACCAAAGCCCCCGCCATTTCTTCCGGCAATCCGATTCTTTGAAGAGGCAACTTATCTCCCATTTTTTGAATCGCAGCTTCTGCTTCATTTGCTGAAAAGTGGACAAACAGCGCTTCAAAAAAGCGGGTTCGAACCGCTCCCGGTGCGATCCCATTCACACGAATATTATAAGGAGCGAGCTCAATAGCGGCCGATTTTGTCAACATATTTACAGCTGCCTTGGAAGCCGAGTAAATACCGAGATTTTTTTGAGGTTTGAATCCGTCCACGGACGATACATTGATGACACTCCCGCCGCCCGATGCTTTCATGAGTCTCGCAACCGCCTGGGTCAAAAAATACAAGCCTTTGAGATTCAAATTCATGATGGAATCCCAAAGACGCTCCTCAGCTTCCAAAATGGAGATATACGCCGGGCTGGTGGCAGCATTGTTAACTAAAATATCGATGGTGTCGAATCTTGATTTAACGATTTCCATCATTTTATCAATTTCATGAATTTTGCTAATGTTGGCAGCAACCGGGAGCGCATTTCTGCCCATGGATTCGATTTCCGCAGCGACTTTTTCCAAATCCGCCATTTTGCGACTGACGACCACTACATCTGCGCCGGCTTTGGCAAGCTCAATGGCCGCGGCCCGACCGATCCCCTGGCTCCCACCGGTGATCAATGCTACTTTACCCTCTAAAGAAAATCTTGATAGATCAATCATGGTTAATCCTTTATGTGTTTAATTTGAAGAAATGTAATGATTATGATTATTTTTTGGCATGACGATTACATTAAGCATGCGAAGAGTTGTCATATGGGATGACGAATTCACTGCGCAGTTCTTAATAATTGGATCTTTTTATAAGTTTGTTCAAACGTATCCCCCCATTTTGCATAGTTGACTGCATCTTCCAAGTCCTGTGGCAGTAGTGGAAAATATTTACCTTCTCCTGTACACAGAACATGACTCATAGCGCGGCAAAACAATTCGATCATTTTTCTTGGAAATGGCGTTCACTGCATTCATTTGATTTTCTCCCTGATAGTGTCTCGTCAAGGGCGAAATGGCGCAAGATTGCGCCGTAATTTTTTGTGCCTGCAAGGCGCGACTTGGGGAGCATAGTGGGCTACGCGACTCAAGTCGTAACAACGCAGGCGCGAAAAAGGACAAGCAATACGCGTCAGTTCAGAGTTGACGAGACACTATATTAAGATCTTTGGCAGTATTCAAAAAGGTAGTGAATCATAAATCTAATCTGAAAAATATTCCTTTTTCATATCCACGGTGAATGGGTTACTGTCTTTTAATCGTCTTGCCAATCCTTCTATTTTGGACAGCTCATACGCAAAAAAGTATTGAAACACATAACGCTTTCCCTGATAGAAATTTGTTTCTTTTTGGGAAAGTTCTCCTTCAAGCGCTTTCTGCACATGGATCGCCTGGAGCAGCCATTGCCAGGCAATAGTCATAATACTGAATAATTCAAGGTAAAGTGTTGCATCAGCAAGAAAGACTTCAGGTCTTTTCGTAATCGCAACACCTTTCAGAGAATCCGTCACCTCAACGAGAATCTCCAGAACATCAAAAAGCTCTCTGGCATATCGTTTAAGTTCGGGTATGGCTGCTGCCCCCGTTATTGTTTTTTTTACTTCCTCCAGGAACAGGATAAATGCCTGCCCGTTTTTCATCATCACTTTCCGGCCCAAAAGGTCGATGCCCTGGATACCGGTAGTCCCCTCATGAATCGGATTGATCCGAATATCGCGGTAATATTGCTCCAAAGGAAAATCTTCGCAATACCCATAACCGCCCAGACATTGAAGGCCCTGACTCACTGAATGGATTCCCATTTCAGAAGGATAACTCTTGGCAATGGGCGTCAATATGTCGAGAAGAAGCGCGTATTTTTCTTTTTCCTCTCCGTCTGAGAGTTTCTCCAAATCCGCGTATAAGGAGCATTGCAAAAGCAACGAAAGCGATCCATCAACAACAGCCCTCTGAAATAGAAGCATCCGCTTGACATCCGCATGTTCAATAATCGGGATTTGCGGCCGGGAGGGATCTTTTTCAGATATTTTTCTGCCCTGAGGACGGCTCAGGGAATAATCAAGAGATGCATAATAGGCTGCCGATGCAACCGCCGCAGCCCCCAATCCAACTCCCACACGGGCTTCATTCATCATCTGAAACATATAAAAGAGACCTTTATGGGGTTCGCCGATAAGGTATCCTCTGCAATCGTCTTTTTCTCCCATGCTCAGCTCGATAATGGGTGTCCCCTTGTATCCCAGTTTATGATAGATCTGAGATACGGTAACGTCGTTGCTTACAAGCTTCCCTTTTTTATCGGGCCTTTTTTTAGGGACCACAAAAAGGGAAATTCCCTTGACCCCGGCAGGGGCGCCGTCTATCCTGGCAAGCATCAAATGCACCACGTTTTTTACGCCGTCATGGTCGCCGGCGGATATGAATATTTTCTGACCCTTTATTTTATAGTACCCTTCTTCCGTGGGTTCAGCGCTGGTGGCAATATCCGACAAAGAACTCCCTGCCTGGGGCTCCGTCAACGCCATAGTTCCCTGCCACTTTCCTTTGATCATATTCGGCAGATAGGTTTTGATCTGGTCTTTGTTGCCAAACGAAATAATTAGATTTGCAGCGCCCGTTGTGAGTAACGGATACGCATAAGCCGAGTAATTGGCCGCTGCCATAATAAAATAGCAGCAATTGGAAATTGTGATCGGCAGCTGCTCGCCGCCGTTTTCTTCCGGAAATGTTGCGGCAATCCATCCCCCCTCGCCGCATTCCTTCATAATCTTACGGACATCTTTATGAACTTTGACAACGCCGTCACTTAAAACCGGAGGAATCTTGTCCATATCTTCAAGTATCGGTCTTAAAAGGTCCTGCCCGATTTTCAATGCCGCATCGAGAACCATGTCAAACATTTTACGGTTATGCTGCTTAAAATATGGATATTGTGTAAGCGACTCGATGTTAAAAACATCATAGAGTAAAAATTTAAGATTCTTCTCGGAAACAAATTTCGTTGCCATGTTACATAAACTCCTTATTGATAATTACCGCTTCACTTATTTACCTTGAAATTGGGGCTTTCTTTTTTCAATAAACGCGGCCATTCCTTCTTTTTGATCTTGTGTGCCGAAAAGCATGCAAAACAGGTCCTGTTCTATCCTGATTCCGTCTTTAAGAGAGGTATTTAACCCTTTTCGCATGGCGATTTTGGCCGCCCGAAGGGACATGGCCGGTTGTCTCATCAACTTTTGCGCAAACGCTTTGACTTCTTTTTCCAGATCTTGTGCCGAGACCACTTTGTTTAAAATTCCGATACGTTCCGCCTTTTCCGCTTTAATCATGGAACCCAACATGATCATTTCCGCAGCATTACAGTAATTGATCAACCGGGGCAGCCGTTGGGTGCCGCCACCGCCGGGTATAATTCCCAGATTAATTTCCGGAAGACCGACCACGGCATTATCTGCCGCAATTCTGAAATCACAGCATAAAGCCACTTCCAGTCCTCCGCCCAGCGCATAACCGGAAATGGCGGCAATGGTTGGTTTGGGTAAATCCGCCAGCCGTTCCTGGACCACTATAGCTTCGTCGGACAGTTTAAAAGCTGTTTTTATATCCCCGTTGGCCATATGATCTATGTCCGCACCGGCTGCAAAGGCCTTTTCATTTCCGGTCAGGATCACAACGCGAATATCATCATCTGCCGCACATATTGGTATTACTTTTCCCAATTCGAAAAACACCTCCGGATTCAGGGCATTTAACTTATCCGGCCGGTTAAAACGGATCCAGCCGATGCCTTCTTCTTTACTGAATATTATATTCTTCAAATCCATTGCCGCCTCCGTTTATCTGATCATTTCTTTGTATAATCATACCAGCCTTTGCCGGTTTTCTGCCCGAATTCCTTTTTTATATAGTGTTCCACCATGCCTGGTTTCGGCAGCTTGGCCGGATCTCCGGATTCTTTAAAATTTTCCATGGCCATGGTATAGGCCAAGTCAATGCCGGTAAGATCCATGAGCGTGAATGGACCCATGGGATGACCCGCGCCATATACACATGCCTTGTCAATATCTTCCACCGAAGCGACACCCATCTCCTGAATCCACTCTGCTTCTTCAAAAAGCTTCAGCAGGATGCGGTTTAACAGAAACCCTTTGACCTCTTTTTTAACGTGCACCGACACCTTATCCAGCCGTTTACAAAGTTCCATGGAAATTTTCGCAGTTTCATCAGAAACATGGGGACCCTGAACAACTTCCACCAGTTTCATGACCAGGGCCGGGTTAAAAAAGTGCAGGTTCAGCACTTTTTCCGGGCGGGTTGTTACATCCACAATCATAGAACTAACAATGGCGGAACTGTTGGTGGCCAGAATCGCATGGGCCGGGGCCAGTTTGTCGATGTCGGCAAATATCTTTCTTTTGAGTTCAAGCACTTCCACGGCTGCTTCGATCACATAATCCGCCTCTTTTACGGCATCTTCCAGATCTTTGGTAAACCGGATTCTTGAGCGGGCTGCCTTAGCATCATCCTCTGCCATCTTGCCTTTTGCGACTCTGCCGGGAAGATATGAATCGGCAAAACCTTCGGCTTTTTTCAGCTGTTCATCGCTAATGTCAAAACAAACCGTATGATAACCCTTAATCGCGCATTGCAGGGAAATCTGGTGCCCCATATTACCGGCACCGATCACGCTGATATTTTTGATATCATCAATATTCAATTTTCTTCCTCCTTAAGATGTATAAATTAATCATTCTGTTTTAATAGCTATTTGCTTATTTTTTCAAATTCTCTATCAATGTCGCCGCTCCAAGTCCGCCGCCGCAGCAGGAACCGAAAATACCGTACCTGCCTGATCTTCGGATCAGCTCCCGCATGGCAAACATACATATCCGTGCGCCGGAGGCACCGTTGGGATGGCCATAGGCAATCGCCCCGCCCAATGGATTCCAATTTTTCATATCCACCTTGTCGCCGGTCTGATTTTCAAGTTCTTCTATGACAGCGAGGTTCTGAACGGCAAAGGCTTCATTACATTCCATAACATCCATATCCGACAGTTGAAGGCCGGCGCGTTTAATGGCCTGAGCCATGGCATATGCGGGAGCGATGCCCATGATTTTCGGGTCCACACCGTGATCAGTACCGCAAATCCACCGGGCCATGGGTTCGTAGCCCAGTTCTTTCGCCTTTTCCGCGCTCATCATCAGCACAAATGCCGATCCGTCATTCCGGCCCGAGGCATTTCCGGCGGTAACCGTTCCATCTTTGGAAAAGGCAGGCCGGAGTCCGGCCAACCCTTCCAGGGTAGTATTGAATCTGGGGTGCTCATCTTTGTCGATAACTATTTCCGGTGTCTTCCGCGTGGCAGGGATCTTCACCGGTATGATTTCCTCTTCAAAATAGCCGGCTTCCCAGGCGGCCTTTGCCTTCATTTGGCTGTTGTAAGCGAATTCGTCCGAAGCTACCCTGGGAATATTATACATCTTTTGCAGATTTTCCGCTGTCTCCCCCATGCCGATACATTCTTCGGTGATGGGTGAAAGGGTCTGTTCGATGGGCATTGGAGGAATCAGCCGGTAGGGAGCGGTTGACATTGAAAATTTGGCCGGCATCTGACTGTAGGACTCGGTTCCGCCGGCAATGACAATATCCGCCTGACCGGCAAAAATTTTCCATGCCGCATGGTTAATACTATCAATCGCTGAACCGCACTGCATTTCAATATAGGATGCGGTTGTTTCGTGCCCGAGGCCGGCATCCAGCGTTGCCCATCGAGCCGGATTGAGCGCCTTTGAGCAATGTGTCGCACTGCCGAGAAAAACACTGTCAACCTTTGCTTTATCATTAACCTCTGTTTTGCTTAAGAGCCCTTTAATGCCAATGCCGGCAAGTTCCGAAGCAACGAAATCACTCAGCCCACCCCCCATACGTCCAAACGGTGTCCTCACACCTTCAACAAATACAACCTCTCTTTCAGTCATGTAATTACTCCTTTTATTAAACTTCATATGATATTAATTACTTCCAGTTCCCTAAAGCCTTGACTGATCGATAACCTTTATTGCGGTTTCGAAGAGCGCACTGACAAAAAAACCAAACATTTTAAACCGTTCATCTTTTGTCTGTCCATGGTAATACCGATAATAAATCTGCTGGGCAATTACCGATAGTTTGAAAAGACCGAAACAGTAATAAAAATCGTAATCTCCTATAGATCTGCCCGATAATTGTGAGTAGAAATCAGCAATCTGCTTTCTCGTCAGTGCTCCGTTGTAATTTGTCGGGAGCATGCGAATACGCTGCAACTCTTCCGGATCACCTGCTTCCACCCAGTAAGCGAGCGAACCGCCAAGATCCATGAGGGGATCACCGATCGTCGTCATCTCCCAATCAAGCACGCCGATAATTCTCAAGGGATCTTTGGGATCCAGTACAACATTGTCAAATTTGAAATCATTGTGGATGATGCAGGGTCGGTCCGTATCCCGGGGCATTTTTTCTGAAAGCCACGTCATCAGAGTTTCTGCAGCAGGAACATCGGGGGTCCGTGCGGCGCGATACCGTTTGCTCCACCCGGTCACCTGACGCTTCACATACCCTTCCGGTTTTCCGAATTCTCCCAAGCCGATGGCCTGATAATCGATGGTATGAAGTTCATTGAGCACCTTAAGAAGATTTTCACATAACCGGGTCATGTTTTCCGGGGATATATTCATACCCTCAGGAATCTCTTTCCGTAAGATAAGCCCTTTAATTCTTTCCATCACATAAAATGGGCAACCCATTATTTCAGAATCTTCTGTATAAGTCAGGGGCCGCGGACAATAGGGATAAACCGGATTAAGGGCGCTTAACACTCTATATTCCCTTCCCATATCATGCGCAGTCTTGGCTTTTTTTCCAAAAGGAGGGCGCCGGAGCACCATTTCCCGGTTACCCACGGTAATCAAATAAGTAAGGTTTGAGTGACCGCTGGGGAACTGTTTAATGTCAAATGTTCCGTTCAACCCCGGAATCGTATTATGGATAAATTCCTCAACCCTGGCCTCATCCAGTTTCTCACCTTTTCTTACAGTTACTGCCTGATCCATATGAACAATCCTATTTAATCTGTTTTCCTTGGTATCCTTTTAATATTCTTCGAGTAACAGATGCCTTGTGGACTTCATCAGCACCGTCATAAATTCTTGCCGCGCGTTCATGTCTGAAAAAATAGGCGATAATGGTATCATCCGTCATTCCCAACCCGCCGTGAACCTGAAGCGCTCGATCAATAACCTTCTGCATGGTATTTGCAACGACAAATTTAATCAGGGAAATATCCTCTCTGGCTTCTTTGACGCCGAGGTTTTCAATGGTCCATGCCGTATGCAGCACCATCAACCGCGCGGCTCTTATTTCAGCCGCCGACTCCGCGATCCAGGCCTGAATAATCTGTTTGGAAGCAAGGGTTTTCCCAGGGGAGATCACCCGGTTCAACGCCCGTTGACACATCAGATCATATACCCTGTTACAAATACCGATCCAGCGCATACAATGATGAATCCGACCCGGCCCCAGTCTCTCCTGGGCAATCACAAAGCCCTGCCCTTCTCCGCCCAAAAGATTCTTTTGCGGCACTCTGCACGACTGATACAGGATTTCGGCATGGCTGAAATAGTCTTCCCCGCTATGCCCCATCACCGATATGTTTCGAACCAAATTAAAACCTGGCGTATCCGTCGGCACGATAATCATGCTTGCACGCATATACGGCGTTTCATCCGGATTGGTCACGGCCATGACAATGGCGAACTTTGCGCCATCCGCAGATGAGGTGTACCACTTATGACCGTCAATCACATAGTCATCACCGTCTTTTACCGCTGTCGTATCCAGCAGGACCGGATTTGATCCTGGCTGGTCCACTTCGGTCATTGAAAAGCAGGATCTGATTTCTCCGGCAATCAATGGTTTTAGATACGTTTTTTCCTGCTCTTTTGTTCCATATTTGTGAATGATTTCAATGTTGCCGGCATCAGGTGCCTGGCAGCCGAATACAAGGAATCCCAAAGGCGTTCGTCCCAGGACTTCGGAAACAAGTCCGTGTTCAACCAGATTAAGTCCCATTCCCCCGTATTCCTTGGGATGGTTGGGCGCCCAGAGTTCCATCTGCTTGACCATCTTTTTCTTCTCCTCAATAATGGGCAGCAGACTCCTTTCATTTCCCTTCAACAGTTCAGGCTCAAGCGGAATCAGTTCTTTTTCAACAAAGTCTTTCATCATTTCTAAAATTGTCTGCATTTTTTCTGAAATGCTAAAATCCATATCAACTTCCTTTATGTTTTATAAAAAAACGAACGCTCGTTATTTTTATTAAAAAATAAAAACCGCTCCCATGGTAAAAGCAGAGATGGCGGCTTCATCCCAGCATTATATTAACAGCCACCGGTAAAGCTTTTACCTCAACACATCATTGAACAATTATCGTATAGATTATTCGAAAATCATTCCTCAATACGAATGTTATCACGCCATTTATTATAATCATTTCTTACTGCTTTCATCACTTTTAGGGGCATCCAGCGAGATATAGTCCACAAAAAACGCGCAAACTTTGTGACCGTTATGATTGGTTTATTTTTTGCCACACCCTTTAAGATAATTTGAGCGCACTTTTCCGGTGTGATCCCGAATTTATCAAACATCGGCTGGTACTGCGCCAGACCTTTTTCCCTGTCAATTTTGATCACCGGCGAAATATCAAAAATGGGCGTCAAAATTATTCCCGGACAGACCGCACTGACGTTAACACCAAGATGACCGGCTTCCACCCACAATGTCTGTGTAAATCCGAGCACTGCATATTTTGCCGCCACATATGGCGCATTTGCCGGAAACGGCATCACCCCTTCAATAGAGCTGATGTTTACAATATGACCAAAACCCTGCTTCACCATGATCTTGTAGGCAACCAGTGATCCGTAAAAGACACCGTTTAAATCAACATCAATCACCTTTTGCCAGTCTTCAACCTCAAGGTCCCTGACCTCTGCGGAAATGGCGATACCGGCGTTGTTGAAAATATAGTCGATTCTGCCCATTTTAGCGGCAGCATCTTTAATATGCTTTTCAAATGCCTTATAGTCAGTGACATCCAGTTGTTCTCCATATGCTTTTCCGCCTGCGCTTTTGATTCCCGCCACGACGCTTTCACAGCTTTCCTTGTTGATGTCGGAAAGAACGACACTGGCTCCAAGGCCGGCCAGTTTTTCGCTTAAACACTTTCCAATGCCTGATCCGGCGCCGGTAACGATCGCCACTTTGTCTTTAAATATTTTCATGCGTTTTCCTTTCTCTTGATTTGGAGGTTTAAAACATGACCGACCACAAAACGATCGCCTACACGTGATGGCTTCGTAAATAGTCACTGAACGAAAAGTTCATTTATTCGTAGGTTGGGTTGAGCCCCATGGGTTAAGTTGGGTTTCGTGCCTCAACCCAACCTACGAAAATCATATGTTTACCAACACAAAAATTGAAAGGGCGTAACCCAACAAATCATGCGGCCGGGTTTCCGTTCAACCACTAAATAGCATACGTCCTTCATAAGGCACCTTTTTATTCAACCTAAAAAGTTTGGTCTATATATTTCAAAGCAATATTTATGCCACACCGCCGTTTTAATATAACATACTGATATTCAATATTATTTATAAAAATCGGTTTTGAATCGTTTTAAAATTCGCCATTATAATGGCGCTCGATGCCGATATAACGGCAATATAATTCTTCTCGTATTTGACGCCAAATAAATCTTTATAAATTTCAGGATCATAGAAGTTGAACTCTTTCGGCACGGATATTGCGTTAATCTTATACAGAATTAATGACCGCGGATCACCATATGACAGGACCATTTATATTAACCTAATACTCATGGTGCACTAACGAGCCAATAACATGGAGAAAAACATGGCTAAAAATCCGTTGAAGGAACCGACAATAACCCGCAGGCATGTAAAAAAAGAAACTGCCAATCCCGATGAGGTGACCCGGGATGATGGATCCAAATCTATAAAGGTTTTTTCCGAAAGAGAGTCTCATCTGCGAAAGACCCGGAAGATTGCAAAAATCGCCAGTTGGGAGATTGATATTAAAAGTGGGGCTTTGTACTGGTCCGAGGAGGTTTGCCGGAAAGGAAAAAGCTCAACTGACCGGGCAATCCTGATGGAACTCCTCTATCGTTACTGTAATATAAAGCAGCCTGAGATTGGTCTTTTGATTGGCGGGATTAATTACAGCGCCGTTAATTATGCCCAGGGTAACCGCATTTGGAAATCAGTTTCATTAAGGTTTTAATTCTGTGGGAGAGGCTTCCAGCCTCGATGTTTAAGGATCAACATTACACATTAGAAATATATCAACGATATGGATATTCGTGAAAATCATTCACAATATC
>JABZFM010000055.1 GCA_014237465.1 Desulfobacteraceae bacterium | reverse complement strand
TACCGCTGGAACCAGTGCAGGAACCGCAGTGGTAACCGCAACTTGTTTGGGGGTATCTCAAACAATTACGGTAGAAATTACCGGCAGCGGTGGCGGTGTAACAGTTGGCAGTATAGAGGTGCGTATTGTCGATACAGTGCTGGACGCAGACGGGACAAGCCAAACCAGTGTTATTGCGACAGTTAAAACTGTTGACAATCAGGCGATTGTAGGGGCTGAAGTCACATTTGAAACAACCGGCGGCAGCATCACGTCGCCCCACGTAACAGATGCGAATGGTCAGGCAACCGCCGTGATCACTAGTGACCGGTGGAACCGGGAAGGTGTGAATCGGGTTGAGGTTACAGCCCGAAGCCAGCTTATCTCAGATACAGCAACAATGGCGTTTACCGGCGTGACGATAACGTTAACAGCAGTTCCGCAGAGTTTATTGACAACTGAAACATCCACTATTTTTGCCACGTTACTTGATGCAGCGGGAAGGCCTATTGCGGATGAAGCAGTGACCTTTACAACGGATAGAGGAACCATTACGCCTACAGCAAATACAAATTCGTCTGGTGTTGCCGTGGTGTCTACCACATCGACTCTGTCCGGAACTGCCAATATTGCAGCAAGTTCCAGAAATGCAACAGGAACAACGACCGTCAACTATGGCAGTTATCGTATGGAATTTGTAAATGATGATGAATTTGATGATTATTATCCGGACCTGAATCCTGAGCCGATTGCTGTTGGCGGCGGGACAAAAGATTTAACCGTCGCATTATTTGACTTTGGTACAACGGATTTGCTGACCGGTGAAAATATTTATTTTAGTACTTCTTTAGGGACACTATCTCCGGCAAATCCGGTAGTTACTGCTGGACCGGACCTGATTCCACCGCCAGCACACGCATCTGCATCAGTAACCTTAACCTCAGGGGATCAAACCGGCCAGGCAGTAGTTAATGCAGAAGTGACCCTCACGGATGGAACTTTCTTAACTGCCCAAACAACGGTTCTGATCCTGGCTGATGATGCAACAAAAATTGTTCTAACGCCGGATCCCGGTATCATCAACGTGAATAATGGGGTTTCAACCATCCGTGCAATTGTATACGATGCGGATGATAATCCGGTCCCGTTTCAAAACGTATATTTCAGAATCAACAATGCCCCTGGCGGCGGAGAATACCTGTCAAGCAGTGTTGCGGAAACAAATATTTCCGGTATTGCGGAAGTTCAATTTTTTGCCGGTGGAATTCCCAGCATCAATATTAACGATATTGAAATAGAGGCATCCACGGATCCTCTTTTTCCACCCCCACCAATGGGATTGTGTAATCTGACCATTGCCGGGCCGGTGGCGGCAATCAGTGTCAGTGTGAATCTGCAGGAATTGATTGAACCGGGCTTGCCGCAAGGTCATCTTGAAGTCGGTGTCAGTGGCATTGCAACCGATATAAACGGCAATCCCGTGGCAGACGGCACTCAGGTGTTTTTTGGTGTGTCGTCAATTGGATTTGACGAAGACCGGGATTGGGATTTTACGATTGATTGCTGGAATGCGGCCAAAACCGAATTTGCATTTGGCTCAGCATGTGATCCGACATCAGGTTCAGCAGCTCCGTTTACAGCCGGTACACTTGGTATTGGCTGGTATTCGGATGATACGAACCAGGACCGCGAAATGTTTAGTACCGGAGGGAACATGGCGCCTACTGAAGATACCAATGGAAATGGAATTTTGGATTTTGTTTTGGGCGAAGATAAAAACGACAATGGGGTGATGGATCCGGTGCAGGGAAGTACGATCGAAAGCCCTCAAACCACCACTTCAGGCATTGCGACAGCCACGTTAAATTATCCGATGAGCTTTGCCGCTAATATCAAAGTCCGCCTGACCGCCGAGTCCGGTGGCGTTTCAAACTTTTATGATTACATCCTTCTGTGTACTGAAGAGATGGTTGACAATGGTACCTGCGGCCTTGGGTATTAAAAAAATTGTTTGAAATAAGCTCGTTATAACTTTTAATTTTAAAAGCGGGGCGTCTGAAAATCAGACGCCCCGTTTTGCATTATGATTTTTACTTCAGGCTGATTTTCTTGTTTTGACAACTTCTTTTGCTTGTTGTAGGTAAAGATTATTGAAAATTTATTGGTTGGATGGGTATCTCCAAGTTGCAATTATAAAGATATAAATGAAAGGATAAACAAACATGGCGCGCGGGCTGAATAAAGTAATGCTGATCGGCAGGCTGGGAAAAGATCCGGATGTTCGGTTTACACAGAGCGGGATGGAGGTGGCCAATTTTTCAGTGGCGACCAGTGAAGAATGGATGGACAAATCATCCAATGAGAAAAAAGAGCGCACCGAATGGCACCGGATCGTAGCGTTTGGCAAACTGGGCGAAATCTGCGGCAAATACCTGAGCAAGGGCCGGCAGGTATATATTGAAGGCCGTCTTCAGACCCGGTCATGGGAAAAGGATGGCGTGACCCGCTATACCACGGAAATTGTGGCAAGTGACATGCAAATGCTGGATCCGAAAAACTCCGCCGGATCATATAACGATGAATCCGGATATTCCAACCGTCAGCAACAGACACCGCAGCAGCAGGCATCGGCGCAGCAAGCCCAAGCTACAACAGGGCCTTCCAGTATGCAGCAGGCTCCCCCGTCCGGTAGCTTTGATGATGATATCCCGTTTTAGCAGTCAGCAACCTTTTAATTGAGTTTAAAATCCGGACACGATTTAATTTTTATGCAAAATTACAGGTGCCGGGAGCGGGGTAAAAGGTTTAGAAAAGCCTGCGTGGGATCTTTATTAAAACCTCTGAGTTGATTAAAGATGAATGGGCGGGGTTTATTGGAATATTTTAACGGCCATGTCTGTCCGTACACTAAATACGGACAGACTATGAATTATTTTTTTTATCTTCGATCTTTTCCGGTTTTTCAGGCTTAGATTCATCCTCAATGGTCGCTTTTTTAAAATTTTTAATTCCTTTACCCAGACCTGCGCCGATTTCCGGCAGTTTTCCTGCCCCGAATATGATCAGGATAATAATCAGTATAATGACTAGTTCCGGTATTCCGATGCCAAACATATTTCCCTCCTTATATTGAAAATCCAACTTTTTTTTAGAATACGTTAAATCCCTCAAGGGTGTCAATCGTTTACCGATTCAGGGGATGTACGCAAATATAAAAAACTTGTCAAGTATTATCAAATCATTTAGAATTACAAGCTTTCAATATGATAAGTATATTGCATGAAAAAACGATTATTAACAGCATAGAATCAAGAGTATAAAAAGGATACCATCTTCATGAAGATTGATTTTAAGCCCTGCGGATTACCGGTCTGGATCGGCAGTCTGCCGCTGGAAGATCATGGCGAGGCAGTCCGAATGATGATGGAATATACGCCGGATATTCCGCTATGGATTCAACTGCCCCATTTCAAATCAGAGTCAATGATTGCGCAGTTTTTGCCGGGCATGCCGGGACTTAAAATTGATGGAGACCGGAAATTTATTCAAACAAATGATGACTCATTTGATGGGCAAATACTGGCATTTTTTGAAGAATACATGGACATTCTGCAGGATGAATCAAAACTGGCCAACTCCCGGTTTGCATTGAGCCATGAGACGGCACCCGGTTTTTTTGAGTTCATAAAAAGCCTGGATGTTCTTGAGAAACCACCGGTTGCAATTAAGGGTCAGATTACCGGCCCGTTTACATTTTCCACCGGCATTGTGGATCAGGACGGAAAAGCCATATTCTACAATGATCAACTGCGGGATGTGGCAATCAAGTGCATTGCTTTAAAAGTCCGCTGGCAGGTGAAGCAGTTGAAAAAATACGGAGTTCCGGTGATAATATTTTTAGACGAGCCCGGCCTGACCGGTTTCGGATCATCGGCATTTATCAGCGTGTCACGCCAAGATGTCGAGGCCTGCCTGGAAGAGGTGATAGCAGCCGTTCATGAAGAAGGTGCCCTGGCCGGCGTTCATGTGTGCGCCAATGCCGAATGGCCGTTAATTTTGGATTCATCGGCAGACATTGTCAGTTTTGACGCGTATTCGTTTTTCGATAAATTTATACTGTATCCCGGGCAAATAAAAAGATTTATTGAAAAAGGCGGCCTCGTTGCGTGGGGAATTGTACCCACCGGAGACATCGCGTCAGTGGAAAAAGAAAGTGTTGAAAACCTGGCAATGCTCTGGGAAAATGAAGTCCTTCAGATGGAAGTGATTGGCATTGAACGCTCACGGATTATAGAGCAGTCGCTGATTACACCGAGTTGCGGAACCGGGGCCCTGCCCCTTGATATTGCAAAAAAAGTGATCCGTATGACACGAGAACTGTCTGAAAAAATAAGAGAATCGTCAGGTGGTTAGGTGGAAGGTAGAAGGCTGAAGTAAAAGATATTTGTTTCACACAAAAAATGATATGTTTTTTTAATTCGAATTCTTATACATCTGAGTAGTTATAAATTAAATAAATATAGGTAAACTTATGTCAAAAAATGATAACGAAAAAGGCTTTAAAGGTGCCAACAAGTATATTTTAGATGATGAATTGGCAAAGATCGTCAATATCACAATGGAACTGGAAATGCCGCTGCTTTTAAAAGGAGAACCCGGGACCGGCAAAACCATGCTGGCCCATGCCATTGCGGAATCTTTGCGCATGCCCCTGATTGTTTTAAATGTAAAATCCAGCATGAAGCTGGTGGAATCGTTGTACCAGTATGACACCCTGACCCGCTTGAATGACAGCCGGTTCGGTGATTCAAAAAGAGATGCCAGCAGAATTGAAGACTATATTAAAATGGGAAAGATCGGGCAGGCGTTTACCGCAGACCAGCGAACGGTTCTGTTGATTGATGAGATAGATAAAGCAGACACTGATTTTCAGGATGATATGTTAGATGTGCTGGACCAGATGGAATTTGATATTATAGAGATTGACAAAACCATCCAGACGGTTCACCGGCCGGTTTTCATTATCACCTCAAATGCCAAAAAAGACCTGTCGGACCCGTTCCTGGGCCGGTGCAATTTTCATCATATCGCGTTTCCGGACCCCAAAATGATGCGTAAAATTATCAATGTTCATTTCCCGAACCTGGCACCGGATTTGATGGAAAATTCAATTGCCACATTCTACCGATTGCGGGAAATCGATACTGTGGAAAAGAAACCGGCCACCCGGGAGCTGATTAACTGGATCCGGGCGCTGGACGCGGATCCGGATTTTAAAGC
The DNA here is from genome assembly GCA_014237465.1 of Desulfobacteraceae bacterium. GTDB lineage: Bacteria > Desulfobacterota > Desulfobacteria > Desulfobacterales > Desulfosalsimonadaceae > SURF-3. The sequence goes on along the minus strand of JABZFM010000055.1, from coordinate 10,563 downwards.
AAAACAGCTGGCAAAAGGAGATATTCCTTTTCTGGGGGTATTGTTTAAAAAAAGCCAGGATTATGTTGCGGCCAGCAACCTGACCAATCGCCGGAAGCTTTTTTAATAAAGGGTGATAGGTAGACGGCTGAAGACTGAAGGAAAAGATGGCTATGATCAAAAGATAAAAATGAATGCGCAATTATTGATAAAACCGTAAAAAGTCAGATTTCGAAGCCTTCAATTAATAATATTTTATGTAAACCCAATTAATCAAAATGTTTATAGACTTTTTTTATAAATTAAAAGATGCGGGCATACCGGTTTCGCCCACATCGTTTCTAACCCTTCAAAAAGCATTGTCCAGAGGACTGATTCAGTCTCTTGGAGATTTTTACACGGCAACCCGGGCCATTTTGGTGAAAAGCGAGCGGTATTTTGATCTTTACGACCAGATGTTTGCCCATTATTTTGAAGGTGCGGAAATGCCGGATATTGAAGGACTTGAACTTGACAGCATTGCAAAAGCCCTGCTGGAAGAATGGCTGAAAAACCCCAAGGAAATCGCAGACGCACTCGGAATTGATGAATCGGCATTAAAGAATCTCTCCCCGGACGAACTGCTGGATTATTTCAAAGAGCGGTTAAAAGACCAGACCGAACGGCATGACGGCGGGAACAAGTGGATCGGCACCGGAGGCACTTCCCCGGTCGGGCATTCCGGTTATCACCCGGAAGGATTGCGGGTGGGCGGATCATCCAGGAATAAATCCGCAATAAAGGTTGCCAATGAGCGGCGTTACAAAGACTATTCCAGATCCGGTCCGTTGACTCAGGCAATGATGGGGGAAGCCTTAAAACAGCTCAGAAACCTGGTACCAACCGGACCCAGAGATCAGGTCAATATTGATGCCAGTATTTATCAAACAATGAAAAACGCGGGTGAAATAGAAATCGTATTTGACCGGAGTTTGCGGGACCGGCTCAAAGTGATCCTGGCGATTGATAACGGCGGATGGTCCATGGACCCCTATGTTCAGGTGGTTCAGACATTATTTGATTATACCCGTTCACAATTCAAGGATTTGAAAACATATTTTTTTCATAATACGATTTATGATACGATATGGGAGGATCCCTCACGGTACAAGAAACCAAAACGGGTGGAAGAATTTGCGCGAAAAGATCCGGATACCCGGTTGATTCTGGTGGGAGATGCCAGTATGGCGCCTTATGAACTCATGTCCAGGGACGGGTCAATTTATGTTCATGAGCGGAGCGGACTGGCCAGTATCGAACAGATGAAATTTCTTGCGGATACGTTTCCGCACAATGTCTGGCTGAACCCGGTTTCAGAACGAATGTGGCCGTATACCCGGTCGATTAACGCGATCAGCCAGATCTTTCCCATGTTTGAACTGTCTATTGATGGCCTGGAACAGGCGGTTACCCACTTAATGGCCGCGTAACCTTTTAACAATTTAAGGAGAATTTATGAGTAGCTGGGTACGGAAAAACCATCGGAAAGTAAAAGTTTTAATGTTTGTTTCCGTGTTCTTTTTTGTTTTGTTTTCATTCAGCGATGTATTTGCCCAGAAACTGGCGATAAAATCATCGGTAGCCAATGTCCGATCCGGCCCGGGTACCAATTACGAAGTCCTGTGGCAGGTGGAAAAATATACCCCCATGCTTGTTCTGGATAAAGACAAAACTGGAAAGTGGTATTATATCAAGGATTTTGAAGGCACCATCGGGTGGATCAATAAAGACCTACTGATAAAAATGGATACGGTGATCACAAAACCCAGAGATGAGCGGTGCAATATCCGATCCGGTCCCGGCACTGACAATGATGTGCTCTTTAAAGCCATCAAAGGGGTTCCGTTTAAGGCCCTTGAACGAAAAGGAAACTGGATTCATATTCAACATGCAGACGGCGATGACGGCTGGATTCACAAGAATCTGGTTTGGTAATTTTTTTCTTTGGTGTTGAACCGGTAAGGATGCAAATGGGCGAATTAAAGATTCCTGCGGATCGAAAAACAGTTGTCGGCGTCGGTTCCGCGCTGATGGATATGCTGGCAAAGGAACCGGATGAATTTTTGGATCGGCTGGGTGTTGAAAAAGGCGGGATGAACCTTGTGGATCAAAACTATATTGATCAACTGATCGCTCAGACATCGTTTTCGCCGTCAATTGTCTCAGGTGGCTCCGCTTGTAATACCGCCTTCGGTGTTGCAAAACTGGGCGGAAGCGGTCGGTTTGTGGGTAAGATGGGAAACGATGAACTGGGAGAACTCTTTAAACAGGATTTAAAGAACAACTCGGTGGATCCGGTTCTTTTTAATTCCAAAACCCCCACCGGGCGGGTTCTTTCCGTGATTACACCGGATGCCCAGCGTTCTATGTTTACCTATCTGGGGGCGTCCGCTGAAATGCAACCGAGTGAAATATCTTTGGATTGTTTTAATGGGGCGGCCATTGTCCATGTGGAAGGATATCTGCTGTTTAATCGGGACTTGATGATGGCTGTATTGAAATCGGCCAGGGATAACGGTTCGCTGATCAGTCTGGATCTGGCCAGTTTTAACGTGGTGGAAGCGTCCATGGATATTTTGGATGATATTATCATGGAATATGTGGATATTTTAATTGCAAATGAAGATGAAGCCAAGGCATACTGCGGGCAAACAAATGAAGCCAAAGCATTGAAAGCATTGTCTGAAAATGTTGATGTGGCGGCTCTTAAACTGGGCCCCCGGGGCAGCCTTGTCGCCCATCAGGATCAGGTGCTGGCCATTGATCCGATGGGGTCCGGCGAAGTGGCGGATACAACAGGGGCCGGTGACCTGTGGGCTTCCGGGTTTTTGTTTGGAATGGTCAATGGATATTCGTTTGCAAAAAGCGGCCAGCTGGCGTCCGCCTGCGGGTATGAAGTGTGCCAGGTGATTGGTGCAAAAATTCCAGACGACGGATGGGCCCGAATACGGAAGTTTTTATAACAAGATCGTATTTTTCTATAAATTAACTATTGTCCTTCCCAAAATGGCCATTTACGGAAGGGAAATAACGACTGCGATGGAGAGATTAAATGAATGATGAAAAATCCCGTAAGGAGCTGCTTGAAGAGCCGGATCCGTTTTTAGTGTTTGTCGGCCAGATGATGGAACTTGGCAAAAAATACCAGAAGCAGATTATGGCGGCGGTCGGCGCTGTGGTTGCAGTGGCCATTGTGATAACCGGTGTTATATATTATAAGAGTAAAACTGAAGACCGTGCGGCCATGATGCTCGGCAAAGCGATTGCAAAATACAATGCGATCAAAAAAGATGAATCCTCTTTTATCGCGTATGAAAATGTGAAGAAAGATTTTAAAAACCTGGCGGAAAAATATGGATCAACCGGTTCCGGCAAAGCCGCCCTCATGCAGTATGCGGATGTATGCTATCTGACCAAAAATTACGATGAGGCCATCAAGATATACAACCAGGCACTGGATGTGCTGGGTAAAACAGAGTTTAAGACCATGCTTTTAAGCGGACTGGCATATTCTTATGAGGGAAAAATGGAATATGAGCTGGCGGCAAAATATTTTGAAATGATCGCGTCTGATGATGCGGCCGTGATGAAAGACCAGGCGCTTTTTAATCTTGCCCGGATGTATGGTAAATTGGGAAAACCGGAGCTGGAAAAAGAGGCGTTTGGCCGGCTTGTTTCCGAATATCCGGATTCCATGTATTTTGGTTTGGCCAGTGAAAAAATTGCCGGTTAAATTTTTTTAAATAGTTTCAGGGGGCTGAATAATATCTGTTGATATTGTTTAAGCGGCCCCTCCCCTATGCAGAAAATGGTTTTAACATGGCGCGGACACGTTTTTTGCGATACAGATTCGCGTGGTTTTAAAATATTGACAAGCCAATTTCAACAGGTCATCCTGAATTGACTGTTTATTCTTAAAAAACGGCAAGATGGGGTGACCTGTTTTATTTTTCGGATGATTTTTTCAGGTAATCAACATTTAGCCCTTTCAATGGCTGAATAACGAAGTTCCTGAACTGCTCCGGCTTCAGCCTTCAACCTATAAATCTGAGCTTCTTTTTATGCGGGTAGACCTGACCGGTCAGATTGAACGAATCACTTATACCAACCCGGAAAATGGATATACCATCGCCCAGGTGAAAGTCCGGGGGGAAAAACGGGTGGTTACCGTCGTGGGAAACCTGATAGAACCCCTGCCGGGTGAGATTGTGGAACTGCAGGGGCAATGGAAAATCCATCCGAAATATGGTGAGCAGTTTGAAGTCCAGGAGTACCGGACCACCGTGCCGGCCACAATCCATGGCATTAAAAAGTACCTGGGTTCCGGTTTGATTAAAGGGATCGGGCCGGTGATGGCCGGACGGATAGTCAGCCAATTTGGTAAAAAAACACTTGATATCATAGAAAATAAAATAAACAGGCTGTCTGAAATTGACGGAATCGGTGATAAACGGATTGAAATGATTCAGGCGGCCTGGGAAGAGCAGAAAGAGATCCGGTCCGTGATGATGTTTTTACAATCTCATCAGGTCAGTGTCGGCTATGCCACCAAAATATTCAAGCAGTATGGTGACCGCTCCATAACGGTGGTCACTGAAAATCCCTATCAGATGGCAACGGATATTTTTGGTATCGGTTTTATTACCGCCGACAAGATCGCTGCAAATCTCGGTTTTTCAAAAGATTCTCCCCAGCGTATCCGGTCCGGAATTCTGTATGTCTTAAATGAACTCTCAGGCAACGGCCATGTATATTACCCTTATCCGAAATTAATCGAAAAATGTTTTGAAATCCTTGACGTCGCCGGGGAGCTTGTTGCCGAAGAGCTGATGCAGGTCGCTTCGGACAAACAAATTGTCATTGAAACAGAAGAAGATGCCCTGTCCGAAAACCATGAAGACGGCAAGGGCGTATATCTATCCAGATACCATTTCTGTGAAACCGGGATATCCTATATGTTAAAGCGCCTGATGGCCACCCCAAAGGTAGTTCGACCGGTTGATGCCAATCATGCGGTGAAATGGGTGCAGAAACAGCTTGATTTCAGTTTGGCTGAAAATCAGAAAAAAGCCATTTTATCTGCCGTTCAAAGCAAACTCATGGTCATTACCGGTGGGCCCGGAACCGGGAAAACAACCATCATTCAGGCGGTTTTGAAAATCTTTAAGAAACTGCACGTAAATATACTACTGGCCGCACCCACCGGCAGGGCAGCCAAACAGATGAGCGAAACAACCGGTTTTGCGGCCAGAACCATCCACCGGATGCTTTCATTTAACTTTCACAGTGGCGGCTTTCAGAAAAACGAAAAAGACCCTTTGGATTGTGACTTATTGATTGTTGATGAAGCCTCCATGATCGATACGGTATTGATGCATCACCTGCTCAAAGCGGTGCCGCCGGAAGCAACACTGATTCTGGTGGGAGATGTTAATCAGCTGCCGTCTGTCGGCGCCGGTAATATCCTGGGGGATATTATTGCCTCCCGTGTGGTGCCTGTTGTCCGATTGACTGAAATTTTCCGTCAGGCACAGGAGAGTCAGATTATTGTGAATGCGCATCGGATCAATAATGGATTTCTGCCAAAAACGGACGTGGAAAATGACGATACTAATGATTTTTATTTTATCGACCAGGAATCACCGGAACGCGTGCTTGAAATTATTCTTGAGCTTGCGGCTCACCGGATACCCAAAAAGTTCGGTTTTGACCGGATCGATGAAATCCAGGTGCTTTCTCCGATGCATAAAGGATTGGTCGGGACCACCAACTTGAACAAAGAACTCCAGAAACGCCTGAATCCGCAGAAAGACAGTATTGTTTACGGGAACATGACGTTTCACTGTCATGACAAGGTGATGCAGATCCGTAATAATTATGACAAAAATGTTTTTAACGGTGATATCGGACGGGTGATTGATATCAACCGGGAAACACGGGAGGTCATAATTGAGTTTGACGGCAGAAAGATCGTTTATGACTTTACGGAACTGGATGAGGTTGTGCCGGCATACGCCGTATCCGTTCATAAATCCCAGGGATCCGAATATCCGGCGGTCATCATTCCGGTGCTGACCCAGCATTATATTCTTTTGCAGCGTAACCTTATTTATACGGCGGTTACCCGGGGACGGCGGCTGGTAGTTCTGGTGGGCACCAAAAAAGCGCTGGCAATCGCAATTAATAATGATAAAACCCGGCAGCGGTTTACCCGGTTAAAGGATCGGTTGCAGGGAAAAACTTATTTTCGTATAATAAGAAATGCAAATTAAATTGGCATCCTGTTTTGTTTTCATTATAATGAGCAGGATTTTAATTTTTTGTTTAACAGGTTGTTAAAAAATGTCATGAGTTTCGATGGCAAAGAAAAAAGCCCACCAATCTTATAAAATTGGCAAGGCGCGCAAATTCGTCAGTGATGATTTGTACTTGTCGTACTATGAAGAAACGAAGAATGTAGCGTAACCCAAAGCTAAAATAGACCTTGGGCTTTTTTTTGAAGCCATCAAAAGGAGAGCTTGTTGAAGATTATTATCGTTGGCGCCGGTCAGGTCGGCTTTCACATTGCCAGCCGGCTGGCCTATGAGAACAAAGATGTGGTGGTGATTGATACGGATCCGGAAGCGATCAGCCAGGTATCGGAAAAGATTGATGTGGATGTAATTGTCGGATCCGGCAGCAGCCCGATGATCCTGGAGGAGGCCGGGATCAAGGAAGCGGAGATCCTGCTGGCGGTAACGGACAGTGATGAAACGAATCTTGTGGCCTGCCTGATGGCGGATATCCTGTCATCCTCAACAAAGAAACTGGCCAGAATCAGGAAAAGGGATTACGACGAATACCACCATATTTTCCATGACGCGGCTCCTCATATTGATACGATCATTAACCCCGAAATTGAGGTTGTTAAAACAATTGAGCGGTTTATGAGCGTGCCCGGCGCGGTCGATGTGGGAGAATTTGCCGATGGCCGGCTGAAACTTATCGGAATATTTATGGATAAAGATGCCCGCCTGGCGGGTGTCCGGCTATCCGGCTTGTCTGATAAAATCGGCACGCGAACCCTGGTGGCGGCCGTGGTCCGAGAAGGGGAAACAATCATTCCCAGGGGGGATGACCGCCTGTATCCTGGAGATTTGATATATTTTATCAGTGAAGAACATGGCCTTGAAAAAATTTTAAAGGCGTTTAACAAACATGTAAAACCCATCAATCGGGCGATGATTGTCGGCGGCGGACGGATCGGTTTAAGACTGGCAAAGTTGCTGGAAAGCCAGTCAATATATACAAAATTGATTGAACGGTCGCCGGAACGGTGTTCTGAAATTGTTGAGCAGATGAACAAGGTTCTGGTTGTCCATGGAGACGGGTCGGATCAGAGCCTGCTGAATGAAGAAAATATTCAGGATATGGATGTTGTGGTAACTCTGACTGATGACGAGGAGACCAATATCCTGGTGTCCTTGCTGGCCAAGAAAATGGGTGCGCGCAAAACAATTACCAAACTGAGCAAGTTCGGCTACTTTTCCCTGATGTCCACCATCGGGCTTGAACAGGTAGTCAGCCCACGTCTGTCAGCTATTAATACGATTCTCCAGCATATTCGCAGGGGAAAAGTGCTTTCCGCCCGAACCATGACCGATGAACAGGCAGAAGTCCTGGAGGCAATTGCCCTGGAAACATCCGATATTGTTGGAAAACCATTAAAGCGGACGGGTATTCCGAAGGGCGCGCTGGTCATCGGGATTATCCGGGATGACGAAATTGAAATCCCTTCAGGCAATAGCGTCATCAAGCCCAATGACCGGATTATTATTTTTGCCAGGCGCCAGGTGATTTCCAAGATCGAAAAAATCCTCACCGTGAAACTGGAGTTCTTTTAAATGCGCTGGAACTATGTTTTTTATATGGTCGGGATCCTGACTTTTTTTCTGGGCGTGTTAATGGCGATTCCCCTTTTGTGCGGGTTGTATTTTAATGATTCCAGTGTTGCGCCCCTGATGAAGTCCATGGCCATTACCACCGCGGTCGGCGCTGTATTGTACATATGCTTCCGGGGCCCGAAAACCGAATATCTCAGCCAGCGTGAGGGAATGGCGATTGTTGCCATCGGCTGGACGGCGGTCGGCCTTTTTGCCGCATTGCCGTTTTACTGGAATGGTGTGTTTGATGTTTTTGTGGACGCGTTTTTTGAATCTGTTTCCGGTTTCACCACGACCGGTGCATCGGTGATGACGGATATTGAGGTGGTTCCAAAAGGAATTCTTCTCTGGCGGAGCCTGATCCAGTGGCTGGGCGGCATGGGCATTATTGTTTTATCCGTGGCCATTCTGCCGTTTCTGGGGGTTGGCGGTATGCAGCTCTATAAGGCGGAAGTGCCGAGTCCGGTACCGGATAAACTCAAACCCCGCATCAGCGATACCGCAAAGGTTTTATGGAAAGTCTATGCATTAATATCTCTTGCCGAATTATTTATGCTGATGATCGGAGGCATGGGGTTTTATGATTCGTTGTGTCATACCCTGACCACAATGCCTACCGGCGGATTTTCTACAAAAAATCTTTCCATGGCGCACTATAACAGTGTGTATTTTGATGTTGTGGTGATGGTCTTCATGGTGCTGGCCGGGATCAATTTTTCGCTTCATTATCAATTTATTAAAGGGAATTCCCTGGCGTTCTGGAAGGATTCCGAATGCCGGTTTTTTCTGTCCGCCGTGATTGTCTTGACACTTGTCGTCAGTTTCAATATCCACGGAACCGTATATCAGAATATCGGCGAGGCCATCCGGTTCGGATCCTTTCAAGTGATTTCAATCGTTACAACTACCGGTTTTGCAACCGCGGATTACAATCAATGGCCAGCCATGTCAAAATTAATTTTACTGCTGTGCATGTTTATCGGCGCATCTGCCGGATCAACCGGCGGCGGCATGAAATGCATGCGGATCATGTGCTGTTTCAAATACTGCTACAAAGAACTGTTCAGCCTGCTCCACCCCCATGCAGTGACAACGGTAAAGATCGGCGGGAAAACCGTTTCAGATGATGTGATTCGAAGTATTCTCGGATTTTTAGCGCTTTATATGGGGATATTTGCCCTGTGTTCCGTTTTACTGGCCGGAATGGGGGTCGATCTGGTGACATCCATATCAGCAGTGGCGGCATCCATCGGCAATATCGGACCGGGGTTTAATCTTGTCGGTCCGGTGGGCAATTACGCGGAAATACCGGCCATGGGAAAATGGTTGCTGGTATGGTGTATGCTTTTAGGACGACTTGAAATCTATACAGTTATAATTTTTCTGGTACCGGAGTTCTGGCGAAAATAATTTTTCGCGATTGAAAGAGGTGATAAATGAGTTACATTTTTTATTGACATAAAATAAATAAACATATATCAATCACTTTTTATATAGACGCGGTGAAAAAAATTGGGTCGTTAACTCAGTCGGTAGAGTATCTCCCTTTTAAGGAGAGAGTCATTGGTTCGAGCCCAATACGACCCACCACATATATTTGCTTGCGTCCCCATCGTCTAGCCTGGTCCAGGACACCGGCCTTTCACGCCGGCGACAGGGGTTCGAATCCCCTTGGGGACGCCATTTTTAATAAATTCAATAAGTTGTAAGTTCTCGCAAGCGATGGTTATCTCGATAAAATGATAATCATCGCTTTTTTTATTTCAATCATTTCATATAGTTATAAAAAGTTCAAGTCAGCGGTGTACACAAATAGTGACAGGGATTGAGCATTATTCTGATATATTAAAAAATAAAATAATTTCAATATCTTATTTCATTGATGTCCGGTTAACTTTTTTTACTACGAAATAACACTCTGATAAATAATGAAATATTTGCAATTTTATTTTTTGAGATAGCGTTTTTGGTTTTTTTGTGATTTTCCCCTCCAGCGAGGTTTTTTTATTATAAAATCAAACTAATAAGTGTAATTTACTCTTGGAACTTTAAGTTTGCATCTGAGCCTGCTATTATGCTTTTCGGGATTTATTAACCGGACAGCATAAAAAGAGGATACGCAGGCCCTGTTATGACACAAAATTCATATGTCTTTGCTCAGTTTCTTTCGCTGTTGCCCCGCTATGAATTCCAACAGCATGTGAACAAATTCAAAGGCGACTACCGCACCAAACATTTTAAATGCTGGAACCAGATGGCTTGTATGATTTTTGCTCAGATCCGCCAGGAAGATAGCCTCCGCGATATTGATATTGCTTTAAATGCGCATGCAAAAAAACTTTATCATATCGGGATCAACCAGTGTCCGAAATTCACTTTGGCAGATGCCAATGAATGCCGGGACTATCGCATATTTGAAGAGTTCGCGAAATCCCTGATGCTACGTGCGCGCCGAATATATTCAAATACCGGATTAGCCATTGAACTGAACCGCTACGCGGAAAATACAGATCCGTTCGTCCTGCCCAATAAACCGTAATTAAAATCATTTCCGATTATCCAACTATCAATTACAATACCTCCTTAGTAAACGGAAGTCCATTTCTTATAACCTTATTAAGGA
>JABZFM010000016.1 GCA_014237465.1 Desulfobacteraceae bacterium | reverse complement strand
GTATCGAGAAAATGCGTAATAAAGTGTCAGCGTGGAATATAGATCGAAATAACCGACAAGCTAAAGTTGATTGGCAATTTACCGCGAAAAATGCTCGTATTAAACTTAAACGACTTTATCCGAAGTTTTAGCTTGTACAATGCACTAGTGTCACGTCAACTCAAAATTGACGCATCTTGCTTGCTCTTTTTCGCGTCTGCGTCGTTACAACTTGAGTCACATAGCACCACTATGCTCCTCAAGTCGTGCCTTGCAGACACAAAAAAATAGCAGCGCAATCCTGCGAAATTTTATCCTTGACGCGACACCAGGAAAGGCGGGCCGATATGAAAAAAAGCATATGGTTATCAATCATTTTTATTTCTGCTATATTTTTGTCCACCGGGGTGTATGCCGGGAATGCTCCTGAAATTATGATAAAGATGGCGACCATCGCCCCGCGAGGGTCCTTCATTCAGGAGGCGATAAATGAGATTGATGCCGCAATCAGAGAACAAACAAACAATGAGGTGGGCATCAAGTTATATTACGGCGCGGTGCAGGGGGACGAAAGTGATGTGTTGAGAAAAATCAGACTGGGGCAGCTTCATGGGGGAATGTTCACAGGAAACGGTCTGGGGCGGATCGCATCCCAGATCAGAGTGATAGAACTGCCATACGTATTCCGTAATTACGATGAAGTGGAATATGTGAGAACACGTCTTCGGAAAAAGATGGAACAATTTTTAAATGAAAAAGGATATATTGTTCTTGGATGGAATGAAATCGGCTTTGTATACAATTTTTCCAAAGTCCCTATTCTTTCCCTTGAAATAGCCAGAAATCAGAAGTGGTGGATGTGGGCGGGCGATCCATTAAGTCAGGCAATGTTTGATGCGTTTGGAATTACACCGGTTCCTCTGTCATTTACGGATGTTATGACATCGCTTTCAACCAAACTCATTGATACCGCCAGCATCACCCCTTATGGCGCCGTGGCGTACCGCTGGGATACGAGATTTAAGTATATGAACGAATATCCCACAACGAATGTGGTCGGCGCAACCATCGTGTCCAAGCGGATATGGAATAAAATTTCTCAAAAGAGCCAGGAGAAGATTTTAAATATCTGTCAGCCTTATTTTGACAGCATCAGTCGCCATTCAAGAGAACAGGATCGAAAATCGGTTGAGGTACTGAAAAAGTCCGGGATTCAAATTGTAACGTTTGATTTCGAAATAAAAGAAGATCGGGAACGGCTTCAATTTATATTTGATACTTCCAAAAAGGCCAGGGAGAGCCTGGTCGGAAAGCTTTATTCACGAGAGCTTCTTGATGAGACCCTTTCACTTCTGGAGGAATATCGGAAAATTCATCCTGAAAGCAATGTTGAAAAGATTAGATAGGACGTGTAATATGCAGTGCATAAAATGCGGTAATGATTTTGGTGATCTGGATCAATGTCCGCTTTGTTCTGAAGTCTGGCGAAAAAGCGGGAAATTTAATCAGATTATCACACGGATTGAAGATTTTCTCATCGAATTATTTTTGGGCGTGATGGTCATCATTGTTTTGGCCCAGATTCTGTTGAGAAATATATATCAGTCCGGGATTTTGGGCGGGGATGAATTGGTCAGGCATCTGGTTTTATGGATCGCTTTTTTCGGCGCCGGGATTGCCACACGGAGCCGTGCGCATGTCAAAATTGATGCGGTTAAAAATATAATACCGGATCGCTGGAAACCTTTCTCAGATGTGGTTGTCAGTCTTTTTTCATGTATTGTCTGCGGCGTGCTTGTATATGCATCCTGTCAATTCGTTTATATTGAATACCAGGTACAGGCGCATTCGACTTTTTTAAACCTTCCGGTATGGATGATGGAAATTATCCTTCCGGCAGGATATCTCATCATCGCTTTGAGATTTGCCCGTAACGGTTTTTCAAGTTTACTCGCTATATTCAGGGAGACATAAGTTGATTGCAGCGGTTATTGTATTCATTATATTAATGGCCCTTCTCGGCGCGCCGATATTTGTCGTAATATCCGCTTTTGCCATGGTCGGATTCTATGCGACGGATATTCCGTCTGCAGCGCTGGTCGTCGATACTTACAACAAGTTTGCCAATAATCCCATATTGTATACGATTCCTTTATTTACGTTTGCCGGGTTTATTTTGGCTGAGAGCAGGGCTTCTGTTCGTATCGTTAATTTTTCACGGGCGGTCCTGGGATGGCTTCCGGGTGGATTTGCCATCGTGGCACTGTGTGTGTGTGCATTTTTTACCGCGTTTACCGGCGCATCCGGTGTGACGATTATCGCCCTTGGCGGTCTGCTGTATCCCGCTCTTATCAAAGAAAGATATCCGGAAAAGTTTTCCTTAGGGCTTTTAACATCATCCGGGAGCCTGGGGCTCCTGTTTCCGCCAAGCCTTCCGATTATCATTTTCGGTGTAGTTGCTGAGACAAGCATCAATCAATTATTTGTCGCAGGCCTGATTCCCGGCTTACTTTTGATTCTGCTGCTCTCCATGTACAGCACTTTCACGGGAATCCGGTCCGATGTTGTAAAAGAGAAAATATCGCTTCGGCGAATAATAAAAACCACATTTGATGCCAAGTGGGAACTGTTTATCCCTGCCATTGTCGTTGTCGGAATTTACGGCGGTTATGTAACGCTGGGAGAAATGGCCACCCTGATAGTGGTCTATGCATTCATCGTCGAAGTAGTGATACACAGAGAGATAAAAATTCGCAATCTTCCGTTGATCATGAACCAGAGCATGGTTCTCGTTGGTGGAATTCTGATCATACTGGGATCATCCATGGCATTGACGAACTATATGATTGACGCCCAGGTGCCGATGGTCATCCTCGAAGAAATGCAGAAGCTAATCACATCAAAGTGGGCCTTTTTAATCGGGCTTAATATTTTTCTGCTTCTTGTGGGATGTATAATGGATATTTATTCCGCATTGCTGGTGGTTGTTCCGCTGATACTGCCGATCGCCATCAGTTACGGTATTGACCCCGTTCATCTGGGAATCATATTTTTAACCAATCTGGAAATCGGATACTCGACGCCACCGGTGGGTATGAATCTGTTTATTTCGTGCTTCAGGTTCAACAAACACGTGATAGAACTTTATCGCGCCGCCATACCGTTTATTATTATATTATTGATCGGGTTAATGCTGATTACGTATATCCCTCAGTTGAGTCTCGGCCTAATATCTATACTCGGCATTCAATAGCCTTCATGTGTTCAGAAAAGACATAGCTGATCGTTTTTTTGTTATGGCAAGACGCAAAAAATTTTCAATTGATGATATCTTTGAGGCGGCTTTTCAAATTGTCTGCAAAAGCGGCATTGAAAATCTGACAGCCCGGGCCATTGCCCAGGAATTAAAATCATCCACCATGCCCATTTATACGTGCGTGAATTCAATTAGGGAAGTGGAAGAAGCGGTGGTGAAACGGGCGTGGCGGGTTTTGCAGAACTACCAGGCCAGGTCCTGGAGCGGGGATGCCTTCATTGACATGGGACTGGGATATGTGCTGTTCTCAAAAGAGGAAAAATATCTTTTTAAATGCATCCATGATGAATCCTATGAAGAGATCAATACATTATTCAGCAAGAGGAATTTTGAAATCAATTTAAAAATGTTGGCTGAAAATCCGATGTTAAAAAATCTATCAAAGGCAACCGCTGAAAAAATACTTTTTCATGGATTTTTGTTCAGTCATGGGTTTGCGAGTCTTTTAAACAGCGGGATCAGTACCAATGTCAGGTCATTAAACTCAGAACAGGCGATTATTGAACTTTTTAAAGAAGCCTATGAATTCTCATGGAAAGGGCTGAAGTCCGCCATTGAATGATATCCTTCGAAAAAAAGTCGGATAAAAATTTACCTTGCATTTTTTAGAATTAAAGTTCCAGCAGTTCGTAAACCTGCCGTATGGATTATTGATTATTTTGTGTCCACTATGTTGGGAAACAATGTTGAAGTGGCAAACATGTTCTCGATCGACGCGCACACCAACCGCATGTGGGCGGCTGCTACGGCGCCGGATGGAGAGGACGGCACTAAGGAATGGCCCGCCACTTATTTTAATTGTTAAAAACCCCAACGTACAGATTGCCAGGACATTCACTATTTCTGCAGTCTCCAAAACCAGCACCATGCTTCTGAAAAGACACAATCCCCACAACTCGTTTTTTTGCAAAAGCCGAATTATCAAATTCAACGATGAAAACTCTTTATTTACAATTTGACATTTTATGCATGAAATGTTATTTGTATGCATAAGATAAGGAGGCCAATCATGAGAACGACACTTGATTTACCAGAAGATTTAATTAATGAAGCTATGAAGGCTACTCATATTAATACAAAAACCAAAGTCATCATCACCGCCTTAGAAGATTTGGTTAGAAAATCAAAGATTTCTGACTTGAAAAAATTTAAGGGCAAAGTTGATTTAGGCATTGACATGAACGCCATTAGAGATCGTCAATGTCGGTATTAGTAGATACATCTATTTGGATAGAGTATTTCAGGAGTGGTAATAATTCTGAAAAACTTGATTTCTTAATTGATGAAAATCTCATTGTTATTAACGATCTTATACTTGCAGAATTGGTTCCCTCTTTAAAAGTTCGCAACCAACGAAAAATTGTTAAATTGCTGAAAAATATTAAAAGGCTACGTCTGCTTATCAATTGGGATCAAATTATTGATTTTCAATTCAAATGTTTGGAAAATGGTTTAAATGGAATTGGTATTCCTGATCTAATACTTGCCCAAAACGCGAAACAAAATCGATGTGAAATTTATTCACTTGATACCCATTTTAAACTCATGAAAGACATTCTTGAACTTCAGTTGCTGGTTTAAAAATGGCCTATGCCGAATCTCAGATTTGAGCAGGATGCTCGTTTCGTTTCAATCATTCACCACCTTCAAGCGACCGGTTCAAGATAGCTTGCCTTCCGCGACAGTATTGCGGCTCTCAACGATTCGGCACTTTACCAAGTGACAATCCACGGTCTTCATGTTGCAATCTGGTAATAGGGTAGTTAAACATGGATTCTATTTTAGATAAATTTCAGGCCTTCGGTTTGGCAGAAAATATCTCATTTTATGGGACCGTATTTTTTTCAGGTCCTGTGCTTTTAAATCTGCAAAGATCATATGTTCATCCGTGCCAGTATATGATTGGATAACTTCCCCGGCAGGATTGAAGACAACGCCCACACCTGGAAATATAAGACCTTTTCCGTTTTTCCCGCATTGGTTGCATGCAATGATAAACAGGCCGTTGTCATATGCCCTTGCCGGGAGATGACGCATCCATGATTTGATTTTTTCGTCCGGGGTGGTTCGCGGAGACGCATGGGGAATAAAAATCACATCTGCGCCCTTGAGCGCCATTGCGGTTGAAAGATCCGGGAAATGAGCATCATAGCAGAGTTGAATGCCGAATTTAATGCCGTTATCCTCAAATACCGGGATGGTATCACTTGAAATGAAGAGTTCTTTTTCAGAAGGGCCTAAATGTACTTTCCGGTATACTCCTTTAATCCCTTCCGGTGTAATGACCACATGAGTGGCATATATGCGCCCGTTTGAATCTGTTTCCGCCATGCCGGCCAGTATGGTGATGTTATCAATTTCAGCAAGAGTTGCAAGGTAATCGGTTGAGGGCCCGGGGATGGGTTCTGCCGCGTTGATGATTTCTTTTCGGACATGATAGCCGGTGATCGACAATTCCGGAAAACAGACAATGGCTGCTTTGTTTTCAGATGCTTTTTTAATCCATGTTTTCATCCGGTCAAGATTGTCGGCGGTTTTTCCGAAGCCGGAATTGGAAACCACTGCCGCAATACGAATATTTTTCATTGGCTTATAAATTAAAATGGGCTTTTATTTTAAAAACATGGGTCGCCGGAAGATTGATGATATCAGTGACGCCTGTTTTTAAAGAGATTTCCGCCAGGTATTTTTTAATTAATTCCATTGATGGGGCAATAAAGGTGAACCACACATTATAATCGTTTTCCCGGACATAATTATGCGTTACCCCGGTGTATTGGTTGACCTCTTTGGCAAAGGTTTCGATTTTGTTTTTTGGAACTTTTCCGGCGCACAGGGTACTGACATAGCCAAGTTTTCCCGGGACAAAATTGCCGCCGATTCGCCGGATGATACCGGTTAATTTCAACTGTTGAACCCGGTTGATCACTTCATCTTCGGAAATGCCGAATTCATCGGCAATAACAGCATATGGCCGGGAAGACACGGGAAAGTCTGATTGTATTCGATTGAGTATCGCTTTATCTGTATCGTCCATTATTCTTTTATAAATTTGATGTTAACATATCTTGTGCGCGGGCCGTCAAATTCACAGAAATAGACTCCCTGCCATGTGCCCAGAACAAGCTGTCCGTTTTCGATGGCGATTATTTCAGAAGCCCCCACAAGTGATGATTTAACATGGGCCGGAGAGTTGCCTTCCAGATGTCTGTAATCCAGTTTCCAGGGAATAATTGTGTTAAATACGTTTAACATATCGGATTGGACTGACGGGTCGGCATTCTCGTTGATGGTTATTCCGGCAGTTGTGTGTGGAACAAACACGAAGCATAGTCCGTTTTCAATTCCATGGGCTTTGATTTTATTCTGAATATCAGATGTAATATCGATGAATTGTGTTTTGTTCCGTGAGGTAACAGTCAGCTTCATCATTGTCTCCCGATCAATTTATTGTAGGAAATATCAGTGATATGGTATGGGGTTATAGGAGAAATTTGCAGCAGGATAGGATCACCATTTAAATAAAATTCCCAAAAGAAGCGATTCTGTGAAGGGGTGCATCAAATGCAAAAAGCCCTGCTGTAACAGCAGGGCTTTATACATAATCATAAGTAGAGAAATCTAATTATACACAGCCGGTCGGTTTCGGTAATCCGGCCATTTTACAAGCTCCTTTGCCCGGGCCTGACGGAAACAGTTCATAGATGTGTTTCAGTTTGAAACCGGTCAGCTTGGACAGAATTCGAACCATCGGTGCAATACCGTTTTTCTTGTAGTAATCCTGTAAAACATTGATGACTTTCCAGTGTTCTTCATTTAATTCATCAATACCTTCTTCTTTTTTTACCAATTGTACCCAAGATTCGTTATATGCTGCGAAATCTTCAATGAATCCATCTTCGTCTACATTAAATGAGCTACCTTCAAATTCTACTAATGCCATGGAATATTCCTCCTTTAAAAATTAATATATTATTTGGCTTATCTCTTGCCTTCTATTTGTAGATATTAGAGTAAATAAACCAGATATATGAAAACAAATTTATTGTCAATATCAAAATTATGAAATTCATCTCATAATTTTGATATTGTATAATGCCTTATTATAATAACAAATATAAAATTAATATTCTTTCGGCATCTCGTTGAGTTGCGAAAGGGTAAACACAGGTCCGTCTTTGCAGACAAACTCTTTTCCGATATTGCATCGGCCGCAGATACCGATACCGCATTTCATTCTGTTTTCCAGTGACATGATGATATTGTCATAACTGTATCCCAGGTTGTCTAACACCGGCTGGGTAAATTTGATCATGATCGGGGGACCGCAAATGATTGCATATGTGTCGTCGCTTCCCGGAGGCGCTTTTTGTTCCGTGATCGTGGGAACAAAACCGGTCAGGTATTTCCAGTCCGGGTCATCTGTTCCGTCAACAGTGATATGCATATTGATATCATCCCGTTGGGCCCATGCGGAAAGTTCATCCTTGTATAAGAGCATGCCGGGGGAACGGGCACCGTAAATTACATGAATGTCCTTAAATTTGGAACGATTCGCCGGATCCAGAATACTTATAATCGATGATCGCAGGGTGGTAAAAGCAAATCCGCCGCCGATGATGACAATATTTTTGCCTTCTAAGGTTTTCCATGGAAAAGGATGTCCCAAAGGTCCCCGGACACCCATAATTTCACCTTCCTTCATGGCATGAAGGTAAGAGGTGACTTTTCCGGTCTTGAATACGGTAAATTTGATAAATCCTTTTTCCGCAGGAGATGAAGCAATACCGATGGGGATTTCACCCTGGCCGGGAATCGAAAGCTCTCCAAACTGGCCGGATTCATAAACAAATTTTTCTTCATCCGCTGGATTCAGAAAGACAAATTTAAATGTTTTTAAACTTTTATCCTCGGTTTCGGTAATAATTTCATCAATGCGAACCGGATATGGTAAATATGGATTTTGCACTTATAACCCCCCTTTGCTAAGACGATGTTGCTTCGCAGACGCAGCTTTCGGCGTCAAAGCTGTTCATTTTGTAGCATATTTTTCGTATATCAATATTGACCGGACAGAGGCGAATACATCGTCCACACCCAACACATTGAATGCCGTTATCGTATTTATCCACGTAGTATTTCAATTTGTGCATGAAACGCTGCCGGAGCCGTTCATACTTAACATTTCTCGGGTTATGCCCGGATGCGTGGTGCGTAAACAAAGGGAACATACAACTGTCCCAGTTTCGCATCCGGATTCCGGATTTCCCATGGGTTTCATCCTGAACATCAAAGCACCAGCACGTCGGGCAGACATACGTGCATGTGCCGCAATTAATGCAGGCAAACGCTTCTTCTTCCCAGAAAGGGGCATCATAGAGTTCAAGGATTGTTTTGTTTTTAATCTTATCTGTCGCGACTGAAGAATTGATGCTGGATTCCGCAGCTGTTTTCAGTTCATCAATTTTTGAATCAACAGCGGATTCGGCTTCCGTTGTCCATCCGGCTGCCTGGATAAACGACTCACCTTTGGCAGTAATGGACTTTGCATACAAGTCATCACCGTCGGCAATCATTAGAACGTCCAGGCCTTCTTCACCGAACGGTCCGGTGCCGGCGGATGTACAGAAGCAGGTGCCGCAGGCCGAATTGCAGGCAAGGCCGACAAATGTGGTCGCTTCATACGCCTTGATCCAATAGGTGTCCTGGTATTCCGGTGAGTCAAAGTTCCGGCGGACAATGGGAAATGCCAGTGCATCACAGGGCCGTACACCAATGATCGCCATGGGCGATTTGACATTTTCCACTTCCTTCATGATGCGGCAGTCATCTTTACTTTCATCAAGACTGTAGGTAAACATCACCTGGGACTGTGGATATATGATGGATTTGGGTGAAAGCCGTGTGTTCTGACAATTTACATCCGGCATTTCATTTTGTTCCAATAATTTAAACTCATGATCGTTTTTTTCTTTAACAGGACCAAAAACGCGATAATCGGATTTTACTTTCTCGATTCCGGCGGCCCAGCTTTGTTGGTCAATTTTGATGAGCTTCATAAGTTTTGCCCTTATCAATATTTGATGGCGTCGTTAAAAGTCCCATCTACTGCGTTGTAGCGGTTTTTCAGTCTTTCAATATACTGCATGTATTATTTCAATTCTGAAAAATCGCTACGCCTTGTATATGGAACTTTTAACTTAGCCATCGGTTACTTTTTACGAAATCGTCAAATTAAAAATTGTGTGAAAAATATTTTTATCATCAATGATTACTTAATAAATTCATCCGGGTCATCTGTTTTAAATGTATCCAGAGGCGGGCGTTCGTCAAGCGACAGACCGGCTTCCCAGCCATAGAGTTCCAGGCAGTCTTTGTTTAATTTTTTAGTAAATTCCCTGATCTTGATCCCCATGGGGCAGACTCTCTCACAAGCGCCGCAATCCGTACATCGGCCGGCACAATGATATGCCCTTAGCAGATGAAATGTTCTCACATCTGTAGGATCCTGGCTTTTTCCCACCCACTGGGGTCTTGATTCATCCACAAAACAGGTGGGGCAGTAGCACAACGGACATGCATTACGACATGCGTAACACCGAATGCAGGGAGAAAGCAGGTCCTCAAAATAATTCCATTTTTCATCCGCAGACATGGATTCGACTTTTGTAACCGATGCGTAAGGATCCACATCTTTTTGCTCTTCAACAAGGTCGCCCGCCAGTTCATCATATTCAATCGGGTTTCGATGGGTGCAAACAGCGCAATTTTCGGTAAGGAGCTCTTGCTTGCTCATTGTTTTAGAAAACCCGTTGCCTGTAATTGTAATCTTGTCACCGGATTCTTCGACTGTTAAGATTTCCTGGTCGAACATGGCATTGATTTTTTGATGATCAATCATTCCGGTACAGGGGACACCAATAATATATAACTGATCCCGCTTGATTTTATTTTCGATCACATGGGTGACAATATTTCTGGAATCACAACCTTTGGCAATGATTCCGATGTTCCCTTTTTTATCAGTAATATAGTTGGCAAGATTGAGGCCGCAATTGCAGTCCCATACCAGTTCGTCAACTGATTCGGCGGATGTGGCATAATGGGGCTGGTTCATCATGGGAACGCTTCCTTCACGAAACCCGATGACCATTTCAACTTTGCCTTCAGTTAGTACGCGTTTTGCGATTTCTTTTATTTTATCCGTATATTCCGTCATTTTAATCAACCTTAGGTTCGGTTTTGACATATTTTTTATTTGCCGGATCCAGCGCTTTTACTTCATCCGTAATTTTTGTTACAACATCCACAAATTTGGTGGACTCAGCTGATGATATCCATGAAAAATGAAGTCGGCCCGGTTCAATACCCGTATGTTCCAGCATGTTTTTCATTAATGCAAATTTCCGACGTGCGTAATAATTACCTTCCAGGTAATAGCATTCGCCGGGATGTCAGCCGGAGACCCAGACAGCGTCGGCCCCCTGCCTTAATCCTGCCAGAATAAATTTAGGACTCATCCGCCCGGTGCACGGTATTCGGATCACGCGAATATTGGGCGGATATTCCATCCGGCTGACGCCGGCTAAATCGGCAGCGCCATAGCTGCACCAATTGCAGAGAAAGCTTAGTATTTTCGGTTCATTTTTGGCCATTTCAATATGTCTCCTTATTTACGTCTATCCTTGACAGCTTCGTAAAAAGCTCAACTTCTGCGTTGCGCTGCATCCTTCGCTGCTTCAAAGTACGAAAAGTACTAATCATTACTCAGGTTTTGCGCGCCTTAAATTTGAAGCTTTTTTCTTTGCCATCTAATTTATTTATCAAATCGCTTCTTCAAGTTCAAAAATCTGGGAAAAGATCTGGTCTGTGTCAAATCCTTTCAAATGAATTGCACCGGATCGGCAGGAAGCGACGCAGAGACCGCAGCCCTTGCAAAGCACCGGGTTGATCTCTGCTTTTCCGGCAAAACGGCCTTCTTCATTAAAAGCAGGTGCGCTGTATGGACAGACGGATACGCAAACACCGCAGGCCGCGCATTTCATCGGTTCCACTTCAGCGATGGTACCACTGCTGAAAATGGTTTTTTGAGACAGAAGGGTTACGGCGCGTGAGGATGCCGCTTTTGCCTGGGCGATGGATTCGTCAATCGGTTTGGGATAGTGCGCCATCCCGCAGAGGAACGTACCATCTGTTGCAAATTCCGAAGGTCCGAGTTTTGCGTGTTTTTCAATAAAAAAGCCGTCTTCGTTCATGGGAACCTTAAAGAAATTGGCCAGCTTTTCATCACCATACGGTATAATGGCGGTTGCAAGAGCGACCATATCCACATCAAGTTCCATGGGGCGACCCAGTACATGATCTGTGACGGTTACGGTAATATTGCCGTCTTTGGCAGCAACCAGCGGTTTATCATCCAGAGAATAGCGGATAAAGATCACCCCCGTTTCCCTTGCCTGACGGTACAGGTATTCTTTTTCACCATAAGTCCGGATATCACGATAAAGGATATAGACGTTCATGTCCGGATTCAGTTTTTTGAGTTCCAGGGCATTTTCAATGGAATGGGTACAGCAGACCCGTGAACAGTATTGTCGTTCCGGTTCCCTTGACCCGACACACTGGATAAATACTGCTGAATTCAATTTTTTGAGCATGGGATCATCGGCAATCAATTTCTGGTCCAGCTCAAGGGTGGTCAGAATTTTCGGGTTTTTTCCATAATCATATTCCGTCGGGGTATAGGGAGCGGCGCCGGTCGCCAGAACTGCAATGCCGTGTTCAAGTTCCTGTGTACTGCCGTTGGATGATAAAGTAGAGGTAAAGTTGCCGACAAAGCCGTCCACATTCGATATTTTCGTGTCCAAATGAATTTTGACATTATCGTTTTTTTCAACGGAATTGATCAGTTCCGACAGTCTCTGCTGGATATTATCTCCCTGGGCGGTATGAAAAAGGTTGACCGCCTGACCGCCTAACTGGGAATTCTGCTCAATCAAATGGGTTTCATATCCCTGGTCAGCAAGGCTTTTCGAAGCGGTTAATCCTGAAATGCCGCCGCCGATGACCATCGCCGTCTGGTTGACTGTTAATTCCGTCTCTATAAGCGGTTCCATAAGAGCGACCTTGGCCACGGCCATCCGAACCAGGTCCTTGGCCTTTTCGGTCGCCAGCTCCGGATTGTTTTTATGCACCCATGAATCGTGATTACGGATATTCGTCATTTCAAAGAGGTATTTATTCAGACCCGCATTAATCAGGGTTTCCTGGAACAACGGTTCGTGAGTTTTGGGGGTACAGGCGGCAACAACCACCCGATTCAGATTTTTCTGCTGAATAATCTGGGCCATTGTTTCCTGGGTGTCCTGGGAACATGAATACAGGTTGTCGTTAACATATTCCACATAGGGGAGGTTGGCGGCATAATCGCGAACAGCCGGAACATCGACGACACCGGCGATGTTGGTGCCGCATTTACATACAAAAACACCGATTTTCGGACGTTCACCCACAATGTTGGTTTCCGGGACAATGTCTTTCTTTTTGGTCATGGTGTTTCTGGCGATGGTGAGCATTTCACCGGCAGCCGCGGCAGCCGCACTGGCATCAATAACCGACTGGGGGATATCCTTGGGGCCCTGGAATGCGCCACAGACAAAAATTCCATCCCGGGAAGTGGCAACCGGATTAAATGAATCGGTTTTAGCAAAGTTGCCGGGCGTCAGCTCAATATTCAGTCGGCCGGCAAGATCAACGAGTTCCGGTGGTGTCTCAAGGCCGATGGAAAGGACAATCATGTCAAATTCTTCTGTTATCGCTTTTCCGTCTTCCGTTACATACCGGAGGGAGAGCTCATTGCCGCCGGGAAGCGGATCAATGGTGTGTACCCGGCTTCGCACAAAACGTACCCCGTGTTTTTCCTTCGCATTTTCATAAAATCGTTCGAATTCCTTGCCCGGCGTTCTCATGTCCATGAAAAAGATGGCACAGTCCAGATTTTCACCCGCATGTTCCTTGGCAATGGTTGCTTCCTTTATCGCGTACATGCAGCAGACGGAAGAACAGTAAGAATTGTCGCACCGGTTTAAATCCCGGGAACCGACACACTGAAACCACGCGATTTTTTTAGGTTCCTGATGATCGGAAGGACGAATCAGATGGCCGCCGGTGGGACCGGAAGCGGACAAATACCGTTCCATTTCCATAGAGGTAATGACATTCGGGTGTTTTGAATAACCATATACGTCAAACTGGGAAGGATCAAATGGTTTGAATCCCGGTGCCAGAATAATGGAT
Source organism: Desulfobacteraceae bacterium (assembly GCA_014237465.1). Taxonomy (GTDB): domain Bacteria; phylum Desulfobacterota; class Desulfobacteria; order Desulfobacterales; family Desulfosalsimonadaceae; genus SURF-3. The sequence continues at coordinate 70,759 of JABZFM010000016.1, read as the reverse complement.
CCCACTTCCAGTTCCACAATCTCGTCTTCCATGTCGTGATTGATAGCGTCAACACCGCAGAATTCCGTACAGATTTGACAGCCGCCGGTTTTAAAGTGCACGCACACATCCCGATCAATTGCCGGCGTGTTCGGTACTGCCTGGGCATACGGGACATAAATCGGTTTGCGTCCTTTGAGTCCCATTTCGTATTCCGAAGGGATTAGTTGCGTATTTAAATTGGTGTGCTCGGTATTAATCTTGTCTAATGTAATGTGTCCCGTCGGACAGAGCGATGCACAGGCACCGCAACCGATACAGGCGTCCGTGATCAGGTGATAGGGGGTGTCGACTTTCATGTCCACACCGCGGCCGGTCAGGCTGATGGCCTTGGCGCCCATTTTTTCACAGACACGTGTGCAGAGACCACATAGAATACAGGTGTCATCGCCTTTTTTAAAACGTATCTCTTTAATTCCATAATCATCTGCCAGTTTCTGTACGGCAGGTACTTCCGGGCAACGGGCCAGCAGCATTTCAACAATCAGTTTCCGGCCTTCGCGAACCAGTTCCGAATCGGTCGTGACTTCCATGCCTTCCCAGATGGGATAATTACATGAAGTGACGAAACGGGATCGTCGTCCGTCAAAAAGTTCCACCGTACATATCCGGCACATGCCAGCCGGTTCAAGAGCCTTGTGATTGCAAAGGGTCGGGATATCAACCCCGTATTTTTCAGCCACATGGATAATGTATTGGCCTTCCTCGCCTTGAACTGTTTGTCCGTTAAGCTTGAAAGTAATCATGAATAGTCTTTCCTTTTATTAGCAGATCTTGATGGCATCAAATTTACATTTTTCGTAACAAATACCACATTTTATACAGTTTTCCTGGTCAATGACATGAGGTTCTTTTTTCTTACCGGCAACGGCGTTTTGCGGACATTTTTTTGCGCATAATGTACAGCCATTACATGCATCCGGATCGATTTCATAATGGAACAGGGGCTTACAAACGCCTGCTGAACATTTTTTGTCACGGATATGGGCCTCATATTCATCCCGGAAAAAAAGAATGCTGGTTAAGACAGGGTTGGGAGCGGATGTTCCCAGGCCACACAAGGAGAATTTCTGCATCATGGCCCCGATCTCTTCAAGAAATTCAATATCTCCTTTCTTGCCGTTTCCGTCACAGATATCGGTGAGTATGTCGAGCATCTGTTTCAGGCCTTCACGGCAGGGATTACACTGGCCGCATGATTCATCCCTGAGAAAGTCAACAAAGTAACGGGCCACATCGACCATGCAGGTATCCTGATCCATGACAATCATGCCGCCGGATCCCATGATGGACCCCACCTTGGCCAGTTCATCAAAATCAACCGACAGATCCAGAAACTGTTCCGGAATACATCCACCGGACGGGCCGCCGGTTTGAACGGCCTTGAAATTTTTCTTTTTGGGAATCCCGCCGCCGATATCGTAAATAATATCTCGCAGGGAGATGCCCATGGGGACTTCCACCAGGCCGGTGTTATTAATTTTACCTACCAGGCTGAAAACCTTGGTGCCTTTGCTGTGTTCGGTTCCCATGCCGGTATACCAGTCTGCGCCTTTAAGCAGAATGGCCGGGACATTGGCATATGTTTCCACATTGTTCAGATTGGTGGGACTTTCGCGGAATCCCTTTTCAACCGTATGAACATATTTGGCACGCGGGCGACCGACTTTTCCTTCAAGTGAGGCCATAAGTGCAGTGGATTCACCGCATACAAAAGCGCCGGCACCGGTGGAGATATTAATTTTAAACGAAAAATCAGTCCCGGCGATATTTTTACCCAGAAGTCCATAGGCTTCAGCCTGTTTGATGGCAGTCACCAGACGCTTCACAGCCAGAGGATATTCATTGCGTACATAGAGGTACCCCTGGCTTGAACCGATTCCCAGTGCCGCAATCAGCATACCCTCTAAAACGCTGTGAGGATCGCCTTCCAGAATACTTCTATCCATGTATGCGCCGGGATCACCCTCATCCGCGTTGCAGATAATGTAGCGATCACCATGGTGCTTGGCACATGTGGCCCACTTGATCCCAGCCGGAAAACCGCCGCCGCCTCGTCCTCTCAGGCCGGATGCCTTAACGGTTTCAATGACTTCGGCGGGTTTGTTTTTTTTCAGCGCCTCCAGAAAGGCGATATATCCTTTTTTGGCAAAATATTCTTCGATACAGTCAGGATCAATGTACCCACAGTTTCGCATGGCCACCTTGACCTGAGCGCTGTAAAAAGGGATGTCTTCCATAAAGGGGATGTCGTCAATGGGTTCCACCCCATCCAGCGGGTTTTCGATATCATCGTCTAACAGACTTCTGGGGTCTCGTAACTGGCCCAGTATCGATTTTTTATTTTTATTAAACTCGCCGGCCATATAGCCTTCAATGGCATCAATAATTTTGTCTTCAGTGATATTCTGGTAAAGTACCCGCGGCTTATTTACAGCCAGAATCTCAACTAATGGTTCCTGTTCACAAAAGCCGATGCAGCCGGTCTGGCAGATTTCAACATTCTTATTGTCCCTGTAGGTTTCAAGGGCTTTATCCATGGCTGCCTGGGCACCGGCGGCAATGCCGCATGAAGCCATGCCGATATTGACTTTGATGCCTTCCGGTGCGTATATTTGTTTTTCGTAAGCTTGACTTATTTTTTTTAAGTCTTTTAAAGACTGGATTTTCATAATCGCTGCCTCTTACCTGTATTATTCATATTGATCCAACACTTTTTCTATTTCATCCGATCCGATCCGGCCATGCATGTCTTCATTGATTTTTACAACCGGTCCGAGGCTGCAGCAACCGATACAACGGACAGACTCGAGTGTAAATCGCTTATCATCAGTGGTCTGGCCATCGCTTATGTTGAGCAGTTCTTCTAGCTTATCATTTACTCTAGCCCCGCCACGGACATGGCAGGCCGTACCAAGGCAGATGGATATGATATTCCGGCCTCTCGGTTCCAGGCTGAATGTGCTGTAAAAAGTGGCGACACCATATATCTGGCTCATGGGAATACCGATTTTGGTGGAAAGGTAATTCAGTGCAGGCGGGGGAAGGTAGTTGTAACGTCTCTGGATTGCCTGAAGAATCATGATCAGGTTCTCTTTGTCCTGGCCAAAGTCCTTTTCAATGATGTCATCCAGTTCCATGTAGTCAATATCAACAGCATCAACTTTTTCCATCATGGCTGCCTCACTCATGCGCAAATCTCCAAAAAATTATAATAATCTGAATAAGTTAAAAGGGCAAACAGATATAAATCATTCCGGTGCAACCATCTGGGTCACCGGGCAGTTTTCAACACATGCACCGCATCCCGTACAACGGTCTTCAATAATACTTCGTGCACGTTTTTTAACTTTAACCTTGAATTTACCCGGAGATCCTTCAACAGAATCAATATCTGCGTATGTGATTAGTTCGATGTTTAAGTTCCGGCCGACCTCGACCAGTTTAGGTGAGATAATTCACATGGCACAGTCGTTGGTGGGAAACGTTTTATCCAGCTGCGACATGACGCCGCCGATGGATGGCTCTTTTTCAACTAGGTAAACATAATAGCCGGAATCCGCCAGATCAAGGGCGGATTGCATACCGGCGATTCCGCCACCGACCACCATTACCGATCCGATAACATCATTGGTCATAGTCAGTTTACTCCTGTTAAATAATTGTGGGACCAGGCATTTAACATTGCCTGATCCGACATTGTTAGCAGAAAACTATATAAAATCAAAGGGTAAGTGTTTACATAATAGTGTAAATCAATTTTTCTTGATATCCTTAATTAGTTATGATGTCAATAAAATTTTGAGCAATCTCTCATCAATGTGATGGTTATTGAAATGAAAATTGATAAATAATGTTACAGATTAAACCATGATAAACAGCGGTAAACAGAAACTGATTGTGATTTGCGGTCCTACAGGGATCGGCAAGACATCATTGTCATTATTGCTTGCCAAAGAGTTTAACGGCTGCATTGTCGGGGCGGATTCCATGCAGATCTACCGGTATATGGATATCGGGACGGCAAAACCGGATGCCGGGGAATTATCGGCCGCCCCGCATTATCTGATTGACGTGGCGGACCCGGATGAAGAATTTGATGCCGCCAGATATGCCAGAGAGGGACGTGCGGCTGTTTCTGAGATTTGCGCCAGGGGATTTGTCCCTTTTATTGTCGGCGGGACCGGTTTCTATGTGAAAGCCATTCTGCACGGCCTGTTTCCTGCCAGTCCGGTTGATCCGGCAATTCGTCGAAAAATAAAAGCGGACTTACAGCATCATGACCGGGACTGGCTTTATGACAGGCTCGGTTCATGTGATCCTGAGGCGGCATCCCGCATCCATCCCAATGACACTTACCGGGTGATCCGGGCCCTGGAAATCTTCGAAATCACGGGATATCCCATGTCGGAGTATCAGAACCAGCATGGCTTCATGGAAAATCCGTTTGAGACTTTAAAGTTTTGCCTGAACATGGAACGCGAAGCGCTGTATGAGCGGATTAACCGGCGTGTCGATCAAATGATCGAAAACGGATTGATCGACGAAGTAAAGGCACTTTTGCAAAAAGGGTATCCCGGAGATCTGAAATCCATGCAATCTATCGGTTACCGGCATATGGTGGATTATATTAACGGAAAAAGCACCTGGGATGATACTATATACACGTTAAAGCGGGATACCCGGCATTTTGCCAAGCGTCAGCTGACCTGGTTCCGGAAGGATAAGGAGATGATATGGAAATCACCGGGTGATGTGGATGAGATTATGGCAGCAGTGAGACATTTTTTAAACGGTGATACGGTTGGAGCTTAAATAAAGAGTGATCTTAAGTGACTAAAGTTTGAAGTGACTAAAGTTATGGATTGCGCTATCGCGCGATCATTTTAATTAAAAACAGGCAGAATACCTTATTCAAAATTCGACGTTGGGCGTTTGATGTTCGATGTTTATAGCCTTTCATTTTTCACTCCCTCACGGTCGCGGCTCTGATTGCTTCCACCTTTCCCTTTATCCCCGCCATTCCGTATCATCCACCGTTGTTTTGAATTCCGGCTCAACCACTTCACCGGAGAACTCTTCAACATCATCGGTAGTTGATTTTCCGACAAAAATAATACGTTTTCGCGGGCATTTTTCGCAGGCTTTCATGACGTCAAGTCCGTATACCGGTTCATACGCATCATAATTGATAGTTGAAAGATTGTCCTCAATGGTAAACAGCTCGGACGCCCGAGCGCAGGCCCCGCATCCGATGCATCCCACGGTGCATACCTTTGTGATATCCTTGCCCTTGTCTTTGTTAGAGCAGGTGACCGCAAGAATCCGTTCCGCTTTAAACGGGGTGATGGTGATAATGTTTCTGGGACAGACCCTGGCACAGGCCCCGCAACCGATGCATTTTTCATAATCAATCGTCGCCAGGCCGTCAATTACATGAAGGGCGTCATAATTGCAGACACTGGCACAATCTCCAAAACCAAGACATCCGTATGTGCATCCCTGTACATCAGCCACAATATTGGCGGACACGCAACGCTGTTCGCCATGATACTCCGTTCGGCCCAGGCGTTCTTCATAATGCGCTCCGCAATGGACAACCGGTCGAAACGGCAGGGCGGCGCCGATTTCAACCCCCATGATCTGGGCCAGGTCCACCGTACAGCTTTCGCCACCGACAGTACATTTATCGACCGCTGTCCCATCCACCACGGCCTCGGCATATTCCCCGCAGCCAATAAATCCGCAGCCGCCGCAATTGGCACCCGGCAGCGCATCCATGATGGCCTCAATTCGGGTGTCCACCTCTACATGGAAAGCGGTATTCGCCCATCCCAGCACATATGAAAAAACAAGGGCCATGACCAGCATGGTGCCTGCAGCCAGTCCGATGGTTACAAAAATCATGACAACTCCTCTCTGCTGCCAGGTAAGCAAATATTCAACGTATCAGCGGCGATATCCTGTCTGTCCGGTAAAAAATAGCCGTTATTCGGGCCGGACTTTAAGGAAACCTGTTTCACGGAATTTTTTTTCAGCGCTTTTTTCAAGCCCGTGTCCACACCGGTAAATCCCATAAACGCCATGGATAAGATGCCGGCAACGATCAGTGTAATCGCGGCCCCTTTTAATGCTTCGGGGATATCGCAGAAATCCAGTTCTTCCCGAATACCGGCCATAATGACAATCGCTATGGTAAACCCGATCCCGCCGAAAAAGGCCAGTGTCAGGGAGCGTCCCAGATCCCAGGCATCCGCCGGGTTGTCAACTCCGGCTACATGGCTCATAATCGTTAAGCAGGCAAACAGGATCGCACAGTTGGTGGTGATCAGCGGCAGGAAAACACCGAACGATTTGTACAGTGCGGGAAAAAATTTACGGACATACATTTCAACAAATTGCACGGATGATGAAATAGCGAAAATATAAACAATATAGCTTAAAATTGTCAGATCAATCCGGGCGGCGGAATCCGGCGGCATGAAAAACCCACCGATCCATGTGGTCAGGGGAGCCCCGGGAATGAGCACCATGGTTGTAATGGTCCAGCTTAAGAATGCGGCAATGGAAATGACAAACGTCACCGCAAGGCCCATACCGACCGCCATGTCGATCTGGCGGGATACGCCGATGAAAGGGCAGATGCCGACAAAATAATACAACACGAAGTTGTTGATCAAAGCAGCGCTGACGGCAATCAGCATGATGTCAATCAGGTAATTCATATTTTCACCTTAAAAAAATCAGGGGTTTAGGCCTTCAACCGTTAGCCTTCTTTTTGGCAACTACCCAGTTTACCGCTCCCAAAAGGAGTCCGAATGTGAGAAACGCGCCGGGCGGTAGCACCATGATGACCCAGTCCGGCCACATTTTCGGAAGCACCCGGAATCCGAAAAACATGCCGGTGCCCAGGATTTCACGCACAGATGCAATGCTGGCCAGGGCCAGAGCGAAACCCAGTGACTGGCCGATGGCATCGGAAGCAGCGGTTAAAACCGACTGTTTGGATGCGCAGACTTCGCAGCGGCAGATAATAATGCAGTTGACGATAATCAGGGGAATATAAGGCCCCAGACTTTTACTCATCTGATACATGTATGCGGCCAAAAACCGGTCCACAATGGTCACAAATGTGGCAATGGTCAACGTAAAAATAACAATGCGTAAATGGGGTTTGAGCAGGTCACGTATCAGGCTGATGATGACATTGGCGCATAACAATACAAAAAGCACGGCGCCGGCCATAGTCATTGCCCCCTGCATGCTGTTAGTCACTGCCAGTACCGGACAGAGGCCAAGCAATTGGCGGTAAACCGGATTTTCCGGCAAGATGCCCTGTGTGAATCGTTCAAAGGCGGTTGGTTGATCTGTCATATTCTTATTTTTTCTCCTGATTATTATTCGGTTGATTGTCAGAAGGGTTCTGATTGTTTAAAGCGGCACTTGCCAATGGTTGCCGGAGGTTCTCCAGGCTTTGATTAACAATGCCACAAACGCTTTTTGATGAAATGGTAGCGCCGGTAATGGCATTGATTTCATTGGGTGCGGCGGCTTTTGTCTTAACCGCTGTCAACTGCTGCTGTGTCGATTTATTGATAAACTGTTTCCGCCAGACCGATTCCATGATTTTGTTTCCCAGTCCCGGGGTTTCCTTTTGATCCAGAATGAACAGGCCGGTAATTTCTTCCGATTTTGCGTCCACTCCGATCAGTAATTCGATTTTGCCCGCATACCCCTGACCGGATGATTTGACGACCCACCCGGCGGTTTGTCCGTTTGTTTTGGCTTGAAAAACACTGTATATTTTTTTGCCGGCTTCAATGAATTGCCGGTCAATTTCCATTTGCCGGTTCTTATCGATAAATGCTTGCGCGGCATCGGCGCCCAGGATCAGTTCCGGTACCTTTTCAAGAGTTTCGTTAAGTTTGTTGGCTTCAATTTTTGGGGAAAGTGTCAGCTGGATGCCGGCCAGGGCGGCACCAAAAAAGGATGCCAGCAGCAGGACCAGCCATGCCTGAAAAATAAATAAATCTTTCAACCGGTTTTTACTGTCCGGCACGGTTTGCTGTGATGTGTTCATAATTTATCGTCTCGTAAAAATTCAAAATTTAAAATTCGATAGATTTCATATTTATTCCCCCATGGCGGCCGGAATTGTCCAGCGATTCAGTAGCGGGGTGAGTGCATTCATAAGCAGAACGGCAAACATCACCCCTTCGGGATATCCGCTGAAAAAACGCAGAATCATAATAAAAAAACCAATTCCTGCCCCGAAAATGAATTTTCCTTTTGCCGTCAGGGGACTGGAAACCGGGTCGGTCGCAATAAAAAATGCGCCGAATAACAGTGAACCGGAGAAAAGGTGATGAAGCACCGTCCAGTCAGAAGCACTTCCCATTAAGTCGGCCAGGCCGCCCATGATCAAAACGATTGCAATAATTCCGGCCGGTATTTCCCAGGAAGCTGTTCGCCGGATACAAAGGTAAATTCCACCGACCAGGCAGGCCAGTGCACTGGTTTCACCCGGGCTGCCGTTGGTTAATCCGAAAAACAGGTCCTTGATGGAAGTGGATATCCCCATCTGCTTGAATGCATTTAAGGGAGTTGCCTGGGTGATAGCGTCGATGCCGGTATGAAGGCTTTCGTACCCGGAAGCGGCCATAAGCCCGGCAAATGCAATCATAACAAATGCCCGTCCGACCATTGCCGGGTTAAACAGGTTCATGCCCAGGCCGCCAAAAATGACCTTCCCGATGCCGATGGCAACCACCGATGCGATCACGCCGACGTACCAGGGAGCGGTTGCCGGAAGTGAAAGGCCGAGTATGATACCTGTGACTGCAGCGGAGCAATCTGATAGTGAAAAAGATTTGTTGCGCATTTTTATGAAAGCCGCTTCCGCCGCCAGGCAGGCCACCAGGCAGATGACCATCTGTTTGACGGCATATAGCTGGAATATATAAACCGACATACCGACAACCGGCAGCAGAGCGATCAGGACATCGATCATCATACGGCGGGTTGTGAATGATTCATTGGATAAATGCGGCGAATGACCCACCTGGATGACAGGGGCTTCTCCGGTTTCATCCGGTTTGATTTTATTCGGCAGGGATTGTTTTTTTAGGTTTGTATCACTCATGGAGATTCTTTAGTCCGAGTTTTTATTTGTTATTTTAGATAGTTCTGTAAAAAGTTTTATTTCGATGGCAAAGTATAAAAGTTCACCAATCTAATAAAACTGGCAAGGCGCGCAAATTCTGAGTGATGATTCGTACTTAGCGTACTATGAAAAACGAAGAATGCAGCGCAACACAGAATTTGGACTTTTTGCGAAGCCATCATTTGTTGGTTTTGCTTGCCATTATCAACGCCTTGCCCACCCGAATGTGCTGCACCAGCGGGAGGCTTGCCGGGCAGACATATGCGCAGCATCCGCATTCCACACATCCGCGGATTTTATATTTTTCAGCCATTGTCAAATCCTGATGTTTTGAAGCGACTGCCAGGCGGGCCGGAACCAGGTTCATCGGGCACACATCCACGCAGCGTCCACACCGGAGGCAGGCGGTTTCTTTTTCTTTTTTGATGTCATCATGGGTCAGCACAGTAACACCGCCGGTGCCCTTGGTCAACGGCATATCCAGGTCAGAAAAGGAAAACCCCATCATTGGACCGCCGGAAAGAATTCTGGCGGCATCTTTGGTCAGGCCGCCGCAGAATTTAATCAATTCCCGGTATGAGATGCCAAGAGGGACCAGGAGATTTTTGGGTTGAACAATTCCGGCGCCGGTTACACAAACCACGCGATGGGTCAGCGGCATACTTCTGATGACCGCCCGGGCAACCGCTGTCATTGTGGTGACATTGCTCACGGCAACCCCGACATCCGCGGGAAGGCCACCCATGGGAACCACACGGTTTAAGACCGCTTTGATCAAATGTTTTTCACTGCCCTGGGGATATTTTGTTTTCAGGATAGCAATTTTGATATCCGTACCGGCAGCTGCCTTGCGAATCGACGCAATGGCTTGGGGTTTGTTTTCTTCAATGCCGATGATGATGTCCCTGATGCCCATGGCGAAGCGGGACAAAAGCGAACCGCTGATGACCGTGTCCGGGATGTCACGCATCAAGCGGTCGTCGGCCGTTAGGTAAGGTTCGCATTCACAGCCGTTTACCAGCAAAGTGTCCACCGGTTTTTTCCCGGGTCCTATTTTTACATGGGTCGGAAAGGCTGCGCCGCCCAACCCGACAATACCGGCGTCATTGATGGCCCGTGTCACTTCATCCGGGTCATAACCGACAACACTTTTAGACCATCGGCCGCCCATCAGTTCCCGATAATTCTCTTCATCAGTGAACTGCCGGCCTTTCGCTTTGATACGGATGGCCGGAACATGACGACCGTTCGGCAGGGTGGTTACCGCCATTTTCTGAACCACACCGAAAATAGGGGAATGCAATTTTGCGGAAATAAACGCCTCATTATCCCCGATGAGGTCGCCGTAGGCAACCTCCTGTTTTGGTTTGACCAGCGGTTTGCTAGGCGCCCCAATGTGCTGCTGAAGCGGAATGATGACTTCCTTAGGCGTGGGTATTACTTCAATGGGGGCATCAGCTGAAAAATGTTTTCGTTCCGGCGGATGTACCCCCCGATGGAAGGTGCCGTTGCCTTCAAATTGTTCTAATTTTAAAGCCAAAAGGACTCCTTTAATCTAGTGTCTCGTCAACTCTGAACTGACGCATATTGCTTGTCCTTTTTCGCACCTGCGTCGTTACGACTTGAGTCGCGTAGCCCACTATGCTCCCCAAGTCGCGCCTTGCAGGTACAAAAAATTACGGCACAATCTTGCGCCATTTCATCCTTGACGAGACACTAGTTGATCCGTTTATCCATAGTTGTTAACAGATGATTCGGGAAAATTTTTTATAATCAATTTCCGGAAAAATAATCGGAAATTTTTTTAATTTTTTGAAAAACTTCTATATAAGAACATAATTTAATTTTCTTCAACAATTTTTTTATAATTACTTGAAAAAAATGTCAGTCATGTGAAAAAGCCGGGACCAAAGAGCCCGGCTTTGGCTATTTTTTTGGTTCCTACGCTTCCCCGTGGGAACCCATGCCACAGGTCGCTTGTTTCCGGTACATGGTAAATTGGGCAGTCGGGGATTGCGCCGTCATTATTTGACACACGGACATGCATTCCAACGGAGGACCGTGGGAACGAGGAGAATTTGAATTTTTACAGGATCATAAAGTATTTTGAAAACATGACGGATTTTTAATCAGATTGATCACAACATAGTTGAAATCACAGGCAATGAGGTATGCGGGTTGTTTGAATAAAAATGGCGGGTTCGGAAAAGGAAGAAAGGAAAATGTTCAAAGGATTTATTAATTCCCCCGGCTGAATTAGGGTGTCAGCCGGGGGACCGTGTTAGGAGTGATTATGCTGCAAAGCGCAGGGCGTTTTCCGTGGCATGGCGGATTTCATTCGGGGTAAACGGCTTGTTCAGATAATCCACGGCACCCATGCGGGCGGTCTCCACTGCCGTTTCAATACTGGCATAGCCGGTGATGATGATGACCTTGGCTTCCGGGCGATGATCATGAATGGATTTTAACAGTTCCAGCCCCTTGACTTCCGGGATCCGCAGGTCGAGCAGAATCAGATGATATGAAGCGGAGTGAATTTTTTCAAGGGCTTCGGATTTGGTGACTGCCTGATCCACATGATATCCTTTTTTATTTAAGATTTTCCGGATATTATTATTTACGGACACTTCGTCGTCAATCACCAGTATGTTTTTGTGTACCGGTTCTTTCATGAGTTCATAGGAAACCTTTGATTGTTCGGATTTTTGTTTCGTCTGCCGGGTAAATTCTTTTTTAAGTTCTTCATAGGGCCTGATAATAACTTCACTATGGTGCAGATTCCGGACATACTCAGGGCTGGTTACAGCCGCCACTTCTGTGTAATCAAACGGCATGTCAATTCCGATCAGGGTTCGGACATCCGGTCCTTTCGCGGTTTTGCCCTTTTTTGCCTTTTTGCCATTTGATTTTTGGGGGCAGAGGCTTTTTTTGACACCGACTTTACAGGTGGTGCCCAGTTTTTTGAAAATATCGCAGACCATATTGCCCATTTCACAGAAATTTTCCAGGGGTTCGGGCACCTTTACCTCAATTACCGGCATATCAGACGGGCCAATGGTTTTCGCATAGGCATCGCCGGTATATTTCGCGACTTCATCCTGATCAAAAGGGATGTCCACATCTATATTTTTATTGTCCCTGGCAAGCATTTCGTTAACATTCTGCTTGAGTGTTTCATAGGGAATAAAAACCGCCCCCTCGCTTTGAAGGGTATCCACATATTCGGGGCCGGTTACTGAAACTATTTCCTTGTAACTGAACGGCATGTCGATGCCGATGAGGGTTTTAACATCCGGACCTTTCGCGGTTTTGCCCTTTTTTGCCTTTTGGCCTTTTTTTGATTTTTTTTGGGGGCAGACGCTTTTTTTGACACCGACTTTACAGGTGGTGCCCAGTTTTTTGAAAATATCGCAGACCATTTTGCCCATTTCACAGAAATTTTCCAACGGCTCCGGCATCTTTACCTCAATTACCGGTATATCTGAGGGGCCAATGGTTTTCGCATATTCCTTGCCGGTATATTTTGCCACTTCATCCTGGTCAAACGGGATGTCAACATCGATAATATTGATACTGTCTTTTTCTTCAGGCGGGGTTTTACATTCCACGAGTTCGTCGCTTAATGCGCGATCGATGGTTGTCCTTAATTCATCCGGGGTAAACGGCTTCGGAATATAATCTAAAGCACCCAGCCGGATGGCTTTTACAGCTGTTTCTGTGGAGGCATAGGCCGTCATCATAACGGCTTTGGTCAGGGGCCATTCATTTTTGACAAGCTTAAGAAGTTCCAGGCCGTTCATGTCCGGCATCACAATATCAGAGATCAGAAGTGAAAAAGACTCTTTTGCCATCTTGTCCAGTGCGTCGGCGGCGTTTAAAGCTTCTGTTACTTCAAAATTGTTTTTAGACAGGATTTTTTTGACATTATGACAGATTCTTTTTTCATCATCAACGACCAGTACTTTTGTTCCTGATTTCATGATATCCTCCTTGATTTGTGTCTTTATGATTTATTATCTTTTTATTACTGATTATGCAGTTTGCGTGCCAAATATTGCTTTTTTTTAACTCGTTGAAAATAATTATAATTTAGCATATGGTGGTTTCGTGACCCTTAGGGAGTGTATGAAATAAATATACACTCCCGTTTTATAGTTATATATGATATCCATTTGACAGCAGCGGCAGTGATGGTGACAATATAACTGCAGGTGCATGAGGATGCGGCAATGGCTATCGGTGTCCGTCAGAGATTAATAGAGGCGCATCGTCGGTGTATAAATAAAATATACAGTGTATGCAGAATTTATTTACCGGCGTTTTATATTCAAGTATAACTATATTTCAAGATGGTTATCCGGATATTTCTGAATCATGAAAAAAACGATGGAGGGACTGATGACTGATAATGGAATGACGCGACGACATTTTATTAAAAATAGTCTTGTCGGCGCACTGGCTGTTTCACCGCTTTCAGTGGCCGGGGGATGTGCCGGGGCAAGGGTGGATTTAAAATCAGAACTGGCGGAAATTGACCGGAACCACGATCGAATGGCAATCAATCAGAGTTATCTCGATGCATATGATTTTGATAATTGCATTGAATGTGGTGAATGCCTGCATGGGTGCATCTACAAAGACTTGGACGAAGAACAGGCAATCGAAAATATCGTGAAAATGCGTGAAGGGGACGTGGATGTATGTGAAGAAATGCTGGATCAATGCGCCCTTTGCTATAAATGTGATCATAGGTGCCCTGTAGATGCACGACCGGCCGCGTTAATGCTGGAGCGCCTTCATGACAGAAGAAACAGAGAAAACGGGGTTCCCCTTTCAATGCGTTACTTTATTAATGGCATGGAAAGCAAAGGATGGGACCAGAATCTGTTTCGGGATTTATATACCGACCATAACGAAGAAGAACAAAAAATACTTGAAAAATGGTCGGAACCAAAGGATTGCGGCGATGGTGATCTGCTGTGGTGCAGTTGCGCGGTTCGAATTTTCCCTTACGACATTGAACACTCTCAAGTCCTGGCCGATTTACAAAAGTTCGGCGGAAAATCAGACTGCTGCGGCCTTGCGGCATTTCGTAGCGGACTTTATGATGTTTCAAGATATTTGACCAACAATCTTATTGACCGGCTTTCAGAGTGCCGGTTCAAAAGACTGGTTGTGATGTGCGGATCCTGCCAGGAAATGTTTCAAATGTCGACACCAACGTATTTTGGTCAGGAGTTTCCGTTTGAGGTGATATCGGTTTATCAATATATTGAAGAGCAGATGCAAAAAGGAAAAGCCCACATCAAAAGGCAGGTTTCTGATGAGATAAAAGGGGATGCGTGCATTTCCCATTCATGTTTTGCATGTGAGTTCGGAGATGATTATTTAGAGAGCCTCAAGAGATTGTACCGGCAGGTCGGATTTGACTGTGCGGAGTTGGCGCATACCGGGGAAAATAATGCGTGCTGCGGCATGGGCGGTTATTACAGGAAAGGGAATTTCTGGGATATTTTAGATGTCAAGGGTGTCAAGAAACAGGACTTAAAAAAGAGTGAAAAGGAGCATATTGTTTCATATTGTTACGGCTGTTATTTTACAACACATTTATTTCATGGCGGAACCACGCATTTCCTGCTTGAAAAATTATTGTGGGCCCTGGGTGATGAAATAAAATACCCCATGAGTGGCCTTCTTGGCAGATCACTCAATTTCAGTAATATGTGGCATATGATGAAAATCGGCCCTTCCGCGTTATTTTAAAGCCCATAACCTATTTCCCGGGAAGTTTGATGCCGTGTTTTTTCATCATGTTCTGAAAGTTGGGCCGCTGCATCCCGGTGGTGCGGGCAGCCCGGGTGATATTCCACTTATTTTTCTTAAGCGCATTTAAGATAAAATTTTTTTCAACTTTGTGAACCGATTTTTGGCGGACTTCTTTTTTGATTTGCTTGAGTTCATCACTGGTGGAGGGAACATGTTCAATTAATTTTTCAATATCGCCGATGTCGTTCAGGTGAGGAAGGTTGTTTAAAGAAATATGGTCGCCCTCACATAAAATAACCGCCCGTTCAATAATGTTTCGCAATTGTCGTACATTGCCCGGCCAGTCATATCCGGTTAAGCGGTTTACGGCATTGTCATCATAGCCGCTGATGGATTTACCCATGCTTCGGTTAAACTGTTCAAGAAAATAATATGCAATGGGCAATATGTCTGATTTTCTTTCTTTTAACGGGGGAATCCATATCGGATATACAGCGATTCGGTAATAAAAATCATTCCGGAAGGTGCCATCTTTGACCATTTGTTTAAGTTCCCTGTTTGTTGCAAAAATCAAACGGATATCGACCTTTCGATATTTTGTGTCACCCACGGGCATAAATTCCCTGGAATCCAGAAACCGGAGAAGCTTACCCTGAACCTCGATGCTGATGTTGCTGATTTCATCAAGAAATATAGTCCCATGGTTGGCTATCTGGAATATGCCGTCTTTATCCCTGTGCGCATCGGTAAATGCGCCTTTTCGATGGCCGAATAGTTCGCTCTCCAGGAGGTTGCCGGTCAGGGTGCCGCAGTCCACGGCAAAAAAAACCTTATCCTTTCGGGTACTGTTGGCATGCAGGGCTCTGGCAACAAGTTCCTTACCGGTTCCGCTGTTTCCGTGGATCAGGACAGTGGACTCGGTATGTGCCACTTTCTTGATCATGGAGACCACCTTTTTGATCTGGGGACTGCTGCCGATCAGCTGATGAGACAATACGGGAAATTTTTTCTGATCAGACATCAGCTGTTTATTCTTCATTTTAATTTTATGATGATTCATTGCCTGGGCCACAACGGCCCGGAGTTCATGGGGTGTAAATGGTTTGGGGAGGTAGTCATAGGCTCCCTTTTTCATCACTTCAACGGCTGATGAAACACTGGCAAATCCGGTGATGACAATGACCATTATATCCGGATAATTTTTTTTGATGCGGCTAAGGACTTCCATCCCTCCCATACGGCTCATTTTTAAATCCGTAATGACAACATGATACGGCTTTCTTTCAAGCAGTTTCAGCGCATCATAGCCGTTTAACGCATAATCGATTTCGTCTGCAGACCCGGATAAAATTTTGATGCAATTTTTGCAGATGGGCAGTTCATCATCAATGATCAGAATTTTCGGGACGTTTTCAGGCGCCATGTTTCTCTCCCTGTTTTACAGGTAGCATGATTGTAAAGCATGTGCCTTTTCCGGGTGTACTTTCGACTTCTATTGTTCCCCCATGCTGTTCAATAATTCCATGGGTAATTGCCAGTCCCAGTCCAGTTCCGGTTTCACGGGTTGTAAAAAACGGGTCAAAAATTTTATCCAGGTTTTCTTTGGGAATACCGCATCCTGTATCACTGATATCAATATGGATCATACCGGTTTCTGGATTTGTTTCAGTTGAAAATTTAACATTTCCTCCCGGATCAGTGGCTTCAATCGCATTTAATGCCAGATTGATGAGAGTTTGCTGAATCTGATCCTTATCAAGATATGTCATCGGGAGATTATCAGAGAGATTTGTGCTAATTTTAATGTCATTAAATCCAGCCTGTTTTTGGACCAGGAAGATAGTGTCCATGATGATTTGATTGAAGTTTAATGATTTTCTGACCGGCTTGCTTTGCCGGGCAAAATCGAGAAGACTTTTGACAATATTACGGCATCTGAGTGCTTCTTTGGATATGGTTTCAAGTTCACCGTATATGGGATCATCCGGATCAGTATCTTCCTGCAGCAGCATGGAGGATGTCATGATCGTAGTCAGGGGATTATTAATTTCGTGGGCGATGCCGGCGGACAGTCGGCCGATGGACATCAGTTTTTCCTGCTGCATCATATTTTTCTGTCTTTTGATATCTTTTGTGATGTCGCTGGAAATTTCGATGACGCCGGTTACTTCGCCTTTTTCCTTAATCGGGTAACAGGAGATAGAATAATAAAGTTCATTTCCGCTTTTGTCTAAATGGATGTGGGTTGTTTTAGATGGTTTGTGTGTTTCAAGTGATTGCGTCAACGGGCAGGGATGATTATTTCCGGAACAGGGGGTGTTGCGATGATGGGTTATTTCGTAGCAGAAATGTCCAATCGTTTTTTCCCTTTTAAGTCCCAGTTTGTTCAGCATGGTATCGTTGATGTCGGTAATACAGTAATCCGTATCAATCACCATGACATCTTCTTCTATGAGTTCATTGATCATGACCTCATATATTGTTTTGGCTTCATGCAGTTTCAGGCGGGTGTCCTGCTCCTTTCTGGCAATACGTGAAATTTCCCAGAAAAGAATGGCGGTTGTATGCGCGATGGCACGAACGTTTTTTTTCTTTTTGCGTAGAATATCGTTATAGATGTCAAGATCGCCGGTCAGTTCGATGATCAGGTCAACATCGTTCCGATCAAAAAAATCATTATAATCCTGAGTGACGAAAAGACCTTGATTCCTTGCTTTAACAAATCCGACAGCATCCGTGTTAGTGTCGGCGACCGCGATGATTTTTGGCGAGATGATTTGAAAAATGTGTTGTTCAATAAAATTTAATAAATATAAACATTTTGACCCGCCGCCGACAATTGCTACGTTCATCCGCATGCCCCCGCAGTGTTGAAGATTTAAGGAATGGAGTTAGCCATTTGGCGTTTTTTTTGTCCATCTGAATTTCACTTTTTACAGGATTATCTAAATTATATTATAAAATAAAGGATAATCTGTATGCGTCAATTCGCGTGTTAATGAATCTGACGATTTATGGTATTATTTAAAGTTGCTTAAAGAGTCTGCCGGTTATTTTATTGTTGATTTTTTCAGCCAAAAGAGTGTATAAAATTATTTTTTTTGGCATTTGCTCAAAAATGCAGTTGGTTATTGCATAAAAAAAATATTAGCGGAGGTGTGGGATGTTTAAAATCGTTAAACGGGAAGAGATGGCCCAGGGAACGGTCATCATGAATGAAATTGAGGCGCCCCGGATTGCGGCAAAGGCACGGCCGGGACAGTTTGTTATTATAAAGGCCAATGAAACCGGGGAGCGCATCCCTCTGACCATTTCAGATATTGATGTGGGAAACGGCACCATTACCATAATTTATATGGTGGTGGGGAAATCCACGGCGCTATTCAAAACATTGCCGGTCGGAGACGCGTTTCAGGATGTTATCGGACCTTTGGGTAAACCCACACATATTGAAAAACTGGGTAATGTGGTATGTGTCGGCGGCGGAACCGGTGTGGCGGTGTTGTTTCCCATTACCCGAGGGTTTAAAAATGCGGGAAACAAGGTGATCAGTATTATCGGTGCCCGGAATAAAGATCTGCTGATACTGGAAGATAAAATGAAAAGCGCGTCAACTGAATTTCATGTATGTACGGATGATGGATCTTACGGTAATAAAGGGTTTGTCACGGAGGTGTTAAAAGATGTTCTGGACAACAATAAAATTGATCTGGTTGTTGCCATCGGACCGGTTCCCATGATGAAGTTTGTTTCGAAAATCACAAAAACATACAATGTGAAGACCCTTGTCAGTCTGAACCCGATCATGATTGACGGCACGGGCATGTGCGGCGGCTGCCGGGTGATTGTGGAAGGTAAAACGCAATTCGCATGTGTGGACGGACCGGAGTTCGACGGTCACCAGGTGGATTTTGACGGATTGATGAAACGTCTTCGGGCTTATGAGGAAGATGAGAAAATGGCGTACGAAGAACATTGCAAGGTTTTTGGAGACAAATAGCGCCGTAAAAATGAAAGTGGAATTTGCTGATGGAGGATGAAATGGCTGAAAAGAGTGCAAAAAAGGAAAAGATCGCAAGGCAGCCCATGCCGGAACAGGCTGCGGATGTCAGACGACGGAACTTTGAAGAAGTTCCCACAGGATATAGTGAAGAAACAGCAGTATTGGAAGCCCAGCGATGTCTTCAGTGCAAAAAGCCGGCATGTGTGGCCGGATGCCCGGTTGAGGTGGATATCCCGGGATTCATCAAACACATTGCTGAAAAAGATTTTAAGGGCGCGATTCAGAAAATTTGGAAAAAAAACAGCCTGCCTGCGGTGTGCGGCCGGGTATGCCCCCAGGAAATTCAGTGCGAAGGCCTATGTATTGTGGGCAAAAAAGGCGAGCCAGTTGCCATCGGCAACCTGGAACGTTTTGTCGCCGACATGGCGCGTAATTCCGGCGAAGGGGAACTCCCGGCTAAGGCGGCTCCTACCGGCAAGAAAGTAGCAGTAGTGGGTTCCGGCCCGGCCGGTTTAACGGTTGCCGGGGATCTTTTGCTTAAAGGGCATGATGTCACTATGTTTGAAGCGTTTCATAAAACCGGCGGTGTTCTGGTTTATGGCATTCCGGAGTTCAGACTGCCAAAAGACATTGTGGCTTCTGAAGTTGAAACGCTTGAAAAAATTGGATTAAACATTGAGTGCAATATGGTGGTTGGCAGCATCGTCAGCATTGAAGAGTTGTTTGAAGAAGGCTATGATGCCGTTTTTATCGGTGTGGGCGCAGGACTCCCCCGGTTTTTAAATGTTCCGGGCGAAGATTTGATCGGAATATACTCTGCCAATGAATATCTGACCCGCGCTAATTTGATGAAGGGATATCTTTTTCCGGAATATGACACCCCGATTATCCGAGGCAAAAATGTGGTTGTTTTCGGCGCCGGGAATGTTACCATGGATTCCGCCCGTACCGCCATGCGGCTTGGGGCGGACAGAGTCCGAGTCGTCTATCGACGGTCCAGGGAGGAAATGCCGGCCAGGGCCGCTGAAATCCATCATGCGGAAGAAGAAGGGATCGAATTTCATCTTCTGACGGCACCGGTCCGGTTTGTCGGGGATGAAAACGGCCGGCTTCTCCAGATGGAAGGTTTGAAGATGGAACTGGGAGAGCCGGATGACTCGGGCCGTCGTCGGCCGGTTCCCATTGAAGGCTCTGAATTTATGTTGGACTGCGATCTTGCGGTGGTGGCCATTGGTGCCAATGCCAACCCGTTGCTGACCCAGTCGGATCAGGAAATCACCCTAAACAAATGGGGATATATTGAGGCGGATCCACAAACCGGCAAGACCACCAAAAAAGGTGTCTGGGCCGGGGGTGACATTGTCACCGGTTCGGCAACCGTTATCCTGGCCATGGGCGCCGGGCGAATTGCCGCTGATTCGATTCACGAGTATCTGACCTGGGGGTGGTAAGGTTTAAGTCTTTTTCATAAAGTCAATAAAACTAAAAAAACGGCCTGTAAATAATTATGTTTTACAGGCCGCTTTTTTTAGGTGTTTAGGTAGAAGGCCGAAGGCAGGAGAAACAATTAAAGCAGGTTTTAATTTTTTGTGTTGCATGAGAGTTCCTTGTTAAAAATATTCCTTTACGGGAATAATATCATATAAATTTCATTTGTAAAGAAAAATAATCCCGTTCGGGATTGAAATTATTTATAGAAAGGAATGGGCTTGCCGGTTCGATAGGCAATGGTTTTGCTGGAGGCGATCAGCCTGCCGCCGTCGTCGGTGATGGAAATATCATAGTGGGCGATTTTTTTGGATCGGGTGATTTCTTTTGCCTCTGCGGTCAGGCGTGCGCCGGGTTCCGGGCTTTCGATGTAGGAGACATTGACATTTAACGCCACGGCAACGGTGCCGTGTGTCTGGCAGGAAGTCTCAAAGGCTTCATCAATTAAAGAATAAATGACTCCCCCGTGGGCCCGCTGATAAATGTTATCCATGGATTCCGGCAGATAATCCATCTCCACTTTTGAATATCCGAGTGCCAGTGCAACCAGTTTCATGCCCATTTTTTGTGCAAACGGTTCGTTTTCAACTGCGTTGAATATGGCTTTTTTCAGGTTTTCGTCCATGGATCTGCCTTTGTTTTATGAAAGGTTATTCCAGAAATTTCTGGCCTGATCGGACATGTTGCCGGGCTTCGGCGTTGAATCATTATCCGATCGGACGATTTTTGTGTCGCGCAGTCTTGCCACCCGTTCTTCAATGGGCGGATGGGTTGAGAAAAATTTCATCATGTTGCGTCCGGCCAGGGGATTGGTAATAAACATATGGGCGGTGGCCGGTTCAGCCTGCATAGGGATCTGTCGGGAATAGGCGTCGAGTTTTTCAAGGGCGCTGGCAAGTCCTTCACTGTTGCCGGTGATTTTTGCGGCGGTTGCGTCTGCCAGGTATTCCCTGGATCGGGAAATGGCCATTTGGATCAGCATAGCGGCAATGGGTGCAATAATCGCCATGGCGATCAATCCGACAAATCCGCCGCCGTCGTCATCATCGCTCCGGAACCCGCCGAAAATAGCCGACCACTTGGCCAGGTTGGCGATCATCATGATCGCGCCGGCCATGGTGGCGGCAATAGTGCCGATCAGGATGTCCCGGTTTTTAATGTGACCCAGTTCATGGGCCAGTACACCGGCCAGTTCATCCGGGTTCATTGTTTTGAGAAGCCCTTGTGTCACCGCGACCACCGCATTTTCCGGATTGCGGCCGGTGGCAAAGGCGTTGGGGGCATCCTGGGGAATAATATAAACCTTGGGCATGGGAAGACCGGCTTCTTTGGAAAGGACCTCCACCATGCGGTAAGCCAGGGATGCTTCTTCCTCGGTGGCTTCCTGAGCCTTGTACATTTTCAGGACAATTTTATCCGAAAACCAGTAGGAAAAAAAGTTCATCGCGCCGGCAAAGATCAGTGCGATCATCATGCCGCCGGTTCCGCCGAGCATTTTTCCTACCCACATGATAACGGCCGTCATTATGGCCAAAAGGACGGTTGTCCGGATTTGATTGCTCATTTTATTTGCTCCTGTTTTCTGTTTATTAGCGGTCGTTGAGTTATGTTTCAGTGTATAATGGCTATTTTCTTGTCAGCAAATAAAATAAAAACGATCTTAAAAAAAGCAAGGGCTTGGAGAATGAAAAAATACAAATTTTTATTGGTTCCCACAGAGGAACGTGGGAACGAGGAAATTTAGCAAAATCGATTCCACCATCCACAAATGCCGGATTACGCTCTACGAGCTAATCCGGCCTACGCATTTAAATGAATGTTAACGATGGGTTTTTATCCTTCTACCTTCAGTCTTCCGCCTTCTACCTGTTTTTTTATAAACCCGCTTCAGACTTTGGCAAACGCGCGATAAAGTCTGTAACAAGACTGCCGATGTACAGATATTGACTGGTTTCCGTCACACCGGTATTGACCGGACATGCAGCATTCGGGTCCTGGAGGTCGACAACCACTTCACCGTTTTCATTGATAGCAATGATATGGCCATAGTGGGCGGCTTTGGGTTTGAACGCTTCAGGAAGCCGCTGGATCATTTTGCGTATAAACGGCTTGCCGGCAAGACTGTCAAGCAACGGATTTCGAGGGGCGACCAGCGCCACCCAGAAACGGCCGTCATATCCGGTGGAAATGTTATCCGGAAAAGCGGGAAGGGCTTCAATCAGCGGCTCCCATGTCCCTTTTTGGGGGCCGGTGATCCAGTAGCGAAGCACCCGATAATTGCCGGTTTCATTGACCAGCACATAGGATTGATCCGGACTCACTGCAACCCCGTTGGCAAAGCTCAAGCCGCTGATCAGGGTGGACGCCTTGTCGGTTTTTGGGTCGTAAACGATCAGTCTGCCATGCCCGCCATGCTCCATCAGATCCAGCAGACTGGCAGCCATGGGGCCGTATGTTTTGGCTTTGAATTTGGTAGAAGCATCTGAAAAGTAAATTTTTCCATCAGCAGCCACGTCAACATCATCGGTAAATCCCAAAGCAACACCATCAGCGCTGGTCACCAGATTGGTAATTTTTCCATCCGGTGCAATGGATAACAGTCCGATATAGCCATCGGCCACAATCAGGTTTCCATTTCCATCAAAGTCAATGCCCAGAGGACGGCCGCCGGTATTCACCCATTTTTCAGGTTCGGCATTGCTGTTTTCCAGGCGAACAATAAAACCTTCATGGGTAGCGGCATAAATCCGGCCGTCGGCATCCAGGGCGATGTCTTCCGGGCCGTGAGCCTCTTTAAGGGGCAGTTTTTCAATGGCGGCAAGCCGGGTGTTGACCTCAAATGGGCCGGTATATCCGGGATTCGGGGGTGATTCCCATGAGACAGGGTCGATGGGTACCGGCCATGTAAGTAAATAAATAATGAAAAAAATGACGATAGTGATCAGGGTACCGGTAAGCTTTTTCATTTTATTATGCTTCCTTCCGATTTTTTTAAAATAAATAAAATAAAATTGATGGATTCGTAAAAAGTAGCTGGATGGTTAAGCTAAAAGTTCCATATACAAGGCGTATCGGTTTTTCAGGATTGTAATAATACATGTAGTATATTGAAAGTCTGAAAAACCGCTACAACGCAGTAGATGGGACTTTTAACGACGCCATCAAAATTTACCATTTGGCATAATGATCCTCTGCCCAGCCGGGGCAGTCCTTGATTTTTATCACTTCACCATCATCGGTTTTTAAAGAACCTTTAAAGTCTCCCATCAGTTGTGTGAAACGTGTGGCAACGACGCCGGCATTGATGTTTTCCTTCCGGTGTTGTTTCCCGTCAAAGACCAGATCAACTTTTCCGTCCAGGGATTTAATTTTCCACTGGTCATAAAAGTCGTCCGGATTAAATTCGAAATGAAGCATATCCACCTTGGTCATTTTACCGTCAATCCAGAATGCGTTTTCGGTAAAACTGGTTTCATTGACCCCGCAGGACAGGTTCAGTCCCAGTGACCTGCTGTCGGCAAGGGTTGAGGCGGTTGCCGCCCAGTTCCAGAAAGTTTCCCGCCGCATATAACCGGCTGTCCAGTCCATCAGTCCCATATAGGTTGGTGATGATATGTCTATCTGACGGTCTTTGTGGATCACTTTTCCGGTCACGTTGATCGGAGATGTTTTCTGGGTATAGACCCAGCCTTTATACCCGGCTTTGGTGCAGATGCGCAAAGGAGAGGTTTGGGACGTGTCAAATTCCAGGTCTATCGTGATATCTTTGGCTTTTGCGGAGATTTTAGTGTTTTTCATGGATATGGACAGGCTGCCGAACTTAAATCCGCAGGAAACATTTTCCGGGGTCGGGGAAATAAATATTTTACTGCTAATGGGCACGATGGTCTTATTGGCTTCAGAGACGGTGCCGTCTTTCCTGTCGTAAATATATAAAAATCCGTTGGACAGGTATTTTAAATCAACCACCGCCATCCCGATAATCATGTCCGGACCGGTCAGGCCGAAAAAGACAAACTGATTGAATAATAACTTTTTAAATAATCCCGTCCGGTTGAATCCCATCGGGGTTGTCAGTCGGTAGTCTTTAAAATTGATTTCATCTATTGGAGATTCAAATATGCCAAGTTTTACATTGCCCTGATCATTGATTAAACGGTTCATGAAGTGATTCTCCCTGTGGGTGGTATAAGTTAGATGAATAGGGTGAAAATCGTACACTCACAATAAACCTGGGCAAAACGTTAACCCAGTATCTGGCGGGGAAAAACACCGCCACAACGATATTTATCGTACAACTATGTAGCGGAGGTCTTTAGACCTCCATTTTTTACTGACTTATGGAAGGCTAAAGCCTTTCGCTACATTGGGTTATATATAGCCCGGACTTATTGAAAAGTTACTGAAAACCGGGTTAAAAACCTGTGGCCATTGCCAAACCCTCTAATGGCCGGATTCGGAAGATATCAGATGTTTTTTCCCTTCCACCTTCCACCTTCTCCGCCTAATCCGCTTTGCTTTTTTTTGTTTTATCGATATTCTCATATGACCAGTTATCCCAGGAGCTTTCGATGATCTGCATAACCAGGGGGTTTACAATTTCTTCTGCCAGTTTTCCATAGAGCAGGTCCAGGTGATTGGCGCCTTCTATGACAAAATCAACTACCTGGCTTTTTCTGGAGGAGATTTCTATTTTCGCCGCATCTTCCGGTTTTTCGATATAATATATTTTTTTGGACCGGTGGGGATAATGTTTGCTGAATTGCAGATTGTCCGGCGGTGCCAGCGGATCTTTAGTGCCCCAGAAGTGAAAAACAGGAATGTCTTTGGGCATCAAATGAACATGGCCCGAATAGTTAAAACGGCTCTGGTCCATTCGTTTGAACCCTTCACCGTTATAAATCGCTTTTAAAAACTGAAACCCAAGGCCTAAGGGAACTGATTCAAGGACTTTGTTTACATAGCGTTTGGTAAATACTTTATTGGAACGATGGTTTTCAGGACACAAAATGAAATTTAAATCACCAATATTACTGTTGAGCAATGCCTGGGTCATATCGCTTAAGACCGGAAACTGCATCATAAACTGAAGGAAATTCTTGATCGGTACATGCTGGAGGTTGAAAATCCTGGCCAGATGGTTGAGCCAGAGCATGGCCGGGAAAATGGCATGTGTCGTTCTATTGAAGAATTTGGGAGCTCCCATAGAGATGACTGCCTTGACCTGTTTTAAATTTTGAGCGGCAACATCGTCAGACGGCAGTATCTGGTCCATATAGGCTTTTTGTTGACTGGTTAAGTCTTTGAGCCCGTTTAAGTGCTGCCTGACATTCCAGATGAGCACCATATTTTCAGAAACGATGCCCCCCATACTGTGCCCGATCAGAATGGACGGTTTGCTTTTGCTTCTGGTGTGGATAAAATTCAGAACTGTCGGCAGATCATGGTCAATCAGGGTATCCACCGTGTACAGGGGATCGAACTTGCCCTCGTTAATACCCATTCCTCTGGGATCAAAGAGATACACCCAGTGCCCCTTGTCTGCAAAGTCCTTGGCCATGGACTGCTGGTTGGTCAGGTCATAGCAGTTGCTGTTGTTGGAAAAGCCGGGGACAAGGAGTAATGATGGGCGGTTGTCTCCGGAGGTTACATCCTCAATGCTGACCAGACGGCGGAATTTGATTTCCTTTCCTTCATCCGTGTAATCCCGGTAATAAACGATTTCATAATCCCCACGGCCGTTTTGCGTGTTTTCTTCAATCTCACTGTCAAAGTATGACGGGAGGCGATTGCTCTTTAAGGTTTCGATTAGTATCCTTCGCCGGGTGGCCTCTTCTAAAATATCGGTGAAGAAATACGCGGGAATTTTTAAGCGGCTGATGGTGAGATATTTGAGCTGTTTTCTGGTTAGAATAACCACATTCTCAGTTAATTTAATATTTCCAGCCTCAATGTCGCCGATAAGGATATATTTGATATGCTTTCTAGGAATCCGGGTTCCGGTAACACGAAGGAAGATGTGATAGAGTGTCAGGGTCAGTTTGCCGGCGGCAACGGAACGCATCTCCTCCTGAGTTTTGATCAGTTCTTTTGAAACCGGCAGACCCAATCGCAATTGACCTTTGTAAAACCGGCTGTAGGAGTTGTAAGTGGCATTGAACCAGCGGGTGATCAGATCATTTGTGACAAAACGGATCGAATTTTTACCGGCTGACTTGAAGTGTTCAATTGCATTTGAGGCAAAATGCCACCGGAATCGCGGAACAAACGATAGGGTTTTGTCCAGCTGTTTCTCGTCTGCTAAGGTTTTCGCCTCATTCATGTAAGCTTCCTTATATGATTAGCGGAATTCCGCGGATGTTTTTTATAAGCGTTTAAAATATAATTAAATATTTTTATGTGTCTTTGTTTAACTTATTTATTTTATCAGTATCTTTGTCAGAAAGCAATATTGATATACAAAAAATTACATTCAGCGTTAAGTATAATCGCAATTTCCAATATTGATTCAAAATGTTATTGTTTCAGGTCCGGGCAAAAATAAAGATATTTATTTGAAATTATGAGGTTTTCAATGGTTTGGATCTGATGGTTGCCAATGGGGGATTCGTGTTAAGCTCTGAACTGAATTTTCTGGCTTCGGGGAAAAACAGGTGGGAAAATGTATCCGGTTCCGGCTGTGCAGTATTATGTATTTATTTGAAAAATAATTTTTTTGATAAAATAAGATCATGAATCCGGAGGTGCTGGAACAACACAATTAACCTTTACGTAAAGATTAGATTGTTTTACTTTTGCCGATCATCTGCATGAGGCGGTCGCCGGTTTTCTATGATTTCTTGAAATTTATTGTTTTGATCATCATTCAGATAGGGTTTGATCTGCGCCATCACATCATCTTCGACCTGTTTTATTTTATCTCTGAGGTCTTTTTTATCCCTGAGGTCCTGGGGGTTGTGCATGTCCTGATCACGATCATCCATATGGACACGAGCATCCATAAAGATACTTTTTACATCCTGATTAAATTGACGGATAATCGGCCGGATGTTTTTCACCTGATTTTCCGTCAAGTCTAATTGATCTTTTAATTCTTCAGGCAGTGGAAAAAGC
Organism: Desulfobacteraceae bacterium; assembly: GCA_014237465.1. GTDB lineage: Bacteria > Desulfobacterota > Desulfobacteria > Desulfobacterales > Desulfosalsimonadaceae > SURF-3. The sequence goes on along the minus strand of JABZFM010000016.1, from coordinate 43,187 downwards.
TGCCCCCTGGAATGGCGACGTGGTGAAAATCCTTTTGAGCCAGGAAATCCGCGTTTAAACCGATTTTTTATTTTTTCAAATTTTTTCAGTTGTCCAGGAGTTAATATTTCATTGATTTTCAGAAAGCAGTCAGTGAGTATCAGTTCAACTTCGGGATGGTGCTTTTGCCTGAAGGCATCAAAATCCTTTTCCGTCTGCTCGATGATCCTGTCGAATTTTATTTGCTGCTGTTGTGTGAGACGGAGTTCATGGCTGATTTTTTTCTTAATTAAATGATGAAGCGCCGGCGGCCCTTGTTTATAAATTTTATTTTTAAAATAAAAAACAGTTCCCAAATGTCCGGCCGCAATACCGGTCAATAAAATCAGCAGAACCCCGGCAATCAGTTTAAATTTATTCATATTTCTTTTAATTATATTCATTTTATTCATGAGAAGTTCGGGTTACCCCCAGAAGATGCCATTATAGATGATGACCACCGGGTCATCGATGAAAGACTCATTTATAAGGGTTTCAAAGGATAAATCCATTGAGAACATCCCGGTGATGAGAATAACCAGTAAAAGACACAGGGCGGGAGCTATTTTCCAAACCAGCTCCTGGAAGGAAAGGCCAGTGGATATATCCTGTTTCAACGGTCCGATTCCACGAATTTTGCGCATCATGTTCTGCTGCCAAACGGGATTTATATCAATCTCAGGATCACTCCAGTAGGCGTCAATAAGTTTTTGCTTTAGTTTGTTGTCGTCTAAAGGCTTCATGTTAAATTCAGGCTTCAATTAAATTAGTTAAAATGGTGTTGAGTTGTTTCCGGCACCTGAAGGTGCGGACTTTAACATTTGCCACGCTCCATCCCAGCAGTTCAGCGGCTTCTTTGATTGTATACCCTTCAAGGTAAATCAGCTCAATCAGCATTTTGTTCTCCGGGGTTAACCGGGCCAGCGCCCATGCCAGCATCTCTTTTGTCTCTTTTTGGGCGTGGTTCCCGTAATAATCAGCTTTTGCCTGTTCGGATAACTTTTTTTCAAATGCTTCCTGATCATTGCCTGCCAGGGAACTGATGGTGATTTCTTTTGACCTGTATTTTTTCCGTAAAAGATCATAACAGGTTCTGATGGTGATTGACGTCATCCAGTGTTTAAAACTGCTCCGGTTGTCAAATCCCGGCAATGCTTTATATACTCTGATAAAAACATCCTGTACAGTGTCTTCAATATACGCTTCGGGAACATGACGCTTTACAATTGTAAAAACATATTTTTTATATTTATCCAATATAATTTCAAACGCATTAACATTTCCGCCGATAATTCGATGAATAATGTCTGAGTCATTGATTTTATGGGTCGAACTCGGCATTAAGAATTAGGAATTGAAAATTAAGAATTAAGGTATTCGCCTTCGGCTCAGACAAAAAATATTAAATTTATCGGAGCGAAGCGACATCCGATGACACCTGACATAAGCCGGATTATGCTCAACGAGCTAACAGGGTGTTGAAAAACTATTGCGCTTGGCCATACGGCGTTAAAATTCGGCTCAAAATTCTTATTTATAAAACATAAACTCCGTTTTTTCGCTGAATTTTGCCTTGTCTTGCCTGCGCTCATGACGTTTTTCAAGACCCTGTTATTCCGGCCTACGCATTAAAAAGAGCGACCGCCCTTTCGCCTGTTGTTTACTGGCCACTATTTGGGGTGTCCGCATACGTGTTGATCCAGGTGTCCATCATGGCACGATTCACATTGCGTTGTTTTTTCATTTGCTTCATTTTATCCATTTTATCAGATTTTTTTGGATGATGCGCCATTAAATTTTTTAACTGGTCCTTGCTCAATACCGGTTTCAGTTCGGACATTATTTTTGTTTTCAGGACCACAAGGTTTTCCATAATTGCGGACATTTGTTTAAAGGACTGGCGAACGGCTGATTCATCATAGGCTTTTTTTGAGGAAATGGTCTCAAAAAATGCTTTTTTGGCCTCCATCAGCTGGTCAGCCATTTTACGGCTGTCATCACGATAGGCAGCCAGAATATTGGCAACATCTTTTTTCTGGCCATCTGAAAGATCCATGTGCATCAGTTTTTTAAGTGTGATCCCGCCGATTCCCTTAAGATGTCCGGTAAAATGTTCGGGGCCATTCGACATTCCGGAACCTTTATGACGCATGCCCTGACAATGTCCGTTTGAATATTTGGGCGCTTCATCATCCACTCCCAATGGCGTTTCAGCCGGTGTAGTGCCGATTAGAATAAAGGTCAGCAGCATTATTAAAGAAATTGATATGGTCTTTTTCATGGTTTTATCTCCGATTATTAGTTTTAAAATTTATAAATCATTCGTCTGATTTTTGAAACAGACAATTCCTAAATAATTTTTTAGGGTTCACAAAAGGCCCTTTAAGTTATAAAGTCGTGTGTGCGGGAAAATTAGTTACAAAAAAACTTTACGCTTTTTAACTGATATGTAAATTTAAGAGGTTAGAAAAAATAAAAAATCTTCAGATTGATAATAACGGATTAAAGGAGGGGATAGCGCATGACAACTGAGAAATATGTTGGTGCGATCGACCAGGGGACAACCAGTTCACGATTTTTTATCTTTAATTATCACGGGGATATAGTATCCAGGCATCAGCTGGAACACCGGCAGATTTATCCCAGACCCGGCTGGGTGGAACATGACCCCATGGAAATCCGTGATCGGGTCAATGACGTCATCAAAGTCGGACTTCAGAAAGCGGCCATCAACAGGGACCAGCTTTCCGGGATCGGGATTACCAATCAGCGGGAAACATCCGTTGTCTGGAACCCCGCAACCGGACAACCTTATTATAATGCCATTGTCTGGCAGGATACCCGCACGGAAGAGCTGTGCAAAAATCTTGCAGTTAACGGTAATATGGATTGTTTTCGTAAGAAAGTCGGATTACCGCTGGCGACGTATTTTTCCGGTCCCAAAATCAAATGGATAATTGAAAATATAAAAGGCGTAAAGCAGGCAGTCGAAAAAGGAGAGGCACTTTTCGGCAATATGGACACCTGGCTGATCTGGTGGCTGACCGGCGGTCCGGACGGCGGTGTGCATACAACGGATGTGACAAATGCCAGCCGGACCATGCTCATGAATCTTGAAACGCTTGACTGGGACCCGGATATGCTGAAGATCATGGGTATCCCCAGGCAGATGCTTCCGGAAATCAGATCATCCAGTGAAGTTTATGGCTATACCAAGTCGACCGGGGTATTCGGAGATGAAATACCGGTTTCCGGTGATCTGGGCGATCAGCAGGCAGCGCTTTTCGGACAGACTTGTTTTACCCCCGGAGAAGCAAAGAATACATATGGCACCGGTTGTTTTATGCTTTTAAATACCGGTGAAAAGAGTGTGCAGTCAAAATTTGGTCTTCTGACAACCGTTGGCTATAAAATCGGCGATCAGCCGACCGTGTATGCCCTGGAAGGATCGATTGCCATTGCCGGGTCACTTGTTCAGTGGTTTAGGGATAACCTGGGGTTGATAAAGGAATCTCATGATATCGAAGACCTTGCAATGACGGTTGAAGATAACGGGGGGATTTATTTTGTCCCGGCCTTTTCGGGTCTTTTTGCCCCCCACTGGCGCAGCGATGCCAGGGGATTGATTACCGGCCTGACACACTACATTCACAAGGGGCATATCGCCCGCTCAGTAATTGAGGCAAGCGCATACCAGGCCAGGGAAATTTTTGAGGCTATGGAAAAAGACTCTGGGATTCACCTGACCGCATTGAAAGTTGACGGTGGAATGGTCGGCAACGAGCTGCTGATGCAATTTCAGGCGGATATTCTCGATATCCCGGTGATCTGTCCTGAAAACCGTGAAACATCCGTCCTGGGCGCGGCATATGCCGCGGGTCTTGCCGTGGGGTTCTGGAAAGATCAGTCTGAACTGAAAAGGCATTGGGCGGTGGATAAAAAATGGGAGGGAAAAATGCCGGAACAAAAGCGCCAGGAACTCTATGACGGTTGGATGAAAGCGGTCCACCGGAGTTATTCCTGATAACTTCTTGAAACTTAACGGAAACGTAAACTTTTTCTATTTGACACGATATCTAAATAGTGGTATTGACTTAAACTTTTTTATTCCATATGATTTTTTATATATGCAGTTCGCTCAAAAACAATTTTCATGGGCGTGAACACCATTTTTACTTGTCCGATTTTACTTGTCCGGTTTTACTTGTCCGGTTTTACTTGTCCGGGATGACTACTTATCAAGTAAATGATTTTTTTTGATGCAAGGTCTGTCGCATCTGTTAATTTCATCGGCGGTATAATTTGGAGATAGGGGTTTGATGTCTGATCAGATTGAAGGATTTGCCGAAAATGTTCCGGGAAAATATTATATAACAAAGTCTTGTATCGGGTGTGCGCTTTGTGCCGTAATCGCGCCGGAGAATTTCATGGAAAATACGGACGAGGAGTTGGCTGTTGGCCATAATTATATATATAAACAGCCGGAAACTGAATCAGAAGAATTATTATGTAAAGAAGCAATGGATGTTTGTCCTGCAGACGCCATTCGAAATAATGGATCAAGTAATTAGCATAGGAGGAGGCCGTGAAGCAAATTGTCAGTATCAGTCTAGGCAACAGTAAAGATGATTATGAGTTTGTTGCAGAATTTATGGGTCAGGAGTTTAATGTTAAGCGGGTCGGCGCAGACGGGGATGTCGGAGTTACCGCGGACCTGATGGAACAGTGGAATTCTGAAGCAGACGCAATCAGTCTGGGTGGATTGAATTTTAACTACGCGATCGGTTCCAGCCGTTCCATGGAGAAACAGGCGAAAAAGGTTGAAATGCTGAACTCCCGGATAACATCACCGGTAACCACTGGAGAGAAGCTGCGCCGGGTATCTTTTGAGTGGGCCATTCGCCACCTGCAATTCAAGTTCGGAAACAATTATTTCAATCACACAAAAGTACTCTTCCTGTCCGGTCTCCTGAATTATAATATCGCAAAGGTTATTTCCGAGTACACGGACAATTTGACGTTTGCGGATCCATTATTTGAAAACGGCATTCCCAAGTTTTTAAATTCAATTGATGACCTAAAAATGTATGCCAAAGGTGTCCATGATATCCTGGAGTGGGTGCCCAGCAAACGTTTAGCCACATCCGCCATGCCGCTACGGCAATGGAATGACTATATTCGCCGCAAGGCCATTCAAAAGGCGAACATTATCGTTGTGCCGAGTTATGATTTTTATGATTACCTGAAAGGCTGCGGTCTTGAGGAACTGGGCGGGAAAACAATTATTACGGCAACCGTCTATGAAGACCGCATTCAGTTTCTGCAGGAACGTGGGGTTGATGTTATTATTGACTGTACCCCGAAAATTCTGGAGCAGGTTGTCGGTTTTAATGTACTGGAGGCCATGATTTCCGCTGCCCTGGACCTTTCCCTGGATGAAGTCAGTGAAGATGATCTGCTTGAAGTCATCAGTGAGCATAACCTGGATCCCAGAGTTATTTATCCCCAGGGTGAATTCCGGCGGGTGAACCGTTTTGCGTTTGTCATTCATCCACTTTCCCAGGAACAGTTGAAAAAGGACCCGACCATTCAGCTGGCATCCCGATATGCACCGGCCGGGTTTATGGATGCGGTGGAGAAGATCATTGCCTATTCTCCGCCGTTTGTGTATTCCAAGATGACGGGAATCAAATCTCCCACCGGTGTTGAGGCAGAAGGTTGGCTGATCACTGTAGGCGGAACTCCCAAACAGATGCTTGCGCACAGTGCCGAGTTTACTTATAAGAGACTTCTGCAGGCCGCGAAAATGGCCAAACGGCTGGGTGCCCAGATCATGGGGCTGGGTGCTTTTACAAAAGTCGTGGGTGATGCCGGGAAAACCGTGGCCAAACTTGCGGATATTCCGATTACCACCGGGAACAGCTACAGCGCCTCAGGCGCATTATGGGCGGCCGCAGATGCCGGTCGGCGAATGGGCCTGCTCAAGATTGAAAAAGGGAAAAAACTCAAGGGGAATGCAATGGTTGTGGGTGCCACTGGCGCCATCGGGTCTGTCTGCTGCCGTCTGCTGGCCATGGCATTTACCGATCTGTACATGATCGATGTCCGGCATTCAAAGCTTCTTGCGCTGAAAGAATCCATCATGGATGAAACCCCTGAAACAAAGATTGAAATTTCGACCCGGGCGGACAAGTACCTGGAGGACATGGATGTCATTGTGACAGCAACATCCGCCGGCGGCGGGAAAAGCGTCATTGACATTATGAAAGCCAAACCGGGGTGTATTATAACGGATGTGGCAAGACCCCTTGACCTGAGTGCGGAAGATGTCGCCAAGCGGCCGGATGTCCTCGTCATTGAATCGGGCGAGATCCTTCTTCCCGGTGAGAATGTTGAGATGAAGGATATCGGACTTCCCCCGAAAGTGGCGTATGCCTGCCTGGCGGAAACCATTGTACTGGCCCTGGAGGGTCGATATGAGATTTTTACCATTGGCCGGGAAATCGAATGGCAGAAGGTCAAGGAAATCTATCAGCTGGGTATCAAGCATGGTATGAAGCTGGCGGCTATATCCGGGGTGAACGGGGTTTATTCTGATGCGGATATTGCCGAAGTGGCGCGATTGGCAAAAGAGGCCAGAAAAGGCAAGACCAAGAGCCCTGCGAAAAAGAAACGGTCGGCCAGGTAGAAGGTAGAAGGTAGAAGGTAGAAGGCTGAAGGCTGAAGGAAAAGCTCATCCGAAAGTTTAAAAAGTGAATTTTGATGGATTCGTAAAAAGTCAAAAAATGGTTGTTTATTGACTCTTGCTATTGATGAATTCAATGTGTTAAATAAACGACTCTCCGCAAATTCGTCTTTTTACGGAGACATCAATTTTATATTTGAAATAAATCACGTCATGGCGTGTTTTCGGAGATGATCTATGATTATCGGTTTTGTTCAGACAAAAGGAGGGACCGGGAAAAGTACGCTGGCTGTCAACACTGCTTTTTCCGGTTATATGAACAGGAAATTTGGTTCAATTGCATTGGTTGAGCTTGATCCCCAGGGCACATTAAAAGGCTGGTGGGAAGATCGTGATGAGATGGGGTATGATCCGGGTAAAGTGTCATTTCATCACATTTCAAGTTCCCAGAAAGAGGTTTTTCAGCAGGGCATTAAATCCATATCCGATTATAATGAACTGATGATCATGGACATTCCCGGTGAGGGTACCGGCAAACTGCATACCCGTTTTGCCTGTGCCTATTGTGATCTGGTGGTTATCCCCATGCGGATGTCAACCAACGATGAGTCTGCTTTTATTAATAATTTGTATCCGATTATTAAGGAAATTCTTCGGGCGGTTCCGGAAAAAAAAGGACAATTCCATATTCTTCCCGTGTTTACGCATCCCCGCCTGAATCGGCAGAATTGTTTTGATTATTTTGAGGATATCCTTCCGCATCAGGTTTCATGCCTGCCCGTCGTATTTCCGACCCGATCCGTGTACGAGAAGTATAATCGGAGAGGGTTAAACCTTGCTGAGTACGCACAACTGGTTCAATCAAATAAAAAATTTACGCAACAGGTAGACAGGGCAATCGAAGATATTGAAACAATATGCAAAACCATAATTAAAGTCGGGAAAGGGAATTATGGCAGCAATTAAAAACGAAAAGAAAGTTGACCGGGCGTTTGAAGTAGTCGAACGATTGGAAAAAAATGAAAAAAAGGCAGCCTCTAAAAAAAGGTCTTCCCAAAAAGCTTCGAAAAAAGAGCGGACGGGGAAACGGTCAGGGCTGCAGTTCCGATTTTCAATGGATGCGTTAATTTCTGATCAGGATACCCGGGCCGCCAAAGAAGGTGGTCTCCGTTCCGGAGAATCCAACTTGTTGAATTTTAAAATTACACTTCCGTATATATGGAAAATCCCGGTGATCGGTAAAACCGCATTAAAAGTCGTTAAGCATATTCAGGCGGAAGACTATCCGGAATCCATAAAAGATATTTTGAGCTCCTTAAAGGAAAAGAAGCTGTAAAGATGTTTTTTGGGAAGTAGAGACCATGAGACCATGCGATTTGGAAGCTATGACTGTTTTACAGTGGTAATGGATTCATTTCTGCTGGATGGCGGCGCCATGTTCGGCGTGGTGCCGAAAAATCTCTGGGAAAAGAAGATTCCTGCCGACGACTCGAACAGAATTCCCATGCAGGCCAGATCATTGGTCATCCGGGGAAATGGCCGAATTATTCTGGTTGATACCGGAATTGGGGATAAGCTTCCGGCTAGATTTAACGAAATTTATGGAATTCAGACTGCGGCCAATTCAATGGCAGAACGGCTGGCACCATTTGAATTGACCGTGGACGATTTCACCGATGTAATCCTCACCCACCTTCACTTTGATCATGCCGGCGGGTCCACAACCATTACCAATGGTAAAGTCGTTCCGACATTTCCCAATGCCGTTTACCATATTCAGCAGGCACAATGGGAACTGGCCTGTAACCCTTCTGTCCGGGACCTCTCGAGCTATATCCAGGACAATTTCATGCCGCTTCTGGAACAAAAGGTTTTACATCTTATCAACGGGCCGATCGAAAATTTTTTTGACGGCATTGATCTGATCGTCACCGACGGACACAGCCGGGGGCAGCAGCATCCCCTGATTAAAGGTGATAAAAAATCCCTTTTTTTCTGTGCGGATCTAATCCCGACATCCGCGCATATTCCCACTGCCTGGCATATGGGGTATGATAATCATCCGTTAAACATCATGGATGAAAAGGATGAAATTTTATCCCGGGCCCTTGAAGAGAACTGGGTTTTATGCTTTGAACATGATCCCGTTGTAGCGGCGGCAAGTATCCGGGAAGATAAGGGCAGGGCGGTGATTGATCGGGTGATTGAGTTGTGATGAACCGGCAATTGTATTAAAAAGGTGTTTAAATCGGACAAATTGAACATCGAACATTGAACGTCCAACGTTGAACATCGAATAATGATGTCGCTTTGCTCCGCTTCTTAAATTTTTTTAAATCAAAAATAAAGTCAACACCGAACATTCAAGCAGTCTTTTTTCAAGATCATGCCTTTGTTTTGTCATCTTTTTTTTTAATCACCAATCGCTGTTCAGCATTTGTTTTTTGATTCATCATTCGATGTTGGACGTTCGATGTTCATCTTTAAAATCAAGTTTTTCCGGTTTATTTTTGTATGGCGTTTATCTGTCTGTACTTTGCCAGCAGGTCGAACCACTGCTGAAATAAAACAGCCAGTTCCGGCTCGTTTGATATTTTTATCCGCTGCATTTTGACTTTTAAATCTGAAAAATCATCTAAAATATCTTCGCGTTCAGGGTATTTTTTCACCAGATGCTGATAGATTTCAATGGCCTTGTCGTAGTGTCCCTGATCCGCGTAAAGTTTTGCAAGAGTTTTGGTGTATCGGTGGGCCGGATCATTCATCTTTTACTTCCTTTTCTTTAAATTTAAACACGATTTCATCTTTTCCGATCATTTTGAGTTCCTGGCGTGCAATATTTTCGATGAATTCCGGGTCTTCTTTTAAGCGTTTGATTTTTCGGTGCATTTCAATATTTTTTTGCTGGAGATTTTCGTTTTTGGCTTTTAAGGCGTTTAACTCCTGTTTCATGGCATTTAAATCACGAAATCCGTTATCCCCCATGATGATCGATACAAAAAAGGAAACTAAGACCAGTACGACAAAAAAAAATGCAATTGTTAAATGAGATGGCTTCACAGCAAGATGGTTTAACCTTTTTTAACGATTTTTATAATATCCCCAAGTTCCCGGCACCTCAGGATGTAAGCGGACAGAATGTAGACGAAAATTCCGATGAAAATTCCGGCAGTCACAATCCACAGAAGGTCGAAATGTGAAGATGTATCCGTTGTTTGATGAAAACAGACAAATGCCCACAGGCTTAATCCCATAACTGTTGAGCATACCACAGATTTAGCAATAGACTCAATGATCTTTTTACAGCCCAGGGCACCCAGTTTTTTTCTTAATGCCATTGCCAGAAGGATGAAATTCAGCATGGAGGAAAGGGAGGCGGCAAGAGCCAGGCCTCCGTGGGCAAGCGGCCCCATAAGGGTAAGACACAAAACGATATTTGCCAGAACGGAGATTATTGCTATCTTTACGGGCGTTTTTGTGTCCTGCAACGCATAAAAAGTGGGCACCACAATGCGGACCGCGGAAAATGCCCACAGACCGACACTGAAATACAGGAGTGCATCGGCTGTTAGTTTAGAGCTGACCGGATCAAAGGCGCCTCTTTCAAATAGCAGGGCAATAATGGGGCGGCGTAATACAATCAGGCCGGTCATTGCCGGAATGGTTATAAAAAAAATGAGTTTTATGGCATAGGCAAACGTGTCGGTCAATGCACGCATATCCCGGGCAGCAGCCTGGCGGGAAAGGCTGGGGAGAATCGCAACCGACATGGAGATGGCAAATATCCCCAGGGGAAACTGAACAAGTCGGTCCGCATAATAAAGGTAAGAGATACTGCCTTCAGCCAGAAAAGACGCCAGCAGGGTTCCGATAAGCATGTTAATCTGATAAACCGCAGCCCCGAAAACCGCCGGCAGCATTAAAAGCCCGATTTTTTTCAGACCCGGATGATAAAAGTCAGCTTTTTGCCAGAAATAGAATCCTTTTTGAACAAGAAAGGGGAGTTGCAGCAGGAGCTGAAGTATTCCGCCAATGATTACCCCAATAGCCAGTCCGATGGACGGGTCGGGCAGACTGGGTGAAATAAACAAAACAGAGGCGATAATCGACAGGTTTAAAAAAACCGGTGCCAGTGCCGGCGCGGCAAAATGACCGAGCACATTCAAAATTCCCATACTCAGCGCGACCAGGCAGATAAAGAATATATAGGGGAACATGATGCGGGTTAAGATAACGGTCATTGAAAATTTTGCCCCGGTAAAACCGGGTGCCATGATTCGCACGATTCCCGGTGCCGTGATAATACCGATGATGGTAATGAAGACCAGTATTACCGACAACATGCGGACGGCGGACCTTGCCATTTGAAAGGCTTCTTCTTTTCCAAATGTTGAAATATGTTCGGAAAAGACAGGGATAAAGGCAACCGTTAAAGATCCTTCGCCAAAAAGCCGCCGGAACAGATTCGGAAGTCTGAAAGCGACGAAAAAAGCATCAGACAGGAGACCGGCTCCGAAAAACCAGGCGATCACCATATCCCTTACAAACCCGAGAATACGGCTGATCAGGGTAAAGACACCGATAATGCCGGCGGCTTTTGTAAACTGCTTTTTTTCATTGCGCATAACTGATCGTTAATTTAATCTGTAAGTCTGTTTGGGTAAAATTTTAAGCAACCTGAGTTAACGGTTTTCAAGTTTGTCGCAGATACAAGGAAAATGCTGCCTCGCTATAGTGATAGTGAACTATGCGAGGCGGCATTTGACGCCGTAGGTGCGGTGAAATTGAAAATCGTTAGAGGGTTTTATATATAAATATCTTGACACGGTCAGTTCAATCAGGTATCAATCCCATTTATATTTTTGAAAAAAATCGTATAAAGGAGTTTGAACATTGGCAAACCATAAATCCGCAGTTAAACGAAATTTGCAAAATCAAAAACGACGTCTTCGTAACCGGACGGTTAAAACCCGTATTAAGGGAATCGTTAAGAAGGCTGGTCTTCTTGGAAAAGATAGTGATGCAAACACCGTCGCTGATGAGTTAAATACAGCCAAATCAATTATTGATAAAGCTTCCAAAAAAGGTGTTCTCCATCCGCGAACGGCGGCAAGAAAAATATCCCGGCTTTCAAAAAGGATAAACAGCGCCACCGCATCATAATCTTCCGGGATTGGAAGAATCATCCAACCGGATTTTTAAAAATTATCCGTTAATCGATAATAAATCCGCTCGGCAACTCGACTTGAGAGTATTGCTAAAGCGGATTTTTTATTTTTTTCAGTTTGCGCCTTGTCCGAACTGACTTCATATGTTTCATACGCGGATATTGCGTTGTCGGACCATAACAGCTTGCCTGCCGATGACATTAATTTCAGGGCAATGGTTACCTGGATCCGCCGTTCAGTAGACGTAGTGGCGCTTTCATGGGAAATCGTCACCGATTTCACTGATTTTATGGTACCGGTCAAAAAGGCGTCCGCCTTTGCCTTATCCGTCAGTCTCAGGCTGTCAAATCTCGTGAACTGGTATATCAGGTCATTGGCGATCCGGCTTTCAAGTCCATTTTCATTGGTGCGGTTTTCAAAAACACCGATATTGAGTTTTTCAATGCCTTGCGGCAATTCCCCGCCGCCTGAAAATCGATACCCGCAGGACGCGATAACCATACATAAAACAAAGCATATTCCTGTGCTTAAGTGAAAGCGGGGCAATTTTTTTCCTTTCCTAAGTTAAATGACAATATTCACCAGCTTTTTCTTTACAACGATAATTTTTTTGATGGGCCGGTCATTGATGAACCGCCTGACGTTTTCATCCGCCAGGGCTTTTTCCTTGATCGTTTCATCATCCGCATTTGCATCAATATTAAATTTTCCCCTGAGTTTACCATTGACCTGAGCAACAATGAGGCATGTGTCGGTAATTAATGCATCTTCCCGAAATGAGGGCCATGGTGTCGCTGCAAGATTTCCTCTCTTATTGCCCAGGGTTTCCCATAGTTCTTCGGCAACGTGCGGTACAATGGGAGACAGCAGGAGAATGATGGATTCAACGGCGGTTCTGATAACACCGGCATCGGTACTATTCGGACGGCTTGTTGTGTTAAGGTCCATGCCGTACATCATGTTCACAAGCTCCATAACAGCGCTGATGGCCGTGTTGAAATGAAACCGTTCTTCAATATCTTTGGAAACTTTTTTGATTGTCAGATGTGTTTTCTGGAAAAGCTTTTTCAGATCATCATTCAGTTCATTCGTGGCACCATCATAGGGGGATGCGGATTTGATTTTCTCCTGCAGATCCTGAACGAGGCGCCATATACGGTTTAAAAATCGGAATCCGCCGTCAACTCCTTGCTCGCTCCATTCCAGGTCCCTTTCAGGAGGGGCCGCAAACAGGCAGAAAAGCCGGACCGTGTCTGCACCGTATTTTTCAAGAAGCGTGTTGGGATCAATTACATTTTTTTTGGATTTGGACATTTTTTCCACACGTCCGACAGCAACTTCCCGGCTGCATTTGGTGCAGAAATATTTGTCTCCTTCAACCCTGGCTTCCTCGGGAAATAAAAATCCATGTTCCGGACAGGACAGCGTCTCCTTGCAAACCATGCCCTGGGTGAGCAGGCGCGTGAACGGCTCCTTGTAATTTACCATCTGCAGATCATTTAATACGCGGGTAAAATATCTTGAATAAAGCAGGTGCAGGACCGCATGTTCAACGCCGCCGATATACTGATCCACCGGCATCCAGTAATCCACCGACTGTTTATCGAACATGGCAAAATCACAGTGGGGACTGCAGTAGCGTTCAAAATACCAGGAGGATTCGACAAATGTATCCATGGTGTCGGTTTCCCGTTTGGCGCTTTTTCCGCATTCCGGGCAGGTGGTGTTGATAAATGCCTCCAGCCTGGACAGCGGAGAGCTTCCGCCTTCCAGTAAATCGATATTTTCGGGCAACACCACCGGCAGATCTTCTTCCGCCACCGGCACAATGCCGCAGTGCTCACAATGAATCATCGGGACCGGTGTTCCCCAGAAGCGCTGCCTGGAAATCCCCCAGTCACGAAGACGGTAACTGATCGACCGTTTTCCAAGCTTCTCTTTTTCCAGAAAGTCGGCAATTTTTTCCTGGGAATCTTTGTTACCGATACCGTCAAACTGCATGGAGTTGACCATGATTCCCGGCCCGGTATAGGCTTCTGTTACCGCGACATCCGAAATATCCTGATCTTCCGGCTTGATGACCACAATAATGTCTAAGCCGTATTTTTTGGCAAATTCAAAATCCCTCTGGTCATGGGCCGGCACTGACATGACTGCGCCGGTTCCATATTCCATTAATGCAAAATTTGCCACGTAAACAGGCATTTGTCTGCCGGTCAGTGGATTGATACAATAGGCTCCGGTGAAAACGCCTTCTTTTTCATAGTCTTCAATATTCTGGCTGGAGCGGTTTTCTTTGGACATCCGCTCCTGAAATTCGGCAATAGCCTGTTTTTGGGGGGTGTTTTGGGACAGGATCTCCACCATGGGATGTTCCGGTGCCAGGCACATGAATGTGGCACCCAAAACAGTATCATGGCGGGTTGTAAAAACAGTTATAGAAAGTTCTGAATTTTCAACAGCAAAATTTATCTCAGCCCCCGTGCTTTTCCCAATCCAGTTTTTCTGCATGGTGGTGACTTTATCCGGCCACCCCGGAAGCTGGTCGCAAAAATCCAGTAGATCCTGTGCGTAATCCGTAATTTTAAAAAACCACTGGGATAATTTTTTTTGGCGGACCGGTTTGCCGCAACGCCAGCAGTCTCCGTTTTCCACCTGTTCATTGGCCAGGACGGTCTGGCATGGATCACACCAGTTGACATAGGACTCTTTACGATATGCCATCTTCTTTTTAAACATCTGGATAAAAAGCCACTGTTCCCACCGGTAATAATCCGGGGTGCAGGTGGTGACCTCACGGTCCCAGTCGTAGCTGAAGCCCAGTTGTTTTAACTGGTGCTTCATGGCTTCTATGTTTTCGTATGTCCAGGCAGCCGGCTGGGTATTGTTTGCAATGGCGGCATTTTCCGCCGGCATGCCAAAAGCGTCCCATCCCATGGGATGAAGGACATTGAAGCCTTTCATTGATTTATATCGAGCGATTACATCGCCGATGGTATAATTTCTGACATGGCCCATGTGGATTTTTCCGGACGGATACGGAAACATTTCAAGCAGATAATATTTTTTTTTTGAAGAGTCCTCCGTGACTGTAAATTGATCGTTTTCCGCCCAGTGTGCCTGCCATTTCAGTTCTATATCTTTTGGATCGTATCGCTTTTCCATTATCCGGCCTTAACCCCTTCTAAGATATTACATGAATTTTGATCTCTATTGTCATAATATTAGATAAATATCAAGGAGAAGGTTTTTCATGCAACCTGCTTGAATCAAAAATTATTTGACTTGTATCACTCAATTTCATATTTACATATCAATCTTTGGGCGTAGTTTTTTTGTTTTATCATTGAACCTGTCGTAAAATGCATAATTTGACCTGATAAATGCCATCAGTTGTTTAACGGGTTGCCGGATCAGTGAAAAAGCTGCGTTACAAAGCGTCATAGTTTGTTATATTATATATTTAAAAGGATTTTTATGAGTATTAAGATACTGGTCAATGCGGTTGATACTGAAGAATGCAGAATTGCCAAAGTAAAAAATAATCGTTTAGAAGAATTTCATATTGAAACAACAGCCAGGGAAATTACCCAGGGCAACATCTATAAAGCGATTGTCTCCAGGGTTGAGCCCAGCCTGCAGGCGGTATTTGTAGATTATGGCGTTGAAAAAAACGGTTTTCTCCAGAAACATGAAATCCATCCGGATTATTTTTTAGATGATCCGTCAGGCGGGCAGTCCCTTAAGACGATTATCAAAACCGGTCAGGAATTAATGGTTCAGGTCACCAAAGAACCGTTTATGAAAAAAGGAGCAATGCTCACCACATTCATTTCTATCCCCGGGCGTCATACGGTTTTAATGCCGGGGAACAAGAATGTCGGTGTGTCCCGCAAAATCGAAGATGAAGTCGAGCGAAAACGTATCAAGGAAATGATGGGCAAGATGCTCCCTGAGGGATTCGGGGTCATTGTGCGCACGGCAGGTCAGAAATGTACCAAGACAACCCTTTCCAAGGAATTTCGCTATCTGATGCGGTTATGGAAAAATATCAAAAAAGGAGTTAATGATTCCGCGCCGGTTCTGTTGCATAAAGAAAGAACCCTGGCCCAGCGGGTGATCCGGGATTATTTTACCCCGGATATTTCAGAAATTCTTATTGATGATGAAACGGTTTATAATGAAATCAGAGAGTTTATTAAAATGATTTCCCCACAGCATCTTAAAATTGTGAAGCGGTATAAAATCGATAAACCGATTTTTTCAAAACATCAGTTAGAAGACCAGATCGCATCCATATTTGAAAACCGTGTCCAGCTGAAATCCGGAGGATCCATTGTCATTGAACAAACGGAAGCACTTGTTTCCATTGATGTCAACTCCGGCAAGGCGACCCAGAAAACATCCGTGGAGGAGACTGCGGTACAGACCAATCTGGAGGCGGCTGAGGAAGTTGCCCGTCAGTTAAGGCTGCGCGATTTCGGCGGACTGATTGTGATTGACTTTATCGATATGCGGGACCGTAAAAACAGAGCAAAGATTGAAAAGGCAATTAAGGCTGAGCTGAAAAGCGATAAGGCCCGCACAAAGGTCGGGCGGCTTTCGGCTTTTGGATTGTTGGAAATGTCCCGTCAGCGGATCCGGCCGTCCATTCAGTTTATTAATTCCCAGCCCTGCCGGCACTGCCGGGGGAAAGGGGTCACCCCTACAGTGGAATCACTGGGTTTGAATTTTCTTCGGCGCCTGCGTCTTGAAACTTTAAAAAACGGCGTATCCGGTGTTAAAGGATATGTCCCCAAGGAAGTTGCCTCTTATTTGCTGAACCGAAAGAAAAATGAACTGCTGGAGATTGAGATCCAGCATGAGGTAACCATTACCATAGAAGAAGACAGGTCCATGATACCCGGTGAGGGACAAATCGTCAGAGAATAGGGGGTATTTGTCTGAAGGTTGCCTGTTAGACCTCTGGCTCTAAGATTAAAATTTTTTATTGTTTTTCTCTGTGGCCTGTGTGGTTTTTTCCATATCCGGCTAAATTTCAAAAAAGAACTGTTTGACGATATCATTATTTTCAAGTATGGAGTGAGCAATTTATTTTTTTTGAAAAGCTTGGTCTTTTGTATCAGGCCAGAGTTTTTGGGCGTTTTTCTAAGAATCGTTGAAGGAGTTTGAAGTGAGCTAAGGTTCTCAGACGAAACCCAACAAAGTGTTCCAATGGGTTTTCGTTTAATTACAAAATCAGGAGGTATAGTTTGATAAATACAGCATATGCAATGGGGCAGATGGGCGGTTCCGGCGGACAGGCAGCCGGCGGCGGATTCGGCGCCTTTGTGCCAATTATTTTAATGTTTGTTATTTTTTATTTTCTGCTGATCAGGCCCCAGCAAAAAAAAGCCAAAGAACACCAGGAAACAATTGCAAACCTCAAAAAAGGGGACCGAGTGATTACCAGCGGCGGAATTCATGGTCAGATAACGTCATTGGATGAAACCACGGTAACCCTTGAGATTGCAGAAAAAGTCAGAATTAAAGTCACCCGCGGTACGCTTGCCGGCCTAAATAAATAAGAACACTTGATTTTAAAAAAATAAAAATGATACAAGGAAGATCGCTTTAATATAAAGGATATAACATTAAGGCGATATGGATGATTTTGGGTTACCCGAATCTACTGTAACAACAGACATAAGAAAGGGCAAATGCATTGAAAGATTTTTCCTGGCGAATTCCGGTTATTGGACTGGTATTGATTGTGGCAGTCATTTATGTCATCCCGACTTTTAAACCGGGGTGGTGGCCGAACAAGCAGATTAACCTGGGGCTTGACCTTCAGGGGGGAATGCATCTTGTTCTGGAAGTACAAACCGAAAAAGCGGTGGAAAGTACACTTGAGAGGATTCGAAACGAACTGAGAACTCTTTTCCGCAATGATAAAATTCGGCATAAAGGGATCGATTATTCCGGCAAAAAGGCGCTTTCCGTTAAATTAACCGACCCCAATGATCTTGAAAAGGTCGACGATCTTTTGGGAAAAAATTATGGGGATGTCAAGATCCTGTCCAGCACGCTGGAGAATGGAATTAAAACGGTTAAAATCGGATTAACGGACGAATGGGTTGCTCAGATCAAGAAACAGGCCACGGAACAGGCCCTGGAAACCATCAGAAATCGGATTGATCAGTTCGGCGTGAGTGAACCGGATATCCGGGTACAGGGAGAGCGGCGTATCCAGATTCAGCTTCCCGGAATTCAGGATACGGAACGTGCCAAGGAACTGATCGGAAAAACTGCTTTACTGGAATTCAAATTGCTGGATGCCGAGCATGATTTAGGGGCTGCTTTAAACGGTAATGTTCCGCCGGGAAGTGAAATTCTCTACCAGGCAACGGATTCCGATACGGAACAGTCCGCTGCCCAAAAACAGCCGTATCTGGTAAAAACACGTACGTTAATGACCGGGGCATACCTGACGGATGCCCGTGTTCAGATTGATTCCCAATTTAACGAACCGTACGTTTCCATTGATTTTGACCGAAAAGGCGCCAAGATATTTGAAAGAATCACGGGTGAAAATGTCAAAAAACGTATGGCCATTGTTTTGGATAATAAAGTGTATTCCGCGCCTACCATCCAGGAAAAAATTCCCGGCGGGAGTGCACGGATTACCGGAAGCTTTAATGCGCAGGAAGCCCACGACCTGGCCATCGTTTTGCGGGCCGGTTCTCTCCCGGCGCCGGTCGAAATTATTGAAGAAAGAACCGTCGGTCCTTCCTTGGGCCATGACTCCATCAGCAAAGGGCTTTATTCCATGGTGGTGGGCGGTATTCTCGTACTGATTTTCATGTTCATTTATTACAAGGGAGCCGGACTGATCGCGGATTTTGCGCTGGTTTTAAATATATTACTGATAGCGGGCGGGCTGGCTGCTTTCCAGGCAACACTGACCCTGCCGGGTATTGCCGGAATTATTTTAACCATCGGTATGGCGGTGGATGCGAATGTAATTATTTTTGAGCGTATCCGTGAAGAGATGCGTCTCGGGAAAACGCCGATTGCCTCCATTACCACAGGTTTTGAACGTGCCAGCCTGACCATATTGGATGCCAATGTCACAACATTGATTGCGGCCCTGGTTCTTTTCCAGTTTGGAACCGGTCCGGTCAAAGGGTTTGCCGTTACGTTGAGCCTGGGGGTTCTGGCCAGTCTTTTTACAGCATTGATTATCTCTCGTTTGATTTTTGATTATCTGTATATTTCTGTTCGAGTTAAATCTTTAAGTATTTAAAAAGGAATGCGTTAATGGAGTTTATTAAACCCGGTATTAATCTCAATATTATCGGAAAACGGTATATTGCCTTTGCGTTTTCAGCGATCCTTATGCTGGTGAGTATTGGTTCTTTAATCATTCACCGCGGCCCGAACTACGGAATCGACTTTGCCGGCGGCACCATTGTTCAGATTAAATGTGAAAAGCCGGTCACAATTGAAAATATCAAGGTCGGACTTGCCGAATTGGGCCTGGAGGGGTCGGCGGTTCAGCAGTTCGGTGAAAAAGACGATAATGAGTTCCTGGTACATACCAACCAAACCCTGATCACGGACAAGGGGTTTTCTGAACAGATCAAAACTTCTGTGGAAACAGCAACAGGTGCCGGCATTGAAATTCGCAGAATCGAAATGGTCGGGCCGCAGGTAGGCAAGGACCTTCAGGAAAAAGCATTGTTTGCATTGTTTTATACCCTGCTGTTTATCACGATTTATATTTCCGGCCGATTTGAACTTAAATGGATGTTAAGCGCAGTCATGGCCCTGGCACTGATCGGGGCGGTCTATTTCTTTACCATATTTGAGGTCAGCATCCCTTTTTTAATAGCGGTTGCACTGGTGGTTACGCTTATTTTATTCTGGCAGTTGAGGTTAAAATACGCCATGGGAGCGGTTGTGGCACTGCTTCATGATGTAACAATTACCATTGGAATTTTTTCAATATTGAATATCGAATTTACCCTGCCGATTATTGCCGCGCTTTTGACAATTATCGGGTATTCGTTAAATGATACGATTATTGTTTATGACCGGATTCGAGAAAATCTGAAAAGATACAACCGACTGCCGATTGATGAAATAATTAACAAAAGCATTAATGAAACACTAAGCCGGACGATTCTGACTTCCCTGACAACGCTGGTTGTTCTGTTCTGTCTGTTTTCCTTTGGCGGCGATATTATTCATGATTTTTCTTTGGCCATGATTGTAGGGATTATTGTGGGAACATACTCCTCAGTATATGTTGCCAGCCCCATTTTGCTGATGCTCCAGGATGAGAGCGTATCCGGTGGAGTTGCTGGAGCGGCGGGATAAGAAGAAGGTAGAAGGTAGAAGGTAGAAGGTAGAAGTCTGAAGGTTTTTATCGAATGTCGAAAACGGATATCGCATTGTTCTATTATTTTATAATAAGGAACGTAAAAATTGATGATCCGGCAAAAAGAATCGATAGAATATCTTTTTGGAAGTTGATGTTCCATGTTTATTTTTATTAATGCGTAGGCCGGATTAGCTCGTAGAGCGTAATCCGGCATTTGTGAAAGGCACGAAGCATCCTGCCCGTACTGATTTTTGAATTTTTTACTGCCCGTTTACGGGCAGTTTTTATTTGACATTTAAGTCATTATATCTTTTATGGAAAATATTGCCCCTTGGCTGGCATTAAAAAATGTTAACGGTGTTGGAAATCATCTGTATAAACGCCTTATTGATCGATTTGAGACACCGGAAAAGGTTTTTGGCGCAAAAAAATCCGAATTGATATGGGTGTCAGGTGTCAGTGAGCGGATTGCCGGCGCAATTAAAGGATTTCGTTTTTCCGACAGCATAAAAAACGAGATTGCGCTTGCGGAAAAGCAGCAATGCAGAATAATAACCTCTGCAGATCCTGAATATCCTCCGCTTTTACATCATATTCCTGACCCACCGCCATATATCTATGTTAAGGGCCGTCTTGAAGAGACAGATAAGAGCGTGGCGGTTGTCGGGTCGAGAAATGCTTCCTCCTATGGGAAATCCATGGCCACACGACTGAGCCGTGAACTGGCATCTTTAGGGTTGAATATTGTCAGCGGTATGGCCCGGGGGATTGATACGGCAGCACACATGGGGGCGATATCGGCAAAAGGAAGAACCTTTGCCGTGCTGGGAAGCGGGCTTGGGGTTATTTATCCGCCTGAGAACAGAAGACTCCATGATGAGATTATTGAAAACGGTGCGGTAATTTCGGAATTTCCCATAATGGAGGAACCCAATGCATATAATTTTCCGGCCAGAAACCGGATTATTTCCGGAATGACTTTGGGAACGCTTGTTGTTGAAGCGACACAAAGAAGCGGTTCCCTGATTACCGCGCGCCTGGCAGGGGAGCAGGGCAGGGAGGTTTTTGCAGTGCCCGGCAGCATTAATTCTGCGAAAAGTATCGGGGCGCACAATCTTTTGAAACAGGGAGCAAAACTGGTTGCCTGTGCACAGGATGTTGTTGAAGAGTTTTATCATTTTGAAAATAGTATTAAATCGACTGATCCACCGGCCGATAAATGTTCAAACCTGAAATCACAATTATTGCTTGATTTATCCGGGGAAGAATCTCATATATATGAGGTTCTTGAGCCATATCCAATTCATATTGATGAGTTGAGCCGTCAGACCGCTATGAACGTTGGAAAGTTGTCGATTATATTGTTAAATCTTGAATTAAAAGGGCTGGTGAGTCAGAGTCCTGGAAAATATTTTACCGTCTGTTAACATCAGTGGGGAAAAGAATTGAATAAGCCGCTTGTTATTGTTGAATCACCGACAAAAGAAAAATCATTAAGAAAATATCTTGGCAAAGATTATAATGTGACCTCAACGGTCGGTCATATAATGGATTTACCGGAAAAAGAGATCGGTATTGATATCGAAAATGACTTTGAACCCAAATACGTAACGATCAAGGGAAAGCAGAAAGTTATTCGAACCCTTAAAAGCGCTGCCAAGGATTCAGATGATATCTATCTGGCACCTGACCCGGATCGTGAAGGGGAGGCCATTGCATTTCATACTGCGGATGTATTAAAGAAAAAGGGCCGCCGCTTTCATCGTGTGCTTTTTCATGAAATAACCAAAAAAGGTGTCATTGAAGCGTTATCCGCTCCGGAATTGCTGAATCTGAATAAGTATAAGGCACAGCAAACCCGAAGAATCCTGGATCGTCTGGTCGGCTATCAGATTTCACCGGTTTTATGGAAAAAGGTCAAATACGGGCTGAGCGCCGGGCGTGTCCAATCCGTTGCCGTAAGGATTATCTGTGAACGGGAAAGGGCCATTCATGCATTTGATCCTGTGGAATACTGGTCTGTTACTGCCTTTCTGGAAGGTGATCAGCCGCCGGAGTTTCCCGCAAAACTGGTTAAAAAGAACGGGAAAAAGATTAAAATCGGCAATCAGCAGGAGGCTGATACGGTTTTAAGCGATCTTTCGGATGTATCCTATATCGTGGATGAAGTTGCGAAGAAAATAGTCAAACGAAACCCTTATCCACCGTTTATAACCAGCAAACTTCAACAGGAAGCCATTCGAAAGCTGCGGTTTTCAGCCAAGAAAACCATGGTGGTGGCTCAGCAGCTTTATGAAGGAATTAATCTGGGTTCCGGAGAATATGTGGGTTTGATTACGTACATGCGAACGGACTCGACCCGGATAGCCGAAGAAGCCGCCCTTGAAGCGCTGGACCTCATAAAACAAAAATATGGTCCGGAATATGCGCTGTCAAAGCCGAGGTTTTTTAAAAACAAGAACAAAGCTCAGGATGCCCATGAAGCCATCCGTCCCACGTCCGTCAATCATACACCGGAAAAAGTCGCTCAATTTTTGACCAAAGATCAATTGGCGCTGTATCAGTTAATCTGGAAACGGTTTATGGCGTCCCAAATGGCCCAGGCCCTGATCAACCAGAATTCCATATCCATTAACGCGGGCGATTATACATTCAGCGTCACCGGATCAACGATCAAGTTTCCCGGTTTTATGGCACTTTACATAACTGTTGATGATGAGGAAAAGGACTCGCAAAGCAAGGAAAAGGCCATGCTGCCTGAACTTGCAGAGAAAATGGTTTTGAAATTAAACAAAATTGATCCCAAGCAACACTTTACTTCGCCGCCGCCGCGTTTTTCGGAAGCATCTTTGGTCAAAGAACTTGAAGAAAACGGAATCGGCCGGCCAAGTACTTATGCTTCCATTCTTTCAACGATCCGGGATAAAGGGTATGTGGAGTTTCAAAAAGGATATTTTCGCCCCAGCGAGCTCGGGTTTATTGTCAGTGATCTGCTGGTTGAAAATTTTCCTGACATTTTAAGTGTTGATTTTACAGCTAAAATGGAAAATGATCTGGACCTTGTAGAGACCGCCGAAACCGACGCTTCAGGGATTTTGTCCCGGTTTTACAATACATTTGAAAAGCATCTCGCGTCAGCGTCAGACAATATGCTCAGCGTCAAAGGCGTGGGGGTGCCGACGAATTTGCCCTGTCCGCTTTGCGCAAAAGAGCTTCATGTCAAGGTAGGAAAAAACGGGCCTTTTCTGGCCTGTGAAGGATACCCGGAATGTAATTATTCCCGAAATTATATTCGTGATGAAAAAGGCAACATTCAGGCACTGGAACCGGATCATGAAGCAGCAGAAGGTGAAACCTGTGACCAGTGCGGAAAACCGATGGTTGTTAAGCAGGGAAGATACGGTGATTTTCTGGCCTGCAGCGGATACCCGGAATGTAAAAAAACACGATCCATCAGTTCAAAAACAAGTGCGCAATCCACTGGTGTTAAATGTCCTGAAAAAGATTGCGACGGTGAACTGGTAGAGCGAACATCCAAAAGGGGGAAGGTGTTTTACGGGTGCAGCCGTTTCCCGAAATGCAATTTTGCCACGTGGGACAAACCCATTGCCAAACCCTGCCCGGATTGCGGGGCGGAAATTATGGTTGAAAAAGAGACAAAAAGAGACGGTAAAGTCATCAAGTGCCTGGTTAAAGAATGCGGGTATTCGGAAGAAGCTGGAAAACTGGAAGGCTGAAGAAAAAAAAGGGGGGGGGCAAGCGGCGATTCGCTCACTGCCATTCCGGCCTGTTCCCGTCATTTCGGTTTTTTTCGTCATTCCGGCGAAGGCCGGAATCCAGAACGGTCGGGCAGATCTGTGCCATCCTGATCGTTTAGTTTCGATACCCATTATTTTTTTTCGTTCCAGGGCTCTGCCTTGGAATGCCTGCCGGGAGGCTCCGCCTCCATATTTTTATACCGAAGTGCTGCCGCCGTATCAGGGCAGATCCTTATGCGTTCCCAGGCGGAGCCTGGGAACGAGAGAAATTGGTTATTTATAAAGGTGTTCTAAAAAATCGGTAAGTTTGCCGGATTAAATATGCAATGTAGCAGTTTACAGGCTGTCAATAAATGCCATATCCTTTTGCTGGGTGTTTTTTGATCCGATGGTAAGTATTTCAATGCGCTTTTCTTTGGATTTTCGAAAATAAAGTCTTCCGTTATATGCAAAAACAACTTCAAAACAAGTTGTTTTGCCTTTTTTACTGAAAACTTTCCGTTTTACAGGCACCAGGGATGGATCATTATTAAGTTGATGAATCAATTCTTCTGCTTTTAAACTCATTTCATCGGTCATGTCAGTTAAAGAAGCAAGTGCTCTGTTGGTGATTTCAATGTTTTTGTATAGCGCCTTAAACCGTTTCCCAAGTTTTTCAACGGTTTTGTCTTTTTGCCGGCTGATATGATTCTGACTTTTTTCAAGCTCCTGAATTTTTCCCTTTAACCTGTCAATTTCTTTAAGTTTATTTTCAAGTAATTCAATTTCTTCAAATAGATCTTCTTCTGTTATCTCTGCCTGGGATTTTTCTTTTTTAAAGGTCGATTTGAGCTGATCAAATTCAGATAATAACGATTCTCTTTCTTCAGATAATATGTCAATTTCTTGTAATCTTTTGTTTTCAAGTTCATGCAGCCGGTTCAGCTCTTTATTTTTCTGGAGTTCGTCAAGGTGAATTTTTGTAGAAATTTTTCGGTAATACCCATAGAGACCGCCCAGAAAGATCAGAATATAGAAAAGAAGCAGCGCAATCGCGAGAAACGAATAATGAAGGATTTTTACATTTACAATTACATCAATACCCTCATTCAAAATATCGAAATTTTTCTCTGCCAACCTGGCAGGATCTGTGGAAAAATTATCAAATGCTGAGTTTTGATAGGTCGCAGGATATAGAATATTGCCCTGTTTTGTGGTAACATTGATATCCAGTTTTCCGCCGATCTTCATAAAAACATTATTTTGAAGATCGGCTGTAACGGAAGCGTCGATGGCATCTTTAATGCTGATTAATCCGTTTAAGATATTATTCATGTCAGAAAGATAAATGTTTGTGATCTCCCTGTTATATTTTTTATGCAAATAGTTTTCCAGCGAGCTGACAGTTAAAAGGTAAAGAATCGGCGGCAAGAGTATACAGAAGATCAATATTTTAAACGAAATAATTTTCATTGGTTCTTAATAATTATTTTGAAGACAGGATGGGGTTATAAAATGTCAGCCAGTATTTTTTTTGCCTGGTCAGCTCCGGTAAAGTCATTGTTCAGTTTTAAGGCTTGTTCAAGAGCCGTTTTTGCCTGTCGGGTTTGTCCTTTTTTGTAATACGCCATCCCCAGGTGATAATGCAGTGTCGCATTGTCAGGAAGGTGTCTGATGCTATCTGAAAAAGCATGTACGGCTTGTTCATAAAAGCCCAGTTTTAAGTAAACCCAACCCACCGTGTCCATAACCCGTGGGTCATCCGGTAAGACTTTTTTGGCAGCCTGGGCAAGCCTGAGTGCTTCATCCAGTTTTTTATCCTGTTCTGCCAGAAGATAGGCCAGGTTATTGGCTGCCGGCGCAAAATCCGGATTAATTTCAAGTACCTTCCGATAATGGAGTTCGGCAAGATTTAACTGCTTTTTCATAGAAAAAATTATGCCAAGCATCATATTCGGCAACTCCTGCAGGGATCCGGTATTATTCCCGATGGCATTTTCATATTGCCTTATGGCTTTGTCTTCCCGGCCTTCTGCAAAGTAAATTTTTGCCAGCGAATAATAGGGCGGCAAGTAATTTGAATTTGATATAAGAGCGGACTTAAACGATTTTTCCGCCAGGGGAACACGATTTTGTGCTAAATATAATTTTCCTTTTAAATCATAAATGACCGCCTGTGAATGGGGTTGGTTCTTCATTTTCTGAAGATTATCATCACATCTGGCAATGGCATCATCAACCATATTGTTTTCCAACAATGTAGAAACAAGATTTACGAAAACGTTGATATCTGAATGACCTTTTGCCAGAGCCGCCTCAAAATTTGCCACGGCTTCTTCATGATTTTGCTGTCGTTTATTAAGTAAGCCAAGAAGAAAAAAACCATCAGGATTTTGAGGGGACAGTTCAATTAAAGATGAAAAATAATTTTTTGCTTTATCAAACTGGTTCTCATGCATGTAAATATTGCCCAAAAGTTTTATTGCCTGATAATTGTCCGGCGCCAACTTGAGGATCGCTTCAGCTGATTCTTTTGCCTGTAAAAAGCTGTTTTCAGAAATAAATATTCCGGCGAGCATC
Source organism: Desulfobacteraceae bacterium (assembly GCA_014237465.1). Taxonomy (GTDB): domain Bacteria; phylum Desulfobacterota; class Desulfobacteria; order Desulfobacterales; family Desulfosalsimonadaceae; genus SURF-3. Next base: position 16,634 of record JABZFM010000016.1, on the reverse strand, counting down.
AGCTTTGCGTTAATGTATTCCGGACAGCAAGGCGGGATCTTCCCGAATTCGATTTTTGCCGGATCGGATTCATTTTTCTTTAGATGTGATATCCCTTTTAAATAATATAATTTTGAAATATCAGGGTTTTTTTGGATTAAATCTGAAAAATATAAAATCGCATTATCCCATTCATCTTTTGCGATCAAGGTTTCACCTTTTATGATCCTGGCCGGAAGGTAATTCGGGTTTTTTTGGAGTATTTTTGCGGTATATTTTTCAGAATTTTCTATATTCCGGTTAACAAGATAGAACCTGGCAATATGAAGCATAATCCCGAGATTATCCGGTTGAATGGTGAGCGCTTTTTGATACATTGCCAGCGCCTGTTCCGGGCGGTTTATTGAATTATAGAAATTAGCAGCAATAATATATGACTCGGGATTTTCGGGACTTAATTTGACGGCTCTCAGGTATTCAGCCTCTGATTGTTCCCACTTAGTCATGTTGAAATACAAATTTCCCAGCAGAAGATGCAATTCTCTTTTATCCGGGTTTGCTAAAATCAAATCCTGAAGAAGGTTTTCCGCATAATTAAATTTTTGTTGATTTGTATACAAATTGTAAAGTGCGATAATAGTATGCAACGACGAAAGATTGTATTTTAAAGCGGATTTAAGATAGGCTTCTGCTTCTTTAAAATTTCCTTTTTTAATGAGAAGGGCGGAAAGGTTCAGGTATGCACAAATTTGATTATGATCTTTATTTATAATTGCTTTGTATAATTGCGCTGAACGGCCAAAGTCTTTTTCCATCTCATAAAATTTGGCCAGGAGATAGTTCGCGGTCAGGTTTTCCGGGTTATTATTCAAAACTTTTTCTAATATTTTTTTTGCTTTGAGTGTTTCTCTGTTCAGCATATATAATGTTGCCAGTTTCATTTGTACTTCAGGTTGATCAGGCGCTATCTCAGTTGCTTTAACATATGCGTTTAATGATTCTGAAACTTTTCCAAGCTTTAGATAAACTTCACCGAGATTGGCATAGGCACCCGCAAAATCAGGATCAATTTCAACGGCTTTTTCAAGAGCGTTTTTTGCACATAAATAGTCGTTATTATCATAACAATTTTTAGCTTTGTCATAATATGCCATTTTTTGGTCTTTGTCGGAACAACTTGTTAAAAAAATGATTGTTACAAAAAGTATAAGAATACTTCGGGTATAGCTGGTTTTTATCATTTGTTTAATCCATTTGCTTCAATGATTTTAAATTATTGACTTAATTTTATTTAAGCATAGAGAACCCGGTCTTCAAGGTCAGGTCAGAGATCAAAGGCGTTGACGGAATCAGTCAGGAAAGGAATTCAGAATTCAGAATAAGGTATTCGCCATCAGCTCTCAGCCAAAAAAATAAATTTGTTGGAGCAAAGCGACAACCGATTCCTTCTGAGTTCTGACTTCTATATTCCTCAATTATTGAAGAAATAGCCCCTTCGAGGGGCAATAATTCAAAGCCGGGCACTCAGGACCCTGATTTTTACAAAATTTTCTGAGTATTTGGAAAAAAATGTCCTGGCAATCGCTTCACAAAATATTTCAATCGGTTAAGCATGAAATGTGTAACTTCTAAAAAAGTCCGGGCTAAAAATATGAGTTCAAATATCACCATGTAGCGGAAGGCTTTAGCCTTCCACAAGTCAGTTATAAATGGAGGTCTAAAGACCTCCGTTACATTGTTTTGCCGAATTTATTGAGAACATACTGAACTGTTACCGGTTGATTCTGGCGAGAAAGAAGGTTTAAGGTTTGACTATCCGGTGTATTCAGCCTTCAGCCTTCTACCTTCTACCTTCAGCCTTCTACCTAATCGCCTGAATAAAACATCCGCCGCCGGTGCTTCCCCCTGATGTCCCATCACTGTCTTTTCCATCATCAATACTCAAATTAACTGCAAGAATTCCGCCTGCTCCGCCAGCAAGAAAAGTATATAGCTCTTCATCATCAGTGAAATATCCACTAAAAACATCTGTCGTAATCCCAGGTGAGTTATAGGACCACTCACTTATAGAAACAGGTTGAGAAGGATTAAACGCATCAATGGTGCAAAGGCCATTTTTGCCATCAGCAACATAAACATAATTTGCCGAAACTGAGATGTTTTCGGCAAAACCATCGGTATCTAAAGTACCTGTAAGAATCGGGGTTGTTTTATCGCTAATATCAATTATTAAAATTCCTTTTTCTCCGTCAGCCACATAGGCATAATTGTCTTTGACATATATGCCTCTTGCAGTTCCAGGTGTATCATAGCTTCCGGTAATTTCAGGGTTGGTTTTGTCAAAAATATTTATGATATGTAGGCCTTGATCATCTGCAGCTACATAAGCATAATCTTCGGACCCAAAAATTTTCCGGGAAAAACCATCAGTCTCTAAATTAGCGGTAAGCGTCGGATTGGATTTGTCGGTAATGTTTATAATAACAATCCCCTGGTCCCCGTCAGCCACATAGGCATAATTACCGTCAATAAAAATTCCGCCCGCATCTCCTGATGTATCATAATTCCCGGTTATTACAGGACTGGTTTTATCTGTAATGCGTAATATCTGCAATCCTTGCTGCCCATCAGCCACATAAGCGAAATCTCCATAGACATCAATATCGCTTGCAGTCCCTGGGGTTGTGCAAAAACCTGTAAAAGTGAATACGGCAGCCTGGTTGGAGGTGGAAATTTGATGAATCCTCAGCCCTTCTTTTTCCGGTGAATCATTGACATTATTATCAAGCGCATAAATATAGCTGCCTGAAACATCAATTGCAATAGCACCAGCAGGTGTATCATGTGATGCCACTGGCTGCATATTTGATTTATCAGTTATGTCAATTTTTTGTAATCCAAACTGATTGTTTGCAAAAAATATAACGTTTTCATCATGAAATAAACCCAAACTGCTTCCGCCGGATGCGTCATAAATCCATGTCGGATCGTGAAAAGGTTCAGTTTTATTTGTAATGTCAAGAGCCCGAATCCCGATAGAATTATATGAAATAAAGGCAAAAGCGCCGTCCACCCGGACTGACGTTGCAACACCTTCAGCAGAGAACAGACTGCTTACATATGTGTCTTCAGGTGTTGATATATCCAGGATTGCCATTCCACTGCTTTGAAGTGTTATATAAAGGTAAGTATCTGATACCTCAATATCTGTTGCCCCCGCAAGGGCAATTCCTTTCTTATAATCAGGATCCTTGGGATTACTGACATCGACTATATGAAGACCATTATAAAGGTCGGCAGCATATGCATAATTTCCTGATGCATAGATATCTATGGCGTATGAGAGACCAAAACCACCGGGAAGCCTTGATTGAGATAGCATGGAAGGATTTTTTTTATCAGTAATATCAAGGATAATCATTCCGTCAATACCGCTTGCAAGGTATGCTTTTGTACCATCGATGAAAACACCCACCGTTTCAAGAAAATCAGGGGGGTAGGAATTAACTATCAATGGATTTTCCGCATCGGTAAGGTCAAATATTTTGAGTCCATCGGTTCGGCAGGCAATATAAAGCAAGTTCTCAGTTGGTGAATAAAAGAGCCCAGCGATTTGACTGGTTTTTGTTGCTATAAAAGAAGAAACGAAATTCAGGTTCGAATCCAGGATATTAATTGTGTCTCCATCCCCCAAATATATTAATTGTCTTGCTGAATCCATCGCAATCGCCTTACTCGGATGATACGGCCATTGTCCGGAAAAATTTATTGTTTTGGAAGGTTCTTCGCTAAAAGCCGAACTGTTCGTCAGTAAGAAAACTATTAAAATAATGGTTATCGGTTTAAAATATTTCAAGGCGTTTTAAGCTCCGTTTTGATTTTTACAGCGTCAGGAATATCAACATCAATTGTTATAAATTCAGGATTTTCGGGATTCCTTAACGCAATGGTATGAAAATGGTTGTTTGAGTCAAAAATTATGGGGGTGTCTTTTATAAAACCACCATATGTTTCATTAAGTACGTGACCGTCAACAATAAGTTTCCACGAATTTTCTTTTATTCGGGCGTGAAAAGCGATATGGTTCCCATCGGGGCTGAACCATGGATCTCCAAGGATTGTAAAGGCTCTATCTTTTGGTAATTCTATGCCATCAAGTATCAATACCGATTTATCCATGTCTACCATTCCCCGAAACGCAAGATGCCGTGAATCTGCAGAAAAATAATATGGGCTGATAGCAAAGTAATTTTTACCCAATTGTTTTCCGTTCAGGATGGTGCCCCATTTTACACCTTTTGTTACTGCCCGATAAACCACATGCTTCGAATCCGGGCTGAAATAAGCGTCACCAATGGATGGGTAATTATTCCCAGGGACTCCGTCAATAATAATTTTACTTCCCTTATCAGTTGAAGAACTATATACATAGCGCGCAGAGTTTGGACTGAACTTTAATGCCGCAATATCCAGAAACGCGTCACTGACTTCTCCATCAATAACGCAGTATATTTCATCATTTTTTTTGGCAATGTAGGCATATCTTGATGAATCCGGACTGAAAAAAAATGTATAAAGGGTATCGAATCCGGGCCCTCTTTTATCATTAATAGCAACATAGGCTTTCTTTTTATTCATGTAGGAGTATGCTAATTTTTGTGAGTCCAAAGAAAACACAGGCAAACCGTACATATCCTGAGAATCCTTTTCCTGACCATTAACAACAATAACCATTTTTTCGTTTTTAATTGCGGCATAAGCCAGATTTTTTGAATCATAACTGTAAACCAGATCAAAAATTTTGTCATAACTGTTTTCATTGACTACATCGGAAACCACACGCCAGGATTCCCTTACTCTGCTTTTTTTAACTCTCGCCTTGTAGGCAATGTGCTTAGAATCGAAGCTGAAAGTTACACCAGTGATAAAATTAAATGCTTGGTCATCTTCTTGCCCATCCAATACAAGCACACAGCCGTTTTCCTTTAAGGCAACATAAGCGAAGTGTTTGGAGTCCGGGCTGAATTTAAAATTATTTTTTATCGGAATACCTTTGAATAATGGTCCGGGCTTCCCATCGATCACTGTGCATTGTTGATCTTTTTTAACTCCCCGGTAGGCATATCTCATACCATCATTGCTGAATATGAAATTATCCGCGCTATCAAAAACAGGTCCGGAAACACCATCAACAGTCACTGTCGCATTACCGTCCTTATTTTTATACGCAATGTAAGCCAGCTTATTTGTTTCTGGCTCAAAAATAGGAGTCGATGGATGAACAGCATAATATACAGGGCTGGTTTTATTATTTAGATGGATAAATTTATGCGTTTTATCCGTAAACGTCACATAAGTGATGTTTTTGTAATCCGAACTGAATTTAATGGAGGTGTCTACAATATCAGCATTCTGCGGAATAGTGCTGAGGAGTTTAGTTTTTACAGAAAAATCATGTTTATTGTCCTCGCAAAACGCATTGGAAAATTGCAGCAAAATAATAATAAATAACGCAAATAAAACAAAACGCAACCGCATATCAGATAATCCTTTCAATATGAATAATAAATAAATCGGTAACATCTCAATAAACCAGGGCAAAACGTTGATTCAATACTTGGCGGGGATAAACCCCGCCACTACGATATTTATCGTAAAACGATGTAGCGGAGGTCTTTAGGCCTCCATTTGTAACTGACTTATGGAAGGCTAAAGCCTTCCGCTACATTGAGTTATATGTGGACTGACATATTATAGCCCTGACTTATTGAGCACTCACATAAACTGGACCAATATTTTATTATTGAAAACATACGATGTCAAGGGCGGTGTGGCTGTTTATTTGCGAGAAATCATGAGTGACTCACAAATATTTAAAGGAGAGGGGTATTAAATTTTTATTATATGGTTTTATTATATGGTTATTGGTGTGCGTTAGATTCAGTTTCAGTTCCAGTTTCAGTTTCGATTTTCGGGTCAGCATCGGGTATGATTTCAGTGATATTGCCTGTTTCTTCATTATGAGCAAATGGTTTTTTAAACAAGCCGATGAGATGACCAATTGCTTCATGCTGTTTGTGCATCAAGTGCTTTTGATGCTCAATAAAGGCATGGAAGGGCATGTTTACGGCAACCGCAAATGTAAATATTTCCAATTTCTGCTCAACGTCCAAGCCGGCATACGGGTTATATACCGGAATAAAGAAATCAGTAGAAGTTAAATTTTGCGTACTGTTATTCGGGATTTTATTTGAATGGTTGAAAGCATAACCTAAACCGATATCAAGCGTTACGCCATGGGGCAGTTTTACACCAACCCCGACGCCGATATTGTGCAAATCCGGTACAAAATATTGCTGGTCATACAGATTTGCCCGGGTAGATGTCGGCCGAAATTCATAACCGCATCGAAGGGCAAGATTGGGTTTAAGCTGATACTCCAGCCCGGCGCTCCAATGAAGGGTGTCTTTAAGTTCTCGCGGAATGATTAAATTACGGTGGCCGCCTGTATATCCTAGCATTTTAACCAGTTGCAGGAGCTGAATGTCCTGGTCAGTTTGGAAATTATCCTCTTGAATGATTGACCATTGCGCCCATTGCACGTCAAATAAAACCTTAAGTCTTTTTGTCGGTTTAACCATGATCCCGGTTTGAATGCGCTGGGGAAAAAGCCGGATAGACGTTATGGTTCCACTTTGATGGGTAACGGCCTGAGTAGGCAGCTGAAACATGCCGCTGACGATTAGCAATAAGGGTGAACTGCCCATCCAGGCCATCATACGCTGCCATTCTTCTCCATATTTAAAGTTATATCCACCTGTTAAGTCAGACTTGATTTCGCTTTGATAATTAAAGCCATAAGAAAACCACTTTTTGGGTTGCCACAACAAACCAAGATTATAATTTGGGGAAAAATCATCACGAGCTTGCAGATCAAAAGTGGCCACCTGATCATAAGGACTGATACCCCCGCCAAACCAGGGCGGGGGGAGAGTAAGGTCAGAAAGTACCGGGATGTAAAGATCCTTTGTTGCATCACCCAGAACCCGTGTTAATGCCACCATTTCATTGGGAGAACGCATATTTAACCTCAGCCCCATTGCCGTTTGGCCGATACCGGTAGCAATCCCCACAGACAAGGTCTCGGAAATTTGATAACTGACGGCCGGCATGGCATATATCAGATGTTGGAGATAAAGGGTCCTGACACCAAATCTTGCCGGGCTGTCACTTTTATAGTTCATCCCACCGCCATATGGGGCATAGTTGCCAATAGCAAATGTCCATTTGGAACCGGGTTTTCGGGATGAAAGTCCGGCAGACGGGCCGGCAAGAAAATTTATAAAGTCGTCATAGATGGGTAAGTACATAACACCACTGCTATTGGTGCTTTTCGTGCCGTCAAGGGGATCAGGTTCTTGTCCCTCCTGAGGGCCCCATGTAGACATAAAACCGGGAAATTCCGGGTCGGCCTCATATTTCCAGGTATTTTGAAGCCAGGGGAGGAGAAAACCCTGCTCAAACACTTTTCCTTCAGGAAGTTGAGAAAGGCCTGCCGGGTTATAATGGATCGACATGATTCCCGGAGGATCAGCCGTACATGCATTAGCAAGTGCTGTGCCTTTTGCACATATCGCAAGCTGCTCAACAAATGTCGCATAAGAATAAAATGGGCGGCAAAAAAAAACAGCCACCACAATGAATGTATAAAAAAAACTCTTTTTAATAAACAGGAACAACCCGAAGTCTCCTCTGAAATGCATCACTGAATAAAAAAGCTATAAAATATATACAGGTCAGAAAATCTATAATTCAAATTCAATTGGTGTGCTAAAGCCAAAAGAAAAACTTCTGCTATTTGTCAACGGAATGCCAAGATAAAAATTAAGGTTCTGGTTTTGGCTGACCTTATAGCCGACACCAAGGGTTAGGCCAGCGGATACACCGACTCCGCTCGTCGCTTCAGGGGCATTTTTATACTTATAAGTTGTCTCAAAACTATAGGAATAGTTAAAGCTGAGGTTAAGATTTAATTTATAAGACAACGCATACCCCATGCCGGCTCCAACACCAAGCCCGATACCGGGGTCAATCTTATCCAATACGCCTTCAGCACGTTTTTGATTGATACCAGAAAGGGGAAGCGAATAAGTAAGGCCAAAACTGCTATATACAACCACCGGATCTGATACCTGGCTGACTGATACGCCGAGATTGGTTGAATATAAACCGGAACTAGTGGACAATTCCTCTCCAACCTGAATTTCGTAGGGGCTTCGGCCAACCGGGACCGAAAAACTGCCGTTTATAATTATTGTGGGCAGATCACCGCTTGATTTTGACGGCTGAAATTGCCAGGATAGGCCCAGATCGCCCAGATCATTTGTATCCATTGAATCCACAGTGCCGACTTTGTGGTATTTATAGACAAATGGAATGCCAACGCCTAAAGTAACATTATCCTTTAACCCATAAGAAACATTCAATGATGTAGAAATGGTATGATCCGCCACATCCTCCACGCGAGCAGCTTCTTTAATCGCATCGTATTCACTATAAGCATAACTGACGCCAACTCTAAACTTGATATTTCCTGCTTCCGTAAGGGTGTACTGCCGGCCGGCAGCTTCAAGAATATCTTCTTCTTCCTGCGCCGATTCTTCTTCTGTTATTGTTAATTGCCGGCGAACATCAGATTCCTCTTGAAGTTGCTCTATCGCCGATTCAAGAGCGTTGATTTTTTCTTGAAGGGCTTTTAAACTTTCTGATTCATTAACTGAAGCATAGGGATCGGTTTCTAAGTTTTCCTGAACCGCATCGCTCGGTTGATCATCAGAAGATTCAGGTGCCACTTCAGCGGGCGGTTTCCTTGAAGATGAAAGAATTTCTGTTGAATCAACAGGGTTTAAAGAATCATAATAGGTTATTAATGCGGTTTGATTAAAATTTTTTTCCAAACGGGAAAGTTCATTGCCGGCAGTTTGATAATTTTCATATTTTCCGATACGTGCCGAATAAACAGTCTGGCCTTTGGAATTTATTGACTGAAAGATGTAAGGATCAAAACCTTTTGTCTTAAAATCAATAATTTGATTATCAGCATCTTTCTGTTTGAGGTAAACACCGAGTTGGATAGCAAAATATGATGTTTGTGTGCTATCATCATGGATCGATATATTGTCGGAATCAGTGTTGATGTTATTTTGATCTTCAGTCGATGTTGAATCACTGATAATATCATTTATTGTTGTGCAGAACCCTGAAGAAATATGCAGACCAAAGATCAAGATAAAACTTAGGACAAAGAAAATTTTTCTTGAAAACTTTTTCAACGTTAATCCTCCACAACAATTGTTTATATTGATATAAATCATTAAAATATATATAAAAAATTATAACCGTAATTTTAGAAGCATATGTTTTTGTTCAAAAATTAAGCGTATTATCGAGGAGTATATCTGTTATACTCATCGGGTAAGGTAAAAAAGAATTCACGTTCATGTTTGTTCGGAAAAGGAATCTCGTGAGTGTTTTCAAATAGAATGTCTTGAAGGGTATTCTCGTTAATATATCTAAGATCATCATTGGTTAGTTGCAGCGCAGTAAGGGTTGGCGCACCTCCGGGTTCAATGATAAAAATAACATTTTCATACCACATTTTTTTAAATGCTGAAAGCGTATAACTGGTGTTCCCCCTATAAGGGTCCGCCAGGAAAATGTGATTATCATAAATTCCCTTTAGTACTGTGAAATGCCGGTATCCCAAAAATTCAATCGGAATAATACAGGGAGTGCCGAGCTCAATTAAGTCGTTTATTTCGGCTTTATAACCAGCCCCTTTATAACCTAATAAGCCAACAAATTTTTTCATGTCCAGCAAAGAAAATGCTCTTCGTTCCGTTATATTTTTTTTATTACCGTATTCCATCAACCCCTGAATAACCTGGCTTTCTGTAAAATTTTCGTTGAGGTAATAATTGAGTAAAGTAGCAAGTGCTGCTGAACCACAACTGAAATCGTGGGTTTGCGTAACGATGTTTTTATCTAAAATTGCCGACAGCGGCGTTACGTTTTGGTGGGTAAACACGGGGTATTGGCCGCCGATATTAAGACTGATCTCATCTTTAGGGATCACTCGTATATCATGGAAGCTTGCAAAGATACAAACTGAAATGACTAAACCGATAAGTACATGCATATCAAAACCATCTTATCGGTGGGTTGCTTCCCCACCAGAGTTATTAGGTTTAATAGATTTAAGATTATCAATTATATTTAAATACCTATAATTTGTCAATTGAAAAAAATAAGTTATAAAGGAAAATCAAGAAGTTTGGTAAAAAAAGAAATAATGATGAGGATCTAAATTTGATGATCCTGTAAAAAGTCAGATTCAGATGGCAAAGAAAAAAGTTTCAAATTCAAGGCGCGCAAATTCTGAGGAATGAGGCGTAGTTAGCCTACTCCGCAGTGACGAAGACTGCAGCGCAACACAGAATTTGGACTTTTTACGAAGCCGTCAAATTTAGGGGAAAAGCAAGAGGGGGGTTACGGAATCAAATACATATCCATGCGGTAGATGTTAATCCCATCAATGGTGCCGGGACCGAAGTCCGTGCCGCCGAAGTCTGCTTTTTCAAAACGGATGGCACCTTCCATTGGCAAGCGAAGGAGAAGGGCGCCGTAATAAGTGCTATTGTCCCAACGATTTGTCATGACGGCATCAATCTGAGCCGGGCGGGAGTGCCAGTTTTTAGGGTCCGTGCTGGTCAGATCGCCAAACATATCACCGATTTGGAATTCGCCGATATCTGATTTCCATGTTGTTGGATCTGTGGGGTCATCGCCGGCGATACCATAATCAAAGGTGTTGCCAAAGTGCATATTTTCAAACGTTAATCGTTTGGTGTTCGCGGGGGTCACTGGGTCAGCTATGTATGCATATGATAAATATTGAATATGTGACTCAAAGGAATAATCAAAATCTACTCCATCACCCGGATGGGGTGCTATATGGAAACCATAGGAACGAAGGTCAATGGGGCCGATGTCAAATTCTCCCAGATTATAACTGGAGATACCGTCTGAAAATGTAAAATCTATGAGAGAGTATGCGAGATCCTGATCCCATAATGGGCAGTGGGTGTGCTGCATGACTTTATATACAGTGTCAAAATCTGAAGGGCCTGTTGAGAGGTCCCAGTCATCCAATGGGGCGATTTCATTGGTCGCAATATCCATTGTTATTATCCCGGATGCTGTCATGGCGCCGGCTGTGGCAAATTCAAAGTTGTATTTTACCGGTCCGCCCAATCCGTCATGGGCATAGAGTTTGAAGTGAAGATAATCTCCATCGCCGTTATCCGGGCAATAAATAAATTGATCGATGACATGAAATATCTGAACGTCTTTGATTCCATAGGCAATACCGGACGCTGCATAGACAGAATCCATTTCAGCGTTGGCCAATTCGGTTAATTCGGCATAGGTGCAAGCCGGACTCACAGTAAAAATAAATAAATAAATTAATAAGGAGTATGCCAATGCCAATAAGGATAATGTGATTTGTCGGATGGATGATAAGTGGGGCATGTTTTTTAATAATGATTTTTGGGTTATTCAATTAACAGAAGCGAAGAGGAGTCCCTCTTCGCTTCTGTTTTTTTTGCTACTTACCGTTTTATATCGTTTATGCAAAAATATATCACATTAAATATAAATCTCGCTACACGATATTAGTAAGAGTCATAATCTCTACCCGTAGGAGCGATTTCTACCCATCCGCTGAGTATTGACATGGTAATGCCCTGTAATTCAAATGTTCCGTAAGATTCGCCTTCGTTGGCGCAAAGTCCTGCAACAGCAGCAGGAATTGCACTGATCTGAGCGGTAAATCTCGGGGTGATGACCAGTGACCCAATGTAGATTTCTGCGGTCGGCAGACCAATCAAAACACCGCCGATAGTTTCGCTGCCTGTGTAATGAGCCCAGTTGTTGCCTCGCCATCCGGCTGAATGCAGGGGCAGTGCCATGGTGGCGTCAATCGTAATTGATTTGGCCAGGAAACCACCGTTCGGGGAGGTTGATCCCCAGGGATTGACATTGATGTAGTTGTCCATGCCCAGAGTGTTGGTTGCGCCGGCAAGAGAACCGGAAAGCAGGCATGCGCCGAAATTGGTGTTACCATAGTCATAGAACAGGTCGATGACGCCGCAGGTGGAACCGCCCAACGCGTTTCCGTTCAATGTCTGATTGCTTTCAGATGTGCTAACAGCTGCCATTGAGCCTCTGCCGCCGATCATGTTGACGTTCAGCAGGTCAATCTGGAAGTTATCAATATAAATCGCACCACCCAGAGATGAGTCACATTGTCCGCCGTAAGCCAATTCCGTACCATAGCCGTCACAGTCGATCCATGCAAATCTTTCGACATTTAAGAAAATCTGGATATCGTCGGCAGCGATTGAAACACCGCTCTGACCGGTTACGTTGTCCAATGCGTTGTCTGTTAACATTTCCAGACCGAATGCGCTGCAGGGGATTAACATTAATGCTAAAATAAGTGCTAATTTTTTCATTTTTTTCCTCCAAAAGATTTGAATTTGATAAATGGTAAAATTTTAATATTTCACCATTTGTGTATAATATTTACTTTTTAACGGGTTACTCGGTGTTTTATTTGGTTTTTTTCACCTCCTTTCCTGATTAAAATTCAAAATAATTGATTAAAACAAAGATAAATTTAGTGAACACTGTTTTTATATCATAAAAAAAACGTAAATCAAGAAAATAAATAAAAAAAATTATATGATGGAGAAATGGATGATTAAGTGAGTCTGTTAACAAGCAATTATTAATTTATGTAAACGCTTTCGCGGATAAAGTCAATAAAAAAATACCGGCAAGTTGGAATTGGACGATCTGACCACATCCTTCATTTATATCCGGTTGAATATTCGGTCTAAAATTCGGTTGAGTATTCGGGTTAAAATATATCGGTTCACATACTGCTCAACGGGGCAAAAAGCCTTCCGCGACACGGCGGGATACCACCAGCCCATGTCGGGGGAATGTTAACGCCCCATGTAAATTCGGGGGATGTTAAAGCCCCTTGTAGCGGAGACCTTCAGGTCTCCATAATCCCTGGCCCCCAGGCCAGGGATCTGGAAGGCTGAAGCCTTCCGCGACACGGCGGGATGCCAATGCCCCATGTCGGGGGAATGTTAACGCCCCATGTAAATTCGGGGGATGTTAAAGCCCCTTGTAGCGGAGACCTTCAGGTCTCCATCACCCCTGGCCAAAGCCAGGGCTCTGGAAGGCTGAAGCCTTCCGCTACATTGTGTTTTATGATCAATGTCGCCTTTTCACCTTTCATCTTTGAGCTTTTTTTTCAGCAACCGCAGCATTTCCAGTTTTCGGCGGATGTCGGAAGGGATATCTTGCGTATCCACTGACAGGGTATAACATGCCATCGCATCATTGATCGTATTTATATTTTGACTGATTACGCTTAAATTAAAATATGCCAGGCAATTTTCCGGATTTAATGTGATCGCCGCTTTTAAGTGCTCAACAGCTTCGGTTAAATTTCCTTTTTGGGCAAGGAGTGATCCCAGATTAATGTGCGCTTTATCGTTGTTCGGATCCATCTTCAATGCGGCGAGAAAGTGCTGTATGGCCTCATCAATGCGGCCGACAGTGGCCAGCGCAGTTCCCAGGTTGTAACGTGCTGTCGCATTCTGATCATCAATTTTTACGGCAGCGCTTAGATGAAGAATGGCTTTATCAATATATCCCTTTTGTGCCAGGGCGTTTCCGAGATTGATATGAATGTCCGGATGATTCGGATCGATGCGTAACGCCCTTTGATAATGCCGGATAGCTTCATCGGTTTTTCCCGTCTTTGTCAGTGCAATTCCCAGATTAAAGTGGGCGACAGAGTTGTTTTTTGTGACGTCGAGGGCGTGTTCGAAAAGGGCGATGCTGTTTTCCCAGTAAGCTGCCTGGTATTTTGCGGTCAATGCCAGCAGGGTGATGACGGTGGCCGCAATCGTCGGAAGAATGAATCTGCGTCCCGGCAGTCTGGCCAAAAGTGATGCGCCGCCCCACGCAATTATGATCAGCAGGCCGATTTCCGGTATGTAGGCCCAACGGTCCGCCATTTCCGGCCACCGTCCGTGCTGGGAAATACCGCTTACGGGAAACAGTGTCCCCAGATACCACAGCCAGCCGACAATCAGGTACGGGGCTTTTTGGATCAGCCGCACGGCTGCCGCTGTAATGAGCAGCAAAATGACAGCGGCTGAAACAACCTGCCAGACCGGAATCGTATCCGGAAACGGGTAAAAGACGGCCAGGTCTTTCGGGCAGAACAGGTTGCCGATGTACTTGACATACGATACGACTGCATTTTCCAGTCTCAGCGACAGAGGGATGTTCTCAGCGGAAATGATCTGACGGCTCATATGGGCGGAAAATAGTGAGATGCCCACCGAAAAAAAGGATATTATCAAAAGCGGGAGTTTTTCGGCGATGAGTTGATGTACAGGTGCTGATTGCCATGATGGCGGGTCTGTTTGAATATGGCGGCTGCTTGGTAAGGGGAAAAGCCTGAGTCGCCCCAGGGGCCAGAAATCCATCAGCAGAAAAACACATGGCAGGGTGACCAGCATCGGTTTGGCCAGAAGGCCTAATATAAAAGGGATAGTGAGCAGAAAATAGCGCCGAGCAGACGGTTTTTTCACATAATACGCATATGCCAGCATGGACAGCATCCAGAACAGGGTACTCAGCAGATTTTTGCGTTCTGAAACCCATGCCACGGATTCGACATTGATCGGGTGGACGGCAAATACGACAGCGACAAAAGCGCTTTGCCACAGTGCGCCGGTCATTTTATAAAAAATGACGAAAAGGAGCAACGCGTTCATCACATGAAAAATAACATTCATCAGATGATGCATGCCGGCGTTCAGTCCGAACAACTGACAGTCTGCCATATGCGAGACCCATGTAACCGGGTGCCAGTAAAAATGGTTGGCGGTTTCGGAAAACCCAAACGCCCACGCAATATTTTGAAACGAAAGCCCTTTTTGTATTTGTGAATTGTCTGTTACATATGCATCGTCGTCAAAGTTGATGAAATCATATTGGTGAATGTTCTGATATACAATACAGGTGATGACAATGAGGAAAAAATATATAAATATTTTTAAATATTTTTTAAAAAACGAAGAAGTGATTGAAAATATCATTATAAATACTTTTCCGGATAAATGTTTTTTCGGTTTCCACGGCCATCCGTGGGAACGCGGGTAATCGGTTGATAAATATGGAGACCTAAAGGTCTCCGTTACATTGGAATTTGGCGACCCACATTGGAATTTGCCAATTTACATTGGGCGTTGCCGATCCACATTGGGCGTTGTCGACCCGCTATGTAGCGGATGGCTTTAGCCTTCCAATTCCCTGGCCTTTGGCCAGGGGTTATGGAGACCTGAAGGTCTCCGTTACATTGGAATTTACCGACTCGCATTGGAATTTACCGACCCGCATTGGAATTTACCTACCCGCATTGGAATTTGCCGACCCGCATTGGGCATTGCCGACTGCCGATCCACATTGGGCGTTGCCGATCCGCATCGGGCGTTGCCGACCCGCTATGTAGCGGAAGGCTTTAGCCTTCCAATTCCCTGGCCTTTGGCCGGGGGTTATGGAGACCTGAAGGTCTCCGCTACATTGGAATTTACCGACCCGCATTGGAATTTACCGACCCGCATTGGAATTTGGCGCCCCGCATCGGGCGGTGGAATTTCATCTCATTTGCTTATCTGCGAATTTTGGAGTCTTTTCAATAAATTTTTCGCCGGCGTGTAGTCCGGATTTAGTTTTACAGCTGTTTGCAAGTGTTTTATGGCTTGTGTCATATCTCCTTTTCGGTATAATGCAACGGACAGGTTGTAGTGGACCCGTTCGTCATTCGGATTGATCGCGAGTGATTGGCGATAGTGGAAGATGGCCTCTTCGGTTCTGCCCAGCCTGTTTAGCGTGTTTCCCAGATTGGTGTGTGCTATTTCAAGATTCGGATCAATCCGTATCGCCTGTAAATAATGGAAGATGGCCTCTTCGGTTCTGCCGAGTTTGTTTAGCGCGTTCCCCAGGCTGTTGTGCGTCATTTCAAGATTTGGATTAATTCGCAGCGCCTGTGAATAGTGGGTGATGGCTTCCTCTGTTCTTTCTAGTTTGTCCAGGGCAATTCCCAGGCTGTTGTGCGCCATTTCAAGATTTGGATTAATTTGCAGTGCCTGTAAAAAATGGTGAATGGCTTCATCCATGCGCCCCTGTCTGTTCAGTTCTGCGCCTATATTGTTGTGGGCCAGGTCGGTTTTTTCAGTCACGTTGAGTGCGTGTTCAAATAGCGTTATGCTGTTTTGCCAGTAAGCTGCCTGGGTGCGGGCGCTTAATATCAATGCGGCAATAATGACTGCGCCAAGCGATGCCATGACGAGTCCGGGGCGGGGAAATCGGGATAAAAGCGCGGCCCCGCCCCAGCTGATGATGATTAACAGGCCGATTTCCGGTACATACATCCAGCGGTCCGCCATTTCCGGCCACCGCCCGTGCTGGGAAATTCCAATGACTGGAAACAGGGTGCC